>NZ_JAHNZT010000030.1 GCF_019039035.1 Citreicoccus inhibens | reverse complement strand
CGCCCCGCGCCCCACCGCCGCCGAGGCGATGGAGGCCGCCCTGCGCGCGCCGGCCGTGCCGTCCGCCCTGCTGACCCGGGCCGCCGAGCCCGCCGCCCCCGCGCCGACGATGCCCGCGCCCGTGGCCCACGCGCTGTCCGCGCTGGTATCTCCGCCCACGGCCGCCGAGTCGTGGGAGGTCCCCGAGACGCCCTGGCAGGAGCCCGTCGCCGTCGCCCCTACCTGGGAGCGCGAGGCGGCCCCGGCGCGAGAGATGGCCGTCACGTTCGCGTCGCCGCCGCCCTCGATGCTGGCCGAGCCCGAGCCCCCGATGGCGTATGCCGCGCCCGCCCCAGCCTGGGGCTCCGCTGAAGCGCATCCGGTCGTGCCTGCTCCGCCCGCCGTCCCCGAGGTCGCGCCCATGATGACCTTCGCTCCCGCGCAAACCGCTGTGACCGCCCGTGTCGAGACGGTGGCCCGGACCGAGGCGCCGCCCGCGGAGGTGGAGGTGCAGCAGCCCGCCGCGCCGCGCGAGGAGGCCCTGGACGCGGACTCGAGGCGTGAGCGGCTCAAGGCGCGGCTCAAGGCGGTGCGCGAGAACCCGCGCCCGGAGCCGCTGCCCGCCACGGTGGCGGAGGCCGGCCAGCGCGCGGTGGAGCGCATCACCACCCTGCAGGCCGAGCTGACGCGGGTGAAGGCGCTCAACCTCACCCTCACGCAGGACCTGGAGGCCTCGCGCCGTCAGGCCGAGAAGGCCACCGAGGAAGCCCGCCTGCGCATGGACGAGGCGCGCCGGTTGTCCTCGGAGATGGAAGGCCGCGTGAAGCTGCTGGCCGACCTGGAGCGCGAGCTGGCCGCGCTGGAGGGCGAGCGCGACGAGGCGCTCTTGTCCCTCCAGGAGTCGCGTCAGGCACTCCAGGCCGCGTCGAAGGAGCACGAGGGCCTGGAGGTCGAGGTGGTCCGCGGCAAGCAGGCGCTGGCGGACAGCCTCGCCGAAGAGGAGCGCCTCGCCTCGGAGCTGGAGGGCGCCAAGGACGAGTCCGCGTCCCTGCGCCGCGCCGTGGAGACGCTCCAGGGCGAGCGCGACGTGCTCGCGCAGCAGGTGGCCTCGCTCACCTCCGAGCGCGCCGAGCTTTTGGAGGCCCGCAAGGCGCTGGAGGCCGTGCACCGGGCGCTCAGCCAGGCCGCCGCGCGCTGACGCGCACGCGGACGGCCCGGCGACGC
This sequence comes from Citreicoccus inhibens, assembly GCF_019039035.1. GTDB lineage: Bacteria > Myxococcota > Myxococcia > Myxococcales > Myxococcaceae > Citreicoccus > Citreicoccus inhibens. The sequence continues at coordinate 108,896 of NZ_JAHNZT010000030.1, read as the reverse complement.
GGCCGTCCTACTTCGTATCTCGCGCGACCCCGCCCTGCTGGGCGGTGACCTCGTGAGGCAGGGGCGGGCTCTTGAGTCCCTGCGTGGTGAGGCCCGCGAACTCCTGCTTCCCCTCCGTCGCGCGCACCTGCTTCAGGTAGTCCTCGATGTTCTCCACCCGGTCGTCGCGCTTGGGGTGGTTGGCGAAGACGCCGCCGCCCTCGTCCGTGCGCTTGAGGAGGCTCACGAAGGCCCGCGGGTCGTAGCCCGCGGACATCATGAGCTGGGCGGCCATGCGGTCCGCCTCCAACTCCTCGTCCTTGCTGTTGCCCTTGTCGAGCAGGTCGATGGTCTTCTCGGCCAGCTTGCCCAGGAGGCTCGTGTTGCCATCCAGGTCCAGGGTGCCGTGGTCACCGCCCGACACCACCGTGCTCACCACGGCCGGGGGGAGGAGCGCGCCGCCCACCGCATTGCCCACCGCGAGCGCCTTGCACAGGCTCACCTTCGAACTCGTGTACTGGTGGATGGCGTGCTTGAGCACGATGTGGGCAATCTCGTGCGAGAGCACGCCGGCCAGCTCGGCCTCGTTCTGCACGCCGGCCAGGAGTCGGTGCGTGACGAAGACGTAGCCGCCGGGCGAGGACAGCGCGGTGAAGTTCTTCGAGTCCGCCAGCACGCCGAAGGTCCACTCCAAGGTGGGGCGCTCCGACTGGGCCGCGAGGTTCTTTCCCACGGTGTTGAGGTAGACGTTCACCTCGGGCTCTCCGCTGCCCTTGAGGCGCAGCCCACCGCCTCGCTGCACCCAATGCACGGCCACCGCGCCGCCCAGCGCGTACTCCTCCTTCACCGCCGGCTCGACCTTGAACGCATTGCACTTGCTCGCGTCGTGCACCGCCTTGGCGCCGTTCTCCATCACGCGGCCCGCGAACGCGCTGCCGCTCGACAGGGCGCTCGAGTTGAGCGCGATGTTGGCGCAGCCCGCCGAGGCCCCGCCGAGGACCGCCGCGACGATGACCGACAGGTGGCGACTCATCGCGCACCCCCCTTCTTCTTCGCGGCCGAGCTGCCCGAGGCCCCCGCGACCTCGCTGCCGCCCACCACGGGGAACAGCTCCGCGTCCGTCACGTGCCTGGCGATGGCCGCGGGCTTGATGTCGCGCGCCAGCTTCTCCAGTTGCTTGAGCTGCTCGGCGGACTGGGCGTAGTCGCCGCCCTTCTCCTTGCTGTACTGCTCGGCGCCGGGGCTCAGGGCCTTCACCGCCGCGCCGCTGGCGACGAACGCCGCGGGGTCCACCTGGCGCGCGTTGCCGTCCTTGGCCACCAGCTCCATGCGCGGCGGCGTGGTGGACAGGTTGGTCTGGAAGACGAAGCCCTGCTTGCCGCCCGGCGCCGTCACCTTGTGCCACTGCTTGTTGGAGGGCTCCGCGCCGTTCCACACCACCTGCTGCCCGGGCTGGAGCACCACCACCGCGTCGGCCGTGGGCGACGGGCTCTTCATCACCCGGGTGTTCTTGGCCTTCACGTACAACGAACCGCCGGGACTCACCGCCAGCGCGAGGGCGGGCGCCCCCAGCGCCAGCAGCACCACGCCTGCCTTCCATCGCATCCGCATCACGACCCCCAACGCCAGGACGGCGTCACTTCTCCAGGTTGGCCACGCCGTCGAACACCGCGGGTGGGTTTTCCAAGTACTCGCGGCAGCGCTCCAGCAGCGCTTTCGTGGGCCCGTCCTCGGGGGCCTCGCGCCGCAACGCCTCGAGCGCGGTGACCGCGTCCGCGAAGCGCGCCTCGCGATAGAGCGCGAGCGCCGCGTGGTAGCCCTCCACCGTGCGCCGCATCGGCGCGCTCAATCCGCCCTTGAGGGCCAGCAGCTCGTACACGGTGACGGCTTCGGTCTTGCCGGCGACCCGCACGCGGTCCAGCTCGCGGACCTCGATGTGCTCGCGCGCCAGCTCATAGGTGCGCGGGCCAATCATGATGAGCGAGCCGTAGGCCTTGTTCGCGCCCTCCAGCCGCGCCGCCAGGTTCATCCCGTCACCAATGGCCGTGTAGCTGAAGTGCTGCTCGCTGCCGAAGTTGCCCACGAAGTTGACCGCGCTGTTGACGCCGATGCGCGTGTAGACGTCCGGCAGGCCCCTGGCGCGGAACTCTTCCCGCAGCGCGTCCACCTCGGCCTTCGCGGCCAGCGCTCCTCGGCAAGCGCGCACCGCGTGGTCCGCTTGCGCCATGGGCGCGCCGAAGAGGCACACCACCGCGTCGCCGATGTACTTGTCCAGGCACGCGCCCTCGCGCAGGAGCGCGTTCGTCACCCGCGTCAGGTACGTGTTGAGGATTCGCGCCAGCGCGCGGGGGTCCTCCTTGAAGCGCTCGCTGAAGGTGGAGAAGCCGCGGATGTCGCTGAAGAAGGCGGTGATCTCCTTGTTCTCGCCGTCCAGCCGCGGGAGCTGGTGCCCCTTCAGCATCTGGTCCACCAGCCGCGCGTCCATGAAGCGGCTGAACGTCTGCCGGATGAACTCGGCCTCGCGGTTGGCCAGCAAGTGATTGAAGGCCAGCGCGCCCACGCTGGCGCCCACGCCCGCCAGGGAGGGCATCGCGGTGAGCACGTGCGTGTGCGCGGTGCGCAGGAAGAGCCCCATCACCAGGTGCAGCCCGAAGAAGATGGCCACGGGCCAGAGCACCTCCAGCGGCGTCCAGCGCGCGGTCATCAGCAGCACCGCGGACACCAGTGCCACCAGGAAGGTGACGGTGAGGTCCACCCAGGGCGCCGCGCGGGTGATGAACGCGCCGCCCAGCAGCGCATCCACCACGGCGGCTTGCTTCACCAGCCCCGGCTCGGCGGCGGAGAAGGGCGTGGCCTTGATGTCGTTGACGCCCAGCGCGGTGCCGCCCAGCACCACCACCTTCCCGGTGAAGGTGTCCGAAGGCAGTCGCGACGGTTGGCCCTGCTGGCGTCGCGCCCAGTCTTCCAGCACATCCACCAGACGCACCAACTGGAAGCGCTCGTGCATCGCGCCGCCATAGTCGATTGCCGCGCTGCCATCCGCGTCCACCCGGAAGTGACGCTCGCCGAGCGTGAGCATGCGCCCCGACAGCCGCACTTCCTTCGCGCCCAGCAGGTCCGCGGCGAGCCGCGTCGGCAGCGTGGCGTAGGTGTTGATGCCATCCGTGTACGCGAAGCGCGTGCGCCGCATGAAGCCGTCCGCGTCCACCTCTGTGTCCACCAGGCCGAAGCCGCTCGCCGCGCCGACCAGGGCGGGGATGGGCGGCACGGGGTAGCGCATGCGTCGAGCCCCATCACTGGCTGCGTACTCCAGCGTGGGCAAGAGCCGCGCGTCGTCGCGCCGCGCCGGGAAGGCCAGGGCTCGGGCCAGCTCCTCGGGCGTTACGGCGGGCGTCGTGGGCTCGGGCGTGTCGGTGAACTCCTCGTCGCCGGCGGGTACGGCCTGGACGGGCGCGGACTCGGTGGGCGCGGGGGGGGGCGCGACGGGCTGGGGCGCCGTGGCCTCCGCGCGCGGCAGCGGGAGCGCCGAGCCATGGGTGGAGAGGCCCAGGTAGAAGGGCAGGTGCGTGTCGCGCAGCACCTGCGCGAACGACAGGTCCATGGCCTCGTCGGTGGAGGCCTCCTGCATCACCGCGTCGAAGAGGACCGCGCGCGCGCCGCGTGCCTTCAGCTCCTCCACCACGCGCGCCCACAGGTTGCGACTGAAGGGCCAGATGCCGAAGTTGCGGCGGTACTGCTCATCACGGCCCATCTCATCCAGGCTCGACTGGTCGATGGCCACCACCACCACGCGCGAGGACGGGCCGGGCGCGCGGGTGTACGTGGTGAGCGCCTTGTCGTAGGCGCTGTGCTCGGCGTCATCCAACAGCCCGCGCCACCCACACAGCGCCGCCACGAGCGTGACGCCCAGGGCGACCCCCAGCATCTGCTTCCACTGGTTGCGCCAGCGCTGCCGGATGATGTCCGCGATGTCTGCCGCCACGTCCCCTCCGCGAGCACGGTGCGCGCACGCTACCCCAGCGCTCGTTCCGCCCGGCAGTCCTCCCCGCGTCGTCTCCGCGCGGCGGGGTGAACCCACACGGCCGGACGCAGCCCGACCGAGCGACCAGGCGGGCCGCCTCAGAAGGACGAGCCGGGCTCCTGGAGGAAGGCCACTTCGTCCGGGGTGGACTCGCGGCCCAGCGCCGCGTTGCGGTGGGGGAAGCGGCCGAAGCGCTCGATGATGTCTCGGTGCTGCCGCGCGGACTCGATGGCGGAGGTGCTGTCCGCGCCGCGCGACAGGGCGAGTTGCTCGAACAAGGAGACCGAGAGCCGCTGGTCGTGCGCGTCCTCGCTGTGCTCGAACGGCAAGTACATGAACCAGCGCCACACCGGGGGCAGCGCGGTGTCCAGGCCTCGGGCCAGCGCGTGCCGGGCGACCTCTCGGGCGCGCGCATCCGAAGCGAAGGCGCGCGCGGAGCCTCGGAAGAGGTTGCGCGGAAGCTGGTCCAACAGCAGCACCAGCGCGAGGGCGCTGCGTGGCTCGTCCGCCCAATCCCTCAGGTCTCCTGCGGCCGCGTGCGTGTGCGCGTCCAGGAATGGCTGACACGCCTGGTCGAAGGCCGCGTCCCGCTGAAACCACAGCGCGCGCGGCCTCGCGCAGGTGGGATTTCGGGCGGGGTCAGGGGGCTGGCCGAACCAGAAGCCCAGGACATCATCCGGAGTCGTCATGCGCAGCCTCGCCGCGTGGCACGGGAAAGGTCTCTTGTAACACTGGCGGGCGGGCGCGGCTGGCGCGGGGAGTTTCGCGCGCCCAGCTTCCCCGTGGGGCGCTGGGAGGACGACACATGGACCTGACCGCATGGGGTACGCCCGCGGGGCTTCAGCGCAACGCCACGCTCAACCGGGAGTCGGCCGCGGCGCTCGGGGTGATGGGGGCGCTGACCGCGGGGGCTTCGCTCTGGGGCGCACGCTGGACGACGTCCCCCGCGCGCTCATGGCGTGGGGTGGGACGGTCGACCTCGCCGCGTCGAGACGGCGTGACGGGGCCCGCGTGGACGCTGATGTCCGCGCTGCTCGCCGTGTCGGCGTGGCGCGTGTGGGGCTCGGCCGCGGGGCCGGCGCGCTCACGGGCCTTGATGTGGTGGGGAGCCCAACTGGGCCTCCATCTCAGCGGGCCCTGGGGCGGGGGGCGTCGAGCGCCTGCCGCGAGGGTGGAGCGCGCGCTGCGGCTGGGCAGCGCGGTGGCCTACACCGTCTCCGCGCGTCAGGTGGACGCCCGGGCCCCGCTGTTGATGGCGCCCGTCCTCGGCTGGGTGGGCTTCTCCTGCGCGCGGCGCGCGGCGCGAATGCGTCGCCCTTCCTGAGCGCGGGAGGAAATGGCGCGAATATCCCCGCTGGGAAGATTGGCCACACGCTTCGTTTCCCTTCCGGACCGCTTGTTCAGGGAGGGACTGAAGACATGCACGCGTCGGGGTTGTGGGTACGGCTGCGCGGAGCGGAGCAGTGCGGTGGACTCTCCGCAAGGGCCTGAGGACGGGGACGCCATGGATACTTTCGCGCTGGAGTGGATGGGGCGGCTCCCGGCGGTCCGGGGCTCGCGGCGCTTGACTGCTCCCGAACCGACCAGCCAGCCTGTGTCCCGCGTGGAGAGCGAGCCCCCTTCATTGGAAGTGCAGGACCGCCGCTGGTTCGACGCCTTCATTCGCCAGCACGACACGCTCTTGCGCACGCGGGGAATGCAGCTCGCCGGCAATGCCTCGGATGTGGGCGACCTCATCCAGGACACCTACGAGCGCGCCTGGCGCCACCGCGAGCAGCTGAAGACGCAGGGGGACGCGCGCGCCTGGCTGCTGCGCGTCCAGCGCAACCTCTTCTTCGATCGACACCGCCTGAAGCTGCGCGAGCGCCGGGCCGGGGTGTCCGCGGAAGAAGTGCAGGAAACGGTCGCCGCGCCGCTGCCCGAGGACGAGCCCTTGTGGGCGAAGTTCGGCACCGCGGAAGTTCGCGAGGCGCTGGAGCAGATTCCTGAGGAGTTCCGTACGGTGTTCCGGATGAAGGAAATCGAAGGGCGCTCGTACATCGAGATTGCCGACCACCTGGGCCTCAACAAGAACACGGTGGGTACGCGCCTCGCCCGGGCGCGGCAGAAGCTCCACGCGCTGTTGACCCCCCAGCCTCCGGAGACCGAGTAGCCATGAGCGACTCCGAGCGTGACCTCGACATGCTGGACATCCACGACCAGGTTCACCTGTTCGCGGATGACGAGCTGTCGCCGGAGGAGGCCGCGTCCTTCCGTGAGCACCTGGTCACTTGCGAGCGCTGCATGGATGCGCTGGACGTCATCCTCGAGCTCAAGTCCGCGGGCGAGGCAATCCACGCCGAGGAGGAGGTCCGTCCGCTGCGCGTGGTGTCGCCGCCGCGCGACGCGGACGTCCCCGCGGCGCCTGCCCCTCACGCTCCCCGCGAGGCGAAGCCCTCGCGCGCCTTCCGTCCGGCGTGGAGCGGGCGTCGCCGCTGGGTGGCGGCGGTGGCGCTGAGCGGTTCGTTGACGGCCGCGCTGACGGTGGCGCTGTTCCGCTCGCCCTCGACGGATGGCTCGGAGCAGGTGGTGGGGCCGGAGGCGCTGGCCCTGGCGCCCACGCGCTCGTTGGAGGCTCGGCTGAGCTGGTCCGGGGCGAGCGGGTATCGGCCCTACGGCGTGAAGCGCTCGGGCGACGAGCGTCCGCGCGAGCTGGTGCCGCTCCAGGCGCTGGCGAAGCTGGAGGCGGCGGGGGACCTGCACGGGCTGGGCACGGGACACCTGCTTCGCGGCGAAGTGGATCAGGCGCGCGAGGACTTGAAGCGCGCGCCTGCTTCTCCGGATGTGGACAGCGACCGGGCCGTGGTGGCGCTGCAACGCGGGGACCTGGAGGACGCCCTCGTCCTGCTGGAGCGTGTGCTCGCGAAGGAGCCCCGGCACGCGGCGGCGATGTGGAACCGCAGCCTCGTGTTGCGCGAGCTGGGCCTGGACCTGCTCGCGGCCGAGGGCTTCGAGCAGGTGGCCGCGCTGAACGAGCCGGGTTGGAGCCAGGAGGCGCGCGAGCGCGCCGAGGCGGTGCGGCGCCAGACGAAGGCGCGGCAGGACCACTGGAACCAGGCCTGGTCCGCGAACAAGACGCTGGTGGCGGATGGCACGCCCCTGCCGGCGACGCTGGTGCGCGAGGCCCCGGCGCTCGCGCGCAAGTACCTGTATCTGGCGGCTTGGACCGCGCCCACCGCCGAGCGCGTGCGCGCGCTGCTCCCCGAGGCGCGCGAGCTGGACGCGCACTACGGCGGCGACGTGCTGGCCCGCTACATCGAGCGGACGCAGAAGCGGGACTTCGCGCGGCGAGGTCCGCTGGCGACGTCGTTCGCCCAGGTGCTGGCGGGCGCCTTCGACATGGCGGGCGCGGATGGGTTCGTGCGGGCGCTGCGGGCCTCGGGGGACTCGGACATCCTGCTGGGCGCGCTCGCGCTGCTGGGGCGGCTGCCCGCGGCGCTGGACGACTACGCTCGGGCGGCGGACGCGGTGGGCGACCCATGGTTCCAGGTCAACGCGGAGCTGCAGCGCGCGCAGGCCAGGCTGACGGCTGGCGAGATGGCGAGCGCGGAGGCGCTGCTGCTGAAGGCCCTGCCCGCCTGTGAGCTGCGCAAGCTGGACGCGCGCTGCGGCGAGCTGGAGTCGGTGCTCACGTACCTCTACACGTCGCAGCACCGGCTGGTGGAGGCCCGCGAGCACGCGCTGCGCGGACTGGAGCGGGCGCGCGCCTCGAACGACCCCGAGCAGGAGACGCAGTTCCTCCAGCACCTGGGGCAGATTGCCCGCTTCCGGGACGCGTTCGCGCTCACGCGCGCCTACCTGCGGGAGTCCGCGCTGCGCCAGCCGGATGTCTGCGCCGCCCAGGTCTTCCTGCACGAGACGCTCGCGATGCTGGACGCCTCCGAGTTGCGCTTCGACGCCGCGCGGACCGAGCTGGGCGCGGTGCCGGAGTGTGGGTCGCCGCGCTCCGCCCTGAGCCCGCTCGTCCTCGCGGACCTGTCGCGCGTCGCGCCCCGGCCGGGAGACCTGGAGGCGGTGCGCGCGCTCGCGGCGTCCGCTCGTATGCAGCCGGGGCTCGGCAAGCGGCCCGGGCTGCTGTTGATGGTCGACCACGCCATCGCGCGCGCCGAGCTGGAGCACGACCGCGTCGCGGGGCGGCGGCAGTTGGAGGACCTCATCGCGGCGGCGGAGAAGCTGCCGCGCGAGGACACGGGGGCGCAGAAGGCGCGGGCCGCGAGCTACTCCCTGCTCATCCTGGAGGCCGGTCGCGCGGGGGACTTCGCGGGGGCGCTCGACTGGTTCGCCCGTGAGTCTGGCGTCGCGGCGCCCACGCGCTGTCTGCTGGGCGTGGAGATCGCCGAGGAGCGCATGCTGGTGGCCGCGCGCGGCGCGAAGGGCGAGGCCGTGGGCACGCTCACCACCCGCGGCGCGCCCGCGTTCGACGTCGCCTCGCTGGTGTCCGCGCCGGTGCTGGAGGCGCTGCGCCCCTGCGAGCACGTGTCTGTCTTTGCCCGCTATCCCTTGCATGGGCGGGCGGGGTTGCTGCCTCCCGACTTCGCGTGGAGCTATCAGCGTGGGGACTCGAAGCCCGCGGTGGCGGCCTCGGGCGCGCCGAGACGGCTGGTGGTCAGTGACGTGAACGCGCCCGCCGCGCTGGGGCTGCCGCGGCTGTCCGCGTGGCTGCCGGGCACCGAGCCCACCGCGCCCCGCGTGGACCTGACGGGCGCCGCCGCGACGCCGGAGCGCGTCCTGGCCGAGATGCCGAGCGCGGATGAAATCGACATCCACGCGCACGGGCTGGTGAACCTGGGCATCTCGGATGCGTCGCTCATCGTGCTGTCCGCGCAGGCGGATGGCCGCTACGCGCTGACCGCGGGCGAGGTGCGCCGCCAGCACTTGTCGCGCGCCCCGGTGGTCATCCTGGCGTCGTGCCGGGCCGCCGAGACCGCGCCGTATCTGCATGAGCCGTGGAGCTTGCCGGTCGCGTTCCTGGAGGCGGGCGCGCGCGCCGTCATCGCGTCGCCGTCGGACATTCCAGACGCCGAGGCCGGTGCGTTCTTCGAGGCCGTGCGCCGCCGCGTGCGCGAGGGAGCGTCTCCCTCGGTCGCCGTGAAGCGCGAGCGGATGGAGTTTCTCGGGAGGAACCCGGGAAGTTGGGTGCAGACCGTCGTTGTCTTTGAGTAGTCACAACTCATCATCCAGACAGAGGGGGAAGTGCCATGAAGCGAGCCTTCGTGCTCGGAGTGTGCTCGGCGTTGGCGTGGGTGGCCTGTGGCCTGGAGGCCGGAGAAGTCCCGCCTGGGGAGGCGCCCGCGCAGGTGACGCAGCAGTCCACCGTCACCACGCTGCCGCCCATCATCTACCTGCCGTTGGCGGACGCGGGCGTGGACGCCGGCGTGGACGCGGGGGCGACGTGCGTCGTCACCTCCGTGCCCACCCTGCCCACGCTGCCAGCCGCGGCGACCAAGGTCGCCAACTGGCCCGTGGGCACGCCGTTCATCCCCGTGACGGTGCGCAGCGCGTACGTGTCCGTGTACCGCCACCCCACCGACAAGTCCCAGTTCGTCGCGTACGGCTTCGACGTCCAGAGTCTCCAGACGTTCTTCTACCTCACGGGCGTGCGCGCGACGGAGCTGACCTCGTTCCTCTCCACCATCCGCACCGAGCTGTCCAACCTGCCCAACGCCCAGGGCAACGGCGGCGGCGGCACGGCGGTCTTCGTCCAGGCCGAGGTGCCAATTCCTCCCAAGCCGACGCCGGGCATCAATGATCCGGATCAGCTCCGCGCCAACTTCGTGTGGACCATGTCCGCGTCCACCCACAAGTTCACGTCCGAGGCGCAGGAGTACGGCCAGAAGAACGGGTGGTGAAGTCAGTTGCGCAGCGTGGGAGGGCGGGCCGCGTGGAGGGCGAACATCGCCGCGACGTAGCGGGCCTGGCTCTCGGTGGTGCAGCGAACCTCCTGCACCCGTCCTCCCAACTTCACACGGACGATCCATCCTTCCTTGTCACGCGTCAGCGCGGGCGTGTCCGTCGTCATGGCTTGCATCCTCCCGCCTGACTCCGACAGCAGCCCGCGTGCCACGCCCGGGGGCGTGTGATTCCTGTCGCTCCCCCGGGTGGCGTGGCCACCGCCCAACACCCCGGACTGAAGTTCTTTCGGAACGCCCCCTGCGCGCGCTTCAGTGCGCCGGAGGGCCCGCGTGCGAAGTGTCCGGCGACACGTGCGCCGCGGGCTGCAACGGCAGCGCCACGTAGAAGGTGGAGCCGTGCCCCACCTCGCTCTCCACCCAGATGCGACCGCCGTGTCGCTCGACGATGTCGCGGCTGATGTACAGCCCCAGCCCCAGGCCGCCATACGAGCGCGCGGAGACATTGCGCGCGCGGAAGTAGCGGTCGAACAGGAGCGCCTGCTGGTCCGGTGGAATCCCGATGCCCGGGTCCGTCACCGACAACAGCGCCACGTCCCCGCGCACCGTCAGCGCCACACGGATGGTGCCGCCGTCCGGGCTGTACTTCAGCGCGTTCTCCAACAGGTTCGTCACCACCTGCTCCAAGCGGTACGAGTCACCATGGACCCGCACGGGCTCGCGCGGATGTTCGAAGGTGATGAGGTGGTCCTCGCGCTGGGCCTCCATCGCGCGCACGCCGTTCTCCACCAACGTGTCGAAGCGCGTGGGCTCCGGGTGCAGGGCCAGCCGCCCCGCCTCGATGCGTGAGGCGTCCAACAAGTCGTTGATGAGCCCCGTCAGCCGCAGCAGCTGTCGCCGCGCGCGGTGCAGCACGGACGCGTCCACGGGCTCGCCTCGCTCCAGCTTCCGCTCCAGGGTCTCCAGCCGGAGGCTGAGCGGGGTGAGCGGCGTCTTCAGCTCATGGCTCGCGATGGACAGGAAGTCGTCGCGCACGCGGATGGCCTCCTGGGCCTCGCGGTAGAGGCGGTTGCGCTCCTCCTCCGCGCGGCGGCGCTCGCTGATGTCTTCCACCAGGATGCCCACGCCCAGCATGCGTCCGTCTGGCGCGCGCACCGGATAGAAGCTGCCCGCCAGGTAGCGACGCGGCCCTGGCGCGCCCAGGTCCACGTCGGTGCGCACCTCGTGCTTCACCGCGGGCTCGCCGGTCTCCATCACCTGGCGGATCATCCGCTCGATGGGCACGCCCGCGGGGCCGAGCACCTCGTGCGGACGGCGGCCCAGGTGCGCCTCGGCGGGCACGCCGTTGATGCGGGCCAGCACGTCGTTGACGCGCGCGTAGCGCAGGTTCGTGTCCACGAACCCCAGCCCGATGGGGGCGCTGTGAAAGAGCATGTCGAGCTGCGCGAGGTGGCGCTCGCGCTCCGCCTCGGTGTGGCGGTGCTCGCTGATGTCTTCCACCAGCCCCACGCCGCCTTCCACCGTGAGGCCGTCCTCCGCGTAGCAGGGCGCGAAGCGGACCCGCACCGGCGTCACCTTGCCGCTGGTCATGGCGACGTAGTCCCCCTCGAAGTCCGAGGCGTGGCCCTTCAGCGTCTCGCGCACCGCGTCCATCAACCGGTCGTCGCGCAGCGTGAGCAGGTTGAGCCCCACGATGACCCGCTTCGTGGAGCCGAGCATGTCCACGAAGCGCTCGTTGCACGCGGTCACCACCGGCGTGCGGTCGAAGTGGAAGATGCCGAGCGGCGCGTTCTCCACCAGCAGCCGGTACAGGCGGTCCCTCGCCCGGTCGTCCAGGTGCCGTGACATGCCGGGCTCTGCTTGCTCCACCGGGTCCTCCAGCGTGTCGATGACCTCGTGCAAGCCGCGGAAGGTGAGCGCGATGCGCGCGTGCTCCCCTTCGCCCGCCGTGCCCACCGTCAGCTCCACCAGCACCTCCACGCCGTCCTCGCGCAGCGCGAAGACCCGGATGGGCCGGCCCCCGAGCGCGGCGCGCCGCGACAGCAGGTAGCGCGGCAGGCTGTGCCCCGCGAACGTCCGCAGCCGGACGGGGAAGAGCCGCGACACGGGCTGCCCCAACAGCCGCGCGCGACTCCAGCCGAGCAGGCGCTCCGTGGCGGCGTTCACGTGGAGGATGCGCTCGTCCGTGCCGCACACCACGAGGGGATCCACGGCGGCGTCCATCACGACCTCGAGCTCGCCTGCCGCGTGGGCCATGCCGTGCGTCTCCCCAGGGCGCTCCCTCGGTCGCCCCCGCCCGAGGCTCCGCGCACCCTTCCCGGTACAGGTAGACACTCCCAGGCCCGGTGGCGCTCCCGTGAAGCCGAGAACTCCGGGGGAGGCAGGGAGGCGCGGTCCCAGGTCCGGACGGAGGGTGGCGAATAAGGGCGGGGATGGGCGGTTCGTGACGGAAGCGTCAGGATTTCCGGGCGCTGATGGCATCATCCGCGCGCGGCCGACCCTGAGGCCGCTCCAGGAACCCTTCATGAACGACTCCTCTCAACGACTGCCGGGCGCCGCGCGTGCGACGCTCTCCGCCTGTGCCACGGCCCTGCTGGCCGCTTGCGCGACCACGACTCCCGCGGAGAAGCCGGCCCCTCCCGTGACGGAGGCCGCCCCGGTGGTGGCCGCGCCCGCTCCGGCGCCCAAGCCCATGTTCGGCACCTTCGGCTTTGACGCCGCTGGCATGGATGCCACCGTCAAGCCGGGTGACAGCTTCTACCGGTACGCCAGCGGCACCTGGATGAAGACGGCGGAGATTCCGGCGGACCGCTCCAACTTCGGCATGTTCACGGCCCTGGCCGAGCAGGCCGCCGCGCGCACCCGGTCGTTGATCGAGGACGCCGCGCGCACCGAGGCCCCCGCGGACAGCGAGGCCCGCAAGATTGGCGACTACTTCGCCAGCTTCATGGATGAGGCGGCCATCGAGGCCAAGGGCGCCGCGCCCCTGAAGCCCGAGCTGGAGCGCATCGCGGGCATCGCGAACCGGCGCGCGCTGGCCACCGAGCTGGGCGCCACGCTGCGCGCGGACGTCGACGCGCTCAACACGGGCGATGTGACGACGGACCGCGTCTTCGGCCTGTGGGTGACCGAGGACCTGAACGCCCCCGAGCGCTACGCCCCGTACCTGATGCAGGGCGGCCTGGGGCTGCCGGACCGCGACTTCTACCTGGTGGACAGCCCCCGCTTCCGCGAGGTGCGGCAGGCCTACCAGGGCCACATCGCCGCGATGATGAAGCTGGCGGGCTTCTCCGACGCGGAGGCGCGCGCCAGCCGCGTGTTCGCGCTGGAGAAGAAGATCGCCGCGACGCACTGGCCCCAGGTGGACACGCAGGACGTCACCAAGACGAACAACCCGTGGGCCCAGGAGGCGTTCGCCAAGAAGGCGCCGGGGCTCGACTGGGCCGCGTACTTCAAGGCCGCGGGCCTGTCCGGGCAGAAGCAGATCCTCGTGTGGCAGCCGAGCGCCATCACGGGCATGGCGAAGCTGGTGGGCGCAGAGCCCCTCCAGAGCTGGAAGGACTACCTGGCCTTCCGCGCCATCGCGCGCGGCGCGCCGTTCCTCTCCAAGGCCTTCGTCGATGAGAACTTCGCCTTCAACGGCAAGGTGCTCTCCGGCGCGCAGCAGCTGCGCGAGCGGTGGAAGCGCGGCGTGTCCATGACGAACGGCGCGCTGGGCGAGGCGGTGGGCAAGCTCTACGTGGAGAAGTACTTCCCGGCGGAGGCCAAGGTCCAGGCGGACACGATGGTGCGCAACATCATCGCGGCCTTCGGCAAGCGCATCGACGCGCTCGCGTGGATGTCTCCGGAGACCAAGGCGCGCGCGAAGGAGAAGCTGGCCACGCTCCAGGTGGGCATTGGCCACCCCGTGCGGTTCCGCGACTACTCGGCGCTGAAGGTGGACCGGAGCGACGCGTTCGGCAACGCCCAGCGCGCCTCGCTGTTCGAGTACCAGCGCAACCTGGCGAAGCTGAACGGCCCGGTGGACCGCGCCGAGTGGTTCATGGTGCCGCAGGAGGTGAACGCGCTGAACTCGCCGCAGCAGAACTCCATCATCTTCCCCGCCGCCATCCTCCAGCCGCCGTTCTTCGACCCGAACGCGGACCCGGCCGTGAACTACGGCGGTATCGGCACGGTGATTGGCCATGAAATCGTCCACAGCTTCGACGACGTGGGCGCGAAGTTCGACGCGCACGGCAAGCTGGCCAACTGGTGGACGGACAGCGACCTGCAGCGCTTCAAGGCGGCGGGACAGGCGCTCGCGGCGCAGTTCAGCGCCTACCGGCCGCTGCCGGACATGGCGGTGAACGGTGAGCTGACCCTGGGCGAGAACATCGCGGACGTGGCCGGCCTGGCCATCTCGCATGACGCCTACCGGCTGTCGCTGGGGAACACGCCGGCGCAGCTGAAGGACGGCTTCACCGGTGAGCAGCGCTTCTTCCTTGGCTTCGCGCAGGTGTGGCGCACCAAGTTCCGCGAGCCGCTGCTGCGTCAGCTGCTCATGACGGATGGCCACGCGCCCGGCGAGTTCCGCGCGTCCACGGTGCGCAACGAGGACGGTTGGTACGAGGCGTTCGACGTGAAGCCGGGCCAGGAGCTGTACCTGACGCCCGAGCAGCGCGTGCGCGTCTGGTAGTCGCCTGACGCGGACCTCGGGCGCGGGCTACTTCCTTCGGCCCCGCCCGGTGACGCGCCGGCTCGTGGACTTCCTCGCCGCGTGCTTCGCCGCCGCACGTCCCCGCGGCGGTGAGGTGGGCGGCGGGGGCTCCGGCCTGCGCAGGGCGAGCGCCTCCAGCTTCTCGCGCAGGGCACGGGACTCTTCCTTCAGCTTGTCCACCTCCTCGCGCAGCGAGGCCACCTCGCGCGCCTGAGGCTCGCCCTCGCGCAAGGCCCGCACGGCCTCTCGCGCGGCGCGGCGCGTGCGCGGGTCATTGAGCGAGGTGCCCTCCAGCGCGGCAATCATGCGCCGGTCCCCCAGCGTCTTCGCCGCTTCGCAGGCCGTCCACTGCATGCGGAACTGCGGATCCCTCAACAGGTCCGAGAGCAGGTCCACGGCCTCGCGCTCACGCCGGGCCACCTGGGCCAGCTTCGCCACCGCGAACACGGCCGTGCGTCGCATGTGCGCGGGCTGGCCGTAGGCCGTGCGCGCGACGGCGGCGGGGAAGGCGGACGGGTCCTGCGTCTCCGCGAGCCCGTCGAGCGCGCCCGAGCCGATGACATCCTGGAACGACGGCCGCGCGGCCACCGCCTCCAACAGCGGCACCGCGTCCACGGCGCGCACGCGCCCCAGGCCGCGCGCGGCCTCGGCCTCCACGAAGTAGCTGGCGTCGCCCGCCTCCAGCAGCGCGCGCAGGCGGCCCGCCACCTCCACGTCGCGCCGGAACTCCCCCAGCGCGGCCACCACCGCCCGGCGCACCTTGGGGTGCGCGACGGGGAGCCCCGCGAGCAGCCGCGCGCGCGCCTCGGGGGAGCGGATGCGGCCCAGCGCCTTCGCGCACGCGGCGCGGGTGCCCCAGAACAGCGCGTCGTCCTCCAGCGCGCGGCCCAGCGCCTCCACCGCGCGGGAGCCGCCGTCCTTGCCCAGCGCGTGCGCGGCCTCGGTGCGGGCGCGGGCCTCGGGCGCGGCGCGCAGCTCCTCCAGCCAGAGGCCCACGGCCTTGTCCACGTCCACGGCGCCGAGCACCTCGCGGCGCGGATCCACGCGCACCTGCGTGGGCGGGGTGGGGCAGGGCAGGTGGAAGAAGTGCTCGGCGTCGGTGATGTCCAGGCGGTGGAGCGTGTCGCGGCCGTCCACGGTGACGCGCACGTCCAGCGGCAAGCGGAACACGGGCGTGCCCGCGTCGGTCCGCTGCGTCTGGCGGACCTTGAGCCGCAGGCGCGCCTCTTCCGCGTCGTATCGGACCTCCACCTTCAGCTCGGGGTGGCCGGGTGAGAAGACGTACTGGTCGAACACGCGATCCAGGTTGTGGCCGGTGGCCTCCTCGAACGCGCGCGACAGGTCCACGGTCTCCACCACGCCGTGGCGGTGGCGGGACACGTAGTGGCGCAGGGCGCGGAAGAAGAGGTCGTCACCCACGCGGCGGCGCAGCTCGTGGAGCACGAGCGCGCCCTTCTCGTAGAGGTGCCGGTCGAACAGGTCCATGGGCGCGTGGAACTTGCGCGCGACAATGGGCCGGGCGTAGCGCTCGCGCACCTCGGTGAGGTACGCGCTCAAGTCGGTGAGCCGGTGCTGGTCCGCCTCGTCGGCGCCGTCGGCGTGCTCTTTCCAGAGCACCTCCACGTAGGTGGCGAAGCCCTCGTTGAGCCAGCCGTGGGGCCAGTCGCGGCAGGTGAGCAGGTTGCCGAACCACTGGTGCGCCAGTTCGTGGGCGATGAGCGGCTCGGCGCTGTAGTCCGCGTGGGCGCGCGCGTCGTGCAGCACGCTGTCCAACAGCGTGGTGGCGGTGGTGTGCTCCATGCCGCCGAGGATGAACTCGGTGACGAACACCTGCGCATAGCCGCTCCACGGGAAGGGCTCGCCGGTGAGCTGCTGATAGAGCGCCACCATCTGGGGCGTGCGCGCCACGCAGCGCAGCGCGTCCTCGCGGCGGCCGGGCGGGTACAGGTAGCGCAGCGGCACGGTGCCGGCGGAGTCCGTCGCCTCCTCGAACTCGCCCACCACCAGCGTGACGAGGTAGGGCGAGTGCGGCTGCTCCATGCGGTAGTGCTGGGTGCGGCGCTCGCCCTCGGTGACGTCGCGCACGAGCACGCCGTTGGACAGCGACGTCATCCGCGCGGGGAACGTGGCGATGACCTCCGTGGTGGCCTTCTGCGCGGGCGTGTCCAGGCAGGGGAACCAGCAGCGCGCGTCGATGTCCTGCCCCTGGGTCCAGGCCTGGAGCGGGCGCTCGGGATAGCCCGCGTCGGGGCCCCAGAAGTACAGCCCGCGGCGCGGCCGGCAGCGGTACGCGAGCGTGATGTCGCGGGCCTGACCGGGCTCCATCGGCTCGGGCAGCTCCACGCGCGCGTGCGCGCCGGAGTTGGAGAAGCGCGCGGGCCGGCCGTCCACGCGCGCCTCGGTGATGTCCATGTCCACCGCGTCGAACGTCACGGTGGAGACGGCGCGCACGGCGCTCACGCGCGTGGTGCATCGGCCCGTCAGCGCGCGGGCCTCGAAGTCCAGGTCCAGCTCCAGGCGGATGTGCTCGGCGCGGACGGGGCGCTCGGCGGCGTAGTGCTCGGTGGCGCCGGGGAGGCTGAAGGGGTGCGGCTCGGAAGAGGCGATGGCGGGAGCGTGGCGATGGCAGCAGCGCATGGCGCTTGGGACTCTTTCTCAAGCCCGCGCCAGCGTCGAGCCGCTTGGGACGGACTGTCTCCCACTGGAGAAGGGGCGCCTCGGGCCAGGGCCGCGCGGGATGCTCCCGCTGGTGGGTGCATTCGGACTACCCTGGGCGCCGTGCAGTCCGTCCTCTTCTTTTCCGACAAGCAGGTGCGCGAGAAGCTCTTCGGGCGGGTGGATGCGACGCGCGGGCTGCTGCTCGTGACGGGCGTGCGCCATGGCCCCACCCAGCGCTCGCCCGAGCTGCGCGAGCCCTTCGCCGCGCTCGAGGACGTCTTCGGCGAGGTGCTGTCCCAGGTGCTCGTGGCGGACGAGGGCGGCGTGGACGGCATGTGGAGGGATCCGCTGGGCGACCTGGGAGAGCGGCTGTACCCGAACGACAAGAAGGCGGCCTACGCGGCGTCCACCGGCTACCTGCTGCTTCAGGACGGCCGCCCCCGCCTGGTGGTGCGCAAGCACGGCCCGCCCGCCGAGGACCTCTGGTTCATCCAAGAGGCCCTCAGTCGCCTCTCACCTCGCGTTCCTCCACCCGACCCGGCCCGTCGCCCGGGGGCGCGACGCCCGGAGCCCGCGCCCCGCGCCCCGCGCGCGCCCGAGGCGGAGGACCTCGAGGACACGCCCCCTCCTCGCCCTCGCCCACGCGCCGCGCCTCCTGCCCCCGAGCCCAGGAAGGTCGACCCGTGGACGGTGCTGGGCATCGCGCGAGGCACCTCCGCGGACGAGGCCCGTCGCGCCTTCCGGGCGCTCATCGCGCAGTACCACCCGGACAAGGTGGCGCACCTGGCCCCCGAGTTCCACGCGCTCGCCGAGCGGCGCACGCGTGAGATTCTCGACGCATGGGCAGAGGTGGAGCGCGAGCTGGGCTGAGGCCCTCAGGCCCCGCTGTCGCGCGAGGCCACGCCCTCCAAGGTGAAGCGCCCGACGAGCGGCACATGGTCGGACAGGCCGTGGAAGCGACCGGTGGTGTCCCCGAAGGGGCGCGTGTCGTCGGTGTCCAGCCAGCGCACGTCCTCGCTGGAGAACAGGTGGTCCAGGTGCATGCGCAGGCGCATGAAGCCCGCGGTGGGGAAGCCCCGGGACACGCTCGGGTCTATCTGTCCCACGCGGCTCTGCGCGCACACGAGGCGCGCGTCCTGCGTGAGGTAGCGGAAGACGGGCGAGGCCGGCGGCGAGTTGAAGTCTCCGCACACGATGAACGGCTCGGCCTGGGCATGCGTGCGCACGAACTCGGTCAGCTTGCGCGCTTCATGCAATTGATTGACGCCGCCGCCCATCTTGTCGCGCGTGGCCCAGAACTCACGGGCGAAGGGCGTGGGCAGGCTCAGGTGCGTGTTGAAGACGTGGAAGGGGCGCGCGTCCTCGCGGCGCAACAGGCGCATGTGCGCGCAGATGCGGCTCTGCTTGCGGTCCTTCAGCCCGCGGACGTGGTGATGGGTGATGTGCGCGGGCTCGGCCACGTTGTGGGTGTCCACCTGGAGCGTGCGCGTGTTGACGAGCACCGCCAGCCCCGTGGTGTAGATGGACACCTCCCCGAGCTTGTAGTGGTGGGCGCGGAAGTAGAACGCCTCGTAGGGCATGTCGCGCCGCTGGGCGCTGAACGTCTCCTCCATGCGCCGCATGAAGACCTGGAGCTGCGTCTCGCCGGGCTTCAAGGGCCGGTCCGCGATGTTGCTGCGCAGCGACGAGGTCTCCACTTCCTGGAGGCAGACGATGTCCGGCAAGGGCTCCAGCGCCGCGAGCGCCGCGGACACCCGCCGCTTCGGGCCCACCGTGCTCGCCAACCCGCGGAGCATGTGGCCGAAGTAACGGACGTTGTACGTGACGATGCGCAGCGCGGACTCGCTCATGGGCGGGCGGGCTGCCGGCGCTGGACCGGCAGGCCGTCGGGGAGAAGTTAATCACCCCCGCCTCCGCCGTCAGGCGGGGCGCTTCACGCGGACCACGCGGTCCAGCAGGTGCTCCAGGGCCTTGTCGGGCGTCTCACACAAGCCGGCGTGCACGGGCCCGGTCTGGATGATGGTGCTGCGCGGGGCCACCAGCCAGTGCCAGCGCTCCTTCTGCGGGAGCTGCCCAATGGGGCCCGCGTTCCGCCCCCCGGTGGACACCCGCAGGAAGCTCTCCAGGTGGCCTCGGATGGCCTCCACGTCCGCGTCCGGGGCCAGGGCCCGCAGCCGGTCCTCGTCCAGCGCCGTGCGCGCCCCCAGGTAGCGGTGGTTGACGCAGAAGAGGACGACGCCCGCGTTGATGAACTCCTCGCGCTCCACGCGAGGCACCACGCGGATGATGGCGTAGTCAAACGAGCTGGGTGTGGGCACGCGCCGCCTCCTCGAGAAACGCGGGTGCCGCGTCCAGCCGCTTCATGAACCACGTGACATAGGCCGCGCGGTGGGCATCCCGGCTGTCGAAGCAGGGCTCGGTGCCCAGCCAGGTCTCCGGAATGGCGGCCACGGCCGCCTCCACCACGTTCCGCGTCAGCCGCTCGCGCAGCACGGCGCCCACTTCTGGCAGCGCGCGCGCCCAGGGCAGCAGCACGTGGTCGCGGATGGGCGCGAAGCGGCTCTGGCTGCGCTCCTCCCAGCCCTCCCACGCGTGGTGGAAATACAGCGAGGCGCCGTGGTCGATGAGCCACAGGTCCCGGTGCCACGTCAGGAGGTTGGGGTTCTTCGGCGTGCGGTCCACGTTGGTGACGTACGCATCGAAGGCGACGATGGTGGACGCGAGCGCGGCCTCGGGCGCGCGGTCCGCCACCGGGTCGAACGTCAGCGAGCCCGGCAGATAGTCCAGGGCCAGGTTGAGCCCCGCGCTGGCCTTGAGCAGCTCGCGAATCTCGCCGTCCGGCTCGTTGCGCCCCAGGGCCGGGTCCAGCTCCAGGAAGACGAGCTCCGGGATGCGCAGCCCCATGGCGCGCGCCAGCTCGCCCGACAGCAGCTCGGCGATGAGGGCCTTGGCCCCCTGGCCGGCGCCCCGGAACTTCACGACGTACAAGCCCGCGTCGTCCGCTTCCACGATGGCGGGCAGCGAGCCCCCTTCGCGCAGCGGCGTCACATAGCGGGTGGCGGTGACCGTCCTCAGCATCACGTCCTCGGTTCTCCTCCGGCGGCTCCGGAGCGGGGCGACCTCTACCACGCGCCTTTTCCCCGGTGAACGTCCAGAACCGAACGGTCCAGTCCCAAAATTGATTGCGCACAATTTAATTGCGCACTAGGTATTGGCCATGTCGACGGATGACTCGCTCCGGCTGGACCGCCAGCTCTGCTTTCCGCTCTATGCGGCGGCGCGCGCGATGGTGCAGGCCTACGCGCCGCTCCTGGAGAAGCTGGGGCTGACCTATCCGCAGTACCTGGTGATGCTGGTGCTGTGGGAGGAGGACGGGGTGTCGGTGAAGGTGCTGGGGGAGCGGCTGTTCCTGGATTCGGGGACGCTGACGCCGCTGCTCAAGCGGCTGGAGACCCAGGGGTGGGTGCGGCGCGAGCGGTCCACCGAGGACGCGCGCTCGGTGCGCGTGTCGCTGACGACGTCGGGGCGCGCCCTGAAGCGCAAGGCCGCGTCCGTGCCCGAGGCGATGTCCTGCCGCCTGGGGATGTCTTTGGAAGAGGTCACCCGGCTGCGCCGGGACATGCGTCGCTTGTTCGAAGTGCTCTCGAAGTAATCCCATTCACGACGAGGAGAAACACCATGGCTCCCACCCCCATCACCCCGCTGTACACCGCCACCGCCACCACGCACGGAGGTCGAGACGGCCACGTCCGCTCGTCCGACGGCGTCCTCGACCTGCCGCTCGCCATGCCCAAGGAGCTGGGTGGCAAGGGCGGCGCGGTGACGAACCCCGAGCAGCTCTTCGCGGCGGGCTACTCGGCGTGCTTCGAGAGCGCGCTGCGGCTGGTGGCGGGCAAGGCCGGCAAGCGCCTGGGCGCGGACGCGGGCATCACGGCCTCGGCCACGCTGGGCAAGACGCCGGACGGCGGCTTCGGGCTCGCGGTGGAGCTCAAGGGCATCCTGCCGGGCATCCCCCTGGAGGAGGCCACCCAGCTCATGCACGCGGCGCACGCGGTGTGCCCGTACTCGCGCGCCACGGCGGGCAACATCGAGGTGAAGCTCTCCGTCGCGCAGTAGGCCGCGCGTCGTGGAGTGCCGGCCCTTCCTCCGCCTTGCGCGGGGGAGGGGCCGTGCCTTTTCAGCCCAGGCGCTTCACCTCGGTGAGCATCTGCCGGGAGATGCGCATCATCGCGCCGAAGCGCAGCTCGGAGTCCATGCGCAGCTGGCGGGCCGTGTCGCTGCCCAGGTACTCCTCCATGGCGTCCAGCCCCGTCAGCTCATAGTGGCAGACATAGCGCGTCCACCCATCGCGGGTGGGCTCCGCGTCCCGCCACTTGCGGCAGGCGATGAAGCCAGGCTCGCGCAGCACGCGTTGGGCATGCACCTCCTCCTGCCATTGATTCCAGGCGGTCTCCACGCCCGGGGCCACTTCCGCGATGATGGTGTAGAGCGCGGGCCTCATGCGGACTCGAGTGAGCGGCGAGGAGAGGGATTGCGCATGGGACCGACCTCGGGGAGGGAGGGATGGCGCTGCGGGCTGGGTTTTGAATTGATACACCGAGCCGCCAATCCTTTCCCAGCACCCCTGGAGGTCGTTGAGCCATGGCCCCTGCACTGACCATCCGCCGCGTCGTCCTCTACAAGCACGGTGTGGGCTACTTCGAACGTCGGGGGCGGGTGAGCGGCAGCGAGCCCTTGCTGCTCGACTTCAAGGCCCGCGACATGAACGACGTCCTCAAGTCGCTGACCGTCTTGGACCTGTCCGGCGGCGCGGTGTCGGCCGTGAGCTATGACTCGACGAAGCCGCTGGAGCAGCTCCTGGCGGAGGCCACCATCCGCATCCCCGAGGACGGCAGCCTCACGGCGCTCCTGGGGCAGGTGAAGGGCGCGCGCGTGCGGGCGCGCGTGGGCGGCGGAAAGATAGAGGGCGCCATCGTCGGGCTGGACACGCTGGCGGTGGCCGCGGGAGAGACGAGCCTCGCGCGCCCCTTCCTCACGCTGCTGGTGGGCGGGAGCCTGCGCACGTTCGACGTGCTGGAGTTGTCCGAGCTGGAGTTCCTGGACGAGGCGGTGCGCAAGGACCTCGAGTTCTATCTGGCCACGGTGCTGTCCTCGTACAAGAAGGACACCAAGCGGATGTCCATCCTCACGTCGGGGGAGGGTGAGCGCGAGCTGTTCGTGAGCTACGTGCTCGAGTCCCCGGTGTGGAAGACGAGCTACCGCATCCTGCTGGAGGAGGGCCACGCGCCGCTGCTCCAGGGGTGGGCGCTGGTGGACAACACGGGGGACGAGGACTGGGTGGACGTCCGGCTGTCGCTCATCGCGGGCCTGCCCGTGTCCTTCGTGCATGACCTCTACAACCCGCGCTACCTCCAGCGGCCAGTGGTGGAGGTGCGGACCGAGGCCGCCGCGGCGCCGGTGATTCCGCAGGAGGCGCTGATGGAGTCCGCGTCCATGCTGGACATGGATGGGGGCCTGCCCGGGTCCATGGGCGGGCCCGCCGCCGCGGCGCCGGCGCCCATGCCCAAGCGCTCCCGGGCGCGGGCGGAGGCTCCGGAGGCGAGCCGGTCGATGCGCGAGGCGCGGCTGGGCACCGCGCGGGTGACCACGCTCACCCAGGAGGTGGGCGACCTGTTCGAGTACCGCGTGGACCAGCCGGTGACGGTGCACCGCAACCAGAGCGCGCTGGTGCCCATCCTCCAGCGGCCCTTCGAGGGGCGGCGCGTGCTGCTCTACAACCGCGCCACGCGCGAGAAGAACCCCATGGCGTGCATCGAGTTCACCAACACCACGGGCCTGACGTTGGAGGGTGGCCCGGTGACGGTGACGGAGGCGGAGACGTACGTGGGCGAGGCCATGCTCGACACGATGAAGCCCGGGGACCGCCGCTTCGTGCCGTACGCGGTGGAGCTGGGGTGCGTGGTGTCGGTGGAGGACCGCTCGGAGGATGGGCCGGTGTTCCGCGCCGTGGTGAACCGGGGCACGTTGATGGTGGAGTTCTACCACCTGCGACACGCGCGCTACCTGGTGCGCAACAAGTCGACGCGCGCGCAGGTGTTGTTCGTGGAGCACCCGCGCACGGGCTGGGAGCTCAAGGACATGCCCGAGCCCGCGGAGACCACGGATGACTTCTGGCGTTTCCGCCGCGAGCTGTCCCCGGGCACCACCCAGGAGCTCACCGTCGCCGAGCGCACGCGGGGGCATCGCCAGTACCACGTGGGCGAGGTGGGCCTGGACGAGGTGGCCTTCTTCCTCGACTCGCGCTTCATCGACCAGGGCGTGGCGCAGGCGCTGCGCGACGTGGTGGCGCTGCGTGGCCAGCGGGCGGAGCTGACGCGCACCCAGGAGCAGCTCACCGAGGAGCGCAACCACCTGTTCCGCGACCAGGAGCGCATCCGCTCCAACCTGGAGTCGCTGCGCAGCGGGGCTTCGCAGCGCGAGCTGACGGACCGCTTCGTGGCGAAGCTCACCGAGCAGGAGGACCGGCTGGAGGCCATTGGCCAGGAGCTGACGCGGGTGGAGAAGGAGCGGCAGCGGGTCCAGGAGGAGATCCAGCGCCGCATCCAGGCCCTCAGCTACGAGTCCACCCTCGCGTGACGGTGCTTCCTTCCCTTCAGCGCGCGCCGTGAGTCCCCGACGTGAGGCGCACCATCAAGGCCGCCACCGCCGAGGTGGTCGCCAGCGCCGTCAAGGCGAGCCAGCCTCCATGGGCCAACACGAGGCTGCCACCCGCCGCGCCGACCGCCATGCCGATGAACATGCCGACGAACAGCACCGCGTTGAGCCGGCTGCGCGCCGCGGGGTCGATGCCGAAGACGAGGCTCTGATGCGCCACCAGGGTGATTTGCACGCCCAGGTCGAACCCCACCGCGCTCACGCCAATCAGCCACAGGCGTGACTGCGGCTCCAGCCAGGGCAGGGCGAACATCAGGGCGAACGAGACGGCGGTGAGGCTCGCGCCCAGGCGGGTGACGACCTCCGAGCCGAAGCGATCCGCCACGCGCCCCGCCACCGGCGCGCCCAGGGCTCCCGCCGCGCCCGCCAGTCCAAAGGCTCCCGCCACCGCGCTGCCCAGGTGGAACGGCGCGCCATGCAGCATCACCGCGAGCGTGGACCAGAACGCGCTGAACCCGACCGAGAGCAGCCCCTGGGCCACCGCCGCGCGGCGCAGGGCTCGGTGCTTGCGCCACAGCTCGGTCAGCGAGCCGAGCAGGGCGGTGTAGGAGAGCGCGCTGGTGGGGCGGAAGCGGGGCAGTCCACGCCAGGCCGCCACGCCCACCAGGGCCACGCTGCCCGAGGCCATCAGGTACATGGCGCGCCAGCCGAGCTGCTCCGACACCACGCCGCTGACGACGCGGGACAACAGGATGCCGAGCAGCAGGCCGGTCATCACCGTACCGACCACGGCGCCTCGCTCACGCGCGGGGGCCAGCGTCGCGGCGGCCGGAACGATGTCCTGCGCCACCGTCGCCATCAGCCCGATGACGAAGCCCACCGCGAGCAGCAGGCCGATGCCCGGCGCGAGCCCTCCCATCAGCAGCGCCACGCTCAACAGGCCCACCTTCGCGAGGATGATGCGGCGCCGGTCGAACCGGTCCCCCAGCGGCGCGAGCAACAGGATGCCCAGCGCGTAGCCCAGCAAGGTGAGGGAGGGCAGCAGCCCCACCGCGGCCTCCGACGCGCCCAGGGTGGCCCCCATCACCCCCAGCATCGGCTGGCTGTAGTAGAGCGACGCCACGGAGATGCCCGCGCTCGCGGCGAGCAAGAGCCGCAGGCCGCGCGACATGCCCACGTCGCCGCTGGGGCGGGCGGACGCCAGCCGGAAGGGGCTCTCCACGGCGTCAGGGCCCGTCTTGAGCGTGGCGCCGGTTCCAACAGCCTCATGTATGGGACGAATGAACGACATGGTCTTCACCTCGGAACTGCGGGACGAGGTGACAATGCGTCCGAGCGTGTTGCGTCTGTAGTGGCACGCGCGGAACAGCGGTTATACGTTTCACGTATAGGCCCGAGTGAAGCGCGCCCCCATGCCCCACCGCCCCAAGTCCCACCGTCCGCGCGCGACCGCTCCGCGCCCCCCGTCGTCCACGGCCTCCAACGTCGACCGGTTGGAGCTGATGCAGACGTTCCTGCGCATCGTGGACGCGGGGAGCTTGTCCTCCGCCGCCGCTCAGTTGGGCACCACGCAGCCCACCGTGAGCCGGCGATTGCAGATGCTCGAGCGCTCCCTGGGCTTGCGGCTGCTGCAACGCTCCACGCACGCGATGAAGCTCACTGAGGACGGAACGCGTTGCTACGAGCGCGCGAAGGAGTGGGTGGCGAACTGGGAGCGCTTGGAGGCCGACCTGCGCGGCGCGAGCGACGAGCCCGAGGGAACGCTGCGCGTCGTCGTGCCGCATGCGTTCGGCCAGGCGTTGCTGGTGGAGCCCCTGACGGATTTTCTGGATCGCCATGCCCGCGTCTCGGTCGACTGGCTGCTGCATGACCGAGCGGTGGACTTCATCGCGGATGGCATCGACTGCGCCATCCAGGTGGGCGAGATCCACGACCCCAGCGTGGTCGCGGTGCGCGTGGCCGAGGTGCCTCGCATCCTCACCGGCGCGCCGTCCCTGTTCGCGGGCCGTCCCATGCCCACCCATCCCGACGAACTGGCGCGCCTGCCCTGGCTGTCACTGCGCACGTACTACCGCAACGAGCTGTCCCTCACCCACGTGGACACCGGCGAGGTCCAGCGCATCAGCTTCCAGCCTCGACTGAGCACGGACAGCCTCTATGCCATCCGCAGCGCCGCGGTGAAGGGCGTCGGCATCTGCGTGGGCTCGTCCTGGGTGTTCCAAGAGGAGCTGGAGCGAGGCCGCCTGTGGCACGTGGCGCCTCAGTGGCGAGCGGCCGCGTTGCCCATCTCCATCGTCTACCCGGCCGCGCGCTTCCACCCCGCGAGGCTGCGCGCGTTCGTGGCGCTCATGCGGCAGTCGATTCCCACGGCACTCGCCGGGGCCGCGCACGCGGCCCGACCCCGGCGCTCCTGAAGAGGGGGTGCGGGCTACGGCGTGCGACCGCCGTACACCTCGCGGCCCGCGACGACCGTGAGGCGCACCTGCCCGGTGAGCAGCGCCGCGGGGGGCGCGTCCACGGGGTCCACCGAGAGCGCCACGAAGTCCGCGTCCATGCCCGGCTGCAGCCGACCGCGCCGCGCTTCCGCGAACGAGGCCCAGGCCGCGCCGGTGGTGAAGCCCTCCAGGGCCTCCTCGCCGCTCAGGCGCTGGTCGGGCAGCCAGCCCGCGGGCGGCTGGCCTTGCGCGTCCTGCCGCGTGCGCGCCGCGTACAGCCCCGCGAGCACGTCCGGGCGCTCCACCGGGAAGTCGCTGCCGAAGGCGAGCACCGCGCCCGCGTTCTTCAGCTTGCGCCACGCATACGCGCCCTGGAGCCGCTCCGCGCCCAACCGCGTCTGGGCCCAGGGCATGTCGCTGGTGGCGTGGACGGGCTGCATGCTGGCCACGAAGCCGCCCTTGCCCAGCCGCTCGATGTCCTCGGGCCGCAGGATTTGCGCGTGCTCCACGCGGTGCCGGCCGTCCTTCTGGCCCTGCGCCGCGACCTCGCGCGTGAGCGTGTCCAACACGAGCGTGTTGGCGCGGTCTCCAATGGCGTGCGTGGCCACCTGGAAGCCGCGCGCCATGAAGTCATGCACGCGCCGGGCATACTCGTCGGGCGGCAAGAGCAACAGGCCGCGGTGTCCCGGCTCGTCGCTGTAGGCCTCGTGCAGCGCGGCGCCGCGGCTGCCGAGCGCGCCGTCCGTGATGAGCTTCACCGCGCGCAGCGTGAGCAGCGTCCCCTGGTAGGGGCCCTCGCGCAGGTACGTCTCGCGGTCCGCGCCCTGGCCATCCGCCATGGCGTAGACGCGCAGGGGCAGGCGGCCCTCCTGGTCCCACTGCTGGAGCAACCGGAAGGTGCGCAGGCTCATGCCCGCGTCGTGCACGCCGGTGAGGCCCACGCGCGCGCAGTACTCGAACGCGGCCGTGAGCCACGTGGCGTACTGCGCCGGGGTGCCGGGCGGCATCACCGCCTCCACCAGGTTCATGGCGTTGTCCACCAGGATGCCGGTGGGCTCGCCGTCCGGGCCGCGCAGGATGCGCCCGCCGGAGGGGTCCACGGTGTTCTTGTCGATGTGCGCGCGGCGCAGCGCCTCGCCGTTGACCCACAGCGCGTGCCCGTCGATGCGGCTGAGCACCACGGGCGTGGTGGGATAGGCGGCGTCCAGCTCGGCGCGCGTGGGGAAGACCTTGTCGGGCCAGTCGTTCTGGTCCCAGCCCTGGCCCATCAGCCAGTCGCCCTGGCGCGCCGTGGCGGGCGCTCGCGACACGCGCTGCAACGCCTCCGCCCTGGACGCCGCGCCCACCAGCTGCACGCCCGCGAGGTAGCGGCCCAATCCTTCCAGGTGGCCGTGCGAGTCCGTGAGGCCCGGGACCACCGTGGCGTCACCCAGGTCCGTCACGCGCGCGTCGGGACCGGCCGCGGCGAGCACCTCTTCGCGGCTCCCCACCGCCAGCACCTTGCCGTCGCGCACCGCGAGCGCCTGGGCGCGGGGCTTCTCGGGGTCCAGCGTGCGCACCTGCCTGGCCACGTACACCGTGGTGGTGTGCGCGTCGCTCGCTCGCGAGGGTGTCTCGGGAGAGCGCCGGGCACAGCCCGTCATGCCCGCCAGCAGGAGCACCGCACCGAAGGCCCAACCCAGACGTCTCCGCATCGTCGCGCACCTTCCCTGGGCCCCGTCCCATGGGGCCATGCGCCGGGCACTTTCGCGCACCTGAGCCCAGAGGGCCATGCCGGGCTCACGGCAGCACGAGCTCGCGGACGGGCAAGGGGAAGCGCTCCAGCTCGCGCGCGCCGATGAGCTGCACGATGTCCTTGTGGAAGAAGAGGTCCAGCGCCCAGTCCAGCGCCACGCGCACCTTCTTCTCCACGCGCGGCAGCTTCCACCAGTACACGCCGCGCCACAGGAACCACGCGACGAAGCCCGAGAACTTCAGGCCGAGGATGCGCGCCACACCCGAGCGGCGGCCGATGGCGGCGAGCTGCCCCACCATCCGGTAGCGGAACACGCGCGGCGGCTTTCCCTGGTAGGCCGCCTCCACATTGCGTGCGACGGCGACGCCCTGGCGCAGCGCGTGCTGCGCGGTGGGCGGGGTGGGGTGTCCGCCCCGCGTCACGTCGGGCACGGAGGCGCAGTCACCCACGGCCCACACGCCGGGATGGCCGGGGACCTCCAGCCGCTCGGTGACGCGCAGGCGGCCCTGGTGCTTCTCACACGGCAGGTCCTCCAGGAGCGGCGTCGGCGTGACGCCCGCCACCCACACCACGGTCCGCGTGGCCCGCCGCGAGCCGTCCGACAGCGTCACGCTCTGCCCATCCACCTCCACCACGCGCGTGTGGGTGAGCACCTCCACGCCGTTGCGCGAGAGCTTGTTCCGCGCATACGCGCCCAGGCCCGCCCCCAGCTCGGGCAGCACCTCCGCGCCGCCATGCACCAGGACCACGCGCACGTCGGCGGGTTGGATGCGCGGGTAGTACGGCAGCGCTCCGCGGATGAAGTCGTTCACGGCCCCGGCCGTCTCCACGCCCGCGAAGCCTCCGCCCACCACGACGAAGGTGACCCCGCGGTCGCGGTCGCCTCGGGTGATGCAGGCCGTGTCCGCCTCCTCCAACCGGTCGATGAGGTGGTTGCGCAGGAGCACCGCGTCGCCCAGCGTCTTCATGGTGAGCGCGTGGCGCTTCGCGCCCTCCTGCCCGAAGAAGTTCGTCTCCGAGCCCATCGCCATCACCAGGTCGTCATAGGCGAGCACGTGGTCGTGCCCACCCTGTTCGCCATGTGACACCCGGACCTCGCGCGCGCCCAGGTCGATGCGCGTGGCGTCTCCCTCCACGAACGCCACGTGGGGCAGCACCTTGCGCAGCGCCACGACGATGGCCGCGGGGTCCACGTCGCTGGCGGCCACCTCGTGCAGCATGGGCGTGAAGAGGAAGTAGTTGTCGTGGCTGACGAGCATCACCTCCACGTCGTCCCGCCGCGCCAGCCGCTTCTCCAGGTGCAGCGCGGCGTACATGCCCGCGAAGCCCCCGCCCAGGATGAGCACGCGTCGGCGCCTCGTCCGGGAAAGTGGCCTGCTGCTCCCATTCCGCGTGATTCCCGGCTCGCTCATGCGGGCAATCTCGGGTGGCCGGGACGCACTGGCAGCGCGACCCGTGGCCCCCTCGCTCGGGAGGGCTGGAGAAGAGGCGGGCGACCGGGCGGGGTGGTGCTTGCCGGGTGAGGGGGCGGACTTGGCGTCCACCCGGGTGCTGAGGGATGTTCCCGAGCCGTGCTCCCACGGACCGGGAGCCAGGAGGATGAACCCCATGAAGTCATCGTCTCGCGCTGCCGCCCTCTGGGTGGTCTCCGCGCTCGCGTTCGCCCTGTCGGGCTGCGCCGCCCACCGTCAGCAGGCCTTCCTCGAGGACAAGGCCGGCACGCACGTCTACCGCAAGCCCATCGCCGAGGTCTGGCCCGAGGCGCTCGCGATCCTCAAGGCGCGGGGCTACTCGTTCCGGACGGGCAAGGAGGGCTACGAGGCGGTCACCCACGAGTTGCAGCTGAGCGCGGCCTCGTCGCTGGGCACCACCTTCGGCGCCTACATGATTCGCGGCAAGGAGCACGGTCCGGGCCAGTGCTCGGTGGAGTTCTGGAAGCGCGAGCGCTCCGAGACGCGCGCGGCGGCGGACACCCAGGGCCGAGGCCCGGACCTGTCGGAGTCCCCGGGCGGCGTGAGCAACGCGCAGGGCAAGCGCGACCTGGAGGTGGAGTGGGAGCTGCTCCAGAAGGTGGACCCTGACGCCGCCGCCTCCCTCAAGGCCGAGGCGCTGAAGGTTCAGTAGCCCCGCGGTCGCGCCGCGCGTGCGAGGGTGGGCCGTGCACCCTCAGTCACGCAGCGGCAGCTCGACGGAGAGGCCGTCATAGGCCACCTCCAGCGGTCCCTTGAATTCCTCGCGTGCCTGCGTGAGCAGGCGCGTGGGGTCGGTGTCGTGGCGGCTGGAGAGGTGCGTGAGGATGAGGCGCCGGGCGCCCGCCTCCTGCGCCACCCGCCCCGCCTCCCGTGCCGTGGAGTGCCGCGTCTCGTGCGCGCGCTCCTGCTCGTCATCGGAGAAGGTGGACTCGTGGATCAACAGGTCCGCGTCGCGCGAGGCCTTCACCAGCGCCGGGCAGGGCCGCGTGTCCCCGGACAGCACCAGCTTGCGCCCCGGCCGTGACGCCCCCAGCACGTCCTCCGGCTTCACCGTGCGCCCATCCGGCAGCGTCACCGCCTCGCCGCGCTGGAGCTTGCCGAAGCTGGGACCCTCCGGGACGCCCAGCGCGCGCGCCTTCTCCAGGTGGAAGCGGCCCGGGCGCTCCTCCTCGGCCAGCACGTAGCCCAGGGCGTTGATGCGGTGGTCCACCGCCACGGCCTGCACGCTGTAGCCGCCCCGCTGCACCTTGTCCCCGTCCTTCAGCTCCTGGATCTCCACCGGGAAGGCGAGCGACTCGAGGCCCAGGTGCACGGCCTGGTGCAAGAGGCGCCGGGCGGGCTGCGGCCCGTAGAGGTACATGGGCTCGGTGCGCCCCATCATCCCCAGCGTGCGCAAGAACCCGATGATTCCCAGGTAGTGGTCGGCGTGGAAGTGCGTGAAGAACGCCGCGTCGACGGTGAAGCCCGTGCCAAAGCGGACCATCTGCCGCTGGGTGCCCTCGCCACAGTCGAACAGCAGCAGGTCCCCATCCGCCTTCACCGCCAGCCCGGACAGGTTGCGATGCAGCGTGGGTTGAGCGGCCGAGGTGCCGAGGAAGGTAAGCCTGAGGAGGGACATGCCGGCGCTTCCCAAGAGAAAAGGCCTCCGTCGCCGAGGACGCCGGCGCGCGCGGGGGCCATTTACCAGGGTTGGACGCGGTCATGCTATCAAGCCGCCCCCCTTCCCACCCCGCCCATGTCCGACTCCCTGACGGTTTCCCCCACCGCCGACCCCCGCCGCGTGCGCGCCCCGGATGGCCGCATCCTCACCGTGCCCGAGGGCTGGACCCTCCTGCCCCCCGGTGACGCGGGCCTGACGCGCCGGGTGAAGGCCGCGGGCCCGTCCTGGACCGTGGTGGAGAAGGTGGGCCGCAAGCTCTTCTCCCGAGGCGTCTGGGCCCCCGAGGCCCACGTCCACCACGCCCGCGCCGCGCTGGACGCCGAGCGCGCCACCCCGGCCTATGCCCGCAAGCTGGCCCAGGGCCGTGAGCGCCGGGCACGCGAGCAGGAGGAGTACGAGGTCGACTTCGCCAACGCCGTCCTGCGCTTCCTCGCCTTCAGCCCCGCGTGGCTCGCCCACGCCAAGCAGCTCGCGGTGCGGGTGGCCACGCACGCCACCCCCGTGGGCAGCGGCACCGTGGCCCGCACGGAGCGCATCCCCATCGAGCGCCGCGCCGAGGCCGCCGTCATCGCCTGGATGCGCCACCAGACCACCGGCTACGACGACATGAGCATCCAGCGCGTGAAGGGCGCCCGCCGCGAGGTCCGCCGGGAGCTGGCCGAGGTGTCTCGCGCCCTGCTCGACCTGCACCGTCGCGATACCCCCCACGTCCCGGCGAGCTGCCCGCTCTGCGCCTCGCTCACACGTCCCTGAGGCGCGCCCACCGCCCTACGTGTGACCACCTTGCTTGGGACTTCTTCGTCCTATAAGCGACCATTCCAGGTTTCTGACCGCGCATTCAGAAATGCGTGCTCATTTCTGACCGCCCGGTTAGCAACCGACCCGCCATGGCCCGCCCCGCAGACCCTCACGCCCGAGCAGCCCTCATCGCCGCGGCGCGAGCCGAGTTCGCGCGCAAGGGCCTGAAGGGCGCGCGCATCGAGGACATCACCGCGGCGTGCGGCCTGTCGAAGGGCGCCTTCTACCTGCACTTCGACACCAAGGAGGCGTTGTTCGGCGAACTGGTGACGGCCTTCCAGTCCTCCATGGCCGACATGAGCACCCGGCGGGTGGAGGGCATGCAGCGCTTCCACCGTGAAGAGGGTCACCCCACGGTTCAGGACGTCGCCACGCGCAGCCCGCTGTACCTTCGGTTCATCCAGGCGGAGTCCGCGCTGGACCTGGAGCTCTTGGAGCTCTTGTGGGCCTACCGGGATGTGGTCTCGGTCCTCATCCGCGGGAGCCAGGGCACGGAGTTCGAATCCTCCTTGTGGGGGCTGGTGGACCAGGAGGTGGCGCGCATCTCGCGCGAGTACCGCAACATGCAGGTGTCCTGCATGGCGGACTCGAGCCACGACCCGGAGCTGTTCGGCTCCTTCATCGTGGGGGCCTACCTGCTGTTGGCCAAGCAGATGTGCACGATGCGCCGCAAGCCGGACCTGGCCGTGTGGGCCTCCAGCGTTCAACGCATCATCCACGAGGGGGCCGCGCCGCGCGAGCCGCTGCCCGTCTCACCCCCGGCGCTCCCCGCCGCCGCCCGCGTCCCTTCGCGCAAGCCTTCCTCGCGTCGGCCCCAGGCCCGCGCATCCACCCGCCGTTCTCCGAGGAAACGTTCATGAAGTCGTTCTCGAAGCCGTCCCCCGCCCGTGCCCTCGCCGCCGTGGGTGCCGCCGCCGCGCTGTCGCTGTCCGCCTGTGGCAAGGCGGATGCCTCCTCCACGCCCGCCACGCCCAAGGCCACCGCGGAGGCGCCGCCGGCGGTGAAGGTCGTCGCCGCGCGCACCGTGCAGTCCGCGCCCAGCGAGCAGGTGACGGGCACCCTCTTCCCCGCACAGGGGCTCCAGGTGGGCTTCGAGGTGGGGGGCCGGCTGGAGACGGTGCGCGTGAAGAAGGGCCAGACGGTGAAGAAGGGCGACACGCTCGCCCAGCTCAACACCGAGATCTCCGACGCGCAGGTGGCGCAGGCGGAGGCCGCCGTGGCCGCCGCGGAGGCCGCCGCCACCATGGCCACCGACGTGGCGCAGCGCAACGAGAAGCTCAAGTCCGAGGGCAACGTGAGCGACCTGCAGAACCGCTCGTCCACGGCCACCGCCGCGCAGGCGCAGGCGCAGCTGCTCGCGGCCCGGGCGCAGTTGTCGCAGGCGCGCGCGTCGCGTCGCCGGCACGACCTGAAGTCGCCGTTCAGCGGCACCGTCATCGACGCGCCGGACCAGACGGGCGCCACGGTGGGGCCGGGCGCGACGCTCTTCACGGTGGAGACGCTGGACACCCTGGTGCTGCGCACGACGGTGGCCGAGTCCGCGCGCGCGCGGCTCAAGCCCGGCAGCAAGGTGCGCGTGGAGTCCATTGGCGCCAACGTCTTCACGGACGACGCCGTGGTCCGCCTCATCGTGCCCTCGGCGGACGCCAACACCCGCCGCGTCCCGGTGGAGATTGAGGTCCCGAACGCGGATGGCCGCTTCGTGGCGCACACGCTGGCGCGCGCCGTCCTCCAGATGGGCGAGACGCAGCCCGCGCAGGTGTTGCCCAACACGGCGCTGTCCTCGGCCAACGGCGACCACGTGTTCATCGTCTCCGGCGGCGAGGTGCGCCGCGTGGACGTGCAGGTGCTGGAGCGCCGCGCGAGCGAGGTGGTCGTCCTGTCGCCGTCCGCGCTCGAGCAGGTCATCGACTATCCGACCCCCGGCCTGTCCCATGGCAGCCGCGTGTCCGTGAAGTAAGCCCCCCTTTCGTGCCAGGCCCTCGCAGGCCCAACCCGCAGGTGCAGCGAGCCTCGAATGATTCTCAGTGATGTCTCCATCCGCCGGCCGGTGTTCACGGCCATGCTGTCGCTCTGCCTCATCGTGCTGGGGGTGATGGGGCTCAAGCGCCTGGGCACGGACCTCTATCCGGACGTGTCCTTCCCGGTGGTGGTCGTCAACACCATCTATAAGGGCGCGGGTCCGGGCGAAATCGAGACCCAGGTCATCAAGCCGGTGGAGGACGCGGTCGCCGGCATCAGCGGCGTGGACAAGATCCACTCCTGGAGCCGCGAGAACCTGGGCACGGTGGTGGTGCAGTTCACGCTGTCCACCAACCTGGACTCCGCGGTGCAGGACGTGCGCGACAAGGTCGCCGGCATCGCCAACAAGCTGCCGCAGGACGCGGACGCGCCCATCATCGGCCGCGTGGACATCTCGGCCACGCCCATCCTCACCTACGCGGTGTCCGCGCAGATGAAGTCGCAGGACCTGCGCAAGCTCATCGATGACCGCATCAAGCCCGCGCTCGCGCAGCTCGCCGGCGTGGCCGAGGTGCGCATCACCGGTGGTGACACGCGCGAAATCCAGGTGGACATCGACTTGGACAAGGCGCGCTCGGTGGGCGTGTCTCCGCTGGAGATTGCCCAGCGCGTGGGCCAGGAGAACCTCAACCTGCCGGCGGGCCGGCTCCAGCTGGGCCCGAGCGAGCTGACGGTGCGCTCGCTGGGACAGTTCCACGACGTGGAGGAGCTGCGGCGGCTGCCGGTGGCCAAGAGCAAGACGGGCGCCCAGGTGCGCCTGGATGAGATTGCCACCGTGACGGATGGCGTGGCCGAGCGCCGCACCACCGCGCGCCTCAACGGCAACGACGCCGTCATCCTCGAAATCGTGAAGCAGCCGGGCTCCAACACCGTGGCGGTGAGCGACGCGGTGAAGGGCACGCTGGCGAAGATGGGCAAGGCGGTGGGGCAGGGCTTCACGTCCACGCTGCTCATCGACCAGTCGGAGCTCATCCGCGAGAACGCCAAGGAGGTGTGGGTCGCGCTCGTGTTCGGCGGCGCGATGGCGGTGCTCATCATCCTCATGTTCCTGTTGGACCCGCGCGGCACGTTCATCTCCGCGCTGGCGCTGCCCACGTCTGTCATCGGGACGTTCTTCGTGATGTACGTGCTGGGCTACACGCTCAACCAGATGACGCTGCTGGCGCTGTCGCTGGCCATCGGGCTGCTCATCGACGACGCCGTGGTGGTCCGCGAGGCCATCACCCACCGGTTGGAGCAGGGCGAGGACCCCATGAGCGCGGCCTCCAACGGCACGCGGGACGTGGGTCTGGCGGTGCTCGCGACCACCATGTCGCTGGTGGCCGTGTTCGTGCCGGTGGCCTTCATGCCCGGCATCGTGGGCCAGTTCTTCAAGCAGTTCGGCATCACCATCTCCATGGCGGTGCTCATCTCGCTGTTCATCTCCTTCACGCTGGACCCCATGCTGTCCGCGCGGCTCGCCAAGGCGCGCAAGCCGGGCGAGGTGCACACCGAGAACGCGGTGATGGGCATGCTGCGCCGCTTCCTGGACGGGACGGAGCGCTTCTACGCGCGCATCCTCGGCTGGGTGCTGGCGAACAAGTGGAAGACGGTGGCCATCACCGTGGTGGTGCTGGTGCTGTCCTTCGGCGCGGCCAGCCGCCTGGGCGCGGAGTTCATCGGGGCGGAGGACCGCTCGCAGTTCCTCGTGGACCTGCAGCTGCCGGACTCGGCCAGCCTGGAGGAGACGCGCTCCCGCACCGCCGAGGCCGAGGCGCTGCTCAAGCGCATCCCCGAGGTGACGGACGTCTACGCCATCGTCGGCCTCAGCGGCGACGTGAACAAGGCGCGCCTGCGCGTGCTCACCGTGGCCAAGCACGCGCGCAAGAAGGGCGTGCCCATCCTGAAGGAAGAGGCCCGCGCGCTGCTCAGCCCCGCGTTGGTGGCCACCCGCGTGAACCTCTCCGACCCGCCCACGATTGAGGGCCTGGGCGACTGGTACCCCATCATGGTGCGCGTGGTGGGCCCGGACCTGGCGCGGGTCAACGAAGAGGCCGAGCGCATCGCGGGCATCCTCCGCGACATGGGCACCACCGCGGACGTGCGCGTGGACTCCAACCCGCCCAAGCCGGAGCTGCAGATTCAGATCGACCGCGCGCGCGCCAGCGACGTGGACCTGAGCGCGGGCTCGCTGGCCGCCCAGATGCGTCTGGCCATCAGCGGCGACGTGGCGGCCAAGCTGCGCGAGGGCACCAACGAGACGGACATCCGCGTGCGGCTGGCCGAGAGCGACCGCAGCACGCCCGAGCGCGTGCGCCAGCTGGAGATCTACACGCCCAAGGGCCTGCGCCCCATCACGGACGTGGCCCAGGTGGACTTGAAGGACGGCCCCAGCGTCATCGAGCACGAGAACCGCGAGCGGCAGATCGCCGTGCTGTCGCAGCTGGCCAAGGGCGCGCCGCTGGGCGACGTGGCCGTGAAGCTCAAGGCCGCGGTGGCCGCCAAGCCGCTGCCGCCGGGCTACGCCATCATCTACGACGGGCAGATCAAGAGCCTGGATGAGCAGAACGACGCGTTCGGCATGGCGTTCGGTCTGGCCTTCGTCTTCATCTACATGGTGCTCGCCAGCCAGTTCGAGTCCTTCAAGCACCCGTTCACCATCATGGTGTCGCTGCCACTGGCGCTCGTGGGCGCGCTCTTGGGCCTGGTGGTCACCAACTACCACCTGAGCATGGGCGCCATGATTGGCGTCATCCTGCTCATGGGCCTCGTGACGAAGAACGCCATCCTGCTGGTCGACGGCGCGCTCCAGCACCTGCGCGAGGGCGACACGGTGGACCAGGCGCTGCTCAAGGCGGGCCCCCGCCGCCTGCGCCCCATCCTCATGACGAGCGCCGCCATGGCCATCGGCATGGTGCCCACCGCGGTGGGCTCGGGCACGGGCTCCGAGTTCCGCGCGCCCATGGCCATCGCGGTGATTGGCGGCGTCATCACCTCCACCTTCCTCACGCTGCTCGTGGTGCCCGTGGTGTTCGCGGGCATGGAGCGCGTGGGCTTCAAGCGTCGCGGAAGTCACGCGGCGGGCGCTCCCCCGGCTCAGCCTTCCCCGGCGA
The DNA here is from genome assembly GCF_019039035.1 of Citreicoccus inhibens. Classification (GTDB taxonomy): domain Bacteria; phylum Myxococcota; class Myxococcia; order Myxococcales; family Myxococcaceae; genus Citreicoccus; species Citreicoccus inhibens. Next base: position 71,786 of record NZ_JAHNZT010000030.1, on the reverse strand, counting down.
CGGAGCATCCCGGCCGCGCCGCCTGAGGCCTCCTCTCTTCCGACACGACGTCCCCCATCAGGACTCTCTCCATGACGACCCGTTCCTCGTCTCAGCGCGGCGGCGCCTCGGCCGCCGCGCCCGTCCGCCGGCTGTCCTCGCTCGCGCTGTTGGCGGCGCTGGCCCCGCTGTCCGGCTTCGCCCAGTCATCCGTGGCGCCACCTTCTCCGGCCCCCGCGGACGCGCCGGTCTCGGCCTCGGCGCCTGCCTCCACCGCGTCCGCCTCGGCTGGGGATGCCGCGGTGACGCCCGTCGCGGCCCGTGCGCTGGGGCTGCGCGGCACGCTGGCGCTGGCCGCGAAGCAGAGCCCGGACGTGGCGGTGGCTCGCGCGCAGGCCGCGGTGGTTCGCGCGAGCGTGCAGCGCGCCTGGAGCGCGTGGCTGCCGGAGCTGACGGCGTCCGGGCAGCTCGTGCGCACCAGCGCGCCGTCCGTGCTGGACCTGGGCGGCATCTTCAACGGCGTGGGGGCCATCTACGGCCTGCCGCCGCCCAACCCGGCCATGCTCCCGCCCCCGGTGCCCATCGTGGCGGAGTGGTCGCGCTACGGCACCTTGCAGCTCTCCCAGCCGCTCTTCACGCCGCAGGGCGCGTTCCTCATCTCTCCCGCGAAGCGCGGCGCGGAGGCCGCCGAGCTGGGGGCGCAGGAGGCACGCGAGCAGATCCTGCTCGGGGTGGCGCGCACGTACCTGGGGCTCCAGGGCATCGAGCAGCTCCTCGAGGCCGCGCGCGACGCGGAGAACGTGGCGCTGCAGCGCGAGAAGGAAGCGCGGGCGCTGCTGGACGCGGGCGTGTCCGTGGAGGTCGCGCTCCTGCGCGCCCAGACGGACACCGCGCAGGCTCGCACGCAGATGGCGCAGCTGGAGGGCCAGCGGGCGCAGCTCATGGCGCTCCTGGGGGCGCTCGTGGGCGAGTCCATCCGCCCCGCCGCGCCGGGCACGGACGACATGCCGTGGGGCGCGCTGCACACGGAGGATGAGCAACCGTGGGAGCAGGTCTACTCGGTGCGCAGCGCCGCCAAGGTGGTGGAGTCGGCGGAGGGCGTCGTCACCTACGACCGCTTCGCGTGGCTGCCGAGCCTCGCCGCCATCGCCAAGGGCAACTACAACTCGAACAGCGGCTTCAGTGGCCGCACCACGAGCTACGACCTCATCCTCGCCATCACCGTGCCGCTGTATGACCGGGGCGTGCGCTACGCGGCCAAGCACGAGGACGAGGCGAAGCTGGCTCAGGCCCGCGCCTCGCTTGTCGCGGGTCGCGCCAAGGCGCGCGCCAGCTGGGTGGCGGCCCGCGCCAACGTCCAGGCCGCGCAGGCCGCGCTGGCCCAGGCGGACGCGCAGGCGCAGCTGGCCGCGCGCGCGCAGAAGCAGGTGAGCGCGCAGGCGCAGGCGGGCATGGCCACCAACCTGGAAGTGACGGACGCGGACAACCGCCGCTTCCTCGCGCAGAGCAGCGCGGCCCAGGCCCGGGCGACGTTGGAGATCCGCCGCGCGGAGCTGGCCGCCTCGGAGGGAGGGCTCGCCGAGCTCGCCCTCGGCGCGCAGGGCGGGTAGGGCAGCGCGGCTGCTTCGGCCGTGCGTGGATGCACACGCGCCCCGGCGAGGGGCGCGAGGAAGAGATGGGCGTGAAGCCTCTGGTGGATGCGCTGGCGCGCGTGGCGTACCGAAGCGCCTACAACCTGGCGAGGGTGTACTGGCGCGTTCGCCACCCGCAGACCCACGGCGTCTTCGTGGGCATCTGGTGTGGCGAGCGCGTGCTGCTGTTGCAGAACTCCTACAAGCGGCAGCTCAGCATGCCGGGCGGCGGCCTGCATCGCGGGGAGTCTCCCGCGGAGGCAGGCGCGCGTGAACTCCAGGAAGAAGTGGGCGTACGCCTGGGCCCCCACGCCCTGCGGCCCTGCTTCGAGACCGTGGGTACGGACGAGCACAAGCAGGACCACGTCCACTTCCTCGAGGTCACGGTGGAAACGGAGCCCACCCTCGCGGTGGATGACCGAGAGGTGGTGTGGGCGGGTTTCATCGACCTGGAGATGGCGTTGCGTCTGCCGGTGTCGTCGCTCGTCCGGACCTACCTGGAGGATGCCCGGCGGCGCAGGTCCTCGCGGGCCACGCGCCGCTGATGCTCCTGCCCCACGCGCTCAGCGCGCCTGGGCCGTGCCGTGCTCGCTGCCCAGGAAGAACCGGGAGCGGGCCTTGGCCAACTGCACGTGCGCTTCGTCGAGCGACACGCAGTCCATCGTGATGTCGTCGTTGGGCGAGGCCTCCGAGGCCACGCGCGCCGTCTGCAGCCGCGCGATGGTGGAGTCCGAGACGTGGGCGCACATCACGCAGCCATTCTTGCGGCCGTGATTGATGACGTCCGAGAACAGCGTGGCGGACTCAGGCTCGAGGGCCTTCAGTCCACGCATGTCCGCGAGCACCAGGTGGCGCCCCCCCGAGTACGAATCCGTTGCCTTGCGGTAGATGGTGGCGAACTCCCTCATCTCGTTCGGCCGCATGAAGCCACTCATTCTGGCGGTGATGGTCCGACGGCTCACATCATTGGTGACCTCGAACATAAGTGCGCCCTCCCCTTTTTTTCGCGCGCATACAAACTCTACCAGAGTCTGTTTTCTTGCTCACGCCCTCCTCTGAAATGGGGCGGGAGTGGAATACTTGCTACAGATTGCGCGCCCGCCAACCGCCTGGGGTGGAACAATTTCGCCGCGTGAGAAGGGCTGCGGAGGGTCTGGAATGATCCGCTCCCGCGCATGAAAAAGCCCAGCCTCGCATCAGGCGAGACCGGGCCCTCACTGGTGGACGCAGGCGGTGGTGCTTCCGAGCCGTGCTTCAGGTGGAGCGGACGTTCTGCGCCTGCAGGCCCTTGGGGCCACGGCCGACGTCGAACTCCACCTTCTGCCCCTCCTGGAGGGTGCGGAAGCCATCCATGTTGATGGCCGAGTGGTGGACGAACACGTCCTCACCCCCGCCGTCCTGCACGATGAAGCCAAACCCCTTCGCATCGTTGAACCACTTCACGGTACCCGTAGCCATGAATCGTTTCTCTCGCTGGAAGTGCGGCACTCCGCGCGGCGTCCACCCTCTCGAAATGTGAGGGTCTGAGTGCAGGGCACAGTTTGCACGCGCCGGCCGTGCGAGTGGAAGCCCCCCAGGCATACAGCCAGGCCTTCCTCGGGTGGGAATCCTTCCCACCCGCACCTCTGGGTCCGTCTTGCGCCATGGGGTGTCTGGCCATGCGGGGGTGTCTGATCACCGGACATGAAAAAGCGGCAGGGCCCGAGGTGGGCGCCCTGCCGCTCCGGGGCTTGCGCGCGACGCGGGAGATCAGGCCGCCTTGGCCACGGCGTTGGTCTTCACCTCGGCGGTGGGGCTGCTCTCGATGCGCATGTTGTAGAAGCTGCGGTAGACGAAGAACATCGACAGGACGAAGAACACGGCCGAGAACACGCCCAAGAGGGTGCCCTGGCCCGCGGCGTTCATCTCCACCGCCAGCTCTACGGCGAGCAGGCCGAAGAGGGTGGTGAACTTGATGACCGGGTTGAGGGCCACGGAGGACGTGTCCTTGAACGGGTCGCCCACCGTGTCACCCACCACGCAGGCCGCGTGCAGCTCGGTGCCCTTGGCCTTCAGCTCCGTCTCCACCAGCTTCTTGGCGTTGTCCCAGGCGCCGCCCGCGTTGGCCATGAAGACGGCCTGATACAGACCGAAGATGGCGATGGAGATGAGGTAGCCCACGAAGAAGTACGGCTCCAGGCACGCGAAGGCGAGCGTGCTGAAGAACACGCCGAGGAAGATGTTGATCATCCCCTTCTGCGCGTACTGGGTGCAGATCTCCACGACCTTCTTCGAGTCGCTCACGCTGGCCTTCTCCACGCCCTCCAGCTTGATGTTGGCCTTGATGAACTCCACCGCGCGGTAGGCGCCGGTGGACACCGCCTGCATGGACGCGCCGGAGAACCAGTAGATGATGGCGCCGCCGGTGATGAGGCCCAGGAGGAAGGGCGCGTGCATCAGCGACAGGTTCTGCGCCTTCACCGCGTTGAGGGCCAGCTGGCCCATGGAATCAGGGGTGAGTCCGACGAGCAGCACGATGATGGAGAAGATCATCGTCGTGGCGCCCACCACGGCGGTGCCGATGAGCACCGGCTTGGCGGTGGCCTTGAAGGTGTTGCCCGCGCCGTCGTTCTCCTCCAGGTACTCCTTGCCCTTGTCGAAGTCCGGCGTGAAGCCGAAGTCCTTCTGGATTTCGGCCTTCACGTTGGGGACGTTCTCGATGAGCGACAGCTCGTAGACGCTCTGCGCGTTGTCCGTCACCGGGCCGTACGAGTCCACGGCGATGGTGACCGGGCCCATGCCCAGGAAGCCGAACGCCACCAGGCCGAAGGCGAACACCGGCGCGGCCACCATCAGGCTGCCCACGCCCATGCCGCTGAACCAGTAGGCCAGCCCCATCAGGCCCGCGATGATGAGCCCCATCCAGTAGCCGGAGAAGTTGCCCGCCACCAGACCGGAGATGACGTTGAGGGACGCGCCGCCCTCGCGGCTGGCCGTGACGACCTCGCGCACGTGCCGGCTCTCCGTGGAGGTGAAGGCCTTGATGGCCTCCGGGATGATGGCGCCCGCCAGCGTGCCGCACGTGATGATGGCGGACAGCTTCCACCACAGCGTGCCGTCGCCCAGCGTGGGGATGAGCAGGTAGCTCACCAGGAAGGTGAGGGCCATGGACACCACGGACGTCAGCCACACCAACACGGTGAGCGGCGTCTCGAAGTTCATGTGGTCCGCGTTCTTGTACTTGGCGCCCTGGACGATGTTGTTGATCCAGTAGGACACCAGCGAGGCCACCACCATCACGATTCGCATCATGAAGATCCACACGAGCAACTGGACGCGCGTCTCGTTCGTGGGGACCGCCAGGAGGATGAAGGTGATGAGCGCCACGCCCGTGACGCCGTAGGTCTCGAAGCCGTCCGCCGAGGGGCCCACGCTGTCGCCCGCGTTGTCTCCCGTGCAGTCCGCGATGACGCCTGGGTTGCGCGCGTCGTCCTCTTTGATCTTGAAGACGATCTTCATCAGGTCCGAGCCGATGTCGGCGATCTTCGTGAAGATGCCGCCCGCGATGCGCAGCGCCGAGGCGCCCAGCGACTCACCGATGGCGAACCCGATGAAGCACGAGCCGGCGAAGTCCGGCGAGACGAACAGCAGGATGCCCAACATCAGGAGCAGCTCGGTGCTGATGAGCACCATGCCAATGGACATGCCCGCCTGCAGCGGGATGGCGTACGTGGGGTAGGGTTTGCCTCGCAGCGACGCGAACGCCGTGCGGCTGTTGGCGAACGTGTTCACCCGGATGCCGAACCAGGCCACGCCACAGCTGCCGGCGATGCCCACCAGGCTGGCGACGAGGATGACCGCCACGCGGCCCACCTCCATGTGCAAGAGCACGCCGAAGTAGACGACCATCACGGCGCCAATGAGCACCCACAGGACCATGATGAACTTGAGCTGCGTCATCAGGTAGGTCTTGCAGGTCTCATAGATGAGCTCGGAAATCTCGAGCATGGCCCGGTGCACGGGCAGCTTCTGCAATGTCGCGTACTGCATGAAGCCGAAGACGAGCCCGAACACGCACACCGCGATGCCGGACAAGAGCAGGGTGTGTCCATCAACGCCGCCGAGGAAGCTGACCCCGCGGAAGTCGGGGAGCTTGAGGTCCGCCTCGCTCGCGCGCGCGGTACTGCCCGCCAGCAGCGCCAGGAGTCCGAAGACCCGAGCTGCCGTGCCAGTAACGCCCTTCCAGAGGGCGCCCATCGGTGAAACGGTGGATGTCATGGGGGTGCAACTCCTCACAGTGACTCGACGGGTCCGAGGCTGGATGCCTCGTGTCCCAAGATGAAACAGTGGAGTGGATGTCGAGGGGTTGGCCGCCTGCGGGCGGAGACGTTCCGCACGCCGACGCTTCAGCACAGCCTCGCCCTTCAGGGCATGCTGCTCGCCCGAAGGCAGTTTCGAAGTATCACGGACCAAGAGTGAAAGTCGAATTCCCCGGAGGCGTCTGCCTTCCGTTGGACTGACCTTCCTGGGCACCGGGGTGGGCCCTACCCTGCTGGATGGATTGGGCTCGGAAAACCCGAAAAATCCACATGGGGTCGACGAGAATTCGCACTCAAGGTGTTTGTTCGTGCGGTCAACCCGCACTCGGGGCGTTCTCCTGGTTGGGGGCAAGGGGGGCACGAGGAGCGCTGGCACGAGTATCAACTAACGGACAATCCGTGTGAGCAGGGTTGCGATGCAAGAAGAGTCATGCTGACCGCTATCGCCATCCAGTTACCGGAGTGTGAACCGGTGCGTGACGGGGCGCGCGAGGAAGAATCCGCTCGGGCGGTGTGACCTGACGCTGGCGGAGTCTTGACCAAGTTGGGGCAGCGGCATGTCTGCCTTTGAGGCACGGTGTGTCGCGTCGAATCCCGGGGCTCCGGGTTCGATGGCTCTCCCGCCCGCATCACGCCTTCTCGTCCGCGCCGAGGCGGGAGGGCCCTGCCTTGCCTGGGGATGACCCAGGCCGGAGCGGGGCCCATCCAACGCGCAGCATGCAGCCATGAGGAGCACACCATGAACACGATGAAGTGGGTGATGTCCGCGGTCGTCCTGTCGATGGGAACCCTGGCGTGCGGGCCCGAGGCGGAGGCGCCGGTCGCGCCTCCGGGGAGCGCCGTGCAGTCGCTGGGCCCCAACAAGGAGTTCTACGGCTCGGACACGCTGAAGGAGGCGTTCGTCCGCGCGAACAATGACGCGCTGGCGGGTCTGTCCATCGAGGGGAAGGGCTCGGGCGTGGGCGAGGGCTGTCTGCGCAACGGCTCGAGCACGTACTGCAATGGCCGTCAGCAGGTGCTGGCGCCCATGTCGCGCGACCTGAAGGCGGGCACGTGCTCCGGCGGCGGGGCGTCCACGGGCGCGTGCTGCGCGGGCGAGTCCAGCAACGTCATCGGTCTGGACGCGGTGAACGCGTTCGTGAAGTCCACCAACGGCCTGTCCAACATCACCAGCGCCAACCTGAAGAAGCTCTACTGCGGTGACGGTTCGGGCTCGGCGGCCACGTGTGTCAGCGACTGGAGCGGCGTGGGCCGCGCCACCGGGGGCACCATCAGCAAGTACCGCCGCGATGACCTGTCCGGCACCACGGACACCTTCAAGACGCTGCTGGGCTGCACCACCTTCTGCGCGGACGTGACGGTCATCACCGACGAGTCCGCCAGCAACCCCTCGCCCTGCACCGCGTCCGACAGCGCCACCACCTGCATTGGCAAGCTGACCGAGAACAACGCCAACGCGGTGGGCTACGCCGGTGACTCGGCCAGGCGCGCGGGCAACGTGGCCCTCACGGTGGACAGCATCGCCCCCACGGCCGCCAACGTGCGCAAGCTGCTGTCCGGCGCGTCCGGCGTGTACCCGCTGTCTCGCCGCCTCTTCCTCAACGAGAACAAGAACTTCACCAAGACGACCGAGGAGAACCGCCTCTACCGGTGGATCTACGTCACCAACACGCAGGACTTCGAGAACATCCTCGTGGACCAGGGCTTCATCGCGTGCAGCGACGTGAGCCCGCTCGACTGCGGCGGTGACGGCGTCGGGCGCGGCGCGGGCGTCTGCCACTGAGGCGCCCCTCCCATTCTTCCTGCGTCGAGCCTGTGCCCGGGGGCCGGGGCGCGTCGCGCGCTCCGGTCCTCGGGCCATTGCCGTGCGCTGTTGCCCTGGAGAGCACCGCCATGTCTCTCGCTCGCCGCTCCTCGCCGCTGCCTTCCTCACCGGCGCGCCCACGCACGCGCAGACCCCCGTCCCCCGATGAAGGTGGGCCGCATCGCGCGTGAGGGGGGGCGTCACCGAGTGCGCCGTGCCCACGCCGGGCGGCGGTCCTCTCGCGCTCTCGCTCGGGCCGGATGGCAACCTGTGGTTCGTGGAGCGTCTGTCCAATCAGGTGGCGCGCATCACCCGGGACGGCGTCATCACCGAGTTCGCCCTCCCCGCACTGGACAGCGTTCCGGCCGGCATCGTCTTCGCCCCGCCCGGGCCGTTCTGCCTGGACGCCCACCTGTGGTTCACCGAGTTCGCGGGCGACAGGCTGGGCAAGGTGCGCGCGCCTCCGGTGCCGTCACGGTGAGGTCAAGGCACGCCAAAGATTGCGTCACGGTGTGATTGTCTTTGCCTGGGGTTGATGAGTCTTTGCTATGCGGGCGCGGCGCAACACCAGACATGGGGAGGAGTCTGTCATGGCGAAGCGGTGGAACCGTCGCGCTCGCATCGGGTGGATGCTGCTCCTGCTGGGGCTCGGGTGCTCGTCCGACCCGCGCCCCGCGCCTCCCGTGGAGATGCCTCCGGGCGTGGACCCAGACGCGGCGCATTGCGCCTCCTCCCGCTCCGGGGAGCGGATTCCGCTGCGCCAGGGCGAGGCGCTCCCCTCGGGGACCCAGGAGTCCTTCACCGGGCTCACGGCGCGGGTGGATGCGCTGTGTGCCGAGTGTCACCGGGCCCCCAAGGCGGTGGGCAACTTCTCCTTCGAGGACACGCGCGACAGCCTGGGTGCGCAAGGGCATCGCATGGCGGAGCGCATCCTCCAGGGCGCGATGCCGCCGGGCGCGAGCGCGGACACCCAACGTCAGGCGGTGGAGGTGGGGCGGGTGCTCCTGGCGTGGCTGGAGCAGGGCGCGCCGCAGGGCACGTTCGAGGTGAAGGACGCGCCGGGAGATGGCCCGCGCACGGCGGTCACCGCGTATGTCGCGGACGGGATGACGGACCTGGGGCACTGCATCCCCGAGGACTCGCTCCGGGGGGAAGACCCGGACAAGGACGCGTACTTCGCCTCGCTGGCGCAGCTGCCGCGCTTCCTGTCCGAGACGGACTCGGAGGTCGCCACGCTCAACACCGCGCGGCTGGCGCGCCACGGGACGTTTGCCTTCGCGCCCACCTACGCGCTGTTCTCTGACGACGCGAAGAAGCTGCGGCTGGTCCACGTGCCCGCGGGACAGTCCATTGCGTACGACGCGGCCTCGCGCTCGTTCAAGGTCCCGCCCAACACGCGCTTCTACAAGACGTTCTTCAAGGCCGTGGTGGGCGCGGATGGACAGACGCGCTACCGCCGCATCGAGACGCGCCTCATCGTCACGCGCGCGCGCTGGCAGGACGCCCTCTTCGGCACCTATCTCTGGAACGCGGATGAGACGGTCGCGGAGTTGCACGACCTGCGCTACCGCGACGGCTCGCCGTTCTCGGATCGCGTCATCGTGTACCGCACGGATGAGCGCTCAGCGGACGCCACGCGCAACTACGCGGTGCCCGGGCGCCACCGCTGCGTGAACTGTCACATGGGCGCCGAGGCGCACAACTTCGTCCTGGGCTTCACCCCATTGCAGATGAACCGCCGCGCGCCCGGAGAGGGTGGTCTGGATGCGGACGCGGTGCTTCAGGAGGACGAGCGCTCGCAGGTGGACCGCCTCATCCGGCTGGGTGTCCTCACCGGCCTGCGCTCGGCGGCGGAGCTGCCGCGACTGGAGACGCTCACCTCGCGCGAGGGCAAGGCCGCGCGCACGCCGGAGGAACTCGCGCTCCAGGCCTATCTGGTGCCCAACTGCTCGCAGTGCCACAACCCGAGCGGCTTCGCGGTGCAGAGCAACCCCGCGCTCCAGGCGCTCGACTTCTCCGCGGGCGGCAGCCTCTACACGTGGGACCCGTTCGTGAAGGAGACCAACGGGCTGCGCTTCTACGCGCAGGAGGTGGAGAACTTCGTCACGGAGCTGAAGAGCCCCGAGCCCGCCAGCGCGCTCTACCAACGCGTGGCGCGTCCCACCAACGAGCGCCTCATCCACATGCCCGCCAACGTCCCGGGCCAGGACTGTCGCGCGGCCTCTCGGGTCGCGCGTTGGTTGGCCACGTTGGATTGGAAGACGCGTGACCAGGGGCTCACGGCCGAGCAGCGCGCCGCCGCGAAGCAGGAGCGGCTGCGACAGGCGGACGCCGCCGTGCGCGAGGACTGCGTACCTCCCGCGGACGTGCGTTGGGTGGGCGAGGACTTCACCGACAAGGTCCCCTACGAGCCGCGCAACACCGCGTGGCGGTCCTTGATGGCCCTGCCCGAGAACACCTACCTGACGGGCTACCGCATCACGCCCGCGCATGAGGCGCTGGCCCGGGCGCCCTTCGCCACCAACTTCTGGGTGCCCAAGGACGAGTGCTCCTTCGACGCCAGCGCGCCCGCGCCCCGGGTGGTGGAGCCGTGGATGTTGGATCGGCTGGGCAACCCACGGCTGCCGTGGGGCTATCTCTACTTCTCCACGCCGGGCGCCACGGTGTTTCAAGGTGTCTGCGCCAACTGCCACGGCCGCGCGGCGAACGGGCAGAGCGGTGCCGCCAAGACGCTGGTGGCGTTCAATGGCGCGCGCGTGGCGGACCTGACGCATGGCTTGTTCGGGAGCACGCCGGAGGGCGCGCCCAACCGCGCGCTGTTCGAGTCCGCGTATGGCGCGGACGGCGCCGCGCGCTACCTGGTGTGGATGGCCTCGGGCGGGACGAGCGTGAAGTTCACCGAGGAGTTCATGCAGGCCTGGGTGAAGTACGGCGAGGTGGACATCGACTTCTCTCCAGACCTCAAGGACTGGGCGCGCTGGGGCGCCAACATGCTGGGCGCGGCGCGCGGTGCGTGCGACCTGGTCCGCGCCGGGAAGTTCGGCTCGGGCTCGCTGGAGCCGCACAGTGGCAACGTGAAAGCCGTGGGCGGAGCGCGGATGTGGGAAGCCATCTGCACGGTGGACAACCCGCTGACGGAGGTCATTCGCACGGGGGCGGACCCGGACGCGGTCGCGGAGTGGCTGCGCCATGCCCAGTTCAACGCGGGCGTGATGGCCTACTTCTACGTGCGCGACTTCCGCGACGTGCTGGTCCAGGAGCGCTTCTATCCCCTGCGCACCGAGTGCGAGAAACGCTGAACCCCGGGGCGCGGTCCGCCCCGCGCGGCCCGTCCCTTCACCCCTCGCGGAACGGGAGCATCGCGTGAAGAGACAAACGTTTCAGGGCAGTGCCTGGGTCGTCGCGCTCTGCGTGGCCTGGTGGGCTGGGTGCAGCGGCGTGGAGTGTCGAGATGCCTTTGACTGCCGCGACCAGGGCCCTGCTCCCGAGGGGCAGGTGTGGGTCTGCCGTGAAGAGAAGTGCGCGGCGGTCCCTGTTCCGAGGCCACCCGCGCCGGTGGATGCGGGGCAGGGAGACGCGGGCACGCCCGACGCGGGTGGCGTCGACGCGAGCACCCCCGATGCGGGCGGCGTCGACGCGGGCGCGGGCGATGCGGGCACCTGCGTGGATGGAGGCACGCCGGGCGCGGATGGAGGCTGCGGAGGAGGAGTGCCTTCGGCCCGCGCGCTCGTCCGCTTCGTGCATGCGTTCTCGGGGCTGCGCAGCGGCACGGCGGACAACGCGGGGTGGGAGCCGTTCCGCGTGGATGTCTATGCGAATGACGTGAAGGTGTTCTCGGCGGTGAAGCCGGGAGACGCGGCGGTGACCGCGTATGCCTCGGTGGAGATACCGGCGGCGGGCGGGCCGGTGCGCTTCACGTTGCGGGACGCGGATTCCGTCGCGAGCGCCGAGCCGCTGACGACGACCACCGTGGAGCTGCATGCGGGGCAGCACCTGACGCTGGTGGGCGCGGGGCTGCTGCCGGCGGGGGCTCCGGATGCGTCGGATCGTCCTCGGGCGCTGGCGTTGTCCGAGGCGTTTGGCGCGGTCGACGCGGGCCGCGTGCGCGTCCGCTTCGTGTCCGCGGACCTCGTGGCCGGGCCCGTGGACTCCGACAGCCGCAACTTCACCGATGAGCTGGGCGCCACCGTGTACGCGACCACGAGCCCGTATGGCGTGGACTCGACGCCCGAGGGCAAGTCGCTGCCCGCGGCGCTCACGCGGCTCGCGGTGTCGGGCGACCCGACGTTCGTTCCCTCTCAGAGCGGCAAGCTGTTCTTCACGCTGCGGGACGGGATGCTCGTCGCGGGGGCGACCTACTTCGCGGTGCTCACCGGCAACGTCGCGCGGTCGCTCGCGGATGAGGGTGCGCCTTCGCTGCTCTGGATTCGCGCGGGCGAGGACGGCTTCGTGCGCGTGAAGCGGGATCCGCTCGTGTACTTCTTCAACGCGGTGTTGCCCGCCACGGGCTCGGCGGCGCCTCGATTGTCCGCGCTGCGCTCGGGCGCGGTGGTGGTCAATGACTTCCGCTACGGCCAACTCCCCAAGGTCGCCGAGTTGCCCGCCACGTCCACGGGGCTGGCGCTCTCCATCGTGCTCTCGGGTGGAGGCACGGCGGTGGTGCCCGAGACGCAGACGGGCCCACTGGAGGCGGGCCGTCGCTATCTGGCCGTGGTGAGCGGACGCCAGGAGGCGAGCCCTCGGCTCACGCTCATCCCAGAGGCCTTCGAGCCCGAGCCACTGGCGCGCCCGCTCGTGCGCTTCGTCAACGCCTCGCCCACCGTGCCGGAGCCGCTCGACTTCGGTTACTGCGCGCTCGCACCGGATGGTGTGGCTCGGGGGGCCTTCACGCCCGTGCTCTCGGGCGCGGCGTATGCCTCGGTGGTGGGGCCCGCGGCGGGCGCGACGTTCGAGCCCCCCGTGGTGACTCCCTCCGCCGGAGCGCCGTTCTCCTACTTCGGCATCAAGTCCGCGGCTGGCACGACGCCGTTCGAGCGGTACGCCACGGGCGTGCGGCCCGTGGCGCCCAGCTTCGTGGTGCTGTTGGGTGACGCGGACGCGACGAGCGGGAGTCTGGTGTTGCAACACCGCCTCATCAACACGCGCACGCCGCAGTGGGCCACCTCGGCGGCGCAGGCGGGCTACGTGGCGCCGTAGTCATCGCGAGACGTGACAACGCCCGCGCGGGGCCGTGTTCCGGTCCCGGGCGGGCGTCGTGTGCTTCCGTCCAGTGGCGCGGGGACTACAGCACCTTGACCTGGACCTCCTTGAGGACGGTGTCGCCGCGCATGATGCTCACGGTCCACGCGCCGGGCTTGTTGAGCCGCACGCCGGTCCACTGCCGCGCGCGCCAGCCATCGCCCTTCACCTTCACGTCCTTCGTCTCGCGCACCACGTTGCCCTGCTTCACCTGCACCAGCAGGTCCTCCACCGAGTCACCCTGCGGCACCAGGTAGCTCTGCCACAGCATGACGGAGGTGCCGGCCTTCACGCCCTCGGCGCCCACCTCGCCGGTGCACTCGAACTTGTTCGCGCCCTCCTTGGCGACCTCGGTGCACAGCTTGGCCTCCACCAGGATGGGACCCTGGCCCTGCCCCTTGTAGAAGTAGTTCCAGGTGTCGCGCACGGCGTCCGCGCTCGGTGCCTTCACCTGCTCCTTGGGCGCCTCGGGCGCTGCCGCGTCCTGCGCCATCGCCATCGGCGCCAGGCTCACCACCGCACACACCACGCTCCGCGTCAGGGTCTTCATCATGGCTTGGGGTCCCCTCGTTTGTGATTGCGGGCCGGCCCACATCCGGCCACAGCGCGTGGTGTAGCACGATTTCCGAGCCCCCTTCCTACCCGAAGAGGAAGAAGCCCAGCGTCACCAGCGGCAGGTAGGCCAGGAAGGCCACCAGGAGGAAGCCGAGGATGTCCTTGAACTCCAGCCGTGCCACCGCGAGCAGGGGCAGCGCCCAGAAGGGCTGGATGAGGTCGGTGGCCATGTCGCCCCACGCATAGGCGAGCACGACCTTCTCGGGAGACACGCCCAGGCGGCTCGCGGCGTCGAGCAGGTAGGGCGCCTCGATGGCCCACTTGGAGCCGCCCGAGGGGACGAAGTAGTTCACCACGCCGCTGTACAGATAGACGATGGCGGGGAACGTCTTCTGCGTGGAGAGCGAGACGAACAGCTCGCCGATCCGGTCCGTGAGTCCTGTCGCCTTGAAGATGCCGTAGATGCCGGCGTACAGCGGGAACTGGAGCACGATGCCGTGCAGCACGCCGCCCGCTTCTTCGCTGGCCTTCAAGAGCCGCGCGGGCGTGCCGTGCAGCAGCACCGCCAACGTGAGGAAGGTGAAGTTCACCACGTTGAGGTTGAGCGCGCGCCAGCCGCCGTTGAGCCACAGCGTGTGTCCCAGCCACGCGAGCCCCAGCACGCCGAACACGGTGTTGAGCCACCGCGAGTGGTCCAGCCACACGGCGGGGGCCAGCTTGCCGGGAGGACGCTCGGGCGGGACGAAGTCGCTGAGCTTCTCCAGCACGGCGGGGTCCACGTGGACGGCGCGGCCGGGGCTGGGGTGGAGCGCCCACGCCAGGGCGGTGAGCAGCGCGACGGAGGCGGCGGTGAGGCCCAGGTTGAAGGCGGAGAACAGCGTGCGGTCGATGGGGATGATGCCGAGTTGTTTCTGGAGGAAGTGACCGGGCGTGGCGACGAGCAGGGGCGCGGAGGCGGACAGGCCCGCGTGCCACGTGGCGCCCATGCCGAAGTAGGCGCACGCGACCAGGAGGCGATAGTCCACGTCGGGGCGTCGTCGCGCGATGAAGCGCACGAGCATGGCGCTGGCGACGAGCGAGAGGCCCCAGTTGATGTAGGCCAGTCCCATGGAGACCAGGGCCATGAGTGCGGTGGCGCCGCGTGGGGAGTGGGCGAGTCCGGCGACTTTCTCCAGCAGCCGTTTCACCGGGGCGGTGAGGGCCAGCAGGTAGCCGGTGAACATGACCAGCGCCATCTGCATGGAGAAGGTGAGCAGCTCCCAGAAGCCGCCGCCCCAGCCGTCGAGGATGGCGGGAGGCGTGGCCCCGGCCCAGCCGAAGGCCAACCCCATGGTGAGCAGGGTGAGCAGCACGGCGATCGCGAAGGCGCTGGGGACGAATCGGGCGGAGAAGCGGCCGAGTCCTTCGGCGAAGCGGACGAGGGTTTCCACGGTGCGCGCTCCCATGGCTCGCCGGTGCGTGACAGAGGCGAGTCACGGCCTTTTACGGTATGAGCCAGCGTCATGTCCTCTGCCGAACAACCGGAGTCGGCGGAAGGAACGAGACCCGAGGCAGGGGAGGGGAAGCGGGTGTGTCTTGGATGAGCTGAAGGCTTCGGAGGCGGCGGGGCGCGTGGCGGGGCCTGTCACGGTGCTGGTGGTGGAGGACGAGCAGGGCATCCTCGAAGCGGTGGCGGATCTCCTCCGCGACGAAGGCTTTCGAGTCCTCTGCGCCGCGCACGGCCGTGAGGCCCTGGCGCATCTGGAGCGAGACACGCCGGACCTGGTGCTGACGGACTGGATGATGCCGGTGTTGGATGGGCCGGCCTTGGTGGAGGCCATCCGCGCCAATCCCAGACTGCGGGACATCGCGCTGCTGGGAATGAGCGCGGTGGACGTGAGTCTCCTGCGCCGGAAGTTTCCCGAGCTGGAGTTCATCCAGAAGCCCTTCGACATCCAGACCCTGCTGGAGAAAGTCTACCAAGCGCTCGCTCCCGCGCGACGCGGCTGAGGCCACTCAGCGAATGCTGATGGCGGTGAGCCGCTTCATCGCCGCGATCTTGGCGAGCGGCTTGCCTGCGCCGAGGGTACGGATCTGCACGAGCATCTCCTGGATCCCCTCTTTCAGCGGGTCCGCGCGGCTGCTCGAGGTCTTGTTGTAGAGGTCTCCGAGCCGGTAGCGCACGATGAGGTCCGTGAGGCGCTCATAGAGGTCCATGAAGTCATCCTCGGTGAGTTCCAGGAAGTCCTTCCTGAACTTGTCGAGGGGCGCCGCTCCGAGCGTGTGGTCCAGTCGCTCCATGAAGAACCCATGCTGCTTCTGCCAGTGGGTCATCGACTTCGTGGAAGCATGTTGCGTGTTCGCGATCTGGATCCGCTGCACATAGAACGCAGGTATCTCCGTCACCAGGAGCTTGCGGTGATGCGCGTTGAGTGCCTTGGCCTGGTCGATGTCCTTGCTCGCGAGCATCTGAGCGAAGACGGGGGTGAGTGCCTTGTCCACGTTCTGGAGACAGTCGAGGAGGTGTGGCTCATCCGCCGCGTCCTCGATGCCTCGGGCAAGGTCCGCCTGATAGTTCTCCACCTCCTCCTTGAGGAAGTTGTGGCGGAGCATGCCTTCCTGGGTGCTGAACTCCGTGATGCGCTGACTGAACGCCTTCCACCGGTACTCATAGTCGTTGATGAGCGCGTTCATCTCCCCATGCAGTTGTCGCCGCAACTCGGTCTGTTCGTCCTTGTCCTCGGCGCTGGCCGCCCAACGGTGCTTGCAATAGAGCGTGACCACCTGTCGGTAGTCTGGGATTTGATTCGCCAGCGTCTTGAGCAACATCTCTGGGACCCGAGGCGCCAGGGTATGCGTGGCGCCAATCTGCGCGCTCCCCGCCGAGGCCTGCGTCGTGGCTTGGACGGACTGCGCGGCGCTCAGCTTCATGTACTCCACCACGCTCCATCTCGTGACCGCGTCCAACGCGAGCGCTGAGTACTCAGCCCAGGGTTGGATGCTCTCGACGAGCCGGTCGAAGGCCAGCGCGGCCGCCGTGCCGGATCGCTGCTGCTTCACGGCCGCCGCGGCCTGCGCGAGCGCCCCGGCGTAGGGATCGGAGCGCGGGGGCGTGGGGAGCTTCTTCTGCTCGATCAACGCCCCGAACTTCGCGAAGGCCACGAGCCCGTGGAGGTCGTTGAGGATGGGCATCAGGAGCAGGTTCAAGCCCTGGAGATGCAGCTTGCGCTCCGCAAGGAGCGCCGGACGATTCAAGCCCATGACCTCGATGGTCTTGTGCGTGCGCGCGAACGCGAGGTCCTTGTCGCCGCCGACCAACTGGATGTGCGGACTGGGGAGAGCCTCGCCGGTCTCCGGGTTGAAGTAGAGGAGGAGCCGTGGATCATCGAGTCCTGGATCGATGAGGACCGCATGCTCGACGAGGTTGGGGTGCGCGGGGCTCTGTCGCCGCTCCGCGATGGGCTTCTTCTGCAAGGGCCCCACGCCCACGTAGGTCCGCTCGGCGTCGGTGGGGGTGAGGTCCGGCAGCAACCCGAAATAGTTCTTCTTGTACTGCTCGTTGCAGACACCACACGACAGGAAGAGATTGGCCAGGTCGAACGCGCGCCAGAAGTACGCGTCGGGGATGGTCGCCATCTTCCCGGTCTTGTCGTAGAAGGTGACGCCCTTCTTGGGACGGAAGTGCTCCACGTCACCGTAGTGGTTATGAATGATGCGCGTCTCGCAGTACGCGCACTTCCCATGATGACAGGTGACGAGCTGCTCCTTGACCGCGGGAGGCGCGTAGCTGTCTGAGCTGATTTCCAGCTCCTTGAGGAACTTGGCCTGGTTCTCCGCGATCTTATCCGCCGAGAGGCCGGAGGACGCGAACTGGTTGTACTCGACCAGCCACGCGGCGGCCTGCTTCGCGGCCTCCATGAGCTTGGCGGGAGGGGCACCCTTCTGGGCAGCTGAGATCTGAATCATGGGTAGGCTCGGGAGGTGGCTCAGCGCCCGTGGCGCGCGAGGAGGGTTTCGCGGGTGCGTGCGTCCAGCTCACCCGTGGAGGGAAGTCCTTGTTGCTCTTGGAAGCGGCGCAGGGCGCTCGGCAGCGCGTCCTCGGCCGGATTCTCCAGCGGGCCGTCATAGAGCCCCAGATTGCGCAGCCGCGTGAGCGTCCCGTGCGGCGTCTCCACGGGCGCGAGCAACCTCAGGTCCAACTCGTAGGTGAGGAGGACGGGCTCCTCGCCCACGAGCACCGTGGCGCGCGGCGCATCGGGGCGGATGAAGCACTGCACGAGGCCCTTGTCGGTCGTCCTGCCCGGGGTCTCCTTGCCATCCACCACGACCGTGAAGGGCGTGTTGGGCAAGGGCTGTCCAAAGACAAGCGGAAGAAAGCGCAGCACCGAGGGCACGCCCCGGCGCGTGAACTTGTGCACCGCGCCTGTCTTGACTCCGACCTTCTTCTCGCGAAACGGCGGGATGAAGACGACGTCACCTTCCGCGAGCGCGTTGGGGTCTCGGCCTTTCTGTCGGAGGGCCTCGTTCTCCGCGTGGTCCCAGAGCGTGGTGCCGATGTGTCCCGAGTCGTAGGCCAGGCTCTCGATGCTCTCCCCCGCGAGCACCGTGTGATGGGTGCCCGTCTGTAGTTTGTTCCCCATGAAACATTGCGTTGCATGCGACATGCCTCGGGCTCTCCGTTGGCGAGGGTGCCTTCGGGAGTGGGGTGGGGGCGCAGAAGGAGCAGACCTGGCGTGTCGGCGGCGCGGCGAGTCGCCCGAGGCGCGGCCCCAGGGGCGCCCGATGGGCCCGGCCCGTGGGGGTGGAATCGCGGCGCGCGTGCGGAAGGAACGCGGGCGCGTTCTGGGGTGACGCGCCGGGCGCCATGACGCGGCGGTCCATGCCTGGGGGGAACCTGCTCTTCCAGCGGTCTGCGAGGTTGTCTGGATGACAGTTGGCTCGTGCGCGGGGGCCTCGGGCCGTCGGCGCCGCGTGGCTGGCGTCATTATCTGGGACGCCCCATGTCGGCTCTCTCCCCAGTCCCGCCGGTGGTTCCTGCCCCGGAGCCCATTCCCGAGCACGCCTCCGCATCGGTGGAGGCGCTGGCTCGGGCCATGGTCTCGGCGGCCGAGCCGTGGCCCGGTTCGCTGGCGCCCTTTCATTCCCTGCTCATGCAGGCCCCGGTGGCGTTGGTGTTGCTGCGGGGCCCCGACCTCGTCTTCGAGTTGGTGAACACGCGCGCGGAGAAGTTCGTGGGGCGGGGCATCTCGCTGGGGCTGCCCTTGCGCGTCGTGCTGCCGGAGGTCGCGGCGCAGCCTCGCGTGATGAACATGATTGAGGGCGTGCTGCGCACGGGCGAGCCCTTCGTCGGAGATGCGTTCCCCGTGGCGCTGGACCGACACGGAGACGGCCAGCTCGACGAGGCCCTCTTCGACATGCTGTGCCAGCCCCTGCGTGACGCCGACGGGCAGGTGGACGGCGTGCTGATGGCGGTGGTGGAGGTCACGTCCCAGGTGCGTGCCCTCCAACGCGCCGAGGTGCTGGAAGAGGGCATGGCCCGGCAGGCGCGCGCGCTCGACGGATGGGAGCGCCTCTTCGCGCACGCGGCGCTGGGCATGGCGAGCGTGGATCCCGAAACGGGCCTCCTGGACGCGGTCAATGCCGCCTACGCGCGCATGCACGGCTACGACTGCCCCGCGGACCTCATCGGCGTGCCGGTGCGCGCGCTGATGTCCGCCAAGTCCTGGGAGGCGTTTCCCGCCCAGCTCGCCACGACGCTGGACCGAGGGCACCACACCTACGAGCAGGTGCGCGTCCAGCGCAACGGCGTCCAGTTCCCGGTGCTGGTGGACGCGGTGGCGCTGCGCGGCGCGGATGGACGCGTGGCCTACCGCGCCGTGGTGGTGCAGGACCTCCGAGAGCGCAAGGCGGCCGAGGATCGCTTCGCGTTCATGGAGCACGCGGGCGAGGTGCTGTCGTCGTCGCTGGAGTGTCGCCCACTGCTTCAACGGCTGACGGAGCTGGCGGTGCCGAGGCTCGCGGATGGCTGCGCGGTGGATCTGCTCACCGAGGATGGGACGGTGGAGCGGGTGGCCCTGTCGCACCGCGACCCGGAGCGCGCGGGGATCGCGCGCGAGCTGGGGCGCCGCTGGCCGCTCGGCGCGGGGCCCGAGGGCGATGTCGCGGAGGTGCTTCGCGCGGGGCAGCCCTGGTTCCTCCCAGATTTGACGGAGGCGCAGCGCGACGCGCTCGCCCGGGACGCCGAGCACCTGGCGCTGCTGCGCGCGTGGGGCCTGCGCGGCCTCATGGTGGTGCCGCTGCGCGCGCGCGGGCGCGTGCTGGGGTGTGTGAGCTTCGTGGTGGAGGACGGCGGGCGGCGCTACTCGGAGGCGGACCTCGCGCTGGCCATGGAGCTGGCTCGGCGCGCGAGCCTCGCGGCGGACCACGCCCTGCTGTACGCGGAGGCGCGCGAGGCGCAGGCTCGCACCGAGCGGCTCCAGGCGGTCACCGCCGCGCTGTCTCGCGCGGTCACCGCCGAGGACGTGGCGGACGTGCTGGTGCGAGAGGGATTGCAAGCCAGCGGCGCCGTGCGCGGCGCGGTGCTGATGCGAGACGCGGTGGGGCGGGTGCGGCCCCTTCGGCTCGCGGGCTATGGCCCCGTCATGAAGGAGCGCCTCCAGATGCTCCAGACGGTGGCCTCGACGCCCATGCTGGCGCGCGTGGAAGCGCGGCGTGAGTCCCTGTGGTTCTCCTCGCGGTCCGTGCTCCATGCCGAGCACCCCGAGGAGTTCGCCGCGACGGAGTCCACGGGCGAGGGCGCGCGCGCCGCGCTGCCCTTGATGACCGAGCTGCGGGTGATGGGCTACCTGCTGCTCGGCTGGGAGGCGACGCGGAACTTCACGTCCGCGGAGCGCACCTTCCTGGACGCGCTGGCGCGGCAGTGCGCCCAGGCATTGGAGCGCGCCGAATTGTACGAGGCGCTCCAGGTCGCGCACGCGCAAGCGCAGGCGGCGGTGCGGATGCGCGACGAGTTCCTCTCCGTGGCGAGCCACGAACTGAAGACCCCGCTCACCAGCCTCATCCTCCAGCACGGGCTCATCGAGCGCGCGCTGGGGCCGGATACGGGCTCGCAGGTGGGGCTGCGGCTGACCACGGCGATGCGGCAGGTTCAGCGGCTCACCGCGCTGGTGGACAACTTGTTGGACGTGAGCCGGCTGTCTTTGGGCAATCTGTCGCTGGCGCCCACGGAGGTGGACCTGGCGCAGGCCGCGCGCGACGCGGTGGATCGCCTGGGCGAGGTCTTCGCGCAGGCGCGGTGTCCCGTGTCGGTGGAGACGCGCGAGCCGCTGCGGGGGCAATGGGATGCGCTGCGATTGGACCAGGTGTTGGTGAACCTGCTCACCAACGCGGCGAAGTACGGCGCGGGTCGGCCCGTCCGGGTGAGCACGGGCCGGAGCGAGCGTGGCGAGGCCTGGGTGGAGGTCCGCGACGAGGGGATTGGGATTCCCGCAGACGCGCTGCCCCGCCTGTTCGGGCGCTTCGAGCGCGCGGTGTCCGAGCGGAACTACGGAGGCCTGGGGCTGGGGCTCTACATCAGCCGCCAGATCGTGGAGGCGCTGGGCGGGCGCATCGAGGTCGAAAGCCTGCCGGGGCAGGGCGCCACCTTCACCGTGCACCTGCCGTGCGCTCCACCGCCCGGCACGTGAGGCCGGGCGGCGGAGGTTTCAGGGCTGGGGGCCTCGGGGTGGAGGTCCCTCTTGCTGAAGGGCGCGGTACTCGTCATCCGTGAAGACGCGTGAGCGGATGAGGAAGCGCACGCCCTCGGGAGCCTCGACGGAGAAGCCACTGCCGCGACCGGGCACCACGTCCACGGTGAGGTGCGTGTGCCGCCAGTACTCGAACTGCGGCCCCGAGATGTAGAAGGGCGTGTCCACGATGCTGCCCAGGTACACGTCCTCCTGGCCCACGAGGAAGTCGCCTCGGGGAAAGCACATGGGCGCGCTCCCGTCGCAGCATCCTCCGGACTGGTGGAACATCAGCGGGCCGTGGAGGCCCTGCATCTTGCGGAGCAGAGCCTCGGCGGTGGGCGTCACATCGACGCGCGGGACGCGCATGGGCGGTGGCTCAGAAGAAGCCCATGGGCTTCGGGTCGTAGCTGACGAGCATGTTCTTCGTCTGCTGGTAGTGATTGAGCATCATGTGGTGCGTCTCGCGCCCGATGCCGGACTGCTTGTAGCCGCCGAACGCCGCGTGCGCCGGGTACAGGTGGTAGCAGTTCACCCAGACGCGACCGGCCTGGATGGCGCGGCCCATGCGGTACGCCGTGTGCGTGTCGCGGGTCCACACGCCCGCGCCCAGGCCGTAGAGGGTGTCATTGGCCAGGGCGAGCGCGTCCTGCGCGTCCTTGAACTTCGCCACGGAGACGACGGGGCCGAAGATCTCCTCCTGGAAGACGCGCATCTTGTTGTGGCCTTCGAAGATGGTGGGCTCCACGTAGTAGCCCTCGGCCAGCGCGCCGGGCAGCGTCTTGCGGCCGCCGCCGATGAGCACCTTGGCGCCCTCCTTCTTGCCGATGTCGATGTACGCCAGGATCTTCTCCAACTGGTCGTTGGAGGCCTGCGCGCCAATCATCGTCTCCGGGTCGAGCGGGTTGCCCTGCACCACCTTGCGGGTGCGCTCGACGGCCTTCTGCATGAAGTCGTCGTAGATGCGCTCGGCGACGAGGGCGCGCGAGGGACACGTGCAGACCTCGCCCTGGTTGAGGGCAAACATGGTGAAGCCTTCGAGGGCCTTCTGGGCGAAGTCATCGTCCTTGGCGAAGACATCCTCGAAGAAGATGTTGGGGGACTTGCCGCCCAGCTCCAGCGTCACGGGGATGAGGTTCTCGGACGCGTACTGCATGATGAGGCGGCCGGTGGTGGTCTCACCGGTGAAGGCCACCTTGGCCACGCGCTTGCTGCTGGCGAGCGGCTTGCCGGCCTCGATGCCAAAGCCATTCACGACGTTGACGACGCCGGGGGGGAGCAGGTCGCCCACCAGCTCCATGAGGACGAGGATGGTGGCGGGGGTCTGCTCGGCGGGCTTGAGGACCACGCAGTTTCCGGCGGCGAGCGCGGGGGCCATCTTCCACGCGGCCATGAGGAGCGGGAAGTTCCAGGGGATGATCTGCCCCACGACGCCGAGCGGCTCCTTGAAGTGATACGCGACGGTGTGCTCGTCGATCTGCCCGAGGGTGCCTTCCTGGGCGCGGATGACGCCGGCGAAGTAGCGGAAGTGGTCGATGGCGAGGGGCAGGTCGGCGGCGAGGGTCTCGCGCACGGGCTTGCCGTTGTCCCAGGTCTCGGCGACGGCGAGCATCTCCAGGTTCTTCTGCATGCGGTCCGCGATGCGCAGGAGGATGTCCGAGCGCTCGGTGACGGAGGTGCGGCCCCACGAGTCCTTGGCCTTGTGCGCGGCATCGAGGGCCTTCTCGATGTCCTCGTGGGTGGAGCGCGGCACTTCGCAGAAGGGCTTGCCGGTGACGGGGCTGATGTTCTCGAAGTACTGCCCGCGCACGGGCGGGACGAACTCACCGCCGATGTAGTTTCCGTAGCGGCTCTTGAACTGCGCCTTGCTGCCCTTCTGACCCGGCGCTTCGTAGACCGTCGACATGCGGGGACTCCCGAGTTGGATGGAGGTCCGCACGATAGGCAGGGGCCCGCGCGATCAGCGCTCAACACATGTCCGACCCTGTTCGGTGGTGATCATTTCACGCCGAGGTGGAGTCCCGCCTGCCCCATGGAAAGGGGAGTGACCACTTCTTGGCATTGGACGCGGCGGAGAGCCCTCGGGTCCTTTCCCGAAGGGGCGCTTCAGGCGGGCTGGAGGAAGCGGCCGTCCACGAGGTGGTCAATCACTTCGCGTGCGGAGTGCGGATCCAACCGCGCCTTCTTCCCGAGCTGCGCCACCGCGCTGGAGACGGTCGTGGGCCGCTCGAATGTGCCCAGCGCTTTCAGGAGGATGGTCCCGTCCTCGCCCTGCACCAGCGAGGGGTCCGAGAACTTCCGCGGACTCACGGACGGCGCGCAGCTCAGCGTGATGCCATCCACCGAGCGCAGCACCGTCACCGGCTCCTGCGCCACCTTCGCCGTGGCCCGGTGATTCCCCAGCCACTCGCCCAACGTGAAGCGCTGGGTCCACGGCGCCGTGTTCCGCAGCCGCGTCCCGTCATTCACCGTCACCTGTCGCTTCGCGTCCCGGTGCTTCCAGGCCATCGCGTCCACGCGGTCGGACGTGCGCTGCACCGCCGCTTCCAGCCCCGCATCGCGGAAGCGGATCATCGGCACCGAGTGGTTCCCGGGCTCGCGCCGCTCGAAGTAGTCGAGGAACTCCGTGAACGTTCTCGCCTCGGTCTCCATGTCGAAGCGCGCGGGATGTTCCGTGACCAGCGCGCCGGGCTGCGCCTCCAGCCGCTGATAGCCCACCACGCAGTCCATCCCGATGATGCGCTCCACCAGCCGCAGCTCCTCGGCCAGCGTGTCCCGGCTCGCGAACGGGAGCCCGCCAATGCCGGAGATTTCGATGCCCAGGTTCGCGTGGCGACGACTCGCCTCGATGAGCGCCAGCAGCTCCGCGTCCGTGGCGCAGGGCTTCAGCAACCCGCGACGCATCTGCTCCAGGCGCTGCTGCTCGGAGAAACACCCGATGTCGACGACCATGTAGACGCGCTGGAACGTCGCCGCCAGCGCGTCCACCAGCTCCACGCGCGGCACGCCCCACAGGAAGTACGTGCAGCAGTGGCGCGACAAGTCCACGCCCGCCCACGTGCCCCCCAGGAACTCCGCCGTGCTCCCCGAGAAGTCATAGCGAAGCTGCCACGTCCGCGACGCGATCTCGGCGTGGTCCTTGCGCACGCTCTCCTCCGCGCGCAGGAAGGGCTTCGCGCGCCCGAACCCCGCCTTCTGATTGCCGCGCGCCCCGCCGCAATACAGACAGTTCTCGCCACACCCCTTGCCCGGTGCCACCCACCCCGAAAAGGAGTGCAGGTCCATCTGGCTCAGGAACATCTCGTGGAAGTGCGAGTAGTGGACGTCCTCGCTGTTGGTCGCGCCCTGCACGTACCCCAGCGGCAGGCGTCGCGGCTGTCCGTCCGGCGCCCGCGTCACGCAGTTGGGCGGTGACGCATCTCCCTGGCAGACCGCCAGCAACGGCCGCTCTCCGTCACCCAAGATGATGCGGTCGATGCAGTCGTACGCGCTCAGCTCCCGCCACCAATACGAGGCGGAGTTGCCGCCCACGACGACTTGAATCTCCGGGTCGATGCGTTTCACGGTCCGGGCGATGAGCAGCGCGCGGTCCACGTGGTGGAACCACTTGAAGCTGATGCCCACCAGCTTGGGCCGCACTCGGGCGATGAGCGCCTCGAACGTGCGCGCGACCTCGGCCTCGGTCTCGTCTCCGTCGTAGAGCCGGACGAAGGCCTCGATGCCGCCGCGCCTCAGGTAGCTGGCCAGATAGAGAATGCCGCAGGTGGCCTCGCCCGTTCCGGCGCCGACGAGGAGAACTGGCGAGAGCACACGACCACTACCCATGAGGCGAGCACTGACCTTTCCGAGACCGAGCCACAGTAGACGAACACCCCCGCCCCCCGGCGCGGAATGGTGGGCGCCCTCCCGTCCGGCGAGCGTCCGACCAGAACGCGACCGCGTCTCTCCTGGACGACCGGAACAGCCCTCCGCCTCAAGTCCAGGGCTCCACGCGGAGCCCGGATACCTGTCGTCACTTTCAAGGCTTGAGCGGTATTCGCCCTCGGACCGGAGAGGTCGCCTGCTCGAAGGAGCCTGTTCGCTGGCGGATAATGCTCAAGAAGTCACAGGATGTGCGTTGTGTGGTGGGGAAAGAAGATTCTTCAATGGGATGGCTGTAGCTTTCGCCGGAGGACAGGAGGAGCTCCGCGCGAGTCCGGGAGCGCACGTTTGCGAACACTGCCCACAGTCCGAGGCGCCTCCCAGCCATCGTTTCTCGCCACCGCGGCCCTGCGCCTGTTTCCTTCGTGGCACGGCCATCGCAAGACGCCCCGCCGCGTCACTTTTCCAACACCCCACGTCCCCTGAACCCCGTGCTCGTTCCGTCGTCCCAGAGTTGCTCGTGTCCGCATCCGCATTCCCATGCGGGGGACTGCCCCACGCTGCTGCGTGACCGGGACACGGGGGGAAGCACGATGCTGTACGCGGGGACGCCGCCTCCCGAGTCCCCCGGCGTGACGCCCGTGGCGCCGCTGATGGCGGGCGCGGCAGAGTCGCTGGTGGGCCAGGAGTTCGGCCGCTTCCGCGTGGTGCGCGAGCTGGGCCGGGGCGGCATGGGGACGGTGGTGCTGGCGGAGCACGCCCTCATCCAGAAGCGCGTGGCCATCAAGGTGCTGCACCCGCATCTGGCGCAAGAGCCGGAGCTGGTGTCCCGCTTCCTGTCCGAGGCGCGCACGCTGACGCTGGTGCAGCACGAGAACGTCGTCACCCTCTACGACCTGGACGCGCGCGACGGACGGCCGTTCCTGGTGATGGAGTACCTGGAGGGGCAGAACCTGGCGAGCTTCGCCACCGAGCCGCTCGCCCCGGCGCTCGTCGTGGAGCTGATGATGCAGGTGTGTGACGCGCTCGGCGCCGCGCACGCCCACGGCATCGTCCACCGCGACCTCAAGCCCGCCAACGTCTTCCTCGTGCCGGGCACCGGCGGCAAGCACCGCGTGAAGCTGCTGGACTTCGGCATCGCCAAGCTGCTGTCGCGGCCCGTGGGTCAGATGACCACCGAGGTCGGCGTGCTGCTGGGCACGCCCGAGTTCATGGCCCCCGAGCAGTGCGGCGACGGCGCCGTGGACGCGCGCACGGACATCTACGCCGCGGGCGTGCTGGGCTACCTGCTGCTCACCGGGCAGGTGCCCTTCGCGGGGCGCAACGCGGCGGAGGTGCTCATCGGGCACCTCCAGAAGACGCCCGCGGCGCCGCATACGCTGCGGCCCGGCGTGCCCCAGGCCCTGTCTCGCGTGCTGCTGCGCGCGTTGGCCAAGCGCCCCGAGGATCGCTTCGCCTCCGCCGCCGCGCTGCGTGCCGCACTCGAGACCTCGCTGGTGCCGGAGGCGCCCACCGCCCCGCCCGCCTTCACCGCGCGGGTGCGCTGGGATGGCTCGAGCGCGACGCAGGACCTGCGCTGCGAGTGGGTGGGCCGCATGGGCCTGTTCCTCCAGATGGAGGGGGCGCCGCCGCCGGTGCTGTCGGATGTGAGCCTGGTGCTGCGCCTTCCGGGCGGAGAGCTGTCGTGCTCCGGCGAGGTGGTGCGCCACGTGACGGTGGAGCAGGCGCGCGCGTGGCGGATGCAGCCGGGCTTCGGCGTGCAGCTTCGCGACACCGGCCCCGCTTTCCATGATGCCCTGGCGCGCTTGAAGTCGGGCGACCGGAAGACCCCGTTGACGCCGCCGCCCACGCCCGCGCCGGAGGACCCCGAGGCGGAGGTCATCCTCCAGGGCTTCCGCCGCCGGTTGGCCGGTGACCACTACGCGGTGCTGGAGCTGCCGCGCGACGCGACCGCCGAGGCGGTGCGCACCAGCACCCAGCGCGCCCGAGGCTCCCTGGAGCTGCTCAAGTCCCGGCCCCTGTCGGCCAGCCAGCGCGCCCAGGTGGATCGCACGCTGGAGCGCCTGGTGTTGGCGTTCCAGACGCTGGGCCCCGTGGAGCGCCGCGCCGAGTACGACGCGGCCCTGGGCAACGTGGAGGGCATCGAGCGCTGCCTGTCCGCGGGCCTCACCGTGACGATGCTGGAGCAGTGCCGCCGCCGCTTCCTCGCGGCCAACCCCGGGCGGGATGGCCGGGCCGCGGTGCATCGGATGTCGGGCGATGCGCTCGCGTCGGTGGGCCGGTACGCGGAGGCGCTCGCCGCCTACGAGCAGGCGCTGCGCGTGGACCCGCTGGACCTGGAGGGGCTCAAGCGCTGGCGCGCGCTCAAGTCCCGCCTGCGCGGCGCTCCATCCCCCAAGTAGGGCGGGTAATCGAGCGCTCGCGGTACCCGCGCTTGCCTTGCGTCCCCGGACGGGCTCCTCGTTAATCCAGTCCGGTCATGTCCTCCGACTCCGATGATTCGTTGCCTCCACAGGGTCGCTTCACCCGGCTGCGCAAGCTGGCGGGGCTCTCCGTCCAGGTAGGGGCCGAGGCCCTCAAGTCCGGGGCGAAGCGGATGGCCGGGCAGGCGCCCGAGCTGATGGGCCGGGGGACGGCCGAGAAGCTCGTCGCCACCCTGGGCGAGATGAAGGGCGCGGCCATGAAGCTGGGGCAGGCCATCTCCATGGACCCCGACCTGGCCACGCCCGAGGTGCGGCAGGTGTTGGCCCGCTTGCAGAACCAGGCCCCGGCCATGTCCTACGCGCAGGTCGTTCAAGTGGTGCGCGAGGAGCTGGGCGCGCCGCCCGAAGCGCTGTTCCGCGAGTTCACGCCCGAGGCGTTCGCCGCCGCGTCGCTGGGGCAGGTGCACCGCGCGGTGTTGAAGGACGGGCAGCCGGTGGCGGTGAAGGTGCAATACCCGGGCATCGCGCGCTCCATGCTCCACGACATGGAGAACCTGGGCATGGTGGTGAAGACCGTGTCCAAGACGTCCCGCTTGCTGGACGGCACCGCCTACTTCCAGGAGTTCCGCGACGAGCTGATGCTGGAGCTGGACTATCGCCGCGAGGCCTCGCTGGCCCAGGGCTTCAAGCGCAGCGTGGCGCGCCTGCCAGACCTGTACGTGCCCACCGTCATCCAGGAGCTCAGCGCGGAGCGAGTCCTCACGCTCGAGCTGTTGCCAGGACAGACATTGAAGGACTGGGGGACGACGAATCCCTCGCCCGAGGACCGCTTCCGCGTGGCGCGCCAGCTCATCCGCGCCACCTACGGGCCCTTCTTCTGCGCGGGTGAGATTCACGCGGATCCGCATCCGGGGAACTACATGGTGATGCCGGACGGGCGCTTGGGATTGCTCGACTTTGGCTCGGTCAAACGCTTCAGCCCGCGCTTCGTGGACGTCAATCGGCGCATGTTCGCGCTCTCCCTGGAGCACGAGATGCCAGACATCCTGGAGCTGTGTCGCGAGGTGGGCTTCACCGTGGAGCTGCCGGGGCCCGAGGCCGCTGGGCTGCTCAGCGAGGTGCTCCACATCGCGGGCCGGCCGCTGCGCGCGACGCCGTATGACTATGCGACCTGCACCGTCAGCCGCGACCTGCGCAACCACTTCTCCAGCAACGCCACGCGCTTCCTCAAGGTGAAGCCGCCGCCCGAGGCGGTGATGTTCTTCCGCTCCACCGGAGGGCTGAACCTCAACCTCCGCATGGTGGGCGCGAGCGGCGACTTCCGCGGCGCCTTCCTGGAGGTGGCGGCCTTGCCCTCCGCCTGAGCGTGGCGCCGCTCAGGTCGGGGTCGGAGGACGGCCCTTCTTGTGGAGCTGCTCCAGCTTCTTGGCCAGGTCCGCGCCCTGGACGCTCTTGGAGATGTAGCCATCCGCGCCCGAGGCCTGCGCGAGCGCACGCAGCTTGGACTCGTCCGAGGCGGAGAAGAGGATGAAGCGCGTGCTCTTGGGCGCCTGCGCGCGGGCGAGCGCGAGCACCTTGTCGCCGCTGAGCGCCGGGATGTTCACGTCCAGGAGGACGAGGTCCGGCGTCGTCGTGCGCACCAGGTTGGACACGCCCAGCGAGGAGCGGTGCGTCCGCACGTCGAACCCGAAGGCGCTCAAGGTCCGTTCCGCCAGGACCAACTGGTCCTGGTCATCGTCCACGACGAGCACGCGGATCTTCATCTCCGACAAGGCACTGCCCCCCAAGTTCGCGCGGACACCACAGGTTCAGGCCGCACTCCCATGTGAACGGCCCGTCTCGCCCCGAGTATCACCCAGCCCCGACGCGCTGTCGCCATCCCGGCCGCGCGTTCGTTCCTGGGACACGCGGGCTCAGTGCGTCGTCGGTGCACAGCGCAGGGCCACCTCATCGAGCAGCTCCTCCAACTGCACGGGTTTGCGCAGCAGCCCCACGGCGCCCACGGGCGGCGCGTCCATGGGGCTCGCTGTCAGCACCAGCACGGGGATGGTGGAAAGCCGCGTGTCGGCGCGGAGCCGCTCCAGCAGCCCCTGGCCGTCCAGCACCGGCATCATCAGGTCCAGCAGGATGAGGGAGGGCAGGTGCGCCCGCCCGTCCAGGTACTGGAGCGCCTCGGCGCCGTGGCGGGCGGAGGCGATGCCGTAGCCTTCCAGCTCGAGCAGCTCGCAGACCGCCCCCCGGATGTCTGGGTCATCCTCCACGACGAGAACCGTGCGCTGTGAGGTCTCGGCTGGCACCTGGACAACGTAACGGGCGGGCCGTGCGCGTGGGAGTGAAAAATTCCACCCATTTGCGGTCCTTGTTCGATTTCAAGCTGTACTTGAGTTCGAGGGGAACGTTGGCTGGCGCGCCTCAACGAGGAAGTCATGGCCGAACCTGAAGTCGATTCGCGATGGACCGTGCCGGTGGAGGACCTGGAGGCGCTCGCCTTGGTCCGTGTGGACTCAGGGGGGCGCGTGGCGAGCTGGAACGTGGGGGCCGAGCGCCGATGGGGGCACCCCGCGGCGGAGCGCGTGGGTCAGCCGTTCGAGGCCCTCTTCGGGGCAGGGGAGGCTCGCGAGGGACGACCCGCGCGGTTGCTGCGAGAGGCGGAGGCGCACGGCGTCGCGCGGGAGCGGTTGGCCGTGGCGCGGCGGGACGGGGGCACCGAGCTGGCGCGGGTGACGGTGCGTCGGCTGCCGCCGGAGACGGGCGGCTTCGGGGTGGTGCTGCACGCGGAGGACGGCGGGCTCGCGGACATGCTGCGCGAGCACGAGGCGTTCGAGCGACGGGTGTTGGGCATCCTGCGCGAGGACCTGGATGGGCCGCTCGCGACCCTCCAGGAGCTGGCGCTGGCGCTCTTGCGCAGCGGCGAGCTGGGCGGGCGGCTGGAGTCCGCGGTGGGGCGCATCTTCGCCTCGGCCGAGCGGGTGCACCGCGTGTTCGGGAGCGTGCTCGACTTCGCGCAGGCGAAGGTGGGCGGAGGGCTGGTGCTCCAGTACCGCTCGTTCGACCTGCACGAGCTGGTGGAGCACGCGCTGGACGGCATGGCGCAGGCGCATGCGGGCCGAGCGCTGCGGCACGCGCAGTCCGGCGAGGGCCATGGTGATTGGGATCCCGAGCGCGTGGGGCAGCTGCTCGTGCATCTGGTCAGCAACGCCGTGCTGCACGGGGCGCCGGATGGCGTGGTGACGGTGGGCAGTCACGGCGCGCAGGACGGTGTCCGGTTCGAGGTCCACAACGAAGGCCCGGCGATTCCCGCCGAGCGGCTGCCGCACCTCTTCGAGCCACGCGAGCACACGGAGGCGGGCCGGGTGGGCCTGGGCCTCTTCCTCGCGCGGCAGATTGTGCTCGCGCATCACGGCACCTTGGCGGTGACTTCCACCGAGTCGGGCGGCACGACGTTCACCGCGTGGCTGCCGCGCTGGCCACCTCGTCCGGGGCGTTGAGCGGGGGCGCGAGCCCCGCGCCCGGAGCACAGGCCTTCTTCACGGCGCTGCGCTCCTCCCGCGGGCCGCTCGCCGGGGCGCGCGCGCTTCATGGCGGGGGCGCTTCCTCCCAGGCGGACGCGGGCGTTTCGGCCAGATGTTGGAGGAACCACTGGCAGGCGAGTTCGGCCACTCGCGCGAGCTCCCCGGGGCCGTGAAAGTGATGCGTCGCGCCGGGAATGACCTCGACGTGCTTGTCGGCCCGCAGCGTGGCGCAGGCTCGGTCGTTGACCTCCAGGCCCAGCGCGTCCGCTCCTCCCACCAAAAGCAGCGTGGGCGCTCGCACGCGCGTCAGCGCGCTCCCCGCGAGGTCCGGCCGCCCACCGCGCGACACGACGGCGTGCACACAGTCTGGACGCAAGGCCGCCGCGCACAATGCGGCGCCCGCTCCCGTGTGCGAGCCGAAGTAGCCCACGCGCAGCCGGGCCGTGGTGGCGCCGCGCTGGAGCCAGCGCGCCGCGCCCGCCATGCGCAGGCCGAGCAGTCCGATGTTGAAGCGAAGCTGACGCGTGCGCCGCTCCTCCTCTTCGACGTGGGTCAGCAGGTCCAGGAGCAGGGTGCCCAACCCGGCCTGCCGCAAGAGCCCCGCCGTCTGCGCGAGCCGGAGGCTGCCGCGACTGCTGTCACTGCCGCGCGCCAGCACCACCATGCCCACCGCGCTCGGTGGAATCGCCAGGCGCCCCCTGAGCACGGTGGCGTCATCCACCGGCACCATGACCTCGCGCTCGGGGCCGACTCGCCCCACGCCCGCGTCCCCGTGCTCGCGGGGGCCAGGCTCCGCTTCCGCCAGTCCCACGCCGCTCAACGCGGCGCTCCACCCCGACCGTGACCGGGGACCCTTCATGGAGGCTCCTCCCGTCTGCGTATGGCTTCAGGGAGTTGAGCATTGCCGAGGGCGCGGTGAGCAAGAAACCGCGCCCTTCCGTCCGCTGCGAGACACCCGCCCTCAGGGCTTGTGGGCGACGACCAGCTCGAACGGGCCGGGCTTCACGTGCGGCGCGTGGAAGCCCACGTCCTCCAGCGTGCGCAGGTAGAAGTCCACCTCGCGCAGTCGGCTGACGCACGAGTCCACCCCCATGAGGAAGTAGGACCAGAAGAACTGCGCGGCCAGTCGCTCGGGGGTGCGGAACTCCTCGCAGATGAGGATGCGCCCGCCCGAGGGAAGCGCATCGTACGCGGCCTTCATCAGCGACCGCGCCACCTCGGCTGGCCAGTCGTGCAGCACGCGCACGAAGGACAGCGCGGAGTAACCCGTGGGCAGGGCCTCGCGCAGGAAGTCTCCTCCCACGAAGCCCATGCGCGCGGCGGGGTGCTCGAAGCGCTGACGCGTGCGCGCCACCAGCGGCTCGGTGGCCGGCAGGTTGTAGACGTCCACGCTGAGCCCCGCGTGGTCGCGGAGCAGGTGCCCCGCGAGCGTCCCATCGCCGCCGCCCACGTCGAGCAGCCGCGCCCCCGCCGAGAAGAGGCTCTCCGCGTGCGTGCGGAACGTCTCCAGGATGGGGCCGAGGCCCGCGGCCATGCTGGACTCGAAGCCCTCCACCTGCGACGCGGTGCGCGGAGGCCAGTCGAAGGACGCGGTGGACATCGAGTGGGCGCCGCGCAGCACCTCGGGGAGTCGGCCGCGCAGCTCTTGCCAGGCGTACTGCTCGCGGTCGCGTTCCAGGGAGTGCAGGCCCAGCACGGACTCGGCCGCGGCGCGCAGCCCCGGCACGGCGCGGTAGCGCGCGGACTCCAGCGCGTCGGAGTCCTGCTCGCGCTTCACCAGGCCCAGGCTCTCCAGGCAGTCGAGGAACTTGTAGAGCCGGCCGGGCACCAGCTTGTGCTGCGCGGCCAGCGCGCCCAGCGTGACGGGGCCGGGCTCCAGCACGTCGAGCAGGCCCAGGGCCAGGGCGGTCTCCAACACGTCCACGGCGCGCGCGCCATTGAAGAGCAGGTGCAACAGCGCGCGCGGCGAGCTTGCATCCATGGCGAGCGCGCTCATGCCGCCGCCCTCCGGTGCTCCTCGGTCAGCGCATCCATGAAGGCCTCCACTTCTTCCGCGGTGTTGTAGAAGTGCGGCCCGATGCGCAGTGAGCCGCGGTGGCTGCAGATGAAAGACCGTGCGGCCAGTCGCTTCACCACGTCCGTGTCGCCGGGGAATCGCAGGCACACCACTCCGCCGCGCCGATGGGGCTCGCGGGGCGTCACGACCGTCAGTCCCGCCGCGTCGGCGCGCGCGATGATGCGCGAGGTGAGCGCGAGCGAGTGGGCGCGAATGGCCTCCACGCCCACGCTCAGCAGCAGGTCCAGGCCCGGACGGGACAGCAGGGCGAGCAGCGGCGCGGGCGTCCCCGCCATGAGGCGGCGCGCGTCCGGCGCGTAGTCTCCCGAGGGCAGGAAGGTGAAGGGCGCATCGCCCGCGAGCCAGCCCGTGGCGGCCGGGCGCAGGGTGGAGAGCAGCGAGGGGCGCGTGTACAGGTACGCGACCTCGGAGCCGCTCAGCCACTTGTGCGCGCCCCCCAGGAGGAAGTCGACGTCCAACGCGCTCACGTCCACCGGCACGGTGCCCACGGTCTGGTAGGCATCGAGCGCGACGAGCGCGCCCATCGCATGGGCGGCCTTCGCCACGCGCGCGGCGTCGAGGACGGCGCCGGTGGAGAAGCTCCCGTGCGAGACGCAGACGAGCAGCGTCCGCTCATCGATGGCCGAGCACAGGCGTTCCTCGTCCACGCGCCCGTCGAGAGAGGGCACCACCACCAGCTCCGCGCCGTAGCGCTCGAAGCCCTTCCACAGGAAGGGAACCGTGGGGAACTCCAGGTCGGTCACGACGACGCGGCGGCGCGGCCCGCTCCAGTCGAAGCAGGTGCCGAGCCGCCCGAGCAAGGTGCTCAGGCTCACATCCGTGGCCACCGAGCCCGGCGGCGCGCCGATGAGGCGAGCCACCGTGTTCGCGTAGCCGAGGATGCCGTTCATCCAGCCTTCCCACGCGTCATCTCGCCAGGCGCGCAGGGTGTCCCAGTACTCGCGAAGCACCCGCTCGACGGCCACCGGCAGGGCGCCGGTGGAGTTGCTGTTGAGGTACGTGCAGGAGGCGAGGACGGGATAGTGCGCGCGCAGCGTCGTGAGCGACGTGGGCGCAGCGGTCATGACCGCCCTCTGGGCGGGTTCAGGTACGTGGAGGGCACGGGAGCCGGGCTGCCCACGCTCGCGCGGGTGGACGAGTCCGAAGCGTGGTGCGCGCCCGCGGTGATGGGATCCACCGCGCGATGGGGCGACGTGGGGTGGCCTCCCGCGCTGCGCCCCAGTTCGTCGCGACGGTGCGCGGAGTCCACATGGGCATGTGAGGCATGGCCCCCGTGATGGACCGCCTCCGAGTGCACGCCATGCACCGCTCCGACACGAAGCTCCGCATGAGCACCGTGGACCAGACTGGCGCGCAGGGTGTCCTCACGACGATGTGGCTCCGCATGCGTTCCGTGCGCGAGCGTGGGGCGCGGGGTGTCGTCGCGACGATGCGGCTCCGCATGCGCGACATGCACCGCGCCGATGTGCGGTGCCTCATCGCGACGATGCGGCTCCGCATGAGCGACGTGCGCGGCACCGGCGCGCGGCGCCTCATCGCGGCGCTGAGGCTCCGCATGCGCTCCGTGCGCGAGCGCGGGGCGCGGGGTGTCGTCTCGGCGATGCGGCTCCGCATGAGTCCCGTGCGTGAGGTGCGGCGCTCCCGCGCGCGGCGCCTCGGGGCGACGGTGCGACGGCTCCGGATGCCCAGCGTGGGCCCCGGCCGCGCGAGGCGCGTCGTCGCGCCCGTGCGTCGCGTCCGCGTGGGCCTCGGCGTGCGGTGCCTTCATCGCGTTCGCCTTGGCGCTGTCCTCGCCACGCTTCGCCAGCTCCGCGTGCATGGGGCAGCCAGCCGCCGCGGCCATCCGCGCAATCTCCTCGCGGCTGTACGGCAGGTTCGCGACAGCGGTGGGCATGGGGGGCGCCGGGTCCGCGTGCACCTGCGGCGCCGGGCTCGCGTGCATCGCCGCGGGCACCTGCGTCGCCCCGGCCGCGTGCGCCGCCACGGGCACCTGGGCGGCCTCGGTCCGGGCCGCATCCGCGAGCACCGGCGTCGCCCCCGCCGCGGCACGCGCGGCCTCTGCCTCGGCGCGCAGCTCCGCCATGGCCGGGCATCCACCGCCGGCGCTCCGCTCGACGCCGGGCGCGTGGCCGCCCTCGCGCTTCCACGCCGTCGTCATCTCCACGCGCACGTCCCACAGCTTGCGGAACAGCGGCAGGTTCATCCGCGCCGCGAGCACCTGCGAAGGCAACCCATCCAGCGCCTTCACCTGACGGTCCACGCCGATGGTCCGCCGGACGAGCTGGAAGTGCGCGTACAGCCAGCCCTGGAAGGCCTCGTCCGCGTCCACCAGTTGCTCACACACGCGCTTGAGGTCCGTGGTGCCGTGGCCCGAGTACACCGCCATCAGCGTGGTGCTCCGCCGCGCCAGCAGCCGGTCCAGCGCGTCCTCCATGCCGCTCGCCGCCGTGCGCAGCGTGTTGTAGCCGGGGGACTCCTGACCACTGCCATTGCCCAGGCTGCGCCGGATGGTCTGGTACGTGTCTGGAGTCATCGTCTCCAGCACCGCCATCTCCGCCGACACGCACCGGAGGATTCGCGCCACGCGCTCCAGCCGCGACGACACGGCCCACAGCGAGTCGCGATCCAACTCGTCCACCACCTCCACCATCTCGCGCGACACCAACTTCAGCCACAGCTCCTGCGACTGATGGACGATCTGGAACATCAGCTCGTCATGCGCCACCAGCTCCGTCTCCGTGGACTGGAGCGACAGCAGCGTCGGCGTCTTCAAATACAGCTCGTAGTCCAACTCCCCTCGGCCTACCCACTTCTTCAACAGCGGGTTGAACAGCGGTTGCTCCAGCTCGAGGCGCAGTTTTTCCGCGTGGCTGTAATCAGTGGTCGAGTGCATGAGGCCCTCCGAGCGGGGGGTGAGGGACTTCGGAAGGGACTTCGTTGGGGGTCGTGCCCGCGGGACTGGGGAGCCGCGGGCACCAGAGGTACGGCACTGCTCAAACGGGTAAAGCAGCTACGAGACTAACAGTGATGACATCACTACTGCGAGTCACATCAATTCGCTGCATACCACCAAATGCCCGCGCGTGGGGGAATTGCCTCACGCGGACAGATGCTCACCCCTCGACAGGTGCGGGATTGGGATTGGGCGGGCGGGGTTTGAGGCGCATGGCCTGGAGCTTCTGGGCCAACTCCGCGCCCTGGACGCTCTTGGAGATGTAGCCATCCGCGCCCGAGGCCAACGCCAAGGAGCGCAGCTTGGACTCATCCGAGGCCGAGTAGAGGATGAAGCGCGTCCCCGGCGGCGCGTATTGACGCGCGAGGCCAACGACCTTGTCGCCCTTGAGCGCGGGGAAGTTCACGTCGATGAGCACGAAGTCGGGCTCGGACGCGCGCACGATGTTGGACACCCCCAGCGCGGAGGTGTGGGTCTGCACTTCGAATCCGTAGGCGCTCAGCGAGCGCTGCACGAGGTCGAGCAGGTCGGGGTCGTCGTCCACGACGAGGACGCGAGTTTTTGCTTCAGCCATGGCTTCTCCCTAGATGCTTGCGGATGGTCTCGAGCAACTGTTCACGATCCAAGGGCTTGGTCAGGTACGCATTGCACCCGGCCGCCTGCGCCTTGTCCTGGTATTCCCTTCCGGCGTGGGCCGTGACGGCAATCACGGGGACCTGCGTCACGGAGGGAAGTGCTCGCAACCGCCTGGTGACTTCCCAGCCGTCCAGGCGGGGAAGAGACAGGTCCATCAGAATGAGGTCGGGGTTGTCGCGGGTGGCGCGCTCGAGGCCGTGCTCGCCGTCCTCCGCTTCGATGAGGTCGAACAGCCCGCCCAGGTAGCGGCGGACGATGTCTCGGTTCTGCGCGCTGTCCTCCACGTACAGCACGCGGGGCAGCCGCCCGGCGCTGGCGGCGCGCTGGGACAAGAGCAGCCCCTTGGCCTGCGCGATGACGTCCTCCAGCGCGTGACCGCCCTTGCGCACGAAGCCCGCGAAGCCGTCGCGCAGGAGCGCTTCCTCGTCGTGGCTCAGCGACTTGCCGGTGAGCACCACCACCGGCACGGCCAGCTTCTCCGCGCGCAGCCGGCGCAGCACCTCGAAGCCGTCCAGGTTGGGCATCATCAGGTCCAACACCACCAGCGACGGCGGCGACACGCGCGCCTTGAGCAGCGCGTCCTCTCCGTTGCGGGCCTCGTTGGTGGAGAAGCCGGCGCGGCGCAGGTTGCGGCTGACCAGCTCGCGGGTGGCCGCGTCGTCGTCCACCACCAGCACCTCGGCGGTGCCCGAGCCCGAGGTGACGCCCGAGGTGGCAAGGCAGCGCTGCACCACCTCCACCAGCCGCTCGGGCTCCACGGGCTTCACCAGGTACTCGCACGCGCCCAGGCTGAAGCCGCGCGCGCGCTGCTCCTCCACGGACACGAGGATGACGGGGATGCCCGCCAGCGTCGGCTCGCCCTTGAGCTGGCTGAGCACCGACCACCCGTCCAGCCGCGGCAGGTGGATGTCCAGGAGGATGGCCTGCGGCTTCACCTGCCGCGCGAGGTTGAGCGCGGAGATGCCGTCATCCGCCGTCACCACCTTGAAGCCCGCGGGCTCCAGCTGGCCCACGACGAGCTGCTGGATGAGCGGATCATCGTCCACCACCAGCACGGTGCTCCCTGGCTGCGCCATGGGCGCCAGCTGCCCGGCCACCTCTTCCACCGGCACCAGCCGCTCGCTGTGCTGCCGCGGGTGGTTGGGCGAGTCCGCGAGCACGCTGGGCAGCCGCACGCTGAAGGTGGAGCCGCGGCCCAGGGTGCTCGTCACCGCCACGGTGCCGCCCAGCACGCGAGACAGCTCGCGCACGATGGCGAGCCCCAGCCCGGTGCCGCCCACCTTGCGCGTGGTGGAGCCGTCCACCTGGCGGAACTTCTCGAAGATGAAGGGGAGCTGGTCGGACGGGATGCCCACGCCCGTGTCCTCCACCTTCATGAGCAGCTCACCGCCGCCCGCGGAGGCCATGGACAGCGCCACCTCGCCCGTCTCGGTGAACTTCGCGGCGTTGCTCAAGAGGTTGAGCATGATCTGCCGCAGCTTCAGCGCGTCCGTGCGCACCATGCGCGCCACGTCGTCGATGTGCGTGGTGAGGGCCACGTCCTTGCCCTTGAGGTACTCCTTCACCGTGGCCATGCACTCGTCGGCCAGCTCCTGCGCGTCCACCTGCTCGGTGACGACCTCCACGCGGCCCGCTTCAATCTTGGACAGGTCGAGGATGTCGTTGATGAGCGCCAGCAGCGTCTTCGCGTTCGTCTTCACCACGCCCAGGTCGCGGCGGCCGTGCGGCGTGAGCCGGTTGCCCTCCTCGCGCATGAGCAGGTCGCAGTAGCCGATGATGCCGTTGAGCGGCGTGCGAATCTCGTGGCTGAAGTTGGCCAGGAACTCGCTCTTGAGGCGCGCGGCGGCCTCGGCCTCGCGGGCGCGCTCCTCCTCGTTGCGCTTGGCCACCGCCAGCTCCTGGGCCAGCCGGTCCAGGTCCTCGTTCTGCTGGCGGATGATCTCCATCTGCAGCGCGCGCTGCTGGTAGCTGGCGAGCGAGCGCGCGGAGACGGCGCGCGTGCGCTTGATTTCCTCCAGGCTGGCGGCGAGCTGCCGGTTGGCCGCGGCCAGCTCCGTGGTGGACGCGCGCAGCATCTCCTCGTTCTGCTTGCGCTCGGTGATGTCCTCGGTGACGCCGAGCACGTAGCGCGCGGTGCCGGTGTCATCCAGCAGCGGAATCTTGCGCGTGGCGAAGATGCGGTCCACGCCTCCGGCGCGGGCCACCTCCTCGAACGTCTTCATCTTCTTCGTCTCGAGGATCTCCGTGTCGATGGCGACGAAGGAGTCCGCCTGCTCCTGCGGGAAGTAGTCGTGGTCCAGCTTCCCGAGCAGCCACTCCTTGGTGACCTTGAACGCGTCCGCGAACGTCTGGTTGGCCACCACCAGCCGGCGCGTCTGCGCGTCCTTCACGAAGAGGACGAAGGGCAGCGAGTCGATGATGTTGCCGAGGATCCAATTGGTGCGCTTCAGCTCCCCGGCCGTGTCCAGGTGCTGGCGCTCCTCGGAGGCCAGGCGCAGCTCGCGCTCCACCACGAAGGGCAGGTGGCCGTAGCGGTCCTCGGTGACGTAGTCCCGCGCGCCGCCGCGCATGGCGGCCGACAGGGTGGACTCGCTCCACTCTCCCGACAGCACCACGAAGGGCAGCTCCAGGCCCCGCGCCTTCCAGGTGGCGTGGGCCCTGGCCCAGTCCAGGCCCTGCGCTTCCGCGCCGCACAGCACCAGCGCCCACGGACGGCCGAGCGCGGCCTCCAGCGCCGGCGGCGTGCTGACGACCTCCAGCGTCACGGCGACGCCCGCGCGCCCCAGGGCCGTGCGGGCCAGGGCGTACTCCCGCTCGCTACCGACGAGCAGAACGGTGGAGGGAGGGCCCGCGACGGGCTCCGCGACAGACGATTGGGTGGCCATGAATCAGTTCGCCCCGAAAGCCAGCACGGTCAGCGTGGTGTTGATGTGGAACCCCGAGTAGATCTCGAAGTGCACATTCATCCCAGCGGCCGTGGGAGCGACCTTCATCGCCTCCGACAGCTGGGGCACCGAGCCGGTGGCGCCCGCGTACCACATGCGTCCGCTGCAGTGGAACAGGAGCGTGGCCTGGGGGTTGGGCACCCGCCGCGGCAGCTCCTCGGTGAAGAAGGCGCGCGTCATGCCCGCCATGTCGCCAATCTTCATCAGCTCCAGCTCGCTGCCCTCCTCGAGGAGGTTGGCGAACAGGATGGAGCCGTCCTCCAGCGGCCGCCACGCGGCGCGGATGAAGTACTCCCGGCCCACCTTGAGCGCGGTGGGCCGCACCGCGAAGCCGCGCGGACTGCCGAACTCCAGGTCCTCCGGGCGCACGTCCAACAGCTCCGCGTAGCGCGCCGCCGCGGGCTTGCCGTCAATCTCCAGCGCGCGCGTGTGCGTCTCGTCCACGCGGGTGATGGTGAGCTTCTCGCCGGTGGGCACGTACCAGTGCGAGCGCAGCGCGCCCCACGGCGCGTTCGTCTTGAACAGGGCCACCAGCACGCCGTCGCCGGCCACCTCGCCGTCCACGTGCACCAGCGCGGACTGGCGCGCCGGGTCCCGGCTGTAGTCGCTGGCGCCGCCGCCCACGAGCACCAGCGTCTGGCTCTTGTCGAGGATGCCCAGGAGCAGCTCTTCTTTTTTGTAGCGGAAGCCGTCGTCAATCACGAGCCCGACGTAGTGGCGCGGATTGAGGTCCTGCTGCCGGACGCCCAGCTCCTCGCACGCGCGCTTGATGGCGGCCGCGCCCGCGCCGAACGCGTCCACGGTGAGGCCGCTGCCCAGCCCCAGGCCCACCTCGAAGTCGCCGGACATGGCGCCCAGCACCACGGTGTCCTCGTGGATGCCGTCGTTGTCCAGCTCTCCGCCGGTGGTGGCGCCCACCAGGCGGGTCTCCTTGGGCAGCCGCGCGCGCACCGCGCGATTGAGTTCCAGCTGATTGCGGTTGCGCGCCGCGAACAGCGTCACCAACTTGGGCGGAGGCCCGTTGAGCTGGCGCAGGAGGTCCTCCGCGGCGGCGGCCGGCTCGGCGAGTGTGGTGCGAGCCGTCTGCATCTTCACTTGGGCCATGGAGGACCTCCTCGAGAAGGGCGGCGGCCTAGAAGCCGCTGCCCGGGTGTGTCTTGTGGCAGGCGCCGGTGCACTGCTGGAAGGATTCGCGGCCCCCGCCGACGTACATGCTCTCGATGGGGCCGAACTTCGCCACGTGGCTGTCCGGGTAGCTCTTGTGGCACGACAGACACGCGGCCTTGCTGGTCCGCTGCGTGCTGTCCTGGGTCAGGTGGCACGAGGAGCACTTCTGCAGCGGCGCGTCGAACCGGTTCGAGCGCGAGTGGATGAAGTGCGTGCGCACGACGATGGGGCCTTCCAGCTCGAAGCCCAGCGGCGCGTGGCACGCCGCGCACGCGGCGCGGTTGTCGTTGCCGTGCAGCACCTCGGCCAGCTGGCCGCCCTGGCTGTGGCAGCTGTTGCACGGGCCCGTGGTCAGCTTGGCCTCGGTGTGCACCGGGCTGCCCACCTGGATTTCGATGGTGCGCGACGCCGGACGGTCCTCACCCAGGTACACGCGGCGGGCCTTGGCGGACACCAGATAGGTGCCGGAGCGCGCGTTCGCCGGGAGGTGGTACGTCCACGTGTCGCTCACGGGCGCGTCCCAGCGGCCCTCGTTGGGGAAGAAGGCGCCGCCAAAGAGCTTGTTGGCCGGCGGGAACGTCATGAACTGGCCATAGACGCC
The DNA here is from genome assembly GCF_019039035.1 of Citreicoccus inhibens. Classification (GTDB taxonomy): domain Bacteria; phylum Myxococcota; class Myxococcia; order Myxococcales; family Myxococcaceae; genus Citreicoccus; species Citreicoccus inhibens. Next base: position 30,403 of record NZ_JAHNZT010000030.1, on the reverse strand, counting down.
ATCGCGCTCGGGGGTCGCCACCGTCTGCACGTCCGCCGAGTCATCCAGGAAGGCCTCCAGGTCGATGATGGTGCGGATGGGCTGGATGTCCTGCGCCGGCCCGATGAGCTGCGTCATCATCATCCGCTCCCGGTGCTTCCGCCGGTAATACGTCGTCGTGGGGTCGAAGAAAGCTGAATAATACTGAATTCCCGCCGCGTTGCCGGGGGCGCCGGGCGGAACGACCTCATTGTAGGTGGGCAGGCTGCCCTTCGGGTGAAGTCGCTTGCCGGCGCCGTCACGAAGTGTGAGCTGGAAGGTGATGTCCGACCCAGGGGCGTAGGTTCCGTTGGCGCCCGGCGGCGTAAGGGCCTGGATGTCGATGCCGAAGCCGTAGGCGAACTCGGGGTTCTTCACCTGCTCCACGGGGATGAACCAGGGGGCGGCGGGGCGCAGGCTCCAGCGCAGGCGCACGCCGCGGGTGTCCGCGCGGAAGGTGAGCGTCTGGGCCTTGGAGTGCTCGTAGGCGTTCCTCAGCTCCACCAGGGCCTCTTCCTCGAAGACCTTGGCGCCCGCGCAGCTCTCGGTGCTGACGCAGTCGCGCGTCCACTGGATGGCGCGAAAGCGGCGGATGAAGAAGTCGTCCTGGTTGGTGCGGCGCTCGTGCTCGGTGCCGGCGTTGAGCACGATGGGCAGGCCGGTGAGGAAGCCGCGCGCGTCCACCGGCTCCACGATGAAGAAGCTGGGCAGGTCCATCCACGCCGCGCCGCGGAAGAAGCGCCGGCGGGTATAGGTGCCGTCCGCGTTGGACAGCAGCACGAACTCCTGGTCCGCCTGCTGCACGCCCATCCAGCCCACGCCGGTGAAGTCACCGTCGCGGCGCAGCCCGTTCACGCCCTCATCCTTGAAGGCGTTGATGGACGCGCGGATGTCCAGCTGGTTCACGTAGAAGGCCTGGCCGGCGCGCACCTTCAGGGGCACGCCCTGGCCGTTGTTCACTTCCAGGGCCAGCGGCACCGCGGCCGCCTGGGTCGGCCGGCGCGCGAGGTCCGAGTCGTCCGCCGCCAGCGCCTGTCCCTGGGACTCCAACGATGCCGGCTCGCCGTCCGCCTCCTGCCCACCGCACGCGACCATCAAGCCCGCCACCATCGCCAGCAGCGAGGCACGACCCGGGACTCCTGAGGGGGATGCAACGCGCGCCAGACGCGTCCAAGGCGTCCGAGCTGCTCCAATGCCACCCATGGGGGAACTCCTTCGTACGTGTGAAAGCGGACGCCTGGGGGACGTCCTGGCTGGTGGAGCCGAAGGCCTCTTTCGCTGGGGGGCGAGGAGGGCGGCATCCGTCCTGTTCCCGACTTTTCGGAGAGCAGGACTTTTTAGCCGTACGAAGAATATCCGTATTGAACAGACAGGTTCAACTTTTAAGAAACAATTCCGCTGGGGACTGAACGGCGAGTGTTATCAAGGAGATAGAAAGCCATGCCTGGGGTGTACTCACCCCAGGGCGCTAGGCACGGGCCTCGGCCGCCAGGGGGATGGACGCGGCGGGGAGGCGCGGAAGTTCCACCGTGAATTCCGAGCCTTCCCCGACCCGGCTGTGGACGCGGATGGAGCCGCCGTGGGCCTCGACGAGCTGGCGGACGATGTAGAGGCCCAGGCCGAAGCCGGGCTGGTGGCCGGTGGCGTGGCCTCGCTCGAAGCGGGAGAAGAGGCGCTCCTGGGCGTCGCTGGGGATGCCCACGCCGCGGTCGCGCACGACGAGCCGGACGTGGTGCTCATCCACCTCCACGAGCACCTCCACGGGCTGGCCCGGGCCGAACTTGAGGGCGTTGCTGACCAGGTTGGTGAGGACGCGGTCCAGGCGCTGGCGGTCCCATGGGCCGGTGGCGCCCTCGTCGGCGCGCACGCTCAGGGCGCACCCGGCGGCGGCGGCCTGGTCCGCGTGGCGGTCCACCACCTCGCGCGCCAGCTCCGCCAGGTCCAGCTCCTCGGTGTCCAGCACCAGCCGGCCCGCGGACAGGCGCGACAGGTCCAGCAGGTTGTGCACCAGCCGCCCCAGGCGGAGCGTCTCGCCCTCGGCCAGGGTGAGCCCATCGCGCAGGCGCGCGTCCGGGGCGCTCGCGGTCAGCATGCGCATGCGCCGCAGGCGGAGCTGTAGGGAGCTGAGCGGGTTGCCCAGGTCGTGCGCCGCCACGCCGATGAGCTCCAGCGCGCCTTGGGCCTCGGCCAACAGTCGCGCGTTGTCCATGGCGAGCGCGGCGCGCGCGGCCAGCTCCTCCAGCAGGGCCTGGTCCGCGGCGCCGTAGCGGCGGTGGGGGCGGGTGGACAAGAGGCTCAGCGCGCCCACGGTGCGTGGGCCCACCGCCAGCGGCACGGTGAGGGCGGAGCGCACGCCCAGGGCGCGCCACAGCTCCCCTTGGGCGCTGTCTCGCACGGCGGGCGGCAGGCGCTCGGGGTCCACCTCCAGGAAGCGCTCGGCGCGGCCGGTGTGCACCACGCGCCCGGGGCCCGTCTCGTCGGCCTCGGGGCGGCTCAGGAGCGGCTCCCACAGCCGCTCGCGCGTGCCCTGGTCCGCGCACGTCACGGCCACCGGGCGCACCGCGCCGTCATCGTCCTCCGAGTACAGGACGCACGCCTCGGCCATCTCCGGGACGCACAGGCGGGTGAGCGCCGCGCCCAGCTCGGGGGCGGTGGCGAGCGAGGGCAGCACGCGGCCCGCCTCCACCAGCAGGGCCTGCATGCGCTCTACGCGACGACGCTCGGTGATGTCGCGCGTCACCTCGGCGAAGCCTTGGAGCCGGCCGCGCTCGTCGTGCAGCGCGGTGAGCAGCGTCTCGGCCCAGAAGCGCGAGCCGTCGCGGCGCAGGCGCCAGCCCTCGGACTGGAGGCGACCTTCGCGCGCGGCGCGCTCGCGGTAGCTGCGGGGCAACCCGGTGGCCAGGGCCTCCTCGGGGTGGAGCACCTCCACGCCCAGCCCGACGATGTCCTCGGACGTCCAGCCGGTGAGGCGCTCGGCGCCGGTGCTCCAGCCGGACACCGCGCCGTCCGGCTCCAGGAAGCACAGCGCGTAGTCCGATACGCCGTCCATGAAGAGGTGCAGCCGTCGCTCGCTCTGCACGTGCTCGTTGTGCAGCGGCTCCAGGGAGCGGCGCAGGACGAACCCCAGCGCGCCCACCCCCGCCAGCCCCAGCACGCCCGCCACCAGCGCGTGGTGCAGCCAGCCCCGCGCCGCCTCGTGCTGCGCGAACAGCCGCGTCACCAGCGCGCTCTCGGCGGTGTCCGCCAGCGCCTCCATCCGCTGCTCCACCTCCTGGCGCGCCGGCGTCTCCTCCGCGCGCACGCGGTGCTCCAGCGGGTCCAGGGGGCCGCGCGCCACCGCGTCCGCCACATGGGTCTCGGCCGCCTCCTCGGCCTTGCGCAGGGCGGCCACCTCGGCTTGGAACGGCCGGCCGGCCGGGTGCAGCTCCAGCCGGCGCAGCGACGCCCGGAAGCGCTCGCGGGCGACTTCGCGCGCCCTCAGGTCCGAGGGCGCGCCGGACAACATGTAGCCGCGCCCCGTGGCCACCATCTCCGCGAAGGCGCGCCGCAGCCGCTCCACCTCCACGAGGAAGTCGGAGGCCTGGTGCGTGCCCGAGTCCTCGTCGGACGCGAGCGTGCGCGCGGTGGAGAACAAGGTGCCGAGGAGGACGAGGCCGGTCAGGAGGCAGGCGGACAGACCTGCCCCCACTCGCTGAGCGAAGGTCCAACGGCGCAGCATGTTGCACTCCCCCCGAACGGCACCGCGTGCGGGCGCGCCGTCCGCCCCTCAACATCCCCGATGCGGGCCCTGCCCCAACATGGGACCCGCGGACGGGGCCTCGTTGACCCACGGACAGCGCACTCGCCCCGAGGACGTGGCCCGGGTGGGCAAGGCGCGCGGACGCGGTGGACCGCGGGCGGACCGGACCGGGCGTCTGGCCGTGGACACTGCGCGGGTGGGGCACGGCAACCGGGGGAGTTGACCGGGGCGCGCGGAAGTGCGGGGGGACGGCAACGAGATGGCCTTCGCGGCGGGCCGGGGTTATGGAGCGCCATGTCCCTCGTTGAAGGTTTGAAGGTCCGCTACCTCCCCCAGCCCGAATGGGGCGTGGGGCATTTGCTGTCGCTTCAGGAGGAGGGGGCCCGGGCCCTCGTTGCCTTCCCGGGGCGCGAGGACGCGCCCGTGCTGGTGTCCGCCAAGGGCGGGGCGCTGGTGCCCACCGCGCTGGCCCGCGGCGAGCCGGTGCAGACCCCCAAGGGACGAAAGGCCGTCATCCTGGGCGAGGAGCCCGGCGCGCGCGGCCTGCGCCGCTACGTGGTGCGCTTCTCCGACACGGGCGAAGAGGACGAGCTGCCCGAGTCCGAGGTGCGCGCGCTGCCGCCGCGCTCGGACCTGGTGTCGACGCTGCGCGAGGGGCGCGTGGGCGAGGCCCGCGCCTTCACCCTGCGCAAGCAGGCGCTCATCCTGGATGACGAGCGTCGCGGCGATGCGCTGGGCGCGCTGCTCGCCAGCCGCGTGATGGTGAAGCCGCACCAGGTGGGCGTGGTGCAGCGCGTGCTGTCCGCGCGGCGCCCGCGCTTCGTGCTCGCGGACGAAGTGGGCCTGGGCAAGACGATTGAAGCGGGCATGGTGTTCAGCGCGCTGCGGCTGGTGGGGCTGGCGCGGCGCGTGCTCGTGGTGGCGCCCAGCCACCTCACCGTGCAGTGGCTGGTGGAGCTGTTCCACAAGTTCAACCAGCTCTTCACGCTGATGGACTCGGACCGCCACGCGCAGTCGCTCAAGGAGGCGCCCGGGGTGTCGCCGTGGGCGCGCTTCCCGCTGGTGGTGACGAGCCTGGAGCTGCTCGCGCGCTCGGAGGAGCACCGCCGCGAGGTGGCCGGCGAGGACGCGTTCTGGGACCTGGTCATCATCGACGAGGCGCACCACCTCAAGGGCGAGAAGGCCTTCGCCGCGGCGCGCGGACTCGCGGCCAACTCGTGGGGCCTCTTGCTGCTCACCGCCACGCCCATGCAGCTGGACCCGGCCGAGTACCACGGCCTGCTCACGCTCATCGACGCGGCCACCGCGCCCACCGTGGCGGGCTTCGAGGCGCGGCTCCAGCGGCAGGAGGAGCTGTCCGCCGCGGTGCGCTCGTTGTTGGAAGGTGGCAAGGCCTCCGAGGCGGTGCGCGCGCTGGCCAGGCGCTTCCCCGAGGACAGCCGCCTCACGTCGCTGAAGGACCGCGAGGCGCTGCTGGCGCACCTGGCGGAGACGTACAGCTTGTCCGACCGGCTGGTGCGCAACCGGCGCGCGGTGGTGGGCGGCTTCTCCACGCGGCGCCTGCACCGCCACCCGGTGACGCTGAGCGCCGAGGAGCTGAAGGTGCGCGACGCGGCGCTGGCGGTGCTGGCGAAGTCATCGCTGCGGGGCGCGCCGCTGGGCAACGTGCTGCGGCGGCTGGAGTCGAGCACCGCGTCCTTCGCCGGCGCGGTGCGCTCCAACCCGGCGCTCAAGGACTCGGGCCTGAAGCTGCTGCCCGCGCGCGACGCGAAGTTCTCCGCGTTCCTGCGCGTGCTCCAGGGCGTCATCTGGAAGGGAGCGCCGCGCGCCAAGGTGCTCGTCTTCACCGAGAGCCGCGACACGCTGGACATGCTCCAGGCGGAGCTGGGGCGCGAGGGCGTGGAGTCGCTCGGCTACCACGGTGACCTGCCGCTGGTGGAGCGGGACCGGCAGGTGGCGCGCTTCCGCGACCCCGAGGGCCCCAAGGTGCTCCTGTGCACGGAGGTGGGCGGCGAGGGCCGCAACTTCCAATTCGCGCACCACCTGGTGCACTACGACCTGCCCTGGAGCCCGGCCACGGTGGAGCAGCGCATCGGCCGGTTGGACCGCATCGGTCAGGCGCACCCGGTGGAGATCCACGTCTTCGACCCGGCGGGCACGCTGGCGGCGGACGTGCTGATGCTCCTGTCGGACGCGGTGGGCGTCTTCGGCGAGACGGTGGGCGGCCTGGACGCGGTGCTGGAGGAGGTGGAGGACCGGCTGGCGGAGCTGGCGCTGGTGCCGCGCGAGGAGCGCATGGCGTACGCGCAGGAGCTGAAGGCGCGCGTGGAGGCGGCGCGGGCGCAGGTGAAGCGCGCGTATGATCCGCTGCTGGACCTGCGCAGCTTCGACAAGCCGGCGGTGGAGCGGCTGGTGAAGCGCGCGCTGGTCCGCATGGGCGAGGAGCCCGACGAGGACGAGGAGGACGAGGACGCCGAGGCCCAGCCGCTGGAGGACGGGCTGTGGGGCGTGGCGCGCGACCTCGACGAGCGCCTGGAGGAGACCGTCACCGAACTCGCGCGCCGCGTGGGCATTGGCGTGGACACGGACGAGCAGGTGGACGCGTTCCAGGTGGCCTTCCACTTCGGCCACGCGCTCAAGGTGGACGGCCTGCCGGGCATCGACGTGATGGAGGACCGCACGGTGCTGGGCACCTTCTGGCGCGACACCGCGGTGGAGGCCGAGGAACTGGAGTACTTCGCCACGGGCCACCCGCTGGTGGAGGCCCTCTTCGGCTTCCTGCGCGATGGCCCGTATGGGCGCAGCGCCTTCCGCGCCATCGAGAAGCGAGGGCCCCAGAAGGCGCGCGGCATGGAGTTCCTCTTCCACGTGCAGCTCCCCGAGCCCGAGGACACCTCGCCCGGCGCGCGCGTGCCCAGCCGCCAGTTGGCGCGCTTCCTGGAGCGCTCGCTGCTGCATCTCGCGGTGGTGGAGTCCGCGGGCGGCCCCAAGGCCGACACCTCTGTCCTCCCCGCGCTGGAGCTCGAGGGCCGCGCGCTCAAGGGCGACGAGGTGCTGCGCGCGTTCCCGGGCTTCGGCGCCTTCGTGGACGCGGCGGTGCCCGTGGCCGAGCAGGCCGCCGCCGCCGCGTTGGAGAAGCTGGCCACCCAGGCGCGCAAGGGCATCGAGGCGGAGCGCGACGCCACGCTGGAGCGGCTGCGCCTGTCGCTCACCCACCAGGGGCTCGCCGCCGAGGCGGTGGAGGCCCAGCTCGGCGCCGAGCGGGCACACCATGATCGGCTGCTCCAGGCGCTTGCGGGCGCCAGGCCGGTGCTCGACTCGGCCTGCGGCTTCACGCTGAACCGTTGAGCGGTGGCGGTCACCGGGGGCGGATGACTGAAACTTTCCGCCCCCGGCCATTTGACTGATTCCTCGATTGTCGAGAATCTGCGAGCTGGAGTGTCCGTCTCCCCCCGCTCCTGGATGCTCTCCCCAATCCTATGGCTGGTCAGGCTGCACAGACCGCGAAGCAATCCGGCCAGGCGGCCGTGGAAGCAGCCCTGAGCCTGCCGCTGGTCGTGTTCCTGCTGCTGGGCACGCTGCAGCTCTTCATGATGTTGCAGGGGCGCATCCTCGCGCAGGTGGCGGCCTACCGGGCCGTGCGCGCCGGGAGCCTGAACCATGGGGACTGCCGCCCCATGATGCACGCGGCGATGGTGACGATGCTGCCCACGGTGGCGCGCACGGACACGGGCGCGCGGCTGGCCAAGGCCTTCGAGCGCCGGCGCGACAACCGCTACGATGTGCGCAGCTCCTACGGCGAGGACTTCCAGGGGCCGATGATCGAAATCGTGCGCGAGTCCCCGGACGCGGACTGGGTGCGCGGGCTCGACTCGGGCGAGGACCTGATGTTCGACGCGCCCACGGACTCGCGCGCCGAGGTGCGCGCGCGCACGCTCGAGATCCGCATGGTGGCCTGGTACTACATGCGCATCCCGTTCGCGAACTGGGTGATGAGCCGCATGTTCCTGGCTCACTTCCACCTCAAGCGCTACACGGCGGCCAACCCCCTCATGCCGGTGCAGAAGCAGTCGGACTGGTGGGGCGACGAGCCGCTCACGCTCGGCCCGGATGACTGGCCGGGCGGGGACTTGGGTCGGCGGATGGTGGCCTGGAGCGACAGCGGCCACTTCGTCTTCCCCATCCAGGTCAACGCCTCCATGCGGATGATGACGCCCGCCATGGCGGACTACTTCCAGCGGGGGGGCGGATGCCCGGTCACCGGATTCTGAGGCGCCGTCGGGGACAGGCGCTGGTGCTCTTCGCGCTGACGCTGCTCCTCATGGCGCTGATGGTGCTGATGACGTTGGGCTTCGGCATGCGCGCCAAGGAGCGCGTCGAAATCCAGATGGCGGCGGACGCGGCGGCGTACAGCCAGGCCGTGTCGGTGGCCCGCACCTTCAACGCCATCGCGGTGATGAACCGCGCCCAGGTCGCGCACATGGTGGCGATGGCCGGCACGCAGGCGATGATCAGCAAGAGCGGCCAGGTGTACGCGGCGCACCAGATTGCGTGCCCGGGCAACGTGCTGGAGGCCGCGTGGTTCGCGGCGGACAAGGCGGCCGCCGCCCAGACGCGCTCGCTCCAAGGACAAGCGGGTTCGCTCTACAGCGCGTCGCTGACGCTCTACTCGAAGCTGCTCACCGAGCAACTGGGAGATCAGAAGCTGGCCGCGCGCATCGCCCGCGAGGCGAACGCGGAGTTGCAGGCCCCGGCCGAGGGCGCCGCCAAGAGCTTGATGGAGGTCAACGGCGACGGCCCCGTGCCCGAGGAGTCCGAGGTCATGCAGGGGCAGAAGACCGGCACGGCGCCCGGCGGAGGTTGTGGCGCGGTCTCCGGCGCGGTGTGTCCGGCGGGCGGCAGCACGCGGCCCTCGCTGCACGCGACCATGGGAAGCCTGGGCTGGACGTGGGTGCACAACCGCGCGGGAGGCTCGGCGGGCTTCGGCTCGGGCAACGCGGCGTCGTCCTCGGCCTTCCGGCACTACAACAGCCCGGCCGGCATGGATCCGTCGCGCTACGGCACCGTCTCGGGGCGCAACTCGTGGGGCCATGACCACGCGACCGTGGTCGTGCCCACGCGCTGCCTCACCCCGCCCAAGCCGCCGGTGGTGCCGGTGACGAGCGCGTGGGTGATGTCCGACGAGCGCCAGACGCGCGAGGACCAGCACGTGTACGGCACGCGCACGCCTCCGGGGCAGCAGCCCGAGAACGCGGAGGAGATGGGGGACCGGCACACGCTGGGCACCTGCGTGGTGTGCCCGGGCATCTGGCCCTTCTCCATGGGCTACAACACCACGGCGCTGGGGGCGGGTGGGGGCAACCAGTACGGGCAGCCCAAGCTGTACTCCATCCTGTTCCGCGACTACGCGAGCGACTCGCGCCGGAAGCATCCGGACCCCTGGAACCTCTACTTCCGCTTCCACTTCACCGAGCAGAGCGACACGGAGTTCGACAACGCGAGTCCGCTGGGCCGCATCCAGCCCACGGGGCGCGAAGAGGTGCCGCGCAACCAGGTGGCCCTCGCGGCGGGCATCGCCTACTACCACCGGCCTCGGCCCGCTTCGGCGGGAGGGGGGTGGCGCGAGCCGCCCAACTTCCTCAACCCCTTCTGGCGCGCCACGCTGGTGAGCGCCGAGGGCGCCGACGACGACAAGCCCGCGGAGAGCCTCTCCGCCGCGGGCTTCACTGACCACGCCGCGGCCCTGCGTCAGTTGGACAAAGCGGGCTATCGGGGCGGCAGTCGGCGCGGGGGACGGTACTGAGCCATGCGCACGCACGCGGCCCGACGCGGGCAATCGCTGGTGGAGACGTCGCTGGGGTTGATGGTGTTCGTCACCATCCTCCTGTTCGGCATCTACTTCGCGGAGGTGGGCGCCATCACGCTGAAGGTCCAGGAGGCGGCCAACTTCGCGCTGTGGGACGCCACGGCCCACGTGCAGCACTCTCCCGAGTCCAACGAGTGGCAGCGCGACAACGCCGTGTCGCTCGCCGAGGCCGAGGCCTCGCGGCGCTACCAGGACTTCGACGGGCGCGAGAGCAAGGGCAGCGGCGCCGTCACGCTCCAGCAGGCCATCGCCCGCGCCACGCCCATCCGGGTGAACTGCGAGGCGGGCTTGCCCAACGGGCTGCGAGGCATCGCCCCCGGCGACGCGGGTGGGAGCTCGGCGCTCGCCCAGTCCATGACGGTGGTGTCGCCGGGCATGACGTGCACGGCGTCCTCGGGGCTGAGCGCGTCGCGCATCGGCAAGTTCCTGGAGCCTCCCTTCCATGAGGCGCAGCGCAAGGCGGCCAACGCCTTCACGGTGTGCGCTGCGGGACGCGCGAAGGGGGGCGCGTGCCCGGGTCGCTTCGCGCTCCTGTTGGATGACTGGGGGCTGGCGGGCGTGGCGGAGGGCCGCCCCTGCGCGCTGAACATCAACGGCGCCAGCCGCTGCGCCAACTCGGACTACTACCAGTGGACGCAGCGCGTGTTCCGCGCCAACGGCGGTGGCGGCGGGGCGGGCAGCGCGCTGGCGGCGCTCGTGGGCGCGCCCGGCGTCAACGAGGACCAGTTCTTCATGAGCTACCGCGGCGAAGAGGATGGCTACGAGGAGAACATCGGCCCCACGCACGCGGGCGGCCAGTCGCGCTGGGAGGTGACGCCCTTCCACGTGCCCCCGGGCGGCCCTCGCTATGACGTGCCTCGGGAGAACAGTTGGCTGGGCGGCGTGCCGCGGTGAGGGCCTGGCGCGACAGCGCGCGCTTCGCGGCGTGGCTCCTGGCGTGCCTCGTGGGACTGCTGTCGCCTGTGGCCCGCGCCCAGCAGGACGCGGGCGCCGAGCCTCCGCGCTTCGCCTGGCCCCTGTTCCGGGTGGTGTCCCATGTCGAGGCGAGCGAGGTCGTGGAGGCCGCGGGGCTTCCGGTGGCGCTGCGCGCGGTGCAGGTGAAGGAGTCTCCCGCCGAGGTGGTGCAGAAGCTCGCGGACGCGTTCCTCGCGGCGGGGCTCTTCGTGCCACCGGGGCGTGAGCAGCCGCAGCTCGCGCGCAATGCCGCCATGCTCACCGCGGCGGACATGGAGCGAGGCCTCACGTACACGGCCATCCTCCAGGCGCAACCCGATGGCACCACGCTCGTGTACCTGGGCGAGGCGAACCACGTGCTGCGCCGCGCGCCCGACGCGTCCCCCGACTTCGCGCCCCTGCCGCCAGACGCCCGCGAGGTGCTGCGCGTGGGCGGCGAGGGCTCGCGCACCCTGGCGTTTCACGTCGCGCTCAGCGGTGAACAGGTGGACGCGTTCTACGCGCGCGCGCTGCCCGCCGCGGGCTGGAGGCGCGGAGACGAAGCCGGCCTCTACACGCGCGCGAACGAAGAGCTGCGCGTGGTGCATCAACCCGGCGCCGGAGGGCTGCGCGCCGTGGTGCTCGTGTACCGAGGCCGCGCCCGGTAGTCGCGTCGCGGCGATGCGGCCGCATCGAGGTCGCGTCTTGCGCGCGCGCCGCGGCGGACGCGAGCGCATCCTCAGGCGTGTTCGCGCCGTGGGGTGCGGTGGTGGACGCGGCCCCGGGTCTCGAGGGTGATGGTCACAACAGGGTGGCTTCCCCACGTTCGCGGACATGACGCTGACGACATGGGGGTTGTTGTGGCTGCTGGGCTCGGCTCCGGGAGTGGCCGCCGCGCCAGTTGCCGCCGAGGCCGAGGGTCAGTCCCAGGAATGTGAACAGGCCGCCACGCGGCGATTGGGCGGACAGACCTTCCTGTTCCCCATCCTCCAGCAGAGCGCCTTCGTCACCACGCACGTGGGCATCCGCGAGGGGTTGGCGCGCTACGCGGTGCCGCAGCTCCCCGCCGGACGGCTCGGGACCTACGACGTCACGCTGACGGGCTTCCAGCAGACGCTCGACCTGGGCCTTCGCGTGACGCCGTGGCTGGGGCTGACGGGCTTTGCTCGCGCCAACGTCATCAGCGGCGTGAACGCCGCGTCGCTGGTCGCGAGCGGCGCGTCGTTCGAGTTGCTCGGCGAGCTGGGCGTGGTGGGGCGCGTGCTGCGCATCGAGGACACCGGCACCCAGCTCTCCGTCCGAGGACATTTCGGCCTCAGCAATCAGCGTGGCATCCAGGTGCTTCCCCTGGTGAATGCCATCGTCAACTCGCCCCAGCCCACGGTGGACTCGGTGGGCGAGGGCCGCCTGGGCCAACTCGTGTTGCTGCCTCGCACGGAGAAGACGGCGGGGGGCGGCTTCTTCGTGGCGCAGGCGCTCGGCACGTGGCTCTCGCTCCAGGCCTCCGCCAGCGCCGAGTACGCATGGCAGAAACGCAAGCCCTTCGACGTGTCCCTGGGCACCCGCACCGAGCAGGCGACGCACGCGGTGCGCGTGGACCTGGCGCTGGCCGCCGCCGTGGACTTCCAGCCGGTGGTGCACGTCCCCGTGGGCCTCATGGGCGAGTACGCCCTGCGCACGGGCACGCAACAAGAGGTGTTCCGCAAGAACCGCACGCTCGGCCTCAGCACGCTGGCCCTGGGGCTCTATTACACCGGCCGCCCCAGCCTCCAGGTGGGCCTGGGCGCGGTGGCCACCCTGTCCGCCGAGCCCCTCCAGGGCCTGGGCCCCGAGGGCCGCGACCAGGAGTCCGGCAAGCCCACGCTCACCTACGCGCAGCTCATCCTCCGCTACATCTGGTGAGCCGCGCGGGCGTCAGTAGCTGCCACCCAGTTGCAACAGCGCGTGGTAGCGCCCGTCCAGGGCCTCCTGTCCAGGAACCAAGGCGAAGTCCTGGCCGAACAGGAAGCTGAACCCGCCGCGAAACTCGGCGGTGAACGACGGGGTGATTTGGTAGCGCAAGCCAGCGCCGAGGGGCGCGTAGCCGCCCGTGTCGTCGATGAACTGGAACGAGAAGCCGTGGCGCACGGAGTAGCGCTCCACGCCGAGGCCCGCGTAACCAAAGGGCTGGAGCCGCGTGGAGGTGACGGCCACGGTGAACGCGGCCTGCGCGCCGTTGCGCACGATGTCCGGGCCGCCGTTGCCGCGCGAGCCCTGCACGTCGTTGATGCCGCCGCTGTAGCCCACCTCCACGCCCAGCAGGTTCGTGGCCCGGTAGCCCACGAGCACGCCGTAGGCCAGCCCAGGGTTGAGGTTGGGGGCGAGCTTGCCGGTGTAGCCCTCCGCGCCGGCGGCGAAGAGGAAGTAGGGCCCTCTCCAGTCGATGTAGCCGGCGTGCCGGGCCGAGGCGCCTTGCGACGTGCCCATCGCCTCGCCCGCCAGCAGCGCGACACACAGCCCCAGTCCAATGCCCGCCCTCATGCCTGCCCCCTTGGCGTGTTCACCCCGCGAAGGAAGGTGGAGCGCGAGCGCGGGGGGGACAACACCCGAGCGGGCGGGCCCCAGGCGGGACGCGCGCGGCGGTCAGGTGCGCAGCTTCTCGCGCAGCGCCTTCGCTCGGCCCTGGGTGTCCGGGTCCGAGCCCGTCAGCTCCACGGACTTCAGGCGCTGCTCCAGGCTCTGCGGCACCTTCGCCTTGAGCTTGCCCTCTTCCTGGAGCGCCTCCAGCTTCGCCAGCGCCTTGTCCACGATGCGCTCGCGCGGGTGGTCCAGGAGGCTGTCGAGGAAGTACGCGTCGTCGGGCAGGTCCGGATACTTCTCCAGGTAGTCCACCACCGCCGTGACCCAGGCGGCGCGCGTCTCGGACTCCTGGACCTTCATCATCGCCTGCTTCTGGGCCTTGCGCTTGCCTTCGGGGTCGAACGTCTTGGCGAGCCCCTCGGGCAGCTCGCCGCCCGTGAAGAGCGCGTCCGCCGCCGTCTTGTATTTCTGGTAGCTGGCGCTGCGCTCAATCTTCTGCTGCGCCGGGTCGTCCTGACGGGAGTGGTAGCGGCTCTTGCCGCGCTGGGCATCCAGCTCGCGCCAGCTCTTGTTGCGCTTGCCGCTGAAGCCACCACCGTCGTTGTCGTCCTTCGCCATCCTTCATCTCCCCTTGCGGGCCTGCCACAGCGCCGCCAGTCCTCGCCGGACGAGGGGACGCAACCGCTCCAGTTCCTCGGGGGACAGGGGCTGCTCCTCGTCTTGCTCCGCCTCGAACAGCGCTTCGTCCGCGTATGCCTGGAGGCTGACGGGCACGGGCGGAGCGTCCGAGTCCTTCTCCAGCGCCGCCGGATCCACGAACCCAGGCCCCGGCGGGCAGCCCAGCTCCAGCATGGCGTGCAGCTCGAAGAGCAGGTGGCGGGCGACGCCGTATCCTTCGTCCGTGAGCCCCGCGGCGTCAAGCGCGCCCAGCAGGCCATCCTGCCGGTTCTCGAACGCGTGCAAGAGCCGGGTGCGCGCCTTCTCGTCGTCTTCCAGATAACGCCAGGCGGCCTCCACGAATTCGCTGGAGGGCTCGCCTGGATGGAAGGGCGCGGGGGCCACGCGCCGCTCCTTCTTCGGCCGGGGGGCACGCGGCCCCTCGTCCTCCAGTCGGATGGCGCCGCCTTCCTCCACCAGGTCCCAGAGGCCCAGCAGGTTCTGGTACAGGCGCCGCGCCAGCTCCGGTGAAGGGAAGCGCGGCTCCTCGGGGAAGAGCGTGGGGATGACGTCGCTGTGCGTCCGTCCCTTCGCGCGCGCCTCGCGCATGCGCGTGAGGACCTCGGGGGTGTCGCAGGGGCTGCCCGCGAGGTCCAACAATCCATCCAGCGTCTGCGGTCCCTCGAACTGACGGGTGAACTCGGTTCCTCGGTCGCGGCTGCGGCTCATGGGCGCGCGGACCGTATCAATGGGCGGGCCACTCGCCCATCAACTCGTCCTGGTGTTCCTTCGGATTGCCGGTCCAGGCGAAGTCGTCGGGCACGTGCCCCCCGCCATGTTGCGCCTCGCCGTCCCAGCTCACGTCCGGGTAGCGCGGGTCGAAGCCGGGCAGGCGAGGAGGCTCGTCCGTCACCTCCGTGCGGGGCCAGGGCGGGACGCTGAACGGGGTGTCGAGCGGCGAATCCGGAATCTCGATGGCCATGGAAGACCTCCAGTCAGGGTCAGGACACTTCAAGCTGTGCAGCGCCGGGCATGGCGTCTGCGGTCGGGCGGACGAGCGTCCAGTTGTCTTCCGTTTCCGCGCGCGCGCTCCTAGTCTGGCGCCCTTCATGTCAGACCCCTCGCAAGAGACTCGGAAGCGCGCGATGCAGGCCCTGTATGGCGTTCGCGCGGTGGAGGGACCGCCCGGCGAGAACGGGCTGCGCACCGTCTGGCACCTCGGGGCGGCCGGCGCCGAGCTGCTGTCTCTCGTGGATCGCGACGGGCGCGTGCAGCGCCAGGAGCTCACGCTGCTGGAGGACCACTGTGTGTGGGCCAGCGGCGAGGGCGTGCGCACCGGCCGCGTCGAGCGTGGCGAGGGCGCCCCGGGAGGCCCCGCGTCCTCGGTGGTCCAGACGGACGCGGAGCTGGTGCCCGGGCGCGTGCTGGACGCGGCGAGCGCGCTGTCCTCATACGAAGGGCAGGACCGCTACATCCTCCACATCCAGCGCGTGCTGGCGCTCGCTCGCGAGGGCCTGGAGCTGGCGCGGGTGGAGGCCACGCGCGCGAAGCCCGCCGTCGTCGAACCCGAGCCCCCCGTGGTCGAGCCCGCGCCGCCCGCGGCGCCGCTGCGCTTCGGTCAGTCGTTGCCCAACGAGGTGCTGCCGCCGGTGGTGCGCCACTCGGAGGGGCTGGTGATGCTCGCCGTCTTTGGCGTGGCCACCGCGTTGACCGTGGTCCTGCTCTTCTGGCTTCTCTGATGGACCTGCCGCGGGGCGGGGCGGGGCGCCAGGCTCCGCTGTCCCAGCAGCCGCCGCATGTCCAAGCCCCACCCGGAGGCGTGCTGCGCGGGCGCCAGCGGGGATGCGCGCTCACCATGGCCCGTCGCGCTCGGCGGATGCGCGTCCAGGACGAGCAGGCCCGCCAGCGCCGCGGTGAGGACCAGGCCGCCCATCCACTCCATCGCGTGCGGCCGACATTCCCTCGCGCGCCGCGCCCCCATCGCGAACGCGAGCACCGCCAACAACGCGATGCACGTCCAGCGCGCGGCATGCAGCGAGGCCACATCGCCCAGGCCCTCGGGCAGCTCCAGGTCCGGCCCCTCCCCGAGCCGATTGAGCAGGGCGAACAGGTGATGCGCCTCCATCGCGCCCACCAGCGCCACACACGCGAGCACGGCGGACAGCGCGCTGCCCAGCAACAGCACGCCGCGCGTCCCCGGCCGCGCGCCATGCTCTCGGGCGCATGCGGGGGCCAGCCGCGCCAGCGCGAGTCCCACCGCGAGCGCGCCCAGCAGCATCGCGCTCGTCCAGGCCCCCAACAGCCGAGGTGCCATGGCCGCGGCGCTGCCCGACGGAAACAGCCCGCCCGCGTCCAGCAGCTCCAGCGAAGGCGGCTCCCCCCAGGCCGCCTCCAACTGCACCTCGGACCCCAAGAGCCCCAACATCCACGGCAGCGTGGCCACGCCCACCATCACCGCCAGCGGCACCGGGCGCCCCAGGCCCGTGTAGGCGAGCATCAACGTCAGCAGCGGCACCGCCACCAGCAGCGTCAGCGCCACCAGCGCCGCGAACGGACCCGCCGCCCTCACGACGCCCGACAGCCCCCCGGCATCGCCCAAGAGCGGCGGAAGGACGAGGCTGGACAGGGCCACGATGGCGGGCAGGGTCGCCGCGCCGAGCAGACCTGGGGTGAGGCGAGGACGGGCCGGAACAAGCATTTCCGGCAATAGTAGTCTCTCCTGCTAAAGCTGTGAATTCAGACTGGGGGACGACCCACCAGCCAATACACGACGGAGCAGAGGGTGCCGACGACGGGGGCGAGCAGGATGCCCACGAGGAGGAGGTGCCCGCACTCGGGGCCTTCGCAGCCCAGGCGGCCGTAGGCGATGACGCCGCCCACGAGGATGGGCGCGTTCATTCCGGCCACGAAGAGGCCCAGGCCGCGCAGGACGAGGCCGCGATACCAGGTGCGCGTCCACAGCCGGAAGACGAGCGGGACGAGCGCGAGCGTGAGGGTGGTGGCGGTGGCGAGGGCGAAGTGCCGAGCGGCCACGGCCACACAGGCCAGCCCCGCGAGCGCGAGGGCGGGCACCAGCAGCAGCGCGTTGAGGGACAGGGGCTCCCGAGGCGACGGCATGAGCGTGGGCCCGTGACGGTGGCAGAGCACGGATGCACGCGCAAGCGCGGGCACCGCGATGGCGCGGACCGCGAAGGGCCATGCTCCGCGAGTGCACGGGGATTGGCGCGGTGCTGCGAGAACTCGGACCCCGAGGCGGTGCGTCCAGGCGCACGCATCAGGGGGTGCACGCGGCGCCGCGACGAATCAGGCGGCGACGGCGCCTTCTCCGAGCAACCGCGCGTAGCGGCCTCGGCGCGCGAGCAGTTCCTCGTGCGTGCCCGCTTCGACGATGCGGCCCGCCTCCATCACCGCGATGAGGTCCGCGTCGCGCACGGTGGACAGCCGGTGCGCGATGACGAGCACGGTGCGCCCCTTCATGAGCGCGGCGAGCCCCTCGCTCACGGCGGCCTCGCTCGCCGCGTCCAGCGCGCTCGTGGGCTCATCCAACAGCAGCACCGACGGCCGGCACAGGAAGGCGCGCGCCAGCGCCAACCGCTGCCGCTGCCCTCCGGACAACCGCCCGCCTCGCTCACCCACGGGCTCGTCCAGTCCGCCGGGGAGCTGGCGCACGAAGTCCTCCGCGTGCGCCAACCGCAGCGCTTCCCACAGCGCCTCGTCCGTGGCCTCGGGACGACCCAGCCGCAGGTTGTGGCGCACGGTGCCCGAGAAGAGCACGGGCTCCTGCGGCACCCACGCGAGCTGCGCGCGCACGCTGGAGGGCTTCAGCTCCGACAAGGCCCGTCCATCCCAGCGCACCTGCCCGCCGCTCGGGGAGAGGAAGCCCAGCAGCACGGAGAACAGCGTCGTCTTGCCCGCGCCCGACGCGCCCACCAGCGCCACGCGCGCGCCCGCAGGCACCGTCAGATCCACGCCGCGCAGCGCCTCGCGTCCATCCGAGTAGGTGGCGCGCACGCCCGCGAGCTCGAGCGCTCGGGAGAGCGGCGCGGCCTCGGCGCCCACGTCCGGCGGCGCGGGCTCATCCGCCAGGGAGAAGAGCCGCTCGGCGGCGGCCAGCCCCGTGAGCACCTGCGACAGCGTGCCGCTCAGCGATTTCACCGGCTGGTACAGCAGCAGCGCCGCGGCCATGAAGGACAGCAAGCGCCCCGCCAGCCCTGGATCCACCGACACCGCGCGCGCGCCCCAGGCCACCGCCACCGCCACACCCACGATGCCCAGCAGCTCCACCGTGGGGCTCACCGCGCCGCGGATGAAGAGCGAGCGGCGCATCTCGGACAGGTACTCATCCGCCTCGGCGTCGAAGCGCGTGAGCGCGCGGGGCACGGTGCCGTACGCCTGCACCACCGGCAGGTTCTGGAGCTGCTCGGCGGTGATGGCGGTGAGCGCGCCCAGGCTCGCCTGCGAGCGCGTGACGACCTTCTTCAGCGAGCGGGCGAAGCGGTTGATGGGCAGCACCGTCAACGGCACCACCACGAAGGTGAAGAGAAACAGTTTCCCGTCGATGAGGAAGCACGTCGTCAGCAGGGCGAGGATTTGCAGCCCGTCCCGCACATAGGACGTGAGCGCCTGCGTGACGGAGAACTCCACCAGCGGCACGTCCGCGGTGAAGCGCGCCACCAGCTCCCCCGAGTGCCGCCGCTCGAAGAACGCGGGCGGCTGGGCGAGCAGGCTCTCGTAGAGGAAGCCGCGCAGGTCCGCCATGACGCGCTGGCCCAGCCGCTGCATCAGTCCCCCTTGGAGGAACTGTGCCGTGGACTTCACCAGGGCCACCGCCACCACCAACAAGGGGAGTCGCTTGAGCAGCGCGTCCATGGGGAGCGCCACGCCCGCCACCGTGACAGGCGCGCCGGTCAGCACCGCGCGCAGCAGGGGGCCCACCAACCAGGCGTAACCCGAGGTGGCGACGGCGGCCACGAGCGACGCCGAGGTCCCCGCCACCAGCAGCCGGCGATAGGGCCGCAGGTAGCCGAGCAGCCGGCGATAGACATGCGCGGAAGGACGGGGAGCCACGGGTGGGCGCGCACTCTGTCATCGATGCGACGAGGACGTCCAAGCCAAAGGGGCATCCCGGCCCCGTGTCCGTTGGCTGCCGGGCGGCCATGCGGACGCAGCCCGCAGGGTCGTTCGTTGCTCCCCGTGGACCCGGCGGACAGGTTTCCGGGAGCCATGGAGACCAACAACGAGAAAGAGGCCCTGTTCAATCCGGGCTGCGAACCGGTGGTGGAAGAGGAGGACCGTCGTCGCCTGCTCTGGCTGATGGCCGAGTACTTCCGGACCATTGGCTATACGGACATCAAGGCCCGTCTGCCGGGCTTCATGCCTCCGCCCATCCTGTCCGGGACCATCGAGGACCATCGGCCGGATTTCACCTGTCGCCAATCGGACTCCGCCCACACGCCCATCATCCTGGAGATCGTCACCCCGGAGCTGGTGGATGACCCGCTCGCGGAGAACCGGTGGAGCCTGCTGGCCAGCGCCGCCAAGCTCTACAACGCCGAGCTGCACTTCGTGGTCCCCAAATGGGCCGCCCATGGCCCCGTCGACCCGGCGCTCAAGCGTCGGCTGGCCCGCATGGAGCTGACCGTCAATCGCGTGTGGACCGTCTAGGGCCAACACCCCTGGATTGCTGGTGCGTTTCGCTGCGTTATAGTGATTCGGATTTGTACGCAGTAGGAAAACACCAGCAATTTCCAGGGGTTTGACGGAATGGCAGCGGCCGCGGGGCAGAAGCGCGACTACTACGAGGTCCTGGGCGTCCAGAAGACCGTGTCGGCGCAGGAACTCAAGAGCGCGTTCCGCAAGGTCGCGCTGCAGTACCACCCGGATCGCAACCCGGGGAACAAGGACGCCGAGGACAAGTTCAAGGAGGCCTCCGAGGCCTACGAGGTCCTGAGCGACGCGGAGCGGCGCGCGAAGTACGACCGCTTCGGCCACGCCGGCAACCCGTTCGAGGGCGCGGGCGGCGGCTTCCAGGGCGTCAACATCAACGACATCTTCGGGGAGATCTTCGGAGACATCTTCGGGGGCGCGCGGGGTGGCGGCGGCCGGCGGCAGACGAGCCGGGGCGCGGACCTGCGCTACAACCTGGAGATCTCCTTCGAGGAGGCCGCGTTCGGCTGCCGCCCCAAGGTCACCATCCCCCGTCCCAAGAAGTGCGACACGTGCTCGGGCTCGGGCAGCAAGAGCGGCGCGGGGGCTCGGACGTGCGCCTCGTGCGGCGGCAGCGGCGAGCTGCGCTACACGCAGGGCTTCTTCGCCGTGTCGCGCCCGTGCGGTGACTGCGGCGGCGCGGGCACCACCATCCAGGACCCGTGCGCGCGTTGCCGGGGCTCGGGCAAGATTCCCTCGGACGAGGTCATCGAGGTGGCCATCCCGGGCGGCGTGGACAACGGCACGCGCGTGCGCCTGGCGGGCATGGGCGAGCCCGGCGACCGAGGCGGACCTCCCGGCGACCTGTACGTGACGGTCATCGTGCGCGAGCACCCGCTCTTCCAGCGCGAGGAGTACGAGGTCTTCTGCGAGGTGCCCATCTCCTTCACGCACGCGGCGCTCGGCGCGAAGATCGACGTGCCCACGCTGGACGGCAAGGTGAAGATGACCATCCCCGCGGGCACGCAGTCCGGCAAGGTGTTCCGCCTGCGCGGCAAGGGCATCCCGCACCTGCACAGCCAGCAGCGGGGCGACCAGCACGTGCGCGTGGTGGTGGAGACGCCCACGGAGCTGTCCTCGAAGCAGCGCGAGCTGCTGGAGCGCTTCGCGGAGCTGGCCGGCGAGGAGAGCCACCCGCAGTCCAAGAGCTTCTTCGCCAAGGTGAAGGAGCTGTTCGGCTAGCGAGCATCGGGGCGTGCGCCGCGGGCCACGTTCGCGTGGCCCCGCAGCCGCGCTTCGAGGGGTGGGCGGGGGGCATGCGCGGTGCAATGGGGTGGGAGTTTTCCCTGGGGAATCTTCCCCCTGCTCCGTTGTCGACGGAGGCGCACCCGCGCTGCTATGCACCTCGCCATGGAAGTCCTCTCTGCTTCGCGCCGCGCGCTCGTTCTGGCGCTGGCCCTGCTGATGTCCGCCTGTCCCAAGGCGCCCACCCGCACCGCTGGCGGGACGGGTGGCCCGGGCGAGAACCCCGAGGGCGAGCCGTTCCCCACCCGGCCCAGCTTGGAGGCGAAGCAGGACGCGTCCGCGGACGCCGCGCTCGCCCAGGCTCGGGCCACCGCGCAGGGCAGCGCGGACAAGCGCAAGGCCGCCGAGGCCTACCTGTCCGTGCGCAAGGCGTACCCCGCCACCACCGCGAGCCAGGAGGCGCTCTATCAAGCGGGCGTCCTGTTCTACGAGTCGCGGGACTACGTGAACGCGCGCAAGTCCTTCAACGAGCTGCTCTTCGAGAACCCGCTGTATCCGCGCGCGGATGACGCCAAGCACAAGCTGGCCCTCTCCGCGATGGCGGTGGGCGCCTACCGCGACGCGTACCAGACGCTCTCCAGCCTGGCCGAGCGCGCGGAGGGCGCGGAGAAGGAGCAGCTGCTCAAGGAGCTGTCGCGCGCGGCCGAGGGCGCGGGCCTGTACTCGCAGGCGCTGACCATGGCCGTGAAGGACGCCGGCGAGGCCCAGGGCGCCGAGGCCCAGGCCCAGGCGGTGGCCAAGGTGGAGCAGCTGGTGGAGGGCCGCGCGGACTTCGTGGACATCGCGCGCGTGGCGGACGGGCTGTCCTCGTCCAACCCCGCGTGGCCGGTGCTGACGTTCAAGCTGGCGCGCATCTACTACCACCTGCGCGATTGGACCCGACTGGAGGAGACGCTCCAGCGCTTCCTGCGCGAGGCGCCCAACAGCAGCTTCGCCCCCCAGGCGCGCGAGCTGCTGGCGCGGGCCACGCGCCGCGTGGAGGCCAAGCCCAAGGCGGTGGCGGTGCTCCTGCCCATGACGGGCCGCTACCAGCCCATTGGCGAGGCGGTGCTGCGCGGCGTGCAGCTGGCGCTCCACGGCAGCGACATCGAGCTGGTGGTGAAGGACACGCAGGGCGACGTCAACAAGACGGGCCAGGCGATGGAGCAGCTCGCGTTCGATGACGGCGCCATCGCGGCGCTCGGGCCGCTCTTGACGGAGGACACCAAGCGCGCGGCGCTGGCGGCCGAGGAGCTTCAGGTTCCGCTGCTCACCATGAGCCGGCAGGAGGGCATCACCGACATCGGGCCCTACGTCTTCCGCAACATGCTGACCAACTCCGCGCAGGCGCGCGCCATCGCGGACTACGCGATGAACGTGAAGGGCTACAAGCGATTCGCGGTGCTCTACCCGAACATCCCGTATGGCGTGGAGCTGGCCAACGAGTTCTGGGACGAGGTGCTGGAACACGGCGGGGTGATGCGCGGCGCGGAGAACTACGCGCACGACCAGACCACATTCACCAGCGAGGCCAAGAAGCTGGTGGGCCGCTACTACCTGGATGACCGCAGCGACTACGCCGAGGCCGTGCGCGACGTGCAGGGCGAGAACCTGGACGCGTTCCGCCGCCGCAAGGCGATGGAGAAGGCGCGCAGCGGCGTGGAGCCCATCATCGACTTCGAGGGCCTCTTCATCCCGGACGACTGGCGCCGCGTGAGCCTGGTGGCGCCGGCGCTGGCGGTGGAGGACATCGTCACCAACGCGTGCGACCCGCGCGACCTGGAGCGCATCCGCAAGACGACGGGCAAGAAGGAGCTGAAGACGGTGACGCTCTTCGGCACCAACCAGTGGAGCAGCCCGAAGGGGCGCTCGGGCCTGCCGGAGCTGCTGGAGCGCGGCGGCAAGTTCGTCACCTGCTCGGTGTACGTGGATGGCTTCTTCGTGGACTCGCAGCGGCCGGCCACGCGCCGCTTCGTGAAGGACTACCGCGAGGCGTATCGCGAGGGCGGGCGTGACCCCGGTCTGCTGGAGGCGATTGGTTACGACTCGGCGCGCATGCTGCGGAACATCATCGAGAAGCAGCGGCCTCAGACGCGCGCGGACATGCGGCAGGCGCTGGCGAACCTGAAGGACTTCGAGGGCGCCACCGGCAAGACGTCCATGAACGAGAAGCGCGAGGCGCAGAAGCAGCTGTTCCTCATCGCCATCGACAACAAGGGCGTCTCCGAGATCAACGTGGAGAAGGAGAAGGCGGCGGCGGGAGGCTCGGGCACATGAAGGCGGGGGTGGGGCGCCTCGCGCTCGTGGCGGGGCTGGCGTTGGCGCAGGGCTGCGCGCACGCGCCCTCGGTTCCCCCCGAGACGCTGGCGCGACTGGCCGAGACGCCGCGGGGCTATCTGGCAGGCCCGGTGATGGGACTCGGAGGTGACACCTCCGTGCTCAACAACCAGGACTTCATCTGGGCGTTGGACTTCGCGCCCGAGGGCGGCCGGGTCGCGTACTCGCGCCTGGGGCTCAAGGCCTACAACCTGTCCGTCTGGTCGCTGACGCCGGAGCCTCGGCTGATGACGGATCCGGACATCAACGCGCAGCAGTGGGACGTGGAGGGCGTGGCCTTCTCGCCGGACGGCGCGCGCGTGGCCGCGGTCAGCCGCGACGGCTCGGTGCGCGTGTTCGACGCGGCCTCGGGACAGGTGCAGGGCGTCTTCACCACGGAGGAGCCGCTGGTGTCGGTGGCCTTCCACCCGAGCGGCCGCTGGCTCGCCCTGGGCAGCGCGCAGGGCCTTGTCTCCGTCGTGTCGGTGCCGGGGCTGACGTTCGCCACGGAGCTGCGCGCGCACACGGGGCCGGTGAGCGCGCTCGCGTTCGCGCTGGATGGGACGCTGTACACGGGCGGCTGGGACAAGCACCTGCGCGCGTTCCGCGCGTCCGAGCAGCGCGCGCGGGCGGACCATGCGCGCACGCGCTTCGCGCGGCAGGGCGGCTTCGCGGTGGTGCAAGGCAGTCTCCAGGGCAAGGCCCCGGTGGCGCTCGCGCTGGATGCGCGCGCTCCCGCGGTGCTGCTGACGACGGCGGCGGCGGGCGCGGCGGGCATCAACGTGGCCGCGCTCACCGACAGCCTCTCGGTGCCCGGCGCGCTGGGGACGACGGTGGCGCGGGTGGCGCATGGCCAGTCGCTGCGCTTCAAGTCGCTGGCGGTGGATGGCGTGGACGTGGCCATCTGCGACGCGTGCGTGCCGCAGGGCCTTCAGGGGGTCCTCGGCGCGCCCTTCACCGACCGGGTGGAGGTGAGCTTCGACGAGGCAGCGGGTGAGGCCCTCCTGAGCTTGAAGGGCGGGGCGCCGTCGGACGCGAGCGCGGTGGCCACGCTGGTGCTGGAGCCTCGCTCGGACTTCTCCTACGAGGGGCACGTCAACGACGTCACCGTGGACGCGCGCGGTGCCCGTTTGGGCGTGGCCTTCAGCGAGGAGAAGGCGGAGCGCTCCCGCACCGTCTACGAGCGCGAGCGCAAGAACATCGAGGAGCCGCGCGGCCCGTGGAACGCCGGCGCGATGGTGGACGCGGCCACGGGGCAGGTGCTGCGCAAGTGGGAGCGCCACCACGGGGTGGTGTCCACGGCGGCCATCTCTCCGGATGGGCGCGCGTTGGCCTCGGGGGGGTGGGACAAGCGCGTGTACCTGTTCGCGGAGGGCGAGGACGCGCCTCGGGGTGAGCGGGCGTTCGGCTGGTCCGTGCGGCGGGTGCGCTTCAGCCCGGATGGGCAGTGGCTGGGCGTGGCGGCCTGGACGCCCCAGAAGGCCACCGGCAATCAGGAGAGTGACCCCTCCGCGGTGCTCACCGGGGTGCGCTACGTGGCGCCCATCGTCGAGCGGCGCGAGCCGCCCGTCGCGGCTCAGTAGTTGAGGAAGATGGCGCTCCGGGGCACGCCTCGCTCCCGGAGCTGCGCCATGACCCCCTGCACCATCTCGGACTGTCCGCAGACGAAGGCGATGGCGTCCTGGAGGGGCTCCTCGCCCAGGTGGGCCTGGACGTAGCCGGTGAGTCCCTGCCAGCCGCTGACGCCGGGCTGGCTCACGGTGCGCACCACGCGCACGTGGCCCGCCTCCCACTCGTGCAACTCGTCCGAGTAGGCGAAGGCGCTGGGGGTGCGCGCGCCGAAGTAGAGCGTCACCCGGCCGTAGGCGCCTCGCTCCTGGCGCAGGCTGGCGATGAGGGGCCGGATGGCGGAGATGCCCGAGCCCGTGGCGAACAAGAGCACGTCGCGTCCCCGGGCCTGCTCCAGCGGGAAGCCCTTGCCCTCGGGGCGGGACGCCTCCACCCGCGTGCCCACGGGCAGGTGGATGAGGGCGTCGGCGAGCGGGCTGCCGCCCTTGAGGAGGAACTCCCAGCGGGTGCCCTGGGGGTCGGGGGGGGAGGCGATGGCGAAGAGGGCCTCTTTGTGCTCGGGCATCCGCAACCGCACGTACTGACCGGGCCGAGCATGCGCGCCCACGAGCGGGGTACCGCCAATGTCCAGGACGAGGTCGGTGAGGCCATCCGCGGCGGGCGAGCGGGCGGCGATGGCTGCCGGGTGCCAGTCGGTCATAGGCCCAGTTTTAACCTGCGCGCCATCCGAGTGCTGCCCCTGGTAGCCTAGGGGACGTGAAGACCGTGTTCTGGATCCTCATGTTCCTCGTCGGGCTGACCGGCGTGGTGGTGCCGCTGACGTATCTCTACACGGCGAGCAAGTTGCCGCCGTTGGAGAACGAGACGGACGTCGAGAAGCAGCTGCGCCACAGCATCGAGGATGAGCGGATGAGTGTGGCGGTCGGGCTCGTCGACCGAGGCAACAAGCCGTTGACCTTCGCCAAGCCGGACTTCTCTCGGCTGCCGAAGGACCTGGTGGCGCTCTACATCCGCCAGATGGAGTGCCCCACCTACTTCCAGACCCCCCGCGAGGATGGGCGGGCCTGGGCGTGGCGCCTGTTCGCGGGCGTGGCCCTGGGCGCGCGTCCGCCGGGGGATGGGGCGTGCGAGCGCCTGCTGGCGGTGCGCATCGCGCGGGCGCTCGGCATCAAGGACAACCTGGAGCTGGCGGTGGCGGCGCACCGGCTCCACAGCTTCCTTCAGAAGGACCAGCTCATCGCCTATGACCTGGCCATCATCCGCTTCGAGCGCGGCATCGTCGGCGTGGAGGACGCGGCGCAGAAGATTTTCGGTCAGCCGCTGGCGGACCTGTCGCTGTCCGAGCTGGCGGAGCTGCAACTCGCGCTGCCGCCCTACGGCTTCTATACCGACCTGAAGCAGTGCAAGAACGCCACGCTCATCCGGCAGAACCGCGACCTGTTGTTGCGCGACCTCGCGGGTTGGCAGCTCGTCAGCGAGGACCGCGCGCGCAATGCCATCGCCGAGCCGGTGGCGTGCTTGTCGACGAAGTAGGGCCCGCGCTCAGCGGCGCAGGCCGTTGGGCACCTGGTCGAGCCAGCCCACTTCGAGCACGGCCCACAGTCCCAGCAAGACGGCCTCCGCCGCGTCATGGCGCAGCGAGGTGGGCCGGTCCGCGTGGGACCACTCGATGACGCGGCGGGCGAGCCCATCCGCGGCGTCCTTCGCGAGCGCGCTGCTGCGTTGCTCGCGGGCGTAGAGCAGGCGGGCGCGCCAGTCCTCGGCGGAGACGCGCAGCACGGGCAGGGCGCGTCGCTGGGCTTCGCGCTCCCAGACCTCGGCCACGGGGCCACCGCCCTCCAACACGAGCCACGCGAGCGGCGCCGCGGCGTGCAGCACCTGGGGCACCGCGCGCTTCAGGCGGGACTGGGTGGCGAAGTTCTGCGAGCGATACCAGTGCAGCCGCCCGTCGCGCTGATAGCGCGCGAGTCCTGAGCGAAGTCCCAGGTCGACCGCGAGGAGTCCCGGCGACTCCGCGCCGTTCGGCTCGGTCATGGAGCGAGGGCTACCGCTTCTTGAGGAACATCCGCTCCCACGAGTTCAGGGCGCTGGCGATGTCGAGCCGGCTGCCTTCGTCCTGCGCGAGCTTCGTCTTCTGGCGCAGCCCCTCCAGCGAGTTGCGAGCCCCGTCGCCGCTCTGCGAGCCGATGGGGAAGACGACGTTCATCCGCGTCTCCAGTCGGCGGATGCGGGCGAAGAGGTCCTTCTGAGAAGGAGCGCCCGGCTTGGTGCTCGCGGTGCCAACGCCGCGCTGAGGCGCGCTCGCTCCGGCGAGGGCTTGAGCCGGTGCGCCGGGCTGCGTGCCCGGTGCTGACTGCGCGCCTGTGGCGACGCCGCCCGCTGCTTCCGCCGATGCACCCGCCTGGACGCTGCCTGCCTGCGTGCCGGGAGCGACACCGCCCACGGCCTGCGTCGGTGCACCGGCTTGGGCCCCCCCTGGCTGAACGCCGGCGGCGCTCCCGCCCTGCGCGGGTGCTCCAGGTTGCGTGCCTCCTGCGCCCGGGCCCGCCTGTACGCCGGCCGCGACACCGTCCACGACCTGCGTCGGCGCACCCGCTTGAGCGCCGCCAACGGCCGTGCCCGACGGAGCACCTTGAGCGCCCAAGGGCTGCGGCTGTGCGCCACCTGCGGCCGTGCCGGCCTGCGCGGTGGCCCCTTCTCCCGCGCCTCGCGTGACGGCGACCACGCCCACGGCGGCCAGCAACGCGGCGGCCCCCAGTCCCGCGGGCAGCAGCCGCCGCACGAGCGTGTTCCGCCCCACCGCTCGGACTTCTTGCGTCGTCAGCTCCGGTGGCACCGGCGCGGGCACGTTCGTGGTGGGCCGTCGTGAATCCGCCAGCTCCGCGCGCGCCGGCGCACTGGCGGGCTCCGTGGGCGCGGGCGCGGTGGGGTTCGTCCGCGTCGCGCGCAGCGTGCGCCGCAGGCGCTGGAGCTGCTGCCGCAGCGTGTCCGCTGAGTTGGGGCGCGTCTCGGGGTCCTTCGTCAACATCTGCAACACGAAGGCATCGAGCGCGGGCGGCAGGTCGGGGACGAACTCGGACGGACGCGGTGGGCGCGCCTCCACGTGCTTCATCAGCAGGTCCACCGGAGAGCTGCCCACGAACGGCAGGCGGCCCGTCACCATCTCGAAGGTGACGACGCCCATGGCGTACAGGTCCGTCATCGGCCCGACTTCCTGGCCGCGGGCCTGCTCCGGCGCCATGTACTCGGGCGTGCCCACCACCATGTCCGTGCGCGTCTGCGCCGTGCGACCGGTGGGGCCCTCGCCGCGCTTGGCGAGACCGAAGTCCAACAGCTTCACGTAGCGAGAGCCGTCGGGCTGTTGGACCAGGAAGATGTTGCTCGGCTTCAGGTCGCGGTGCACCACGCCCGCGCCATGCGCCGCCGCCAATCCGCCCAGGACCTCCTCGAGCAGCGCGAGCGCCTCGTGCACGGGCAGCCGGCCCTTCTCCGCGAGCACCGCGTCCAGCGGCTGCCCGTCCAGGAACTCCATGACGATGTACTGCCGACCGTCCGGCACCTGCCCGAAGCCGAAGATGTCGATGATGCCGCGGTGACGGATGGCGTTGACCGCGCGGGCCTCGGCGAGCAAGCGGGCCACCTGCTCGGCCGAGTGCGCCAGCTCTGGCCGCAGCACCTTCACCGCCACGCGCTTGCCAATCAGCGGCTGGATGCCGTCGTACACCAGCCCCATTCCGCCCACGCCAATGCGCGAGCGCAGCTCGTACTCACCCAGCTTCATCCCGATGAGCGGGTCGCGGGGCGGCTCGGCGGGAGGGGGAACGGGAGGCGGCTCGGACGCGCTCTGCCGCACCACCACGGTCGGCTCCGCGGAGGCCGGCACGCTGAACGAGGCAAGCAGCACCGTTCCGTCGCGCGGACACACCGAGGTGTCGGACGGGACAGCGAGGCCGCAGGTTTCGCAGATCAGCTCGGGTGCCATCGCAAACGAGACGCAGGGTAACAGGTGGATACCCGAGACGCGACGCGTCCGAGCGAGTCAGGGCCCGCGAGCGGACATGGCCCGGCCGCCCGTCTTCCCGCCAGCCAACAGTTCTCCGTCGGCGGGGTCAGACGGGTGTTGGGCGGATGGCGATGCGCGTCCCGCTTCATCAGGGGAGCCGGACCAGGACGCCCACGCTGGTGGGGCCGGCGATCACCCGCGTGCTGCCCGCGCGCTCGGGAGGGCCATCCGAGAGCCACAGGTACGCGCCCACGCCCGCCAGCACGAGCCCCACGCCACCGCTGGCCAGGGCCAACGTGCGCTGTCGCTTGAGGTCGTCGTAGTGGTTCGACAGCGAGCCGCGCACTTCTTCCTGTGTGGGGCCCGCGGGATTGTCGCGATAGGCCGCGTCGATGTCGTCGCGCGAACTCTTCGCCTGCGTGCTGAAGAGGACGCCCGCCGCGATGGCCAGCGCGCCCGCGCTCACCCCCACGATGCCCGTGGGCGTCTTCCACGTATGCGTCGGCGCAGCACGCTCCGGAGTCACGGGCACGACGGGCTGCGGCGGAACGACCAGCGACGGCGCGGCGACCACGGGCGGCGGAGGCGGCGCGACCACGGGCGGCGGCGGACGCAGCGTGTTCTTCACCTTGGGCACCACCACATCGAGCGCCTGCGTCAGCCCATCCAGGAGTTGGTCCTCCTTCACGCCGGACACCTGATTCGCGGCGAGGAGCTGGCCATCGCGCGACTGGTAGGCGCGGATGCCCGCGCGGAAGCCGCTGAGGAAGGGGACCACCTCGGAGACGACCACCACCTCGGTCTTCCCCGCCGCGCCCAGCGACACGATGCAGCCCGCCTCCGTGCGATCGCACCGCAGCACGGCCTTGCGCTGCCGGGCGGTCAGCTTCCGAGTGACCTCCTCGATGCGCACCACTTGGAGGTCGCGCGACTTGAGCTGCTGGGCCACGTGCTCCTGGGCGAACTCGGCGATGTGCCTGGGGACGCCCGACGCATCCGGAGGAGCCAGCAGCACGGTGACGGGGGCCTCGGGAGATGCAGCGGCCACGGTGAGCGCGACGAGGAGCGGAATCAACACATCGGCCACTTTCTCCCCGACTTGCCCGTCTCGCAAGGACACGGTGCATGCGCACGCAACACGGGCCCGTTCGCATGACAGTGCGACAGGTCCCCACCTCGCGCCGAGCATGCCGCGGGTCCGTCACGGAGCGCACCCGGGGCGTGGGGGCGTGGCCGAAGCGCGGACGCGGAGGTCCGCGCTCCCGGGCAACGCGAGACGTCGGGCGCCGCGCTACCGACGCGGGCGATCCGGCGCGGGCCGAATCTGCGTCTTCTCCGAGTTCTGCGGCTCGGGCAGTGCGTCGTCCTCGCCCTCGTCGTCCAGGGCCTCGGCGGCGGGCCGCGCGGGCGGCATCCCAGGCGGGGGACGGCGCGGCGGAATGGCGGGGCGCGCGCTCGGGGGCGTGCTGGGCGAGGGCCGCAGCGCGGGAGCGGGCCGGCGCGGGATGTGGGGCCGCGCGCTCGGGTCATCGGCGAGCAGGTCCTCGGACACCTCCACCTTGGCCTCGGACGGCATCGGGCCGGCGTTGGTGGACTCCTCCGCGGCGTCGGCGCGGCCGAAGGGATTGCGCGTGGGCGGCGGCGTCTTGTCGTCGTCGCTCTCCATGGGCGGCGGGCGCGGCGGCGCGGCGGCGGCGGGCTTCGCGGGAGGAGGCGTGGGCGCGGCGGGCTTGGCGGGTGGCGGCCGAGCGGCGCTCGCGGGCAGCGCGGCGGGGACCTGCACCTGCGCGGCCGGCAACAACTTAAACACAAC
>NZ_JAHNZT010000002.1 GCF_019039035.1 Citreicoccus inhibens | reverse complement strand
GTGTTCCAGGAGGTCTTCGGGCGCGCGCCGTCGGGCTCGGAGCTGGCGAAGTGGAAGGGCGTGGCGCAGGAGATGGTGGACAAGGACAAGATGAACGCGTCCTCGGTGAAGCTGAACCTGCCGTCGCGCATGCGCGAGGTCCGCGACGGGCTGGACAAGACGGATGACTCGACGCTCCGCGGCCTCATCGACAACGCGTACCAGGAGGTGCTCGGCAAGGGAGGCCGCGCGCCCAGCTCGCTGGAGCGGGATGCCTGGTTGAAGTTCGCCCGCGGCATGGTCGACGACAAGGCGAACGCCACGCAGATCAAGTCCGCGCTCGTCAGCCAGCTGCGCGTCGCCTACTCCAACCTCTGAGTCGCGTCCGCCGCTGGGGTGGGGCTGCCACCCTCGCGGCGCTCCCTCGGCTTGCGTCCCAGCCTGAAGCCCGTTGAGGCGCGCCACGTGCCCTGGCGCGACCGCGAGTGCCCTCCGGGGCATGGTGGTTGATCCAGCCCCAGCGCATGGAGAGCTTGTCGGTCGCTTCCAGACAGACAGCTCAGGGGTGTCCATGATGATGCGGCGGCGAGGATGGGCGGAGCGCGGGTGGGCGATGGCGATGGCGGGGTTGGGGGGACTCCTCCTCGCCTGTGGTCAGGAGCACCCCACTCACGAACCACCGCCGGAGATGCCCCGGGTCACCCAGGCGCAGCGCGTGGAGCCCGGAGACGCGGAGGACATCTTTCGCGCGCGCTGCCCCACGACGGTCCCGCCCCAGTCCGAGACCCTCTTCGTCGCGAACACGGGTACTCACCACGAAGACAGTCCCCTCGGCTCGAGCGACAACCCCTTCACGACCATCACCGCCGCCGTCAAGGCCGCTCGCCCTGGGAGCATCGTCCAGGTGAGTCCGGGCACCTATCCGGAACAGGTCTCCATCACCCCGGACGTCGCCAGGGCGGGAACGGCCACGGCCCCCATCATCCTGCGAGGCGCCACCTCCTCGCGTCCGCTCATCGTCCCGGGGGCGGGGCGCGTGGTGGGCAGTCTCCTGGTCGTGAGCCAGCCGTATTGGATCATCGAGTCATTGGAAGTGGATGTGCGCGGCAATCCCTCGTTCGCGGCGCTCTTCGAGGGCAGCACGTATTGCTCGCAGCTCATCGACTCGCATCTGCACGGCGGCAGGACGGGCAGCGGCGTGGTCGTGAATCGCGCGTCCAACCTGCTCATTGGTGGCAGTGAGATCCACGACTTCTGGAAGGTGGGGCAGGACTCCCACGGCGTGACGGCGAAGGGCATGTCGAGCGACGTGTTCGTGGTGCGCAACAACATCCATGACGTGGCGGGGGACGCGGTGCAGTGCCAGGAGGCGAGTGGCCGGCCGGCCGGTCTCTATGTGGAGCGCAACGAGCTGCACGACGCGGGCGAGAACGCGGTCGACGTGAAGGGCTGCGACGTCGTGGCGATCCGGAAGAACACCATCCATGACTTCCCGAACCTGGCCTTGTTCCCCTGGCAAGCGGACACGTCCGCCGCGGAGGCGGTGCTCGTGCATGAGGACGCGACGAACGTCTCCATCGTGGGCAACGTCATCTCTCGCGCGGGCCGAGGCGTGTCCGTGGGAGGGACGGCGGCGACGGACCATCCCGTGGGGGTGATGATCCAGGACAACACCATCCGCGACATCTTCAACTACGCGAACCGCTTCAACGGGCAGGGCATCCGCATCGTCAAGGCGAGCGGGGTCATCGTCACGGGGAATACCATCGAGCGCACCGCCGACGCGGGGTTGCGCCTGGCCGCGGACGAGCCGCTCGTCGTGGACGGGCTCTCGGTCTTCAACAACACCCTGCGCGACATGGGCCTCTTCGTGATGTTGGGGCGCACCGAGCACCATCCCAACCTTCAGATGGACCGGAACCGGTACGAGGGACCGAGCGGCAAGTTCGTCGCCGCCGGGTTGCTCTACCAGGGGGACTTCTCGGTGTGGCAAGCCAGGCTGGCACCCCAGGGATTGGAACTGAACTCGGTGAGAGTCCCCTGAGCGCGCCCGGCGGGAAGTGTTGCGGCACCTCGCGCATTCAGTAGAGTCCCACGGCGTGGTAGCCACCTGGCGTTCCCGATGGCGGCCCGCTCCTCACCCGAGGGCAGGCCGTAGGGCGTCCCCGGTGGCGCGCGCACCCTTACGCGGCCCTTCACCCACCGGGTAGCTCACGGGCCGTCGCGGTTGGAGGTGCTTGTGGAGATGTGGATTGGACTCGTGGTGATGGTGGTCATCAGCGTCATGATCAGCCCCGCCCTCTGGAGCTCCAGCATGAGCTTGCGCAAGGAAGAGCGGGAGCGCCGCAAGCAGGAGGAGCAGCGCCACAAGGACGCGGAGCAGCAGGCCAAGTCCGAGTGAGCGCTCCCGTCTGAGGGCGCTTACTCGAACCAGGTCGGAACCACCCGCTGAACCTCGGGGAGCGCGGCGACGCGACACAGCCGCTCCCACGCGGGCTCCTGGAGTGCACCGTGCCGCTCGGTGCACTCGGACGTGGGCGTGGGCAGTTGGACGAGCACCTGCGCTGGGACATCGCAGCGAGCCCGCCCGCCCGAGGGCAGGGTCCGCGCATCGGGCACGATGGCCCGAACGCGAGCGAGCGCCTCCGTGTCGTCGCTCGGCAAGCAGAACTCCACCCAGCCATCATTCCGGCAGCTCTGCTCTCGCGTGAAGGCGAACTTCCGCGTGGGACATTCAAGCGGTGGCGGAGGCCGGGAGGCCGCGCAGCCGCTGAGCCCCAGGGCCGCGAGCAAGAGCGTCAGGTGGGACAGCCGGCGCAACGGGTGAGTCGTCGGCATGCGGACAGGGGAGGGCATGGGTCCTCGTCTCGGGGGCTCGGTGGCAGCCCCGGGCCTCGGTGACTGTACCCCGTTCGACGGGCACGGCGGGCCCTGCCTCGTGACGCGCCCCCTCGGTTGTGTCGCCGCGAAGCGCACCCCATCGTCGCCGTGACGACGTGTCTCGGGAGGTGCGGAGTGACGGAACCGTCGCGATCCCACGCGTGGCTCCTCGATGGCCGAGGTGGAGCCCGCCCCGTGTCATTCGATGCGCTGGAGCGTTGGACCCCCGTGGATGGGCCGCTGTGGATCCACCTCCACTGGGACCTCCCCAACCTCGCCGAGCTGCTCGCGAAGCCATGCGGCCTCTCCGATGCGCTGCGCGACCGCCTGCTGGACGTCTCGCATCGCGTCCAGGTGGAGGGGCTCGACCAGGGCGAGGTCCTGCTCGTCGTGCGTCCGCCGGAAGTGACGCCCGAGCACGCGGAGCGGCGGGTGGTGCGCGCCCTGGTCTCTCCCGAACGTTGCATCACCATCGCCGACCTGCGGCAGCCCGCGCTCATCGCGCTCGAGACGCGCCTGTCCCGTGGGACGGGCCCGCGCACCGCGGCCATGTTGCAGGACTTGGGGGAGGCGGTGGCCTCGAACGCCACCTTGCGGGACGCCGAGCTGGACGAAGCGCTGGCGGACCTGGAGGAGCGACTCGAAGCGCAGCGGGCGGATTCCAGTGACGAGCTGCGCGCCTTGCGCCGCGCCCTCATCGCGCAGCGCCGCTTCGTCTCGCTCTGTCGGGATGCGCTCGTTCGAGTGGACCTGCTGGACATCGACTGGGTCCACGATGAGGGCCGCTCGCTTCAACTCGTCGCGGACCGCACGGGCAGTCAGCTCAAGGAGCTGGACACCTTGATCGAACGGGGGCGCATCCTGAATGACGAGCTGAAGTCTCGCCAGGACGCGAAGACGCAGCGGACGCTGTACCTGCTCACCCTCATCTCGGGGGTCTTCCTGCCGCTGTCCTTCATCACCGGCCTGTTGGGCGTGAACGTGGCGGGTATCCCGGGACGAACCTGGCCGGGTTCGTTCCTCATCCTCTGCGCCGCCCTCGTCGCGTTGGCCGTAGGCGAGTGGCGGGCGCTTCGCCGGCGAGAGCTGGTGTGACTGTCTTGGGAGGTCGTCATGGCTGAAGCTTCCACCCCCAATCCACCCGGGCGCCGGGGCACCATGACCGTCTGGGCGGTCGCCGCGCTCGGCATCGGCTCGATGGTGGGCGCGGGCATCTTCGCCTTGCTCGGGCAGGCCGCGGTGCTCGTGGGCCCCGAGACGTGGCTCGCCTTCGCGCTCGCGGGCGTGGTGGCCGCGCTGTCGGGCTACTCGTACGCGAAGCTCAGCGCGCGATACCCCAGCTCCGGAGGCATCACGCTCTTCTATGAGAAGGGCTTCGGCCGGGGCGTGCTCTCGGGCACCTTGTCCCTCATCTACCTGGTCACCCTCGCCATCAGCGTGGCCATGGTGGCGAAGACCTTCGGCGCGTATGCCACGCGGCTGTTCCTCCCGAGGGGCGGCCACGTCTGGTTCGGTGTCCTCGGGTCGCTCATCGTCATCGTCCTCGCGGGGCTCAACGCGGCGGGTTCGGGCGCGGTGGGACGGGCCGAGGTGTTCCTGGTGTCGATCAAACTCACCATCCTGGTGGGCCTCCTGGCCGTGGGGCTCTGGTCCATGTCCCAAGAGGGCTCGCACCACCTCACCGAGCATCTGGACCTGGGGCCCGCGGCCTTCGTGTCGAGCGTGGGCCTGTGCTTCTTCGCCTACTCGGGCTTTGGAATGATGGCCAACGCGGGCGCGGACGTGGCCGAGCCGCGCAAGACGATTCCGAAGGCCATCTATCTGGCCATTGGCGTGGTGACGCTGCTGTACGTGGGCTTGTCCATCACCGTCCTGTCCCAGGTGTCGCCGGCCGAGTTGGCGCGTGACGCGGACACCGCGGTCGCTCAAGCGGCCCGCCCAGTGCTCGGCAACGCGGGCTTCACGGTGGTCGCGCTCGGCGCGCTGCTGGCGACCGCGTCCGCCATCAACGCCACGTTGTTCGCCGCGCTCAATGTCTCGACCGCGCTGGCCCGCGCCGAGCAACTCCCCAAGGCCTTCTCGACGCCGCTGGAGGGCAAGAGCACCCGGGGCTTCACCTGGGGCGTCGTCGCCATCCTGGTGATGATCAACACCTTGAGCCTGGGGGCGATCGCGAACATCGCCAGCGCCACCTTCCTCATCTGTTACCTGGCCGCGTTCGTGGCGTGTTGGAAGCTCTCGCGCCAGACGGGGGCCTCGCGGGCGGTGATTGGAACGGGCCTGGTGCTCATGGGCATCGTCCTGCTCACGTTCCTGGCCAGCACGGCGCGCAAGCAGCCCGTGTCGCTGTTGCTGGTGGTCGTCGCGGTGGGGGGCAGCGCGTTGGTGCAGTGGCTGTTGAAGTCGCGGCATCACCCGGAGTTGCCGCACTCCCAACCTCGCTGACAGGCGTCGGCGGTCCGACAGCGGCGTGCCCTCCGCGCGCAGGGTGCCGGGCACTCAGGGGCCCTCTACGTTCGCGACCACTCCGCCATGGTCACGAACGCGATGGGTCCTTTACATTCCCGGTGTCCTCGCCGTCCTCGCTGGATGGGGCTTGCCCTGGCGTCGCTCGGGCTCTGTCTGGGCGAAGCCCGAGCGCAGAGCGTGGGGCCGGGGGTCGCCTCCGCGAACCCCACCCCGGGCGAACAGATGGCGCTGGACGCGCTGCCGTTCCTCGACCAGCAGCTTCCGTCCAATGTGCAGTACTTCGCGCCCCGCCCGGACCACGCGACGTTCGATCCTTCGTTGCCAGGCTACTTCCAGGTTCCGAACACGAAGGTGTTCGTGAAGCTGGGGCTCGGGGCCACCACCGACTTCATGGTGACCTCGAAGGTGTTGGGCACGCCCACCTGGTTCACCACGTCCTCGATTCCCGTGCGCGGCCAGCCGCTGTTCCACTCGGCGGGCGCGCAGACGGTGGCCACGGCGAACCCGTCGGATGTCTCGGTGGAGATGCGCGGCAAGACCGAGCTGGGCCCCATGCGGATGCTCTTCAAGACGAGCTTCGCGCAGGCGCGGCCCACCTTCGGGTTCCATCCAGACTACTTCTACGCCCAGATCGGCAGCGTGCTCGCGGGCTTCACTGACTCGACGTTCGTGGATGTGGACGCCTACCCGAGCACCCTCGACTTCGAGGGCCCCAACGCGCTCGTGTTCTCCCGCCACGCCGTGGTGCGCTACAGCCACAAGCTGTCGGCGGATCCGCATCGGCGCATGTTCCTCCACCTCTCGCTGGAGCAGCCCGAGGTGGACGTCCCGACGGACGCGGGCACCGCGCGCTCGTGGATGCCCGACGTGGTCGCCGCGTGGCGAGCCGAGGGGGCCTGGGGCCACGCGCAGCTCGCGGGGATCGTGCGCGTCATTGGCACGCAGGCCGAGAACCGGAATGAGAGCCACTCGGTGGCGGGCGTGGGCGGCAACCTGACGGGGGCGGTGCACCTGTCGCATCGGCACACGCTGCTCGTGGGGGTCGCGGGCGGGCAGGGGCTGGGCGCCTACTTCAACGACACGGGGGGCGCGCAGTACGACGCGGCCCTGAACGCGGCGGGTGACCTCAAGGCCCTCCCGCTCCTCGGGGCATACGTCGGCGCGAAGGTCGAGTGGTGTCCCATGCTCAGCTCGACCGCGACCTATGGCTGGTTGGAGCTGTGGGACCGGAACGAGGAGCGGTCGCTCACGTCCAAGGGCTTGCGGCGCTCGCAGTACGCGTCCCTGAACCTGGTGGCGCGGCCCATGAAAGGTGTGCTCGCGGGCATCGAGGGGCTGTGGGGCTACAACCGCGCCATCGACGGCCTCTCCGGGCAGGCGGTCCGGGGACAGCTCACCCTCCAGTATCGCTACTGATTCATCGCAGGACTCGAGGAGAGAGTGTCCATGGCGTCTGGGAAACCGAGCGCGTCCACCGTCGCCAAAGCGGCGCCTGGGCTGGGCGTGCTCACGTTGGCCATCATGAACGTGACGGCGGTGGTGAGCCTGCGCGGCCTGCCCGCCGAGGCGGAGTACGGCCTCACGTCCATTTTCTATTACACTTTCGCGGCGCTGTTCTTCCTCATCCCGGTCTCGTTGGTGGCGGCCGAGTTGGCCACGGGCTGGCCCGAGCAGGGCGGCGTGTTCCGCTGGGTGGGCGAGGCGTTCGGACCGCGCTGGGGCTTCCTCGCCATCTGTCTGGTGTGGCTCGAGTCCACCATCTGGTTCCCGACCGTGCTCACGTACGGCGCGGTGTCGCTGGCCTTCGTGGGGCCCAACCAGCGGTGGGATCAGGCGCTGTCGTCGAACAAGTTCTACACCATCGTCATCGTGCTGGGCCTGTACTGGGCCGCGACGATTGTCGCCATGCGAGGGCTCAAGGCGTCCGCCACGGTGTCCAAGTGGGCGGGGCTCATCGGCACCATCATCCCGGCCGGCGTGCTCATCCTCCTGGGGTTGACGTACCTGTTCCAAGGACGGCCGCTGCAGATCCACCTGGGCTGGGACAAGGTGATCCCGGACTTCACTCAGTTCGGGAACCTGGTGCTCGCGGCCAGCATCTTCCTGTTCTACGCGGGCATGGAGATGAACGCGATCCACGTCAAGGACGCGAAGGACCCCTCGCGCACCTATCCGCTCGCCATCCTCATCGCGTCGGTGACGACGGTGGCCGTCTTCGTGCTCGGCACGCTGGCCATCAGCTTCATCATCCCCAAGACGCAGATCAACCTGACGCAGAGCTTGCTCGTGTCGTACCGCGACTTCTTCAAGGCGTTCGGCCTGGGGTGGCTGTCGCCCGTGGTGGCCGCGGCGCTGTTCCTCGGCGTGCTCGGCAGCGTGACGGTGTGGGTCTCGGGTCCCTCGACGGCGCTGGGCGTGGTGGGGCGCGCGGGCTACCTGCCGCCGTTCTTCCAGCGGGTGAACGCGCATGGAGCGCCCAGCCACATTCTGCTCGCGCAGGGGCTGCTGGTGACGTTCCTCGCGCTGATGTTCGTCATCCTTCCGTCCGTGCAGTCGGCGTATCAAATCCTCAGCCAGCTCACGTCCACGCTCTACCTCATCATGTACATGCTGATGTTCGCGGCGGCCATCTACCTGCGCTACAGCGAGCCCCACACGCCGCGCTCGTACCGCGTGCCTGGCGGCGAGGCCGGCATGTGGGTGATTGGTGGCGCGGGCCTCATCGGCTCGCTCGTCGCGTTCGTCCTGAGCTTCATCCCGCCGTCGCAGATCAAGGTCGGGAGCCCCGTGACGTATGTGCTCATCCTCGTCGCGGGCAACATCCTCTTCGTGGCCATCCCGCTCGTCTTGTACGCGCGGCGCAGGCCCGACTGGCGCAGCGCCTCTCGCATGCAGGACCTGGCGCCCTTCAACTGGGAGAAGCCTGGCGCGCCAGGGCGGCCCGGAGTGCCGCAGGGGGCGGACGAGGGCGAAGCGCTGGATCACCCGCACGTGAGGAGGGGACCCAATGGGCACGGCGTTGACGTTGACCGCCATCCAAGCGGCGACCACTGAGGCGCATCGCGCGTTCCAAGGTGTCACCGACGGGCAGAACGCCGACTACATCCCGGTGCTGGCGAAGGTGGACCCCTCGCGCTTCGGCATCGTGGTCATGCTCGCGGATGGGAAGGCCGCCGAGGCGGGGGACACGCGCTCTCTCTTCGCCATCGAGTCCATCTCCAAGGTCTTCACGCTCGCTCGGGCGCTCGACACGGTGGGGGCGGACGGCGTTCGCCAGAAGATTGGTGATAACCCCACGGGAGAGTCGTTCTCGTCGGTGCACGCGCTCGTCGTGCATGGCGGCAAGCCGCTCAATCCGTTCGTGAACGCAGGCGCCATCGCGACGGTCAGCCTGCTCGCCGCTGATTCGGCGGCGCATCGCTGGGAGCAGATCCTCGGGACGCAGCGCGCCTTCGCGGGCCGCGACCTGGAGGTGATGGACGAGGTGTATCGCTCCGAGTCGGCCACCAATCAGCACAACCGCGCGCTGGCCTGGTTGCTCGACAGCGCTCACACCCTCTACAGCGATCCCACCGAGGCCACCGACGTCTATACCCGGCAGTGCTCGGTGGGCATCACGACGTGGGACCTCGCGGTGATGGGGGCCACGCTCGCGGCGGGCGGCATCAACCCGGTGACGCGGCAGCGCGCGATCCGCGCGGAGCATGTCCCGCGCATCCTGGCCGAGATGACCATGAGCGGTCTCTATGACAACACCGGGACGTGGCAGTACGAAGTGGGCCTGCCGGGCAAGAGTGGCGTGGGCGGGGGAATCCTCGCGGTCGTTCCGGGCAGGTTGGCCATCGCCACGTTCAGCCCGCCGTTGGATCGCTTCGGTAACAGCGTGCGCGGACAGCTCGCGTCGCGTCAGCTCTCCGCCGTGCTGGGGCTCAACCTCTTCGCGACGTGAGCCGCCGACGGGGCGCCCCCCTGACGCTGGGCGGCGCCCCGAGGACGTCAGTGTGGGAGCGGCGCGCCCGCCTCGGCGGCGCGGCGGCCTCGGGCCACGAGCGCGCGTCCCTGTCGGCCCGCGTAGTCCGCGAGGGCTCGGTCGGTGAAGACGGACAGGCCCAGGTCGGCGCGGTACCCGTGCACCTCCTTCACGTCCAGCTTGAGCATGAAGTCGAGGATCTGCGGGCTGATGACCTGACCCGGGACGAGGATGGGGAAGCCCGGCGGATAGGGGACGACGAGGCTGGTGGAGACCAGCTCGCGACCGGACTCCACCGCGTCCAGGGCCTGGGCCAGCGGAATGTGCTCACGGTTCTCTTCGCCGTAGGCGAGGAAGAACGCGCCGCGCATCTCGCCCTCGGGGCTGCCAGGGTACGGACGGAAGGCCTCGTGGAAGGCGCTGAAGTCCGGCAGCGGCGGCAGGCCCGTGGTGAGCGCGCTGACGTGGCGCTCATGCAGCCGGCGCTCCGCGGCGCTCGCGCCCGCCAGCTCGCGGTCCAAGTGCTCCGCGTAGTCGCGCAGGCCATCCATGAGGAACGACAGGGAGCCCCACGTGGCGCCGATGGTCGCGATGAACAGCACGCTGTTGATGGACGTCTTGTTGACCTGGATGCCCAGCCGGTTCATCAGGACGCGCGTGCGGAACTCCGTACCGCCGATGCCGGCGTCCCCCAGGAAGAGCGTCATGCGGGTGGGGTCGAGCACGAACTCGTCGTGGCCCCAGGCCTGGGTCACCGAGCGCAGGTGGTCCGCCGAGCCCGAGCGATCGCGGAAGCCCGCGA
Source organism: Citreicoccus inhibens (assembly GCF_019039035.1). Classification (GTDB taxonomy): domain Bacteria; phylum Myxococcota; class Myxococcia; order Myxococcales; family Myxococcaceae; genus Citreicoccus; species Citreicoccus inhibens. The sequence goes on along the minus strand of NZ_JAHNZT010000002.1, from coordinate 491,231 downwards.
GCCCCGAGCGACGGAAGGCCTCGGGCACGAGGTCCGCGGGCTCCAGGAAGCGGTAGTAGCGCTTGAGCAAGGGATCGTCATGCACGCGTTCGCGGCAGCGCAGCGCGAGCTGATACACGCGCTTCACCATGCCGTAGCCCTCCAGCTCCACCTGCCGGCGCGCGAGGTCCAACGACGCGACGAGTTGGTAGTTGGGGGACGTGCTGGTGTGCGTGAAGTACGCCTCCTCGAAGGGCTCGGCGGCGCGGCGCTCGAAGTCCTGATCCCACGCGTGGATCATCGAGCCTTGCCGGAACGCGGACAGGGACTTGTGCGTGGACTGCGTGGAGTAGACGCGCACCCGGGCCTTGTCGGGATCCGGCATGAGCCGCTGATTCAGCCAGGCGGACTCATTGCCTTCCATCGCGGGCATGCGGGCCTTCCAGGCGGCGTACTCCTCGCGGTACTCGCGGCTCGCCAGCCGTCGTGACAGCTCCTGGGCGGCGAACATCGCCGTGCGCAGGCGCGACAGCGGCATGAAGCCGGCGAAGCCATACCAGGCCTCGTCCCAGAGGAAGCAGACGTCGGGTTTGATCGCCAGCACCTCCTCCATCACGTGCAGCGGGTGGTAGGTGATGCCGTCGAAGGTGCAGTTGGTGAGCAGCACCATCTTCACGGCGTCCAGGCGCCCGGCGCGCTTCAACTCGAGGAGCTTCTCCTTGAGGGTGCGCAGCGGCACCGCGCCGTAGATGGCGAAGGGCTGGAGCGGATACGCGTCCAGGTAGACCGGATGGGCGCCGACCAGCGCGAGCCCGTAGTGGTGCGACTTGTGGCAGTTGCGATCGATGAGGACGATGTCGCCCGGCTTGGTGAGCGCCTGCAGGACGATCTTGTTCGAGGTCGACGTGCCGTTGGTGACGAACCAGCTTCGCTGCGCGCCGAACGCGCGGGCCGCCTTCTCCTGGGCGCGCTTGATGGCCCCCGTGGGTTCCAAGAGCGAGTCCAGGCCGCCGCTGGTCGAGCTGGACTCGGCCATGAAGATGTTGGGCCCGTAGAAGTCGCCCATGTCGCGGATCCACTTGGAGTTGAAGACCGAGTGGCCGCGCGCGACGGGCAGGGCGTGGAAGTTGCCGATGGGCCGGGAGGCGTAGTGGCGGAGGGCGTCGAAGAAGGGCGTCTCGTAGCGGTCGCGCACGCCATCCACGAGCGTGGCGTGCAGCTCGTTGGAGGACTCGTAGCGGTAGAAGACGCGCCGGAAGAGGCGCTCGGTCGGCGCGCCACGCTCGGCCAGGGACTCGTCGGTGAGCAGGTAGAGGTCCAGGTTCGGCATGTAGCGGCGCAGCAACTCCGCCAGCACGTAGCCGCGCGGACGGGTGGCGGCGCGCACCTCCTGGCGGATCTCCTCCATCGCCTCGCGCAGCACTTCCAGCGGCTGGCTCGACGCCAGGGGGAAGTCATGGCGCAGCACGCACGCCTGGATGTCCGAGTTGAAGAGCGCGGCGAGCAGCGCGTCCTCCAGGCTGTGCACGGGCAGCAGCTGATAGACGAACTCGTGCTCGCCGCGCTGGGCCTCTCGCAGCTCGCGGCGCAGCTCATCCATCGCTTCGGGCGAGAGCGTGTCCACCACCATCACGGTGAAGTAGTGCGGCGCCCCGGGGCCGAAGAGGCGCTCCTCCTCGCGGCGCGCGGTCTGGAGGTTGTCGCCGAGCAGGCACGCGCGGTCCTCATAGCGGCTGAGCAGCCGCACCATCTCGCGGATGTCGGAGGCGAGCAGATCGAAGTCGCCATGCTGCGAGCGCTCCTCCAGCCGCGCGAGCAGGCGCGGGCCTGGGAAGGCCCACAGCCGCTCCAGGGGCCGCAGGAGGTTGAACTGCGCGAGCAGCTCGCCGCGCAGCCGTGACATGTCCTCTCCCGCGGATTGCCGCGCCGCGAGGCGGACGGCCTCCTCGCGGATGCGGTTCCACAAGTCCAGCCGCGTCTGCTGCGGGTCCGCGAGCGCGGAGAGCAGCCGGGCCTTGAGGGGCGTGTGCGTCAGGGGCGTCGTCATGGTGGGCGACCTCGGTGCGAGTGGAAGGCAATGGCTCGGGCGGAGCGCGGCGGCTCAGCCCATCAGCGCGAACACGTAGGCGATCAGCGTGAGGACGAGGTTGGAGACCGCGAAGGTCACCGGGTAGCCAATGGCCGGGACGATGCTGCCCGTGGCCTCCTGCGAGGCGCGCATGCCGGCGCTGTTGCAGCGGGCCCCGGCGATGGCGCCCATGAGGACGGCCGTGTTCATCTTCATCGCGTACTGGCCAATGGCCCAGCAGATGAACGTGGGCACCAGCATGGACACCAGCCCGACGATGAGGACCGGGCCGATGGTGCCTCCGGCGATGGCGCTGGCGACGCCCGCGCCCGAGTTGATGCCCAGGATGGCGATGAAGACGTTGAGGCCCAGGTCTTCGAGCAGTTCGCGCGCGGGCTCGGGGAACGGGCCACCGAGCGCCGGGTTGTGGGTGCGCAGCGTGCTCAACGTGATGCTGACGATGAGCAGCCCCACCGCGGAGCCGAGGCTGAGCTTCACGCCGAACATGGACACGGTGAAGGTGCCGAGCAGCGCACCGGCCGAGAGCCCGAGGCCCAGGGTGATGATGTCCGTGGCGAGGCTGGGCCGCAAAAGGGTGCCCACCTTCGCCTGGATGGCATTGAGGCGGCGCTTGGTGCCGGTGACGCGCAGCACGTCGCCCTTGCGGATGACCTGATCGCGGCTGATGGGGAGCTGATCGCCGGCGCGGAAGATGGCGTTGAGGTAGAGCCCCTCGCCCTCCTCGCGGCCCAGCTCGCCCAGGGTGTGGCCCACCAACTCGGGCCGGTGCGCGATCATCTCCACCGTCTCGAAGCGGATGTCCCGCAGCTTCGAGTCGTCCACCTCGGGCCCGATCTTCGCGGGGCTGGTGAGCAGCTGCGACAAGGGGCCGGCCAGCGCCAGCTCCGCGCCTTTGTGGAGCACCAGGTCCGGCGGCGGATTGTAGACGCGCCCGTCCTGCAGCACGCGCTCGACGGCCACGCGCGGGAACGCATGGTAGACGTCCGCCACGGTGCGCCCCTCGAACTCGGACTTCTCCATCCGGTAGACGCGCACGTCCATGGGGACGTAGCCGCGGAGGAACGAATCCGAGGTGCCGGGCAAGGGCGCCTGCTCCGAGCCGGACAGCTCCTTCTCCATCTTCTTCGCGTCCGCCACCGCGTCACGGCCGAACCAGCCCGGCATGAACTTCACCATCACCGTGAAGAGCACCATGCTGACGCAGTACATGAGCGCATAGGACGTGGTGAGGTTCGCGGCTGCCTGCGGGTTTGCGTTGCTACGTTCACTCAGCGCGGCCTGGGCCGCGCCGAAGCCAGGCGTGGCGGTGTTGGCGCCGGAGAGGATGCCCGAGAGGAGCCCGGGCCCCAGGTGCATCACCGAGCGGAAGGCCAGGACGATGGCCGCGGAGAGGATGGGCAACAGCAGCGACAGGACGATGAGGTGGCGGCCTTCGCGCTCGAGCCCACCGATGAATTGCGGCCCCACCTTCATGCCGATGGCGAAGATGAAGAGGTTGAAGAAGACGGTGCTGGTGAACTCCGGGATGGTGTATTGGATGTGATGGCCGTGGTAGGCCCACAGGCTCACGGCCAGCGCCAGCAAGAGCGTGGCGGCGGTGGTGCCGAGCCCCACGCCTTTGATCTTCAGCTCGCCGAGCGCGTATCCCGCCGCGACGACGACGAAGAGCAGGATGAACGGCTGGAGGTGCAGGAAGTACAACACCGAGCCGAAGAGCCCGCTGGGACGTGCCTCGGGTTGCGCGGCCGGTGCTCCGCCTTGTGCGAAGGCGAGCGCCGCGAGACCGACGACGGTCCCCGCCGTGAGCAGGACGGTGTGACGGGTAGCAGGTCGCATCAGGGGAAACCTCCCGAGTCGTGGCCCATGGGCTCACGGTAGGGACCGGCGTCAGCGCGGAGCATGTTCTTCAGGGTGGGGCGGACGGGCCGCCGGGGCCTCGCATGGCGCGAGTCCGCCCACCGCTTCCGCCCCTCGCTGGGGCGTCTGCTGGCGGACAGGCGTTCATACTGGCGGCGGTGATGCCGCCCCCTTGGGTTCGCTCCACCATCCTCCGAGTCCTTGACCGGGAAAGCGTGGGAGCGGGCGCATGCGGCGGTGGTGGGGCGCGGGCTGGGTGGTCGCGGGGTGGATGGGCTTGATGGGCCTGGGGGCGCGCGCCGAGGCGCAGCAGTCCGATCCCCCGGTGGAGAACCCCCTGTCCGCGGTGCCCGAAGGGGATGCCTCCGCGTCCCAGGAGGGCGCGAAGCCCCCAGCGGCCGAGGGCACTGGCGGCTCGGGCACGTCCGAGGACTCCGGCGCCTCGGACGAGAAGAAGGACGCGCCTCCCAAGACGGGCTTCACCAAGGAGAAGGGCTTCCGCATCGTGTCGGACGATGGGAACTACTCTCTGGGAATCGGCCTCCAGAGCGCCTACAAGCTCGAGCCGGTCTGGGTGGATGGAAAGGGGCAGTCGCGCACCGCCTTCCCGTTCCTGCGGCCCCGTCTGTTCGGCACCATCTACCGGCCGTGGATCAGCTTCTGGACGTCGCTGGAGCTGGCGTCCCCGCTGGCGCCGTACCTGCTGGACTCGTTCATCGACCTCCAGCCGTTCAAGCCCGCGGGCTTGCGCGTGGGGCAGTACTACACGCCCCTCAGCCGGCACGAGTCCTGGGGGCCGCAGCAGATCCTCTTCCCCGAGTTCGCGCCGGTGGCGAACTACTTCTGGACCGGCCGCGACAAGGGCATCACGTTCCTGGGGACGACGGACACGCTGGAGTACTACGCCGGCATCTACAGCGGCTCGCCGCTGCGCTCGATCCGCTCCATGCCCGGGCGCTGGGTGTCCAACCTGCGCCTCACCGTCAGCCCCATGGGGCCCATGGGCTACGGCGAGCTGCCGTACATCATGTCCGGGAAGGAGGGCGCGCCGTTCCGCGTGTCCTTCACGGTGCAGGGCGCGGGCGGGAAGATCGAGCAGATCGACGAGAACTTCAACATCGAGTCCGGCGTGTTCCAACTCGTGCCCAAGGGGCCGCGCAAGTTCGTCACGGGCGGCGTGGACCTGATGGTGCAGGCCCAGCGCTTCACGTTCTTTGGAGAGGCCTACTTGCGGCGCACCGAGCCGGAGGGGGACGGCGCGCCGCGGTTCACCAGCGTGGGCGCGTGGGTGCAGGCCGACTACGTCGTCTACAAGAAGGTCGTCGACGTGGGCGTGCGACTGAGCTTCCTGAACCCCAGCACCGAGCTGGCCCACGATCTGCTGTACATCGAAGAGGTCCAGCTCGCCTGGTTCGTGGACGCGCCCACCCTGGCGTTCAAGCTGCGCTATCAGCTTGCGCACCAGCAGTCGCCTGACCCCGCGCTCGTGGGCGACGTGCAGCTGGCCAAGGACGTGGGCACCACCAACGTCATCACGTTGCAGGTCAACCTGGCCTTCTGAGGCCGGGCCGGCGAGACGCGGGTCCACCGGCCCGGTGGCGCCCGTTACTGGATGTGTTGTGTCTGGGATTGATGCAGCTCGGCGTTCGAGACCTTCAGCGTCACCATGCCGGGACGCACCGCCCGGAAGTAGAAGGTCGCCTCGGCCTGGGGATTGGACAGCTCGACGTGCGAGAGGGTGGGGCCGGAGCACGTCGGGTCCGCGTAGAAGTGGAAGCCCGGGGACGCCGCGCCCGTCGCGGTGAGGGTGAAGCGAGTCTCGCGAGGGACGACGAGGTTGCGGTTGGCGTCCTGGCTCTGCACGAGCACTTCGCTCGAACAGGCGCCCACGGGCACGGTCTGCTCGGTGGTGACGAAGTCCACGCGCGCGGGAGCGCCCGCCGTTACGTCCACCGCGAAGGTGGCGCCGGGCCGGGTGGCCGGGTCGTAGCCCGGGCCCGAGATGAGGTTGTGGTGGATGTGGTTGTGCGTGCCGAGGTCCGCGATGGCCGACTGGTAGACGAAGCCGTTCGTCACCCCGGCGGAGCGCAGGACGTTGTTGGTCACCTCGATGTCTGTTCGACGTGAGGGCGGATCTCCCTCCGCCTCGGCCTGCGCCAGGTTGATGCCGACGTCGTTGTCCTCGAGCCGGTTGTGCTGGATGGTGAGCTTGTGGGTGAGCGGCTGTTCATACAGTTCACCGCCCACCACCAGGATGCCGCTGGCCACGGTGGCGCCCGTATACGAGTGACCCGCGATGTCGTTCGCGATGATGGTGCCGGTGGCGCCGCCGCTGAACTCGATGCCGATCTGCGCGATGTCATGCGTGGGGCCCACGCCCGCGAGCACGTTGTCGGAGACGTTCACCTTCACGGCGCCGTCCGCCCGGATGCCGCACTTCTGATAGGTCGAAACGATGTTGCCGCGGACATCCACCTGCCGGAGCTGCGCGTTGTGGCCGTGGTTGCGCACCTCGATGGCGGTGCCTTCCTGACAGCCGCTGTGGCCGCCGCCCTGGTTGATTCCCGAGACCTCTGAATCGAAGACGGAGCCGGAGGCGCCGTCGAGCAGGATGCCGCGGAGCGCGTCCTCACCCGCGTCACAGATGTCCTTGAGTCCCTCGGCGGCGATCCGCAGGTTCCTCAAGTACGCCGCCTTCCCGCAGTTGCGGACGATGGCGCCCCGGAAGTGATCCTGGGGCGGATCCACCGCCGTCACCGTGTAGCCGGCGCCATCCAAGGTGAACCCATTGGGCACGGCGATGCCCGTGTCCGTCGTGCAGTCCGCGGCCAGCTTCAACACCGAGCCCGCGATGACCACCGGACACGGCACGAAGCCGCACTCGTCCGCGTAGCCCTGGGGCAGCAGCACGCCTGTCTCCGTCTTGCCGCGTGACGGACACTCCTCGCCCACGCAGGTCTCCGCGGGCGGATCCACGGTGGCGGCGTCCTCCGGTCCCAGACATCCGGTGAGCGGCAGCGCGCAGGCCTCGACGAGCAACGCCAGAATTGTCTTCCCGAGCTTCATGTCATCTCCCATGCAGGGCCGCTTGGACTCGCGGCGCGACGAGAGGTAGGGACGATGGGCCCCGCATCAACCCGGGCACGCGGGGAGGGCAGCCCTGTTGAATCGTGGCCTGAGGCCGGACCCCACGGTGGCGGACAGGCAAGGGGGCAGGGCGAGAACACGCCGAGCCCGGGTGTCTTCCGGCTTCAATCCATCAGTCACATCATCCCTGGGACTGATGAGGTGTTGGCTGGCGAACAACCGCACCGTCGTGTTTCGAAATAAACGGCGGGCGGTGCGTTACGAGGAAGAGAGTCTTTCGCGCGCGCTGTTGGACCCAGAGGCACGACCGCAGGGGGCGTGTCACTGAGACATCGGCCCATGCCGGCCACTGACCGAGCCACCTCCATGCGCCCATCCTCCTCCCCGCCGAATCCACCGCCCGATACCGCGAGCCATGTCGGACGTGCCCGCATCCTCGTCGTGGATGACGTCCCCGCGAACCTGACCGCCATGGAGGCGACGCTGGAGCCGCTCGGTCAGCAGGTCGTGTCCGTGCAATCAGGGGCCGAGGCGCTCAAGGCGCTGCTCCTGGATGACTACGCCTGCGTGGTGATGGACGTGCAGATGCCCGGGCTGGACGGCCTGGAGACGGCCCGCCTCATCCGCGCGCGAGAGCGCACCCGGCACCTGCCCATCCTCTTCATCACCGCGATCAGCCGAGAGGCGACCTACGTCACGCGGGGGTATGCGCAGGGCGCCGTGGACTACCTCCTCAAGCCGGTGGACCCCGACATCCTCCGGGCCAAGGTCTCCGTCTTCGTGGAGCTGTACCTGCGCGGCGAGCGCCTCCGCCTCCAGGACGTCGAGCTGGCCGAGCGCCGCCACGCCGCCGAGGCCCAGGCCCGCGCGACCGAGCTGGAGCGCCAGCTGGTGGGAATCGTGGGCCACGACATCCGCACGCCCCTGTCCGCCATCCTCGCCACGGCGCAGTCGCAGCTCGCCCTGGCCGCCTTGCCCGGGGCGCAGCGCAAGGCCTTCGAGCGGGTGCTGCGCGGCGGCGAGCGGATCCACCACATCGTGGATCTGCTGCTCGACTTCACGCGCGCCAGCCTGGGGGCGGGCATCCCCGTGTCGCCTCGCGAGGGCGACCTCAACGAGCTGTGCCGCAAGGTGGTGGATGAGCTGCGCACGGTGCATCCCCAGCGCGTCATCCAAGGCGAGTTCAGTCGTGACTCCCTCCCGGGTGTTTGGGACCTCGACCGGTTGGGGCAGGTGGTCGCCAACCTGCTGGACAACGCCCTCAAATACAGCCCGCCGGACTCACCGGTGCGCCTGACGACGCGCGTCTCCGGCTCGGAGCTGGCCATCGTGGAAGTCCACAATGCGGGAGCGCCGATCCCCGCGCACCTGCAGGCCCGGCTCTTCGAGCCGTTCCGCCGTGGTGACGAAGCCACCACGACCTCCGCGCGCGAGGGCCTGGGGCTGGGCCTCTACATCGCCCGGAGCATCGTCCGGGCCCACGGCGGTTCTCTGCGCGTGACGTCCAGCGCGACGGATGGGACCTCCTTCGTCGTCTGTCTACCCCGCCAGCCCCCGGAGCGCACCGCGGGCGCCGGGGACTCGCGCGGCTCCGCGCCCCCGCTCCACGCGTGAGCCTTCGCGTGGGGCAGGACAGACCCCTGAGACATTGTCAGTCATTGCAGTGCGAGCTGATTCATCCACCAAAGACAGACGCGAAGTGTTCGCGAGAATCAAACAACCAAAATCGAGCACAAAGCCTCGCATGGTGATACAATCCAAGATGTCTCCAGTTGAGACGCAGCCGCAGTGAAAATGTCCGCTCGGGGAGGGCGCGAGACAATGAACGACACCTATCTGGAAGTTCCGGCCGAGGACGGAAGCTCATTTCGGGCATGGATCACCCGTCCCGCGAGCGGGAGTGGTCCCGCGCTCGTGCTGCTGCTGGTGGAGGACTTCGACGGCAACGCGCATCTGAGACAAGTGGCGGAGCTCTACGCGGAGGAGGGCTACGTCGTCCTGGTGCCGGATCTGGTCGGGCGAGGCGAGCCCGAAGTGGCGGACATCGTGGCGACGGTGAACGCGGCGCGGGCGATGCCCGAGGTGGTGGGGCAGAAGGGGGACAAGAAGGTGGGCCTGCTCGGATTCGGGCTGGGCGGGACGTTGGCGTGTCGGGTCGCGGCGAGCGGCCTGGTGGACTGCGCGGTGGCCTACTGCGGCATCGGGCTGGATGACGTGCTGGCGGAGGCGGGAGCTGGGAGCGCGCCCATGGTGCTGCACTTCGCGGAGAAGGATGGCTTCGTGCCGCCCACCGCGGTGGCGCGCGTGAAGGAGCGCGTGGGCAAGGACTCGCCCGTGGAGCTGTATGTGTATCCGAACGTGCGCCACGGGTTTCACCGCCACGGCACCGCGGCGTATGACCGCCCGGCGGAGATGATGGCGCACTCGCGCTCCATCGCGCTGTTCCACCGGGTGATGGGCCCGAACTACGACCTGGGCATGCTCTGGGAGAAGCACTGCGAGTTCGAGTTCGGCACGCGGGACGCGGACGCGACGATGGCCACCATGGTGGCGCACCCGTACGTCAACAGCATCCCGGTGATGACCGGCGGCGTGGGCTACAACCACCTGCGGCGCTTCTACGCGAACCACTTCGTGCACAAGAATCCCAAGGACACGAAGATGATCCCCATGTCGCGCACGCTCGGCGCGGACCGGCTGGTGGACGAGGTGCTGTTCTGCTTCACGCACGACGTGGAGATGGACTGGATGCTCCCGGGCATCGCGCCCACGGGGAAGTACGTGGAGGTGCCGCTGGTGGCCATCGTGAACTTCCGCGGTGACAAGCTCTGCCACGAGCACATCTATTGGGATCAGGCGTCGGTGCTGGTGCAGATTGGCCTGTTGGATCCGCAGGGCTTGCCGGTCGTGGGCGGGGACGCGGCGAAGAAGCTGGTGGACGAGACGCTTCCGTCCAACACCATCATGCAGCGGTGGGATGAGAGCGCGCCCCATCGGCAGGCGGGCTAGTCGGCAGGCGGCGTCCGGACGGCACACGCCTCGGCTGAGCGCGCCGGCGTTGCCGTCCCCAAGAGGCTCGTGCATGCTGCCGCGCCTGCCTCCATGAGCCTCGCTCCTCGTTCGTTGCCCGCGCTCACCGGTCTGCGCTTCCTCGCGGCCTCGCACGTCGTGGTTTTCCACTACCTGGATCGCGAGGGGATGCCGGGCTGGCTCGTTCAGACGCTCATGAGCGGGCCCAACAGCGTGACGCTGTTCTTCGTGCTGTCTGGTTTCATCCTGGCCTACAGCTACCTGGGTGCGGAGCCGAATGCGCGCGTCCCGGCGCGAGCCTTCTGGGCCGCCCGGTTCGCGCGCGTCTACCCCGTGTACCTGGTGGGCCTGCTCCTCGCGGCGCCTGTCTTCGTGAGCAAGGGGTTGCAGGAGCGCGGGCTCTCGGGCGCCTCGCTGTTGGAACTCGGCGGAGTGGGTGCCGCCGTCGCGGGGTTGGTCCAGGCGTGGGTTCCCGCCGCGGCGTGCCAGTGGAACTGTCCGGGCTGGTCGCTGTCCGTCGAGGCCTTCTTCTACCTGGTGTTCCCTTTCGCGGCGCTCCCGGTGCTGCGCCTCGGGCCACGGCGGCTCGTCATGGCCCTGGGGCTCAGCGTGCTCGCGGGGGCGGCCCTGGTCGTCGCGTGGCTCGCGGTGGAGCGCACGGTCGCGGCGCCGGGGGGCCTGCTGTCGCATGACGCGTGGATGGTGGTCGGGGCCTACAACCCGCTGCTGCGGCTGCCGCACTTCCTGCTGGGCGTGTTCCTCGGTCGGCTGTACTGCCTGCGCCGCCAGCGCGTGAGCGCGTCTCCCCCCTGGGATGCGGCCCTCGTCGCGGTGGGCGGGCTGGCCAGCCTCGGGCTGATGGCGCATGGCTGGGAGCCCACCGCGCTCGCGTTCAAGGATGTGGCGCTGCTGCCCGGCTTCGCGTGCGTGTTGTGGGGGCTCGCGGGCGGGACAGAGCCCCTGGGGCGTGCGCTGTCGCATCGCATCTGCGTGCGGCTGGGCGAGGCCAGCTACGCGCTCTATCTGCTGCACGCGCCCCTCAACAACTGGCTGCGCGCGGTGGATCAGACGCTGCGCCTGGGCTGGTGGTCGCGCGGGCCCGGCTTCTTCACGGCCTATGCGCTCCTGTCCGTGGCCGTGTCCCTGGCGGTTTTCCGCTACGTGGAGGAGCCCGCGCGCCGCGGGTTGCGTCAGCGGTTGACCACGCGTCAACAGTCCGCGCCGGATCCGCGACTCGCGCCCTGAGGTCACGCTCGGACCGCGCGGGTCGCGGCGTACCCGGGAACCGCGGGACCGCACGGGTTTCCTGACGAGGGGCGTTGCGCTGCTTTGGCGGGCGCGTTCACAATATGGGGCCTCGCTGGATTCTCCAGAGGGGCTCAGCTTCCCCGTCTTCGCGTGGAAAGGACTCCCCGTGACGCCCGCGGAAAGCCCTACGGTCCCCGACGCCCGGATGCGACTCTCTCTGTCCCAGAAGTTGACGCTCGCGCCCCTCGCGGTGGCGCTCTTCTTCTCCGTCCTCTCTTTCGGGTACCTCATCCCGCGCCTCAGCGCGGCGTTCGAGGACCAGGCGCGGGAGGTGGGGATGGGGTTGCCATCCGCGCTGGCCTCCACGCTCGTGGAGGCGCTGAGCGCGCGCGAGTACGCCACCATCCAGTCGGCCATCGACTCGGTGTCGCGCTCGGGCAAGGTGGCCTACGTGGCGGTGTTCAACGGCGCGGGCCAACTGGTGGCCGTGTCCGGAGATCACGCCAACGCCATGCGCGAGCTGCGAGAGCGGCTGGCCAAGGCGGAGAACGGCGCGCTCTTCCATGTCCGAGACTCCGAGCTGCTCGACCTGAGCGCGACGGTGGCGGGCGGATCGGGCAGCGTGCACGTGGGCTTCGATCGAACGGCCGCGCGCTCGAAGGTGGAGGCCATCACCGCGAAGGTGAGCGTGGTGCTGGTGCTCGCGCTGGTCGTCTTCGGCGTGGTGGGCGTGGTGACGGGGCGGCGCATCGCCGCGCCGCTCGTGCAGCTCACCGAGGTGGCCTGGCGCATCGCGGAGAAGGGCGACCTGCGCGTGCCGGTGGAGATCCAGTCCTCGGATGAAGTGGGGCAGCTGGCGCGCGCGTTCGCGATGATGGTGGGCAAGCTGAAGGACCTGCTCCAGCAGCTTCAGTCGTCGTCCGAGGCGCTGCGCAGCTCGGTGAGCCACCTGACGGACTCGGCGGGCAAGCAGAACGAGATGGTGGCCCGTCACGCCGCCGCGCTCCAGGAGACCCAGGTCACCGCGCAGGAGATTCGCCAGACGTCGAGCATGGCCTCGCGCTCAGCGGAGGCGGTCATCGAGGTGGCCGAGCGCGCGGAGGCCCTCGGGCGCACGGGCGAGTCCGCCATCAGCGCGAGCATCGATGGGCTGGTGAACCTGCGCACGCAGGTGGAGCAGATCGCCGAGCGCATCATGGCGCTGGGCGAGCGCACCGAGCAGATCAGCGGCATCACCGAGACGGTGAAGGATCTGGCGGACCAGTCCCACCTCTTGGCCGTCAACGCGGCCATCGAGGCGGCGCGCTCGGGTGAGCACGGCAAGGGCTTCGCGGTGGTGGCGCGCGAGATTCGCGGGCTGGCGGACCAGTCCATCCGCGCGACCAACCAGGTGCGGCAGATCCTCGCGGACATCAGCACGGCCATCATCGCCACGGTGGAGATCACCGCCGCGGGAACCCAGCGCATGGAGTCGGGGCTCGCGCAGGTGCGCACGTCCGGAGACACGCTGACCCAGCTGTCCTCCATCGTGCGCGACAGCGTGGTGTCCGCCCGGCAGATCGCCCAGACGGTCAACCAGCAGGCCACCGGCATCGAGCAGATCTTCACCGCCGTGAACGAGCTGAACGTGGTGATGGGCGACACGGTGAAGCGCATCTCCACGACCAGCGACTCGGCCCAGGCGCTCAAGACGCTCTCGGAGCGCGTGGCCGAAGTGGTGAGCGACTACCGCATCTGATGCCGCGGAGGTGATTCAGCGCCGGGGCGCGCGCGCTCGCGACCGAGCGAGCGCCGTGTCAAAGGCAGGCCGAGTCAGCCAGCGCGGCAGGAGCGCGCCCAGGGAGCGCACGGGTCGCGCTCCTGGCTCGTCCACGTGCGTGACGAGCAACGCGGCCGCCAGCCGTGCCACCGACGAGAGCACGAACAGCACGTGGAGGTTGACCCACGGCAGCCCGCCGAGCGTGAAGGTGGCGGGGAGTCGCGCGGCGATGCCTCCCCCGAGCGCCGCCGCCGCCGTGTAGGCCAGCCCTCCGGCCGTGGCGAAGGCCGCGAGGTAGAAGGGGCGCCCCTCGCGCGGCGCGACCGTGAGGGGCAGCGCGAAGATGGCCAGGGCATGACCTCCCCAGAGCGCGCCCGCGAGCACCGCGTCGAACACCAGCGGCCACAGGCAGTCCGCCGAGGGCAGCAGCCACAGCGCGGGGATGACGCCGATGCCCAGCGAGCACCCAAGCAACACGGGCTGCGCGCCCACGCGATCAATCACCTGCCCCCACCAAGGCACGGTGAGGATGCGAACCGCCGCGACGGCCGCCGCGTGCAGCGCCATGAGGACGAACGTCATCTGGAGGTTCTGGAGGCTGTGCAGCGCGAAGAACGGCGCGGACACACCCACCGCCGCGTTCCACGCCACCTGGTACACGAGCACGCCGCGCACGCGGACGTCCTTCAACGGTTGAAGCGCGGCCTGCATCGCGCGCGCTGGGAGGGGGCCCGGAGGCGCGGGGTCGTGCTGAAGGGCCATCAGCAACGTGGTGATGATCCCGATCCCACATCCCACCAGGGCGAGCAGGGGGAGGGCCACACCCACGCCCCCGTCGGGGCGCAAGCGATCCATGAGCCCGCCCGCCGCGAGCGACACGACCGTTCCCGCCAGGGTGGTGAGCGCGGTGCGCCGCCCGAAGAAGCGGCCTCGGACGGCGTGCGGCACCAACTCGCCCATCCACGCCACCCAGGCATTGTTGCCCACCACACCGAGCACCGCCGATGCGCCCGCGATGGCCAGGAGCAACCGCTGCGTGGCCACGAGCCCCCAGTCCAGCCAGGGCACCAGCGCGAGCGGGAACATCACCAGGCGCGACAGGCACACCGCCGCGAGCGCCACGCGCCGGTGGCCGAACCCGCCTGTCAGCCACGCCGCCGGGAACTGAACGAACTGCGCGAAGAAGGGCAGCGCCGTCATCACCCCCACGAGGAACGGGCCCAGCTTCAGCGCGACGGCCCACGCCGTGAGCACCGTCGCCCCGGCGCACGCGGTGAACACCTCCGCGAACATCCCCTCCGTCACGGACACCCGCAGCGACTGCCTCAGTCGCCCCCGCGTGATCCCTCTCGCCTTCGCAGCACCCGGGGGCGGAGCGCCCATCAGGGGCGCGCTGGCGCCCGGCAGCGAGGTGCCTGGGCGGAACAATGGGACGCCCGAGGCGAGAGCCCCGAGTCCCCGAGCGACATGGCGGCGGAGCGCGGTGGGAGGCAACGCGATTTCAAGCGAGGTGTTGCGAGTCCTCCCGTCTGTCGCATGGCCCGCGGACGAGGCTCAACCGGACGTCCGGTGAACCCTCGACGCACGCCTGCCCACCCGCCGGCCACGACCCTCGAATCCCCCTGACTCCTCGCCCGGCGCCTCGGCGGGATTCAGGTGCAGTTCAAGCGGTCTTGAACTATATGAACGGACCAGGAGAGGGCGCACATGGATCTGGCTCGCGAGCTGACGGATTTTCTGGGGAATGTGGAGCAGCGGCTGGGCTCCATGTTGGTGGATGGGAATGCCGGTCCAGACGTGAAGGGCGACACGCTGATGGAGGCGGCCCGTCACCTGTGCCTGGGCAGCGGCAGCAAGCGGGCGCGCCCCATGCTGGTGCGGCTGTTCGGCGCCGCGGTCGGGGTGGAGGCGGAGAAGCTGGTGGACGTGGCCGTGGCGGCCGAGCTGATCCACTCGGCCAGCCTCCTGCATGATGACGTGGTGGACGCGGGCATGTTCCGTCGCGGACGGCCCACCGTGAACGCTCGCTGGGGCAACATCGTCGCGGTGATGAGCGGCGACCTCATCCTCTCCACGGGGTTGCAGCGCCTGTCCGAGCTGGATTCGCGGCTGACGCAGAGCGCGCTGTCCGTGGTCGCGGAGATGACCCGCGCCGCCATCGCCGAGGTGGAGGCGCGCGGCGACCTGGACCTGCCCATGTCCCGCCTGCGGTTCATCGCCGAGGGCAAGACGGGTTCGCTGTTCGGCTGGTGCGGCAACGCCGCCGCCACGCTCGGGATGGCGCCGGACGCGGTGGCGCGCTTCGACGGGTTCGGTCGCCACCTGGGCGTGGCGTTCCAGATCGCCGACGACATCCGCGACATCCTCGGCACCGACGTGGGCAAGCCGCGCTACGCGGACGTGCACTCGCGCACGCCCTCCATGCCCATCCTCCTGGCCGTGGCGAAGGATGAGTCCCTGCGCCGCAAGCTGAAGGACGCGTGGGCCTTCTCCGTGATCACGCCGGAGCGCACGCGGGAGATCGGCGCCGCCATCGAGGCGACGGGCGCGGTGGAGTCCTCCATGGCGCACATGAACCTGGAGATCGAGGCGTCGCTCGACAAGCTCGGGCACTACGCCGACGTGCCCGCGGGCGCGGAGTTGGTGAGCTGGGCGCGCCGGCTGTCGGAAGGCATCGCGGAACAGGTGAAAGGACGCGCTGCATGAAAGGCTACCTGTGGACGGGGGGGCCCGGTAGCCAGCGCCCCGAGGCGCCAACAGAGAACGCCCGGCTGGCGCCGTGGGAAGCCATCGCGGTGGACGCGGTGGGCAACGTCATCGAGTTCTGGGGCTTCAAGCGCAACCAGGGACGCGTCTGGGGGCTGCTCTACCTGCGCGGCGAGCCGCTGACGGCGGGAGAGATTGAGCGCGAGCTGGATCTCTCCAAGGGCGGCGTCTCCATGCTGCTCCGAGACTTGGAGCGCTGGGGCGTCGTCCAGCGCGTGCGCGTGCCGCAGGACACCGTCTGGCGCTACCGCGCGGAGACGGACCTGGTGCGCATGGTGACGCACGTCATCGAGGAGCGCGAGGCGGGCTTCGTGGCGCGCATCCGCGCGGACCTGGCGGAGGCGCGGCGTCTGGCGGAGCAGGCCGGCAACGTTCCCCACGAGCGGTTGCAGCGGCTGGAGCGCATGGCCACCCTGGGCGACCACGTCGAGCGCGCATTACGACTGTTCATCAAGACGTCCCGGTTGGACGTGGCGGGAGTGCTCGGTGCCTTCCGCGACGACACGGGCGCGCGCAAGGGCAGGTAGGAGAGGGAGCATGGACTCACATTACGATCAGGTGATGAAGGCGCGCGGGGCGGCAGAGGGCGCGGCGCCGCGGCTGTATTTCGCGTACTCGACCATCCTCGACCGAGCGGCCTTCGAGGAGTGGCGGGATCAACACAGCTACGGCTTCTTCGACCTCCCGGCGGGGGAGGTGGCCGAGGCGGTGGACGTCGACCTCGTCTATGACTTCCCCTCCCGGTGGTGGGGTGGCCGCGTGGCGGGCCTCACGGATGTCCCGGGGCGCCGGGTGTACGGCCGGCTGTTCGAGATCGCTGGGAAGGACTGGCCCATCGTTCAGCACAAGGAGGGCTTCGTCACCGGCATGTGCATCGAGCGTCCGGTGCGCGTTCGGGTCAACGGGCGAGAGCTGGAGGCCACGGCCTTCGTCACCAATCCTCGTCGCGCGTCCCAGGATGGGCCCGTGAGCCCGCGGTTCATCGAGGCGCTCGTTCGCGGTGCCCGCAGCGCGGGGCTGCCGGCGGACTACATCGCCCGGCTGTCGCGCGGCGAGTGACGCATCCGTGAGCCTCCGCCTCGAGGGTGGGGCGCCGGCGGCTCAGACATGAATCGTGTTCCACGGCCTCCACGAGCGCACCTCGTGGGGGCCGTTCTCGTTCCGCCATGCCTACATGAACGAACCTGTAGGTGTTTTTGCCCGGTCGCGCGAGACACCATGCCTACATGAACACATTGTCAGTGCATCAAGGGTCGCACCGGGCGCCACTGCCTACGTGAACATTCAAGCAGTGTTGCCGCATCGACGACAACACATGTCTACCTGAACATATCATCAGGCATTTCCCCTGCATTCCGGCTGCGAATGATGGGTATGTTGCCTACCTGAACGAACTATCAGGCAGTCGCGCGCGAGTGACGGGCACCTGCGGTCACACTTCAAAGACAATCTCACAAATCGAGATCTTGTTTGTGTTTGATTTGGCATTAATGACAGTCATTGGCCCTCCCGCTGAGGCTGGCTTCAATGCCCAGACGCGGCGGAGGCGGCGAATTCTTCCGAGCAGAATGGCTGGAACCGCGGCAGGGCCCGGGGCTTCTTCGCGCTCAGGGCTCGGCAGAGCGCCATCTGCGACAAGGAGAGCGCTCCCAGCGCGATGGCTCCTCCGAGGGCATCGCGCAGCAACAGGGGCCGCATGGCGCGCAGTCCGCGGAACCCCACGGGCAGAACGTAGAGCGGAAGGGCCACGAGCCCCGCCAGGAGGAGCCACTTCGAGCGATCAGAAAGGGCGGTCGGCGCGTTCGTAGACATGGTTGCTTGTCACGGTGGGGGCGCGCTCGTGTCAGCGAAAGGGGCTCGCATGAGGACGCACTGCGTTGACGCAGGCTTGCTTGTGACTCGGGGTGGCAATCCAGGGCTCGCCCCCTTGTCTGTTATCATCGGTGATTCAAGGAAGGTGCCGATGGAACCTCCATTCAACGCATTCGTCCGTGCCTATGAGGATGACGAGAACTTTCACTATCGGCGCTATTTCGAGGCCTGGTCTTTCTTCAACGCGCTGGGCGATGTCCGAGGCGCCTCGGTCCTGGACGCGGGATGTGGCGCGGGGCTCTACACCCGACGGCTGCGCGAGCGGGGCGCGGCGCGAGTCGTAGGCTTCGACATTGCCACCAACATGCTCGCGCACGCCCGGATGCGAGAGGCCGAAGCGCCCCTGGGCATCGAGTATGTCCTGGAGGATGCGGCCAATGCGGGGCGCCTGGGACGCTTCGACATCGTCACGGCGGTCTACGTGCTGCCGTATGCCGAGACACGCGAAGTACTCCGTGGCATGTGTCGAGGCATGGCGGAGGCCGTACGACCCGGCGGTCGGCTGGTCGCGGTCGCCGTGAATCCTGTCGGCGAGTTCTCACGCCGGGACTACTTCGCCGCGCATGGCATGCAGATCCTGCCGGCGAACGCCGAGCATGCCGCGCTCGCGGAGCTTCCCGACGGCGCTCCGCTCCGCCTCGTGTCTCACATCCAGGGCAAGCCCATTGATGTGCGGCCCTGTCGCTGGCGTCGCGCCACGCTCGAAGATGAGCTGCGCGCCGCGGGCTTCCGGGAGATCGCCTGGCCCCCGCTGTCCGTCTCCCCCGAAGGGGAGGAGCTGTTCGGCCGTGAGCACTGGCGGCCGTTGCTGGAGAACCCTCCCGCGGTGCCTCTCGTCTGCTTGAAGTGACGCTCAGCCTCGCAAGGAGCCCTGTCGCCGCAAGGCCGCTCCGTGGAGGATGGTGAGCTGTCGCGAGATTCGCTCGAGCTGAGCCTGAAGCAGCGGCGACTCCAGCGCCAGGGTCCTCGCGTCGGGCGAGGCATGCGGCACATTCCAGCCGAGCAGCTCCGTGAATGGGGGGAGGGGAACCGGCGCGCGTCGCTGCGACAGCGCCTCGGCGAGATCCTCCAAGGACTGTTCCGAGGCCCGCGTGAAGCGCTCCACGGCTCGGAGCGCCGGCTCACTGGGGCGTGGGTGTCGGGTGGAGGCCAGGGTGATGACCGCCGCGGCGAACCGCCGGGTGAAGGCGAGGAGGGTCATCAACGGTTCGAGTGACTCCGAACGCCGCCGTGGCTCCGAGAGGAGACGCTGGAACGAAGCCTCTGCATTGAGCGCCGCCAGTCCGAGCGCTCGACGGGCCTCGCTCGCGACAGGAGTTGGCGCGCGGGCCTCGCCCAGATGTCCGGGCAGGACCTGGTGGAGCAGCGCCGCGTTCGCGCGCAGGGCCGCGGCGATCTGGGTGGGGAAGCGCTCGCGCTCGGAGCGCTCCCACAGCAACCAGCTCCCCGCGAGCGCCAGGGCGCCTCCGATGAGCGTGTTGTCGATGCGCACCTGGGCGAGGCTCCAGTCGCCGGTCCCCACCTCGGCGAGGAGCACGAAGGTGAGCGTGACGAAGACGGTGTAGAGCCCGTAGTTGAGCGAGATGACGCTGACGCAGACCGTGGCCGTGACGAACACCAGGGCCATGAGCGCGTGCGGATCATGCAGCCACGAGGCGATGCCGATGGCGAGGATGCCGCCCACCACGGTGCCCAGAACGCGCTGGAGCGCCTTGAGGAACGTGGGCCCGGTGTAGGGCAGGAGGATGGTGAGCACGGTGATGGTGACCCAGTAGCCGTGGCTCGGGCGCAGTAGCGTGGTGATGCCCACGGCCACCGTCGTCGTCAGGCCGACGCGCAGCGCGTGCCGCAGCACCACGGAGTCGAGCGTCAGGTTCTCCTTCACCGGAGCCCACAGCGACAGCTCCGGCTCGACGAGCGGGCTGGCGGAAAGGGCGCGCTCCCTCGGCAGCGGGCGACTGTCCGGGAGGCTCGCCGCCGTGTCGATGGCTGTCCCCGCGTACTCGCGAAGCTGTGCCAGGACGCCCACCAGGTGCTCACTGAGCGCATGCCGGACGGTGTCCCGCGAAGGCGCGACCTCGGGCGGGATCCGGGGTGTCGGCCAGTCGAGCGCGGGGAGCTGCCGCGCGCGGCCCTCGGTCTCCACGAGGTGGGCAATCTCCTGGAGCGTGCGAGACAGGGCGCTCAGCGACGTCGCGACGGATGTCCCCGGCGCGCCCGGCCGCCGCATCCGCAGGCTCTCCAGGTCATCTCCCAGGGCGATGAGGGACATGAACATCATGTCCGCGGACTGGAGCAGGACGAGCAGCTTCTCACCCCGTCCCCGCTCGCCACGCCCCCGTCGCGTGGCGACCAGGGTGATCCGCGCGTCCTCGAGCGCCTCGCGAATGCGGCCATGCTGCGCCTGAATGAGCGCCTGCCATGCGGCCTCATCCGTGCCGGGGGCGAGCCGCTCCAGCTCCGCCGCGTAGTCCGCCACCAGCCGGAAACACCGCGCGATGGCGAGCCGCGCGGGACGGTAGGGACGAATGGGCCACAGGACGAGCGACAGGACCATCGCCCAGAGCGCGCCCGCGAGGAGAAAGAGGCTCTCCTCGAACGCGGCGCCCACGCTCGCCGCGGGCAGCGCCAGCGAGATGACGAACGTGCTCGCCGCGGTGTTGCCCGCGAGGTTCGCCGCCGCGCCATGGACGCCCGCGAAGCTGCACAACGACACCCAGACCAACGTCACGGGGATGGCGATGGCGGGATGGTGACCCGCGAGGCTCCCCACGAGCACCGACAAGGCTCCGGCCACGGCCGCGATGGCCATGCTCCGGGCGCGCGTGCCGTAGGAGCCCCCCTTGTCCGAGAACGAGGTGTTGAAGCCTCCCACGCTCATCCACAAGCCGCCTGGCAGGTTCAGGCTGGTGGAGAGCAGGACGGGGAGCACCGTGGCCAGCGCCGCGCGAAGGCCCGCCTTGACCGCGGGCTTCACCGGCGCGAACCGGGCGACCTCTTTCGAGTGTTCCACCAAACGCGGGTGCAGCATGCCCGGCCTGAATAGGAAGCCCGGTCGGGTGAATCCATCGAAATCGCCAGCCGTCAGCGCAGGGCCACGCGCCGCCCCTCGGCGTCACTCCTCAGCGCGGCCTCCACCACGCGCAGGACATCCTGCGCGCTGTCCGGGGACACGGGCACCGGAGCATCGTGGGTGATGGCGCTCGCGAGCTGCCGGTAGAACGCCTCGTAGGTCCCGGGGAGGGTGGGCACTGACTGCGCGCTGGCGAGCAAGCGACCGTGGCGCTCGGCGGGCTCGACGCCCCAGCCCGCTTGTCCGGGCCGCAAGCCTTCATGGAGTTGGGCCTCCTGAGGATCGAGCCCCGTCTTCACGTAGGCATCGCGATCGCCGCGCACGACGAAGCGCGGCCAGGGCTCGTGGACCACCGAGCCGGAGTGCAACACGACGCGCAGCTCTCCGTAGCGCAGCACCAGATGGACCCAGTCCACCGCCTTCGCTCCGGGGCGCTGGTGGCCCAGGTCCGCGAGGACGGTGTCCGGGAGCCCGAAGAGCTGCACGGCCTGGTCGATGAGGTGCGAGCCCAAATCCCACAGCGTGCCCGCGCCCGGGACGTCCTCCTCTTTCCAGCGCGCCTTGACCTGGGGGCGCAGGCGATCGAAGTGGCTCTCGAAGCTGTAGAGCCGCCCCAGCGCGCCATCTGTCAGCAGCTGTCGCACCGTGAGGAAGTCGCCATCCCAGCGGCGGTTGTGAAAGACCGTCAAGCACAGCCCGCGCTCCCGAGCGAGCGCGGTGAGGCGCTCCGCGTCCCGCACCTCCAACGCGAACGGCTTCTCCACCACCACGTGCTTGCCCGCGTTCAGCGCCGCCTCCACCAGCGAGGCATGCGTGGCGTTGGGCGTGGTGATGATCACCAGCGACACGGCGGCGTCCGAGAGCAGCGCCTCCACCGTCGTCGCGCGCACCCCGGGCATCGCCACGTCCGCCTTGCGCGTGGCGATGGCCGTCAATCGGAAGGCCGGATTCGCCGCGAGCAGCGGCGCATGGAACGTCGAGCCCGAGAGCCCGAAGCCGATGAGCCCCGTGCGAATCTCCGAAGGAGTGTGCGCGTCGACGGTCATGCCGGTTAGATCTCGTGGCCCGTCTGCTCGAAGACGATGATCTTCTTCGACTGCGGGAAGAGGATGAAGTTCAGCCGCCCCCATGCGTCGCCGTTGGGTCCAGTGGAGAACGCGCGGAAGTAGGACTTCACTTGCACTGACTCGGTGCCGTTGCCGTAGGCGGCCAGGATGGCCGCGTGCAGCGGCTGATAGGCGTTGTACATGGTGCTCAGCAAGTCCGGATACGTGATCACCACGGGCGGCACGGTGGCCTGATAGTTCCGGTAGCCGGTGTACAGCGATTGCGCCAGGACGGACTCCGCCGCGCGATCGAGCGCCGCCTCACCCGCGTACGGCCACAGGAAGTCGATTCGCCGCAGGTACGAGAACTGATCCTCGCGCACCGTGTTCTCCGCCGCGAGCAGGGCCTGGAGCGCCGCGGTGATGGGCTGCTCCGCCAGCGTCAACGTGTAGCCGGAGGGCGCGTCCGGCGGTGCGCTCAGGCACGAGCCTCCTACGCAATCCACCTGGAGCCGGTACTGCTTGCCCGCGGCGTTGCCCCAGCCCACCGCCACCAGGTACTCGCCGCCTTGCGTGAACGTGGCGAAGCCAATCTTGCTGAGCTCGCCATAGCCCGAGTCATCGTCCTGATATTGCACCACCGAGCCGTAGCTGCCCGAGGCGTTCTTGGGCCCATAGACATACAGCCCCGTGTCGAGCCCCATGGAGCTGCCCAGGTGGGTGATCTCCAGCTTGAGTTGGCTGCCTGCCTGCGCCTGGAGCGTGTAGCCGGCATAGCCCGGCACGGAGTCACACTGCGCTTGTTTGGCTCCGCCCACCGTCAGCGCGGAGGTGTACGGGAAGCTGTCTCCGATGTTTCCGCTCACGGGCGTGGCCGGTGGCGACAACAGGGCCTGGTGGCTCACCGCGACCGCGTCGGGCGCCTCCGCCTCGGGCGCGCCTCCACAGGCGCTCAGCCAACCCACAGGGAGCATCCACAACACCGCTGCCTTCATCCCGTTGCGACGCATCGTCTCCACCTCGTGTCGAGTGGGCGGGCCCGCGTTCATCCCGTGGGCCCGGCCCGGGTGTGGATCGCCGTGTGCCACTCCGATGTAAGAAACTCAAGCAACCGCAGTGAAAACAGATAGGCAAGACAGGTCCTCAGCCTGCCTCCGCGAGCCACCGGAGGGTGTTGTCCCACGTGCGCGCGGTCGAGGCGGGATGGAAGTCAGGGAGGCCCGGGTCAGTGAACAGATGGCCGCCGCCCGCGTAGCGATGCACCGTCACGTCGGCACCCGCTCGCACGAAGGAGTCTGTCCAGACGGCGAGTTCATCGTCGGGAACGAACGGATCCCCATGGGCAGCGTGCAGCACCATGCGCAGTCCAGGATGCGGGCGCTCGGCGTTCTCCGCCGCGCCATGGATGAGGACGAGCCGCAGGGGCGCCCCGCGCCTCACCGCGACGCGTTGGGCGAGCGATGCGCCCAGACTGAAGCCCAGGATGGCGTCAGGCCGGAAGTCCTCGGTGGCCGCCATCGCGCGCGCGAGAAGCTCCTGGCGGCCCATGGCGTCGCGCAGTGCAATCGCGTGCTCGAGCGCGTCGGCGGTCTGGCCCGCGTAGAGGTCCGGTGCGGTCGCGGTATGGCCCGCGGCCTCCAGGCGTTGGACGGCCTCCCGCACCGCGGGGCGCAGTCCATAGGCGGAATGCAACACGAGGATTCGCATGCGCCCAGGCTATGCGAATCCTCGAGCCGCTCCGCTGGCAGTTCAGTGCGGAGGCGTCACCACGTGACGACGTAGGTGCACGCCGTGCCGCCCTTGTTGCGGCAGCCGTTCGAGGCGTGGTGCTCGACCGAGGCGTTCGGCTCGAAGCGCTGCGACATGCCCCGGACGAGCCCGAGGTCGAAGCGGCACGGATAGGGGTTCTCGCAGACCACGTGGATCTCGTTCTTCCCCGCCACGGGCTGACAGCCGTAGTGGCCAATGCCCTCGAGCATGATGCCCGTGGCCGGATCGAACATGTCCTTGCCGTCGCGGCGGTGGTTCATGTGGAAGGCGATGTCCAGCGACTGGAGCGCCTTCTGGATGCTGTTGATGTCCGGAGGAAGCACGGCGTTCTTGGGCACCATCGTGCCCACCTTCTCCAGGCCGCGGCCGCCCAGGAGGCTGTCGATCTTCCGGTACGCCAGCAGGTAGTCCTCGATGGGGTACCAGGCGTTCGGATCGATGGCGAGCGCGCCCGTGGCGTCACGCGTCTGGACCTTCATCACCTCCAGGAGCGTGGCGACGAGCACGGAGAACGAGCGGACGGCCTCGACGATGGAATAGACGCTGGAGCCCGTGACGGTGATGCCGGGCGCGTGGGGGGCCTGTTGCATGTGGGGTCTCGGAGGAAGTCGTGCGTTCGCGAAAGGGGAGGGGCTCAGCCCTGACGGCTGGACTCGAAGGCGCGGTGCGCGGCCTGGCTGCGCAGGTACAAGAAGCACTCGCGCAGGCCGTCTCGCAGGCTCCCGAGCGTCTTCACGTCCCGCAGGTCCACGCCAATCTGGCTGAGCGTCTGCGCGATGACGGGGCTGATGCCAGTGACGACGCAGTACGTGCCCAACAGGCGCGCCGCGGTCACCATCTTCACGAAGTGGTTGGCCGTCGCCGTGTCCACCACCTCGACGCCGGTGATGTCGATGATGGCGCAGCGGGCCTTGCCCTGAGAGATGCGGTGCAGCAGCCGCTCGGTCATCTCCAACGAGCGCTGCGTGTCCACCACGCCCACGATGGGCAGCGTGAGGATGTCCTCCCACAGCTCGATGATGGGCGTGGACAGGTCGCGAATCGCCATCCGCTGCCGCTCGATGGTGGAGAGCTTCTCCTCCAGGTCCCGCCGCGCCGCGTCGAGCTTCTGGATGGAGGCCTCGTTCTCGCGGACCGATGCGTGGAGCTGCCGGGCGAAGAGGTTGATGGTCTCCTCGAAGGAGGAGAACGCGTCGTGATTCTCCACCGGGATGAGGTGGTGCGCCGGGTCAAACTCACCGAGCGAGATCATCGCGAGCACATCGCGAATGCGCTCGAGGCGGTCCACATCGACTTCGAGCATCTGGGACGAAGGCTGGTTGGGCATGGGGGATCGCGGACCCGGATCGCGGGGGGCGTGAGTCCGGGCAGACTTCAAGCGTTATGCCGAAAACACTGCCCTGCCTCAAGGGGTGAACCCCGACCCTCGGCGCGCCGGGTTGGTTGTCTGGGAATCGGGCGCAAAGCCACGCAAAAGACAGACACCGCGCGCGTGCCCTCGCCGCATGTTTCACTGTGCGGCGGGGTCTTCGCTGACGCGTGAGCGCGTGTGGGTTCAGCCGCGCTCAGCCTGGGGTGAGCCAGAGCACGGAGAGCGGGGGCAGCGTGAGGAGCGCGGACGCGGGCTGGCCATCCCAGCCCGTGGGCTCGGTGCTCACCCAGCCCTGGTTGCCCAGGCCCGAGCCGCCGTAGTCGCTCGCGTCGGTGTTGAGCAGCTCCACGTAGCGACCATGCAGCGGGAAGCCCACCCGGTAGCCCTCGCGGGGGACGGGGGACAGGTTGGCCACGCAGACCACATGACGGCCGGGCTGGCGAGCGCGCCGCACGAACGCGAACACGTTCGCCGCGGACGCGTCTGGCTGAAGCCACTGGAAGCCCACCGGCTCGCTGTCCGCGTCGTAGAGCGCGGGCAGGTCGCGGTACAGGCGGTTCAAGTCACGCACGAGCGAGTGAATGCCGCGGTGCCCCGCGTCCTCGAGCAGGTGCCAGTCCAGGCTGCGGTCGTGGTTCCACTCGGCGGGCTGTCCGAACTCGCCGCCCATGAAGAGCAGCTTCTTGCCCGGGTGGGCCCACATCCACGCGAACAGCGCTCGCAGGTTGGCGCGCTTCTGCCACGCGTCGCCGGGCATGCGCCCGTAGAGGCTGCCCTTGCCGTGCACGACTTCGTCGTGGCTCAGCGGGAGCATGAAGTGCTCGCTGAACGCATAGAGCAGGCCGAAGGTGAGCTGGTTGTGGTGGTACTGCCGATAGATGGCGTCCTTGGAGAAGTACGACAGCGTGTCGTGCATCCACCCCATGTTCCATTTGAAGTGGAAGCCCAGGCCGCCCTCGCTGGTGGGCTGGCTCACGCGGGGCCACGCGGTGGACTCCTCGGCGATCATCACCGCGCCCGGGTGCTTGCGGCGCACGGTGTCGTTGAGCTCGCGCATGAACTGGATGGCCTCTTCGTTCTCGCGGCCACCCCAGCGGTTGGGGATCCACTCGCCCTGCTTGCGGCTGTAGTCGAGGTACAGCATGGAGGCGACCGCATCCACGCGCAGGCCATCGACGTGGTACTCCTCCAGCCAGAAGAGCGCGTTGGCGATGAGGAAGTTGCGGACCTCGTTGCGGCCGAAGTTGAAGACGAGCGTGCCCCAGTCCGGCTGCGCGCCCTTGCGAGGATCCGCGTGCTCATAGAGCGCGGTGCCGTCGAACTCGCCGAGCGCATGGGCATCGCGCGGGAAGTGCCCGGGCACCCAATCCACGATGACGCCGATACCCGCTTGATGCAGCTGATCCACCAGGAAGCGGAAGTCATCCGGGTGGCCAAAGCGCGCGGTGGGCGCGTAGTAGCCGCCCACCTGATATCCCCAGGAGCCACCGTAGGGATGCTCGGCCACGGGCAGCAGCTCCACGTGCGTGAAGCCCATGGCCCGCGTGTACTCGGCGAGCGCGGGGGCCAACTCGCGGTACGTCATGGGGCGGTCGCCGTCCTCCACCACCCGGCGCCAGCTCTCCAGGTGCACCTCGTAGACGCTCCACGGCTGGTGGTGCACGTCCGTGCGCTGCGCGCGCGCAGCCATCCAGGCGGCGTCCGCCCAGCGGTAGCGCGCGAGGTCATGGACGACGGAGGCCGTGGCGGGCGGCGTCTCGGTGCGGAAGGCGAACGGATCCGCCTTCAACAGTCGCGGCCCACCATGCCCGGGACGGACCTCGAACTTGTAGCGCGCGCCTTCACCAACCTCGGGGACGAACAGCTCCCAGATGCCCGAGGCGCCCATGCGACGCATGGCGTGCAGTCGCCCGTCCCACCCATTGAAGTCACCCACCACGGAGACGCCGGCTGCGGTGGGCGCCCACACCGCGAAGGACACGCCGCTCACGCCATGGTGATGCAGCGGATGCGCGCCCATTCGCTCCCAGAGCCGCTCGTGCCGCCCCTCGCCCGCGAAGTACAGGTCCATCTCCCCGAGCGTGGGCAGGAAGCTGTACGGGTCGCGCAGCGTGAAGACCTTCTTGCCCGGGTACTCCACCTCCAGCAGGTACTGGATGGGCCCGGGGCGCGAGGGGAGGCGCGCTTCGAAGATGCCCCCCCGGCGATGAGACATCGCGATGCGCTCGCCAGACTCGGGCAGGACGACCTGCACGGACACTGCCTCCGGGCGGAAGGCGCGGATGAGCGCCCCGTCTGCGTCCGAGTGCAGCCCCAGTACGGCGTGGGGCTCGGGGTGGCGCAGCTCCACCACGCGGTTGAGCTCCGTGTCGACCTGAGCCGCCTCGGCCGGGTTCTTCACTGGGTGTTCTCCATGCGCAAGAGGGCCTGGACCGGGATGCGCACCCAGTCCGGGCGGTTCTGGAGTTCATAGCGCACTTCGTACAGGAGCTTCTCCAACTCGAACGCGCTCAGCATCACGTGGAAGGACGCCTCCGTCGTGGGCAGGAAGACCGCGCCTTCTGTGGCGCGGCGGTAACCTTCCAGGAATGCCGCGCGGGTTGGTTCCACGCGCGACTGCGGTGTGCCTCCCTCCAGCGACACCGTGGCCTCCGCGTAATCGAATGAGCGCAACATGCCCGCCACGTCGCGCAGCGGATTGTACTTCTCGCGCCGAGCGGTGAACGAGCGCGACGGCTCTCCCTCGAAGTCGAACAGGAGCCACTCGCCATGCGAGCGCAATACCTGGCCCAGGTGGAGGTCGCCATGGGTGCGCGTCTTCTGCCCCGAGGGCGGAATGAGCGCGAGCCGACGCGCCTGCTCGATGAGCCGCTCTCTCCGTCCCTCCAGGTCCGGGTGCAGTCGGCCCGCGTCCGCGAGCGTCACGCCCAACTCGCCCACGATGGACGCGCTCCAGCGCTGTAGATCCTCTTGAAGCACCGGCTCGGGCGCGAACGCGGCATCGTCGGGGGAGGCCGAGGCGAAGGCCTGGTGCAGCTCGCCCACGCATCGGCCCATCTCGCGCATCTCGTTGAGGAAGCGCTCGCTCAGGGCCCGCTCCTGGCGCAGCCGCTCCAACGTGTACCGCCAGCCGTCCACCGCGTCCGGCACGAAGCGATGCGCGAGCGCGAGCGTGGCGCCCGCCGCGCCCTCCAGCGTGAGCGCGCCCAGGAGGCGGGGCGTGGAGCGGAACTCCGTCTTCGTCGCGAGGAAGCGGCCCACCTCGTACTCGGGATTCACGCCCGCTTCGAGCTTGCGGATGATCTTCAGGATGACCTGCTCGGCCAACACCACCGAGGTGTTGCTCTGCTCCACGTTGAGGCGACGCACCGGCACAGGGGAGGGGAACGTCGCGTCGGCGGGGCCGATCCACTCCCCCACGACCCGGCCCGAGCCAGCAGGCACGGTGCGACCCTCGCGCAGGATGTGGAACAGCGCGCGCACGCAGTCATCCGTGTCCATCGCGCTCTGGATGCCCTCGGCGGCAGGCTTCGCCAACAGGAGGTAGCGCTCCGGCTGGCCCAACTCGTACACCACCTCCACCACCGCGAGGGTGAACGAGCAAGAGCCCAGGTCCAGCGGCACGTGGTCCACGACGTTGACGCTCTTGATGGGCCACGCCTTGCCGGCGAACCATCGCTGGCTCTTGAGGAAGTCCGGCAGCTTCGTCAGGTCCAAGGAAGTCACGCGAGAGTCCTCCCTGGCTCCGGCTTGTCCAGGCGGAACCACAGGAACATGTAGGGGCCCATCGACATCTGGTACGGCAGCTCGCTGATGCGAGGGAACGGCGTCTCTCCAATCAACTCCACCGGCACGAGCCCCTCGAAGTCGCGCAGGTCCAACACCGCGGGCTGGGCGAAGCGCGACAGGTTGCACACCACCAGGACCGTCTGTCCTTCGCCTTCGCGAACGAAGGCCATCACCTTGCGGTTCTCCACCGGCATGAACCGCAGGCGGCCCGTGGCGAACACGGGGTATTTCTGGCGGATGCGCACCATGCGCTTCACCCAATGCAGCAGGCTGGACTTGTGGCGCTCCTGCGCCTCCACGTTGAGGGCCTGATAGCCGTAGACGGGATCCGAGATGATGGGCGCATACAGGCGCGCGGAGTCCGCCCGGCTGAAGCCCGCGTTGCGATCGCTCGTCCACTGCATGGGCGTGCGCACGCCGTTGCGGTCGCCCAGGTAGATGTTGTCGCCCATGCCAATCTCGTCGCCGTAGTAGAGGACGGGCGTGCCGGGCAGGGTGAACAGCAGGCTGTGCATCAGCTCGATGCGCCGCCGCCCGTTGTCCATCAGCGGCGCGAGTCGCCGGCGGATGCCCAGGTTGATGCGCATGCGCGGATCCGTGGCGTACTCGCGATACATGTAGTCGCGGTCCTCGTCGGTCACCATCTCCAGCGTCAGCTCGTCGTGGTTGCGCAGGAAGATGGCCCACTGCGAGTTGTCCGGGATGTCTGGCGTCTGCTGCATGATCTCCACGATGGGGCCGCGGTCCTCCTTGCGGATGCCCATGAAGAGCCGCGGCATCACCGGGAAGTGGAAGCCCATGTGGAACTCGTCGCCGTCACCGAAGTAGACGCGGACGTCGGCGGGCCACTGGTTGGCCTCGGCCAGCAACATCTTCCCCTGGTACTCCGAGTCGATCGTCTTGCGCAGGCGCTTGAGGAAGGCGTGTGTCTCCGGGAGGTTCTCGCAGTTGGTGCCCTCGCGCTCGAAGAGGTAGGGCACCGCGTCGCAGCGGAACCCATCCACGCCCATGTTGAGCCAGAAGCGCATCACATCCAGCATGGCTTCCTGCACCGCGGGGTTGTCGTAGTTGAGGTCCGGTTGGTGGCTGAAGAAGCGGTGCCAGAAGTACTGCTTGGCCACCGGATCCCACGTCCAGTTCGAGCGCTCCGTGTCCACGAAGATGATCCGCGCGCCCTTGTAGCTGTCGTCCGTGTCGCTCCAGACGTACCAGTCGCGCTTGGGGCTCTTGGAATCGCGCCGGGCCTCTTGGAACCACGGGTGCTGGTCGCTCGTATGGTTCACCACCAGCTCGGTGATGATGCGCAGCCCTAGCTTGTGCGCCTCGTCCACCAACCGCTGGAAGTCCGCCAGCGTGCCGTAGTCTGGATGGACGCCGTAGTAGTCCGCGATGTCGTAGCCGTCATCGCGCAAGGGGGAAGGGTAGTGGGGCAGGAGCCACAGGCAGTCCACGCCCAGGTCCCTCAGGTACGGCAGCTTCTCGATGAGCCCGGGGATGTCCCCGTGACCGTCGCCGTTCGAGTCATAGAACGCGCGGATGTGCAGCTCGTAGATGAGGGCCTTCTTGTACCAGAGGGGATCCAGGTCCATGCGTCTCTCGCTGCGCTCACGCGTAGTAGTCGAAGCCGTGCTCGGTCCGGCGGAAGCGGGTCACGACCCACAAGGCCGCGGGCTGCTCGGGCGTCAGGTGCACGCGCGCTCGCGGGCCGTTCCAGAGCGCGTGCGAGCCCGACATCAGCTCGCGCACCGGGAGCGTCTCGTCCGGGCGCGCGCCCAGCCACTCCCACGGCACCTGGAGCACCGCGTCCTGGGCCGCGTAGGGATCCAAGCTCACCGCCACCAGCACCGTGCTGGCTCCATCGGGTGAACGCTTGCCGTAGAACAGCACGCGCTCATTGTCCGCGGTGAAGAACGTGAGCGAGCCGTATTGGTGCAGGGCCGCATGCTGGGCGCGCGCGGCGTTCAGCCGCGCAATCCACTCCTGGATGTTGCCGGGCCGCTCCAGGTCCCACGCCACGAGCTGGTACTTCTCCGAGTCGAGGTACTCCTCCTTGCCCGGGAGGTGGCGGCCTTCGCACAGCTCGAAGCCGCAGTAGATGCCCCACGAGGACGAGAGCGTCGCGGCCAGCGCGGCGCGAAGCCGGAAGGCCCCGGGGCCCGCGCCCTGGAGCAGCTCCGGCAGGATGTCCGGCGTGTTGGGCCAGAGGTTGCCTCGGAAATAGTCCGACACGGGCGGTCGGGTGATCTCCTCCAAGTAGGCCGTCAGCTCGTCCTTGAAGTTGCGCCACGTGAAGTACGTGTATGACTGGGTGAACCCCACCTTCGCGAGCGCCTGCATCACCTTGGGGCGCGTGAAGGCCTCCGAGAGAAAGAGCACGTCGGGGTGCGTGTCCTGGACCTCGCGGATGAGCCACGCCCAGAACTGGATGGGCTTGGTGTGGGGGTTGTCCACGCGGAAGATGCGCACGCCCTGCCGCACCCAGTGCAGCACCACCGCGCGCAGCTCGTGCCAGAGCGCCTCGCGGTGCGGCCCCATCCAGTCGAAGTTGACGATGTCCTCGTAGCGCTTGGGCGGGTTCTCCGCCGTCTTGATGGTTCCATCCGGCCGATGCTGGAACCACTCGGGGTGCTCGCGGACATAGGGGTGATCCGGCGAGCACTGGAACGCGAGATCCAACGCGACCTCGATGCCGTGACGCGCGGCCGCCTCCACCAGTGAGCGGAAGTCTTCCAGCGTGCCCAGGCGAGGATGCACCGCCATGTGACCGCCCTCTTGCGCGCCGATGGCCCACGGGCTGCCGACATCGTCCGGCTGCGCTTGAAGGCTGTTGTTCCTGCCCTTGCGCGCGGTGACGCCGATGGGATGGATGGGCGGCAGATAGACGACGTCGAAGCCCAGGCGCTGGACGTACGGCAGCCACTCGCGCGCATCGAGCAGGGTCGCGTGCGTCACCCCGTCGCGCAGCGCGGAGCGAGGGAAGAACTCGTACCACGCGCTGAAGCGCGCCTTCTCTCGGTCCGCGAACACCTCGAGCACCGGCTCATATCGTCGCGCGAGGCTCCGGTCGGGGTGGTGCGACGCCAGGTCCACCAACTCCGGCGCGAGCGCCACGGCGAGCAGGTCCGGCGAGGCGGGCTGCCGCAGTCGCGCTCCCGCGTCGGCGAGCACTCGCGCATCTTCTTGGGCCGAGCTCGCGCGGGCGCGGGCGGCGGCGCCCTCCAACAGCGCGGCGCCCTCCAGCAGCTCGCTGCGCACATCGCGGCCCGCGTCCACCTTGCGCTTCAGCTCGGAGGTCCAGGTTCGGAAGAGGTCCGGCCACGCTTCAATCGTGTACTCGTAGCGGCCGTTGTTCCTGAGCGGCACGCTGGCCTCCCAAGCGTCGTTGCCGAGCGCGCGCATGGGGACCTCGGCCCAGTCGGTGCGCTGTGAGACGGGAGTTTGCTGTCGCCAGCGCACGACGGCGGCGAGGACGTCGTGGCCTTCCTTGAAGATGTCCGCGCGAACGATGAGGGGCTCACCCGCGATGCGCTTGATGGGATGGCGCCCCGCGTCCAGCTCCGGTTGCACGCCCTCGATGAACACGCTTCCGATTCGGTCGGTCATGGCGGCTCAAGGCCCTTATAGGTCCGCGTGGCGATGGCGCCGCCGAGGCATGCTGACGAGGCCGTTGATGCACAACGCCACGCGCGCGGGTCGCGTTGGCTCGTCAACGTTAGGAACGAGGCCAGCGGGCGCCCACCCCGTGGAGCGCGCTGGATTGCCTGCCCGTACTTGAAGCTGGGATCCTCCTGGCAGGATGCGGTATCCGGCATCGCACATGGCGCCCACCGAACCCTCCGCAGCCCGAGCGAGCGACCCGGCGGATGACCGGGCCCTGCTTCTGCAGGTCGCGCTCGGGGACAGCCAGGCCATGCGGGATGTCTATGCGCGCTGCGCGGGCCGCGCGTTCGCGCTCTGTCTGCGCCTGTTGCCCGCGCGAGCCGACGCCGAGGAACTGCTCCAGGAGACCTTCCTCGAAGTCTGGCGGCGCGCGCGTGAGTTCGATCCTTCGCGTGGCGGCATGGAGACGTGGGTGGCGACCATTGCGCGCACGCGTGCCATCGATCGCCTGCGCGCGCTGGGCACGGTGGCGCGGACGGTGGAAGGCGCGACGCACAGCCCGCCTCCGGTGAGCGCGACGCCCGTCAGTCCGGACGTGGCGGTCGCCGTGGGGGAGGAGCGCTCACGCGTGCTTGCGGCGCTGCGGCAGCTGCCCTGGGAGCAGCGCCACGTGGTGGAGCTGGCCTACTTCGATGGGCTGACCCAGCGGGAGATCTCCGCGCGCACCGGAGATCCCCTCGGCACGGTGAAGACGCGCGCGCGGCTGGCGCTGGAGAAGCTGAGCGCGCTGTTGCGCGAGCCCTCGCGCTGAGGCTCCGTCAGGAGAACCGCACCTGGAAGCGCGCCAGCAGGGGTCCGGCCGCGCGCGCCTCCGCGGACGAGCGAGGCCCGCCTGGATGGAGCTGCGCCTGGAGCGCCACCAGCGCGGGCTTCATCTCCTCGAACGCGGCCAGGGCCTTCTGCTCGCTGTCGAAGAACCGGTGGTGGAGGATCCACCCTGTCACCAGGCACGACACTGCGTGGAAGTCGCGCGAGGCATCCGCTTCGTACGTGAGTCGCAACTGACCGGGAACCGCTTCATCCCGCATGATGGCGCCGCCTTGCGAGCCGGGCCCGCCCAGCGTGTTCCCATCCTCGAAGGGGCTCCAGGCGGTGTCCTCGGTCATCGTCGCGGCTCCTTGGGCGTTCAGGTGGGCGCGCAGCAGAGCATGGTTCCTCCGTGGGACCGGGACTTTCGCGTGAGGGCTGGGGCGCGGGAACCGCATGCTCCGTTGGACGTGCCCGGGGCAATCGGGCCCCTTGGGGTGGCCCCGCGCGGTTGCCGCGTGACGAGGGACGGCTCACCTTTCAATGGAGTCCCGCCCGGCAGTGGGATGCGCCGGGGGAGACTCGACAAAGGGAGGGGACCTCTCACGTCGAACCGTGCAGAGGGGTGACATGAGGGGAACAGTCCTCGTCGGGTAGGTTGGAGAACGAGGGCTCCTCGGCCTACGCTCTTCGCCCCATGAAGGCGATGCTCGTGTCCCTGCTTCTCCTCGGCGCAGCGCCGCGTGAGTCCACACCGGCGCTGCCCCCCGATGCTCTCGCGGCCCCACCTCGTGTGGATGAGTCGCCCACCGCGTGGTCCTGCACCATCGACACGCTCCGCTCTGGAAAGGAGTGTGTCTTCGAGGCCGATCTCAAGGTCGGCGCGCCGAACGCGCAGCAGGACGCCGCCAACATCCAGTTGCTCAAGGACGCTTCGCGCGCGCTCTGTGGCGAGGCCATTCGCGTGGCACGAGATGGCCAGTCCGACGCGAACCTCACGGCCGTCTGCGAGCGCAACTACGCCCGCGTCGTGGGGCAGTGCGGACTCGAGGGCGTATCGCCCGTGGTGGATGCCAAGGGTCGCTTCGCTCCTGGCGCACGCGCCTGCTACCGCGCCCTGTCCTCGGTGCTCCAGGAGGTGCAGCTCATGGCGGCCGTGGCCTCGCCGTGTTGCGAGTGCGCCGCGCGCAGCGGCTGCCCCGGCACGGGAGAGCGCTGCTACGCGGACGTGTCCCACCAGCAGTCTTCGCCCGCGGCGCTCGCGTGCCTGGACACGCGCTGTCATGACGCCTGCTCGATGATGCTGCCGCCCTCTGCGTCCATTCCTCGCGCGGCGCCCGCCCCCGCGGCGGGGCACGCGCCCCAGAAGGCGGCGGGGCGCGCGGGTTCGGCCTCGCTCTAGGCCCCTTTCATTTCGAGTCGAGGTGCACGATGTCCCGCTTCCCGAGAACCGCCCTGGCCGCGCTGGGGGCCCTCACGCTGGGGTGTAGCGCGTCGCATACCCACGCGCTGCGCGCCGATGCGTCGGCGCCTCCGCCCGCCGAGTCGCACCGACTCCCCACGCTGGTGCCGCCCGCGGAGCCGGCTCCGTCCGTCAGCGATCCCAAAGCGTTCGTCGCCCGCTTTCCCACCCCGGGCATGTGCGAGGCCGCGGCGCGGCGCCTCCAGGCCACCTCGCCTGATGAGGCCTGGGCCGCCCTCAAGGCCTGTGTCGAGTTGACGCCGTTCACGCAGCTCTCCGTGCTGCTGGGGCGCCCCTGGTCCGATGAGCTGCTCGTGCGCCCGGACGGTGCCGACCTCATCGCGCGCGTCGTGGCGCAGCGGGGCGGGGGAGTGGACGGTGAGCTGCGGACGCTCAGCGACCACAAGGTCCCCATCTTCTCGCTCGCGTCCGCGGTCTCTCGCCCGGATACCTACAAGGGCCGCTACGTGCTGCTGCGCGCGCAGGTCGCGGATCAACGGGAAGAGGGTGAGCGCCCCACCGTGTGGCTGGTCGAGCATGCGTTGGAGTCAGCGCCGTCGAACCAGGACCTCGGCGTCAGCTATCGCGTGGACTCGGACCGCACCACGTCCGGCGATGTGGCCGGGCGGAGCGAGCTCACGGGCGACGGCCACCTGGGCGGTGCGTTGTCCACGCGTGAGCGGGTCAGCCACTCGGCCAGCGTGAAGCGCTACGACAACCTCTCCGACGAGACGGGGCGCGAGGCGCTGGGACGTCTGGCCGCGCCGGATCCCTTCCTGGAACCGCGTCGCGATTACGTCATCCTCGCTCGCTTCGATGGCATGCGCCTGATGGCGGGCGCCGCCAGCGATGACGAGGAGGGCACCGGCATCCCAGTGCTCACCATCGTCAGCTATCACCTGCCGCAGTCGCTGGCCGTCTACTGACTCGCCCCCGCGGTGGGATGATCCGTCGCGGGAGTGCCGGGGTAGATCTCCACTTCCTCGGCGAGCCACTCGCCCTGCTCCTCGTCATAGAGCGTGTGGACCTGGGCGCCCGGTTGCAGCTGTGAGAGCTGCACGGGGTGCCCATCGAGCAGGAAGCGCGTGCTGGGGCCCACGACGAAGGGGCGCTCGACGCCGTCGATGTCCTCCGCGGAGAAGCCCGAGCCACCGGTGGCCGTGACTGTCCCCAGGAACTCCAGCTCCGCGGCGCCGCCACGGCCGGGCGCGAGCAACTCCTCCCAGGGAAGGGTCTGCGCCGTCGTTTGCCGCGCGCCTCGCGACCCTCCCGTGGCGTCTGCGATTGATCCCTGTCGCGTGCAGGCCGCGCCTGTCATTCCCACGGCCACGGCGACCAGCAATATCCACCCCGACGACCTCATGGCGCTCGCTCCTCCGGTGCATGCGAAAGATGGGAGGGGGAGGGTGGGAGACAATCCGACCGGGAGGCGCGTCGCCTCGTTCCGGACGAACGCGAGGAGCAGGCAGCCCCGACCGGCCCGAAGTGTTGACGGGCAGACATTCCAGCCACCCCCGGGGCACGCCTCGGGATTGGCGGATTCGCCATGGATGTCTCTAATTTCTTGAAAGGCTCGGATGTCTCCGGACAAGCCGCTATCGTCCCGAGGAATGGCAAGCACGGAGCGGGATCGGTTTGGCCGGTACGAGCTGGTGTCGCGGATCGGCCGTGGGGGTATGGCCGAGACCTGGCAAGCCCGATTGATGGGGGCCGCGGGCGTCACCAAGTCGGTGCTGATCAAGAAGGTGCTTCAGGAGTACGCCTCCGACGACGCATTCACCTCCATGTTCATCAGCGAGGCGCGCATCTCCGCGACGCTCTCGCACGGCAACATCGCGCAGGTCTTCGACTTCGGTGAGGTGGATGGCGAGTACTTCCTGGCCATGGAGTTCGTGGATGGCCAGCCGCTCAATCGCATCCTCAAGCGCGCGTTCCACTCAGGGCTGACCGCCATTCCCGCGCCCATCGCGACCTTCATCGCGATGGAGATGTGCCGAGGCTTGCACTACGCGCACACGCGAACGGCGGAGAACGGCGCGCCGCTGGGCATCGTCCACCGCGACATCTCTCCCGACAACGTCATCGTCAGCTTCGAAGGGCAGGTGAAGATCGTCGACTTCGGCATCGCGAAGGCGCGCTCGCTGAGTTCGGCGAACACCGCGCCCGGCGTGGTGAAGGGCAAGTACCTGTTCTTCTCGCCCGAGCAGGCGCGCGGCGAAGACGTGGACGGGCGCACCGATGTGTGGGCCACGGGCGTGGTCCTCTATGAAATGCTGTGTGGCAAGTTGCCGCTCGCCGGGCCGGAGTACCTGGTGATGCCCCGCTTGATGGAGGGGCAGTTTCCGCGTCCCCGACAGCTGCGTCCGGATCTGCCCGTGGCACTGGAGCGCATCTTGATGCGCGCGCTGTCCGTGGACTGGGAGCAGCGATACCCGTCGTGCCATGAGTTCGCGGATGCGCTGGCCGGGTTCCTCTACTCCGCCGCGCCGCGCTTCTCGGCGATGCACCTGGCCCATCTGCTGCGGATGCTCTTTCGCGAGGACCTCTCCGCGTTGGGCCGCGACACCAAGGTCCCCCCTTCGTTCGAGGAGGAGCTGTCGCTCTGGCGCGCCTCCGCGCCACCGAAGCCGCTCCCTCTCGAGCCTCCGTCCGCGCGTCCCACCACGGCGCGGGAGGAGGCGCGTGCGCTCGGCGCGCTGCCTCTCCCCGACACGGCCTCTCTCTCCGCGGCGCCCCATTCCATCGAGCCTGCGCAGTGGCGGTGGATCTGGCTGGGGACCGGCCTGTCCCTGGTCTTCCTGCTGGGGATGGCGGGGGTCTTCTCGGGGGCGCGTGAGTCCGCCGCGCCGCCCGCCGAGACGCGACCAGAGGAGCCTCGGCCCATCGCGCCGGCGCCCGCCCCCGATCCGCGCGCGCTCCTTCTGGCCGGAAACGTGGCGCCGGTCGCAGCCGCCGGACCAACAGCGACTCCTGTGAATGTCACGGCGCGCAGCGCGCCTCCCCCGAAAGTCGAGGAGCCAGACACGCTGACGTGGCCTGCGAACAGCATCCGCCTGGATGCGCAGCGCCACGTGCTCCTCGTGTCCGCGGCGAAGGCCGCCGTCATGGTCCTCAACGCGGACACGCACTATCTGCTGTCGGAGGCTGCGTCGGACTCCTCACGGGCCACGGAGTCGTCACCGCTCATCTACTTCCTGAAGGGCCCCCGCGTGTCCGCGGAGGACGCGGTGGGGGAACTCTCCCCACTGCCCACCGAAATCCATGGCGCCTCCATGTTGTACGTCTTCACCCTCGCGCCCGAGTTCGACCGCCCTCCCAAGAAGGAGCCCAGCTGGTCGATGAGCCTGACCCCGCCCAAGCTCGCCAAGGACCGGAACGTCAACGTCCTGAACACCGAGACCCACCGCAAGGCACAGCTTCGGGTGCAGCCCAATTGGATGAATGTGACGCACCACGGCGCCCTGTCGCTCGAGGGCCTCTCGGTCAGTGGGACCTTCCGTCTCAAGTTCGAGTCAGAAGGGAGCGGCGCGTTCACCGAGGGCCGCGGCAAAGGGGCGACGCAGGTGGTGGCCTGCCTGGAAGCGCCACCGCGCGCGGAGGAGTCACTCGCCAGGCCTGAACCGAAGCCGCACACCCTCCTGCTTCACGAGGGGATCGCGGGTGACATCACGGGCGTGAGAGCGCTTCGCTGCGGCGTCATCGATGATGACCCCGCCGACAACAAGGGGACCCTGCTGCTGCACGTGGAGAAGGTCACCCCAGGGGCGGACAAGGCGAGCGTGAATCGGGGGAGGGGAGAGGGGCCCGTCCCTACGGAGATCCAACAGCTGATCAACGAGGGGCGCGACCTCGTCCGCGCGAAGGAGTACTCGCTAGCGAACTCCGTGGCGAAGGACTGCGCGCAGAAGGCCCCGGACAACGCGGAGTGCCAGCTCCTGCTGGGACTCACTCACTGCCAACTCAAGAACCTGGAGGAGGGAACACGCCACTATCGGCGGTTCCTGAACCTCGCGCCCGCGAACCACCCGAAGCGGGGGTGGGTGAAGGCGCAGCTCTCATGGGCGCAGATGATGATGGGGCGTGGGCACTGATGGGGGGCCGGGCCCGGACGTGCGCCCGGCGAGGACTACGGCTGCTGCTGGCCCTTCGCGTGCTTGTAGAAGAGCACCATCGTGTAGCAGTGGAACTCGTTGTCGGAGGACTGGCACACGACGCGGTCCACGATCTCCAGATCCGCGTTGCTCTTGAGCCAACGGGTGACGTTCTCACCCAGCTCCTCCCGCTCCTTGGCCTTGGTGGCAGAGAACACCTTCACGCCCGTGAACATCGCCTGCCACTCCTTGTGCGGTGGTGAGAAAAGGCTGACCGAGGCTTATCGCACACGCCGTTCACAGGTGTCAAAAAGCCGGCTTCCTGGAACGTGAAGGCGGGGGGCGGCCCGGGGCGGGGGTGTGCAGGGCGCCGGGCGTGCCTAGATTTTCCCAGTCGTACCCGGTTCGGGTGGGGCAGCGCGGCGCACGGACGCACCGCGCGGGGGCGGGGGCGAAGGGGGAAGGCCGTGGACGTGAAGACCAAGAAGGACCTGGCGGTGGATTTCATCAACACCATCCGGACGATGGACCCGGGCGCGCTCAATGCCCTGATCGTCAAGGAGGCAGGGGAGGAGCTGGCCCAGTTCTTCCTGAACTACAGCGCCAACCTCATCTCCAAGGACCCGGCCCGCGTGCTGGAGAACACTTCCTCGCTGATGCTGATGGGCTACCTCATCCGCACCTACGAGGAGAAGAACACCCAGGCCAAGCAGGGCTCCTTCCAGGCCTACGCCTTCGCCTGAGCCTCGGGCAGCGCGCACGCGGCAGGCTCGACAGCTCCCAGGGAGCCTGTTAGGGAGCGGCGCCCATGCTCATCGACCTGCACGCCCATTCCCACCTGTCCAAGGGTTGCGAGTTGGATCCGCGCGCCGTGCTGGAGCGAGCGGCGCTGTTCGGACTGGATGGGGTGGCGTTCACCGAGACGAACACCCAGGACGGATGCGACGAGCTGTTCGACATGGCCGCCAGGTCGAAGCTCAAGGTCTTCGTCGGGTTGGAGCTGGTGACGGACCGCGGCCAGTACCTGTGCTTCTTCCCGAAGCCGGAGCTGGCACCCGAGCCCGTGCAGATGTGGGGCAGCAACCGCGAGAAGCCCTGGAGCGCCGCCGAGTGCCTGCCGAAGGTGAAGTCCCTGGGGGCCGCCATCGTCGCGGCGCGGCCGTATGATCGCGACAGCCCCAACCCCGCCATGGACTTCATCCGCACGCTCAACGTGCTGAGCGCGGTGGAGGGCTACAACGCCAAGGTGAAGCAGACCGCCAACGACCTCGCCGTCGAGGCCGCGGACGCCCTCAAGCTGCCCTGCGTGGGCGGCAGCGACGCGCGCGGCTCCCTGGACGAGGTCGGCCGCGGCGCCACGTTCTTCAAGCGCGACATCCAGACCCAGGCGCAGCTCGTCCAGGAGTTGCTCAAGGGCGAGTACTGGCCGGTGATGGCCGGAGAACTGCCCCGCCTCACGCGCCCAGGCGAGGCCCAGGCCGCGCGCAAGTCCGGAGGCGGCAAGCGCCGCCAGCAGCGCCGCCGCTAGGCCGTCACGGCAGCAGCGACTTCCCCGCCTCCTCGGCACGCACCAGTCGGCCGTCGGAGAGGTTCGCCACGCGACGCTGGGTGGGCCACGTCCACGCCTCGAGGCGCGCGGCTCCCTCCATGGAGCGACGCACCGTCTCGGGCGGGCCCCAGGCCATGCGCACCGCATCCGCGGGCATGGCCGCGACGAGCCGCTTCTCTCGCACCGCGTCCCTCACCAGCGCCGGCAGGGCCTCCAGCTCCGGCTTCAGGGAGCGCGGGGAGAGGTACTTCTCCAACTCGGCGCGGAAGTCCTCCGGCTTGTCGAGCTGCGGCGGCAGCACCAGGACGAGCGGCGGACCCTTGGGGGCGCCCTCCACCTCCAGATACACCCAGGGCCACGTGCGCGGCGAGTACAGGACGCGCTCCGTGACGACCCATGCCGTGGGGAACTCGACCTGGGTGATGCGCACGCGCGCCCCGGCAGGCACCGTGGCCTGGATGGGGCCCGGCGAGATGGGCTTGCCCTGGGTGTCGTTGAGGAACTCCACGTCCTCGGGGGAGTAGGGCGTCAGCAGGCGCCGGGACGCATCGCCGAAGAAGGGCGTGACGTAGCTGGAGACGCGCAGGTACTGCTCCGCGTCCACGCCCGTGAGGCGGTGCTCCAACGCCGAGCGATCCTCGGGGGACATCCGCGTGTACGACGCGCAGCCCGTTCCCAGGAGCATCGCGAGGGCGAGGAGAGAGAGTCGAAAGGAGCGAGCTGTCGGCATGGCACCTCCGCGCGAGGACAAGGGAGCGCGTGAGGTCTGCTTTAGCTCACCGCGCCGCGTGCGTCAGTGTCGCCGTGGAGGCGGCCGGCTTGCCTCGGCAGCCCCGCTGCGGAGGGCAGACGGGGCCTCGGCCCTGGAGGTCCGGCACGAGGAGGAAGCGACCGAGCCCCCGAGCGTCCGTCAGCTCCGGGTGACCGCACAGCGCGCAGTGGCGAGGGGGGCGACTGGAGGGCGGGAAGGGCACGCCCCCAGTCTGAGGCCCTCCGCGGGGCCTCGCGAGTTTTCCGCCAGGCCCTGCACGGAGG
Organism: Citreicoccus inhibens; assembly: GCF_019039035.1. GTDB lineage: Bacteria > Myxococcota > Myxococcia > Myxococcales > Myxococcaceae > Citreicoccus > Citreicoccus inhibens. Next base: position 449,950 of record NZ_JAHNZT010000002.1, on the reverse strand, counting down.
TCCAGATGTCTACGTCTTGGGCGTGGAGGACGTCGCCGCGGGAGCGGCCGCGGCCGTCGAGGACGACGCGCTGCTGCTCGAATCGCCGCCACCGCTGGTGCTGCTCGTCGACGTGGACGCCGAAGACGAGGAGGACGAAGACGACGAGGAGGAGCCCCCGTCCTTCTTGGTGGAGCCGTACAGGTCGGCGTACCAGCCGCCGCCCTTGAGCACGAAGCTGGAGCGGCTGACCACTCGGCTCAGCGAGCCGGCGGCGCCACACGCGGTGCAGGCCTCGGGAGTCGGATCCGAGATCTTCTGCAGCACATCAATGGTCTTTCCACAGCTCTGGCAGGAGTACTCGTAGATGGGCATGTTGCGTCCTCGTCAGGGCGAAGAGTGGGGAGTGCCGGGCGAGAGCTGCTTGCGCAGCGACTCACTCATGCCCAGGCGCTCGAAGGCGCGGGTGACCAGCTCGCCCGGGGCGCCATGCTTGCGGCCCACGGCCTCGGCGAGCGAGTGGAGATCCGTCGCGTCGGGCAGCTGATCGCGCACCAGCCGCTCCAGCTCCTTGCGGAGCGTGTCGGTGAAGCGCTTCTTGATGCCCAGGTCGACCAGGTACTTGTCCCGGCCGAGCAGGTCCAACCGCTGGGTGAGGTGGGAAGAGGTCGACAGGGCCTCGCGCCGGAAGCGCTCGCGCACCATCTCCACTTCCTCCGTCAGCAGCAGCGCGGCCGTCAGCCGCTGCAGCTCATGCGGGCTCAACCCGAGCGCCCAGGCCACGCGCCCCGAGGCGCCTCGGTGCGTGGAGTAGGCCTCGATGAGGTTGCCCTTCTCCTTGGCCTCCAGGGAGGCCATCAGGCCGTGGTCCCGGAGGACGTTCTCCATGTCCACCTGGGTCAGCTCGCCGCGCGAGCCGTTGAACCGGTGGGAGAGCGTCTTCAGGAGCGAGAAGCGGTGCTCCGCGGCCGCGATGGCCTCCTCCAGGAGGGCCTTGCCCTCCATGCGCGTCAGCTCGAAGAACGCGATGCGCGGGGCCTCCACGCGGGTGAAGCGCCCGCGCGGACGGGGCAGATCCTTCTTGGGGAAGGCGCTCTCGCTCGCCTCCTCATCCAGGGCCGCGACGGCCTCGGGCTCCGGCGCGATGCGCTTGCGCGGCGCGATCCGATCCGCGACCGACGGCTCGGGCTTGCGCGCCGCCTCGTCGGGATCGCCCGCGGGCACGGGCCGGGGGGCCGGAATCGCGAAGGTGGGCGCCTGGGGGGCCGGGGTGGGGGGAGGCGTCTTCTCCTCGCGCACGCGCGCCAGTTCCTGGACGACGTCGTAGTAGCCGCAGGTCTGTCGCTGAGCGGCCACTCCCGCGGCGGTGCCTCGGAGGATGTCCACCACGGCGAAGGGCCCCAACGGGGTCATCTCCGGGTCGACGTCGGTCAACGCGCGGACGCGGAAGTCATCCTCGTCTGCCAGGAGGGCAAGCGCCTCGCGGACATCGGCCGCGGGAGCCGGGGCCTTCGCGCGTCGGCAATAGTCCGACACGGCGACAGCCACGGGGGTGGGGACATCATCGGGCTGTCGTCTTCTCTGCCAGGGACTGGTCATGGAAAGTAGCGGAAAATTGCTCGTTTACGAGGGCGGTTGCCTCTATCTTCGCCGCCAGACAGGTGTCAATGAGCCAGTCCAACCTCAACTTAAACAGCCAGCGGACCGCGCAAGCCCTCGGCGGGGGCTTGCGGACGTTCTTGCGACCGGTCGCGCCGGCCGCATGGCCCCCCGGCGACCGGGGGATGACATCCTGCGTACAACACTCCGGGTCGCCATTTCCTTCGGCGTCTGGGGCATCCTTCCATGAAAGGTCCCCCCTCGCGCGGAGCACGGCACGTCGTTACAAGGGGGGCCGTCGGTCGGGGGGCGCCCGGCCGCTCCCCGAGGAGGCTCGATGCACGCTGGCACCCGTGGGGCGATTGAAGGCTCGCAGATGACCATGACTCACACTCACCCCGGACACGACGAGAACAAGGACGAGGTGCTGGCCCGCTACATGGCCCAGCATGGCCTGAAGAGCACCCGCCAGCGCAGCCTCATCATCGACACGTTCTTCTCGGTGGGGGGCCACCTGTCCGTCGAGGAGCTGTGGAACAAGGTCCGGGAGCAGGACGCCAAGGTCTCGGTGGCCACCGTCTACCGGACCATGAAGCTGCTCAACGAGTGCGGGCTGGCCCACGCGCGCAACTTCGGGGACGGCCAGACGCGCTACGAGGCCGCGGCGGGACGCGAGCACCACGATCACCTCATCTGCACGCGCTGCGGGACGATCGTCGAGTTCGAGAACGACCGCATCGAGGCGATGCAGGACGCGGTGGCGCGCAAGCACGGCTTCTCGGTGACGTCGCACAAGATGGAGCTGTACGGCCTGTGCCGCAACTGCCAGAGCGGGGGCCTGGGCCCGAAGACGGAGGCATGACGGTCATGCGGCGCGCGCTGGCGTGTGCCCTGGCCGGGCTGCTGCTGACGGCGTGTCACCTGCGCGCGAAGCCCGTGGACGCGGGGCCGGCCTTCCTCCAGGCCCTGGCCCTGCCCTCCGTGGGACCCACCCGGTACGACTACCGCAACCTGTCCGGCAAGGTCGTCCTGGTCTCCTTCTTCGCGACCTGGTGCTTCCCGTGCCTGGCGGACATGCCCACGCTGGAGGCGCTGCAAAAGCAGTACGGGCCGCAGGGCTTCCAGGTGGTGGCGGTGGGCATGGACATCGAGGAGGCCAAGGTCCTGGTGCCGTTCGCGGACCACTACGCGCTGAACTACCCGGTGCTCGTCTCGGATGCGTACATGCGCGCCGGGCAGACGGCCTACGGCCCCATCCGGGCCCTGCCCAGCACGGTGCTGCTCGACAAGCGGGGCAGGGCGGTGGCCGCGTGGCAGGGCATCGAGGGCCAGGCCGAGGTTGCCAAGGCCATTGAGAAGCTGCTGCGCCAGGACTGAGCGTCCGCGCACTCCCAGGTTGCTACAGGGCTGGAGCGGTTTTCTTGCGGGTGAGGGGACCGCTGGTACCTTCGCCAGCGTTCATGACGGCGCGGCGGAAACTCCTGGCGGTGGCGGCGATGGTGGCGGTGGCCTTGAGCCTCGCCTCGGTGGCGGATGCCAAGGGCTTCCGTCGTTACCTGTCCCTGCGTCAGGACGTCGAGTCGTTGCGGGAGCGCAACCGGACCCTGGCCGCGCAGAACGAGGTCCTCAAGCAGGAGATCAACGCCCTGCGCAAGGACCCCGTCGCGTTGGAGCGGGCCGTGCGCGAGGAGCTCGGCTATGTGAAGCCGGGCGAGATCGTCTTCCACCTGGAGTCGCCATGACCTCGCTTCCCGCGGTGCCCTCGCCTGGAAAGCTGCTGCGTCAACTCGTGCGGACGATTCCGGTGGCGGCCGCGCTGGCCACCTTCGTCCACCTGGCGCGCGGAGGCTTCCGCGGCCTCCAGACGCTGGGGTGGACCGAGGCCGCGCTGGTGGGCGTGCTCCTCGTGGGAATCGCGATGGCCGCGTGGCGCCGGGCGATGCGCGGCGCGGTGGGCGCGGTCATCGACTTGCGCGACGACCTGGAGCTGGGCGGTGGCCTCATCTCCGCGGCCTTCATCGTCGTGGCCATCGGCGGCGCCGAGCTGTTCCCCATCGTCTATCTGCTGATGGCGTTCCTGGTGGCGTTCCTGCCGCGCAACGCCGGGTTGACGCTGCTGGGCGTGGCGCTGGTGTTCGACGGGCTGGTGGTGACGCTGGCCGGGCCGGTGCCCAACCTCATGGGCTTCGCCACGCACGCGACGTTCCTCGCGCTGTTCGCGGGCCTCTATCACCTGGTGCTCGCGGCGCGCATCGCGGTGTCCCGCCGGGCCGAGAACGACGCGGTGCAGAAGCGCATCCGCGAGGTCGAGGAGCGCGCGCGCACGTTTCGCCTGGTGAGCTCCGGGACGCAGGACAGCTTCAGCGGGATGAACTCGGACGAGAAGTGGCTCGTCGCCTCGGTGAAGGAGATTGAGGGCGCGGTTCAGGCCGCCCTGGAGATCGCCGAGACGAGCCTGCGCACGCACACGTGCGCCGCGTTCCTCCTGACCTCCGATGACCGGAGCCTGAAGCTCTACGATTGCCGCTCGGGCTCCGAGCGCGTGCACCGCGAGAAGTTCAACGCGGGCGAGGGCGTCATCGGCGGCGTGCTCAAGCGCCGGGCGCCGGTGCGGATGAACTCGCCCCAGGGCCTCAAGGGCGTCACCTACTACGAGAGCGGCGGCCCCTCGGTGCAGGCGCTGCTCGCGGTCCCCATCCTGGAGGGCAGCGGGCTGGTGCGCGGCGTGCTCGTGGCGGACAAGCTGAGCAACGAGCCGTTCAGCGATCAGGACGAGAAGCTGCTGGCGACCATCGCGGGCGAGGTGCTGCGGTCCATCGAGGTCGAGCGGGTGATGAGCTACATCCGCAAGACGCGCGACGAGAAGGACCGGTTCTTCCGCGCCATCGAGGAGCTGAACCGCGCGGGCAGCCCGGATCAGGTGTTCGTGGCGGTGTTGGAGAGCACGCGGCAGCTCGCGGGCCTCGACTTCTGCGCGGTGACGCTGGTGTCCGAGCAAGACGGCAAGCGGGTGCACCGCGTGGCCCGGATGACCGGCGTGACGGCGCAGGGCAAGGCGCTGGAAGGCCGCACGTTCGTGGACAACAACGGGCTCGTGGCCAACGTGGTGCGCTACGGCGCGCCGCTGCCGGGCCGCGACATCAAGGCGATGGACCGCCAGGTCATCTTCGATGACGAGACGCAGATCCGCGGGCTCGGCGCGCTGAAGATCTTCCCGCTGGTGGCGGGCGACCGCATCCTGGGCACGCTGGTTGCGGGCTCGCGCAAGAAGTCCGTCTTCGAGCAGGACGTCCTGCGGATGATCGAGGTCATCGCCATCCAGGCCGCGCAGGCCGTGCTGCGGGCCCAGCTCTACGAGCAGATGGAGCGGATGGCCACGACGGACGGTCTCACCGGGCTGCTCAACCACCGCACCTTCCAGTCGCGGGCGGATGAGATCCTCGCGCAGGCGCGGCGCTACCAGCGCAAGTGCTCCATCGTCCTCACGGACGTGGACCACTTCAAGAGCGTCAACGACACCTACGGCCACCCGACGGGCGACCTCGTGCTCAAGGGCGTGGCGCGCATCATCAAGTCGATGGCGCGGGACACGGACGTGGTGGCGCGCTACGGCGGTGAGGAGTTCGTCCTCATCATGCCGGAGACGGACGTGCCGGGCGCCAAGGCCATCGCCGAGCGCATCCGCGAGGCCGTCATGGCCGAGGTCTTCCAGACCGAGATGGGCCCCCTCAAGGTCACGATGTCGCTGGGCGTGTCCACGTTCCCCGACAACGGCCTGGAGAAGCAGCAGCTCATCGACCTGGCGGACCAGTGCCTCTACCACTCGAAGCGCAACGGCCGGAACCAGTCCGTCACCGTCGCGCAGATGCAGGGCGGTCGGAAGCTCCAGGCCGTGGAGTCGTGAGCTCCTTCGTGGCGGTCCGCGCGTGATTCCCCTGGCGGTCACCACCAGCGCGAAGAAGGACGCGGAGCTGGAGCGCGATGCGCGCGCCGTGGCCCGTCGCTGGGGCCTTCCGTTCCTGCCCCGCAAGCCCAAGGAGGGCATCGCGCCGTGGCTGGGCACGAAGGCGGCGGCGCTCCTCGTGGTAGGCGGCGACGGCGTGACGCTGTGGGAGCCAGAGGGCACCTTCGGCTTCCATGCCGGCATGGCGCACCTGCGGCGCATGCGCTTTCGCGAGGGTGCGCGGGACGATGCCTTCGTGCGCTCGGCCGAGCTTCGCCCCGGTGATTCGGTGTTGGACTGCACCTTGGGGCTCGGGCAGGACGCGCTGATGGCGTCGCTCGCGGTGGGGCCCACGGGCCGGGTGGTGGGCCTGGAGAAGAGTCCGGCCTTGTGCGTCGTCGCGGGGGAAGGGCTTCGGCGCTATCCGCGTGGCGACGACTCGTGCGCCATCGACGTGCAGAACGTGGATGCCCACGCGTACTTGAAGACCCAGCCGTCGGGCGCGTTCGATGTCGTGTTCTTCGACCCGATGTTCGCGAAGCCGAAGAAGGCCCAGCCCGCGTTCGAGGTGCTCCGCCGGTTCGCGGACCACTCGCCGCTGACGCCAGAAGCCCTGGAGGAGGGGAGGCGCGTCGCGCGGCGGTGGGTGGTGGTGAAGGGGGCCAAGCACTCGGATGACCTGCAGAAGCTGGGGCTCACGCCCGAGCCCGGCTCCCGCTACACGGACGTCATCTGGGGGCGCGTGGCCGCGCGCTGAGCGCCCGGCCTACTCCCGGCCCGAGCCCTTGGGCGGGCCTTCGCTCCCCAGCGGGGACATCTTGCTGGACAGCGCGCCGGCCCGCTCATGTGCCATCTGGTCGCGCGGCGAGCGGTAGTACTGGATGGGCGAGTGGTGCAGGAAGTTCGACACGCGGCTCGTGTAGAGACACGCGTACTGCTCCACCTGATAGCCGAACCGGCTGTTCTCGTTGCCCTCCTTGAAGAGCAACCCCCAGTACGGATTGAAGCCCTCTTCGACGTCGCGCTCCAGGGTGTCCGCGATCTCCGTGGAGGACTTCAGGGCGCGGCGCAGCTTCTCCAACTCGGCCTTGGTTGCGCGGCGCTCCTCCTCCACGCTCGCTCGCGCGTCGCCCTCCAGCCCCTCGCGCTCCAGCTTGCGCTCCAGGACGTTCAGCCGCGACTTGTGGTGGCTCACCTCGTCGTCCAGGCGCGCGCGGGTGACCTCGACTTCGGACAGCGTGTTGATCTCCGCCTGTCGCGAGTCTGTGTAGGAAATCTCGTCCTCGATCTCCTGGACGACCATGCACGTGCGCCACAGCGACGACTTCTTGGACTTGAGGATGTCGCCATAGATGTGGTCGCCCACGTAGAGGATGTTCTCACCCCGGTGCCCGGTGAAGTCCTCGAACTGCGCCAGGTTTCCGCCCGAGTAGACCGCGCCACGCTCCAGGCTCGTGGCCTCGCGCAAGGGGCGCCCCTCCTCGGTGGACGTGTCCAGCTCCAGGAACGGCTTGCCCTCGGTGAAGAACGAGGGCTTGCGCGCGCTCGTCACGACGAAGTCGAAGTAGTTGCGCCAGCTTGGGTACTCGGGGAGCTGCCCTTCCAGCAGGTAGCGCATCACCGCGTCCGTGTAGTCCCACGCGGAGTTCGTCAGCAGGAACAGCCGCTTGCCGCCCGAGCGGAGCTTGTGCAGCGCGGGCCCCAACTCCGGATCCAGGAAGACGTAGCGCCCCAGGTCCTTGCGCACCTCGCGCTTGAGCGAGTTGTCGCGGTGGACCGTGTCGATGGCCTCGCGGATGTCGTCGTAGAGCTTCCCGTAGTCGACGCGTTGGCCGAGCGACTCCAGCAGTTCGATGATGCCCGAGTAGAGGTACGTCTCCGGCAGCGCGAACAGCGTGTCGTTCCAGGCGAACTGGGGGTTGCGCAGCCGCACGCGCTTGTAGCGGTACAGCTCGCGCCAGACGGACGGCTGGAGCGGACGCAGCCCGTGGTAGGCCCGACCCACGTGGCCAAACCGGTCCATCTTCAGGATGTTCCCGTTGACGCGGTCCACGGCGAGCCCGCGCATGACGAAGTGATGATCGTAGAGCAGGTGGCCGATGACGGGCGGATAGCCGTACTCGGTCATCAGCTTCGCCAACGTCATGTCATACGAGAGCTGCTCCAGCCGGCGCATGTGGTAGATGGCCAGCGTGTAGTCCATGTCGAAGCCGACAAGCTCGATGCTGGACATGCGCAGGTTGCGGTTGACGAAGATCTCCCGCGCGCGCGGCACCACCTCCCGTCGCTCGCGCGGCGTGGTCAGCAGGCGGCCGAGCCCTTCATCGGTGAGAAGCTCCTGGGCCCGGCGCGCGGCGTCCTCGGCGCGGTCGCGGCTCAAGGAGGAGCGGAAGCTGCCGTGCAGCGGATCCTCGGAGGGTCCGCCAGGGATGGGGTTCGCGAGAGGGCGGGTCGGTGACACGGGATCGCTAGACATAACACGCGGCCCGATGCGCGCGACGTCTCCTTGCCGGCCTCGGAGGGAGCATGGCACGCTCTCGAACCTAAGATGCGCTCCCCTGTCCGACGCCAGACCTCGGTGCCCGCCGAGGAGGTCCATGCGCGCTTGTCCGCTCGGATCGCCGCGCTCGAGGACCGGGTGCGTCGCCTCGAGGCCCGACTCCGGGCCGCCGCCCCACGTCCCGTCACGCGCGCGACCACCGCCTCGCGCACCGCGACCTTGAAGCCTGCCGCGGTGGATCGCGCCAGGCCTCGGTGCCCGGGTTGCACCTTGGAGCTCCCTCGGGGCCGACGCGGAGAGTCGTGTGTGTGGTGCGGGTTCGTCTTCGCCGCCGTGCGCCGGCGCCAGCCCTCGCGAAAGAAGTCATGAGCGCCTCCTACCGTCTCGTGGGCCGCGTCGAGTCCGGCGACCTCGCGGAGCTGTACGACGCCCTCCAGCTGCCCTCGGGCGAAGTCTCGGTGAAGCTGTTCCATCCCAAGACGTCGGATCCCGCCTACGCGAGGGATCTCGCGGACACCACGCGCGCGCTGCTGCCGGTGCGCCATCCCGGCATCCTGCACGTGCTGGACATGGGCTTCGTGAAGCAGCGGCTCGCGGTGGTGCGCCAGGATGTGGACGGCGCCACGCTGGGCGTCGCGCTCCAGCGCCTCAACACGAAGGAGGTGCTGCTGCCCACGCCCGTGGCACTGCACATCGTCATCCAGCTCCTGGATGCGGTGCAGCTCGCGCACGAGGCCGGGGTCATCCACGGCGCGCTCACCCCGGGCAACCTGCTGCTGTCGCGCGAGGGCCTCCCGGCCGTCTGTGACTTCGGCGCGCTGAAGGCCTTGCTCGCCGTGCCGCAGCTCAAGAAGAGCTTCGCGAACCGGGGGCGCAGCGCGTACCGCGCGCTGGAGGTGTCTCGTGGAGAGGCGCCCTCCGCGCAGTCGGACATCTACTCGCTGGGCGCCGTGGCGTATGAGCTGCTCACCCTGCGCGAGGCCGTGGTGCCGGGCAGCGGGGTGAGCACGCGCCGCGAGTCACTGCCGCCGCCCAGTCGGTTGGATCGCCGCCTCAACGCGCGCATGGATCCCATCATCATGCGCGCGCTGGATCCAACGCCGCAGCGCCGGTTCCGCTCGTGCGGGGAGTTCGCCGGCGCGCTCCGCAACTTCCTGTCCGCGAGCGGCGGAATGCCTGGCCCGGAGGATGTCCGCCGGTTCGTCGGCGAGCTGTTCCCCAACGAGGTGAGCGTGGCCACGCTGGGGCCCGTGCCGTTCTCGGACGATTTCACGCTCCTGCCCGTCTCCGGCGCCGAGGTGGAGTCCCTGCACGCCGAGGAGCTGGAGGCCTCCGTCGTCCAGCGCGCGCCCTACAGCCGCTCCCTCACCGACATGGAGGCCGTCGCCGAGACCCAGGAGGCGTCCCCGATGTTCGAGGAGTACCGCCCCCAGGACTTCGAGCCGCAAGAAGACGCGCCCATCGGCTCGCTGACCCACGCGGCCACGGCGCCCGTGGCGGAGGGGGAGGGGACCGCCTTCGAGAGTCCCGAGGCCATTGCCCAGGCGTGGGAAGCTCCGCCCGGTGCCGCGCCCGCGAAGTCGCGCCGCCCGCACCATGGCGCCGCCGGCGCTGTCTCCGCCAGGCCCGCGCAGCGCAATCCGCGCGTCAAGGTCATCGAGGACTTCGCGGAGCCGCTGCCTCCCGAGGATGACGACGAGCCGTCCATCTTCAGTCGGCGCGCGGCGGCCCTCGCCGCGGCCCGGGCGGGACCGCCGCGTGGCGCCGATGCAAAGGCCCGCAGCGACATCGCGCTGCCTCCGCCGTCCAGCGTCTCCAACCCCATCGTGGGCAAGCGCCTGGCCACGGAGGAGTTCGCGATGGCTCGGGCCGCGGAGCGGCGGGCGCGCCTGCGCGTGTTCGTGCTCTCCGCTTCCATGATTGGCGCCTGCGTCGTCGCGATCGGCGCGTGGCGCATGAGCAACCGCACGCCCTCGGGTGGCAGTGCGTTGGACGAGCGTCCGCCCATGATTCGCCGCGCGCCCACGCCCGCGCCGCCCAATCCTCCGGACGGAGAGTTTCGCAACCCGAGCGCCCTGCGCCCCATCACCGCGACCCCGCCCGCCGCCGTGCCGCTCCCCGCGGAGGATGATGGAGGTGAAGCCGAGGACGCCGCGACGCGCTCGCAGCGCGGCTACCTGTCCCTGCACACCAACGTGCCCGCCACCGTGTACGTCGATGGCGTTCGTCTCAACCGGCGCACGCCGTTGGTCCGCTATCCGGTGAAGGTGGGCTCGCGGCACATCCGCGTGGTGGCCAACGGCACGGGCGAGGACAAGTCGTTCGATCTGCGCTTCACGCGCGGGCAGCACCAGAAGCTGGAGGAGCACTTCCAGGCCCCGAGGCGATGACCATGGAACGCACCCGCATCTTCGTCGTCGAGGATCAGCCGCAGCTCTTGAAGAACCTGGTGAAGGTGCTGGGCACCTTTGCGGAGCTGGAGGTCGTGGGCACGTCGCAAGACGGCGAGCAGGCCGTGGAGGACATCGTCCGCGAGCGCCCGCAGCTCGTGTTGCTGGACCTGGAGCTGCCCGGCCTGCACGGCATCCAGGTCACCCAGAAGGTGAAGCGCCGCGCGCCCGAGGTGGAGATCCTCATCCTCACGTCGTTCGAGGACGAGCAGAAGGTCTACGAGGCCATCCAGGCGGGTGCCTCGGGCTACCTCGTCAAGCGCGTGGGCCCGGAGAAGATTCGCTCGGGCATCCAGGAGGTGATGGAGGGCGGCACCGTGCTGGAGCCCATCATCGCGCGGAAGTTCTGGAACTACTTCCACTCCGTCCAGGCGAAGCCCACGGAGGCCAGGCCCGAGAACCCCTGGGGCCTGACGCCCAAGGAGTTCGAGGTGCTGCGCTTCGTGGCCAAGGGGTTGTCGAACGCCGAGGTGGGGCAGGTGATGACGATGGAGCGGCGGACGGTGCGCACGCACCTGTCGCATATCTACCGGAAGATGGGCGTCAACTCCCATGTGGAGGCCGTGGTGATGGCCCTGCGTGTCGGAGCCGTGGATCTCTAGACACGGCGTGTATACGGTGGGGGCCTATGCCCAAGGCATCCCCGCGGTCCCCTGCCGCGCGCGCGGTGGACCCCGCTCTCCAGTCCCTCTTCGATGTGCATGAGGCAACGCTGCCCAACGGCCTCAAGGTCCGCCTGCTGGCGAACCATCAGGCCCCGGTGGTCAGCCTCTACACCTTCTTCCAGGTGGGCAGCCGCAACGAGCGGCCCGGCATCACCGGCATCAGCCACCTGTTCGAGCACATGATGTTCAACGGGGCCAAGAAGTACGGCCCCAAGATGTTCGACAAGACGCTGGAGTCCAACGGCGGTCGCTCGAACGCGTACACGTCCAATGACATGACGGTGTACTACGACGACTTCTCCGCGGACGCGCTGGAGACGGTCCTCGACCTGGAGTCGGATCGCATGCGCTCGCTGCGCATCTCCGACACCACGCTCGCCAGCGAGCGGCAGGTCGTCATGGAAGAGCGCCGCGTTCGCGTGGACAACGACATCCCGGGGATGATGGACGAGGAGCTGGGCACGCTCGTCTACAAGGCGCACGCGTACCGCTGGCCCGTCATCGGCTGGATGGCGGACATCGAGGCGATCACGCGTCAGGACTGCGAGGCGTACTTCCGCACGTACTACGCCCCCAACAACGCGGTGCTCTACATCGTCGGGGACATTGATCCGAAGAAGACGCTGGCGCTCGTGCGCCGCTACTACGGCGACATCCCCCGCGGCCCCGCGCCGGCGCCCGTGCTCAACGCGGAGCCCGCGCAGAAGGGCGAGCGCCGTGCCGTCGTGCACCATCCCGCGCAGTCTCCGTCCGTGATGATCGGCTTCCATGGCCCGTCCGCGCGCGACGGGGACACGCGCGTGCTGGACGTGGCCCAGTACGTCCTCACCAAGGGCGAGGGCAGCCGGCTCGTGAAGTCGCTCGTCTACGAGAAGAAGGAAGCCGTATCGGTGATGCTCGATTGGAGCTGGCGCATCGATCCGGGCACCATCCTCTTCTATCTGGAGCTGAAGCCGGACTCGGACCCCGCCAGGGTCGAGGGCCTGCTCTACGCGGAGCTCGAGCGGCTGGCACGCGAGGGCGTCAGTGAGCGCGAGCTGCAGAAGGCGAAGAACAACCTGCGCTCGGACCACGTGCGCGAGCTGGCCACGAACAGCGGTCGCGGGCACGCGCTCGGACACTATGAGGCGCTGCTGGGCGACTGGCGCGAGGGCCTGGCCCTGCCGTCGTACTACGCGTCCGTGACCAACGAGCAGGTGAAGGCCGCCGCCGCGAAGTACTTCGCGCCCGAGCGCCGCTCCGTGGTGACGCTCGTCCCAGAGGCCGGGGACGACGCGTGAGCCGCCCAACCCAAGGAAAGTCCCCGCGCATGGCCTCCCCAAAGACCGCCTCCTCGAAGAAGCCCGCCCGGAAGGCCGCGAAGGTCGCGCGGCGTGGGGCCTCCACGCCCTCGCGCCAGACTCGCGCCGCCGCGAAGAAGGCCCCGGCTCGCAAGGCCGCGCCGAGGCAGGCCACGCGTCAGGCCACCACCGGCGTGCTCAAGCTGCCCTCGCTGCACGAGAGCACCACGTCCAGCGGCCTGAAGGTCATCGCGGCCGAGCGTGGGCCTCTGCCGCTCGTGTCGATGCGGCTGGTGATGCGCGCGGGCAGCGCGGTGGATCCGGTGGGCAAGGCGGGACTCGCGGACTTCACTGCCCGCTTGCTGCGTCGGGGCACCGCGCGGATGAGCGCGGATGCGCTCGACGAGGCCATCGAGTTCGTCGGCGCCAGTGTCTCCACGGGCGTCAGCGAGGACTCGTTCTCGGTCTACGTCACCACGCCCGCCGAGCACTTCTCCGCGATGATGGAGGTCCTCGGCCAGATTGTTCGCGAGCCCTCGTTCCCTCAGTCGGAGGTGGACGACGCGCGCGACCGCGCCCTGGCCCAGTTCGCCAACGACCTGGATGATCCGTCCGTCATCGCCGACCGCGCGTTCTCCCAGGCGCTCTGGGGGGACCACCCCTACGGGCACGACGTGGGCGGATCCGCGCGAAGCGTGGGCACGTTCACCCGGGATGACGTCGTCCGCTTCCACCGCGAACACCTGGGCCCCCAGGTCGCGATGCTCGTGGTGGTGGGCGCGCTCGTCCCCGAGACGGTGGCCGCCGAGGCGCAGAAGGCCTTCGCGGACTGGACCGGAGGGCCGGACTCCGCGCCCGTCGTGCCCCCCATGGAGGGCATTGCCCGCGCGGGCCAGGTCCTGCTGGTGGACAAGCCGGATCAGACGCAGTCACAGGTGCGCGTGGGCGGCCCGGGCTTCCGGATGGGCCACCCGGACTACTTCTCCGCCACGGCGATGAACATCGCGCTGGGCGGTGGCTTCACCTCGCGCCTGATGAACGAGATCCGCGTCAATCGCGGCCTCACCTACGGCGTCAGCTCCTGGTTCGATCCGATGAACGCGGGTGGCACGTTCGCGGTGACGACCTTCACGAAGACCGCGTCCACGCGCGAGATCATCGACGTGGCGCTCGCGGAGGTCGGGGGCGTGCGGCAGAAGGGACTCAAGCCCCGCGAGCTGCAGGACGGCCAGAACTACCTGGCGGGCCTGTATCCGCTGCGCACCGAGACGAACGAGTCCATCGCGTCGATCATCTGCGACATCCGGATGTACGGATTGGGAGACGACTGGGTGGAGAAGTTCCGGGACCGGTTGCGCGCGGTGACGCCGCAGCAGGTGGCCGCCGCGGCGCGGAAGTACTGCTTCGCGGAGGCGCCCCTCATCGTCGTGCTGGGCAAGGCCGCCGAGGTCAAACCGCTCCTCGAAGGACTTGGCCCCATCACGGTGGTGTCCGCGTCGGAGTACGAGTGACCGAGGTCCGCATCCTCTTCGAGGGCGGCGGGGTGCTCGTGGTGGACAAGCCCGCGGGAGTCGTCGTCATCCCCGGGCGTGACGGCGGTCCCTCCCTGCGTGAGTCGCTGGAGGGCCGCCTCGGTCGCAAGGTCTTCGTGGTGCACCGGTTGGATCGGGACACCTCGGGCGCGCTCGTGTTCGCGCTGGATGCGGGCGTGCATCGCGCGCTGTCTCAGGCCTTCGAGTCCGGCAAGGTGCGCAAGCGCTACGTGGCGCTGGTGGAGGGGCGCGTCGAGTCACCGCGCATGGTGGACGCGCCGCTCATCGCCGGACGCAAGGGCCGCATGCGGGTGGCGCGTCCGGAAGAGCCTGAAGGGAAGCCCTCGCGCACGCGCATCCGGCCCGTGGAGACGTTCGCGCGCGCTTCATTCGTCGAGGCCGAGCCCCTGACGGGCAGGACGCACCAGATTCGCGTCCACTTGCTCTCGCAAGGGCATCCCCTGTTGGTGGATCACCAGTACGGGCGCGACGAGCCCCTCACTTCCACGGACCTGGGAGGGGAGGGTGGCGACGTGGTCCTCGCGCGAACGCCGCTCCATGCCGCGCGGGTGGAGTGGCCGGAGCTCCCTGGCGTGGCGGCTCGGGCGGTGGAGGCTCCGCTCGCGCAGGACATGGCCCAGGCGCTGGTGTTGCTGCGTCGCGCGGGTTGAGACGCGCTCAGTGGCGGTGCCGTACCTGGAAGCCATTGGAAGCACCGCGCGCGCCGAAGTAGTCGAACGCGATGAGCTTCACGTTGCCGCCGTTCACGTCCACCGAGACGCGCTGCGTGCAGCGGCCCTGCGTGAACGGGCCGATGAGGCTCGGCGTCACCGTGCCGCGCGTGCTGACGAGCAGGACCCAGTCATTGAACTCCGCGGCGCGCGGGCCCTGTGCCTCCACGGTGATGGTGAAGGACTCGTTGCGGTACTGCACGCTGTCCACGCTGGTGAAGACGTAGCCCGTCACATCGCCTCGGGCCAACGGGCGCGACGGGTCGTCCTCCTGCGCACCGGCATCGGAGGCGGGGCCTGCATCCACGGCGCCCGCATCTGGATGGTCCTTCGCGGGAGGATCCGACTCGCCCGGCGTTCGGATGGCGAAGACCTGCGGCGCCACCGCTTCTCGTCCATCCGCGAGCACGAGCTTCACCTCGTACTCACCGGGGCCAAGCTCCTCGGGGACGGTGACGACGACCGTGCCCGCCGCGTCGAATCGCACGACGCGTGCCTCGATGCCGCCCACCCACACGCGCCCGCTCACCACCTGCTCGAAGCTGACCTGCTCACGGCCGTAGTCCACGCGCACGGCGTAGACGGCGTCGAATGACACCGTGAGCTCTCCCTTCTCGTTGGTGCGCTGCGAGTTGGGGACGAGCGAGAGAATCTCCGGCGCGGGCAGCGGCGCGTTGCTGCTGCCACACGCGCACAAGAGGAGGAGGGCGAGCAGGGCACCGGCGCGGCTCATGGTGTGAACCTCATGCCCACCGCGAGCCCCGCGCCTCCGAGCTGCGCGTTCAGCGCCGAGGTGCGCGCGGGCGCCCACGCGCCCCGCAGCTCCACCAGCGCGCTGAAGCGCCCGAGCCGATATGCCCCCTGTGCGCTGAGGAAGGCCATGGCGCCCAGCTTGCTCTCATCGAGCTCCGTCTGGAAGGCGCTCGAACTGAGCCGGTGGCGGAAAGGCATCACTCCCACACCTGCACGGCCGTGTAGAGAGAAGGACTCTTGCTGCAAAAGGGTGACACGCATGGACGCCAGCACGGGGACCCCCAGGACGCGGGAGCTGACATCCTCGCGGCGCTCATCCAAGGCTTCGAGGGTGGCATGGCGCAGGCCCACTTCAAGCTCCGCGTCCAGCCCATGCCTGACAGGCAACGTTGCGCCCAACGCCAGCATGGGCCCTGCGTTCGCGCCCCGAGCGAGCGCGGCGCCGCTGAGCAAGTAGACCGAGGGTCTCCACGTGCGCACGTGAGACGGTTCGGCAGGGGCGCTGCTCACTCCGAAGGCTCGCACGGAGGCGTGCGCGCGGGACTCGGGCATGCCCTTGACCGAGCGCCGCACTCCGACCGAGACCTCCGACACCGAGTCGGACGGGCGGACGCGATAGCGAACGACCTCGCCCCATCGCTCGCCCGAGTCGAGCGTCGCGCCCTTGGGCGAGACGACCAGCGCCTCCGGGAGCGCGGGGGCGTCGCTCCGGGCCACGAGGAGCCAGCCGCCCTCAAAGGCGGGCAGGGGCTCTGGCGTGAGCGCCACGACGAGTGAGGACTCGCGAGGCACCTCCAGCGGGGTGAGTCGATCGGTGCGCAGCGTTCCCCGCGTCGCGAGCACGCGCGCTTCGCTGACTCCCGGAGGCACCTCGACAGGCACCTGGGCGCGCCCCTTGGCGTCGGCGCGCACGGGGCCGAAGCGCTGTGAGCCCACCTCGACGATGACCTCGGCGCCCGAGGCGGTGGAGATGTCCAGGGTGAGGCGCCCCCACAGCGGGAGGCGGAAGAGCGCCGGCTCGGGGAGGGGTTCGTCCTCGCGCCAGAAGACGAGCACGGCCTCGGCGGGGTGGCGCTGGCTCGGGGGCTTCCAGCGGAAGCGCCTCACCGAGCCCCCTTCGAGTCGGGACTGCTCGAAGGAACCCAAGGAAGCCGCGGCGCGCAGGGGGCCCGCGCCCTCGGGGACGCGAACCTCCAGCCAGACTTCCGACTCCTGCCCCAGGATTACGCGCGCGGGCTTGGCGCTGACCGTGGGCGGCGCCGCCGCGGCGGCGGAGGCGAGGAGCGCGAGCAGCGGGGCGAGGAGCGACGGACGCATGGAAGAGGACGTCCGCGAGACTTCACCGCCCCACCGGCTCCGGGTCAATCCTCGGCGGGGGCCGAGGTCTCGCTCGCGACGGGAACGGGCTTGTCCGCCGGCCCCGAAGGCCGAGACGTGGGCGGGCTGAAGGTGGGCTTCTCGGCGGGGGCGCCGCCGCGGCCGTGCACGAGCGTCTTCGTGTCCGCCTTGAAGGTGATGTCCACCTTGTCACCCCGCACGGCCGTCACCAGACCCACGCCAAACGTCGGGTGCTGGATGACCTGATCCACCTTGTAGGTGTCCTTGGGGCTGTAGCGGGGCGCGTTGGCGATGTCCTTGCCCGCCAGCTGCTCCTCGAAGGAGATGACGACCTTCTCCGACTTGGGGGTGGAGGATGAAGAGGAGGACGCGCGCGGCGCCCGGGTGGAGCTGGTGGTGCTGCTGGACGGGCGGTCCGTGGCGCCTGGGGCGCCTCGGTATGCGTGATCTCCGCCGCACGTGTTGCACCGCACGCGTGCGATCTTCGTCCCCACCATCGCGAGGATGGTGTGCGCGAGGGAGAGTTTGCAGCGGGTGCACTGGGCATCCACCTCGCCGCCGACCTTTAGAGTAGCCATCGGTTTGTGTCGCTCGGGCCCGACGCCCCAGGAGGGCAAGTCGGGAGTGAAGGAAAAGGGCCGCGGAACATAAACGCTTCACTCCACAGGGAGGAAGTCAGATCGCACCGCCTCTTGCTCCAGCTGCCGTGAAGGCGACGTCGCCCCGGTTGCCTGCCCGCTCCGCTGGGCGGGGCTTCCTTTCGTGGACATCCCTTGTGCCAGGGCCCCAGGGACGTAGAGTAGGCAACCGAACCGCATGAGCATCGATACCCCCAGCAAGCCCCAGCGCGGCCCCAGCATCCTCGTGCAGTCCGTGGAAGGCGTGGGGCAGGGCCTGATCGGCTTCGTGAGCAACATCGGCGGGGTGATGTCTCTGCTCGTCGACGTGGTCCGCTGGAGCCTGCGTCGCCCCCTGCGCCTCCAGAACCTGTTCGCGCAGCTCGACTTCGTGGGGGTGGGTTCCATCTTCATCGTCGCGCTCACCGGCCTCTTCACGGGCATGGTGTTCGCGTTCCAGTCCTCCACCGCCTTCGAGCTATTCGACGCCGAGAGCCTGGTGGGCCCCACGGTGGCGCTCACGCTCACCCGCGAGCTGGCCCCGGTGTTCTCCGCGCTGATGATCACCATGCGCGCCGGCTCGGCCATGTGCACCGAGCTGGGCACCATGCGCGTCACGGAGCAGGTGGACGCGCTGGAGACCATGGCCGTCAACCCGGTGCAGTACCTGCTCGTGCCCCGCATCCAGGCCGGACTCTTCATGACCCCGGCGCTCACCATGCTCTTCAACACGGCCGGCATGGGCGGCGCTTACGTGGTCTCCGTGGTCGTCAAGGGCATCTCCGCCGGCACGTTCATCTCGCGCACCCGCCAGTGGATGGACCCGATGGACGTGTGGGAGGGCATCATCAAGGGCGCCATCTTCGGCCTCTCCGTGGCGCTGATCTGCTGCTACAAGGGCTACAATGCGTCGGGTGGCGCCAAGGGCGTGGGCCAGGCCACCACCGAGGCCATGGTGTCCAGCGCGCTGTCCATCTTCATCCTCGACTTCATCGTCGGCGTACTGATGCACTGATGTCCGACTCGAACTCCACCGCGTCCGCGAAGCCGATGATCGACATCGTGGACCTGCACAAGACCTTCGGTGAGCACCGCGTGCTCACCGGCATCAATCTCACCGTTCCCGCCGGCTCCACGTGCGTCATCCTGGGCGGCTCGGGCTCCGGCAAGACGGTGCTGATGAAGCACATGATCGGCCTGCTCAAGCCGGACAGCGGGCAGGTCATCATCGACGGTGAGGACATCGTCCCGGTGG
Source organism: Citreicoccus inhibens (assembly GCF_019039035.1). Lineage (GTDB taxonomy): Bacteria > Myxococcota > Myxococcia > Myxococcales > Myxococcaceae > Citreicoccus > Citreicoccus inhibens. The sequence continues at coordinate 431,308 of NZ_JAHNZT010000002.1, read as the reverse complement.
GCGTGGAAGAGCTGCAGCGCGTGCGCCGCAAGTTCGGCATGGTGTTCCAGGCCGCCGCGCTCTTCGACTCGATGACGGTGTACGAGAACGTCGCCTTTCCGCTCCGCGAGCACACCCGGCTGCCAGAGGAGCAGATCCGCGAGAAGGTCCGGGCGAAGCTCGACCTGATGGGGCTCAAGCGCGAGGCGGAGCAGAAGTTCCCCGCGGACCTGTCGGGCGGCATGCGCAAGCGCGTGGGCCTGGCGCGCGCCATCGTGTTGGACCCCAAGGTGGTGCTCTATGACGAGCCCACCACCGGCTTGGACCCCATCACCACGGACTACGTGGACGAGATGATCCTCGCGGCGCAGCGCGAGCTGGGCGTGACCAGCGTGGTCATCAGCCACGACATCGCGTCCGCCTTCAACGTGGCCGATCAGATCGCCTTCTTGTCCAAGGGCGTCATCGTCGAGCACGGACCGCCCGAGCAGCTCCGCGCCTCGGAACATCCCGCCGTCAAGGTCTTCCTCCAGACCTGGTTCGGGAAGAACTAGGGCGGTTCCATGAAAAGATGGCACTCGTCCTGCAAATCGCTAGAGTCGCGCGCGGCCGGTAGCCCTCGTCGGAGTGTCTCCAGGTGAAGAAGCTCGTCACGCCCTTCCGTGTTGGCCTGCTGGTCATCGCCGCGGGAGCATTCCTCGTCACGTTCATCCTGTTCGCGCGCAAGGGCGGCCTGAGCGACCGTGAGTCCACGAAGGTGTGGGCGTATTTCAAGGATGCGTCGGGCCTGAGCCCCAAGAGCCGCGTGCAGATCGCCGGCATTCCGGTGGGCGAGATCAGCGACATCAGCCTGGAGGGCACGCGCGCCAAGGTGTGGCTGAAGATCCGTCAGGGCGTGGATCTGCGCCAGGACGCCGCCATCACCAAGCGCTCCGAGTCGCTCCTGGGCGACTTCCTCCTGGACCTGAACCCTGGCACGGAGCAGTCACCGCCCTTGGAGAACGGCGGGCAGATCCGCCGCGTCATCGACACCCAAGGCGTGGAGGCGGTGTTCGAGTCCCTCACGCAGATCACCTCCGACATCCAACAGGTGACGGGGGCGCTGCGGCAGGTTCTTGGCGGTGAGAAGGGCACTGGGTCGCTCGAGCGCATCGTGGAGAACCTGGTCCGCGTGTCGGACTCGATGGACGCCACCGTGCGCCGCAACGCGGACCGGCTGGACACCATCCTGGCCAACTTCGAGGGCGTGTCCTCCGACGTGCGCAACATCACCCGCTCCAACCAGGCCGAGGTGGGGCGCATCGTCGACAACGTGGAGCTCATCACCCGCGATGTGCGCGAGGTGCTGGCCACGGTGAAGAACATCGTCGGCAGCGGGGAAGGGGAGTTCAAGGACAGCGTCGCCAGCCTCAAGCAGACGCTGAACAAGTTGGACAGCACCCTGGGCAACCTCGACGAGATCACGCGCAAGGTGAAGAACGGCGAGGGCACCGCCGGCATGCTGCTGACGGATGAGCAGCTTGGCCAGAAGTTCAGCGAGGCCGTCTCGGACGTGTCCGAGTTCGCCACCCGTCTCACCCAGCTGCAGACCGAGGTGGGCCTCCAGTCCACCTACCTAGTGTCGCAGGGCCGCTCGAAGAACAGCCTCTCGCTGCGCATCATCCCCAAGCCGGACAAGTACTACCTGCTGGAGATCATCGACGACCCGCGCGGCAAGGTGGAGACGCAGGTCGTGCAGACGAACCCGCCGTCGGACGGCGACCCGGTCATCCAGACGCAGAAGGTCACCAAGGAGACCTTCAAGGTCAGCCTCCAGTTCGCCAAGCGCTACTACTTCACCACCCTGCGCTTCGGCCTCATCGAGTCCACGGGCGGCGTGGGCGCGGACGTCCACCTCTTCGACGACGCGCTGACGCTGAAGATGGACGCGTTCAACTTCGCGGCGGACGAGCTGCGCTACCCACGTCTGCGCGCCACGCTGCGCGCCCAGGCGTTCGACCACCTGTTCGTGGTGGCGGGCATGGACGACATCCTGAACGCCCAGCAGCGCGACTCCGCCACCCAGCGCCTCATCGCGGGCCGCGACTTCTTCTTCGGCGGCGGACTGTTCTTCACGGACGACGACCTCAAGTCCATCATCACCGCCACGGGCGTCCCGTCGGTCCGCTGATCGAGAACACCCTCCAGGCTTGACGGGGCGGGGGGAGGTGTCGTACCCGGCTTCCGCACGGGGCTCTCCCGAGATTCGCCGTGCCCGGATGTCTCACGGCTGTTCTCTCAGGAAGCTCTCATGTCCCTCCTCGTCGTCGGCTCGGTCGCGCTGGATTCGCTGGAAACGCCCTTCGGCCAGAAGGAGGACGTGCTCGGCGGCTCGGCCACCTACTTCTCCACCTCCGCGTCGTTCTTCACCCCGGTGCAGGTCGTGGCCGTGGTGGGCGAGGACTTCCCCGAGGGGCACCTGACGTTCCTCAAGAGCCGGGGCATCGACCTGGAGGGCCTCACCCGTGAGCCCGGGCGCACCTTCCGCTGGCGCGGCCGTTACGGCTGGGAGCTGAACGAGGCGCAGACGCTGGACACCCAGCTCAACGTCTTCCAGTCCTTCTCGCCCAAGCTCCCCGAGGCGTACCGCGACACGCCCTACGTCTTCCTGGGCAACATCCACCCAGAGCTCCAGGCCCAGGTGTTGGATCAGGTGAAGGCGCCCAAGCTGGTCGCCGCCGACACCATGAACTTCTGGATCAAGGGCAGCCGCGCCGCGCTGCTCAAGACGCTGGAGCGCGTGAACCTCCTGTTCGTCAATGACGCGGAGGCGCGCCAGCTGTCGGGCGAGCACAACGTGGTGAAGGCCGCCCGCGCCATCCTCGGCATGGGCCCGTCGCGCGTGGTCATCAAGCGGGGCGAGTACGGCGCGCTCCTCTTCGACCATGACCACATCTTCGCCTGCCCGGCGTTCCCCCTGTCCGAGGTGTTCGATCCCACCGGCGCCGGCGACACGTTCGCGGGCGGCTTCATGGGCACCCTGGCCACGGCCCGAGGGGCGGTGGATCAGCCGCTGCTCCGCCGCGCCATGGTGATGGGCAGCGTCATGGCATCCTTCACCGTGGAGAAGTTCAGCCTGGAGCGCCTGCGCGAGGTCCAGCGCCCGGAGATCCACGCGCGCTTCGCCGAGTTCCGCCGGCTGACCCACTTCGACGACCTTGGCCCCATCGAGGCCTGAGCGCTCGATTTCCAGGGTAGGGCGACCTCTCACCTGGACTTGACGGGCTGCGCCCCCGCTCCGTAGGCTGGGGCAGCCGACGGAGCAGGCGGAAAAATCCGGCGCGGCCACCGGGGGACGGGCGCAGGCGGGCAGGCCACACCGGGAGGTCACGGGTTGAGCGACAATCGAAAGCACGCGCGGATTGCCACGCACCTGCGCTGCTGGTGCGAGGGCGAGAACGTCACGCTCTACGCTCGTATCGCCAACCTGAGCGAGGGTGGGCTGTTCGTTCGGACGAGCACGCCCTTGGCCGCTGGGACACGGGCACAGGTGCGGCTGTCCCCTGGCACGGAGCCGGAGATCCAAGCGGTGGCGACGGTGGTGTGGCAGCGCGAGGTGGAGGAGCCCGCCGGGCGCCTGCCTGGCATGGCGCTGCGCTTCGAGGCGATCGCCCCCGATGCGCTGGAAAGCTTGCGGCGTGTCATCACTCAGCAGCAGAAGTCTCAACCGAGCTTCCACAGTCCCCTGTGACGCCGCGCGGGGATGGGCCCGCGCGCGGCACCTGAGGCCCTCATGCGTATCGCGGTCATCAGCGACATCCACTCGAACATCGAGGCGCTCACGGAAGTGCTGCGCGTGGCGGAGCACCAGAAGGTGGACCGCATCGTGTCGCTGGGGGACATCGTCGGGTACGGCGCCTCGCCCAATCCGTGCTGCGAGCTGGTGCGCTCGGTGGCGGAGGTGACGCTGCTGGGCAACCACGACGCCGCGGTGGCCGGGCGCATGGACTACTCGTACTACTACGACGCTGCCAGGCACGCGCTCGACTGGAGCGCCAACGTCCTCACGGACGAGAACATGGCCTGGCTGCGCAGCCTCCCGTACACCTACAAGATTGGCGACGTGGGCTTCTGCCACGGCTCGCCCATCGATCCGAAGGCCTACGAGTACATCTTCGCGCTGGAGCAGGCCCGCGAGCTGACGCCGTACGTGGCGGAGCTGCCGGAGGTGACGTTCATCGGGCACAGCCACCTGTGTCGCGCCTTCGCCATCGGCAATGGCGAGGTGAACGACGTGGTGGCCCAGAAGTTCGGCGTGCGCAAAGGCTACAAGTACATCATCTCGGTGGGCAGCGTGGGTCAGCCGCGCGACTACGACAACCGGGCCTGCTTCGTCATCTGCGACACCGACGCGCGCACGGTGGAGTACCTCCGCGTCGAGTACGACATCGAGACGTCGGCGCAGCGCATCTTCGACGCGGATCTCGCGCTCAACTTCGGCAAGCGCCTGTTCCTCGGCGTCTGACGCGCCGCGCGCAAAAGGGCGGCGCTCCGGCGGGGAAGTTGTCATATACCGGGGCCGTGCGCTCCCTGGCCCTCCGCTCATCGCTCCGGCCCTTCGCGGGCCTTGTCGCCGTCCTCGCGCTGGCGCTCGCGCCTGTCGCATGCCGCCGCTCTCCTGGCCCCCCCTCCGCGGAGTACGAGGAGGCCAGCCGGCGGTGGCGCTCGCTCTACGCGCAGAAGCTGGATGACGCCTACCTCGACCCGAGCGTGGGCGAGATTGAAGCGCTCCTGCAGCGCGTTCCCGCGGACAGCCTGGATGCGGCCTCCGCGCGGGAGCTGCAGAACCGCCTGGAGGAAGGCCGCACCCGCATGACCCAGGCCGCCTCTGAGCGCGACCGCGCGGTGGCCAGCGCGACTGCTCCCTCGAACGAGGATCCGACTCGGACGAACTTCCCCCGCGCGCAGGCCGCGAGCCCGGACGCGGGCGCTCCGGATTCAGGTGCCCCCGATGCGGGGGGGCCAGGTCCCCAGGTGGGCTCCCCGGCGTCCGAGCTGGTGGCGGGCTACCGGGGCTGCTTCCGGCGGGGCTCGCCCATCACCGTGGAAGGGCGGGGCGACCGTGAGAGCTGGGAGCTGGCGGACCGAGCGTCCTGCCAGCTTGAGTACCCCGGCCACGTGAACTCGCTGCTCGTGGTTGAAGAGGGAAAGGTGCTCGCGTTGTTCCCTCGCAGTGCCCTGCGCACCGTGCAGAAGCTCGCCGATGGCGGCACGGTGCCAGTGCCAGGGGACGCGGGCCGCTGAAGGCCCGGTCGGTCCCCACTCACTTTCTCGTCACCCCTGCCGCTCGCCGCCGAATGAACGATCAGACTTTCATGAAGTTGATGCGCGTGTTGCCCAAGTCGGCCCTGTCCTCCGCCGTGGGCCTCGCCACCCGCCTGCCCGTACCGGCCGCCCTGCATCAGGCGGTCATGCGCTCCTTCGCGCGCTCGTACAACGTCGACATGGAGGAGGCCGAGCACTCCTTCGAGCACTACCCGACGTTCGCGCAGTTCTTCACCCGCGCGCTCAAGCCGGGCCTGCGCCCCATCGACTCGGACGCGAAGGCCGTCGTGTCCCCCGTGGACGGGCGCGTCTCGCAGGTGGGCTACTCCGAGGGCGGCCGCTGCTTCCAGGCCAAGGGCATCGAGTACTCGGTGGACGAGCTGCTCGGTGACGCGGAGGCCGGCAAGCCGTTCCACGGCGGCGCCTGGACGACCATCTACCTGTCTCCGCGCGACTACCACCGCATCCACTCGCCGCTGGCCGGCACCATCACGGGCTACGCGTACCTCCCCGGCGAGTTCTGGCCGGTGAACCCCGCGTCGGTGATGAACAAGCAGGCGCTGTTCTGCGTGAACGAGCGGCTGGTGACGTACCTGGACACGCCCGCGGGTCGCTGCGCGGTCGTGAAGGTGGGCGCCACGTGCGTGTCGCGCATCAAGGCCGCCTATGACGACGTGCTCACGCACACGGGCCAGCCGGGCAAGGTGCACCAGTACGCGCAGGCCATCCCCGTGGAGAAGGGCGGGGAGCTGGGACGGTTCGAGATGGGCTCCACCGTCATCCTCCTGTTCGAGCAGGGCCGGGTGACGTGGGACGCCGCGATGCAGCCCGAGGCCGTGGTGCGGCTGGGGCAGCGCATTGGAGTGATGACGTGAGCCAGAAGATCAGCGGCGTCAAGGGGATGAACGACCTGCTGCCCGGGGACATCGAGACCTGGCAGCACGTGGAGAAGCTGGCCCGCGACATGTTCGGCCGCTTTGGCTACGGCGAGATCCGCACGCCCATGGTGGAGGACACCGCGCTCTTCGTGCGCAGCGTGGGCGAGGAGACCGACATCGTCGGCAAGGAGATGTACACCTTCGAGGACAAGGGCGGGCGCAGCCTGTCCCTGCGCCCCGAGGGCACCGCGCCCTCCGCGCGCGCGTACATCGAGCACTCCATCCTCAACCAGGAGCCAGTGACGCGCTGGTTCTACATCGGGCCGATGTTCCGCTACGAGCGCATGAAGACCGGGCGCTATCGCCAGTTCTTCCAGATCGGCGCGGAGGCGTACGGCGCGAAGGAGCCGGCGCAGGACGCCGAGATCATGGACATGGTGGCGCAGTTCCTCAGCGCCCTGGGCCTGAAGGACGTGACGCTGAACCTCAACTCGCTGGGAGACGAGGCGTGCCGTCCCGCCTACCACGCGAAGCTGGTGGAGTACCTCCAGGCGCACCGCGCTGAGGTGTGCGCGGAGTGCCAGGCGCGCATGGATCGCAATCCGCTGCGTGTGCTCGACTGCAAGAACGAGAAGTGCCAGGCGATCGCCGCGGCGGGCCCCAACGTGCTCGACTTCCTGTGCGAGCCGTGTCGCGCGCACTTCGGAGATCTGCAGCGCAAGCTGACCGCGCTGGGGATCCCCTTCGTGGTGAACTCGCGGCTCGTGCGCGGCCTGGACTACTACACGCGCACCGTCTTCGAGTTCGTCGCTGCCCACCCCGCGCTTGGCACCGCCAGCACCGTGGGCGGCGGCGGACGCTATGACACGATGATGAAGGGGCTGGGCGGCCCGGATGTGCCGGCGGTGGGCTTCGCCATGGGATTGGACCGACTGGTGCTCCTGCTCAAGGAGACCGGACAGGCGTTCGGTGCGCCGGTCGACCTGTTCGTCGCCGTGGCCGATGAGGGCTCGCACGACGCGGGCCTCGCGCTCGCCAGCCGCCTGCGCCGAGAGGGTCTCCATGTCGCGTTCGACACGCGCGGAGGCAGCCTCAAGAGCCAGATGAAGCGCGCGGACAAGACGGGCGCCCGTTTCACCCTCGTGCTGGGTGAGGCCGAGCGCTCCAGCGGCAAGGCGAACCTCAAGCCCATGGCGGGGGGCGATCCCATCCCCGTGGCGCTCGATGCCGTGGCCCAGGCGCTCCGCGCGCTGCCGTCCGCGTCCTGACGCACCCGGGCGCCCCCTCTCTGTGGGGGGGGGGCTTATTCTGGGAAGACCTGCCCTCGTCGCAAAGCCATACAGACCCGGGCAGGTCTGTAAGTCCTGAGAAGTCTTGAGGATTGCAGCGCAGTTCGTTCGCGGTGCGACAGCGCTTGAGTTAGACTCAAGTTCTGATGCCGCGAGAGTCTTCTAGCCTCTCTGCTCCCATGGGGGTGAGCTGGCTCCCTGTTGAGGGGGACAGCATGTGGCCCTCGTTGCGGGAAGGCGACACGGCCGAGGTGGAGCCGCTGTCGGGTCCGCCTCGCGTGGGCGACGTGGTGCTGGCGAGGTTTCCCCACGCGTTGGTCCTGCACCGCGTGTGCGAGTTCGATGGGCGCACCTGCTCACTCCAGGGCGACAACGTCGCGCGGGTGGATCCGCTGCTGCCCGCGTCGCGCATCCTCGGCAAGGTGCGGCGGGTGTGTCGCGCGGGCGCGGTGCTGGAGCACTGGGACGTGGGCCCCACGCAGCTGGGTTGGCTCCGAGTTCGGGTGAAGCGGAAGCTGGCCGCGTGGTGGGGGAAGGGGAGGCGCGCATGAGCTTCCCCGAGGACGGCATTCCGCGTCACCGCGCGGGAACGGATGGCAAGCCGTTCGGCGCCGACTATTTGTTGCTGGACGCGGAGGGGCGCACCCTGCGGGGGCTCAACGCGACGGCGGCGCGCATCTGGGAGCTGTGCGATGGCTCGCGCAGCGCGAGGGAGCTGGCGCAACAGCTCGTGCGCGAGGTCGACACCGCGCGAGGTCCCGGGCTCCCGCTGGAAGCTGTGTTGCGCGACACGTTGGGGTTTCTCTCGGAGTTGGTGCGCTTGGGGTTGATTGAAGATGGTCGCGCGGGCTCCAAGCCGGCGCGCGAGGAGTGAAGATGCGACCGCTCATCGTGGCCCTGTCGGGTGCCTTGTGGCTCACCGCGTGTACGGAAGCGAAATCCCCACAGCCGCCCGCGGTCCAGCCGCCGACGTCCGAGCCCAAGCCGGTGGACCCCACGGATGTCCTCGACGGCGGAGCCGAGGCGACGCAGCCACCGCCAGCACCCGAGGAAGAAGCGGTCCCGGTGCTGCCTCCGGCGTTCGCGCCCGTGGAGGGCCACGCGACGGTGCAACTGCCCACGGGCGAGCCGGGCATGCAGGGGCTCGACGAGGTGCGGATCCAACTGGACATCCTGAACCTCGCAGCGGCGGGGAAGGTGGAGGTCGAGTTCGTCGCGCCCGATGGGTTGCCGTACGAGAAGCGCGCTCGCGCGGTCGAGGCCGCCGCGGGCGAGCCGGTGTCGGTCTCGTTCACGTTGCCTGTGGCGGGGACCGCCATTGCGTCGTCGGGCATGACAGGCGTGTGGGGCGTGCGTTTCTTCCTGGACGGCGCGCCGCTCACCACCACCTCGTTCACCCTGGAGCCATGAGGCCCGCCATGCACGCCCTGAATGCTCGCTTCACTGCGTTGCTCGCGCTGGTCCTCGTGCCGGCCTCGGCGCTCGCGCTGTCGTGGACCGCGACCGCCATCACCGCGCCGAACGAGAGCTCGCCGCGGGTGGTGATGGACGAGGTCTCCGAACTGGTCATCGACGTCACCAACACCACTCCGGCGCAGGTGAATCAACGCTTGTCCGAGGTGTCCTTCGTGCTGCCGAAGGACTACATGGTCATCAGCGCCGCGCCGGATCCCTCGAACCCGGATTGGCGCATCACCGACCTGGACAACACCACGCGGCGAATCGCCTTCCAGTCGACCATTTCCTGCTCGGGGAGCACCTACGGGTTGCCTCGCCTGGGCAAGGCCCGGTTCATCCTGAACGTGGTGGCGCCCTCGGCCAATCGAGACACGGCCAACGAGCGGTTCGTCACGTCCGCGGGCACGACCGTCGCGAGAGATCACTGCCAGAGCATGACGGCCGTCACGCCCGCGACCAACGCAAGCTGGTTGCGCGTGGGCCTGGTGGCCAATGTCACCGTGCTCCCCCGAGCGATGGCGATGAGCGACACCGCCGCCGTGCGCGTCGTCGTGGAGAATCGCACCACGCAGTCGCAGCCAAACATCACCCTGGTGGGGCCGACGGCCTCGGGGAATGTCTCGTTCCAGATCGTCGGCACGCAGCCGTCCCCGTTCCAGGTGACCCTGCCTCAACGCGGCGCCGGCATCCTGGTGGCGAACGTACAGTCGTCCTCCGCGGGGACCGCCGTCGCGCAGGTGCGCGCCGCGGACTTCCCGAGCAGCCCCGCGGACTCCTCGCTGCTCGCGGAGTCGCTGCTGCTGGACGTGGGCAACTTCGGCGCCGCGATGGACATCGACACGCTCCAGGCGTTCACGGGCGAGGAGGTCCAGGTGCGGCTCACCGTGAGCAATCCCTCCACGTCCAACACCTATCTCAACGTGGTGCCGCGCACGCCCCTTCGCACCGGCACGGCTTCCACGTCGCTGGTCTCGGGGCCTGTTCCCGCGAGCACTCCCCGCCTGGCCCCTGGCGCTTCCGCGCAGTTCGTCTGGCGCTACCAGGTCTCCGGGACTCCGGGCTCCAGCTACGTGTTCCAGGCACAAGCGGATGGGACGCTCAATGGTTCGGCGGTGACGACGGATCAAGTCCCCGCGGCCACGGGGCGCGTCGTCGAACAGCGCGTTCGCATCACCCCGGACGCGGTGTCGGCGAGCAGCACCAACCGGCCCCTCGTCTACACCGTGCAGAACCGCGGCTCGCAGCCCATCTACGAAGTGAAGCTGCTCCGCCCGGCGACCAACTTCTTCGGCGTCCTGTCGTCGGGCACGCCGCCCGCGGGTTGGTCTCTGACGGGGAACGACGCGTCGGGCTACACGTGGGCGTCCACCCAGGGCATCCCGACGGGGGGCGAGGCGTCCTTCGCTGTGACGTATTCGAGCTTCGGCGCGGTGGGCGCGGACACGGCCTTCCGGCACCGCCTCCAGCTCAATCAGGGAGACAATGATCCGCGGATCCGCATCGAAGCGCCCGTGACGTTGCTCACCACCGCGACCGCGTCCGACGTGCAGCAACTGACGGCCACGGCGCGGGATGGCTCCGTGGCGCTGACGTGGGACAATCCGCCGGCGCACAGCGGCGTGGTCGTGCTGCGCGCCGAAGGGACCGCGCCGACGACGGCGCCCACGCCGGGCTTGCGTTACGCGGCGGGCGACACCGTGGGCAATGCCCGCGTCGTCTACTCGGATGCGTTCAGCGTGGCCTCCGCGTTCACGGACAGCAGCGTCACCAATGGCACGACGTACGTGTACCGCGTGTTCAACGCGGAGGATTCACGCCGGTATGGCAGTGGCAACCAGCCCACCTCGGCGGGGTTGATCGCCACGCCGGTGGCGCGAGGCGCCGGGGCTCCGCTCTGGTGCTACTCCGTGGGGCTGGATGCGCGGCTTCAGCCGATTACTGAGCTGGGCGTAGGCATCTTCAGTTCGTTCAATGACTCGGTGGTGGCCAGCAACACGAACACCGTGAACCCCTCGGTGGATGGTGGCGAGCGCTGGCGGCCGGTGAAGCTGTCGGGGCTCGTGGGGAGCCGCTTCCCCGTGGTGCCGCTGCACGGGCTGACGGGGCAGTTCATCCTGGTGGGCGATCAGTCCGGCGTGCCCTCGGCCATCCGGGCGACTTCGGGTGAGGTGCTGTGGCGCGGCGCCAATGTGGGCACGGTGCAGTCCTTCCCCGTCACCCAGCTCTATGACTACGCGGACGCGGCCTACCGCGCGGCGAACCCCGACCGGGACCTCGTCTTCTTCGCCACTCGGCTCTCCAATGTGGGGCAGAACCAGGTGGTCGCGCTCAACGCCGCCACGGGCGCCGTGGTGTGGACCTACCGCCCCGGGGACATGGGGATGGTGAGCGGCGGCATGCTGGTCGACTACACGAGCAACCGCTTGTACGTGGGCTCCAAGACAGCCGCGGGCGCGACGAATACGCTGCGAGTCCTCAACACGCTCACCGGGGCCGAGGTCGGTCGCCGGGCGTTGGGCGACATCGAGTTCGGCGTGGTGCGCAATGCGGCCAGCGGGCACATCCTCGTCACCTCCAGCGACGGCACCGTCTATGGCATCGATCCCGTGACACTCGCCCCGGTCTGGACCCAGGTCGTCGCCTCGCGGCCGTCCGTCAACACACCCGCGTTCACCAGCTTCGTGCGGCCCCAGGGGCGCGGCTTCGTGGCGAGCGTGGCGCGAAATGGCGCGTCCGTGGGCAAGGTCGAGCGCTATGACGTGGGCACGGACAACGTCGTGACCCGCGCCTGGAGCCTCCCCATCGCCGACCCCTCCGGAACCTTCTCCATCAATCAGGCCGGCGTGGCGCGCATCTACGTGGGCAGCTCGGACGGGAAGGTGCATCAGCTCGAGGTGGAGGGCATCGACTCGCGTCAGGTCGCGATCGGCGGCGCCCAGCGCATCGGCACACCCACCATCGATCACACCGTCAGCCGCCTTCACGTAGGCTCGGCCGACGGCCGCATCTGCGCCTACCCGGTACCGTTCCCGTGAGTCCTCGTCCTGAACAGGCGCCTGTGCCGCCCTCCGTGGTCACTCCCATCCCGGGAGCTCGGCTCGAGGTGTACACGCCACCCGCCATCCTCTGGGAGCAGCCCTTCGTCGCGCTCGCCCAGACCTCCATGTGCACCATCCCCGGCGAATCGGAGTGCGTGCCGTGAGCGCCGCGGGCCCCTCACCGGGCCCCGACCATTCCCTGCAGGCGACCCTCGCCGGATGGACGGTGGCGCTGGAGCTGGCGACCGCGGAGAGCGCCGCCGCGACCCGGAGACTCCTGGCCCGTTTCCCCGCGCGGGTGGGGGACATCCCTGCGGCGACGTTGGCCCAGTGCGCGCCAGGCGCTCCACGTCCCGCGCCGGCCCAGCGCGTACTCCCCGAGGTACGCAGGGCCCCAGACGGTGGGTTGCGCCTGGAGGCGGAGGACTACACGGTTCAACTCTCGGGCGACGGCGCGCGGGCCCTCGTGACGGGAGCGGGGATGTTTCCCGTGGAGACCGCGCTCAAGGTGATGCTCGGCGCCGAGCTGGCTCGGCGCGGCGGTCTGCTCATCCACGGGGTGGGCGTGGCCCATTCGGGACGGGCCGCGCTGTTCGTGGGGCACTCCGGCGCGGGCAAGAGCACGCTGGGCACGCTCTGGCGCGACGCGGACGGGCTCGTGCTCGCGGATGAGTTGGTGGCGCTCTGGCCCGACGCTGACGCTGGGACCTGGCGGGCCGCGGGCACGCCGTGGAACCTCTTGGGGACGCAGTCCGAGGCAACGCTGACGGCCGTGGGGACCCTGGCCTGGGATGCCCCGTCGCGCTGGGAAGCCCAGGGCGCCGGGGACGTGGCGCGCGTGCTGCTGCTCAACGCGCTGCTGCCCGAGTCCTCGTCAGCGGGGCGGAGCGCGATGATCGCCTCGGCGTCGCGGCTGCTGTCGGAGGTGCCGACGGGCCGGCTGCACTTCTCGCGCGACAGCTCGGCGGCGACGGTGCTACGCGCGCGCCTGGAGGCGACGCTTGGGTGAGGCAGCAGGGCCACGGCTCACGGTGATTGCGGGCCCCACGGCATCGGGCAAGACGGCCCTCGCCGTGCGGTTGGCCACGCGCGCCGGTGGCGAGATTGTCAGCGCCGACTCGCAGCAGGTGTACCAGCGCTTCGACATCGGGACGGCCAAGCCCTCCGCCGAGGAACTGGCGGCGGTGCCGCACCACCTGGTCTCGGTCGTCGAGCCGAGCCAAACCTTCTCCGCGGCCGAGTACCAACGGCGCGCGGACGCGGCCATCGCGGACATCACCGCCCGCGGCAAGCCCGTGTTCGTCGTGGGGGGCACGGGGCTGTACCTGCGCATCCTGCTCCACGGGGTGGTGGATGCGCCCGGCGCACTGCCGGCGCTGCGGGATGAACTCGAAGCCCTGGCCTCCGCCGAGGGCCGCGAGGCCGTGCACCGCCGGCTCGCCCAGGTGGATCCAGAGACCGCGGCGAAGCTGCCGTCCCAGGACCTGCTGCGCGTCATCCGAGCGCTGGAGATCCACGCGCAGACGGGCGTGCCTGCGTCGGAGTTCCGCCGCGCCCACGCCTTCGCGCCGGACCGCTATCCCTTCGCGCTGTACGTGCTGGAGCCCCCGCGAGACGCGCTGTACCGGGCGATCAATGCGCGCACCGAGGCGCTGTTCTCCCGAGGGCTCGTGGAGGAGACGCGCGAGCTGTTGGCGCTCGGCTATGGCGACGCGGCGCCCATGCGCAGCGTGGGCTACGTCCAGGCGCGCGCGGTGGTGGAGCAGCGGATGTCGGTGCAGGAGGCCATCCACGACACCGCCCAGGAGACGCGCCGCTACGCCAAGCGGCAGCTGACGTGGTTTCGCAAGGAGCCGGGCGCTCGCTTCATCGCTCCGCCTTATGTGGAGCTGAGCCCCGCCGCGCCCTGAGTCCCGCGCCGGGTCGAGGGGGAGGGGACCGGCCCGGCCCCTGAGCCGCTTCTCGGGGCACCCGATTGTGCGCCTCGGAGGAGGAGCCCAATGTTTTCCGCGCAAAGGCCCTCGGCCCTGGATGCCGTGGCCTCCAACGCGGGAGCGGCGTCATGGCAACCACACAATTGGACCGAGGCCCGGAGACGAATCAGGGCCGGCTGTCGCGCAACGCCTCCGCCGTCTGGGGCGGGACGTTCCTGCTCGGCCTCCTCATGGCGGTCCTGGGCTTCATCATGCTGGGAGAGGCGGCCTTCGCGAGCGTGCTCTCGATTGTCTTCGTCGGCGCGCTGCTGACCGTCGGCGGCATCGCCGAGATTGTCGCGGCCTTCCGGAGCCGGTCCGCGGGAGGCCCATTCCTGTCCTTCCTGCTGGCGGGCATCCTCACCATGGTGGTGGGGCTCCTGGTGCTCCGCTATCCCGGCGCGGGCCTGGGGACCATCACCCTCCTGCTGGCGGGCTTCTTCTTCGCCAGCGGCCTGTTCCACGCCATCACCTCGGTGGTGGACCGCTATCCTCAGTGGGGGTGGGACCTCGCCTACGGCCTCGTGTCCATCTTCCTGGGCATCACGGTCATGTCCCAGTGGCCCATCTCCTCCGCGTGGCTCTTGGGCACCCTGGTGGGCGTGGGCCTCCTGATGCGCGGCGTCGCCATGATGTCCGGGTCGCTCGCCATTCGCCGGGGCATGCGCGCCCTGTCGCACTGAGTCCGCCGGCTCGATTTCACTCCCAGTTATCGAAACTGGGAGTGAAATCGACGCTTGACGCATGGTTGCGGCTCTTTCACGCTCTTCCGGGATTTGACCCGCCGCCCAGGAGCGCGACCAAGACGCGAGCGTTGATTGCAGGACTGATGGCCCTGGCCCTGACGGCCTGTGGCGCGGCGCGGGAGGACGGCCAGGAGCCCGGGCCGGGTGAACTCGCCACGAGCGAGGCGGGCCTGAGCACATACCCACAGTGCTGCTCGGCCATCCCCGGTCCGGGCTACACCGAGGCCTACTGCGACGCCGTGGCGTACTCGCCGGGCCGCTGCAACCAGGTGGTCCAGGGCACGGCCTGCCAGTGGTCGAACACGGCCTGTCCGGTGACGTGCTGCCAGCCCAAGAGCTCCGCGTCCGTGCCGTGGACGTATTGCAATCCGTACGCGACGTCCGCCGCCACCTGCAACGCGGTGAACGGCGGGACGACTTGCGCGTGGGCCTGCTGAGCTGGGCCCCCATCCGGCGCTCGGGCGCAGGATGCGCCCCCTCAGGAAGCGTAGCGATCCGTTCCGAGTCCATCCCCGCCCGCGGGCGCCCGCGTCTCGCTGGAGCGAGGCGACTCGGGGCCCGTGCGGCCCAGGAGCTGCCGCAGCAGCCGCTCGGGTTCGACGGGCTTGGGGAGGAACGCCTCCGCGCCGGCATCCAGCGCGCGCTGGCGCACGTGAGGACGGTTCAGCCCGCTCATCACCACCACGCGGGTGCCTCGGGTGAGGGGATGCTGCTTGAGTCCCTCGCACAGGCGCAGGCCGTCCACCCAGTGCAGGACCACGTCGAGGAGGATGGCGGTCGGCGGACGCCGTGCCACGGCGCAGAACAGCGCCAGCTCATCCGCGAAGGCCACCACCTTGGCGCCCGTGCTCTCCAAGAGCGCGGTGAGCGCCTCGCGCGCGTCGGGATCGTCGTCCACGACGTAGTAGAGGTCCGGCTCCAGCTCCGGCACCACGGTGGGCACGGGCTCCATGGGCGTGCGAAGCCACGAGCCCACCACTTCCTTCATCCCCGCCCAGCGCGCCGCGGAGAGCAGCGCCTGCGGCGAGGGCCCGCCCAGCCCGAGCACCCCCACGCCATACGCGCCCACCACCGGCCGCCGCTCGTTCGCCGCGGAGAAGGCCGCGGGGGCTCTGCGTCCCGCGCGCCGCAGCCAGGCCACGGCGCGGGACGCGGCGGCCGCGTCCTCCATCAGCTCGGCCAGCCCCTCGCGCACATAACGGCGCTCCAAGCTGGACGCGCCCGGCCCCCCATCGAGCAGGGCCACCGCCGCGCGGCTGCACGAGGCCAGCGTCTCCGACAGGCCCATCTGGAGGGGATGCCCGGACGCCGCCGGCCCCACCGCGAGCTGCCCAGGCGCCACCAGGACTCGTCCCGGGCCAAAGGGCAGGCGCGTGGTTTCCAGCGCCGCCAGCTCGAAGCCTTCCTCCACCAGCCCGTCGCGCGCCGCCATCATCAGCGCCTGGCACAGGTCCGCCGGCGTCACCGCGGGCCCGAAGGCGAGCGCGTACAGCGAGCCCGCGCCCGGCAGCAGGAGCAAGCCATCCATGGTGGGCAGCGGAGCGAGCCATAGCCGCGCCACGGGAGACAGCTCCAGGCGCGACGCGGACTGCCGCAGCCGAGCCTGCACCGCGGGCATCACCGGCGCCGGACGGAACCCCTTGAAGAAACCATCGCCCAGCAGCGGCCCGGCGCCCGCCGCGAGCGCCACCGCGTGGAAGCGCTCACCGCTGCCCTGGGCTCGGACCACCAGCGGGCCCGAGTTGCGCACTGTCACGGGCGCATCCGGCGCGGGAGCCTGTCGCTCCACGCGCTCGACATGGCGAGGGATGAAGCGGGCCCCCTGCGTGCTGGATGCGGTGGCGAGCAGCGTGCGCACCTGGGCCAGCCCTCCGTCGCCCTGCGGCCAACCATCGACGACCCACAGCCCTCCAGAGGCCGCGGGCAAGAGCGCCCGCCGGCCCTCCGAGATGACCTCCACGCCGCGCAGCTCGTGCGTCCGCCACTCGGCCGGGATGCGGCAGCCCAAGGCCGCTAGGCGAGAGCGACACTCGGGTGTCAGCACGGCGGGGGGCGCCGTGCGCTCGGACGTCCCGCCCGAGTAGACCCTCACATCCAGAGACACCCCGCGCGCCCGCCCGTTGAAGAGGAGCGAGGCCGCCAGCCCCGCTCCGGCGATGCCGCCGCCGACTATCGCCACCCTCGAACCACTCGCCAGCCTGCCGCTCCCAGTCATCCGCGCCCTCGCTCGCGCCCGCCAAGTACCCACGTGCCACGTCTCAATGTCGGTGCGCGGGCGACGCATGGAGCGGCTGGCCGAACACCACCACCCGGTCGCGTCCCTCGCGCTTGGCCTCGTACAGCGCCGCGTCCGCTGCCTGGAGCAGCGACTCGGTGCTGCCGCGGGCTGTCTCCAAGGTATGGTCGGCCACGCCCGCGCTCACGCTCAGCCCGAAGGGAGCGGGCCTTCCATCGCTCTTGTGGACGCTCACGCCGTGCATGCCGGTGCGGATGCGGTCGGCGAAGACGGACGCCTCTTGCGCCGTCTGGTGCGGCAGCAGCACCACGAACTCGTCCCCTCCAAAGCGCGCCGCGAAGTCCGACTCCCGCAGGTTCGTCTGGAGCAGGGTGGCCAGCGCGAGGATGGCCTGGTTGCCCACGTCATGGCCCAAGCCGTCGTTGAGGGCCTTCAAGTGGTCCAGGTCGATGACCACCACGCTCAGCGGATAGCCGTAGCGATCGGCGCGGCGAAACTCCTCGTCCAGTCGCACCGACAGCGCGCGGAAGTTGGCCAATCCCGTGAGCGCATCCGTCTGCGCCAAGATTTGAAGCCGCCGCTGCTGCTCACTCTGCCGCAGCGCTCGATCGATCCGAGCCGTCAGCTCCCGCGCGCTCGCCGGCTTGTGGATGAAGTCCACCGCGCCCATCTCCAGGCAGCGCTCGAGCGTCGCTTCATCCGCGTCCCCCGTCAGGAAGATGACGGGCAGGGGCTGGGTGCGCGCGTCGCGCTGGAGCGTCTCCAGCACGGACAGGCCATCCGCGTTCGGTAGGAAGCGATCCAACAGCACCAGGTCCGGCCGGTGCTCGCGCGCCAGCTCGACCCCCGCGCCGCCCTCGGAGGCGCACAGCACCTCGAAGCGCGGGGTCAGCAGCTCCCGGAGGCTGTCGCGGACACCGGCGTCGTCCTCGATGATGAGGAGAAGGGCGCGTCCATGGCTCCGGCCGAGACGTTCCATGTCCCTGCCTCCCTCAACGCGAGCTTCGGCGGTGGGAGGCGTTGGGGCGCCACCAGGGTTTCCCGGCACGACCGGAGGCCGCGCCGTCCACTCCTCCGCCCGTTGCCGGTCCTCCGCGCACCCGATTCCCCCTGCACCCATCACCCGAGACCTCCGGACACCCGACCCACGCGCCTGGGCGCCGTGGCCGATGGGGTGCGTCCCCCGCGTTGCGAGCCCGCACGGAGAGCAAGCAGCGTGCCCTTTCGAGCACGCCGCGGCGGAAGTCTTTTCAAGTGCTTGCGGTGAGAGCCGGCGCCTCGCGGGGGAACGAGCGGAAGTCGTTGCAGCAGCCCGCGAGGAGGAGCGGTAGGAATTGCCGGGCCCCTGGGCCCGGCGTGACACGAGGGCGCCTCCGCCCGTCAGCGTCGGCTGGTGAACTGGACGCGGCGGCCACCCCCCATGGGGGGCATGACCGGCGGGGCCTCGAGGCCGAACTGCCACCACAGCGGCTCGTAGGGCTTCATCTTCAGGCGCTTGTCGTTCTGGAGCTGGGCCAGGCTGGACTTGAGCTTCTCGTCGGACGGGTTCTGCTCCACGCCGCGCGCGAGCACCTGCTGGGCGCCATCCTTGTCCTTCTGTTGCAGCAGGCACCAGGCGTACACGGCCCAGACGATGGACTCCTTCTTCCCGCTCTTCACGGCGGCCTCGAAGGCGGCCTTCATCGCGGCGGTGTCCTTGCGCTGGTAGTGCAGGGCGCCCTCCATCGCCTTGGCCATGTAGTTGCGCGCGCTGCCCTTGTCGAAGTGGGCCTTGGCGCCATCCATGTCCTTGACCATGTACTTGAGCATGCCGATCTGCGCGTGGATCTCCGGCCCCACGAGGAACTGCCACTTCTCGTAGGCGAGCCCCTGCTCCAGCGTCTTCACGGCGCGGTCCACCTTGGCCTGCGCCTCCTTCTGACTGGCGGGCTGTCCTTGGAGATCCTGCTGGACGACCGTCATCAACGCCTGGATGCGGTTGGCGACCCGCCGGGCCAGGAGGAGGAAGGACGCGAAGAAGGCGATGATGCCCGGGATGAGGCAGGCCCACCACGAGAAGCCCGTCAGGTGCACGAGCACGCCGACCACGAGCCCCACGGCCAGGGAGATGATGAGGTTGTACATGGGGTGCCCCTTTAGCGATGTGCGTGCACCACCGCAATCTTCGGATGCATCTCGGAGCAGAGCGCGGTATACGTCTGCCCGTCCCAGCGTCGAGGGGCCCTCTGTCGAAATTGGTAGACGAGGCGGACTCAAAATCCGCTGCGGCTGACCCCGCGTCCCGGTTCGAGTCCGGGGAGGGCCATTCACTCGAGACCGGTTGGATGACGGTGCGCCCAGGTGGGAGTGACCCCATGAAGGTGCTGCTGGTCGAGGACGACGCGAGCCTCCGGGAGGGAATGGCGGAGCTGGTCGAAGAGCTCGCGACGGTGCGAGCGACCGGCGGTGTCGACGAGGCACTGGCCGCCCTGGAGCACGAGCGATACGAGCTGGTCATCACGGACCTGCGGATCGGCGGCGGCGAGCGGGACGGCCGGACCATCCTGGAGGCGGCTCGGAGCAAGCTCCAGGCCGTGGCGGTGGTCAGCGCGGCGACCCCCGACGAGGTGGGCCGCACGCTCGGAACCACCAGCCCCGATGGCCTGCTGACCAAGCCCTTCCAGCTCGAGGACATCCTCGCCCTGGTCAATCGCTTCCTGTCGCTCCGGCGCGCGGCGGACCAGGCCGCCTTCGGAGGGCCTCGCCCGGGATGCGGGTCGTGGTCGCCGCTCAGCCCGGGCGTGGAAGTGGCGCGTCCCTCGGGGGCCGAAGCTTCCGGGTATTCCTGGGTACGCATGGGTCCAGGAGCCTCCACCGCGTGGGGGCACCGGGGCGAGCGGCACGGCGTGGTGGTGGTGGAAGGTGAACTGACGGTGGGGGGCGAGCGGTTCTCCAGTCCCCACTATTTCTTCGTGTCCGCGGGGCAACATCCCGAGGCACGGACGCACGCGGGCTGCCTGGCGGTCTGTGTCCCCTTGAGAGAGTAGGTTTCACGCCGTGGATTCCTCTGTCTGGCCCTCGCCGCATCCTCCGGAGCGGTTGGGGCGACCGTCTCGACGCGCGGCCACCGCCGCCCTGGAGACGCACATCGAGGTGATGAAGGGCGAGCCGCTCAAGGCCGCGCTGGCCAACGCCCTCCGGGACGCGGACGGGTTGGGGGGCCAGGAGCGCCGCTTCGCGGCCTTCGCGGCGCGCGAGCTGTCACGACACCAGCGGCTCTTGGATCTGGCGGCGCGCACGCTGGGCCATACGCCGGGGAAGATCGGGCTCAATGAGGACCAGGCGCTGGTGCGGTACGCGCTCTGGCGCCGCCTCTTCTGTGGAGAGGACTGGGCGCGGATTGGCCCGGAGGTCCGTCTGCCCGGGCCGGTGCGGCCTCGGACCATCAACGACACGCTCCTGTCCAGCGTGGTGACCGCGCCGCTGTCGGAGCCGGCGTTGCCGGAGGCGCTCCCCGAGCGGCTCGCGGTGCGCCACTCATTCCCGAGCTGGCTGGTGCAGCGGCTCGCCGAGGCCTACCCGGAACCCGTGCTGGAGGGGTTGCTCGCCGCGTTGGATGAGGAGCCGTCGCTGCACTTCCGCGTCCGGCCCCCGGGGACGCGCGACGCGGTGTTGGCCGCGCTGTTGGAGGAGGGCGTCCAGGCCGAGGCGGTCGCCGCGGCGCCGGACGCGCTTCGCGTGACGGACTCCAGCCACCGCATCTTCGAGACCCGGATGATGAAGTCGGGGCGGCTCCAGGTCCAGGACGTGGGCAGTCAGCTCATCGTCGAGGCCTGCCGTCCCGAGGGCGGCGCCCTCACGGGGCTCACCGTGGCGGATGTCTGCGCCGGAGCGGGTGGCAAGACGCTGGCGTTGGCGGATCTGGTGGGGCCCACGGGCAAGGTGGTGGCGGGAGATCGGTCGCGACGGCGGCTGTCGGACGCGAGGGATCGCGTGCGCGAGTGGCACCTGCGTCAGGTCGCCTTCCCGCACCCGCTGCCGCTGAGCGAGGCGGACGTGCTGTTGGTGGATGCGCCGTGCAGCGGCTCGGGCTCGCTGGCGCGCGAGCCCGATCAGAAGTGGAAGCTCTCCGCGAAGGCCGTCACCGAGTTCAAGACGACGCAGGGGTCATTGCTGGCGGAGGTCGCGCGGCAGGCGAAGCCGGGTGCGCGCATCGTGTATGCGACGTGCTCGGTGTTGCCCGAGGAGAACGATGTCGTGGTGCGGGAGTTCCTGGCCCAGCACCCGGACTTCTCGCTCGAGCCGGTGGGGCAGGGGATGCCGCCCGAGCGCGCCGCGCTCCTCTGTGATGGCCCCTTCCTGCGCGCGGTGCCTCCGCGGGTCCCCGGAGGCGGGTTCTTCGCGGCCCGACTGCGCAAGGCCCAGGGTTGACAGCCAGCGAGGCGCCACGCTACGCAAAACCCGGACTTCCTCTCTGAGGTGGCGAAACGTGGCGGCCGACGCGAAGCAGACCGAGATCATGAAGCAGATCCAGGAGGCCTTCCAGGCGTCCCAGGCCCGGCTGAACCAGCTCCGCGAGGCCGTCGAGCGCAACACCGAGCTGGCGCGCGCGCACGGCCGGGCCACGCTCCTGAAGGATCAGAAGGAGCAGGCGTACCGGGAGCTGGGCGAGGCCGTCTGGCGCCAGGTGCAGAAGGGCAAGCTGGAGTTGCCGGCCGCGTTCGCGCGGGTGCTCAAGCAGGTGGAGGACGCCGAGCAGGCGGCCGAGGCCCACGCGCGGGAGATCACGGACATCCTCCGGGAAGGGGAGGAAATCGCCGAGCGGTTGAAGGGTGGAAAAAACGTCGCGAAGCCGCAAACAGTTCTGGTGTCTGGAACGAAGAAGCGGTAGAAGTGCGCCGCCTCGCGGCACGAACCGCTCCCCACGGCGGATTCGGGTGGTTGCAGTAGATTCTGGGGCTATAGCTCAGCTGGGAGAGCGCTTGAATGGCATTCAAGAGGTCACCGGTTCGATCCCGGTTAGCTCCACACTGAAGTGAACGAAGCCCGCTGGGGAAACCCAGCGGGCTTTTTGTTTTCCGCCACATCGCCTCGGGCTCGAGCGCGCAGGCCGCCAGACACGTGAACGGCCGGACTCCCGTGGGAGCCCGGCCGTCTGGTGCGGCAGGTCGCGAACGCGCGGGCTACTTGCCGGCGAAGATGCCCATCACGTCCTTGAGCAGCTTCACGGACTCGGCGTGGGGGCGCTGGAAGGCGTTGCGGCCCATGATGGAGCCGAAGCCGCCGCCCGCGTTGATCTGGCGGATCTCCTCCAGCAAGGTGGGCGTGTCCTTTGCCTCGCCGCCCGAGAATATGACGATGCGCTTGCCGTTGAACGCGGAGCGCACGACCTCGCGGACGCGGTCCGACAGCGTCTTGGTGGCGATGCCGGCCTTCTCGAAGGCCTTCTTGGCCTCGGCCTGCTCGAGGAAGTCCGTCGGAGGCTTCACCTTGATGATGTGCGCGCCGAGCTGCGCGCTGATCTGCGCCGCGTACGCCACCACGTCGATGGCCGTCTCGCCCTCCTTGCTGACGCTGCCACGGGGATAGGCCCACAGGACGGTGGGGAGGCCGTAGGACTTGGCCTCGGCGATGATGTCGCGCAGGTCCTCATACTGCTCGTTGCGCGCGGCGGACCCTGGATAGATGGTGTAGCCGACGGCCGTGCACCCCAGGCGGACGGCGTCCTTCACGGAGCTCGTCACCGCGGACATGGGGGCGGCCACCTTGGCCAGCGAGTCCGAGTTGTTCAGCTTGAGGATGAGCGGAACCTCGCCCGCGAACTTGCCCGCGACCGCCTCCAGGAAGCCGAGCGGCGCCGCGTAGGCGTTGCAGCCCGCGTCGAGGGCCAGCTGCACGTGATACTCCGGGTCATAGCCCGCCGGGTTCGGCCCGAAGGAGCGCGCGGGGCCGTGCTCGAAGCCCTGATCCACGGGGAGGATGACCAGCTTGCCGGTGCCCGCCAGGGTGCCCGAGTTGAGCAGGCGGGACAGGTTGGTGAGCGTGCCGGGGTTGTCGGAGGGGTACCAGGACAGGATCTGCTTGACGCGGTCGGTGTGTGCCATGCGGTGTGCCTCGGGACTCGGGCGGGCGGGCCCGCTCCGGAAAAAAGTCGGCGGGATTCTGCGATGCGGACTCTTCCCGACCAAGCACTGTCTTCGGCGAGTGTCTGCGAGTGGCATCCGCTTGCGCGCGGGGACGCGACCGCATGAAAAGAAGGGCCCAAGAAGAAGAGCGGTGACGTCGCGAACTGGAACAGAAATGCTGCACCGGTGCGTGCTTCCATGTATGCGAGCCGCACACGAGGCGGACTGATGCGCAGAGAAGCGGGTAGGGTCGTCGCAGTGGGGTTGATGCTCTCGGCCGGGATGGCGGGAGCGCAGATCGCGCCAACTCCGGCGCCAGGGCTCGCGCCTGGGACGGCCGCGACGGGCACCACCTCGCCCACCCCGGGGAGCATGTCCCCGGGCGCGTCGCCATCCCCCGGTTCTCAGGGGGCGGGCGCCTCCACGCCCAGCACCAGCCCCGCCACGCCCTCGACGGACACGGGCACCTCGACGAGCCCGTCATCTGCCTCGGGAGCGAATGCTCCGGCGACGAACACGTCGTCCATCAAGCCGGGAATCGCCACGCCCCGCCTTCCTCCGGGACCGCCGGCCATCGCGCCGCAGCCCGCGGGCGAGCCGGGCAATGCCGTGCAGACCCAGCTGGCCCCCGCCGCGCAGCCGGAGGGCACCGCGAACGAGGGCGCACAGCCGCCGGCCGTGCCGGACTCCACCGCGCCCGCGGCGAAGCACCAACCGCTGACGCTCGCCCAACTGGTGGCGCGGGCCCGCGCCACGGACTCCCGCGTGGCCGAGGCCACCGCCGAGCTGCGCAAGTTCCAGGCGCTCTACCAGCAGGCGAAGTGGGCGTGGTTCCCCAAGTTCGAGGTCACCCTGGGCGCCGGCGGCCCCATCCCCGAGGCGCGCAACAACGGCCTGGGCGGTCCCCCCACCACCAAGGCCTCGCTCGAGGGCGACTGGAA
This sequence comes from Citreicoccus inhibens, assembly GCF_019039035.1. Classification (GTDB taxonomy): domain Bacteria; phylum Myxococcota; class Myxococcia; order Myxococcales; family Myxococcaceae; genus Citreicoccus; species Citreicoccus inhibens. Next base: position 407,362 of record NZ_JAHNZT010000002.1, on the reverse strand, counting down.
CTTCGGGAAGGTGGGCGTGACGGTCTTCTCCACGGGCAACGCCGTGCTGCCGCTGTACACGTTCGGCAAGCTCTCCGCGCTGAAGAAGGCGGGTGAACAGGGCCCCATCGTCGGCGCGGCGCTGCGTGAGCGGGCGCGCGACGAGGCGGGCTACCAGGCCGCGCAGGCGTACTACGGCTACCAGCTGGCCCGCGCCGGGGTTGAGCAGATCAACGACGTGTCCAAGCGCCTGGAGGACGCGGGCCGCCGCATCGACGCGCTGCTGGCGGAGGACTCGGCGCAGGTGTCCAAGCTGGACACGTACAAGGTCCGCTACTTCCGGCAGCTCGTGGAGGCGCGCAAGGCCGAGGCCCAGCAGGGCATGGAGTTCGCGCTCACGGCGATCCGGCTGCTCGCCAACGCCGCGCCGGGCGAGTCCGTCACGGTGGTCTCCGAGGAGCTCGCCCTCGACTCCGAGGTGAAGCCGCCCACGCTGGAGGCGTCCGTCCGCGAGGCGGAGTCCCGCCGCCCGGAGATCAGCGCCATCACCGCGGGCATCATCGCGCGCGAGCAGGAGGTCAAGATTCGCGAGATGAGCTACTACCCGGATCTCGGGCTCGCGGGCTTCTACGACATCCGCTGGACGTCCAGCGCCACGCGGCAGCTCAGCCCCTTCGCGTACGATCCCTACAACGAGCGCACCGCTGGAATCGGGCTGGTGATGCGCGGCACCTTCGACATCCCCGTCAAGGACGCGCAGCTGGAGCAGGCCCGCGCGGAGCTGGACAAGCTGCGCGCGCAGGAGCTGCAGATCCACGCGGGCATCCAGTTGGAGGTGACGCAGGTCCACGGGCAGCTGGTGGCCGCCTACGCCCGGGCCCAGGCCTTCAACGAGGCGGAGAAGAACGCGCGTCGCTGGGTGACCGCCGCGTTCGCCGCCTTCGACCTGGGGACGGGCGACACGCGCGAGCTGGTGGATGCCTTCACCGCGCTGGCCCAGGCCTCCTCGGACAAGGCCAAGAGCTGGCATGACGTTCGTCTGGGTCTGGCCGGCCTGGCCCGAGTGACAGGTCACGGCTCCAGCGGTGAATAAGCATCTTCCCCTTGCTGTCCTGACTCTCGTTCTCCATCCCGGAGCCATACGCAATGATTGCTTCCCTGCTCGCCGCCACGCTGCTCGCCGCCGCGCCGGCCGCCCCGCTCACCGTCGTCAAATCGGGTAACGCGGATGTCCAGAAGGCCGCCAACGCGCCTGGCGCCACCGTGCAGTCGCTCGCCAGCGTCGTGGAGAAGTTCGTCGACTTCTCCGAACTGGCGAAGCGCGCCCTCGGCGAGAAGGCCTGGGAGGGTCTGACGCCGGCCCAGCGCAAGGACTTCACCGAGACGATGACGGGCCTGCTGCGCGCCTCCTACGCCCAGAAGGCCATTGGTCAGGCCAAGGCCGACGTGAAGTACGGCAAGGAGACCATCCAGGGGAACGAGGCCACGGTCGTCACCACGCTGACCGTGAAGAAGGATGAGATCCCCGTCGACTACAAGCTCTTCCGCACCACGCCCAAGGCCGAGTGGCGCATCTTCGACGTCGTCACCGACGAGGTGTCGCTGGTGGAGACCTACAAGGGGCAGTTCCGGAAGATCCTCAACGACAAGGGCTTCGAGGGGCTGCTCTCCACGCTGAAGGCGAAGCGCGCGCAGTTGGAGAAGGAGAACGCCAACACCAGCGCCGCGTCCGTGAAGCCGAGCGCCGCCGAGTCGACCGGGGCGCCCGGTCAGCCGAAGTAAGCAGTGGCGTGAGGTGTGGGCCCGGGCCTCGCGTGCCCCGCTCCCGAAAGGTGAGCGGGGCAGGGGCCCCGAGGCCGAAGTGCTACAGGGACCGCTGGAAGACGCGATACGTCTTTGACCGCCGGCCACCCATGCTCTCGATGGCCCGGTTCACGAGGGTGTTGTCCTCGAGCGTCCAGGAGATCTCTCCGCCCGTGTAGCCGAGCTGCTTCGCCGTCCGGAGCGTGTCCAGGTAGAGGATCGCGTCCAGGCCCCGGCGACGGTAGCCCTCCTTGATGCCCAGGGTGATCAGGCGCAGGCGCCGGATCTTCCGCGAAGCGAGGAGCAGCTTCACCAGACCAATGGGCAGACCGAACTGCGTCAGCCGCCCGCCCGCCGCCTTGAGCGCCTCATTGGCGTCCGGCAGCGTCATGGAGAAGGCCACCGGCTCGCCCTTCACCTCGGCGATGAGGACCAACTCCGGCCGGACGACCGTCTTCATGTCCTTGGCCAGATGGTCGAACTCCTTCTCCGTCATGGGGATGAAGCCCCAGTTCTTCTCCCAGGCCGCGTTGTAGATGGCCTTGACGCGCGACACCTCGGCGGCGAAGTCGCTCATCCGGATCGCGCGCACGGTGATGCCGTCACGCTGACGGATCTTCTCCGCGATGCGCACCACCTTCTCCGGCGGCTCCGCGGCGGACGACAGCTCCCACGCCCACAGGTCCTTCGCCTTGGCGCAGCCGCACGCCTCGAGGAGCGCGGCGTAGTAGGGCGGGTTGTAGGGCATCATGATCGCGGGCGGCGTCTCGTGCCCCTCGACCAGCAAGCCCCAGTCCTGGTTGGACGAGAAGTTCGCCGGCCCGAGCATCGAGTCCAGCCCGCGCTCCCGCAGCCAGTTGGCCGCGGTGTCGAGCAGGGCCCGCGCCACGCCCGCGTCGTTCACGCACTCGAAGAGGCCGAAGAAGCCCTCCTTCGTGCCGTGGTACTCCATGTGGTGCGGGTTCTTGATGGCGGCGATGCGCCCCATCACCTGATTGCCCCGCCGGGCCAGGAACAGCTCCACGTCCGCGTACTCGAGGAAGGGGTTCTTCTTCGGGTCGAGGAAGTCCTTGCGCTCCATCTCCAGCGGCGGGACCCAGTTCGGATCGTTCCGATAGACGGAGTAGGGGAACCGGATGAAGGCCATCCGGTCCGCCGCGCTCCGCACGGGGGAGATCTGCACGTCCACGGGCATGGGCGGAAGGGCGGGGGAAGCTGCGTCTTGCTCGGCGGGGAGGGCCATGGAGGGGCTCAGTTCCTTTCGGCCTGGTTGCCGTCAGCGCCGGCGTCCGCGCCGTTGCGCAGGAACAGGTGGGCGCCCTTCTCCAGCAGCAGCCCGCCCAGCTCGCCGCGCTTCTCCCAGAGCTTCATGGGCGCCTCGCCCAGCTTGCGCAGGTCCTCCGGCTGGAGGTTCGCGGCGCGCCACGTGAGCTGCTCGACGGCGTCAAAGAGCTTGCCGGCCATCTCGCGCGACGACATGCGCGAGAGCTGATCCAGCGAGAAGCCACGATCCGCGAGCTGGCCCGCGCTGCCGGCCGCCCAGGTGTCGCTGGCGCGGTTGCCGCGGACCATGGAGCCCGGACGGGCGATCTTCACCGGCTCGTACACCGTGGGGCGCGTCTCCGGGATGACGCCCAGGCGGCGGCCAATCTTCTCAAAGGTGTCCAGCACCTGATCGAGCTGCGCGTCGGTGTGCGTGGCCATGTAGCTGGTGCGGATGAGCGCGTGGCCCGGCTCGACCGCCGGCGGAATCACCGGGTTGGCGAACACGCCGGCCTCGTGCAGCGCGCGCCAGAAGCGGAAACACTTCACCTGATCGCCGATGTGCACGGGAACCACGGGCGTCACCGAGACACCCGTGTCAAAGCCCATGGCGCGGAAGCCGTTGTGCATCTTCTCCGCGATGTCCAGCAGGCGCGCGCGCCGCTGCGGCTCGGCCTCGATGATCTCCGTCGCCTTGAGCGCCGCCGCGATGGAGGCGGGCGTCATGGACGCGGAGAAGATGACCGAGCGCGCCTTGTGGCGGATGTAGTTGATGACCTCGAACGGACCGGCCAGCACGCCGCCGAGCGACGCGAAGCTCTTGGAGAACGTCCCCATCACGAGGTCCGTCTCCTTCTCCAGCCCGAAGTACTCGGAGGTGCCCCGGCCCAGCTCGCCCAGCACGCCCATGGCGTGGGCGTCATCCGTCATGACCCGCGCGTTGTACTGCGCAGCCAGCTCCACGATGCGGGGCAGGTTGCAGATGTCGCCCTCCATGGAGAACACGCCGTCCGTGACGATGATCTTCCCGGCGTCTGGATCCGCCGCCGACAGGAGCTGCTCCAGGTGCTCCATGTCGTTGTGGCGGAACTTGCGCTCGGTCGCGAACGACAGGCGGATGCCGTCCACCAGCGACGCGTGGTTCTGGCGGTCGCTGAAGACGATGTCGTGCCGGCCGAGGATGGAGGCCAGCGCCAGGTTCGTCTGGAACCCGGTGGAGATGACGATGGCGGCCTCGCGGTTGAGGAACTTCGCCAGCCGCGCCTCCAGCTCCTCGTGCAGCGCCAGGGTGCCGTTGAGCAGGCGCGAGCCGGAGCACGTGGTGCCGAACTTCTCGGTGGCCTTGATGGCCGCTTCCTTCACGCGGGGATCCGCGGACAGGCCCAGGTAGTTGTTGGAGCCGACCATGATGACGCGCCGACCCTCGATTTCGACCTCCGTGGCGCCATGGGACGCTTCGATGGCGCGAAAGTACGGGTAGAGCCCGGTGGCCTTCGCGATCCGGTAGTCCTTCCAGGTACGGCACTTTTCGAAGACGTCGCTCATGGTGCTCTTTCTCTGCGTCGGGGGGAGTGATCCTTGGGTGGAAACGGGATCGGGTCGCTGTTCTGTATGCAGGGCTCGTTCCGTCCCGGATGCCCAGCGTGCGCGACCACCCAGCAGGACGACGCCGGCCGTGAATAAAGAGGGAACTCCACACTGTCAAGGCGCGGACTGACACCTCGCATGGCCCTCGGCCACCCCCGACAGCCAGCCACTTGACACAGGTGTGGCATCGGTGGCACGCCGCCGCCCCAGGCATGCCCGTCAGCCAGGAGATAGTGGAGTCCCCTGGGCTTACATGGGGGCACATGTCTGGGGTCGCGCAAGCCCCCGGAAGGCTTCCACTTCTCCCGCTGTTGGGGGGTGCCGGTACAGGTGGCTGGGGATTTGCTTGTGCCGGCCAATTTCGAGGAGTGGACGGTGTCCAAGTCTTGGCGGCAGCGGTGGTTCGATGGGTTCATCCAGGGAGCCATGGCGCGCCCCTGGCAGGTGCTGGTGGTCTTCGCCCTGGTGACGGCCGTTTGCGGGCTGCTCGCGTCGAGGCTGGAGTTTCGCGGGTCCTTCGTGGAGCTTCTTCCCGAAGGGGCTCGCGAGGTGCGAGATCTGACACGCGTGTCAGAGAAGGCGGGGGGTGACGGGTACCTCGTCGTCATGGCGAAGGGGACCACCCCCGAGAAGCTGCGCGCCTATGCCGGGGAGCTGAAGTCGCGGCTGGAGGCGCTCCCGGAGGTCCGCTACGTCGAGTACCACTTCGACGTGGAGTTCTTCCGCAAGCACGGCCTGCTGCTCCTGCCGGCCGAGAAGCTGGCGGCGCTGCGCAGCGACATTGAAGCCCGGGTGCACTACGAGCGGCAGCAGTTCAACCCGCTCTACATCGACCTGGGCGCCCTGCCCAAGCCGCCCTCCTTCGAGGAGATCGCGAAGAAACACACGCCCGAGACGCCGATGCGGGAGTTCCTGACGAACGCGGACGGCTCGGAAGTGTATTTGATGATCAAGCCGTCGGGGACGGCGGGCGACCTCGACTTCGCGCGGCGCTTCGTGGACAAGGCCCTGGGCACGGGGCGGGAGCTGGCGGCGGCGAGCTACCCGGGCGTCACGCTGGAGGCCACGGGCAACTTCCAGAACCGCATCGAGGAGGACGCGGTGATGCGCCGCGACCTGTCCAACGCGGGCCTGCTGTCCGGCCTCATCGCGGTGGCCCTCATCCTCCTGGCCACCCGGCGCATCTCGGCGCTGTTCGTGGTGGGCCTGCCCGTCATGGTGGGACTCGTCTTCACGTTCGCCTTCGCGCAGGTCGCCATCGGGCATCTGAACATCGTCACGGGCTTCCTCGTGGCCATCCTCATCGGCCTGGGAATCGAGTACGGCGTCCACCTGTCGATGCGTTACTGGGAGGAGCGGCAGGAGCACGGCGTGCGCGAGTCGCTCGCGGCGACGGTGCGTGGCACGTTCAGCGGCGCGCTCACCTCGGCGCTCACCAACGCGGCGGCGTTCCTGGTGCTCCTGCTGGCGCAGTTCCACGCGTTCAAGCAGTTCGGCCTCCTGGCCGGGTTGGGCGTGATGCTGGCGGTGCTCGCGGCCTACGCCATTGGCCCGTCGCTGCTCACCATCGCCGAGCGCATCCGGCCGTTCCGCCGCGACGAGGCGCCCGCTCCCGGCGCCGCGCCGGCCGCTCCTGCCGCCCCCGAGAAGGAGTGGCGGCGCTGGCCCACCTGGCTCATCGCGGGCATCGCGCTCATGGTGGTGGGGTTCGCGGCCTACTCGGTCGTCATCGCGCCGCGCCTGGGCTTCGAGACGAACCTGCGCAACCTCAAGGGTGACTCGCCGGCCTCTCGCCTGGACGACCACATCACCGAGCAGATCGGCTCGCCGCTCAACCCGGCCATCCTCTACGTGGACAACCTGGAGCAGGTCCACCAGGTGGAGGACATCATCGCGCGGGTGAAGGTGAAGAACGGGAAGGACTCCGTCTTCCTGCGCACCGCGTCCCTGAGCGACCTGGTTCCCTATGACCTGGAGCACCGCCAGGCGGAGATCGGGAAGATCAAGGCCATCCTCGACAGCCTGCCCTCCGAGGTCCAGGCCGACGCGAAGGTGAAGCAGTTCCGGGAGCTGGTGGAGGCCAAGCCCTACGCGCTGGAGCAGGTGCCGGTGGAGGCGCGCCGGCGCTTCGAAGCGCTGGACGGCAAGGGCATGTTCCTCCTGTTGTTCCCGTCCGTGTCCAACTACGACACCCAGGACCTGCAGCGGTGGGCGGCGCAGATCGACGAAGTGGTCGATGGCGCCAAGGCGCAGGGCATCAACCTGGCGGTGCTGGACAGCAACCGCATCGCGGCGCGCATCTTCTCGCTCGTGCGCGGTGATGGCCCGTTCATCCTCTGGTCCGCCGCGGTGGTCGTGTTCCTGGTCATCTTCGCCAGCCTGCGCAGCCTCAAGCGCGCGCTGCTCGTGGCCGGCCCGCTCTTCCTGGGCATGACGTGTCTGGCGGGCGGCATGTACCTGTTCGACGTGCAGCTCAACTTCATCAACGCGGTGGTGCTGCCCAACCTGTTGGCCATCGCGGTGGACAACTCGGTGCACCTGTTCCACCGGTACGAGGAGGAGGGCCCTGGCTCGCTCGGCAAGGTGGTCCGGCACACGGGCCTCGCCGCCGTGGTGGCGACCATCTCCAACGCGGCGGGTTACGGCGCGCTGCTCATCGCGAACCATCAGGGACTGCGCAGCATTGGACAGATTGCGCTCCTGGGGGTCGTGTGCACCTTTATGGGGACGACAGTGTTCTTCCCCGCCATGCTGGCGCTGCTGGAGCGATGGAAGGGGCGGCATCAGGGCGACAAGGTGGGCGTTCGGAACCTGGATCTCGGCGTGGCTGGCGACGTGTCGGCCGGGCCGCCGGGGGAGCGAAAGTCGGCGTGAGTTCCTGGTCCTTCACCCGAGAGCGCGGCCGAACCCTCGCGGATGCGCGCCAGCCGGTGGTCCGCTTCCGCGGCGTCGACATCGTCATCATCGTCGCCTGCTCGCTGGCCGCCCTGGTGCTCGTGGGGCCGGCGCGCTGGGGCTATCACGCCACGCGCAACGGCTGCCTGTTCGGGATGATGGCGCTCGGGCCCCTGGTGCTCCGCACCCTGGAGGCGCGCTTTCCGCGGCAGCGGCTACTGAGCGTCGCGGCGGACTTCTGGCTGCTGCCCGTGTCCGCCATGGTGCATGGGTGGCTGGGGCCGGTGGTGGACTGGGCCAACCCGCTCGTGAAGGACGCGCAGCTCATGGCCACGGATCAGCGCCTCTTCGGCCTCCAGGCCGCGGTGGAGCTGGCCCACCGGGTGCCTCCGCTGCTCACCGACGTACTGATGCTCTGCTACTACGGCCACTTCATGTGGCCGCTGTTGCTGGGCATCCTGCTCTACTACCGGGGGCGGGGCGCCACGGCGGCCTTTGACGAGTACCTCCTGGGCCTGGGCCTGCTCTTCAGCCTCAACTACGCGGCCTACTCGCTGGTGCCCGCGGTGGGCCCGCGCTACTTCCTCATCGGCGCGTTCGACGGTCCGGGGCTGCACGGCGGGCCGCTCACGCCGCTGCTCGAGTCGATGATGCGCACGCCGCTCTTCACCCGGGACTGTTTTCCTTCCGGGCACACCGGGGCGACGCTGCTGGTGCTCTTCTACGCGTTCCGGTTCTACCGCGGGCTGTTCTGGGTGATGTTGGCGCCGGGCATCGGGCTCATCATCGCGACGCTGGCGGGGCGGTTCCACTACGCCACGGATCTGCTGTGCGCGGTGCCGCTCGTGGTGCTGGTGACGAGCCTGGCCCTCGTGCTGTCTCGGGCCGTCCGGCAGCGTGCGAGCGAGGAAGCCGCGCGTTCCGTCCCGGTGGACGCTATCGTGCGCCCCTGAATGGCCGGTCCTCCGGCCCACCGGAGGACCCGTCCGCCATGCCCAGGCCCGTGTTCGCAGAGCGCGTCTCTCGCTTCGGCACCACCGTCTTCTCCGAGTTCAGCGCGCTCGCCGCCAAGCACGGCGCCGTCAACCTGGGGCAGGGGTTCCCCGACTTCGATGGCCCCGAGGCGGTGAAGGAAGCCGCTCAGCGCGCCATCCGCGACGGCATCAATCAGTACGCCATGGGCGTGGGCGCGAAGGACCTGCGGCAGGCCATTGCCGAGCACGCGCTGCGCTTCCATGGTCAGACGGTGGACCCCGACACCATGGTCACCGTCACCAGCGGGGCCACCGAGGCGATCCTTGATGTGCTCCTGGGCCTGGTGAACCCCGGCGACGAGGTGGTGGCCTTCGAGCCGTTCTACGACTCGTATGACGCGAACGTCGCGTTCCTGGGGGCCACCTCGCGCTACGTCCCGCTGCGCCCGCCGGACGCGGCGCACGCCACGTGGTGGTTCGATCGAGACGAGGTCCGCGCCGCGTTCGGTCCGCGCACACGCCTGCTCATCCTCAACACGCCCCACAATCCCACGGGCAAGGTCTTCACGCGCGAGGAGCTGGAATTCCTCGGCGGGCTGTGCGCGGAGCATGGGGCGTGGGTGCTCTCCGATGAGGTGTATGAGCACCTCGTCTTCGCGCCGGCCAGGCACCTGCGTCCCGCGACGCTGCCCGTCTTCGCGGATCGCACCGTCACGGTGAGCAGCGCGGGCAAGTCCTTCAGCCTCACCGGCTGGAAGGTGGGGTGGGTGATTGCGCCGCCGCCCCTGCGGGACGCCGTGCAGCGGGCCCACCAGTTCGTCACGTTCGCCACGGCGTCGCCGTTGCAGGCCGCCGTGGCCACCGCGCTGCGACTCCCGGACTCGTACTTCGAGGACCTGGCGCGCCTCTATCTGGGGAAGCGTGAGCGGCTGCTCGCGGGCCTGCGTGAAGCGGGGCTCCCCGTGCACACGCCCGAGGGCAGCTACTTCATCCTCGCGGACATCGCGCGCCACGGCTTCGCGGACGACGTGGCCTTCTGCCGGCACCTCGTCACGGAGGTGGGGGTGGCGGCCATTCCGCCCAGCGTCTTCTACAGCCCGGAGCACCGCCACCTGGGGCAGGGCATGGCGCGCTTCGCCTTCTGCAAGACGGACGCGGTGCTCGACGAGGCCTCGAAGCGCCTGCGCGCACGGCTCGCCCCCGCTCGCTGAGCCGCGCGCGGTGGGGTTCTTCGGCGAGCTGTACCTGCGCAGCACGTTGCCCTTCCTCTCCGAGCCCGTCACCGCGCGCGAGGCGGACTACCTCGCGTCCGCGTTCGCGTCGGTGCCCGGGCCGGTGGTGGACCTGGGCTGCGGGCACGGCCGCCACGCGGCGCGGCTGAACGCCTCGGGGCCCCTGGCGGGACGCGTGCTGGGCCTGGAGTTGGATCCGCTGTCCCTGGCCATGCGCCGGCGCGGCTTCCCCGCCGTGCGCGGGGACCTGCTCGCCCTGCCGTTTCGCGCCGCGTCGTTGGGGGGCGCCTATGCGTGGTACTCGACACTGTTCGCGTTCTCGGACGAGGCGCACGTGCGGCTCTTGCGAGAGGTGGCCCGGGTGCTCCGGCCCGGCGGCACGCTGGTCTTCCAGACCGTCCCCGCCGAGCGACTGGCGGCTTCGCCAAGCGCGGCGTTCACCCGGCGGTTACCGGATGGGAGTGTCCTGGAAGAGGAGAGCCACTTCGACGCGGTGCGTGGCCGTGATGTGGGGCGCCGCACCTTGACCCTCGCGGAGGGACGCGTGCTGTCCGCGTCCTACACCATCCGCTACTATCCCCTTGCGGAACTGACGCAACTGTTGGAAAGCACGGGGTTTTCGACGGCGTGGGTGCACGGCGGGCTGGAGGGCGAGCCACCGACCCCCGAATCGACCGAGCTCATCGTGGGAGCAGTGCTTCGACATGGCTGAGATGGCGCCGAACGAACGTCCCCGGAGTCCCGTGGCGCTGCTGGGGCAGCTGCCTCGCCGGGTGGATGTGTACGAAGTGGGCCCGCGCGACGGCCTCCAGAACGAGCTGCGGACGCTGCCCACGCGCGACAAGGCCCGGTTGATCGACGCGCTCGTCGCCTCGGGCGAGAAGCGCATCGAGGTGACGTCGTTCGTGTCGCCCAAGTGGATTCCGCAGCTCGCGGACGCCGAGGAGCTGATGAAGCTCGTGGGGCGGCGCGAGGGCGTGGTGTTCTCCGCGCTGGTGCCCAACCTCAAGGGCCTGGAGCGCGCGAAGGAGGCGGGCCTCCAGGAGGCCGCGGTGTTCATCTCCGCGTCCGAGGCCCACTCGAAGAAGAACATCAACAAGACCATCGCCGAAGCCCTGGCGGGCGCGCGCGAGGTGACGGCGGCGGCCCTCAAGGCGGGCCTGCGCGTGCGCGGCTACCTCTCCACCGTCTGGGGCTGCCCCTACGAGGGCCACGTCCCCGTCGAGCGCGTGGTGGACATCTGCCGCCAGCTCGCGGACGCCGGCATCTACCAGCTCAGCCTGGGGGACACGATTGGCGTGGGCACGCCGCGCCAGACGGGCGAAATCCTGGAGGCGCTGCTGCGCCACATCCCCGTGGAGAAGCTGGCGCTCCACCTGCACGACACGCGCGGCACCGCGCTCGCCAACACCCTGGTGGGCTTGTCCGCGGGCGTGACGACGTTCGATGCGAGCATCGGCGGTTTGGGCGGCTGCCCGTATGCGCCGGGCGCGGCGGGCAACCTGGCCACCGAGGACGCGGTCTTCATGCTCCACGGCATGGGCGTGGAGACGGGCATCGACCTGGACAAGCTGGTGGAGGCCGGGGAGATCGCCCAGGAGCTGATCGGCCGCAAGCTCGCGGGCAAGTACCTGCAGGCGGCGCTGGGAGAGCGGGAGAAGAAGGCCTCCCGCCGCGCCCAGACCTGAAGCCCGCGCCGGGCGCTCAGTGCCCGTCCAGCATCTGCGTGAGCTCCGCCTCCAACCCGAGGTGCGCGGCGGCCGTCTCCAGCATGCGCCGCTCCTTCCGGTCGATGCGGCCGTCGACGAGCGCGATGTCCACGATGTGCCGCAGGAAGACCTCGGCCTCGGGGCTGCCTCGGGGCAGGAGGCGCTCGAAGAGCTGCGGACCGGCGCCCAGGGCCATCTCCACGTTGGCCCACGCCACGCCCCAGCGCTCCGAGCACAGCTTCAGCATTCGCCGCTCGGCGGGGCTCACTTCGCCGTCCGCGGCCGCGATCGCCGCCATCATGTAGAGCAGGCGCTCGCGCTCCCGCACATCCGTCACCGCGCGAGCCCCCACGCTGGGCGACACCGCCGCGCCGCCGGGACGGGGAATCGGGCGCTGCGAGCGTTCCATGTCCCGGTAGCCGCCGCCCGCGCGGGCATTCCACGCCTCGAAGGGCAGGGCGGACGCGAGCACCCAGTCCCGGGCGCCCGTGCCCAGCTCGGCGCCGCAGAACTCGCAGGTCGTCGCGGCGCTGTCGGTGAGCGGCGCGTTGCACTGGGGGCAGCGGTCCGTGGACATGCCGTTGGCGGTGTTCGTCGTCGCACCGTGCCGGCGCGCGAGCGTGAAGATCCAGCGCTGCGGCACGGTGGGCAACTGCGGCGGGGCCTCGTTCACCGGCCCCACGCCCATGCGCGCGCTCCAGCGGATCTCCACCTGGGCGCGATCGAAGTCGCCGGCGTTCACCTCCAGCGCGCGCACGTCCACCGCGCCCACCGCGCACTCCAGGAACACGCGCCGCCGGCCCTGCTTCGCGAGCGCGTCCAGCTCTCCGCCCAGCTTCGTGACGGCCTCGGGCTGGGCCACCTTGCCCAACCGGCGCGCGTCGCCCCGGCTCTGGGCGTCGATCCACTTCCAGAACAGGAGCGAGGCGCGGTCCTCCAGCATCTCCAGGTTGAGCGCGGGATCCGCCTGCCGCGCCTCTCGCAGCCCGTCCACCGTGGTGTGGTAGCGCACGTGCTCCACGCCCTGGGTGATCTCCGCGAGCGTCCAGTCGTAGTTTCCGGAGTTCACCACCGCCTGGCAGAACTCGCAGCGGTTGCTCGCGCCCCCCTGGTAGGGCGCGCCGCAGTTGGGGCACTTGCCCTGGTACAGGTCCTCGCCGATGCGCGTCTTCGCCCCGGGCTTGCGCACGAAGGTCCAGACCTCGGTGAAGGGCTCCAAGGGGGCGCGCCGCGCGGCGGCCTCGGCCTGCGCCTCGCTGTAGCTGGCGGGAACGTCCGTGTCGCGCATGCGCGCGTGCACGCGCACGAGGACGCTGTCGTACCACTCGCTCTGGTGCAGCCCGATGAGCTGGAGGCCGAGGACCTCGATGTCGGTGATGGCGTCCCGCACCCCTTGGGAGTTCATGAGCTGGAGCTGCACGTTGAAGCGCTGCCACGTCGCGTCCGACAGGAACGGCCGCACCGGCGTCATGTCCCGGCGGAACCAGGACTGCTGCAGCTCCATGAAGAGCCAGCGCACCTTGCCGAGCAGTGCCTCGGGCTCGAAGTCTGGGTCCTTCAGCTTGAGCGCGTTGACCCAGCCCTGCACGTCGCGCTGGGACACCTGCGTTCGGACCTCGGCCTCACGCTGCTCCAGCGCGCGGCGCGTGGTGGCGGTGGGGTGCAGGTTGCGCTGATAGAGCCAATAGAAGGCGCCGCCAATGACGATGAGCGGGATCATCACCTTCGGATACATGAAGACGAGCTGAACGAGCCGGACCAGCAGGTAGATGGGGAGCCCGCCACCTCCACCGCCGCCCTCGTGGTCGTCGCTCTGGCTGGGGCGCGTGTAGTGCTCGCCGCCCCCGCCGCGGGCCCATGCGAGCAGGGGCACGGCCAGCGCCACCAGGGAGAGCAGGCCGGGCGAGCAGAGGGCCCGACGAAGGAGGCGGATCGAGGTGGAGGGACGCGGACGCATGGGGAAATCCTAACCGTTTCCGCCTTGCCAGACTGGGGAACCCGCCGCAGTCTGCGGCCCGCCACGGTGGGCCGCTGCGGGGCCCGAAAGGGAAGCAACCATGCCGGAATTCAAGGTCGACGCCCGGGGGGCCATCGAGATCTGGACCATCGACGGGGAGAGCCGTCGCAACGCCGTCAGCCGCGCCATGCTCCGCGAACTGGGTGAGATGGTGACGCGCGTGTCCACGGGCCGCCAGGTGCGGGCCGTCATCGTCACGGGCGCTGGCGACAAGGCCTTCTGCGCGGGCGCGGACCTCAAGGAGCGCGCCGGCATGAGCGAGGACGATGTCCGCGCCTTCCTCGACGGCCTGCGCGTCACGCTGCGCGCGGTGGAGCAGAGTGACTGCGTCTTCATCGCCGCCCTCAACGGCGCGGCCCTGGGGGGCGGCACCGAGCTGGCCCTCGCGTGCGACCTGCGCGTGGCGGCCCCCGCCGCGGAGCTGGGGCTCACCGAGGTGAAGCTGGGCATCATCCCCGGTGGTGGCGGCACCCAGCGGCTCACACGGCTGATTGGCCCGGGCCGCGCCAAGGACCTCATCCTCACCGCCCGGCGCCTCAACGCCGCCGAGGCCTTCAGCATCGGCCTGGTGAATCGGCTCGCGCCCGAGGGCCACCTGTTGGAGGTGGCCTTCCAACTCGCCGAGGCCGTGGTGGTCAACGCCCCCATCGCCGTCTCCACCGCCAAGCACGCCATCGACGAGGGCCTCGGCCTGGAACTCGGCGACGCGCTCGCGCTGGAGCTGCGCAAGTACGAAGAGGTCCTCAAGACCGAGGATCGCCTCGAGGGCCTGCGCGCCTTCGCCGAGAAGCGCGCCCCCGTCTACCAGGGGCGCTGAGGCACGCGGGGCCTGGAGCGCATGACTCCGGGCCCCCGCCTCGCCCGCGGGGGGCTTCAGGCGCTGGCGGTCTTCTCCGAGCCGAGCGTCACGCCCTGCTTGTTGAGATAGCCCATCGCCTTGTCCTTGACGGTGTTGCGCAGCTCGGTGCCGGGCCGCGGCGCCATCATCAGCCCCACCACGCTGCCCAGGGCCGCCCCGAGCACGAAGAGCCCCAGGCCGCCCAGCCCCGACCGCCCCGGCCGGTAGGTGGTCAGTCCGACATGATGCAGCGCATCATCCGGATCGAAGTCATCCCACTTGGCCTTCGCGTAGCGGGGGAACTGGTTGAGCAGCTTGTGGGCGAGGTAGCGGCGATACAGGTCGCTCCTGGCGATCCCCTTGGCCATCCACTTGGCTTTCTTCGTTTCGAACATGGTCGTTCCTCCCGGACGCGAGGGTTGCCGGGGGCGGCCTGCGCGCGAATCCCCCGTGCGACATGAAGCTAGGCAGGGGGGCTCGACCCGACATCCCCAGCGCCCCAAGGGAGGCGCGGTGCGTCGTGGGCTGGACGGCCGGCGAGGAAACGAACTGGCGAGAAGGGAGCCAGCCGGGGACCTTTTTGCTATGTCGCCGGGGCCATGGCCAACGACGTGAAGCTGCTCGAGAAGATTGCCCAGGTAGAGAAGGGCGGAGCCGAGAAGTACCACGCGAAGAACAAGGAGGCGGGCAAGCTCTTCGCTCGCGAGCGCATCCGCCTGCTCGTGGACGCGGGCTCGTTCGTCGAGGACGCCAAGCTCGCCAACAACGTGGATCCCGAGCTGCCCTCGGACGGCGTCATCATCGGCGTGGGCCGCGTGGCCGGCCGCACCGTCGCCATCATGGCGAACGACTCGACGGTGAAGGCCGGGAGCTGGGGCGCGCGCACGGTGGAGAAGATCCTCCGCATCCAGGAGACCGCGCGCTCGCTGCGCTGTCCGCTGCTGTACCTGGTGGACTCGGCGGGCGCTCGCATCACGGACCAGGTGGAGATGTTCCCCGGCCGGCGCGGCGCGGGCCGCATCTTCTACAACGAAGTGCACATGTCCGGCTTCGTGCCGCAGATCTGCCTGCTCTTCGGGCCGTCCGCCGCGGGTGGCGCGTACATCCCCGCGTTCTGCGACCTGGTCATCATGGTGGACGGCAACGCCTCCATGTACCTGGGAAGCCCGCGCATGGCGGAGATGGTGATTGGCGAGAAGGTCACCCTGGAGGAGATGGGCGGCGCGAAGATGCACTGCTCCGTCTCCGGCTGCGGCGACGTGCTGGTGAAGACCGAGGAGGAGGCCATCGCCGCCGCCAAGCAGTACCTCGGGTACTTCCCGGAGAACTTCAGCCAGACGCCGCCCCGCGCCGAGCTCAAGGCGCCCAAGGCGAGCGGCAAGACGGTGGACGAGATCATCCCCGCGGATCAGAACAAGCCCTTCGACATGCACGCCCTCATCGGCGAGCTCATCGACGAGGGGAGCTGGTTCGAGGTGAAGAAGCTCTTCGCCCAGGAGATCATCACCGGACTGGCGCGCATTGGCGGGCGCCCGGTGGGCATCGTGGCCAACCAGCCCAAGTACAAGGGCGGGGTGCTGTTCGTGGACAGCGCGGACAAGGCCGCCCGCTTCATCTGGCTCTGCGACGCGTTCAACATCCCGCTCCTGTACCTGGCGGACGTGCCCGGGTTCATGATCGGCACCAAGGTGGAGCGCGCCGGCATCATCCGCGCGGGCGCGAAGATGATCTCCGCGGTGTCCGAGGCCAGCGTGCCGCGCATCTGCGTGGTGGTGCGCAAGGCCTACGGCGCCGGCCTGTACGCCATGAGCGGCCCGGGCTTCGCGCCGGACGCCACCCTGGCGCTGCCCCAGGCGATGATCGCCGTCATGGGCCCCGAGGCCGCCGTCAACGCGGTCTACTTCAACAAGATCCAGGAGCTGCCGGAGGCCGAGCGGCCCGCCTACGTCCAGAAGCTGCGGGACGAGTACCGGGCGGACGTGGACATCTACAAGCTGGCCAGCGAGCTGGTCATCGATGAGATCGTCCCGGGCCAGCAGCTCCGCGACCAGCTCCTCCGGCGCTACGAGCTGTACTCCCAGCGACACGCGCCCCGCGCAGAGAAGAAGCACGGCGTCTATCCTGTCTGAGTAGCCCCACTTGAGCCCGGCAACAGCCGCCGCTCACGGCGACCCCCTCTGCTATACATCCAGCCCGACCATGGAATTCGATCTTCCCGAAAGCCACCGCGCCCTCCAGTCCTCCCTCCGTGACTTCTGCGAACGCCGCGTGAAGCCCTACGCCCGCGAGTGGGACAAGGACGAGAAGTTCCCCATGGAGGTCGTGCGCGAGCTGGGGCAGCTCGGCGTCATGGGCATCCTCGTCTCGGAGGACCTGGGCGGCGCGGGCATGGACGCGCTGGCGGTGGCCGTGGCGGTGGAGGAGATCGCCCGGTTCGACGGCTCGCTGGCCCTCACGGTGGCCAGCCACAACGGCCTGGGGACGAGCCACGTGCGCGTGTTCGGCAGCGACGCGCAGCGCGCGCGCTACCTGCCCAAGCTGGCGTCCGGCGAGTGGCTGGGCGCCTGGGGCCTGACCGAGCCGGGCTCGGGCTCGGACGCGGCCGGCATGCGCACCACGGCGGTGCGCAAGGGCAACGGCTGGGTGCTCAACGGGAGCAAGATGTTCATCACCCAGGGCACCGTGGGTGACGTGTTCGTCGTCCTGGCGGTGACCGCGCCGGAGAAGCGCCAGAAGGGCATCACGGCCTTCGTCCTGGAGAAGGGCCTGCCGGGGTTCAGCCAGCGCGCCATCCACGGCAAGCTGGGCATGCGGTCCTCGGACACCGCCGAGCTCATCCTGGAGAACGTGGAGGTGCCGGACTCGGCCCGCGTGGGCGAGCTGAACCACGGCTTCATCGACACGCTGAAGATCCTCGACCGCGGCCGCATCACCATCGGCGCGCTGGCGGTGGGCCTCGCCCGGGGCGCGCTGGAGGAGTCCGTCCGGTACTCGCGCGAGCGCACCGCCTTCGGGCAGGCCATCGGCGAGTTCCAGGGGCTGCGCTGGATGATGGCGGACATGAAGACGGAGCTGGAGGCGGCGCGCCTCCTGGTCCACCGCGCGGCGCGGCTGGCGGACGCGGGCCAGCCGTACTCGAAGGAGGCCTCCATGGCGAAGCTGTTCGCCTCGGAGGTGGCCACCCGGGCGTGCGGCAAGGCGGTCCAGATTCACGGCGGCTACGGCTACACGCGCGAGTTCCCCGTGGAGCGCTACCTCCGGGATGCCAAGCTGTGTGAGATTGGCGAGGGCACCAGCGAGATTCAGCGCAGCATCATCGCCAAAGAGCTCTTCAAAGGGGCCTGATGGACACCACGCGGCTGGAACAGCTCGGGTTGAAGGTTCATGAGGATGCGGCCGGCGTCGAGGCGCGTCTCGACCTGGAGTCCGCGCCGCTGGTGAACCCCATCACCAAGGCCTTCATCCCCGAGGTGACGTTCCAGGTGATGGGCGACCGGCTCATCCCCATCGCCCCCTCGGCGGTGGTGGGACTGGCGCCCATCCTCGTGGGGGCGGTGGCCGAGGTGCAGGACATCGAGGCGCTCCTGGCCGATGCCTTCAACGAGCACATCTTCCACGTGCAGCGCCGCTCCTCGGAGCTCCAGGTCCTGGGCTTCGTCCCGGAGGTGGACCCGGAGACCTTGGAGCTGGCGACGAACGTGGAGGAGGGGGGGCTGTCCGTCCACCTGGTGTCGGACCGCCTGGGCAACTTCCGCGTCGTCCGCGCCCGCCGCGCAGGGGAGGAGCTGCCCACGGCCGCCGGACACATGCTGGAGCTGTCCGAGTTCCGTGAGCGCGAGGCCCTCACCGGCTACCTGGCCGCCCTCTTCGGAGAGCCGCACGAGCGCCCCCGGCCCGCGCGCACCACCGCCGGGCTGGTGCGCTTCTCCGAGGTCGTGGAGAAGTTCGGCCTGGAGGCTCTGGTCCCCCCGCGCAGCGGCTTGGAGCTGCTCGCCCAGTTGCAGGTTGACGGACGGGCCTATCGGTTCGCCGCCGCCCGGGTGGCCGGCCGGACCTTCCGGGGCCTGCTGGCGGGAACGCAGGGAAAGGTCTGGGCCGGGCGTTTCGAGTTGGATGACTTTCCCGGCGTGGTCCGCATGGTCGCGAGCCTGCTGAACGTCCCCGCGGAGTCGGTGAGCCTGGTGGGCCCCGACACGCCACAGGAGTGAGCCACGGTGAGTCGCAGTCTGTTCCAGCGCGGGTCCCAGGAGTGAAGGCCTTGGAGAAGGACAAGATGCCCCCGGCCGAGCGAGTCCAGGCCCTCGAGGCGCGCCTGGGCGTGACGTTCGCGCGCCGCGAGCTGGGGCTGGAGGCCATCACCCACAAGACGTACGTCAACGAGAACCGCGAGCTGAACCTCAAGGACAATCAGCGCCTGGAGTTCCTCGGGGACACGGTGGTGAACCTGGCCGTGAGCCACCGGCTGATGGAGCGCTGCCCCGGGGTGCCCGAGGGCGAGCTGACCAAGATGCGCGCCCGCATCGTCCACGAGGAGGGGCTGGCTCGGGTGGCGCGCTCCATTCCACTGGGAGACCTGCTCCTGCTGGGCCGAGGCGAGGCGCTCTCGGGCGGGCGGGACAAGAACTCACTCCTGGCGGACGCGCTGGAGGCCGTGTTCGGGGCCGTGTACCTGAGCGCGGGCCTGGAGCCGGCGGTGTCGCTGGTGGACCGGTACTTCGCGGAGATGCTGGACGAGGTGTCCTCCGGAGCCGGGCGGCTGGACTACAAGACGCTGCTCCAGGAGCTGGCGCACGAGCGGCTGAAGGCCTCGCCGCGCTACCGGGTGGTGTCCGAGTCCGGCCCCGAACACTCCAAGCTGTTCGAGGTCGAGGTCACCATCGCCGAGGTCATCTACGCGCGGGCGACCGGGCGCAGCAAGAAGGAGGCGGAGCAGTCCGCGGCGCGCGCCACCTTGGAGCGGCTGAAGGTCACGGCGGACTCGCCCGTGCTCCCACCCCCTCCGCCCGGGGGGCTGGAGGCCTCCCTGGAAGTCCCACGAGGTGACAGCCCGGCGTGAAACCCCTTGGAGGGGGCGGGGGTTGCGAATAGGGTCCCCCGCCGTTTGCCAAGGGGATTGTCTCGCATGCACCGCATCCTGGGAGTCGCCGTCGCGCTGGTCGCCACCGTGGCGCTGGCTGGAGCCCCGTCTGCCGCGGGCAAGTGGACCCAGAAGGCGCAGGCGGGCCAGGAGCTGTTCGCCACCCTCAAGACGAGCGAGGGCACCCTCATCGTCCGGCTGTTCTCGAAGGACGCGCCCAAGACAGTGGCCAACTTCGTGGGTCTGGCCTCGGGCGAGAAGGAGTGGCGGGACCCGAAGTCCGGCGCCATGTCCAAGAAGCCCCTCTATGACGGCACCGTGTTCCACCGCGTCATCCCCGACTTCATGATTCAGGGCGGTGACCCCACCGGCACTGGAATGGGCGACCCGGGCTACCGCTTCGAGGACGAGTTCCAGAGCGGCCGCCGCTTCGACAAGAAGGGCCTCCTGGCCATGGCCAACGCGGGCCCCAACTCCAACGGCAGCCAGTTCTTCATCACCGTCTCCACGCCGGACTACCTGTCCGGGCGGCACACCATCTTCGGAGAGGTCGTCCAGGGCTACGACGTGGCGGAGAAGATTGCCCACGTGAAGCGCGACGGGCGGGACCGCCCCCAGACGCCGGTGGTCATCTCCCAGGTGGTGCTGAGCGACAAGGGCCCCAAGGGCGTGAGCGCCCCCAAGGCCCCCGCGGCGAGCAAGCCGCAGGCGGGCGCCAAGCCGTAGGGCAGGGCGAGCGCGCCGAGAACCGATGACAACCCCGGGGCCACGCGCCCCGAGACCACGAGGACGACACCATGGGAATGATGGAAGAGGCCCGCGCGGGCAAGGAGCTGTTCGCCACCTTCGACACCACCGAGGGCAAGGTGGTGGTGAAGCTGTTCAGCAAGGACGCGCCCAAGACGGTGGAGAACTTCGTGGGCCTGGCCACGGGCGAGAAGACCTGGAAGAACCCGGCCACGAACGCCCAGGAGACGGGCAAGTCCCTGTATAACGGGACGATCTTCCACCGCTGCATTGGCAACTTCATGATTCAGGGCGGCGATCCGCTCGGCCGGGGCACGGGTGGCCCGGGCTACAACTTCGAGGACGAGTTCCAGAGCGGCCGCCGCTTCGACAAGAAGGGCCTGCTCGCCATGGCGAACCGGGGCCCCAACACCAACGGCAGCCAGTTCTTCATCACCGTGGTGCCCACGCCGCACCTGAACAACGGCCACACCATCTTCGGTGAGGTCGTCCAGGGCTACGAGGTGGTGGACCGCATCGCGAACGAACTGCCCAAGGATCACAACGACCGTCCCAAGAAGGACGTGAAGATCAACACGCTGACCATCTCGACGTCGCAGCCGTAAGCCTGTAAGGGCCTGTCGCAAGACAGCAGCGCCGTCCTTGTCGCAACCCGGGGCCCTCGCGAGGGGGCCCTCAGATCACCTCCGGAAGCATGTCCCCCCAGCAGAAACATCGCGCCGGCTTCGCCGCGCTCATTGGTCGCCCCAACGTGGGCAAGAGCACGTTGCTCAACGCGCTCACGGGCGAGAAGATCGCCATCGTCTCGCCCAAGCCGCAGACCACCCGCAACCGCATCCTGGGCGTGGTGACGCGGCCCGAGGGCCAGGTGGCCTTCCTCGACACGCCCGGCATCCACCAGGCGAAGGGCGAGCTGAACCGCTACATGGTCGAGGTCGCCCTCACGGCGGCCGAGGAAGTGGACCTGGTCCTCTTCCTCATCGAGCCCCCCGCGGGCGAGACGCCGGATGTGAGCCCGGGCAACCGGGCCGTCCTGGAGCGGCTCCAGAAGATCGGCAAGCCGACCTTCCTCGTCATCAACAAGATCGACTCCATCCCCAAGCAGCAGCTGCTGCCGCTCATTGAGCTGTACCGCCACCAGTTCCCCTTCGCGGAGGTGGTGCCGGTGTCCGCGCGCGAGGGCGACGGCGTGGAGCACCTCTATGCGACGGTGCTGAGCCACCTGCCCGAAGGCGAGCGGCTCTTCGACGAGGACATGCTCACGGACCAGCAGGAGCGCGTGCTGGTGAGCGAGTACATCCGCGAGCAGGTGCTGCGTCACTGCCGCCAGGAGATTCCGTACTCCACGGCGGTGATGGTGGACGTGTTCGACGAGTCCGAGCGCGAGCCGCGCCCGGGCACGCCCCCCGGGCAACTGGGCGGGCTCATCCGCATCGCCGCGTCCATCTACGTGGAGCGCGACAGCCAGAAGGCCATCATCATCGGCAAGAAGGGCCAGATGCTGAAGGTCATCGGCACGGACGCGCGCAAGTCGGTGCAGCGCCTGTTGGGCGCGCACGTCTATCTGGATCTGCGCGTGCGGGTGGAGCCTCGGTGGAGCGAGCGCCCCGAGGGTCTCAAGAAGCTGGGTTACGAGTGAAGCTGTCGCAGGCGAAAGAGAATTCATGAAGCCGCTGGTCGCCATCGTGGGACGCCCCAACGTGGGCAAGAGCACCCTGTTCAACCGCCTGGCGGGTCGTCGCATCGCGCTCGTGGAGGACCTGCCCGGCGTCACGCGGGACAGGCACTACGCCGACGCCGAGTGGGCGGACCGCGCCTTCACCCTCATCGACACGGGCGGGTTCGTCCCCGGAGAGAAGGACACGCTGCTGTCGCAGGTGCGCGAGCAGGCGCAGCTGGCCGTGGAGGAGTGCGACGCCATCATCTTCGTCGCCGACGCGCGCGTGGGCCTCACCTCGGATGACGAGGCGGTGGCGTCCTACCTGCGCAAGAGCGGCAAGCCCGTGGTGGTGGCCGCCAACAAGCTCGACAACGAGTCCGGGCAGATGCAGGCCCTGGCCGCCGAGTTCTTCCGCGTGGGACTGGGCGAGGTGCAGGCCATCTCCGCCGAGCACAACCTGGGCGTCGCCAGCCTGATGGACGCCGTGGTGGCGAAGCTGCCGCCCAAGGAAGAGGGCGAGGACGCGGAGGCCCCGCCCGACGACGGCACCATCCGCGTGGCCATCATCGGACGGCCCAACGTGGGCAAGAGCACCCTGGTCAACGCGATCCTCAAGGAGAAGCGCGTGGTGGCCAGCGACGTGCCCGGCACCACGCGGGATCCCATCGACTCGGCCATCACCTACAAGGAAAAGAAGCTCATCCTCACGGACACCGCGGGCATCCGGCGCAAGAAGACCATTGCCCACCGCGTGGAGCAGTACTCGGTCGTCGCGGCCATGAAGGTGCTGGAGCGCAGCGACGTGGCCGTGCTGCTGATGGATGCCACCGAGCCCGCCGTGGATCAGGACGCCAAGCTGGCCGGCCTGACGGCGGACCGCGGTCGGGCGCTCGTCATCGTGGTGAACAAGTGGGACCTGGTGACCACGGACCAGCGCAAGCAGGACACCTATCGCGAGGACCTGAAGCTCGCGCTCAAGTTCGTGGGCTACGCGCCGGTCATCTTCACCTCGGCCCTCACGGGCTCCAAGGTGGAGAAGGTGGTGGACCTGGCGGTGGAGATGGCCGAGCAGTTCCGGTTCCGGGCCCCCACGCCCCAGCTCAACCGGTTGCTGGAACACATGGTGGACAACAACCCGGCCCCCATTGTTCGCGGCAAGCCCTTGCGCCTGTACTACATCGCCCAGGTGGGCATCGCGCCGCCCACCTTCGCCCTCACGTGCAATGTGCCCGAGGGCGTGCCTGACATGTACAAGCGGTACATCACCAACCAGATCCGCAAGACGTTCGACCTGCGGGTCCCCATCCGACTGCTGTTCCGAGAGCGACCGGGCAAGGCCAAGCGAGAGGCCCGCAAGAAGCCGCACCTGGTCAGTAAGAAGTCCGGGAAGCACTGACGCTCCAACGCGTTGACACTTCCGGTGGGCGCTCTTTACAGTGCGCCGCTTCTCAGAAAAGCACCGTCGAGCCGAGAGAGGTCCTGTGACCGTGGCCCAGCAGAAGACCGAGAAGATTCGCCAGCGTGAGCTTCGTCAGCCGGACGCCTTCCAGAAGGCGGGCGCCGACGCGCGCGATTGGCTCATGCAGCGCCAGAAGCTGCTCGCCATCGCCGCGGGCGTGCTCGTGGTGGGCGCCGTGGGCGTCGCCATTGGCAGTGAAGTGTCCAAGCGGGGCGAGGAGAAGGCCACCCAGGGACTCGGGCAGGCGCTGGCCGTGCTGGACCGTCCGGTGACGGGCGTGGACGCCGCCAACCCCTCGGATACCGAGCCGCCCTTCAAGTCGGTGAAGGAGAAGGACGAGGCGGTGGTGAAGTCCCTCACGGACTTCCGCAAGGAGCACGGGGGAACCCGGGCCGCGACGACGGCGGCCCTGCCGCTGGGCAAGGCCGAGTTCCGGCTGGGCAACTTCGACAACGCCCTGACCGCCTTCGGTGACTTCCTCAAGTCCGCGGCCCCGACTGATCCGCTGCGCGCCAGCGCGTTCGAGGGTCAGGGCTACGCGTACGAGGCCAAGGGCGACCACGCGAAGGCCATCGAGTCGTTCAGCCAGATGGACGCGGCGGACTCTGGCGAGTACCTGGCCGGCATGGGCCAGTACCACAAGGCCCGCATGCTCATCCTGGACAACAAGAAGGAAGAGGCCGCGCAGGTGCTGTCCAAGATTCCCACGGACCACCCGAACAGCGCGGCGGCGCGTCAGGCCACGGAGCGGTTGGCGGTGCTGAGCGCCGAGGGCGTGAAGGTTCCGGCGCCCACCCCCGCCGCGACGACGACGCAGGACGCGGGGTAGCGCAGTGACCATGAAGCAGCTCACGTGGTGGAAGCGTTGGGTGGGTGGCGCCGCGGCTGTTGGACTGCTGGGCGCGTGTGGTTCGGTGCCGTTGTACGGAAACCCGGAGCTGCCCCGGGCCCCCCGTCAACCACCGGTGAGCTTCTTCGAGATCGACTGGTGGACGCCGCTCGTCAAGCCACCGCTGCTCGAGTACGCGCCGCGCGAGTTCGCCTCGCCGGCGTTCGATCCCGACAGCCGCCACGTGGTGGCGCTCACGCGAGATGGCATCGCCCGCGGGCTCACGCCTGACGGGAAGGTCGTCTGGAGCGTGGAGACGGGCATCCGGTTCAACGCCGGCGCGGCCGTCCACAACGGCGTGGCCTACGTTCCGGGCGGCAACGGCATCCTCTACGCCATCGATGTCCGCACCGGCGCGGTGAAGTGGAAGTACACGGCGGGGGAGTCGCTCGCCACGGTGCCCGTCGTGGCGGACGGGCTCGTCCTCGTGGTGTCGGAGAGCGACACCCTGTTCGCGGTGAAGGCGGACGACGGCCAGTGGGCCTGGCAGTACCGCCGGGATCCGCCCTCGGGCTTCACCATCCATGGCGCGTGCCGGCCGCTCGTGCACGAGGAGACGGCCTACGTCGGGTTCTCCGATGGCTACCTGGTCGCGCTGAAGACGTCCGATGGCAGCGTGACCTGGGAGAAGTCCCTGTCGGGTGGTGGCACCGAGTTCCTGGACGTGGACACCACGCCGGTGCTCGACGAGGCCGGCCACCTGTATGTCGCGTCGTACAAGGGCGGGCTGTATGCCCTGGAGGCCGAGTCGGGCGATGTCGTCTGGAACACGGCGGTGGAGGGCATCACCTCGCTGCTCGCTCGGGGACAGGTCCTGTTCACCAGCGGGGACGGGCGGGTGGAGGCCTTCCTGGGAGAGAACGGCAAGCGCATCTGGACGCTGAAGCTTGGGGAACGCTCCGGCTATTCGCCCGTGTTCGCCAGGGGAATGCTGCTGGTTCCCATCCAGCGCGCGCTGCTCTTCGTGGATCCGGTGACGGGCCAGTCCCGGCTCTCGTGGAACCCGGGCGATGGCATCTCGGCCACCCCGTATGTGCAGGGCAGCAAGGTGTTCGTGCTGTCGAACAACGGCTACCTGTACTCCATGGACATCCTGGGGACGCACGGTTGACGGCCCCCGCGCCCAGGACGGTGCGGGTGGTGGCGGCCTTGATTCCCCAGCCAGGCCAGCCCCAGCGCTTCCTGGTGCAGCAGCGCCTGCCCGGCGGAAGCCGGGCGCTCCTGTGGGAGTTCCCGGGCGGCAAGGTGGAGCGCGGCGAGTCCGATGAGGCCGCGCTCGCCCGCGAGTGCCGTGAGGAGTTGGACGTGGAGCTGCGCGTGGGCCCGCGTCTGTGGGAGGGGCGGCACGCGTATCCCGACCTGACGGTGGAGCTGGCGCTGTACGGCGCGACGCTCGTGTCAGGTGAGCCTCGGCCGCTCGGCGCCCAGGCGCTCGCATTCCACACGCCCACGGAGATGCAGGCCCTGCCGTTCTGCGAGGCGGACGTGCCGCTCCTGGACGAACTCCTGGCCGGAAGATTGGGCGCTCCCACTTGATGTTGCAGCGAACCTTCCAGCACATCCCCGGCGTGGGACCGTGGCGCGAGAAGGACTTGTGGTCGCGCGGGATCCGCACCTGGGATGACTTCCCGGCGGCGGGCACTGGCATCGCCATCAACCGCAAGTCGGACGACGTGGCGCGCGCGCGGATCGCCCAGGCGCGCGAGGCGTTGGCGCGCAGAGACCTGCAGGCGCTGGCGCAGCTCTTGCCATCCCGCGAGCACTGGCGACTGTACCCAGAGTTCGCACAGGAGGCCGTCTACTTCGACATCGAGACGGACGGCAGCAAGACCCAGGTCCCCACGGTGGTGAGCCTGTTCGACGCCTCGGGGCTGAGCGTCTTCGTCCAGGGCCGGAACATGGACGCGCTGCCCGAGGCGATGGCCGCTCGGCGGCTGTGGGTGACGTTCAACGGCTCCTGCTTCGATGTCCCCGTGTTGAGGGACTACTTCGGCCACGGGCGGTTCCCGGTTCCCGCGGCGCACATCGACCTCCGGTTCGTCACGCGACGCCTGGGCATGGGCGGCGGGCTCAAGGAGATCGAGGACAAGATCGGCGCCGCGAGGCCACCGCACCTCAAGGGCGTGCATGGCTGGGACGCAGTGCTGCTGTGGCGCGCCTATCTGCGCCGCGGTGACGTGGAAGCCCTGCGGTTCCTCGTCGAGTACAACCTGTACGACGCGTTCCAGCTCCGGACGTTGATGGACGTGACCTACAACCGAGGCGCGGACGATCTGAACCAGGACGTTCCCCGGCTGCCCGTGTTCGATCGCGGAGATGTGCTCTACGACGTGAGCCGGGTCATCCTGGAGCTGGGGCCCACCGAGCGCGACCTCGACACGCTCGCGCGCGTGCGCGCCATGGAGCAGGACGCCTGAGTCCGCCTGGGGACAGGAACCTCCCCAGCCATGCGGTCCGCCTCATCCGGCAGGACCTGCCTCGGCCGGTGCAGGTGGAGTGGGCCCGAGACGGTGTCATTCGCGGAACGTCCGATCGCGTCCTGGGGTTGCCCTCGGGCCCGGGGCGACTCACGCTGCTGCGCGCCTCGGATGATTGGCACGTGGGGCCGGGCTTGGAGATTCCGCTCCACGCGACGCGATTGGCGCTGCATCCCGACCTGGAGCGACTCATCGTCATGGGACCCGGACGACTGGAGCTGCGCCGAGGGACGCCACGAGACGTGCCCACGCTGGGGTCTCGGCTCTGGCCGCATCCGTCGCTGGCGCTGGGCTTCGATGCCTCCGGCCAGGAGCTTTGGACCAGTGAGGAGGCCGGGGGCCAGCATGTCGTCCGGGTCCTCGATGGCGAGACGCTGACCGATGGAGCCTCGGGCCCGGGCGCGGTCACCGCGGTCCTCGACCCGGAGCTGGAGGGGCTGCATGAGCTGATGCCGCATCCGTCGGCGCCCGTGATGGGCGTGTCCGTGAGCCAAGGCCAGGATGGCACCTGGCTCGTGTTCCTCCGGCGCGAGCGTGGCCGCCTGGTTCGCGAGGGCGCGCTCGACAGCCCGGATGCGCCGTTCTTTCCCGCGGGCTTCGATGCCTCGGGGACGAGCTTCATCGGCATTGGCGGGACCTGGGTCCGGCGCTGGAGCTTCCCGGGGTGTGCGCTGCTGGCCGAGTACGCGCTGCCGGAGGACACCGGGACGCAGGTCACGGACTATTCAGGGCTCGTGACCGCGGACTCGGTCTTCGTGGTCATGGAAGGGCTGGACGCAGAGGGAGCAGGGGAGTCACAGCGATTCTCGCTCCTCCAACTCGACGCGGGCACGCTGCGGCCGACGCATCGGCTGGAGCTCCCCCTGGAGCACGAGGCCATTGGGGCCTTGCAGCTCTTGCCGGGGGGATTCCTCATGGCGGATGGCCGGCGCCTGTGGCGGCTGGCGGACTGGAATGCGCCAAGGACTCGTTTGTAGCTGGATGGACTGGAGACACCCATGAATGAGCCCAACTTCGTGAAGCCCCCTGGAGACACCCCCGAGGCCACCATCCAGCCAGCTCGATCACCCCGGGCCATGGTCATGGGCACCGTGGCGGCACTCGCGGTGCTTGCCGTGGTCGGCTCGTACTTCGGGCTGCGCCGAGACGCCGAGACGCCGCCTGTGGCCACACCCTCCGTGCCAGCGCCGGTGCCTGCTGCGCCGCCGGCCGAGGTTCCGGTCGCCGCCGCATCGCTGCCCGACAGCGACGGCCGAGTTCGAGAGCTGGTGGGCAAGCTGTCGCTGGAAGCCGAACTGGCGAAGTGGCTCCAGGAGAAGGACCTCATCCGGCGGTTCACCGCGGCCGTCAGCAACATCGCGGACGGCGAGAGCCCGCGCACGGTGCTCGGCTTCCTGGCGCCCACGGGGGCCTTTGAAGTGAACGAGGCCCGCGGCGCGGCGACCACCATCCATCCGCGAACCTACGCGCGCTACGACGCCGTGGCCCGTGTCCTGGGGACGATCGACGCTCGGGGTTCCGGCCTGGTGTTCCGCGAACTGCATCCGCTGATGGATCAGGCCTACGCGGAGATTGCACCGCCGGGCCAGACGTTTGATCAGGCATTGTCGCGGGCCATTGCGGCGATGCTGGCCGTGCCCGCAGCCGAGAGCCCCGTGGAGGTCCATCCGCAAGGCGCGCTGTATGCCTACGCGGCGCCGGAGCTGGAGGGCCTGAGCCGAGCCCAGAAGCACTTGCTGCGCATGGGCCCCGCGAACATTCGGATCATCCAGGCGAAGCTGCGGGAGCTCCAGGTCGAGCTGAAGCTCCCGGTGGCAGGCCGGTAGGGCCCGCTACTTGTGTTTCTTCTTCTTGGCCTTGGACTTGGCAGGCGCCGGCGAAGGCTTGGGCTTTTCCTTTTCGCCGGCGACCTGGAACTGAGCCCGGAGGTCATCGATGTCGTGGCCCTGGGCATCGGTGAGGGACGAGCCGGTCTGCGCGTCGACGACCAGCGTGTACGAGAAGCCCGTCTTGAGCGGCTCTGGTAGGCCGATCCGGTACTCGAGGCCGGTCTCGGACTCGGTGGCGCGGTCATCCGAGACGACCGCGCGGTCCGATTCATCGAAGAGCCGGACCCGGTAGTTGCGCAGCGGCACCGAGCTGCGCAGCTCCAGCACTGAGGTGGGCTCGACCAACGGCTTCTCATCGAGCGCCAGCGGGATGGTCGCCAGTCCCGCGTCCGGGGACTGGTACTGGAGCGAGAAGACAGCGACCGGCGGGGCGATGCCCGCATCCACGACGCTCGCGGCGACGCCGCCATCAAGGCCGGGCGCGGGAGTCTTGC
The DNA here is from genome assembly GCF_019039035.1 of Citreicoccus inhibens. Classification (GTDB taxonomy): domain Bacteria; phylum Myxococcota; class Myxococcia; order Myxococcales; family Myxococcaceae; genus Citreicoccus; species Citreicoccus inhibens. The sequence continues at coordinate 378,433 of NZ_JAHNZT010000002.1, read as the reverse complement.
TGGGGCAGCCCGCGAGAACGAGCGCCAGGCCACAGCACGTGGCGGCGAATCCGGTTCGAAGAAGAGGACGCATATGGGGCGGCAACCGTAGGTGCCGGAAGGCGGCCCGAAAAGCCCCAAGTCAGGGCCGCGCATCCCCCTGTCCCTCTCTGAACGGGACGTCTGATAAGATGCGTTATGTAAACTAACCAAATGGGGTCCCAGGGGCTCCAGAGGCCATTGGAAACCCGCCATTCGGGGCTCCGGTTCGCGCACGGATCCGCTCGTTCATTCGCGTGTTCCGGCGCGCGTTGTGCGAGCGTCGCGGCCCCATATGACTCTCCCCCAGCCGCTGACTCTCCCCCAGCCTCGCTTCCTCGATTCCACACTGCGGTCTCCGATCATGCATCTGCCGGTTCGCTCGGTGGTCTTCGAGCTCGAACAAGGTCGCGTGCTGTTGTCCCCGGGCACCCAACTCACGCCTGAGCAGCTCAAGGATGCGGGCCCCGTCACCGACATCGTGGCGCCGTGCCTGCCGCACACCGCGGGCATGAAGGCCGCCGCGGCGGCGCATCCCAACGCTCGGCTTTGGGGTCCGGTGGGCATCCGGGAAAAGCACCCGGACCTGAAGTTCCATGGACTGCTGGGCGTCGACCCCTGGCCGTATGAGCGCGAGCTGCCGATCCTGCCTCTTCCGGGCATGCCCAAGCTCAACGAGACAGCGTTCCTGCACCGGGCCTCCAAGGCGCTCTACCTGACCGACATGGTGTTCAACATCGCCAAACCCAAGGGCCTGCTGGCGTGGATGTTCTTCCTCACGTTCGGCACGTACCGGCGCTTCGCGGTCAGCAAGCTGTTCCTGCGGTTCGCCACGGACCGGGCCGCGCTCGAGGCCGCGGTCGCGAAGCTCGTCGAGATGGACTTCGAACACGTGGTGCCGTCGCACGGAGAGCCGGTGATGAACGAAGGCAAGCCTCGGCTGCTCGCGGCGCTTCGGGAGCGCCGGCTGATCGCGTAGCGCCCCGACGTTCCATGGCGACGACGGGCCCAGGGGTTCGACTCAACGCCCCTGCCCGCCCTCAAGCGGCTCCGCGCACGGAGTCCTCGCGGCTCGTGTGGCGGTCGAACTCCACGGCGCAGTGCGCGGAGAACACTTGAACCTGCGGTCCGTGGCTCTGCACCAGTTCGCGCAGCCGCTGTTGATTCGACAGGCGTCGCGCGTTGTCCACGGACCGCAGCCGCTGGAACAGCGCCAGCCCGAAGGGACTGCGCGGCGACTTCCAGTCCAGCTCGCGGTGGCTGAAGTAGGCGTCTCCGGCGTGCAACAGCCAGCCCTCGCCAGTCTTCACCGCGACGCCGCAATGTCCCGCGGTATGGCCCACCAGGGGCACCAAGGCGAGCTCCTCGGACAGCCCCGGGATGGCGCGCACAGAGTCGAAGCCGAACCAGCGCTCGCCCGCCACCGCGTAGGAAACCCACTGCGGCCCATGCTCCCAGAGCACGGGCCGGTAACCGAAGCGCGGGTCCGGGGCCACGGGCCGCCGCGCCGACTCCAGCTCGTCACGAAAGACGTGCACCCGCGCATGCGGGAAGTCCGCGAGTCCGCCCACGTGGTCGAGGTCCAGGTGCGTCGGGATGATGTGCCGCACGTCCTCGCGACGGAAGCCGAGCCGCTCGACATGCGCCAGCGCCGTCTCCGCGGGACTCAACCGGGGCGCGTTGCGGCGCACGAAGCGCTTCCCGAGTCGCCCCTTCGGGTCCTGGAGATCCCGCGTGCCCAAGCCCGTGTCCACCAGGACCAGGCCGTCGCTCGACTCGATGAGCAAGCAGTGGCACACCAATCGCGCTCGGGCGAACAGGCTGCCTTCTCCCACGACGAGTCGTGAGCTCGCGGGACACAGCGTCCCGCAGTTGATGTGATGAATCCTCATGTCCGCATGGCCTCCTGGCTGGGTCCGTCAAAGCTAGGAACGCCACCACGCGCCCGATTGGAGAAATCGGCCATGGCCCCGCGTGCGCCTCGCGGCCAGGTTGAAGCACCGCGAGGTGTGGCCCATGCTCGACGCGTGAACCTGGCCTCCGCCCCCGTCGTCCCGCACGACGCCCTCTCTCGGTTCGTGCATGGGGTTCGCGTCCTGACGCGAGCCCCGGAGCAAGACAGCTACGTGCGCCTGCCCAACGGCGAGGTGGATCTCATCGTCCGCAACACCGCATCGGGCGCGGACGTCTACGCCTTGGGGACGCGGCTCCAGATGCTGCGCAAGCCCGTGTCCGAGGTTCCTCCCGGGAGCATCGGCCTGCACTTCAAGCCCGGCGGCGCCTACCCCTTCTTCGGCGTCCCCATCTCCGAGTTGACCAACCGCGTGGTGCCCATCGAGGCCCTGTGGAGCCCCGCCGAGGGCCAGCGACTGCGCGAGCGCCTGTCCGCGGCCCCGTCGGTGGTCGCGCGCATGGACGTGCTCCGCCAGGCCCTCATCGCCCGCCTGCGCCGGGACGACGTGTACGAGCCCGCGTCCGCGCACCTCGTCCTCCGCGCCGTGAGGCTCCTCTCGGACGCGCGCGAGTTGCCTCGGGTGGATGCGCTCGCGCGCACCGTGGGCGTCAGCGAGCGCCAACTGCGCCGGGCCTTCGATGAGGTGGTGGGCATGGGCCCCAAGGCCTACGCGCGCATCGTTCGGTTCCAGCGCGCCGTGCGCGCCTCGCGCCTCCAGTCCTCACCGGACTGGGGCACCATCGCGACGGCGGTGGGCTACTACGATCAAGCCCACCTCATCGCGGACTTCCGCGCGCTCACCGGCACCACGCCTGGAAGCTTCTCGCGGGGCCGCCACGCCGCGCGAACCCAAGCAACACCCTGAATCCAATCCAGACATCGAACCTGACGTGTTGCGTCGTGCCTCGTGGGGGCGATGCTCCAGGTCATCACGGGCCCTTCCGGCGAAAGCCTTGCGACAATTCTGGCCGAGCCTCGTTTAACTTCATGGGTTCGAGGATTCCCTAAGGGTTTCCAGGGGATGGCGCGACGCCTGTCCCCCACCCAAGGAATCGTTCGGCCGCTCATTCGTTACCGGAGGCGCGGGGTATTTCCCAGCTTGACCCTCCCTGTGGCTTCCCGCAGAAACACCACACTGCCCTGGCCGTAACCACGGCCTGAAAGGACTCACTTCATGAAGCGTCTGGTCATGATTGCCGCTTTCCTCGGTGCCGCTCCGGCGCTCGCCGACGAAGGCATGTGGACGTACAACAATTTCCCGGCCGCGAAGGTGAAGGAGAAGTACGGCTTCGAGCCCACCCAGCAATGGCTCGACACGATGCGGCTCGGTTCGGCGCGTCTGGCGGGCGGTTGCTCGGCCAGCTTCGTGTCGCCGGATGGCCTGGTGATGACCAACCACCACTGCGCGCGCGGATGCGTGGAGCAGCTCTCCAGCGCCAAGCAGGACTACCTCGCGAACGGCTTCTACGCGAAGAGCCAGGCCGAGGAGAAGCAGTGCCCGGCCATGGAGCTGAACCAGCTGGTCGACATCACGGATGTCACCGAGGCGCTGAACAAGTCGACCCAGGGCATGGCCGGCAAGCAGTACGCCGAGACGCTCAAGGCCGAGATGAACAAGCTGGAGAAGGACTGTGTCGCGGGCGACGACAAGGTCCGCTGTGACGTCGTCACCCTGTACCAGGGCGGCAAGTACAACCTGTACAAGTACCGCCGGTTCCAGGACGTGCGCCTCGTGTTCGCCCCGGAGCACGCCATCGCCTTCTTCGGCGGTGACCCGGACAACTTCGAGTTCCCCCGGTACGACCTGGACGTGTCCTTCGTGCGCGTCTACCAGGACGGCAAGCCGGCGAAGATGGACCACTACTTCAAGTGGTCCGAGCACGGAGCCAAGGAGGGCGAGCTGACGTTCGTCTCCGGCAACCCGGGCCGCACCTCGCGCGGGCTGACCATCGCCGAGCTGGAGTACCAGCGCGACGTGATGCTGCCCAAGACGCTCATGTCGCTCTCCGAGCTGCGCGGCATGATCACCGAGTTCCAGCGCCGGGGCCCTGAGCAGAAGCGCATCTCCAGCAACCTGCTCTTCGGCGTGGAGAACGCGCTGAAGGCCATGAAGGGCAAGCACGAGGCGCTGCTCGACAAGGCGTTCTTCGCGCAGAAGGTCGCCGCCGAGCAGGAGCTGCGCAAGAAGGTCGACGCGAACCCGGAGATGAAGAAGAAGTACGCCGGCTCCTGGGATGAGATCGCCAAGGCCGAGGAGCAGCTGACCCACATCCGCAAGGAACTGGCCTTCATGGAGCAGGGCTCGGGCTTCTCGTCCCAGCTCTTCTACATCGCCCGCGCGCTCGTGCGCGGCGCGGATGAGCTGCCCAAGGACAACGGCCAGCGGCTGCGTGAGTTCTCGGACGCCAACCTGCCCGCCCTCAAGGCGAACGTCTTCAGCCCGGCGCCCATCTACGCGGAGCTGGAGATCGCCCGCCTGACCTTCAGCCTCACCAAGCTGCGTGAGGAGCTGGGGCCGTCCCACCCGTTCGTGAAGAAGGTGCTGGGCAAGGAGTCGCCCGCCACGATGGCCGCCCGCGTCGTCAAGGGCTCCAAGTTGGCGGACGTGAAGGCGCGCCAGGCCGTGTTCGCGGGTGGCAAGGCCGCCATCGACTCCTCCAAGGACACGATGATCCAGCTGGCCCGTCTGGTGGACGAGGACGCGCGCGGCATCCGCAAGACGTTCGAGGATGACATCGAGTCCGTCATCCGGAAGAACAGCGAGCTGGTCGCCAAGGCGAAGTTCGACATCTACGGCACCAGCATGTACCCGGACGCCACGTTCAGCATGCGGCTGTCCTACGGCTCGGTGAAGGGCTACTCGGCGAGCGGCAAGACGGTGGCCCCCATCACCCAGATGTCGGGCACCTTCGAGCACGCGACGGGCGAGGAGCCCTTCGCCCTGCCGAAGTCCTGGCTCAAGGCGCAGAGCAGCCTGACGCCGACCACGGGCATGAACTTCGTCACCACCAACGACATCATCGGCGGCAACTCCGGCTCGCCCATGCTGAACAAGAACGCGGAGATCGTCGGCCTGGTGTTCGACGGCAACATCCAGTCGCTCGGCGGTGACTACGGCTTCGACGAGTCCGTGAACCGCACGGTGGCCGTGCACAGCGACGCGATCATCGAAGCGCTCCAGAAGGTCTACGGTGCGAACCGCGTCCTCGAGGAGCTGCGCCCGGGCAGCACCCAGACGCCGCCCGTGAAGGCGAACCCGGCGGGGTAGTCGTCCCAGTCTCCTGAAGCAAAAGAGGCTGCCCGGTTCATCCCGGGCAGCCTCTTGTCATTCAGGCCCTCGCGGGGCTGGGGCCTACTCCCACTCGATGGTCGCGGGCGGCTTGGACGAGATGTCGTAGACAACGCGGTTGATGCCACGCACCTCGTTGGTGATGCGCGTGGAGATGCGCTCCAGCACCGGGAACGGGAGCCGCGCCCAGTCCGCCGTCATGCCATCCACGCTGGTGACGGCGCGCAGCACGCAGGTGGACTCGTAGGTGCGCTCGTCGCCCATCACGCCCACGCTCTGCACTGGCAGCAGCACGGCGAAGGCCTGCCACACCTGGGTGTACAGCCCCGCGGCGCGGATCTCCTCCTGGACGATGGCGTCCGCGCGGCGCACCAGCTCCAGCCGCGGCTCGGTCACCTCGCCCAGCACGCGGATGGCCAGGCCGGGGCCGGGGAACGGCTGCCGGTTCACCATCTCCTCGGGGAGCCCCAGCTCGCGGCCGAGCGCGCGAACCTCGTCCTTGAACAGCTCGCGCAGCGGCTCCACCAGCTTGAGCTTCATCTGCTCGGGCAGGCCGCCCACGTTGTGATGGCTCTTGATGGTGACGGACGGGCCTTTGTAGGACACCGACTCGATGACGTCCGGGTAGAGCGTGCCCTGCGCCAGGAAGCTGGCGTCCTGGATGTCGCGGGAGGCCTCCTCGAACACCGCGATGAACTCGCGGCCGATGATCTTCCGCTTCTTCTCCGGATCCGTGACGCCGGCGAGCTTCTCCAGGAAGCGCGCGCGGGCATCCACCGTGATGAGCGGCACGTGGAAGCGATCCACGAAGAGGGCCTCCACCTGCGCCCGCTCGCCCTGCCGGAGCACGCCGTTGTCCACGAAGATGCACTGGAGCCGGGGGCCGATGGCCCGGTGCAGCAACAGCGCGGCGACGGAGCTGTCCACGCCGCCGGAGAGCGCGCAGATGACCCTGCCCTGCTCCCCCACCCGCTGGCGGATGGTCGTGACGGCCTCGTCGATGAAGCCCTTCATCGTCCAGGAGCCCGTCACCTTGCAGTCGTTGAACAGGAAGGCGCGCAGCAAGGCCTTGCCCTGCGGCGTATGGGCCACCTCGGGGTGGAACTGGAGGCCGTACCAGGGCTTGCTCGTGTGCGCGGCCGCGGCGAACGGCGAGTTGCCGCTGCGACCGATGGCCTCGAAGCCCGGCGGGAGTGCGTCCACGCGATCGCCGTGGCTCATCCACACCTGGACGCGGTCTCCAGGGCGGAAGTCGGACAGCGGGCCGCGCGCGGCGAGCACCTCCACCTCCGCGTTGCCGTACTCACGATGGGCGCCCCGGTCCACGCGGCCGCCCAAGAGCTTCGCCAGGAGCTGCAGGCCGTAGCAGATGCCCAGCACGGGCACCTCGGCCTCGAACACGTAGGGATCGCACCGGGGCGAGCCCGGCGCTTCCACGGAGGCAGGGCCCCCGGAGAGGATGATTCCCCGGGGGGCGAACCGGCGGATCTCCTCCTTGGAGAGGTCCGGCCGGTGGATTTCACAGTAGACGCCCAATTCCCGCACGCGGCGGGCAATGAGCTGGGTGTACTGACTCCCGAAATCGAGGATCAGGATCTTCTCGGCGTGCAGGTCCACCAGAGGGTCTCCAATAGGGGGCGTCGTTGACGGGTGGGGGGCCTTATCGCTACAAACTTCGGGAAACAACGCCGAAAGCCCGCCAATTGTTCTTCGAGGTTCGGATGCGCCTGTCCGCTTCCAGTGCTGTTGCTGCGACCGTCCTGATGCTGTCCTCCGCTGGTTGCGTGAAGGAGATTACGTCCGACGAGCGGTTGGACCGCGACACGAAAAATCTCTCCGTGAAGGAGACTCCCGGAGCGGCCGAGCTGCAGAAGCTCTCCTGTGACGACACTTCCGAGGCCTTGAACAAGGCTCGCAACGTGAACCGTCCGGAGACCGACCGCCTGGTTGACTACATCCAGCTCTACTCCTCGCTCCGCAAGCGGACGGCCACGTTCGAGGAGGCGATGAACCGCAACCCCGACCTGAGCTACCGCGAGGGCAGCCAGTCCATCGTCGCCGCCAAGGAGGCCTGCGTGCAGCAGTCCGCCGACGTGCGCGTCGAGTTCGAGACGTACCTGCGCGAGCTGATCGAGGTGCCCACGGTGCAGGAGATCAAGGGCGGCAACACCGTCACGGTGGCGCGCCTGGACTTCAACACCCTGCGGCAGGCCATCGAGACGCTCGAGCCGGACGACAAGGATCAGCTCGTGGGCAAGGTGAACGGCGCGGAGAAGAAGGTCTCCGGCACCACCGCTCCCGCCAGCGACGAGGCGGCGAGTGGCAAGGAGCGCCGCCGCAAGTAGCCACGCGGTCGGGGGCCCGCCTCCAGGCCCCCTCCCCGAGCGCGGAGCGCCCTACTCCATCCGGTAGTTGGGCGCTTCCTCGGTGATGATGACGTCGTGCACGTGGCTCTCCTTGAGTCCGGCCGACGTGATTCGCACGAAGGTGGCCTGGGTGCGCAGGGCCTCGATGGTGCCGCAGCCCACGTAGCCCATGCCGCTGCGAATGCCGCCCAGCATCTGGTGCACGTTCATGGCCAGCGTGCCCTTGTACGGCACGCGCCCCTCGATGCCCTCGGGCACGAGCTTGACCGCCTCCACGTCCGACTGGAAGTAGCGGTCCTTGGCGCCCTGCTTCATGGCGCCCAGGCTGCCCATGCCCCGGTAGCTCTTGTAGCTGCGGCCCTGGTACAGGATGACGTCTCCCGGGGCCTCCTCGGTGCCGGCGAACAGCGAGCCGATCATCACCGAGCTGGCACCCGCGGCGAGCGCCTTGACGATGTCGCCCGAGTACTTGATGCCGCCGTCCGAGATGATGGGGATGCCGTGCTTGTCCGCCTCGCGGGCGCAGTCATCCACCGCGGTGACCTGGGGCACGCCCACGCCGGCCACCACGCGGGTGGTGCAGATGGAGCCGGGCCCGATGCCCACCTTCACCGCGTCCACGCCCGCCTGGATGAGCGCGCGGGTGGCCTCGGCGGTGGCGACGTTGCCGGCGATGAGCTCGAAGCCGTGGAAGTTCGTGCGCGTGTCGCGCACCGAGTCCACCACGCCGCGCTGATGTCCGTGGGCCGTGTCCACCACGATGACGTCCACGCCGGCCTTGCTCAGCGCGTCCACGCGGGCCTCGCGGTCCGCGCCCACGCCCACCGCGGCGGCGACGAGCAGCCGGCCCTTGGCGTCCTTGGCCGCGTTGGGGTGCGTGCGGCGCTTCTCGATGTCCTTGATGGTGATGAGCCCCTTGAGCTCGAACCCCTCGTTGACGACGAGGAGCTTCTCGATGCGGTGCTCGTGCAGGAGCCGCTGGGCATCTTCCTGCTTGATGCCCACCTGGCCGGTGATGAGCTTGCGCGTCATCACGGCTTCCACCTTCTGCGTGACGTTCTTCTCGAAGCGCACGTCGCGGCTGGTGACGATGCCGACGAGCAGCTTGCCCTTCACGACGGGGATGCCGGAGATGCCGTGGTGGCGCATCAGCTCGAGGGCGCGGGACAGCGGCGCGTCGGGCTCGATGGTGACGGGATCCACCACCATGCCGCTCTCGAACTTCTTCACCTTGAGGACCTCGAGCGCCTGTTGCTCGGGGGTCATGTTCTTGTGGATGACGCCGATGCCGCCTTCCTGCGCCATGGCGATGGCCGTGCGCGCTTCCGTCACGGTGTCCATGGCCGCCGAGAGCAGCGGGATGTTCAGGCGGAGGTTGCGCGTGAGGCGGGTCGTCAGGTCGGCGTCACGCGGGACGATGGCGCTGTCGGCCGGCAGCAGCAGGACGTCATCGAAGGTGAGGGCCAACCGGATATCGGGGTTCAGCATGGGGGCTCCCGGAGGCCCCGCGAGGCACCAGCGCCCCGCGGGTGCGTGTCCATACGAGTTACGAGGCGCGTGCGCAACGGAGAAGGCCTTTTTTGACGCCCGTTCGCCAGGACTTCGGGCGATACTCGGCACGCACTCACGTCTCGGGACATCGCATTGACGGAATCGAATCAGGGGGCGGTCGGGCTGGTGGTGAAGCTGCCCTTCGCGACACCCGAAGAGTTCCTTGCGAAGTACGGAGGCAACATCACCCGAGGCGGCATCTATTTGCGCGCCAAGGCGGTGAAGCCCCCCGGGACGCCCGTCACCCTGGACCTCCGCCTGGCGAGCGGTGAGCGCATTGTCTACGCCTCGGCCGTGGTGCACTTCGTCACGGGCCAGCAAGGCCAGGGCATCCCGGGCATGGGGCTGCGCTTCGTGCAGCTCGATCCGCAGACCCGGCGCTTCCTGGACTCGGCCGCCGCCAGCCTCCCGCATGCGCAGTCCGACACGCCGCCGTTGCCGAACGGGGTCGGGCCCGCCGACCACACCCTCCCACCCTCCCCGGCTCCTCCGCCGCTGAGCGCGGCCCCCATCGCGAGCGCCGCGCCCCGAGCGGCGGCTGGCTCGGCCGCTCCGGGGCCAGCCCAGGGCGACGTGGTCATCATGTCGGCGGAGGCGTTGGGGCTGAGCACCGAGGAGCCCAAGCGCACGGGCCCGGTCATTGGCATCGACCTGGGGACGACGAACTCCTGCGCCGCGTTTGTGCGCAACACCAAGCCCGCGGTGCTCCACAGCCGCGAGGGCCACAACACGGTGCCCTCCATCCTCGCGCTCAACTCGCGCGCCAAGCTGGTGGTGGGACATCCGGCCAAGGGGCAGATGCTCACCAACCCGCGCCAGACCGTCTATGGCGCGAAGCGGCTGGTGGGGCGCCCGTACGAATCGCCCATTGTTCAACACATCAAGGACCGCTTTCACTACGAGATCGCCCCGGGAGACGGAGGCGAGGCGGCGGTGCGGTTGGGCGATCGCATCTACTCGCTCCAGCAGATCTCCGCGCTCATCCTGCGCGAGGTGCGCGAGGTGGCGCAGAACCAGCTCGGCCAGCCCATCTCGCGCGCGGTCATCACCGTCCCGGCCTACTACAACGACAACCAGCGCCAGGCGGTGCGCGAGGCCGGGAAGCTGGCGGGCCTGGTGGTGGAGCGCATCCTCAACGAGCCCACCGCGGCGGCGCTCGCGTATGGCTATGGGCGCAAGCTCAACCAGCGAGTGCTCGTCTATGACCTGGGCGGCGGCACCTTCGACGCGTCCGTGTTGGAGCTGGCGGACACCGTCTACGAGGTCATCTCCACGGGCGGCGACACGTTCCTGGGGGGCCTCGACTTCGACAACGCGATTGTCGAGTACCTGCTGAACGAGTTCCGCAAGGCCACGGGCCGCGCGTTCCAGGGCGATCGCGTGGCCATGCAGCGCATCAACGACGCGGCGGAGCGGGCCAAGTGCGCGCTGTCCGAGCGCTCGGAGATGCGGGTGCACGTGGCCTTCGTGACGATGATCGACGACAAGCCCTACGACCTGGACGTCACGCTCACGCGGCAGAAGCTGACCGAGCTGACGGAGAAGCTCGTCGACCGCACGCTCCAGGTCTGCGACGAGGTCCTCCGCGCGAAGAACCTGGGGCCCAAGGACATCGACGAGGTCATCCTCGTGGGAGGCCAGAGCCGCTTCCCGCTCGTGCACGAGAAGATCACCCGCTTCTTCGGCAAGCCGCCCAGCAAGGGCGTCCACCCCGACGAGGCCGTGGCGCTGGGCGCGGCGCTCCTGGCGCACAGCCTGGGGCAGCTCGAAGGCGTGGTGCTCATCGACGTGCTCCCCATGGCCATTGGCGTGGGCCTGCCGGGTGGCCGCTTCAAGCCCGTGCTGGAGCGCAACGTGTCGCTGCCGGCCACCAAGAGCTACACGGTGGCCACGCACCGCGATGAGCAGACGGAGCTGGAGCTGTCCGTGTTCCAGGGCGACTCGGATCGCGCGGCGGACAATGAGTACCTGGGAACGTTGAAGCTCACCGGGTTGCCGAGGCGGCCCCGCGGCGCCGTGCAGGTCACCATCACCTTCGAGGTGAGCAACGAGTCGCTCCTGAAGGTGACGGCTCGCGAGGGCACCACGGGCCGCGAGGTCTCCAGCACGTTCACCACGCGCGACACCCCCGAGGCCGCGCGCGCCCGCGTGTCACGACTGGAGGCGGAGGTGGCTCCAGCCGCTCCGTCGCCTGCGCGCGCGAACAGCCGGCCGCCTCCGTCCGCGACCGCGCCGCGCACTCCGTCATCTCCGCCAACGAAGTCCACCCCGCCCGAGCCACCTCCTGTCGTGCCATCGAAACGAAGTTTGATGGGCTGGTTGAAAGGGCTGTTCGGGCGCGCGTGATGCGCGGAGTTTTGAATCGCCGCTGAACGCCTCCGCGTGGAGGTGCATGTGGTTTTTCCCGTCTTTTCCAATCTCGCGCATATGGACTGGTATGACCGGTTTGTTCGCGATTGGACATCGAACCGACGGGCTCTCCCATGCACGAGACTTCGAGGACGCTCCTCGCGCTGTTGCAGCAGCGCGCATTGGACTCACGAATTCAGGAGCGGCTGTTCACGTTCCTGGGTCCTGATGGCGCCGACGGGGAGGTCCTAGGCGCACGGGGGCTGGAGGTGCGCGCGCGGCGCATCGCTGTCGCGCTCCAGGCGAGGGGCGCGGAGGGGCAGCGGGTGCTGCTGCTCTATCCGCCGGGCCTCGAGTACATCGCGGGCTTCTTCGGGTGTCTGCTGGCGGGGGCCGTGGCCGTGCCCGCGTATCCACCGGATCCCACGCGGCTGGAGCGCACCCTTCCCCGCCTGCGCGCCATCATCCAGGACGCCGAGGCGACGGTGGTGCTCACCACCTCCGGCATCCTGTCGCTCACGGACTTCGTGTTCGAGCAGGCGCCGGACTTCCGCGCGCTGCAATGGCTGGCCACGGACACGCTGCCCGCCGGTGGGGAGTCCTCGTGGCGTGAGCCGGCGTGCGGCCCCGAATCCCTGGCGTTCCTCCAGTACACCTCGGGCTCCACGGGCACCCCCAAGGGGGTGATGATCAGCCACGCGAACCTGCTGCACAACCTGCGGTTGATCGCTGGCGCGTTCGAGGTTGGCCCCGAGAGCCGGGGCGTCATCTGGCTGCCGCCGTACCATGACATGGGGCTCATTGGCGGCATCCTCCAGCCGCTCTACGCGGGCTTCCCCGTCACGCTGATGTCGCCCATGGACTTCCTCCAGCGCCCGATGCGTTGGTTGCGAGCCGTCTCGGAGCGACGCGCCACCGTCAGCGGAGGCCCCAACTTCGCGTTCGAGCTGTGCGCGCGACGCGCGACGCCCGAGGACCTGGAGGGCTTGGAGCTCAGCCACTGGGACGTGGCGTTCTGTGGCGCGGAGCCCATCCGCGCCGCGACGCTGGAGCGCTTCACGCAGGTGTTCGGCCCAAGCGGCTTCCGGCCCGAGGCCTTCCTCCCGTGCTACGGGCTCGCCGAGGGGACGCTCATCGTCACCGGCGAGCGCAAGGGGCGCGGCGCGCGCCTCCACCCCGTAGAGGAGTCCGAGCTGGCGCGAGGCCGGGGGGGCGCGGGCGCGCCCGAGACACCGGGCACGCGCTCGCTCATCGGATGCGGCGCCACGCTGGAGACGCAGCGGCTGCGCGTGGTGGATCCTGAGTCCCGCGTGCCACGCGCGCCCGGCGAGGTGGGAGAGATCTGGGTGTCGGGGCCGAGCGTCGCCCAAGGCTATTGGCGCAAGCCCTCGGAGACCGAGGCGATGTTCCATGCCCGTCTCGCCGTGAGCCACCCCGAGGAGGCCGAGGCGCATTACTTGCGCACCGGCGATCTGGGGGTGTTGACCGAGGATGGCCAGCTCCTCGTCACGGGGCGGCGCAAGGATTTGATCATCCTGCGCGGTCGCAACGTGTACCCGCAGGACGTCGAGTCGGTGGTCGAACGCGCGCATCCCCGCGTGCGGCCCGGCGGCGTGGCGGCGTTCTCCGTGGAGACCTCGGGCGGCGAAGCGCTCGCGGTGGTGGCCGAAGTGGCGCGTGAGCTGGCGGAAGCCGGCGATGCCCAGGCGCTGATGGCCGTGGGCCAATCGGTGCGAGAAGCCATCGCGCGTGCCCTGGAGCTCCAGCCCCACGTGGTGGCGCTGCTCGCACCCGGGAGTATCCCCAAGACGTCGAGCGGGAAGCTGCAGCGCTTCGCCTGCCGCGAGGGACTGGCCCAAGGCACCCTGGCCATGGTGTGGCGCGATGAGGGGCAAGCCCCCGCACGAGCGCGCACCGAGGCACCGGCTTCGCGCCCCCCAGACGCGGTGGAGCAGGTCCTCCTCGATGAACTGCGCGCGGTGCTGGGCGCGGGGACCGCGACAATCGACGTGAGTGCGCCGCTCACTCGGCTGGGCCTGGATTCGTTGGGCGCGGCTGAGCTCCAGGACCGCATCGAGACGCGGCTCGGCAAGCGTGTCCCCGCGGCGTCGTTGCTGGATGACCTGAGTGTGGAGCGTCTGGCGCGACGACTCGCGACGGAGCAGGAGGCCGCGGCGCTGCCTCCGCCCCACCCTCGGCCGGGGCGGACGGCGGATGCCCCCACGTCCTTCGCGCAGCGACGCCTGTGGGTGTTGCAGCAGTTGGAGCCAACCTCCACGGCCTCGCACATCCCGCTGGCCCTTCACTTTCAAGGGGCCTTGGACGTGGCGGTGCTCGAACGGGCTTGGACGGAGATCGTCCGTCGGCACGAGGTCCTGCGCACCACCTTCGATGTTCGCGCGAGCGAGCCCTGGCAACGGATCCATCCTCCCGCGCCGCAAGGCTTCACCGTCCTGGCTGTCCCGAGCGCGTCGCCCGAATCGCGTCAGGCGGAGCTGGAGGCCCAGGCCGCGCGCGATGGACAGCACCCCATGGACCTGTCCGTGGGGCCGCTGTGGCGTGGCACGCTGCTGCGCTTCGCGGACGACGCACATGTGCTCGTGTTGTCGCTGCATCACCTGGTGGTGGACGGCTGGTCCGTGGGACTGCTCGTGCGCGAGCTGGCCTCCCTCTATTCCGCCTGGGCCTCGGGCCAGGCATCTCCGCTCGCGGAGCCTGTCCTTCAGTACGCGGACCTCGCGGCGTGGCAGCGCGAGCACCTGACCGCGCGCGCGATGGCGGCCGAGCTGGGGTGGTGGCGGCGCACGCTCGCCGAGGCGCCGCCGATGGTGGTCCTCCCAACGGATCGCCCGCGTCCGTCGCGGCTGTCCTTCCACGGGGCGCGACGGTCGCGACGAGTGCCCGCGGCGCTCATGGCCCGGCTTCATGCGCTCGGGAGAAGCCAGGGGGCGACGCCATTCATGTGCGTGGTGTCGGCCCTGGCCACCGTGCTGCATCGCTGGAGTCAGCAAGCCGACTTCGTCTTGGGGACGGCGGTCTCGGGGCGTGACGTCCCAGGCATCCGAACGCTGGTGGGCGACTGCACCAACTTCGTCCCGTTGCGCATCCAGGTTCCCGCCGAAGGGACGATGACGGCGCTGCTCTCCCGGGTGAAAGAGAGCACGTTGGGCGCGCTCGCGCATGGACACTGCCCGTTCGACCATGTGCTCGCGGCGGCACAGCCGGGCTCGTCGCGGCGCGAGCTGTACAACATCGCGTTCGTCCTCGATGACTACGACATTCCTCGCGCGCTCTCCCTGGATGAGGGGTTGTCGCTCGACGTGGCGCTGTTGGACAACCACACCGCCGAGTTGGACCTCACGTTTGAGGCGGCCCACGGCCCGGATGGACTCTGGGTGGGCTGCAAGTACGCCACCGACCTGTTCGACGCGGAGACCATCGACCGACTGCTCGGCCATCTGGAAGTGGTCATCGGCGCGATGGTGGAGGAGCCCTCGCGCGCCGTTGCGACCGTGCCGTTGATGGCGGAGTCCGAGCGGCAACAGGTGCTGCACGCGTGGAACCCCGGCGAGGACGCGCCTCGACAGCCCACCTTGGTGGAGCGCTTCGAGGCGCAGGTGGACCGCACGCCCGAGGCGTTCGCCGTGAGCTGCGCGGGAGCGTCGCTGACCTATCGCGCGCTCGATGTGCGAGCGAACGCGCTGGCCCAGGTCCTGGCTCGGCGCGGCGTGGGCCCGGACGTGCTCGTCGGCGTGTGTCTGGAGCGCGGGCTGGACCTCGTGGTCGCGCTGCTCGGCATCCTCAAGGCGGGCGGCGCGTATCTCCCGTTGGATCCGTCATATCCGCGAGAGCAGCTCGCGTTCATGCTGGAGGACGCGCAGGCGCCAGTCCTCATCACCCAGACGTCGTTGGAACAATGCGTGCCCGCTCCGGGGGCCACCGTGCTCCGGATGGACAGCGACCTGAGGGAGGCACTGTCCAAGGGGGCGCCGCGTCCATTGGGATGCAACGCGCCCACGGATCTGGCCTACGTCATCTACACCTCGGGCTCCACGGGGAAGCCCAAGGGCGTGATGGTGCAACATGACCACGTCTCGCGCCTCTTCTCCGCGACCGACGCGTGGTTCCACTTCGACGCGTCCGACGTGTGGACGCTGTTCCATTCCTACGCCTTCGACTTCTCCGTCTGGGAGCTGTGGGGCGCGCTGCTTCATGGCGGGCGGCTGGTCGTCGTCCCGTACTGGGTGAGCCGTTCGCCCGAGGCGTTCCTGCGCCTCCTTGCCGATGAAGGCGTCACGGTCCTCAATCAGACGCCCACGGCCTTCCGACAACTCATCCACGCGGAGGCACAGGCCCTGGAGCCGCGCGAGCTGGCGCTGCGGTTCGTCATCTTCGGGGGGGAGGCGCTGGACGTGGCCGCGCTGCGCCCGTGGTTCGAGCGTCACGGGGACGCACGGCCTCGGCTGATCAACATGTACGGCATCACCGAGACCACGGTGCATGTCACCTACCGCCCGGTGGGCATCAAGGACCTGGAGCGGCCGTGGTCCAGTGTCATTGGCCGCCCGATTCCGGACCTGAGCATCTATCTGCTCGACGCGGCCGGGCAGCCCGTGCCGGTGGGGGTACCGGGCGAGATTCACGTCGGTGGCGCGGGCGTGGCCCGCGGGTATCTGCGCCGGCCGGAGCTGACGGCGGCCCGCTTCGTCGAGGATCGCTTCGGCCCCACGCCTGGACGCCGGCTCTACCGCGCGGGCGACCTCGCACGCCGACTCCCCTCGGGAGACCTGGAGTACCTGGGGCGCATCGACACCCAGGTGAAGCTTCGTGGCTTCCGCATCGAGCTGGGTGAGATTGAATCCTCGCTCAGCGCGCAGCCCTCCGTGCGGGATGTCGTGGTGGTCGCCCGCGAGGACTCGCCCGGGGACAAGCGGCTCGCGGCCTACATCGTCCTGGGCGAGCTGGAGTCCGCGGGCGCGGGGGAGCAGACGGCCCAGTGGAAGGCCGTCTACGACGAGACCTATGCGCTCGGAGTCGCGAGCGAGGATCCCACCTTCGACATCTCGGGCTGGAACGACAGCTACTCGGGTGGGCCGCTGCCCGCCGAGCAGATGCGGGAGTGGGTCAACACGACCGTGAGGCAGATCCTCCAGCTCCGGCCCCGTCGCATCCTGGAGCTGGGGTGTGGCACGGGGTTGTTGCTCTACCGCCTCGCGCCCCGTTGCGAGGCGTACTGGGGCATCGACTTCGCGCGCCCCGCGCTCGATCGCATCGAGGCCCAGCGCGAGCGGATGGGCGACGCGCTGCGCTCCGTGACACTCCTGCACCGGAGCGTGGACGACCTCTCCGGAGTGGAGCCGGGCACATTCGACACGGTCATCCTCAACTCGGTCATCCAATACTTCCCCAGCGCCGAGTACTTGATTCAGGTGCTGCGAGGCGCGGTGGGCGTGCTGCGCCCCGGGGGACGCATCTTCCTGGGGGACGTGCGCAACCTCACGCTCTTGGAGGCGTTCCGCGCCTCGGTGCGACTGGCGCGTGCCTCCCCGACGCTGTCCACCGCGCAGCTCTGGTATCGCGCGCAGCAGGACGTGCTGGGCGAAGAAGAGCTGTTGCTCTCGCCCGCGTTCTTCGCGGCGTTGCCGGAGCTGCTTCCCGGCATCTCGCACGTCGAAGTGCTCCCCAAGCATGGCCGGTATGACAACGAGCTGACCCGCTTCCGCTACGAGGTCATCCTCCATGTCGCCTCCGCCGACGCACCTCGGTTCCATCCGACGGAGTGGGCGGAGGGCTCGGAGGCAACGCTGGAGTCGATGCGAGAGCGCTTGCTCACGCGCCCCGAGGTATTCGCCCTACGGCGCGTCCCCAATGCCCGCGTGTGGCAGGACGCGCGCGCGGTGGAGTTGCTCACGGGGTCCGGCAGACCCGCCACGGTGGCCTCATTGCGAGAAGCGCTCCGCGACTGGCCGGGGCCGCGTGGCGTGGAGCCCGAGGACCTGTACGCCCTGGGGGGAGCGCTTGGGTACGACGTGCAGGTGAGCTGGGGCGGGGCCTATCGCGACGGCGCGATGGATGTCGCGTTCAGTCGGACGGGCTCGGGAACGCGGATCGCGCTGACGCCGGAGCCGTCGCGGTTCGAGGGGGCACCCGTCGCCACGTCGAATGAGCCCACGCGCGGAGCCCGTGCCTCGCGCGAAGTGACGCGGCTGCGGCAGGTGCTGACGGAGAAGCTGCCGCCGCACATGGTGCCGTCGGTCTTCGTGGTGCTGCCGTCCTTGCCACTGACGCCGAGCGGCAAGGTGAACCGCGCCGCGCTCCCCGCGCCCGAGGCGGATCGCTCCGCGCTGAAAGAGGAGTACGTGGCCCCCAGCACGCCCACCGAGGAGGCCGTGGCCCAGGTCTTCTCCGAAGTGCTCGGGCAGCCGCGCGTGGGGGCTCGCGATGACTTCTTCGCGCTCGGCGGGCATTCGCTGCTGGCGACTCAGGTGGTGACGCGGCTGCGTGCTCGGGCTGGTGTTCCGGTTTCCCTGCGCGCCGTCTTCGAGGCTCCGACGGTCGCGCTCCTCGCCGCGCGTCTCGATGCCCTCCGTGGATCAGAGCCCTCCACGCCAGCCACTCTGTCTGTTCCACGGCTGCCACGCTCCGCGGATCCGAGCACCCCTACCGTCCTGGCGTCCTCGTTCGCGCAGCAGCGACTCTGGTTCCTGGAGCAGCTCCAGCCCGGACAAGCGGCGTACACCATTCCCATCGCCTTGCGGCTCACCGGGGCCCTGCACGTCGATGTCCTGCGACGAACCTTCGCAGCGCTGGTCCAACGACACGAACCACTGCGCACCACGTTCCTCCCGGGCGACGGCGCGCCGAGCCAGTGCATCCACCCCGCCCCCACGGACTGGGCGCTCCCCATCGAGGACCTGAGCAGCCTGACGCCCCTCGCGCGCGAACAGACCTTGGCGCAGCGAATGGAGGAAGAGGCGCATCGTCCGTTCTCGCTGTCCGACGGCCCGTTGCTGCGCACCGTGCTCCTGCGCACGCAAGCGCAGGAGCACGTGCTGCTCCTCTGCATGCACCACATCCTCTCGGATGGCTGGTCCATGGGCGTGCTCGTCCGCGAGGTCGCCACGCTCTATGCCGCGCTGGCGGAAGGGCGTGCGTCCCCGCTCTCACCGCTGCCACTCCAATACGCCGACCAGGCGGCGTGGGAGCGTCACGAGCAGGAAGGGCCCACGCTCGAAGCCCAACGGGCTTGGTGGACAGCGCACCTGCACGGAGTTCCCACGCTGGAGCTTCCGACGGATTCGCCACGTCCGGCCGTGCGCAGCTCGCGCGGGGACACGGTGTTCTTCACGCTCCCTGCGCCGCTGGTGAGCGCGCTGGAGAAGCGCGGCCAGGAGCACGGCGCCACCTTGTTCATGGTCTTGATGGCGGGCTGGCAAGCCCTGCTGTCGCGGCTGTCGGGGCAGCGTGACTTCTGTGTGGGCACGCCCGTGGCCCACCGCGTCCGGCCCGAACTGGAGGGGCTGCTCGGGTTCTTCGTCAACACCCTCGCGATGCGCGCCCGCTGGGAGGGAGAGCCCACCTTCGCGGAGTTGTTGGCCGGAGTGCAGCAGGAGTCCCTGGCCGCGTTCGCCCATCAAGACGTGCCCTTGGATCGACTGGTCGAGTCGCTCGGCGGAGGGCGCGACCTTTCGCGCACGCCGCTGTTCCAGACCGCGTTCGTGCTGCAGAACGCGCCGCTGCCTCCTCCCGCGCTGCCCGAGCTGCGCGTGGAGCTGATGCGATGGACCACGCGAACCGCCAAGTTCGACCTCACCGTGTCGCTCCTGGAGCGCGGGGGGGAGCTGGAGGGACAGCTCGAATACAGCCGGGACCTGTTCACCGCCGCGACGGCTCAGCGCATGGCGGAGCAGTTCCAGCGCCTCCTGCGCGAGGCCTCACGCGGCATGGACCGGAAGCTGAGCGCGCTTCCGCTCATGAGCGAGGACGAGCGCCGGACGGTCCTCGTCGAATGGAACGCGACGCAGGCGGACTACCCGAAGGAGGCGAACCTCGCGGAGTTGTTCCTCGCCCAGGCGCGACGTACCCCTTCGGCCATCGCGGTCGAGTCCGCGGAGGGGCGGCTCACCTACGCGCAGTTGGATGCACGGGCGAATCAGCTCGCGCGGCATCTGCTGGAGTCGAAGCTGAGCAGCACGCCGCGCATCGCGGTGTGCCTGCCGCGCGGGCTGGACATGGTCGTGGGCGTGCTCGCCATCATCAAGGCGGGCGGAACGTATGTCCCCATCGATCCGGCCTACCCGGCCGCGCGACTCGCGTTCCTGTTCGAAGACTCGGGCGTGGTCGCGACCCTCACCACGCGCGCGCTCGTGGAGAAGCTGCCTGCGGGGCTCGGCGGCGTGGTGTGCGTGGACTCCGAGACCGCGCAGATCGCCTCCCGGTCGTCCGATGCACTCTCGGTCCTGACCCCTCCCGAGGCCTGGGCTTACGTGACGTACACCTCGGGCTCCACGGGGAAGCCCAAGGGCGTGGCCATCCCGCATCGCGGCGTGGTGCGGCTGTTGTTCGGCTCGACCTTCGTTCACCTCGGGCCGGAGGAGGTGGTGCTCCAACTCGCCACGCTCTCCTTCGATGCGTCCACCTTGGAGATCTGGGGCGCGCTCCTGCACGGGGCTCGGCTGGTTCTCTTCCCACCCGGTGCGCCGGATCTGGCCGAACTGGCGCGTGTCCTCATCGACCATCGCGTGTCCGTGCTCTTCCTCACCACGGCGCTGTTCGATCAGATGCAGCAACACCACCCCGAAGCCCTGGCTGGCGTGCGTCAGCTCATGGCCGGAGGCGAGGTGATGCCAGCGGAGCGCGTGCGCGAGCGGCTCGCGTCGGGGTGCGCGCTCATCCACGCCTACGGCCCCACCGAGAGCACGACCTTCACCACCTGCCACCTGCTGTCGCCCGGAGACACCGTGGGGGAGGCGGTCTCCATTGGCCGGCCCATCGCCAACACCCAGGTCTTCCTCCTCGACGCCTCGCTGCATCCCGTCCCCATCGGCGTCCCGGGCGACCTCTTCATCGGCGGCGATGGCCTCGCCCATGGCTACCTCCGCAACCCCGCCCTCTCCGCTGAACGCTTCATCCCCCACCCCTTCTCCTTCTCCCCAGGCGCTCGCCTCTACCGCTCCGGCGACAGGGCTCGCTGGCTCCCGGACGGCTCCCTCCTCTTCCTGGGCCGCTCCGACTTCCAGGTGAAGCTGCGCGGCTTCCGCATCGAGCTGGGGGAAGTCGAAGCCGCTCTTCGCTCCTTCCCCTCTCTTCGCGAGGCCCTCTCACTCGTTCGTGAGGACTCTCCCGGCGACAAGCGCCTCGTCGCTTACGTCTCTCCCTCCTCCATCGACCCCGCAGCGCTTCGCTCTCACCTCCGGCTCCTCCTGCCGGAGTTCATGCTCCCCTCCTCCTTCGTCCTCCTCGACTCGCTGCCCCTCTCTCCTCACGGCAAGCTCGACCGCCACGCCCTCCCGCCGCCGGGCCGCGTGAAGGGCTCGGAGGATTCGGAGGCGTGGACGCTGCTCCAGGAACAAGTGGGCGCGCTGTTCCGCGAAGTGCTGCACCTGGAGCAGGTCGGCCTCCGCGATGACTTCTTCAGCTTGGGCGGCCACTCATTGCTCGCCACCCAGCTGGTCACCCGCGTCCGGGCACGCTTGGGGGTCGACCTGTCATTGCGCACGTTCTTCGAGGCGCCGACCATCGAGCGGCTCGCCGAGCAGCTCGACTCGACGTTGCGCGGGGCCTCGCGCGCGGCGATGCCGCCGCTGCGTCCGGTGGCTCGCGAGGACGTGCTGCCCTTGTCCTTCGCACAGCAGCGGCTGTGGTTCCTGGATCAACTCCAGCCAGGACAGGCCGCGTACAACGTCCCCGTGGCCCTGCGCCTTTCGGGACCGCTCGATGTTGACGCCCTCCGCGCCACCTTCGCGCGGCTGGTCGAGCGACATGAAGTGCTGCGCACCACGTTCGTGGTCCGCGATGGCCAGCCCTGGCAGCGCATCCATTCCGCGCCCGGCACATGGCCACTCCCCGTGGAAGACGTCGGCGCGCTCTCGGAGCCCCGCCTGCGCGAGCGGATCGCGGAGGAGTCACACCATCCGTTCGACCTGAGCACGGGCCCCCTGCTGCGCACCCGCCTGCTCCGCGTGACCGAGGACGAGCACGTCCTGCTGCTGTGCATGCACCACCTCGTCTCGGACGGGTGGTCCATGGGCGTGCTCGTGACCGAGGTCGCCGCGCACTACGACGCGCTCACGCGGCACAGCGCCACGGCCTTGCCGGCCCTGGCGCTCCAGTACGCGGACTTCGCGAGCTGGCAGCGAGAGTGGGTGCGCTCCGACGCGCTCCAGTCCCAAGTCGAGGTCCTGCGCGCGCGCCTCCAGGATGTGCCCGTGCTGGAGCTGCCCACAGACTTCCGCCGACCCGCGACCCGCAGCCTCCGAGGTGCCAGTCACTTCTTCGTCATCCCCGAGGAGCGCGTGGTCGCGCTGGAGCGACTGGGGCGCGCCGAGGGCTCGACCTTGTTCATGGTCTTGCTCGCCGCGTTCCAGACCCTGTTGGCGCGCTACTCGGGACAGGAGGACTTCTGCGTCGGCAGCCCCATTGCGCAGCGGAGTCACCCGGAGCTGGAGCCCCTCATCGGGTTCTTCGTCAACACGGTGGTCCTGCGCGCGGACCTCCAGGGAGATCCCTCCTTCACGGAGCTGGTCCGCCGCGTGCGCGCCGAGGCCCTGACGGCCTACGCGCATCAAGACGTTCCCTTTGATCGACTCGTGGACGCGGTGGGGGGCGAGCGCGACACGGAGCGTGGCTCGCTGTTCCAGGTGATGTTCGCGTTGCAGAACGCCCCCATGGCGCCGCCGTCGTTGCCGGGCGTTCGCGTGGACATTCTTCCGAATGCGCCGGACACCGCGCGGTTCGACCTGGGCCTGTCCCTCATGGCGCGCGGCGGGACCCTGGAGGGCGCGCTCGAATACAGCCAGGACCTCTTCACCCCGGCGACCGCCGGTCGCTTCGCGTCGCACTTCCTGAATCTTCTGCAGGTCGTCACTCAGGATGCCGGAGCGCGGATCAGCGCGCTCACCCTCATGACGGTCGGGGAGCAACGGCAGATCCTCGAGGACTGGAACGCCACGCAGGTGGACTATCCGCGCGAGGCCACGGTGCCGGAGTTGTTCGCGCTCCAGGTCCACCGCGCCCCCACGTCGGTCGCCGTCGAGTTCGAAGACGAGGCCCTCACCTACGCGGAGCTGGAAGCGCGAGCCAATCAGCTCGCGTGGCATTTGCTGAGCTTGAGGCTTGGGCCCGCACCGCGCGTCGCGGTCTGCATGCACCGGAGCCTGGACCTCATCGTGGGATTGCTGGGCATCCTCAAGATGGGTGGGAGCTATGTGGCGCTCGACGCGGCCCAACCCTCGGAGCGGTTGTCCTTCCTCTTCGACGATTCGGACGCGGCGGCGGTGCTCACGCAGGAGGCGCTGGCGTCAGCGCTGCCCGTGGGGACTCGCCCGGTCGTGCGCCTGGACACCGAGGCCGAGCAGCTTGCTCGTGCCCGCAGCGACGCACCGCCACGGGAGGTCTGGGCGGAGAGCCTCGCGTACGTGACGTACACCTCGGGCTCCACGGGGAAGCCCAAGGGCGTGGCCATCCCGCATCGCGGCGTGGTGCGCCTGTTGTTCGGCTCGACCTTCGTCCAGTTTGGGCCGCAGGAGGTCATCCTCCAATCGACCGCGCTGACGTTCGATCCGTCGACGCTGGAGATCTGGGGCGCGTTGCTGCATGGCGGCCGGTTGGTCCTCGCGCCACCGCATGCGCCAGATGTAGCAGAGCTCGCGCGCGTCATCACTGCGCGGAGGATCTCCACGATCTTCACGTCCGCCGCGCTCTTCGACCTGATGCAGCAGCACGCGCCCGAAGCGCTCGCGCAGGTCCGGCAGCTCGTCGCGGGCGGTGATGTGATGCCGGTGCCCAGTGCTCGCGCCCGGCTGGCCCAGGGGCGCTCGGTGCTCAATGCCTACGGTCCCACCGAGAGCACGGCGATCACCACGAGTCTCCTCCTCTCGCCTGGAGACACCGTGGGGGAGGCGGTCTCCATTGGCCGGCCCATCGCCAATACCCAGGTCTTCCTCCTCGACGCCTCGCTGCATCCCGTCCCCATCGGCGTCCCGGGCGACCTCTTCATCGGCGGCGATGGCCTCGCCCATGGCTACCTCCGCAACCCCGCCCTCTCCGCTGAACGCTTCATCCCCCACCCCTTCTCCTCCTCCCCAGGCGCTCGCCTCTACCGCTCCGGCGACAGGGCTCGCTGGCTCCCGGACGGCTCCCTCCTCTTCCTGGGCCGCTCCGACTTCCAGGTGAAGCTGCGCGGCTTCCGCATCGAGCTGGGGGAAGTCGAAGCCGCTCTTCGCTCCTTCCCCTCTCTTCGCGAGGCCCTCTCACTCGTTCGTGAGGACTCTCCCGGCGACAAGCGCCTCGTCGCTTACGTCTCTCCCTCCTCCATCGACCCCGCAGCGCTTCGCTCTCACCTCCGGCTCCTCCTGCCGGAGTTCATGCTCCCCTCCTCCTTCGTCCTCCTCGACTCGCTGCCCCTCTCTCCTCACGGCAAGCTCGACCGCCACGCCCTCCCGCCGCCGCCGTCCGATGTCGAGCGGAGCCCAGGGGCTCGCCCGGTTGAACGGCTGACTCCGTTCCAACAACGAGTCGCGGAGCTGTTCCGCGACGTGCTCCGCGTCGAGCCTGTGGGCCTCCACGACGACTTCTTCGCGCTGGGAGGCCACTCGCTCATGGCCACCCAGCTCGTGTCTCGGCTGCGGTCCACGTTCCATGTCGAGCTTCCGCTGCGCGCGTTCTTCGGCGCGGCCACCGTCGCCCGCGTCACCGAGTTCGTCGAAGAGCAGTTCCTGGTGCGCCAGCCGAGCACGGCACAGGTGCCGCCCCTGCGGACCATTCCTCGCGACGGGGAGCTGCCACTGTCGTTCGCGCAACAGCGGCTCTGGGTACTCGATCAAGTCCAGCCGGGCGGCAGTCACTACAACATGGTCGGCGCGCTCCGGATGGAAGGCGCGCTGAACACCGAAGCGCTGCGGCTGGCCCTTGAATACCTCGTGCTCCGGCATGAGCCATTGCGCGCCACCTTCGCCCTGAAGGACGGCCAGCCGGTGCAGCGGATCCAGCCTCCCGGAGCCTGGGCACTTCCGCTCACCGATCTGGAGGAAGTCGCCGCCGAAGCGCGCGAGGCCGCGGCCCAGCGCCTGTGCATCGAGGAGGCCCAGCGGTCCTTTGACCTGTCCACCGGGCCGTTGCTGCGCACGCGCCTGCTGCGACTCTCGGAGGACACGCACCTGTTGTTGCTGTGCATGCACCACATCGTCTCGGACGGCTGGTCCATGGGCGTCATGGTGCGGGAGGTGGCCGCGGGCTACGTGGCCTTCGCATCGGGCCACAAGCCGGAGCTGCCCGCGTTGCCCGTGCAGTACGTCGACTTCGCCGCGTGGCAGCGGCAGTGGCTCCAGGGTGAGGTGCTCGATCGTCACGTGGCGTGGTGGCAGGACGCCCTCGCCGCTGCCACGCGGGTGCTGGAGCTACCCACCGACAAGTCTCGGCCGACGGTCCGCTCGATGCGCGGCGGGCTGCATCCCGTCCACGTGCCTCGCGAGCTGTCCCAGCGATTGCTGACCCTGGCCCGCCAGGAAGGCGCCACGCCCTTCATGGCCCTGTTGGGGGCCTGGGCCATCCTGCTGTCGCGCTACAGCCGGCAGGAGGACCTCCTGATCGGCTCACCCATCGCGGGACGTCGCCAGGGTGAACTCGAAGGGCTCGTAGGCTTCTTCGTCAACACGCTCGTCCTTCGCGCGCGCGTGCGGGCCCAGGACTCGTTCCGAGCCCTGCTCGCCCAGCTTCGCGAGACCACGCTGTCCGCCTACGAGCACCAGGAGCTGCCCTTCGAGAAGCTCGTCGAGGCGCTGCATCCGCAACGCGACCTGAGCCGAGGGCCGCTGGTCCAGGTCATCTTCTCGCTCCAGAACACGCCCGCCGAGGAGCTGCACGCTCCCGGCCTCCGCTTGCGCCCCGTGGAGGTGGACAACGCCACGGCGCGCTTCGAGCTGGGGCTGATGCTCACCGAGACCTCAGACGGGGTGCGCGGTCACATCGAGTACAGCAGCGACCTGTACACGCCGGATACCGCGGAGCGGCTCGCGCGCCAGCTCCACATGCTGTTGGAATCCGTGGTCGCGCAGCCGGACACGCGCGTCTCGCGGCTGGAGTTCCTGCCCGCGGACGAGCGGCGCAAGGTCGTCCTCGATTGGAATGACACGCAGCGACCGTATCCGTCGGACGTGACCCTCGCGGAGCACTTCGCGCGGCGGGCCGCGGCACACCCGGACCGCCTCGCGGTGGAGTGCGGCGAGGAGCGCCTGACGTATGGCCAGCTCGACCTGCGCGCCAATCGCCTCGCGCACTGGCTGCGCGAACAGGGCGTGGGTCTGGATGACCGCGTCGCGGTGTGCATGGAGCGCGGACTCCCCCTGGTGGTGTCGACGTTGGCGATCATCAAGGCCGGAGGCGCGTACATCCCCCTGGATGCGTCCTATCCCGCGCACCGGCTCGCGCTGATGCTGGAGGACGGTGGGCCTCGCCTGTTGCTCACGACGCGCGCGCTGCATGGGCAGCTGTCCCTGCCGGACTCCCAGGTGCCCGTCGCCTTCACCGAGGAGTTGGAGCTGGGTTCGCGGCCGACCACGGCCCCCCACGCGGGGGCCGGACCGCGCAACCTCGCCTACGTCATCTTCACCTCGGGCAGCACGGGCCGCCCCAAGGGCGTGGCCATCGAGCACCGGGGAATCCTCCGGCTGCTGCACAGCGCGACCTTCGAGGGGTTGGGAGAGAGGGAGACGTGGCTCCTGTTGGCCCCGCTCTCCTTCGACCTGTCCGTCCTGGAGATGTGGAATCCGCTGCTCCATGGGAGTCGGCTGGTCATCTATCCGGCCGATGCGCTCGCCACGGATCTGGCTCGGCTGGAGCAAGTGGTGACGCAGCACGGCGTCACGTTCGCGCAATTCTCCCCCAGCCTGTTCGCGCAGATTGTCGAGCACCGTCCCAGCCTCCTCGCACGGCTGCGGGCCACTCACGTGGGCGGGGACATCATCCCCGCGGTCCACACGCGCCGCGCCCTGGAGCTGACCGGGATCCCCGTCACCAACGGCTACGGACCCACCGAGTGCACGGTCATCGCGACCGCGTTCCCCATGACGGACCCCACGCAGGTCGGGGACGTGGTGCCCATCGGGCCACCGCTCGATAACACCGTGGCGCTCGTGCTGGATGCGCAGTTGCAGCCGGTGCCCATCGGAGTTCCCGGGGAGCTGTATCTCGGCGGACATGGCCTGGCGCGCGGCTATGTTTCGCGTCCGGACCTGACGGCCGAGCGCTTCCTCCCCAACCCCGTCGCCACGACTCCCGGTGAGCGGCTCTATCGCACGGGCGACCTGGTGCGCTGGCGCGCGGACGGGGCGCTCGACTTCCTGGGACGCATCGATCACCAGGTGAAGGTGCGCGGCTTCCGCATCGAGCTGGCCGAGGTGCAGGCCGCGGTGCGCGCGCTTCCCGGCGTGGAGGACTGCATCGTCGTGGTCCGAGAGGACGTGCCCGGCGACCGCAAGCTCGTGGCCTATGTGGCGTCGGGCTCGGGGCGACCGCCGCTGGACTCCGCCACGCTGCGGTCCGGCGTGCGCGAGCGGCTCCCCGAGTACATGGTCCCCACGCTCTTCGTCCTGCTGTCGCAGCTGCCGACGAGCCCCAGCGGCAAGGTGGACCGCAAGGCTCTTCCGCCACCGGACGCGGTGACGACAGGCCGACAGGGGCGCTTCGTGGAGCCCAGCCATCCGCTCGAAACGCAGCTCGCGACGCTGTGGGCGCGCGAGCTGGGCGTGGAACGCGTGGGAGTGCACGACCACCTCTTCGACGACCTGGGTGGCACCTCGCTGTCCGTCGTCCGCATCACCGCGCGCCTGCGAGAAACCTTGCAGCGTGAGCTCCCCGTCGTGTGGCTCTTCGAGCACCCCACCGTGCACGACCTCGCTCGGCGACTGGCGAAGGAGGCCGCGCCGGTGGAGATCCCCGCTCCGAACCCGACGCGCGAGGCACCGCGGCCCGTCGCCGGGGCCGGCGACATCGCCATCATCGGCATGGCGGGGCGCTTCCCTGGCGCGGGATCGCTCCGTGAGTTCTGGCGCAACCTGCGCGAGGGCGTCGAGTCCATCACCCACTTCCCGCCCGAGGCGCTGGAGCGCCTGCCCGGGCTTCCCGAGGGGATGGAGCTGTCGCAGCACCCAGGCTTTGTCCCGGCCGGTGGCGTGCTGGAGGGCATTGATCGCTTCGACGCGGCCTTCTTCGGTCTGTCCCTGCGGGAGGCGCAGTGGATGGACCCGCAGCAGCGCCTCTTCCTCCAGTGCGCCTGGACCGCGTTGGAGGACGCGGGCATTGATCCACGGCGTCCCCCGGGGCCCATCTCGCTGTACGCGGGCGCGATGGACTCGGGCTACGCGGAGGCGGTCCGAGGCAGCGCGGCCTTGGACGTCGCGTCCGTCTTCGAGCTGTACGGCACCGCGACGCACGAGGCGCTCGCGACCAAGACGTCCTTCAAGCTGGGGCTCACGGGCGAGAGCACGATGCTCTACACCGCGTGCTCCACGGGCCTGGTGGCCGTGCACCTCGCCAGCCAGAACCTGCGCTCGGGCCTGTCCGACGTGGCCCTTGCGGGAGCGACGCGAATCGCCGTGCCGCAGCGCACGGGCTACATCTATCAGGAGGGCATGGTGTCCTCACCGGATGGGCACTGCCGCCCATTCGACGCGCGGGCACAGGGCACCGTCGGTGGCAACGGTGTGGCCTGCGTGGTGCTCAAGCGCGTGGAGGACGCCGTGCGGGACGGCGACGCCATCTACGCCGTCATCAAGTCCACCGCGACCAACAACGACGGGCACGTGAAGTCGGGCTACACCGCGCCCAGCGTACAGGGGCAGGCCGCGGTCATCACCCAGGCGCTGGCGCGTGCTGGGGTGAAGCCCAGGGACATCCAGTACGTCGAGGCCCACGGCACGGCCACGCCGCTGGGAGACCCCATCGAGGTGGCTGCGCTCCAACGCGCCTATTCCCTCGGGAACGAGCATCGCGCCACCATCGCGCTCGCCTCGGTGAAGTCGAACATTGGCCACCTGGATACGGTAGCGGGACTGGCGGGGCTCATCAAGGCCGCGCTGTCGCTGCATCACGGAGAGATCCCCGCCAGCCTCCACTTCGAGAAGCCCAACCCGCAGATTGCTTTCGACGCGGGTCCCTTCTTCGTCAACACCGCCCTCCGTCCCTGGCCTCGCTGCGAGACGCCCCGCCGCGCGGCGGTCAGCTCCTTCGGCATCGGAGGCACCAACGCCCACGCCATCCTCGAGGAGTCCCCCATGTCGCGGAGCGGATCCACGCACCGCCCCCACCACGTCGTTGTCGTCTCGGCGCGCAGCCCCGAGGCGCTGGACGCAGCGGCGCGGAACCTCGCGGAGCATGCCCAGGCGAATGCGGAGTCGTTGTCGCTCGCGGACGTGGCCTTCACGCACGCCACCGGTCGGCAGGGCTTCGAGTACCGCCGTGCCGTGGTGGCCTCCGATGCGGCCTCGCTGGCGCGTCAGCTGGTGAAGTCCGCCACGCCTCGCCATGTCGCGGAGCCTGAGTCGGCCCGCGAGCGCCGCGTGGCCTTCGTCTTCCCAGGACAAGGCGCGCAGCAGCTCGGCATGGGGAGCGAGCTGTACGCCGCGGAGCCGGACTTCCGCGCGACAGTGGAGACGTGCCTCCGTCAGTTGGAGGCGCCGCTCGCCGCTTCCGTGCGCGCCTTGCTGGGCCTTGGTGAAGCGTCCGCCACCCCGCTGCTGGGTGACACCCGCGTCGCGCTGCCCGCGCTGTTCATCGTGGAGTTCGCGCTGGCGCGACTGTGGATGACCTGGGGCATCCGTCCTCACGCGGTCGTGGGGCACAGCTTCGGTGAGTACGCCGCGGCTTGCGTCGCCGGGGTGCTCTCGCTGGAGGACGCCCTGCGGCTGTCGGTGGTTCGCGGCGAACTCATACACCGCCTGCCCGAGGGCGCAATGGTGGGCGTGGCGATGCCGGAGGCGCAGCTCCTGCCGCTGCTGTCACCGAAGCTGAGCGTGGCGGCGATCAACGCGCCGGATCGCTGCGTCGCCTCGGGGCCCGTGGCGGAGATTGAGCGACTCCAGGCCGAGCTGAAGCGCCGAGGCGTTGGTGTGGTGCGGATGCCCGCGTCCCATGCGTTCCACTCCGCGGACGTGGAGCCGCTGATGCCCGCGCTCGCGCGAGAGGTCGCCACGATGCGGTGTGGGGCGCCCACCCTGCGCTACGCGTCCGGGTTCTCGGGGACATGGAGCCGAGCGGGTGAGCTGAGCACGCCGACCTACTGGGCCGAGCAGATGCGGCAGCCCGTGCGCTTCGCGAACGCCGTGGGCGCGCTGCTCGAAGAGGGCTGTAGCATCCTGCTCGAAGTGGGACCGGGCCAGGACCTGACGCCGCTGGTGCGTGCGTGCCTGGGCGCGGACAAGGACCGCGTGACGGCGCTGGCCTCACTGCGGCGCGGAGGCGCGACGCCCGAGCACGCGGGGGTGATGACGGCCCTGGGCGATCTGTGGAGCCTGGGGTTGGAGCCGGATTGGAGCGCCGTTCACGCGCATGAACAATGCCGACGCCTGCACCTGCCCACCTATCCGTTCCAGGAGATCCGATGCTGGGTCGAGCCCAAGCCCAAGCCCAAGCCCAGCGCCGCGGCCACGGTCGCTCCCGCGCGGAGGGCCCCCGAGCAGGCGCGCGAGGAGGTGGCACCTCCTCCGGCACCTTCCGCGCCGCCGCCCGGACGGGAGGATGCCCCTCGGGGTGACATCGAGGAGCGGCTGGCGTCGCTGTGGCGCGAGCGACTGGGCGTGCCGTTCGTCGGGCGCGACGACAACTTCCTGGAGATTGGTGGCAACTCGCTGATGGCAGCGCAGCTCCTCAACCAGGTGCGCGAAGCCTTCGGCGTCCAACTCCCGCTCGCCGCGCTCTTCGAAGCGCCCACGGTGGCGGGCATCGCCGAGCGCCTGGAGCCGCTGCTGCGTCAGGCGCCCGCTGTCACGGAGAGCGTCGAGCTGCCGCTCGTGCCGCTGCCGCGCACAGGTGAGCTGCCGCTGTCGTTCGTCCAGGAGCGCGTGTGGCGTCTGGAGCAGCATCGCCCCGGCCTCTCCGCGTACAACATCCCGTTCATCCTTCGCCTGGAGGGTGAGCTGGACGCGAAGCTGCTGGACCGCAGCCTCCAGGAAGTCGTCCAACGCCACGAGGCGCTGCGCACGACCTACGACACCGTCGAGGGCCGCCCCGTTCAGCGCTTCCACCCGCACGTCCACGTCCCCATGGACGTGGTGGAGCTGGCCGGTACGCCCGAGGAGCGCGAAGCCGAGGCGCTCCGGCTGGCGAGGGAGGACTCGGCGCGCCCGTACGACCTCGTCAACGGGCCCGTCCTCCGCGCCACGCTGCTGCGGCTCGGAGCTCGGCTGCACGTGTTGATCGGCGGCATCCACCACATCGTCTGCGACACGCTGTCCATCGCGCTGTTCGTCCATGAACTCGGGCAGCTCTACGGCGCGTTCCGGCAGGGACGTCCCTCGCCGCTGTCGCCCTTGCCCGTTCAGTACGCCGACTTCGGTGCGTGGCAACGACGGGAGATCAACGAAGGCCGGCTGGCCGAGCAGGAGCAATGGTGGCGCCAGCGACTGGCGGGCATGCCGCGCCACCTCGATGTGCCCACGGATCGCCCTCGGCCTCCAACGAGCCCCCTCACCTCCGTGCGCATGTCGGTGGACTTCCCGCCGGACCTCGCGCGCGAGTTGGGGGCCTTCGGCAAGCGCGAAGGCTTCACCTCGTACATGGTGGTTCTGGCGGCCTGGAACACGGTGCTGCATCGCTACAGTGGCCAGACGGACATCATCGTCGGCACGCCCATTGGCAATCGCACCCGCGCCGAGTTGCTCCCGCTGATTGGCTACGTGGCGCATTCGGCCGCGTTCCGCACGGGCTTCGCGGATGATCCGACGTTCCGCGAGCTGCTCGGTCGGGTGAAGCAGGACGTGGCGGACGCGCAGGGACAGCCGGATGTCCCGTTCGAATACCTCGTGGAGAAGCTCATCCCCGGCAAGGACATTGGCCGGGGCCGCATGACGGACACCGTCTTCGTGTTCCACAGCGGGATTGCCGGGGGCGCGGCGGCGCTGGAGCTGACGGGGGTTCGCGGCTCGTTGATCGATCTGCCGGACGCGCCCGTGCAATGGGGTGCCACGCTGTCCGACCTGACCTTGGTGCTCGCCGAGGAGCCTGGGCGCGTCCACGGCGCCCTGGAGTACGCGACCGAGTTGTTCGATGCCCCCACCGTGAAGCGCCTGGTGGAGCACCTCCAGGTGTTGCTGGGGGCTGCCCTCGCGGCTCCGGAGACGCGCGTCTCCCGCCTCCCCCTCGCGACGCCCGAGGAGCACCGCTCCTGGCCGCGGCCCGCGCGTCCGACCGCGTCTCCCGGGGTGACCACTCGGCTCGCGGAGCAGCTCGCGCGCGGACCCGAGGCCGTGGCGATGGTGCGTGGCGAAGCGGCCTGGACCTGGCGTGCCTTGGCCGACTGGGCGAAGGGCATCGCGATACGCCTGCGGACCCTCGGCGTGCGTTCGGGAGACCCGGTGGTGCTCTGCCTGCGCGCCACGCCCGAGAAGCTCGCGGCGCAATGGGGCGCCTTGGAGGCCGGCGCGGCGGTGGTGGCCCTGGGGCCAACCGACCTGGGCACCCTCGCCCTGTACTCACCCGAGGGCTCGGTCTCGCCGCTCATCCTCACGTGGCGGGGCATGGTGACCTCCGCGCGGCTGGACCCCTCGCGGGTCGTGTTCGTGGAAGCGCCGCGGGATGCACCGCCTCCGTCCTTCGAAGCCGCGCCACCGGGGTCCGACTCACTCGCCTGGATCCTTCCCGCCGGAGCGGGACAGCCAGCCTGGACGCTCGACCACCGCGCGTTGGCGTCTCTGTTCTCCGCGATGGAGGCTCGGCTGTCCCCGAGCGCCGAGGGGACGTGGCTCGCCGCCGCGGACTCCTCCCCGGAGCATGCCGACCTGGAATCCCTGTGGGCGCTGTCGCGCGGCATGCGCGTCGTGTTCCCAGCGGATCAAGTCTCCGCGCGGCTGGTGCGGTTGCAGGGCGGTGGGCCCCGTTCGCGCGCGCTGGACGTGAGCCTCCTGTACTTCGCCAACGACGAGGACTCGCTCAGCGGACCCAAGTACGAACTGCTCGTCGAGGGCGCGAAGTTCGCGGACGCCCACGGGTTCTCCGCCGTGTGGACTCCGGAGCGTCACTTCCATTCCTTCGGTGGGCTCTATCCGCAGCCCGCGGTGGTCGCCGCTGCGCTGTCCACCGTCACTCGGAATCTGCGCCTGCGCTCTGGCAGCGTCGTGTTGCCTCTGCATGATCCGCTGCTCGTCGCCGAGCAGTGGTCCGTGGTGGACAACCTGTCCGGTGGACGCGTGGACATCTCGGTGGCCACGGGCTGGCACGTGCACGACTTCTCGTTCGCGCCGCAGAACTACGAGGACCGCCGCACCATCCTCCTACGCAACCTGGAGACCCTGCGCGCGTTGTGGCGGGGGGAGCGGATCCGCCGGACGGGCGGCGGAGGCGTCCAGGTGGAGGTCGCGCTGCGGCCCCGCCCCGTGCAGCGCGAGCTGCCCGTGTGGCTCACCGCCACATCGAGCCCCGAGACCTTCCGACTGGCCGGAGAGCTGGGCGCCGGCGTGCTCACGGGCCTGATGGTCCAGCCGCTGGAAGAACTGAAGCAGAAGGTGGCGCTCTACCGCGAAGCGTGGCGTCGCAACGGACACCCGGGCCGAGGCCACGTCACGGTGATGCTCCACACGTTCATCGGCGACGACGAGCAGGAAGTGCTGAGGACGGTGCGGCAGCCGTTGATGAGCTACTTCCGCAGTTCCGCGGAGATCACCGCGTCGCTGCTGGCGGCCCAGGGCTACCAGGGGGAGATCGACAAGGTCTCCGAGGAAGACCTTCACGCCATCCTGGAGCACACGTTCGAGGGGCACGCGAAGCAAACGGGCCTCATCGGCACCATCGACAGCGGGGTGAAGCGCCTGAGCGTGGTGCGCGAGGCCGACGTGGACGAGGTCGCGTGCCTCATCGACTTCGGGCTGGAGACTCCCGTCGTCCTGGAGGGCCTGCGCCGACTGGCCAAGGTGCGGGAGCAGCTCGAACACGAGGAAGCGGCGCACCGCGTCCAGGTCGTGGCGGAGGCCGAACAGGGCGTGGATGCGCTGCTGGAGCTGGCTCGGCAGTCCGGCGCCACGTTGCTGCACACCTCCGCGCGGCTCGCTCGGACGCTCGCGGAGCTGCCTCGAGCGAAGGAGTCGCTGGGCCCCGTGGGTACCCTCGTCCTGGACAGCGCGTCCACGGAGTTGGCGAGCGCCCTGTATCGCGCGGCCGGCGTGGAGGTCCTCCTCGCGGGTGGCCCTCGCGAGGGCGCATTGCTTCCCCGCGCGCCGCACGAGCGCGTGCCCGAGGGACTTCAGCCGTGGATCCTCGACTCGGGCGGACAGCCGGTGCCGGTGGGCGTGGTGGGGGAGCTGGCCCTGGCCGGCGCGGGCTTGCCTCGTGGGCTCTGGCGCGCTGAAGCGGAGGCCGCGCGGCGACTCGTGCCGCATCCATTGGATGCCGAGGCGTGGTTGTACCGGACGGGACGCAGCGCGCGGCTCCGCACGGAGGGGCGGGTCGAACCCGTGACCCTCCCCTCGGCGAAACCTCCTGTGCCCGCGCCAAAGCCGCGGACCGAGACACCCGGGGCGCCTCGCCCAGCAGCCCCCGCGCCGCGTCCAGCCGACGTCCCGGGGGCCACCGCGATTCCGCGCGCGCGAAGGGATCGGCCTCTGCCGCTGTCCTTCGCCCAGCAGCGACTCTGGTACCTGCAACAGCTCGATCCTTCGAGCGTGGCCTACAACAACGCCTCCAACTTCCGCCTCACGGGGGCGCTCGATGTGGCGGCGCTCCAGGCAGCGCTCGATGAATTGGTGAGGCGCCACGAAGTGCTGCGCACGACCTACGCCCTCACGGAGAGCGGCGCCGTACAGCGCATCGCCGATACAGGCGGACTGCCCATGCGCGTGGAGGACATCGCGGGCGCCACGGTGGAGGACCGCGAGGAGGCGATGCTGCGCCGTTGCCGGGAGCACTCCGCCCTGCCCTTCGACCTGTCCACGGGCCCGGTGGCGCGAGCCGTGCTGTTCCGACTGGGCGCGGAGCAACACGTGTTGAGCCTGGTGCTGCACCACGTCGTCTCCGATGCATGGTGCACGATGGTGCTCGCGCGTGAGCTGACGGTGCTCTACGCGTGCTTCGGCGCGGGGATTCCGTCGCCGCTGCCGCCCCTGCCGATTCAGTACGTGGACTATGCGGTGTGGCAGCGCGAGTGGCTGGAAGGCTCGGTGCTGGCGGACCAATTGCGGTGGTGGAACGAGCAGTTGCGCCACGTCCCAGCGCTGGAGTTGCCCACGGATCGGCCCAGGCCCGCCGTGCAGTCCTATGCGGGCGCGAGCCTGCGGTTGCAGTTGTCGCGTGACCTGTCCGAGCCGTTGCTCCAGCTTGGCAGGCGGGAGGGGGCGACCTCCTTCATGGTGCTGCTGGCGCTGTTCCAGACCCTGCTCGGGCGCTACTCGGGCCAGGAAGACTTCGCGGTGGGCACCCCCATCGCGGGCCGGACGCGCCCCGAGGTCGAGGGACTCATCGGCTGCTTCGTGAACACGCTGGCGTTCCGCGCGCGCTTGTCCGGCACCCCCACCTTCCGCGAGCTGCTCGGCCGAGTGCGGCAGCAAGCCCTGGAGTCCTATTCACGGCAGGACGCGCCCTTCGAGCGGCTCATGGACATGCTCCAGGTCCCGCGAGACCAGAGCCGCACGCCCGTGTTCCAGGTCGTCCTGAACGTCCTCAACACGCCCGAGGCGGATGCCTCACCGCGATCGCTGAAACTCAGCGGCGTGGACGTGTCGACGGACACCTCGAAGTTCGATCTGAGCCTGGAGGTCTGGGAGCACCGCGCGGGCCTCTCCTGCCGGTTCGAGTACGCCACAAGCTTGTTCGACGAGCGCACCCTCCAGCGCATGGCCGAGCACCTGTCGCTCCTCGCTCGCGCCGTGATCGCGTCACCGGACACACCGCTCGTGGACCTGCCGCTCCTCACGGAGTCGGAGCGGGCGCGGGTGTTGGTGGCGTGGAATGACACCGCCGCGGAGTACCCACGGGACGAGCAGGTGCACCACCTGGTGGAGCAGCAGGTGGCGAAGACACCCGAGTCCATCGCCGTGGAGTCGGAGGGAGCGCGGCTGACGTACGGGGAGTTGGAGGCGCAGGCGAACCAGCTGGCGCACCAGCTGCGCGCCTGGGGTGTGGGCCCGGAGTCACGGGTGGGCGTGTGCCTGGAGCGCTCGGCCGAGCTGGTGGTGACGTTGCTGGGCGTGCTGAAGGCTGGCGGCGCCTATGTGCCGCTGGAGCCGAGCTACCCGAGGGAGCGCCTGAAGGGGATGCTGGAGGACACGGCGGCCTGCGTCGTCGTCACCCAAAGCGGCCTGGAAGGCAGGGTGTCGGAGACGTCCGCGCGAGTGCTGCGCTTGGACGCGGACGCGGCGCAGGTGGGCGCGCAGCCGAGGACGCCGGTGCATACGGTGGCGGGGCCGGAGTCGCTGGCCTACGTCCTCTTCACCTCGGGCAGCACGGGCCGGCCCAAGGGGGCGATGAATGCCCACCGGGGCGTCGTCAACCGCCTGCGGTGGATGCAGCACGAGTACGGCCTCACCGCCGAGGACGCGGTGTTGCAGAAGACGCCCTTCAGCTTCGATGTGTCCGTCTGGGAATTCTTCTGGCCGTTGATGACGGGCGCGCGGCTGGTGGTGGCACGCCCTGGGGGACACCAGGAGCCGGCGTACCTTGCGCGACTGATGGGCGAGCAGCGCGTCACCACGGTGCACTTCGTGCCCTCCATGCTGCGCGCCTTCGTGGAGGAGCCCGGAGTCGAGCGGCTGACGTCGCTGAGGCGCGTGGTGTGCAGCGGCGAGGCGTTGCCAGTGGAGTCCGTGCGACGCACCCAGGAGCGACTGCCGGGAGTGGAGGTGCACAACCTCTACGGCCCGACGGAAGCGGCGGTGGACGTCAGCGCGTGGGCGTGCCCGCGAGGGGAGTCGTTGCGGCGCGTCCCCATTGGCCGGCCGGTGGCGAACACGCGGCTGTACGTGCTGGACGGACGAGGCCGGCCCGTTCCGGTGGGGGTGCCGGGAGAGCTGTACATCGGCGGCGTCCAGGTGGGGCGCGGGTACTGGGCGCGGCCGGAGTTGACGGCGGAGCGCTTCGTGCCGGACGCCTTCAGCCAGACAGCGGGCGCGAGGCTGTACCGCACGGGGGACAAGGCGCGGTGGCTGGAGGACGGGACGGTGGAGTACCTGGGCCGGCTCGACTTCCAGGTGAAGCTGCGGGGCTTCCGAATCGAGCTGGGCGAAGTGGAGTCCGCGCTGCGCGCCAGCCCTGGCGTGCGCGAGGCCGTGGCGCTGGTGCGCGAGGACTCGCCCGGAGACGCGCGGCTGGTGGGCTACGTCACGGGAGACGGGCCCGCGCTGGAGTCCGCCGCGCTGCGCGCCTCCCTTCAGCAGCGGTTGCCCGAGCACATGGTGCCCACCGTCTTCGTGCACCTGGATGCGCTGCCTCTGACGACGAGCGGCAAGTTGAACCGCGCCGCCCTGCCGGCCCCGAGCGCGTCCGCCCTTCCTCGCGGCGCGCACGTGGAGCCCCGCACGCCCACCGAGCACGCCTTGGCTACGTTGTTCGCCCAAGTGCTGGGTGTGGAACGGGTGAGCGTGACCGACAGCTTCTTCGAGCTGGGTGGTCACTCGCTGCTGGCCACCCAGGTGGTGGCGCGCGTCCGGAGTGGCTTCGGCGTGGAGCTGCCTCTGCGAACCCTGTTCGAAGCGCCCACCGTCGCCGCGCTCGCCGCGAGGTTGGACGAGCACGCCCCTCGCGCCGTCGAGTCGCCTGCGCCACCGACGCTCACCCGCGCGGACCGGACCTCGGATCACCCGCTCTCGTTCGCGCAGCAGCGGCTGTGGTTCCTCGGGCAGCTCGCCTCGACTGGCATCGCCTACAGCCTGCCGTTTGCCTTGAAGTTGACCGGCGCACTGAACGAGGCGGCCCTCCAGCAAGGCTTCGATGCGCTGGTGCGCCGACACGAGTCGCTACGGACCACGTTCCATGAAACGCAGGGAGCGCCCTTCCAGCGCATCCACTCGCCCTCCCCGCTTCCGCTCTCGCGGGGGGACCTGACGGCGCTGCGCGACAGCGCGCAACGTGAAGCGGAGGCCCTGCGCCTCGCCACCGAGGAGGGCTGGCGTCCGTTCGACCTCGTGCGGGGCCCGCTCGTCCGAGCGCTCCTCCTGAAGCTGAGCGACACCGAGCACGTCCTCGTGCTCAACCTGCATCACATCATCTCGGATGGCTGGTCCATGGGTGTGCTCGTGCGCGACATGGCGCAGCTCTACGCGGCCTCGCTTCGGGGACTCCCGTCGTCGCTGCCAGACTTGCCGGTCCAGTACGCCGACCATGCGGTGTGGCAGCGCGGCTGGCTCCAGGGCGACGTGTTGGCGACCCAGCTCGGATACTGGAAGCGACAGCTCGCCCAGGCGCCGTCCCACCTGGAGCTGCCCACGGATCATCCGCGGCCAACGCATCAGTCCTATCGAGGCGCCGCGGTGCGCCTGCATCTCCCACGCGAGCTGAGCCTCGCCATCGAATCCCGAGCCCAGCGCGACGGCGCCACGCCGTTCATGGTGCTCCTCGCCGCCTTCGACGCATTGCTGCACCGCTACAGCGGGCAGGAGGACTTGCTCATCGGCGCCCCCATCGCGGGACGGCGTCACGCGGATACTGAAAACATCATCGGCTTCTTCGCCAATACGCTCGTGCTGCGGGCTCGCATCCATCGTGGCACCACGTTCCGCGAGTTGCTCACGCAAGTGCGCGACACGACCCTGGGCGCCTATGAGCACCAGGAGCTGCCCTTCGAAAAGCTCGTGGAGGAGCTGCGGCCCACGCGCGACCTGGGGCGGTCACCGCTCTTCCAGATCACCTTCAACCTGCACAACACCCCGCTGCCGGAGCTGGCCTTGCCTGGGCTCTCGCTGCGTCCACTGCAAACCGAGCATGGCGTGACGCGCTTCGACCTGGAGCTGGCCCTGCAACGCGAGGCCGAGGGCTTCGTGGGCGGATTCACCTACAGCACGGCGCTGTTCGAGTCCTCGACCGTGGAGGGCATGGCTCGGCACCTGCGGCTGCTCCTCGAAGCGGCCCTCGCCTCGCCGGAGTCGCGTGTGTCCGACCTCCCGCTGATGACCGCGGAGGAGCGGCGGCGCGTCCTCGTTGAATGGAACGACACGGCCCGCGACTTCCCGCGCGAGCTGACAGTGCACGCCCTTTTCGCCATGCAGGCGGATGCCATGCCCGACGCGGTGGCGGTCAGCTCGGGCGAGCGGCGCCTCAGCTATGCCCAGCTCAACGCCCGCGCCAATCAAGTGGCCTGGCACTTGAAGACCCTGGGGGTTCGAGTCGGAGACCGCGTGGGCCTGAGCGTGGAGCGCTCGCCCGAGCTCGTCGTGGGCATGCTGGGCATCCTCAAGGCAGGCGCGGCCTATGTGCCGGTGGAGGCGAGCCAGCCCACGGAGCGCGTGGCGTGGATGCTCCAGGAGGCCGGCGTCAGTGTGGTGCTGACGCAGGAGCGACTGGCGGATGAGCTGCCCGAAGTGGGCGGCCTGCTGGTGCTGCTGGACGCAGAGTGGGACGCCATCTCGGCGAGGCCCTCCACCCCGCCCGATACGCAGGTGTGCGCAGACGACCTCGCCTACGTCATGTTCACCTCCGGAAGCACGGGGCGCCCCAAGGGCGTCTGCGTGCCGCACCGAGGCGTGACGCGACTGGTGCGAAACAACACCTTCGCGCGCTTCGGCCCCGACGAAGTCCTCCTTCAGTTGGCGCCCGTGGCCTTCGACGCCTCCACCCTGGAGGTGTGGGGTGCGCTGCTGCACGGCGCGAGGCTCGTGCTGGCCCCGCCGCGTGCGCTCTCGCTGGAGGAGCTGGGCGCGCTGCTGACTCGGGAAGGCGTCACCACCCTGTGGCTGACGGCGGCCCTCTTCACGCAGATGGTGCAGCACCAGGGCGCGGCCCTGACGCGTGTCCGGCAAGTGCTCGCGGGAGGAGATGTCCTGCCCGTGGAGCGCGTGTCCGAGCACCTGGCGCGGTTGCCCTCGGGCTCGGTGCTCATCAACGGGTACGGTCCGACGGAGAACACCACGTTCTCGGCGACGCACTCGCTGAGGGGCGGCGACTCGGTGGGGCGCACGGTGCCCATTGGCCGGCCGCTGTCGAACTCGACGGCGTGGGTGTTGGATGGCCGCCAGCAGCCGGTGCCTCCGGGCGTGCCCGGAGAGCTGTACGTCGGCGGAGACGGCCTCGCGTGGGGCTACCTGCGTCGAGCGGACCTGACGGCGGAGCGCTTCGTGCCCCATGGCTTCAGCGCCACGCCCGGAGCGCGGCTGTACCGCACGGGGGACAAGGCGCGGTGGCGCGCGGACGGCACGCTGGAGTTCCTCGGCCGAGTGGACTTCCAGGTGAAGGTGCGCGGCTACCGAATCGAGCCGGGCGAGGTGGAGGCCGTGCTGCGCCAACACCCGGGCGTGCGCGACGCGGTGGTGGTGGCTCGCGAGGAGGTCCCCGGAGACAAGCGGCTGGTGGCCTACGTCGTCCCCGGCGGAGAGGTGTCCTCGCTGCGAGCGCACGTGCAGAAGCACCTGCCCGAGTACATGGTGCCCTCGGCCGTGGTGGAGCTGGCCGCGCTGCCGCTGTCCCCCAACGGCAAGGTGGACCGGAGAGCCTTGCCCGCGCCCGAGGCGCCGGTCGCACGGCCCACCGAGGACGCCGCTCCACGCAACGCGCTGGAGGCGCAGCTCGTCGCGCTCTGGGCCGAGGTGCTGGGCCGCCCGTCGGTGGGCATCCACGACAACTTCTTCGACCTCGGTGGCCACTCGCTGCTCGCGACCCAAGTCGTCGCGCGCATCCGCTCGGTCCTGGGACGAGAAGCGCCGCTGGGCCTCTTGTTCGACGCGCCCACGGTGGCGAAGTTCGCCGAGCGCCTCGGTGATATCGCGGTGACTCAGGCCCCGCCCCTGAAGCGAGTCTCGCGAGTGGGCGCACTGCCGCTGTCGTTCGCGCAGCAGCGGCTGTGGTTCATCGATCAGCTCTCACCGGGCAGCCCGCTCTACAACGTCCCCCTGCCGCTGCGCCTGGAGGGTGACCTGGATGAGAAGGCGCTCCTGCGCGGCTTCGAAGAGCTGGTGCGCCGTCACGAGTCGCTGCGCACCACGTTCCGCACGGAGTCGGGAGAGCCCGTCCAGGACATTCACGCGAAGATGGCCGTGCCCATGGCACACGTGGATCTCCGCCACGTGGCGGACGCCTCCCAGCGACAGGCCGAAGCCGTTCGCCTCGCGACCGAAGATGCACGGCGGCCGTTCGACCTCGCGCAGGGGCCACTGCTGCGTGCGTTGCTGCTGAAGCTCCAGCCTCGCGAGCACCTCCTGCTCCTCACGCTGCATCACATCGTTTCGGACGGCTGGTCGCTCGGAGTGCTCGTCCGCGAGATGAGCGCGCTGTACGC
Source organism: Citreicoccus inhibens (assembly GCF_019039035.1). Lineage (GTDB taxonomy): Bacteria > Myxococcota > Myxococcia > Myxococcales > Myxococcaceae > Citreicoccus > Citreicoccus inhibens. The sequence goes on along the minus strand of NZ_JAHNZT010000002.1, from coordinate 337,067 downwards.
GTCCTTCGCCCAAGGCCGTCCATCGCCGTTGCCGGAGCTGCCCGTCCAGTACGCCGACTACGCCGTCTGGCAGCGCACGTGGCTTCAGGGCGAGACGCTCCGCACGCGATTGAAGTGGTGGGCGGCTCGACTCGCGGGTGCGCCCCCCGCGTTGGAGTTCCCCACCGACAGGCCCAGGCCGGCCGTCTTCTCCAACCGAGGCGCCACGCTGTCCGTCGCCTTCCCGCGCGGCGTGAGCGAGGCGGTGGAAGCCCTGGCACAACAGGAGGGAGCCACGCCCTTCATGGTGCTGCTGGCCGCCTTCCAGTCCCTGCTCCAGCGCTACAGCGGCCAGGACGACGTCCTCGTCGGCTCCCCCATCGCCAACCGCCGACTCGCCGAAACCGAGCCCCTCATCGGCTTCTTCGTCAACACCCTCGTCCTTCGCGCTCGCTTCACTCCGGACTCCTCGTTCCGCTCCCTCCTGGCTCAAGTCCGAGACTCCACCCTCGGCGCCTTCGAGCACCAGGACATCCCCTTCGAGCGCCTCGTCGAGGAACTCCACCCCGCCCGGGACCTCGGCCGCACGCCCCTCTTCCAGGCCATGTTCGCTCTCCAGAACGCGCCCGTGCCGGAGCTGGCATTGCCGGGGCTCGCCTTGCGGCCCGCGCGACTCGATGACAGCGGCACGACGCAGTTCGAGCTGAGCCTGGATCTCCGTCGCGCGCCGGAAGGCTTCGTGGGGTGGCTGTCGTTCAGCACCGACCTCTTCGAGCACACCACCGCGGAGCGCCTCCTCACCCACCTGCGCGTGCTGCTGGAGTCCGTCACCACCCAGCCCGAGCTTCCACTGCGAGCGGTGTCCCTGCTCGCTCCCGAGGAGCGGGAGACCCTGCTGCGGAACTGGACTGGCCCTGCGGCCTATCTCCCACGGAGTGGCTGCTTCCCCCAAGCCTTCGAGCAACAAGTCGCCCGGACTCCGGACGCACCCGCGCTCCGCATGGGGGACGTGTCCCTCTCGTTCTTCGAACTCAACACGCGCGCCAATCAGCTCGCGCGCCATCTGCGCGCGCTGGGAGGCGGCCCGGAGAGCCCCGTGGCGCTCTGCATGGAGCGCTCGCCGGATGCACTCGTCGCCCTCCTCGCGGTCCTCAAGTCAGGTGGAGCCTTCGTCCCGCTCGATGTGAGCGCGCCCATCCCGCGTCGCTCCCTCTTGCTCCAGGCCTGCGGCGCAACCGTGCTCATCACCCAGCAGGCGGTGTTCGACGCGTGGCAGCCCCAGGTGCCCAGCGTCGTCTGCGTGGATGCGGAGCATGAGCGACTCAGCACGCTGTCGGGCGAGGACCTGCCCGAGAGCGCCTACCCGGAGAACCTCGCGTACGTCATCTACACGTCGGGATCCACGGGCACGCCCAAGGGCGTGATGGTGCAGCACCGCTCCGTCTCCAACCTCCATCGCGCCATGGTCCGAGCCGCCTGCGGTGCGCTCCCCTCCAACGCCCGCGTCAGCCTCAACGCTCCGCTCCACTTCGACGCCTCGATTGAGCACCTCGTCCTCTGGCTCGAAGGGCACTGCCTGCACATCGTCCCAGACGACGCTCGAAAGGACCCGGAGCAACTGCTGTCGTGGCTCGAACAGCACCACATCGACGCGCTCGACTGCACGCCGTCACAACTCAAGCTGTTGCTCCAAGCCGGCTTGCTCCAGCGGCACCACGTGCCGGGAATCCTCCTCGTGGGGGGCGAGGCCATCGACGAAGCCAGCTGGCTCGCCCTCCAAGCCACGCCGCGCACCAAGGCCTTCAATGTCTACGGCCCCACCGAGTGCACGGTGAACTCGACCCTCTGGCCCATTCAAGGGACGCCTGTCTCGGTGCCTGTCATCGGCCGGCCCCTCTCCAACACCGCCGCCCTCGTCCTCGACTCCTCCGGGCTGCCTTCTCCCATCGGGGTCCCGGGCGAACTCTTCCTCTCTGGCGAGGGCGTCGCACGCGGCTACCTCCATTCCCCCCACCTCACCGCCGAGCGCTTCCTCCCTCACCCCTTCTCCTCAACCCCTGGCGCCCGCCTCTATCGCTCCGGGGACAAGGCTCGCTGGCGTCCCGATGGCTCCCTCGAGTTCCTCGGCCGCCTCGACTTCCAGATCAAACTCCGCGGCCACCGCATTGAACTCGGGGAGATTGAGGCCACCCTGCGCGCAGTGCCTTCGGTGCGCGATGCCTGTGTCCTGCTCCGACAGGACTCCCCAGGGGACTCTCGCCTCGTCGCCTACCTTGTCCCCACGAGCACACCGCCAACCCTCGACGCCTTGCGCGTGCACCTGCGACTCCATCTGCCCGAGTACATGGTGCCCTCGGCCTTCGTCTTCCTCGGCGCGCTCCCGCTGTCCCCCAACGGCAAGGTCGACCGTCGCGAGCTCCCCGCGCCGGAGTGGACCGATGCACAGGCGGCGACTCCGCACGAACCGCCGCGCTCGGGACTGGAAGAACGGCTGGCCGAGTCCTGGCGCGCAGTCCTGCGAGTCGCCGCAGTGGGTCGCCACGACAACTTCTTCGAGCTGGGTGGACACTCCTTGCTGGCCACACAGTTGATGGCGCGCCTGCGCTCGGAGATGGGGATCGAATCGGGCGTTCGGGTGCTGTTCGAAGCCCCCACGCTCGCCCAGTTCGCCGAGCGCCTCCATGACCAGGCCCCGGGCATGCGGCCTCCGCCCCTGCTCCGCACGCCGAGGACCGAGCGCATCCCGCTGTCGTTCGCGCAGCAGCGACTGTGGTTCCTGGATCAGCTCGAACCTGGAAGCCCGCGCTACAACATCCCGGCGGCGCTGCGACTGTCGGGAAGGCTCGACGTGCCAGCGCTTCAGAAGGCTTTCGATGCGCTGCGCTTGCGCCACGAAGCCTTGCGGACCACCTTCCACGAGGAGCACGGGCAACCGTGGCAGCAGATCCACGCGCCCGTGGGCTTGCCACTGAAGGTCGTCAATCTCATCGAAACCCCCGAGGGCCAGCGCCAGGCCGAAGCCATTCGGATCGCGACGCAGGATGCGCGTCAGCCCTTCTCGCTGAGCGAGGGCCCGCTGATGCGCGTCACGTTGATGCGCGTCGGAAACACGGAGCACGTGCTTCTCGTCAACGTGCACCACAGCGTGTCCGATGGCTGGTCCACGGGCATCCTCGTCCGCGAGGTCGGCATGCTCTATGCCGCCTTCACGCAAGGACTGCCCTCGCCGCTGCCCGAGCTGCCCGTCCAGTACGCGGACTTCGCACGGTGGCAGCGCGACTGGCTCCAGGGACCAGCGCTCGACGCACAGCTCACCTGGTGGAAAGAGGAGCTCGCCGGTGCACCGCGCGCGCTGGAGCTCCCCACGGACAAGGTTCGCCCGAGGGGGCTCTCCGCGAGGGGTGAGGCGCTGCCAGTCCATCTGCCCGTGGCCCTCGCCTCCGCGCTGGAGTCGCTGGCACAACGGGAGGGAGCCACGCCCTTCATGGTGCTGCTGGCCGCCTTCCAGTCCCTGCTCCAGCGCTACAGCGGCCAGGACGACGTCCTCGTCGGCTCCCCCATCGCCAACCGCCGACTCGCCGAAACCGAGCCCCTCATCGGCTTCTTCGTCAACACCCTCGTCCTTCGCGCTCGCTTCACTCCGGACTCCTCGTTCCGCTCCCTCCTGGCTCAAGTCCGAGACTCCACCCTCGGCGCCTTCGAGCACCAGGACATCCCCTTCGAGCGCCTCGTCGAGGAACTCCACCCCGCCCGGGACCTCGGCCGCACGCCCCTCTTCCAGGCCATGTTCGCTCTCCAGAACGCGCCCGCCGAAGAAGTGGCGCTGCCCGAGCTGACGATGCGAGGCGTGGACGTGGAGGCCGACACCACGCTGTTCGAGCTGAACCTCACGCTCTCGCGGACCCCCGACGGATACCGGGGCGTGCTGACCTTCAGCACGGACCTCTTCGAGGTGACGACCGCTCGCCGATGGATGACACACTTCGAGCGACTGCTCGAAGGCGCAGTGGCCGCACCCACGCAACCACTGCGCACCCTGTCCCTGATCTCCGCCGAGGAACAGCACGGGCTGATGCGGGAATGCGCGGGCCCCGAGGCCTACTTTCCGCGCACGGTCTGTCTGCCTCAGGCCTTCGAACAACAAGTGGCGCGGACTCCCGACGCGGTGGCCATCGTCGCGGAGCAAGAGACGGTGTCGTTCCTCCAACTCAACGCCCGAGCCAACCAGCTCGCGCGACATCTGCGAGGACTGGGCGTGGGCCCTGAGGTCCCCGTCGCGATCTGTCTCGAGCGCTCCATTGCTGCGCTTGCCGCCATCCTGGGCATTCTCAAGGCGGGCGGGGCCTACGTCCCGTTGGATCCCTCAGCGCCCACGCAGCGCACGGCCTTGCTGCTTCGCGACAGCGGCGCGGCAGTGCTCGTCACGCGTCGTCGGTTGTTGGAGACGTGGCCTCTCGGCGACATGCACCTCGTCGACCTGGACACGGCCGGCCCGGAGATCGCGGCCCAGTCGCCCGATGACCTCACGCACCACACGACCGCCGAGAACCTCGCGTATGTCATCTACACGTCGGGCTCCACGGGCACGCCCAAGGGCGTGATGGTGCAGCACCGCTCGGTCCTCCACATCCATCGGGCCTTGGCTCGCTCGATCTACGCGGGCCAGCCCGCGGGGCTCCGCGTCGCCTTCAACGCACCGCTCTACTTCGACGTCTCCGTGGATCACCTCGTCCAGCTGCTCGATGGGCACTCGCTCCACCTCGTCTCAGAGGAGACGCGAAGGGATCCCGAGCGAATGCTGTCGTGGATGGAGCAAGGGCACGTGGATGTCCTGGGCTGCACACCGGCGCAAGCGAAGCTGATGCTACAGGCGGGCCTGCTCACGCGAGCCCATGTCCCGCGCTTGCTGGTCCTGGCGGGCGAAGCCGTGGACGAGTCCCTCTGGCGAACCCTCTCCGCGACGACGCGGACACGCGCGTTCAACGGCTACGGCCCCACGGAGGCCACGGTCCTCGCCACCACGTGGCTCATGCAGGGGACGGAAGTCCCCGTGCCCGTCATCGGTCGTCCGCTCTCCAACTCCTCTGCCTTCGTCCTCGACGCCTCCGGCCTCCCCTCGCCCATCGGAGTCCCAGGGGAACTCTTCCTTGCCGGTGAGGGCGTCGCTCGCGGCTACCTCCGTTCGCCGCACCTCACCGCGGAGCGCTTCCTCCCCAACCCTTTCTCTTCGGTCCCCGGCGCTCGCCTCTACCGCACCGGAGACAAGGCGCGCTGGCGCCCCGATGGCACCCTCGAGTACCTCGGCCGGCTCGACTTCCAGATCAAACTCCGCGGATACCGCATCGAACTCGGGGAGGTGGAGGCCGCACTGCGTGCACTTCCCGCTGTACGCGATGCCTGCGTCCTGCTCCGCCAGGACTCGCCAGGAGACGCACGCCTCGTTGCGTACCTCGTCCCCGCGAGCACACCTCCGCCGCTCGACGTCGTGCGCACACACCTGCGACTCCATCTGCCTGAGTACATGGTGCCCTCCGCTTTCGTCGTCCTCGAAGCGCTCCCGCTCTCACCCAACGGCAAGGTCGACCGGCGCGCACTTCCCGAGCCGCGGGCCGAGGAGCGCACCACGCGCGAGCGACTCGCACCACGAGACCCCGTGGAGCAACAGCTCGCGCGCATCTGGGAGGACGTGCTCGGAACGAGCGCGCTCGACGTGCGCGACAACTTCTTCGACCTGGGAGGGCACTCCCTGCTCGCGGTGACAGTGATGGCGCGCATCCGAGAGGCCATGGGACGACGTCTCCCCTTGGCCGCGCTGTTCCGCGCGCCGACGGTCGAAGCACTCGCCACGCTGCTGCGAGACGCCCACGCCGAGGCGCACACCTCGCTGGTGCCCTTCGGTGACACGGCGGCTGGAGCGCGACCGCCGCTCTTCTTCGTCCATCCCGTGGGGGGCGGCGTCCTCTGCTACGCGGAGCTGGCGCGACGGCTCGGCCCTGAACAGTCGTTCTACGGACTCCAGGCGCGTGGGCTCGATGGCACCAGCGAACCGAGAGAGACCCTGGAGGCGCTCGCGACGGCCTACGTGCAGGCCATCCAAGAGGTTCAGCCTCACGGGCCCTACACCTTGGGCGGGTGGTCCCTCGGGGGCGTCATCGCCTACGAGATGGCGCGACAGCTTCGCGAGCACGGTGAGCAGGTCGCCCGCATCGTCCTCATCGACGCCTACGCGCCCGCGCCTCCCCACTCGGCGGAGCCAGAGCCGGATGCGCTCCAGCGGCTGGGCATGTTCGCGCGAGACTTGATGGGCCTGTCCCTGGAGAGCCTGGACCTCGGCGCGGCGCGGCGCGCGGACCTGGAGCCTGAGGCCCTCATGAACGCGATCATGGAGGAGGCCGTGAAGTCCGGCGCGCTCCCGTCCGGCATGGGAGCGGACTCGCTGCGCGCGCTGTACCGCGTGTTCGAGGCGCACCTGCGCGCGGGACGGAGCTACCGCGCACGCGCGAGCCCCGGGCCCGTGCTGCTGCTCAAGGCCACGGAGACGCCAGCGGGCCTGCCTCAGGACGGAGGCTGGTCCGCGCTGGTGGGCGCCAAGTTGGAGGTGCACACCGTGCCAGGCGACCACTACAGCCTGCTCAAGGCGCCCGCGGTCGAGGAGCTGGCTCGGAGACTGAAGGAGGCGCTCGAGGCATCGCGCTGACGCCCCGCGAGCGCGGACCTACTTCTGAAGCTCTCGGAGCGGATCCGCAGGCGAGGTCCGCTCCGAGGACACATCGAAGAAGGAGCTGCTGCTGGGCGCGCGCGACGACGCCACCGTGTTCGGCTCACCGGACTCGCCCTTCGTCGAGGAAGCCACCTCGGGAGGAGTCGACACAGGCGATGCCTTCGCCGCCGCGGCGCGCTGATTGGCGGCACGGCGACGGCTCCACAGGAAGTAGCCCACGGCCAGGACCGCCAGCGTCCCGAGGACCGCGACCTGGCCCTCCTTCATCTTGGAGATGACCATGTCCAGCTCGCTGCCGAAGTGGAAGCCGAGCCACACGAACACCGGCGCGGACAAGAGCGCGGCCAGCCCATCCCAGAAGATGAAGCGCCAGTACGGCATGCCCACCGAGCCCGCGGTGAAGTACGTCACCGCGCGCACGCCCGGCATGAAGCGCGCAATCATGACGATCTTCTGGCCGTGCGAGGTGAAGAGCGACTCCACCTTCGCGCGCTTCTCCGGGGTGACGATGCGCGCGAAGAAGCCGCCCGCCCCCCCCTTCCCATCACGCCCGATGCGCGAGCCCAACCGCCGCCCCGCCAGGTAGATGAGGCTGTCGCCCGCGAGGATGCCGAAGAAGCCCACCGCCATCATGACCGGCAGGCTGGCGGCACCCTTGTGCGCGAGGAAGCCTCCCAGGATGAGCGAGATGTCTTCCGGAAGAGGAACCCCCAGGCCGCACGCCACCAGGATGCCGAACACCGTGGCATAGGCGATGAACCCCTGTGAGTTTCCCAGCAGCTGGGTGAGCAGATTCTCCACGCGTCGTTCCGTCCGTTCACTTCCGGAGGGGGCGCGCGGAAACCACCCGAGCCAGCCCCTCCAGCGCCCAAGCATCAACCGGGCGCGAGTCCTCAAAACTCCGAGCCAGGGCCTTCAAACCGAAGTACCCCTCCCGCCCGGCCGCCACGTAGGCCGCTTCCGGCGCTCCCGTGGCCGACAGCGCCAGGGCGCGGCTGAGCAGCGCCACACCGAATTCTCCCACCGATTCCTCGCGAGCCCCCTGCGCCCGAGCCTCCCGCCACACCGCCGCGCCCGCTGTCCACCGTGCCTCTAACTGCCTGCCTACCCGCTCCGCCAGCACCTGTGCGGCCCAGGCACGCACCAGGCACTCGGCACTCGGTGGCTCCCCGGCCCCCACGACAATCCGCCACCCTGCCCCTACCTTGGCCCCCCAACACTCACCTTTGGCACCCAGCAGGGTAACCACAAGCTGGACGGGGGGCTTGCCCTCGGGCAGGGAGAGCAGGCGTGCGGCCCGCTGGAGCGGCGCATCCACCACCGGGAGCCACTGACGTTGAGCGGCCCGATGCGCCTCGAAGGTCTGCTCGCGAAGTGAGCGCAGGGGCCACTCCGCCTCCACCCGTGTCAACACGTCGTCAAGACCCGTCAGGTCGGATGACGCCGTGTCACCCAGCACATGCCCCACGTAGTCCCTTAAGCGCCGGGGGTGTGCGTCGAAAAGGGCCTCGGCCTGCACCAGGGCGGCCGGGGAAGCCGAGCGGAGGGCCTCGCGAACGGCGCTCCGAGCGGGCCCGAAGTCATGCGCACGAATCGGGTGCTCGCGAAGCACGGGGGCCTCGTCGTAGCCCGCGCGATTCAGCAGCGCGAACAGCGAGAACACGCGGTCGTCCGAGCGGATTTCGATTCCACCGGGAGACCAGACGCTGGCGAACCAGTCCGCATCAGTGCCCGCCGCACGCGCACTGCCGGGCCCCAGGGCCACGAACAGGACGGAGGACACCAAGACACGCAGACGCATGAGCGGTCCGCACGCTAGCACGGCAACCGTACAGGCAGGCCGGCGAAACGCGCGCCGCGCGGACGCTTCAAGCCGCGGGGGCCTTGGTGATGAGCGTGCGGAGCATGTCGCGGTTGTCCCGCGCCTTCGTTCCGAAGTGGCTGACGATGCCCATCAACAGCTTGATGCAGGCCTGGGGCTTGGAGACGAGCAGCTTCTGAAAATCCGCGAAACGGATCTCCAGCGCCGAGACATCGGACACGGCCGTGGCCGAGCACAGCCGCTCGCCCTTCTGCACGAGCGCGAGCTCTCCGAGCGGCTCCCCTGCGCCCACCTCGCCCAGCGACACGTCCTCGCCCGACACGCTCTTGGCGCTCAACCGCACCGCGCCCTCCCCCACAATCAGCAACGACTCGCCCGGCTTGCCCTCGGTGAACAACACCGAGCCCTTGGGAAAGGCCCGAGTCACCGCCACCCCCGCGAAAATCTGGATGCCGGTGTCGGTGAAGCCCTTGAAGAGCGGGCACGCCTTGAGGGTCGTCTCGGGCACGAGAGGCATGGGAGTGTTCCTAACACGCACCAACCGTCGCGTCAGCGACTGGCGCGGTGCTCGGCGGCGGTGTGCACATAGTGGTGCGAGGACAAGACGAGGAACTCCCGCTCTGTCTCGGTCAGCGGGCGCTTGACCTTACCGGGCGAGCCCACCACCAACGAGCCCGGAGGCACCTTCGTGCCAGGCGTCAGCAGCGTCCCCGCGCCGATGATGCACTCGTCGCCAATCTCCACGCCGTCCATGACGATGGCGCCCATCCCCACGAGCACGCGGTTGCCGATGATGCAGCCGTGGAGAATCACGCGGTGGCCCACCGTCACGTCGTCCCCCACCTGAGTGGCGTACGAGTCCGCGGTGACGTGGACCATGGTGAGGTCCTGGATGTTGGTGCGCTTGCCGATGCGGATGGGATTCACATCCCCGCGCATGACGGCGTTGAACCAGACCGAGGAGTCCTCACCCAGCTCTACGTCACCAATCACCTGCGCCGAGTCCTCGACGAAGCAGCTCGGGTGGACGCGCGGGAGCACCCCGCGAAACGGCCTCAACGCCATGGCGATACCTCCAGGGATTGGGACAGCGGACGACGGACTTCAGGCCTCGGCGACCACGCAGGTCTGCGGCTCGACCGGATCCTCGACGGGCGCCACGGTGGGGCCTTGGAGCAGCGCCACCTGCTTGCCCGCGAGCTGGTTGGGCGTGGAGCGCTCCACCAGGACCTTCACGATGGCCCCGGCCTGCGCGTCGCCCTCGAAGTTCACGGTGCGGTTCTCCGGCGTGCGACCGAAGCGCTTGGTGGCGTCGTACTTCGAGTGCCCTTCCACCAACACCTCGACCTCGGAGCCCACCAGCGCCGCGGTGTACTCGCCGCTGATGCGCCGCTGCACCTTCTGCAGCCGCTCCAGCCGAGCCACCTTCACCTCGTGCGGCACCGGGCCCCAGTCGTTCTCGCGCAGCGCGGCGCCCGTCTTGGGACGCGGGCTGAAGACGAAGGAGAACTGGTTGTCGTAGCGCACCTGCTCGGTGAGCTGCATCGTCATCTCGAACTCTTCCTCGGTCTCTCCGGGGAAGCCCACGATGATGTCGGTGGTGACGGCGATGCCGGGGCGCGCCTCGCGCAGCTTCGCCAGCCGCTCCAGGTACTGCACCACGGTGTAGTCGCGCCGCATCATCTTCAGGATGCGATCGCTCCCGCACTGCACGGGGAGGTGGAAGTGGGGGCAGATCTTCGGCTGCGTGCGGAACGCCTCGATGAGCTCGTCGGACAGGTCATGCGGGTGGCTGGTGGTGAAGCGCACGCGCTCGATGCCTGGGACCTCGGCGGTGCGCAGCAGCAGCTGCGCGAAGCTGATGCCGCCCTGGTACGAGTTCACGTTCTGGCCAATGAGCGTCACCTCGCGCACGCCCACGCGCGCCAGGTCCGCGACCTCCAGCAGCACGTCGGTGAAGCCGCGACTCACCTCGCGACCGCGCGTGTGCGGCACGACGCAGAACGAGCAGACGTTGTCGCAGCCCTTCATCACCGTGACGAACTCGGTGACCTTGCCCCGTGACGTCTCCGCGTCCGCGCGAGGGAAGACGTACTCCTCGGAGTCCACGAAGGCCGTCTCGACCACGCGCTCGCGCTCGTTCTCCACGCGGCCGATGATCTCCGGCAGCTTCGCGATGTTGTCCGGGCCGAAGACGAAGTCGAGGTACGGCACCTTCTTCAGCAGCTTGTCCTTCTCCTGCTGCGCCACGCACCCCCCCACGCCAATGAGCGCCTTGCGGCTGGCCTTGACGGTGCGGTAGCGCCCCAGCGCGGACAGCATCTTGTCCTCGGCCTTCTCGCGGATGGCGCAGGTGTTGAGGATGATGAGGTCCGCGTTGTCCGGCACCGGGGTCGGCTCGTAGGACATCTTCGCCAACGCCTCGCTCATGCGGAGCGAGTCATTGACGTTCATCTGGCAGCCGAAGGTGTGGATGAAGTAGCGCTTCATGGGGTGGCTCTGGGTCTGAACGGCCCTGTCAAATCGGGCCCTTATGCGATGGCCCGGGCGGGATTGCAACCTGCCGGGCAGAGGGCTTCATCCCCGGCTGAGCAGTCGCGTCAGCCGGCTGTGGAGGTCCAAGAGCGGGGCCTCGCGCTGGCGCAGGAGCGCCAGGGTGGTGTCTCCGTAGCGCCGGGCGAGCGCGTCCGTGGCGCGCTCCTGCTTTGCCACCTCCTGCTGGAGTCGCGCGCGCAGCTCGGGCGCATCCGGGGTGTCCAAGGTCGCCCACCGCGCCAGCCTGGCCTGCAGCTGCGCCACCGCCCAGCGACGGCCGCAGAAGGCGCGCAGGAGCGCGGTGCCGGACTCCACCACCTGGGGCGCCAGCCCGCTGATGCGCACGGCCTCGGCGTGAGCGGCGGCCATGGCCTCGGCGGAGGTCAGGGCGCCCACGTGCGCCAGGAAGGTCTCCTGGAAGCGAATCAAGGCATCGAGCATCGCCTCGTCCAGCGGCAGGGCCGCCATGCGCAGCGTGCGGTCATCCGCCGCCGAGAGGTCCGTGCCGGACTCGACGTTGCGGATGTCCTGATAGGAGAAGTCGTCGAAGATCGAGGGGGCCATGCAGGGTTCCCGAGTCTACAGGGGGAAGGAAGTCAGGCGGGAACGAGCTGATCCGCGATGCGCGCCAGATCGGAGACCGAGGCCACCACCACCGCCTGATGGCAGTGCTTCTCGTAGGTGAGCATCTCGCTGTCGCCGATGCCCCAGTTGCCCCGGTCCTCGGGGCAGATCCACAACAGCCGCTTGGCCTTGCGCCGCAGATCCTTCAGCGCCCACGCGTTGTTGGGGTTGTAGTTATTGCGGCCGTCGCCAATGACCATCACCGTGGTGCGGCGGGTGATGCTGCCCAGATGGTCGCGCGTGAAGTCCGCCAGCGCGCGCCCGTAGTTGGAGTTGGCGCTGAGCGACACGGTGCGCCCCGCGGTGGCCATGTCGATGGCCTCGTCCACGTCCAGGTCCTTGAAGTACTGGGTCACCTCGCCCACGTCGGACACGAACACGAACGAGCGCACGCGCACGAACATCGACTGCAACGTGTGCATGAACAGCAGCATCATCCGCGAGGCGTTGCGGACCGAGTCGGACACATCGCACAGCACCACCAGCTCGGGGCGCTCCGGACGGCGCTTGCGAAACTGGGGCACCATGGGCACCCCACCCCACGGCATGTTGCGCCGGAGCGTGCGGCGCACGTTGAGCGCGCCCTTGCGGTGCGAGCGCTGCTTGCGGATGAGCCGGCTGCGCAGCTTGGCCGACAGCATGCGCACCGAGGCCTCCATCTGATCCACCTCCGCCTGGGTGAGCAGGTGCAGCGGCTTCTCCTGCACGCTGTCCGTGCGGCGCCGGATGCGGGCCTCGGCCTGCCGCTTCACTTCCTGACGCGCGGCCTCTTCAATCTTCCGCATCGCGCCGGCGACATGCCGCGAGACAATCTCGACGCCCTCGGGGTTCACGCCGCGCGCCCGCAGCTCGTCCTCCAGCGACTTCACGTCCGAGCGCGCGCGCTCCATGCCCGCCGCCGCCAGCATCCGCCGCGAGAAGAAGCCCGCCTGCATGGGGCTCTCCAGCTGAGACAAGTCCAGTTGCAACGACGCCTGCCGGAAGATCTGCGCCAGCCGGGCCCGGTCCCCCGAGAGGATGGCCTGCGCCAGCGGCGACATCTCGGGGAGCAGCAGGTTCATCTGGTAGATGACCATCTTCAGCAGGTCACCTTCGAGATAGCCCTCTTCCTCCAACTGCTTGGCCAGCGACTTGTCGATGGCCTCGAAGGTGCTCGCGGCGCCGGAGAAGAAGAAGTCGAACGCGCGGTTGAAGGTGTCCACGTCCAGCTCGCGCTTCACGAGCGTGGTGCGGAGCACGGAGCGGAACAGGGTCCGACTCTTCAAGCCCACCTCGGCGGTGGCGCGCAGGGCGTCCTGGACCTCGGACGTGCTGACGCGCACGCCGTTCTGGCGGAGCACCTCGGCGAACTCGACGATGCGGGCTTCCATGCGCCTCGGGTCCTCTCTGCTCGCGTCAGCGCTCGAACGACATGACGGCTTCGACGTGATGCGTCTGCGGGAACATGTCCACCACCTGCAGCGCCACGGGCCGATAGCCCGCCGCCACCAACCCCGCCGCGTCCCGCGCGAGCGAGGCGGGATCGCACGCGACGTACACCACGCGCCGAACCCCCAACGCCGTCATCCACCCCGCGATCCCCGCAGCCCCCGTGCGCGGCGGATCCGCCAGACACAGGTCGAACCGCCGGCCCTCGGATACCAGCCCGTCGCACACCTTGCGCGCATCGCCTTGGACGAAGCGCACGTTGCCCACCCCACCCTCGCGGGCGCTGCGCTGCGCGGCCTCCACGCCCACCGGCGACGTCTCGACCCCGAGCACCGACGCGGCACAGCCGGCCACGGGGAACGTGAAGTTGCCGTTGCCTGAGTACAGCTCCAGCACGTGGTCGCCCTCGCGCGCGGCCAGCTCCTGCACCGCGGAGGCGACGAGCCCCACGTTGGCCTCCGCATGCGCCTGCGCGAACGCATCCGGCCGCAGGAACATCGGCACCTCGGGCCGCAGCGGAGAGAAGGAGCGCAAGGACGGGCGGCCCACCACGCGAGGCGAACCCTCCTTCGGCACCAGCACCGCCCCCTCCAGCCGCAGCGCGCGCACCGCGCCCTCGGTCGCTTCCAGGTGTCGCGCCGTCACCGGACCGGTGAGGTTCACCGCGAACGCGGCAGCGTCACCCTCGGCGAGCAGCAGCACCTCCTCGGCGTCCTTCGCCAAGGGCTTGAGCAGGGGCGCGAGCTTCCCGGGGAGCGCGGCCAGCACGGGCGTCAGCGCGCCACACTCGGCGACAGGGATGCGCTCGTGGCTGCGCCGGCCGAAGTAGCCCAGCGCGCTCTTGCCCGCGAAGTGCAGCACCGCGCGGCGCCGGTAGCCCCAGTCACGCGGGGCCACCAGCAACGGCCGCACCGTGAAGGACTCGCGAGACAGGTGCCCCAGGTGCTCCAGCGTGGAGAGGACAATCTCCTGCTTCGCGGTGCGCTGCGCGGCCTCGTCCAGCTCCAGCCAGTCGCAGCCGCCACACTCCCCGGCCACCGGGCAGCGCGCCGGGCGCCGGGCAGGCCCCGCCTCCACCACCTGACGCAACAAGCCCCTCAGCACCCGCCCCTGGTGCTCCAGGTGGACGCGCACGGTGTCGCCGGGAAAGGCGCCGGGGATGAAGACGGTGCGCCCCTGCCAGGAGGCCACGCCCTCTCCGAGCTGCCCCAGGCGCTCGATGGTCAACTCGATGGAATGTTCAGGCAACGGCAGCATTCAGGCGCTCGGCGGGTGGCGCCCAGGGCGGCCACCCCTACTTGCGGCTCGCGTCGCGCTCGTCCGGGGGCAGCGCCGCGCGAAGGCGCTCCACGAACCGCTCGATGCGGGACCGCTTGTCGTCATCAACGTCCACGAACTCCACGGCCATCCCCGGCGACTCCGGCGCGGACGCTCCCGGCGTGTTCGAGCGCGTCACCCGTCCCGTCAGGTCCACCGGGAAGTCCGCCCCCGGCAGCGACACCAGCACCCGCACCAGCGTCCCCACGTCCAACGGCTGGGACGTATTGATGTACAGCCCGCCGCGAGACAGGTTCACCGCCCAGTCCGAGACGAAGCCCGCCACCGTGCGATACGCCACCGGCAGCTCGTGCTCAACGCGCGGGGCGCGGTGACCGGGGGATGTCTTCTCCAGGGAATCGGCCATGGTGGACTCCGCCGCGGCGCCAGGACGTCCGGCGCGCGGCGGAGGACCCTAGCTCAGAGCTTCATCTCGCGCAGGTCCGGCGCCACCTTCAGCGTCGGCTCGGTGAGCTTCTTCACCAGTTCCACCGTCACGCCGGGCGCCACCTCGCGCAGCACCAGGCCCTCGGGCGTCACGTCCAGGAACGCGTGGTCCGTGACGATGTGGTGCACGCACTTGAGGCCCGTGAGCGGCAGCGAGCACTTCTTGAGGATCTTCGGCTGCCCCTCCTTGTTCGCGTGCTCCATGGCCACGTAGATGCGCTTGGCGCCCACCGCCAGGTCCATGGCGCCGCCCATCCCCTTCACCATCTTCCCGGGGATCATCCAGTTGGCCAGGTCACCCTGCTCGCTGACCTCCATGGCGCCCAGCACGGCCATGTCGATGTGGCCGCCGCGGATCATCCCGAAGGACAGCGCCGAGTCGAAGAAGGCCGAGCCCTTGACGACCGTCACCGTCTCCTTGCCCGCGTTGATGAGGTCCGGATCCTCGTCGCCCGCGACCGGGTAGGGCCCGATGCCGAGCAGCCCGTTCTCCGACTGGAGCACCACCTCCACGCCCTCGGGGAGGTAGTTGGGAACGAGCGTGGGGATGCCGATGCCCAGGTTGACGTAGTAGCCGTCCCGAAGCTCCTGGGCGATGCGCTGCGCGATCTGTTCACGAGAGAGTGGCATGGGCTCCTCACGCCTGCTTGCGGACGGTCCGCCGCTCGATCCACTTCTGGAGGTTCTTCGCCTGGACGATGCGGTGCACGAAGATGCTCGGCACGTGCACGAGGTCCGGGTCGAGTTCGCCGGGCTGCACGATGTGCTCGGCCTCGACGATGGTCACCTTCGCCGCCATGCACATCATCGGGGAGAAGTTGCGCGCCGTCTTCCTGAACACCAGGTTGCCCCACGTGTCCGCCTTCCACGCGTGGATGATGGCGAAGTCGGCCTTGAGCGGCGTCTCCAGCACGTGGAGCCGGCCGTCGATCATCCGCGACTCCTTGCCCTCGGCCACCTGCGTCCCGGCGCCCGTCGGGGTGAAGAAGCCACCGATGCCGCAGCCGCCCGCGCGGATGCGCTCGGCCAAGGTGCCCTGCGGGTTCAGCTCCACCTCCAGCTCGCCGGAGAGGAACTGCCGCTCGAACTCCTTGTTCTCCCCCACGTAGCTGGCCACCATCTTCTTCACCTGCTTGTTCTGAAGCAGGATGCCGAGCCCCAACTCCGTGGTGCCGCAGTTGTTGGAGATGATGGTGATGCGCTTCACGTTCTTCCGGTGAATCGCCTCGATGAGGTTCTCCGGGTTGCCGCACAGCCCGAAGCCACCGCTCATCAGGGTGATGTCATCGGGGATGTCGGCGACCGCCTCATCCGCGCTCGCGTAGACCTTGTTCATCCGTCCTCCCGCATGTGGAAACGGGATGGAAGCCCTGCCCTGGCCCCCATCCCGCGCAAGATGCCTACGTGCTGAGCCTCAGCGCTCCACCATCAGCGCGATGCCCTCGCCACCACCGATGCACAGCGACGCCACGCCGCGCTTCTTGTCCAGGTCCTTCATCGTCTGGAGCAGCGTCACCAGCACGCGCGCGCCCGACGCCCCGATGGGGTGACCCAGGCACACGCCGCCGCCGCGCACGTTCACCTTGGACGGGTCCAGGCCGAGCAGGCGGTTGTTCGCGATGGCCACCACCGCGAACGCCTCGTTGATCTCCCAGAGGTCCACGTCCTTGGCCGTCAGCGACGTCTTCTTCAGGAGGTTGTTGATGGAGTCCGCCGGCGCGATGGTGAACTCCACCGGCTTGCGAGCGGCCTGCGCGTGGCCCTTGATGCGCCCCAGGATGGTGCGGCCCTCGGCCTTGGCGCGCTCCTCGCTCATCAGCACCAGCGCCGCGGCGCCGTCGTTGATGGAGGACGCGTTGGCCGCCGTGACCGTGCCGTCCTTCTTGAACACGGGCTTCAGGCCCGCGATCTTCTCCGGCTTCGCGTTGCGCGGACCCTCGTCATCCGTGACGGTGACGACGTCCTCGGGCTTCTTGCCCGGAATCTGGACCGGGACGATCTCCGCGGCGAACAGCCCGTCCTTCTGGGCCTTGATGGCGCGCTGGGTGGACTCGAGCGCGAACTCATCCTGCTGCGCGCGGCTGATGCCCTGGGACGTGGCGCACTCCTCGGCGCACAGGCCCATGTGGACGTTGCCGTACACGTCCCAGAGACCGTCGAGGATCATCGCGTCCTTGAACTCCACGTTCCCCATGCGGGCGCCGCCGCGCATGGTGTGGCTCAGGTAGGGCGCGTTGCTCATGGACTCCATGCCGCCCGCGACGATGACGTCCGCGTCGCCCAGCGCGATGGCCTGCGCGGCGGAGATGACGGCCTTGAGGCCCGAGCCGCACACCTTGTTGAGCGTGACGGCGGGGACGCTGTCCGGCAGGCCCGCGAAGATGGCCGCCTGGCGGGCAGGCGCCTGGCCCACGCCCGCCTGGAGCACGCAGCCCATGATGGCCTCCTGGACCGCCTCCGGCTTCACGCCCGCGCGCTCCAGCGCCGCCTTGATGGCGATGGCACCCAGTTGCGGCGCCGTGAGCTTGGAGAGGGCACCCTGGAAGGCCCCGATGGGAGTGCGGGCTGCGCCCACGATGACGACTTCACGAGCCATGACAACTGCCTCCTGAGATGACGTTCGTTAACAGCGGCGGGGGCCCTTATCACTGGGCGTTTCGGAGGGGTCAAGCACCGTCCCCAAAAAGGAAACGGCCGGGCCCCCGCTCGGGAACCCGGCCGTCGCCGACATGACGCGAAGCGACTACTTCTTCAGCTTGCTCGCCATCACGTCGCCCAGGCGCGCCTTGGAGCCTTCCGCCTGCTTGCGGAGGTACTCACGGTAGTCGTCGCCCTCTCCGATGAGCGCCTTCATGGACAGCGCCACCTTCCGGTCCGGGGTGTTGATGTCGATGATCTTGACCTCGACCTCCTGGCCCTCGTTCACCACGTCACGCGGGTTCTCGACACGCTCCTCCTTCAGCTCGGAGACGTGGACGAGGCCCTCGATGCCCGGCTCGATCTCCACGAACGCGCCGAAGTCGGTGACCTTGGTGACCTTGCCCTTCACGCGGCTGCCCACCGGCAGGCGCTCGGACAGGGTGTCCCAGGGGTCCGCGGCCAGCTGCTTGATGCCCAGGCTGAACCGCTCGTTCTCGACGTCGATGTTGAGGACGACCGCCTCGACCTCGTCGCCCTTCTTGAACATCTCGCCCGGGTGCTTGATGCGCTGCGTCCAGGAGATATCGGACACGTGCACCAGGCCGTCCACGCCCTCCTCGACACCCACGAAGATGCCGAAGTCGGTGACGTTGCGGATCTGGCCCTTGATGACGGAGCCGATCGGGTACTTGTCCTCGAGGAGCGTCCAGGGGTTCTGCTCGATCTGCTTCATGCCGAGCGCGATGCGCTTGGCCTTCGGATCGATGTCCAGGACGACGGCCTCCACCTCCTGGCCGACCTCCAGGATCTTGGACGGGTGCTTGAGGCGCTTGGTCCAGGACATCTCGGAGACGTGCACGAGACCCTCGACGCCCTGCTCGATCTCGATGAACGCGCCGTAGTCCGTGATGGACACGACCTTGCCCTTGACGCGGGTGCCGACCGGGTACTTCTCGTCGGCGCGGTGCCACGGGTCCTCCTGGATCTGCTTGAGGCCCAGGCTGACGCGCTCCTGCGTCGGGTCGAACTTGAGGACCACCACGCGGACTTCGTCGCCCACGTTGAACATCTCGCTGGGGTGACCGATGCGGCCCCAGGACATGTCGGTGATGTGAAGGAGGCCGTCGATGCCGCCCAGGTCGATGAAGGCGCCGTAGTCGGTGAGGTTCTTGACCACGCCCTTGAGGACCGCACCCTCCTTGAGGTTCTTGAGGGTCTCCTTCTTCATCTCCTCGCGCTGCTTCTCGAGGAGGACGCGGCGGGACAGGACGATGTTGCCGCGCTTCTTGTTGAACTTGATGACCTTGAACTCGAACTCCTTGCCAATGTACTGGTCAAGGTTTCGAACCGGGCGGATGTCCACCTGGCTGCCCGGGAGGAAGGCCTTCACGCCGATGTCGACGGACAGGCCACCCTTCACGCGGCC
Source organism: Citreicoccus inhibens (assembly GCF_019039035.1). Taxonomy (GTDB): domain Bacteria; phylum Myxococcota; class Myxococcia; order Myxococcales; family Myxococcaceae; genus Citreicoccus; species Citreicoccus inhibens. The sequence goes on along the minus strand of NZ_JAHNZT010000002.1, from coordinate 318,128 downwards.
GACGATGGTGCCCTTGACGATCTCATCGCGCTCGCAGGCGGCGCTGATCTCGTCCCAGATGCGCATCTTGTCGGCCTTCTCCTTGGAGAGGACGACCATGCCGGTGTCGTTCTCGCGGCTCTCCAGGAGGACCTCGACCGGGTCACCCGCCTTGACGGAGACCTCGCCCCGAGGATTGGTGAACTCGGCGATCGGGACCTGACCCTCGGACTTGTAGCCGATGTCGACGATCGCGAAGTCCTTCGTCACCTGGACCACGGTTCCCTTGACGATCTCCCCTTCCTTGAGGATGCCGTCACCGCCACGCTCCTTGAGCGAGGCCTCGAACAGTGCCGCGAAATCCTCGTCACCACCGGCGTCCATCCCGACCTGCTGGTTCACGTTCTGCTGCATGAAATGAAAGTCCTTGGAAACGGTACAACTGCCCCCTGTTTGAGAATGAATCGCAGCGCCTGCGGGGAGCAACCGGTCGCTGCGGGCGTCCCTCCAATAGGGACATGATGCATGTTGAAGCCGCGCACCCTAGACACCGCTTATTCCGGTAGTCAAGCAGGCGCGTGCCTCATGTGGGGACTCGAGGAGAACTTCCCCCGGCCCTGTCAACCCCAGGCGGTGTCCGCCCGGACGCGGGGCACGACCGCGCCCCGCTGACTCCCGCTCCGCGTGAGAGCGGGACCCTTGATGTAAGGCCGCTCGCCCCGCGCCGCACCTGTTCCCGCTCGGGGAGAGCACCCCTGCCCTGCCCGCCCGGTGGGACTGCCTGGGCGGGGGCAAGCGGCGAATGGACTCGAACCGGGTGCGACATTTCGCGCCGGGGTTCGTCTTCCCGGTGGGCGGGGGCCGAGAAGTTCCGCGTCCGGCACGAAACACGGGGAGGTGCGCCCGGGGGGGTGGACTTGTTCCCGCGTGCCGGCGGATTCGGCCCCGCCCGTCTTGACCTCGCGCGCCTCAGCCGATGAGGCGGAACGTCTCGCGGGCGATGACCAGCCGCTGCACCTCGCTGGTGCCCTCGTAGATGGTCTGCACGCGCGCGTCGCGGAAGTAGCGCTCCACCGGGAACTCGTCGATGTAGCCGTAGCCGCCGTGGAGCTGGACCGCCTTGTCACACACGCGGTTGCTCGTCTCGCTGGCGAACAGCTTGGCCATGGACGCCTCGCGGGTGAAGGGCTGCTTCTGCTCCTTCAGGTACGCGGCGCGCAGGGTCAAGAGCTCCGCCGCGGACAGCTGCGTCTTCATGTCCGCCATCATGAACCGAGGCGCCTGGAACTCCGCGACGGCCTCGCCGAACGCCTTGCGGTCCTTCGTGTACGAGACCGTGGCCTCCATCGCCGCGCGGGCCACGCCGCACGCCTGCGCCGCGATGCCGATGCGACCGCCGTCCAGCGCGGTCATCGCCAGCTTGAAGCCGTCCCCCTCCTTGCCCAGGAGGTTCTCGGCGGGGACCTCGCAGTCCTCGAAGGTGAGCGCCACCGTGTTGGAGGCGCGCAGGCCCATCTTGTCCTCGTGCCGGCCGATGTGCAGACCCTTCGTGCCCCCCTCGACGATGAAGCAGGACAGGCCCTTGTTGCCGGTCCCGGACGTGCGGGCCCACACCACCATCACCCCGGCGTGCGCGCCGGAGGTGATCCACTGCTTGCTGCCGTTGAGGACGTAGCGGTCGCCGCGCTTGACGGCGCTGGTGAGCAGCGCGCCCGGATCCGAGCCCGCGTGCGGCTCGGAGAGCGCGAACGAGCCCACCACCGCCTCGCCCAACGTGAGCCGGGTGACGTACTTCTCGCGCTGCGCGTCGGTGCCGAAGGCGTGGATCAGCTCCGCGCACATGTTCGTCACCGCCATGGCCACGGACACGGAGGCGTCCGCCGCCGCCATCTCCATCATCGCCAGGGCGTAGGCCACCACGCCCGCCTCCGCGCCGCCGTACTTCGACGGGAGGTTCACGCCCAACAGGCCCAGCTCGGCCAGCTCGCGGAAGAGCTCCGTGGGGAAGCGCTCCTCGCGATCCATCGCGCGTGCCTGCGGAGCCACCCGCTCCCGCGCGAACTTGCGGGCGGTGTCACGGATGAGGGTCTGCGTCTCGGTCAGCTCGAGGTTCACGGCGGGCGTCCTGTGCTACTCAATGGCCTTGAGGTTGAACGGGTACTCGATGGGGTGGTCGCGTCCGTCCGTGGGCTTGGGGAAGCTCATGGACATCAGCACCGCCACCACGCAGTCATTGAGCCCCGCGTCCTTCAGCGTGCTCGCCTTCTTCACGACCTTGGCGTCCTTCACCAGCCCATCCGGCGTGATGGTGAAGGACGTCATCAGCTTGCCCTCCACCTTCTTGCCCTTCTCCACCAGGTGGTCCTCGTAGCACTCCTGGATGCGGACCTTGTGGTGGAGGATGACCTGCTGGATGGAGTCCGGCGTGAAGGGCAGCGCGCCGACGTCCAGCGCCTCCTCCTGCCGGGCCGGGGCCTTCTGGGCCGTCTTGTGCTTCGCGGGCGCACCCTGCCCCAGCGCCAGCGCCGGGCTCAGGAGCACCGCCATCGCGAGGGCGAGTGAACGCGTCATGGCGACTAGTCCTTGAGGAGGTTGGCCGAGATGACGATGCGCTGAATCTCGCTCGTGCCCTCGTAGATCTCGGTGATGCGCGCGTCGCGCACGTGGCGCTCGGCGTCCATCTCCTTGCTGTAGCCCATGCCGCCGTGCACCTGGAGGGCCTTGTTCGCCACGCGGCTGGCCATCTCGCTGGCGTACAGCTTGGCCATGGCGCTCTCCTGGCTGTGGCGCACGCCCTTGTCCTTGAGCAGCGCCGCGTTCCACACCAGCAGGCGGGCCGCGTCGATCTCCGTGGCCATGTCCGCGATCATGAACTGGATGGCCTGGTGCTCGCGGATGGGCTTGCCAAAGGACTTGCGCTCACCCGAGTAGCGCACGGCCTCCTCCAGCGCCGCGCGCGCGATGCCCAGCGCCTGGGACGCGATGCCGATGCGACCACCGTCCAGGGTGGACATGGCGACCTTGAAGCCCTCGCCCTCCTTGCCCAGGATGTTCTTGGCCGGCACGCGCATGTCCTCGAAGAACATGGAGCAGGACCACGCGGCGCTGATGCCCATCTTCTTGTCGGGCTCGGCGCGGATGAAGCCCGGCGTGTTGGTGGGGACGAGGAACGCGGTGATGCCCTTGTTGCCCGCCTCCTTGTTCGTCATCGTGAAGAGGACGATGGCGTCCGCCTTCGGGCCGTTGGTGATCCAGTTCTTCGAGCCGTTGATGACGTACTCGTCGCCCCGGCGCACCGCCACCGTCTTCTGGGCCGCGGCGTCGCTGCCCGCCTCGGGCTCCGTGAGACCGAAGCAGCCCAGCTTCTCACCGCTGGCGAAGGGCTTGAGGAACTGCTCCTTCTGCTCCTCGGTGCCGAACTTGCTGACCGGATCGCAGTAGAGCGAGTTGTTCACGCTCATGATGACGCCGGTGGAGGCGCAGCCGCGGCTGATCTCCTCCATGGCGATGGCGTAGCAGACATTGTCCAGGCCCGCGCCGCCGTGCTTCTCGGGGACCGCGACGCCCAACAGCGACAGCTCGGCCAGCTTCTTCACCGCGTCCGTGGGCCAGGCGTGCGTCTCGTCCCACTTGCGGGCGTTGGGGATGAGTTCCTTGGCGGCGAACTCGCGGCACAGACGCTGGATCTCGCGCTGGATGTCGGTCAGCTCGAAGTTCATGAGGCTTCTCGGACGGCGGGAGGAAGAAAGTCGGGCCTACATAGTATGCGGCCCCGCGTCCGGGAACAGCGAAGACGCGGGGCCACGGGACAAGCGCGGGTTGCCGCCGGGATTAGCCGGCGGCCCCTCGCTCACTTCCCGGTGAACTGGGCGGGGCGCTTCTCCAGGAAGGCCTTCATGCCCTCGCGCTGGTCTTCCGAGCCGAAGAGCACCGCGAAGCCCTGGCGCTCCAACTCGTTCGCCGCGCGCAGGTCCTGGTCCGCGCCGAACTCCACCACCCGCTTGGCCTGGGACACGGCCAGGGGGCCGTTCTTGAGTATCTTCCCGGCCACCGTGCGGCAGTGCTCCATGAGCTTGTCCGCGGGAACCACGTCCAGCACCAGGCCAATCTCCTTGGCCCGGGCCGCGTCGATGCGGTCCGCGGTGAAGAGCAGCTCCTTGGCCCGCGATCGACCCACCAGGCGCGTGAGCCGCTGGGTGCCGCCGAAGCCCGGGATGACGCCCAGGGTGACCTCGGGCAGGCCCAGCTTCGCCTTCTCCGAGGCGTAGATGAGGTCGCACGCCATGGCGAGCTCACACCCGCCGCCCAGCGCGAAGCCGTTCACCGCCGCGATGGTGACGATGGGCAGCGACTCCAGGGTCTGGAAGACGTGGTGCCCCAGCGCGGAGAACTCGCGCGCCTGGGCGGCGGTGATGGTGACCATCTCCGCGATGTCCGCGCCCGCCACGAAGGCCTTGTCGCCGCCGCCGGTGACGATGAGCGCGCGGGTGTCGTCGCCCAAGGTCTTCAGGGCGGCGTCCATCTCGTGGAAGGTCTTGCTGTTGAGCGCGTTGAGCGCCTTGGGCCGGTCAATCGTGAGGACCGCGATGCCGCCGTCCTTCTCCAGCCGGATGTTCTCGTAGGCCATGGTGCGGGCTCCTGTCCGTGCTCGGGGGAACTAGTACTTGTAGAAGCCGCGGCCGCTCTTCTTGCCGAACCAGCCGGCGTCCACGTACTGGCGCAGCAGCGGGCACGGGCGGTACTTCGGATCGCCCAGGCCCTTGTGCAGCACCTCGGCGATGAAGAGCACGGTGTCCAGGCCGATGAAGTCCGCGAGCTGCAGCGGGCCCATGGGCTGGTTGGTGCCCAGCTTCATCGCGGTGTCGATGTCCTCCGCGGTGCCCAGGCCCTCCATCAGCGCGTAGCAGGCCTCGTTCAGCATGGGGATGAGGATGCGGTTGACGATGAAGCCCGGGAAGTCCTTGGACACCACCGTCGTCTTGCCCATGCGCTCGGCCAGCGCGCGCGTGGTGTTGTAGGTCTCCTCGGAGGTGGCCGCGCCGCGGATGAGCTCCACCAGCTGCATCACCGGCACCGGGTTCATGAAGTGCATCCCGATGACGGACTCGGGGCGCTTCGTGGAGGCGGCGATGCGGGTGATGGGGATGGAGGACGTGTTGGTGGCCAGGATGCCGCCGGGGCGCACCACGGCGTCCAGCTCCAGGAAGATGCGGCGCTTGAGGTCCTCGTTCTCGGTGACGGCCTCGATGGCGAAGTCCACGTCCTTGGCGTCCGTGGCCTGGGTCAGCGTGGCGAGGTTGGCCTCGGCGGCCTTCTGCTTCGCCTCGTCCAGCTTGCCCTTCTCCACCAGCTTCTTCAGGCCGCCGCGGATGCGCTCGGCGCCCTTGGCGAGCCCTTCCTTGGACACATCCACCAGCGTGACGCGCAGGCCCGCGACCAGCGCCACCTGCGCGATGCCCGCGCCCATCTGCCCTGCACCGACGACGACGACGTGCTCCGTTGCCATGGCGTTCGTGGACCCCTCGGTCATTTGGGAAAACGTGCGGGCGGCCATAACGCACGCCCTGGGGGCGGTCAACGACTGGCGTCCGGCAGTCGGAGCTGGCGAACGATGCGCGCCTCCTCTCCTACGGAGAGGGTGTCCTCCACGCGCAGTCGGGCCTCCTGCCCTTCGCGCTTCACGAACACGAGCGCGCGGAAGGTGCCCTCGGGCAGGGCCGTCTGGACTTCCACCCGGGGTGGAGGTCCGGACGGAAAGAAGCGCTCCTCGCGCTTCTCGATGTGGCCGTCCGCGCCCAGCACCTGGATGTCCAGCGCGCGCGCCGAGGCCCACCCGGAGCCCTCCAGCTCGAACACCAGCTCGCGCTCCGGAGTGGCGGTGACACGCCACAGCCATAGGCCCAGCGCCGCCAGGAGGATGACCGGGAGCCGCTTGGCCAACGGGTGGGAGCGCCACCCCGCACGGGGCTCGGGGCGCGAGGACGGGGGGGACTCCGGTGCTTCCGCCACCCTGCTACTCCTTCTTGGTCCGCCGCGCGGGGCGGCGGGCGTTCAGCTCGGAGATGACCACCCGGGCCGAGTGCTGCGCGGGGGCCTTGGCGGACTTCTTGCGCGGCTCCGGCTCGGCCTGGGGTTCCGGCTCGCGGGGCGCCTCGTCCTTCTCGTGGGGCACCAGGCGGATCTGCGCCTTCACCTCGACCGTCATGCCGGACAGGAGCTTGAGGAACTCGTCGCGGAGCTTCTCCGACTGGAGGAAGCGCCGGAGCTCCTCGGAGACGACGCGGGTGAGGTCATCCTTCGTCTTCTCCGCCTGGGAGAGGATGAAGCCGAGCGCCTCCTTCGGGAGCTTGAGCTGCCCCGACAGCGAGCGGATGCCCTCCTCCGTCATGAAGATGGCGCCCAGGCCCGCGACCGCCATGCGCCGCACGAACTCGGGAACGAAGCCGCCGCCCGGGCGCCCGTCACGGCCGGGGTGCTGCTCGTCGTCGTCGAGCAGCGGATCGGGCGGGAAGTCATCGTTGCCGGCCATGCGGTCTCCTCGGGTTGTTCAGCGGGCCTGGACTACGGGCAGCGGGATGCCCTTCATCGTCTGCGCGGACACGCGCCCCGCGATGTTGCGCGCCACCTCCTGGAAGGCCTTGGCCTCCAGGCTGTCCTTGGCGGCCACCACCACGGGCGTGCCCGAGTCTCCGGACTCGCGCACCTTGAGGTCCAGGGGAATCTCCCCCAGGAACGGGATGCCGAACATCTCGGCGGCCTTGCGCCCGCCGCCGTGGTTGAAGATGGCCGTGGTGTGCGAGCAGTGCGGGCACACGAACTGGCTCATGTTCTCCACGATGCCCAGCACCGGGATGTGGACCTTGTCGAACATCTGCTTGGCGCGCACCACGTCCGCCAGCGCCACGTCCTGCGGCGTCGTCACCAGCACCGCGCCGGCCGCGCGCACCGACTGCGACAGGCTGAGCGCCACGTCGCCCGTGCCCGGCGGCAGGTCCAGCACCAGGTAGTCCAGATCGCCCCAGTTCACGTCGCGCACCAGTTGCATCAGCGCGCCGTGCAACATGGGGCCGCGCCAGATGAGGGCCTGATCCGCCTCCACCAGGAAGCCGATGGACATGACCTTGAGGCCGTGCGCGGTGAGCGGCTCCAGCGACTTGCCATCCGGGCTCACGGGGCGCTTGTCGGACAGGCCCGTCATGAGCGGTACGGAGGGGCCGTAGAAGTCCGCGTCCAGCAGGCCCACCTTGGCCCCGTGCTGCGCGAGCGCGGTGGCCAGGTTCACCGCCACGGTGCTCTTGCCCACGCCGCCCTTGCCGGCGCCCACGAGGATGATGTTCTTCACCTTGGGCAGCATCGCGTTGCCCGAGCCGCCGGCCACCGAGCGAACCTGCGCGCCCCACTCGATGTCGAACGACTTCAGGCCGGGCACCGCCTTGAGCGCCGCCTCGGCGTCCGCCTGGATCTTCCCCTTCATGGGGCAGGCGGGCGTGGTCAGCTCAATCTTGAGTTTCACCGAGTCACCGGCGACGCGGACATCCTTCACCATCCCGGCCTTCACCAGGTCCACGTGCAGCTCGGGATCCATCACCTTCGACATCGCCGTGAGGATGTCGGACTCGGAAACGCTCATCAGGACACCTGAAACCTTTTGGAATACGGGCGTTTGCACGCCTGAACGGGGCGCGGAGATTGCCAGCCCCCCGAGGGCTGTCAACGTCGATTAACGCGCCGGCACGACTGCCGCACGGGAGCGGAAGGACGCCTGTTCATTCGAGCGCCGCCACGCGGTACTCCCCGTCTTCCAGGACGAGCCGCACCGCGCGCTCCTCGCCCACGGGCAGCACCGCGGCCCCCGCAGCCACTCGGATGGGCGCATGCAGGGCGAGCCGGGCGCGGCGCAGGCGCTCCTTCGCCAGGGGTTCTCGCTCGAAGTCCTCGCGCAGCCGCTCCGGGGTGTAGCGGGCGCGCAGCGGCGCGGCGAGCAGCCCCCAGGTGGCCTTCCAGTCCCGAGCCTCGGCCGCGTCCAGGAAGCGCGTCAGCGCGGCGCGCGGCGCATCCGCGGGGCGAGCCTCCACCACCTTCCAGCCCTCCGGGCTTCGCGCCAGGGTGACCGAGGGCGCGCGCGCCTCCAGTTCGGCGGCCCCCGCGCGCACCGCGGCGGCCCGCTCCCGGCGGACCTTCTCGTCGGAGTATTGCTCCAGGAAGGCCCGCTCCCCGTCGGGCGCGCCTTGGGTGAGGGCATACGCCGCGGGCAGCCGGTTCTCCTCCAGCGCCTTCGCATAGGCCTCGGCCACGGCCCCGGGCTCGCGGGGCGCGGTGGCACAGGCGGCGAGCAGGGGCAGGCTCAGCAGCACGGTGGGCGTTCTCATGGGGCGCGGCAGGGTAGACCCGGCGCGGACGGAGCGGCAATCCCTGTTACGGGCGCGTGGCCCGCCACAGTTGGACGAGCCACGGAGGCAGCGCCCCCTCGGGCTCCTCCTCGTCCCAGGACTCCAGCCCCAGCGCCAGGGGGCACAGGGCATAGGTCCCCACGCGCGCCACGCGGGAGAGCAGGCGCACCAGGGACAGGCGCCGCTCGGCGGCCCCGTATTGGACCAGCTCGAAGTCCTGGGTGCCCTGCCCCGCCAACTCCAGCGCACGCCGGCACGCCTCCTCGAAGCCGCCGATGCGGTCCACCAGCCCCGCGTCCCTGGCGCGCAGCCCCGAGTAGACCCGCCCCTCCGCGCGCGCGTGGATCTCCTCCTTCGTGCGGCCTCGCGCCTCGGCCACGGTCTCCAGGAAGGACTGGTAGGACTCCTCCACCTCCGCCTCGAGCGTGGCCCGCTCGTGAGGCGTGAAGCCGCGCGCCGCGGAGGCGAACCCGGCGTTCTGTCCTCGGGTGATGACGGTGCGCCGGACGCCGAACCACTCCAACAGCTCGGAGCACTCGAACTTGCCGATGAACACGCCGATGGAGCCCACGACGGCATACGGCGCCGACCAGAGCTCACGCGCGCCGAGCGCCGCCATGTACCCGCCGCTGGCGCAGACGGAGTCCATGTAGGCCACCACGGGCTTGCGGACCGCCACGCGCCGCACCGCTTCGAGGATCTGCTCCGACGGCAGCGCTCCACCTCCCGGGCTGCTCACGTGCAACAGGACGGCCCGCACGCGGGGATCCCGGCCCGCCCGGCGCAGCGACTTGACCACCGCCTCCGAGGCCGCGAAGCGCCCCCGCCCAGCGCCCCCGCCCACAATCACCCCCGACACCGGGACCAGGCCGAGCCGAGGGCGCCGCCGCACCGGGAGCCACCGCACCGGGGGAAACACGCGCGTCTCCAGATAGCCCGCGAAGGGCGCCAGCGGCGCGGCGTCCTCACCGGGCTCCGTGGCCGGCAGGCCCAGGCGCGCGGGCAGGTCCGCCTCGCTCACCAGCGCGTCCACCAGCCCCGCCGCCAACGCCCGGCGCGCGCTGTAGGGGCCCGCGTCGATGAGCGCCCGCGCCTCGTCGGGCGTGCGGCGCCGGCCCCGGGCCACGGCGTCCACCAGCACCGCGTACCGCTCGTCGAGCAGCGCCTCGATGGTCTGCCGCTGGATGTCCGACACGGCGGCGTGGGTGAACAGCTCTGGCGCCGTCTTGTAATCACCCCGGCGCACGAACTGGGCTTGGACGCCGAAGCGCTTCAGTGCCTCGCCGAGCACGGTGGCCTCGGCCGCGTAGCCCACCAGCTCCACGCGGCCCATGGGCGCCAGGAGCACCTCGTCCGCCGCGCACAGCACCGGGTAGGCGTCCGTGTCCACCGCCACCGCCCACGCCACCACCCGCTTGCCCGCGGCGCGGAAGTCCTCCAGCGAACGGATGAGGGCCTCCCGCCGGGCCAGCGGCACGGACAAGGCCTCCACCTCCAGAAGCACGCCGCGCACGCGCGGATCCGCCGCCAACCCCTGGAGGGCCGCTCGGAACGCCGCGAGCGACGTCACCGTGGCGGGCTCGGGGCGCGCGCCGCCCAGCCAGGCCCAGCGCCTCCGAGGCTCGCGGTACGCAGGCGCCCCCGTCAGACGGAAGCGCACCCAGGCGGGCCGATGCCTCCGGGCCAGCAGGCGCCAGGGCAGCCCCAGCAGCAAGCGCACCAGGAGCAGCAGGTTGGCGAAGGCGACGAGCGGGAGTCGCAGCATGGGGGGCAGCTACGGGAGGGGCCGGGGCCGCGCAAGGCTTGTTCTGCACGGGTGTTGGCTCATGGTAGCGTCGAGCACCATGCGCTCTGCCTCCTTCTCCCGGCTTCTGCTCGTCACCACGCTCGTCTGGGGCGGCGCCGCGTTGGCCCAACCGGCGCGACGTCATCCCCAGGACTTCCAAGCTCCCCAGGCCCAGTCCGCCGAGGAGCGAGAGGCCGCCAAGCAACGCGCCATGGGCGGCAACATCAACTCCTACGGCCGCGACATCCAGCCCAAGGAACCCACCATTCCGTGGATGGCCGTGGGGCTGGCCATCATCGTCCTCACCGTCGCCTCGCCCTTCGCCGTCCGCGCCTACCGCGGGACCGCGAAGGAGATTGACAGCCACAAGGCCTTCGGTGACCGGCACGAGGACAGCGAAGAGGACGAGGCCGCCTGAAGGCAGCCCCCCGATTCACGCCGGACGGACCTCCACCCTGCCGTCCGGCCCCGCGGTCACCCTCACCGGCAGGAACCGCTCGATGATGCGCGCCTGCGACTCGAGCGGTTCGCGCTCGCCCGCGACCGTGAAGCGCGTGGTGCCCGGCGTCACCTGGCCCAGCCGCCCCGAAGCCAACAGCGCCGCCGGCAGGAGTACCTGCTGAGCCAGGAGCGCGTCGAGCGCCCCGCCCGCCTCCATGAAGTCCGCCAGCGCCGCGGCGGCCTCGCGTCCCACGTCTTCGGGTGACCGGCTCCGCTCGCCCAACGCGAGGAAGCCCGCGAGGGTGTACTCGAACTGCGCCAGCACGAAGGCCGCCATTCCGGCCGAGCGCGTGACGGGCACCGGGCGATTCTCCGCCTCCGCGTGGATGCCGCGCTCGCGCAGCAAAGCCACCGCCGCGCGAGACTGACGCTCCGCGAGCGCGAACGGGACGCCTCCCACGCACGCCTGCACGCGCACCTCGCGGAGCATGCCGCGCGCGGGCAGCTCCACTCGAAGCGGGGGGGCTTGGGGCGGGTGCACCTCGGCGGAGAAGTCACCGCCGCCGTCGGGATAGAAGCCGGCGTGCTTCAGGGAGAGCTGCACGGGCAGCCCATAGGCCTGCGCCAGTGGCTGCCACGCGCTCACCAGGTACGGATAGCTGGCGCCCCAAGGCAGGTGCGTGCTGCCGCGCAGCGTGAGCCGCCCTCCTCCCGCCAGCGCGAGCGGATAGAACAACGCCAGGAACAGCTCCGGCGCGCTGCCAGACGGCCCCAGCTCCACCACGTAGTCGCCCGGGCGCACGAGCCCGGGCGTGAAGGACAGCTCCGTGGAGCCCACGAGCGCGCCGTCGCTGACGCCGCCGCCCAGGGCCTCGGCGCCCCGGATCTTCGCCAGATGCTGCGGCCGAAGGCCCGGGGGCTCGCCGCGCGCGAGCAGGTGCGTGAAACGAAACGGGCGGCCGGTGATGAGCGACAGGGACAGAGCCATGCGGAGGTGCTGCGCCTCTCCCGCGGACTCGCTCCCGTCGAGCAGCACCGGCTCGGTGCCGGGCCGGTCGGTGCCGGTCATGACCCTCCCCATCCAGATGCCTGCGCGTGCGGGCGCGGAGCCTAGCAGAACCGACGGCGCGCCCGCGTGAGCCTCGGCCTCACCCGTCGAGCGGCGGCAGCACGCGCACCGTCACCGCGCTGGGATGCGCGGCGGACCGGTACACGCGATGGAAGGCGCGCACGAAGTCCGACTCCTTCGCCTCGAAGATGTTGGGCACGAAGGTCTGCGGGTTGCGGTCGATGAACGGGAACCAGCTCGACTGCACCTGAATCATGACCCGGTGGCCCCGGCGGAAGGTGTGGAACACGTCGTTGACGGTGAAGCGCACCTGGGTGGGCTCGTTGGGCGTGAACGGCCGAGGCTCGCTGTAGCTGGTGCGGAACCGGCCGCGGAACGGCTCGCCGCGCACCAGCGTCTGCTGGCTGCCCCGGTTCAGCGCGCCGGAGTGCTCGTCCTCGCGCGACCAACCCGGCAGCTTGCCTGGGTTCACGTCCACCAGCTTCACCACCCAGTCCGCGTCCGTGGCCGTGGTGGAAACCCACAGGTCCGCGTCCAGCGGGCCCGCCAGCGTGAGGTCCTCCGTCAGCGGCTCCGTCTCGTAGACGAGGACGTCCGGCCGCGTCGCCGCGAAGCGCTGATCCTCGGCCATGTAGTTCTTGGCCCAGCCCGCGGTGAGTTCCTTGGTGTACGGCACCGGCTTGGCAGGGTCGCTCACGTACTCGTCAAAGGACTCGGCGCTCTCTCGCGGAGCCTGGAACGACAGGGTGCCCTTGGGCTGGAAGTACAGCCGCGTCTCGCGCGCCTCGCGAGGCGGCCAGGACTCCATCTTCCGCCAGCGGTTGGCGCCCGTCTCGAACACGAAGGCCTCGGGAATCTCCGGCTTGGGCGCGCCCTTCAGGTGGTGCTTGAAGAAGTTCAGCTGCATCTCCTGGAACGTGGCGCTGGTGGCGAAGCCGAAGTCCGCGTCTCCCAGCGACGCGCCTTCCGTGCTGACCCAACCGCCGTGCCGCCACGGCCCCATCACCAGCGTGTTGGCGATGCCGGGGTTCTGCTTCTCGATGGCCGCGTAGGTGTGAAGCGGTCCGTACAGGTCCTCGGTGTCGAACCAGCCGCCCACCACGAGCACCGCCGCCTTGATGTTCTTCAGATGCGGCAACAGGTTCCGGGACTGCCAGAACGCGTCGTAGTTCGGGTGCGCGGTGATGTCCTTCCAGAACGCGACGTCCCCCTTGAAGTGCTTCGAGTCCGCGTTCGACAGCGGGCCCAGGTCGAGGAAGAACTCATACGAGTCCGGCGTGCCGTGCTCGAACGGCGTCCACTCCTCGCTCGCGGTGGGCGTGGGCCGAGGACGCCCGAACGCCGAGAAGAAGTCGAAGGCCAGCACCAGATTGAAGGCGCCGTGACGGTGCATGTCGTCCCAGAACCAGTCCGCGATGGGCGCCTGGGGCGACACGGCCTTGAGCGCCGGGTGCGAATCAATGGCGCCGGCCGCCGTGTAGAACCCCGGATACGAGACGCCATACATGCCCACTCGCCCGTTGTTGTTCGGCAGGCGCTTCACCATCCAGTCGATGGTGTCGTAGGTGTCCGTGCTCTCGTCGATGTCCTGCGCGCCGCGCTTGCCGGCCACCTGGGGGCGGACATTGACGAAGGTGCCCTCGGACATCATCCGTCCGCGCACGTCCTGGAAGACGAAGATGAAGCCTTCCTTCTCATCCGCGGAGGAGTTGCCCAGCGCGGACTTGTACCGGTCCGCGCCATACGGGGCCACCGAGTACGGCGTGCGCGTCAGCAGGATGGGATAGCGCCGGGTGGGGCTCGCGTCGTTGGGCGTGTAGACGGAGGTGAAGAGGTGCGTCCCGTCCCGCATGGGGATGCGGTACTCGAACTTGGTGTAGTGCGAGCGGATGTACTCGGTCCGCTCCTCGGAGAAGCCGTAGCGCTGTGGCTTCGGCGGGGGCGCCGACTGGGTTTGTGCCCAGGCGGCGCCTGACGCGATGAACAGGGTCAATGCCGCGAGACAACGGGACACACGGGGCATGCACGCTCCAGGAAGAGATGCGCGACATTGTGAGGGATACCCGGCCCTCCTTCCACCGTCGTGTGTCCCTGCCCCGCTAGAGCTGCGACGACTCCTTCGCGGCCGCCTTGGCCTGGGCCTCGTCTGCCTGGACGCCCATCACCAGGTGCTCGGTGCACCGGGCGAACTCGGACTTGAGGTCCGAGGACGTGACCCCCTGGATCAGCGTGGGGCGCTGCGCCACGGACTCGGCCGAGAAGTCACGCACGCGCGCGTCGAGGAGCGCATCCACCCAAGCCTCGGTGCTGCTGAAGTCCACCACGGCCTGTGTCATGAGGCGCGTGCGGGCCCGCTCCAGTTCCGCGGCCGGAACGCCGTCCTTGGCGAAGCTCGCGAACATCCGACGCGCCACGCCCAGCGCCATGCCGAGCTGCGGCGAGTCCACGACGCCTTCCACCAGGAGGTGCGCCGCGCCGCCTCGGGCCACCGACACCTGGGTGTCAAAGCCGTAGCTGGCACCGCGCTGCTGACGCACCTGCGTCCACAAGCGCGCCCGAGCCAGCTCGGCCATGACCGCATAGCGCGCCTCGGCCTCGGGCGTAGCAGCCGGAAGGCGACAGGCGACGCTCAGCGAGGCCTGCGTGGCGCCCGTGACCGGCGTGATGTACAGCGTCGGCGGCATGGCAGCGGGAGGCTCGGGAGGAGCCGGAGGCGCGACGGCGGGCCCCTTCGCACCCCAGCCCCCGAGGTACTTGCGGGCCAGCGGCTCCACCTGCGCCATGTCGAACTCGCCGGCGATCACCACCACCGCGTTGGCGGGCGTGTAGTTCACCTTCACCCAGTCCCGCGTGGACTCCCAATCCACCGCGGAGAGCGTCTGGTAGGTGGCGGGCTGCGCATACAGGTGCTTCCCATAGAGCGCCTGCATGAGCTGGCGGTTCGCGATGACGCCCGGGCGCGCGTCCGCGGCCGCGGTCCAGGGCAGGAGTTCGTCGTGAATGAACTTCACGACCGGCTCGGTGATGCGCATGGTGGAGAGCTTCTCCGCCGTGATGGCCAGCATGTTGCCGACGTTGCCAGCGGGGCCCGCGACTTCGTAGCGGACCTGATCGCTGCGCAGGGACTTGCGGGTGTGCAGCCCCCAATCACTGGGACTGCCCTCGTAGCTCGTCTCGGCCGAGGCGCCGAGGTTCGCGAGGGTGGCCACCGCGCTGGGACCACTCACCTCGCCCCCCTTCAGCGCCACGCCCACGCGCACCAGCGGGAGGCCCGGCCGCGGCACCATCACCACCTCCACGCCGTTGTCGAGCCGCACGGTCTTCACGGGCGCGGAGAACGCGGACAGCGACGGCGTCACGGGCGGCGCGCTCGCCACCGTCTCGTCCGGAATCAGGAGCGAGGGAGCCTTGAGCGCCCCGACCCCGGTGGCACCCGGCCGCACCAGGAAGGCGCGGGCGCGCGAGCGCTGCAGCCACTGATACGCGAAGCCCGTCACCTTGCTCCCACTGAGAGACAGCAGGGCGCCCTGCGCGCGGCTGAAGGCGCGCGCGTCCGTCATGAAGTGCGTCAGCTCGGCCCGGCGCACCGCGCGAGCCAGGAGGTCCTCGGAGTCGAGCACCATTCCGGCGGCCACGTGGCGCCGCATCTCCACGATCGTCTGCTCGCGCTGGGCAACGCCCGCGGCGTCGTTGGTGTCGGACCACGAATGATGCACCTCGTCGAGCACCTTCTCCAGCGAGCGCTTGGGATGATCTCCCTTGTTCAACACCACGCGCACCAGCAGGAGCGACGCGCGCGTGCCTCGGATGAGGCCGGTGTCGATGTATGCGATGTCTCCGTCATTCCAGGCCGCGCGCATCAGGCTGGAGTCCAGCGAGGACGCCACGAACTCCTGCACGGCGCTGGCCTCATCGAAGCCGCGCGGCAACACCCATGACACGTACAGCTCGGGCGACGTCACCGCGGCCTCGTGCGTCACCAACTCCTTGGCCGCGGGCGCGACGGGGGGCTCGACGATGTCGCGAGGCAGGCGCTGCTCCAGCGCCAGCGGCGGCCCCGAGCCCACCCATGAGGGCGGAAGGGCCTTGTTGATGAGCGCATCCACCGTCGTCAACTCCACGTCACCGGAGATGACAATGGTCACGTTCTCGGGCCGGTAGCTCAGCCGCGCGAAGCGCTGCGCGTCCGCGAGCGTGGTGGCTGTCAGGCTCTCATGCGTGCCGATGCCGGGGCGCGCATAGGGATGGCCCTCGGGGAACGCGTTCTCGAAGGCCCAGCTCGTGACCTTGCCCACATAGCCGGACTCGTTGCGCTGGCGCAGCTCGTTGCGAACGACCTCGCGCTCCACGGTGAACACGTCCGGCGTCACGCCATCGAGCGGCGCGGCCAGCCGCTGTCCTTCGAGCGCGAGCAGGGCCGGGAGGGACTCCCGAGGCCCCATGGTCTCGTAGACGGTGTGGTCCATGCCAGTGAAGGCGTTGAAGCGCCCCGCGCCGCTCTGCTCCAACCGCGTCCACACCGAGGCCGTGCCGCCATGCCGAGCACGGAAGGCGAGGTGCTCGACGAGGTGCGCCAGTCCCTCCTTGCCCTGAGGGTCATTGGAGCTGCCCACGCCCACCAACGCGGCGACCGCGACCACGGGCGCGCGCGAGTCCTGCTCGACCACGACGCGCAGCCCCGAGCCCAAGCGGAAGTCCCGCAGCGGGAAGGCCGTATCGCGCATGACGAGCTGCCCCCGAGGGGGCACGGTGGCGCACCCACCCAGGGTCAGTGCGAGCAGGGACAACACGCCCGGGAGGGCACACAGAGAGCGCCGTCCGAAAGGACGTACGCGAGGCATTGGGTTCATACAGTTCCGGAGAGGAGTGAAGGCACGGCGACAGCGGCCCGGGAAGATAGCGACTTCCCTTTCGGCTCACCTGACACTTTGAGCAGGATTTCTCCGTATAGAATGTCCCGAGTTCACTGGCGGGCGTGGTGACCCAGCCTGTCCTGAAAGCGAGCCATGGCCAGAGCGAAGACGCTGCAAGAGGGCGAAGCCATTCCAGACGTCACGCTGCTGGGACCGGGCGAGAAGCCGGTGCGCCTGAAGGATCTGCTCGGCGACAAGGTCCTGGTCGTCTACTTCTACCCGCGGGACGACTCCCCGGGATGCACCGTGCAGTCGTGCAGCTTTCGCGATCAGTACGAGGACTTTGCCGCGGCGGGCGCGGAGGTGGTGGGCATCAGCAGCGACTCGGTCGCGTCCCACGAAGGTTTCGCCACCAAATACCGGCTGCCATTCAAGCTGCTGAGTGACCCTGACGGCCAGGCGCGCGCGGCCTTCGGCATTCGCTCCACCCTCGGCCTCATTCCCGGCCGCGTGACCTTCATTGTCGACCGCTCGGGCATCGTCCGCCACGCGTTCGACTCCCAGATTCGCGTGGGAGAGCACGTGCGGAAGGCGCTCGAAGTGGTGCGCTCACTCGGCGCGGCCAAGGCGCCCGCAGCGCGCTGACGGACCCACGGAGGGCGGCTCACGCCGGTGCCCCGCCCTCCTCTGTTCCGTCCAACCCATACTTGCGCAGCTTGTCGTGCAGCGTCGCGCGGCCGATTCCCAGCCGCCGCGCCGCCTCGCTGCGGTTGCCTCCGGCCAGCGCCATCGCGTCCAACACGAGGCCTCGCTCGTAGGCTTCCACCCGCTCCTTGAGCCCCGCCCCGGCCACGCTGTCCACGGCACCAGCGGATGGGCCGCGCGCGGCGGTCGTCGCCGTCGTCTCCGCGCGCTGAAGCAACTCCATGTCCAGCTCGCCATCGCTGGAGAGCGCCACCAGGCTCTCCAGCGTGTTCTCCAACTCGCGGACGTTGCCGGGCCACGGCATGGACGACAGCCGCTCGATGAAGCCCGAGGGAACCTTCAAGGGACCGGTGTGGAATCGGTCGCGGAAGCGATCCAGGAACATTCTCGCGAGGACCGGGATGTCCTCCGGCCGTTCGCGCAGCGCCGGCACGCGCAGATGCACCACGTTGAGTCGGTAGAAGAGGTCCTCACGAAAGCGCCCCTCCGCCACGAGCTTGCGCAAGTCGCGATGCGTGGCGGCCAGGATCCGCACGTCCACCTTCACCGGGCGATCCGTCCCCACCGGCCGCACCTCGCCCTCCTGGAGCACGCGCAGCAATCGCGCCTGAAGCGTGGATGCCAGCTCCCCCACTTCGTCGAGCAGCAACGTGCCGCCATCGGCCTCGCGGAACAGGCCCGCGCGCTCTCGGTGCGCCCCCGTGAAGGCCCCCTTCGTGTGGCCGAACAGCTCGGCCTCGGCGAGGTCCTCCGTGAGCGACGCGCAGTTGAAGCGCAGGTAGGGCCTGGCCGCGCGCGGTGAGGCGCGCACCAGCGCTTCGGCCACGCGCTCCTTGCCGGTGCCACTCTCCCCGGTCACCAGCACCGTGACGTCCCGAGGCCCCGCGCGCTGGACGAGCTGCGCCAGCCGGCTCATCGACTCCGCGGCGAACACCATGGAGCGCGAGAGGTTCAGCTCTCCCGCCAGCCGCTCGTTGTCCATGCGCAGGCGCACGGCCTCCAACGCGCGAGACACCACCGCCAGCAGCTCATCCACGTCGAAAGGCTTGCGGAAGTAGTCGTAGGCCCCGGCCTTGATCGCCTCCACCGCGAAGCGCTCCGAGCCATGCGCCGTGATGACGATGACCCGAGGCGCATGCGGCATGGCGTGGATGCGCCGCACCAGCTGCATGCCATCCATGCGCGGCATCCGCAGGTCCGTGATGACCAGTCCATAGGCGCGCTCGGCCATCGCCTGGAGCGCGGCCTCGCCGTCCGCCGCCTCATCCACCTCCAGCTGCGCGGTGCTGGTCAGCGTCTCGCGCAAGGTGAAGCGGACTCCGGCATCGTCATCCACCACCAGGACGCGTGGACCTGCCGGCACCGCTGAGTCCCTAGACATGCGCCCTCGTCTCCACACCCGTCCCCAGCGTTCCCGCGGGCAGCTCGCGTGGGAGCACCAGCTCCGCCACGCAGCCGCACGTCCGCCCGTTCTCCAGACGAAGCTCGCCACCATGCTGGCGCGCCAACGCGCGTGCCACCGTCAACCCCAGGCCCGAGCCACGCGCCTTCGACGTCACGCCCGCGTCGAAGACCCGATCCGCCATCTCAGGTGAAATCCCGGAGCCCTCGTCCACGACCACGACGCGCGCGTCCCCCACGTCCGTCGAGCCCACGTGCAGCACCACCTGGGAGCCGGGAGGACTGGCCTCGATGGCGTTGTGCAACAGGTTCATCATCACCTGCTTCACCTTGCGCGGATCACACCGCGCCAGCACTGGCCCCGAGCCTTCGCGGAGCAGGCGCACCGCGTGCTCCGACGCGAGCCCCTCGTGCAGGATGAGCGCCTCATCACACAGCTCCGCGAGGTCGATGGCACTGACGGACAGCGGCACCAGGGGCCGAGAGAAGTTGAGGAACTCGTCCAGGATGCCCTGCATGCGCGACACCTCCGAGGACAGGACGCGCAGGCGCTCGCTGGGCTGCGGACGTCCGGGCTCGCGGGCCATGAGCTGGGTGAGGCCCTTCACCGTCGCCAGCGGGTTCTTCAGCTCGTGGGCAATCTCTCCCGACAGCGCCTCCAGCTCGCGGGCGTGGTTGCGATGAACGGCCAGCAGCTCATCGCGGTGGCCGAGCGCATCCACCAGCATGTTGTCGAACGCGACCCGGATGAGTGCGCCAGCGCGGTTGGCGATGACGCCGAGGATCGCCACGGCGATGACGCCCACGAGCAGGAACAACGGCGGCGCCGAGCCCAGGAAGCCCAAGGGCAGCCCCTGCAAGGCGCCGGAGAGTTGCAGACACGCCAGGACTCCCAGCGCGACGAGGTTCGCCACGAGGATCATCCGCCGCGCATCATCCTTCAGCACGACGCCGCTCACGAAGGACACCGGCAGCAGCGAGGGCAGCAGCGGACTGGCGATGCCTCCGGTGCACACGATGAACCCGAACTGGAACACCAGGCTGCCCCAGATATTGGACGGCATGCTGGAGGCCGTGAGGCCACGTCGACCGAAGCGCCACAGCTCAAAGAGCGACAGGCCGCTCCAGCCCGCCACCAGCATGCCCACGGTCACCCGCCGCCACAGGGCGGGATCCAACACCGCGGCCACGGTGGTCGCGGTCAGCAGCAGCTTCCCGATGTGCAACCGCATGCGCACCATCCGCCCGAACACGCGGCTGAAGTGTCGGATCTGGATCTCGTTGAAGTCGCGCTGCCTCGCCGTGTCCATGGCCACCTCGGGACGTCACTTCGCCTTCGTCCGCGGGCGCATGGTACGCCGTCGCGTGGAGCGCGCGGCGGGCTTCGGTGCCTGCGCCCGACGCGGCTTCGCACGCACAGGACGGCGCGCGGGAATCGGGCGCGGCGCCGGGCTCGAGGGGGACGGGGCAGTCCAGGGAAGCGCGAGGCCGTAGAACAAGAACATGTCGAGCATGGGAGAGCGGCCCTCCAGGGGCGAGTGGTCGGCGCCGCCCCAAAGCAATGGCGGTGCCACGCAGCCTCCCGAGTGAGCCGCGGTCCTCTCCCCTGCCTGGAATCCGACAGGTGTCGGGTTTCCGGCAGTCCGGCGGGTCGGGCTCCCGACGGGCGACACGGCGCATCCCTCGTGGGGCATCACGGGCACGAGCCTTGCGAATGGGCCATCGGTGGCACCACGGTCACCCGTGGGCCGGGAGGGGTCATGCGCCGCGCCGTCCTGCTGTTCGTCGCTCTCATCGGGGTTCTCACCGCGCTGCTGGGCGCTCGCCTGTTGCGGGAGCGGCGCGCGGCGCAAGGGCCGTCGGGAGGCTCGGGCGTGGTCGAGGGCACGGTGGTGGACGTGCGCTCGCGCCTCAACGCGCGCATCGTCGCCTTCCACGTGGAGGAGGGCGCCTCCGTGGCCAGAGGGGCGCTCCTGGCCACGCTCGACTGCAATGAGCCCGAGGCAGGGCTCGCGGAAGCCGAGGCGCGGCTCGCCCAGACTCGGGCCCAGGCGGACGCGGCGCGCGCCTCGGCCGTGGCCGCGGGCCGCAGCAGCGAGGCGGTCGCCGCGCAGGCGGAGGGCACCGCGGCGCAACAGGAATCGCTGGCGGATCAACTCGGCCTCGCGCGGCGCAACGCCGAGCGCATCGACAAGCTGGGCGAAGCGGCGGCGGAGTCCACGCGGGACCAGGCCCGCGCCGAGGCGGACGCGCTCAGCCGACAGCTCATCGCCTCGCGCCACGCGAGCACCGCGGCCTCCCGTCAAGCCCGTGCGGCCTCCGAGCAAGAGCGCGCCAGTCAGCAGCAGGCCGAGGCGGCCCTCCAAGCCGTCCAAGCCGCCGAGGCGGCGCTGCGGCGCGCCCGCGTCTCCGTGAGCGAGTGCGAGCTGCGCGCCCCGCTCAGCGCCACGGTGGAGACGCTGCCGCTGGAGCCCGGGGACCTGGCCATGCCGGGCACCGTGCTGGCGCGACTCGTGGACACGCGCCACCCGAAGGCCACCTTCTACTTGCCGAACGCGGAGCTGGCCGCCGCGCGCCCGGGCCAGTCCGCCACCGTCCACGCGGACGCGTACCCGGATCGCGCCTTCACGGCGCGCGTGGTCACGGTGTCGCGCGAGGCCGCCTTCACGCCGCGCAACGTGCAGACGCGCAGCGATCGCGATCGGCTCGTCTACCCGGTCGAGGTGCACATCGACGCGCCGGACGGGGCGCTCCTGCCCGGCATGCCGGTGGACATCGTGCTGGGGCCCGTGCCGGATGCCTCGGTGGCGGAGCAGCGCCCGTGAGCGCCGCCGAGACGCGGGACCTGGAGCTGCGCGACGTGCGGCGGAGCTTCGGTGCCACCCAGGCACTGCGGGGCGTGTCGCTCGCCGTGCGCCAGGGCGAGGTGTACGGCCTCGTGGGGCCGGACGGCGCGGGAAAGACCACCGCCATGCGCATCCTCTCCGGCCTCCTGCGGCCTCACGAGGGCTCGGCGACGGTGTTGGGCGTGGACCCGGCCCATCCACGAGGCGAGGCGCGCGAACGACTGGGGCTCGTGCCGCAGCGCAACACGCTCTACGGAGACTTGAGCGTGGACGAGAACCTTCACTTCTTCGCGAGCCTCTTCGGCCTGTCGCGGCCCGACTTCGAAGCGCGGCGTGAGCGGCTGCTGCACATCACCCGCCTGGGACGATTCACGGAGCGGCGGGCGGATGCGCTGTCCGGCGGAATGTACAAGAAGCTCGCGCTCGCGTGCGCCCTGCTCCACCGGCCTCGCGTGTTGCTGCTCGATGAGCCCACGAACGGCGTGGACCCCGTGAGTCGCCGCGAGCTGTGGGAGCTGCTCTATGGACTGGTGCACGAGGGAATGACCCTGCTCGTGTCCACGCCGTACATGGACGAGGCCGCGAGGTGCCACCGCGTGGGCCTGTTGTACGAAGGGCAGCTCATCGCGGAGGGAGAGCCTCGCGCCCTCGCGCGCGCCCACGGCGTGTCTCCGTCCGACTTCGAGTCCGTGTTCCTGGCGATCATCGCCCGCCGCGACGGGAGGGCCGCGTGAACGTCATCGAGGTGGAGCACCTGTCGCGGCGATTCGGCGACTTCAAGGCCGTGGACGACGTGAGCTTCACCGTGGGGGCCGGGGAGATCTTCGGCTACCTGGGGGCGAACGGCGCGGGCAAGTCCACCACCATCCGCATGTTGTGCGGCCTGCTCCAGCCCTCGGGCGGCCACGCGCGCGTGGCGGGCCACGACGTGGCGATCGCTCCCGAGCGCGTGAAGGCGGGCATCGGCTACATGTCCCAGCGCTTCTCGCTCTATCTGGACCTCACGGTGCGCGCGAACCTGGAGTTCTTCGCCGCCGCATATGGCGGGCACGGCGCCACGCTGCGCGCCGCCATCGACGCGATGCTGGAGCGCATGCAACTGACCTCCGTGCGTGACGCGGTGACGGGTGCGTTGCCGGGAGGAGTCCAGCAGCGCGTGGCACTGGCGAGCGCGGTGATGCACCGGCCCCGCATCGTGTTCCTGGACGAGCCCACGGCGGGGGTGGATCCGCTCCAGCGCCGCTCCTTCTGGCAGCTCATCCGCGAGCTGGCCGCGCAAGGAACCACGGTCTTCGTCACCACGCACTACATGGACGAAGCGGAGAACTGCGCGCGCATCGGCATCATGGTGGACGGGCGGCTGGTCGCGCTCGACACCCCCGAGGCGCTCAAGCGCGAGCACGCCCCAGGCCGTGTGCTGGATGTCCGCGGCCCGGGGCTGGCCCAGGCGCTGGATGGGCTGCGCGGTGAGCCCGGCGTGCTGGATGTGAGCCGCTTCGGGTCCGGGGCCACCGTGCGCGTGGATCCAACGCGAGTGGAGGCTCAGGCCGTGGCGCGGTGGTTGCGCGCCCGGGGAGTGGAGCCGCTGGAGATGGAGGAGTCCGCGCCCACGCTCGACGACGTGTTCCTCGCGCTGACGGCCTCCGCGCAGCGAGGAGAGGACTAGCGCCATGGTGGCTTCGACCTTCGGTCGCTCGGGGGGGCGCATCCTCGCCATCGCCGGCAAGGAGGTGCTGCACATTCGCCGCGACCCACGCACGCTCTATCTCGCGCTCGCCATGCCGGTGGTGATGCTGGTGCTGTTCGGCTTCGGCATCAGCTTCGACGTGGACCACCTGGAGTTGGCGGTGGTGGATCAGGATGGGACGTGGGCCTCGCGCGAGTTGGTGCGCCAGTTCACCGCATCCAAGGAGTTCGTGGTGAGCACCGAGAGCCCGTCCCCCGAGCAAGCCCTACGGGATGCGCGGCGGGGCCACGTGGTGGCGGTGCTGGTGCTGCCCAAGGGCTTCGCGCGGGCTGTCTCCTCTGGAGGGGCCCAGGTGCAGCTCTTGGTCGATGGGGCGGACGGCAACACCGCCACGCAGGTGCTCGCGAAGGCACAGGCGCTCATCCAGGTCGCGAGCCCCCGACTCGCGGGCGAGGGTGCGCCCCTCCCCGCCCCTCCTGTGGAGGTGCGGATCCGCACGCTGTTCAATCCGGGGGGGCGCTCGGCGCTGTTCGTCGTGCCGGGGCTCGCCGCGTATCTCCTCGCCATCGTCGCGGTGCTGATGACGGCGCTCACGGTGGCGCGCGAGTGGGAGCGCGGCTCGATGGAGCAGCTCTTCGCCACGCCCGTGGGGCGGATGGAGATCGTCGTGGGCAAGCTGCTGCCCTACCTGTGCATCGGGCTCGCGCAGGTGCTGCTGGTGCTCACCGCGGGCGCCTGGGTGTTCAGCGTTCCCATCCGAGGCAGCCTGCCCGTGCTGGGGCTGGGGGCGCTGCTGTTCCTCATCGGGATGCTGGGCCAGGGACTGCTCATTTCGGTGGTGACGCGCAATCAGGTGGTGGCGACCCAGGTGGCGACCCTGACATCCATGTTGCCCTCCATGCTCCTGTCGGGCTTCATCTTCCCCATCTCCAACCTGCCCGCGCCGCTGCGGCTGCTGAGCACGCTGATCCCCGCGCGCTACTTCGTCAGCGTGCTGCGCGGGGTGCTGCTGCGCGGCAACGGGCTGGAGGTGCTGTGGCCTCAACTCGGAGCGCTCGCCCTCTTCGCGCTGCTCATCCTCGCCGCGGCCATGGCGCGCTTCCAGCGCCGGCTCGACTGAAAGGCCGGACACGTGCATCCGCTCCTCGTGCAGTACCGCGCGGTGGTGGTGAAGGAGGTCCGGCAGACGGTGCGCGACCGACGCGTCATGGCGCTGCTGACCCTCGCGCCCCTGATGCAGCTCTTCGTGCTGGGGTTCGCCGTCAACTTCGACGTGCGTCGCGTGCCCACGGCCGTGGTGGACCGCAGCCGCAGCGTGGAGAGCCGCGAGCACGCGCGCACCCTCCTGGCCGGGGACACCCTGCGGTTGATCGCGGAGCCCCACGACGAACGGTCCGCCGCGACCCTGCTGGAGGACGGGGAGACCTCGGTGGCGCTCGTGTTCCCCCCGTCCTTCGAGAAGGACCTGCTGCGCGGTGACGGCGCCTGGGTGCAGGCCCTGGTGGACGGATCGGATCCGGTGCGCTCGAGCGTGGCCGTGGACGCGGTGGCGCGCCATGCGGCCGCGCGAGCCTCGACCCTGGGCATGGAGCAGGCACGGCGCCTGGGCCGCGAACCGCCACGCTCCACGGTCACATTGGAGTCGCGCGTCCTCTACAACCCGGCGCTGGAGACCGCGGTGTACGTGGTGCCCGGCATCGCCGCGATGCTGCTGCTCATCGTCACCACCCTCATCATGTCCATGGGGCTGGCACGCGAGCGTGAGACGGGGACGCTGGAGCAGCTCCAGGTGACGCCCCTGCGCTCCAGCGTGTTGATGCTGGGAAAGGTGACGCCCTTTCTCCTCGTGGGGCTCTTGGACGTGGGGCTGGCGCTGTGCGTGGGCGCGTGGGTGTTCGGCGTGCCGCTGCGCGGCAGCCTGCTCCTGGTGGCGCTGGCCACCCTGCTCTACTTGATGTCCACCCTGGGCACGGGGCTGCTCATCGCGACGGCCAGCCGCACGCAGCAACAGGCGTTCGTCGGCGGCTTCCTCTTCATGCTCCCCGCGGTGCTGCTGTCCGGCGTGATGACGTCACTGCGCGCGATTCCGGATTGGCTCGTGTGGCTCACCTGGCTCAATCCGGTGCGCCATTACGTCGAAGTGTTGCGCGGTGTGCTCCTCAAGGGCGCGGGCCTCTCCGACCTGTGGCCACAGTTCCTCCTGCTCTCAGGTTTTGGAGTGCTGATGCTGGGCATTGCGACCCGTCGATTCCACAAGACCGCCGCGTAGTCATCCAACCCCCGACGATGGTCGGACCTCGGGCCCCCTTCCGCCACGCGCCTCCCCGACGATATGTCAGAGGCGTCGTGGACGTTGACGGGCGTGTGGGCAAGCCCTCCGTGCTGGGGGCCGTGGCCAGACCTGGACTGACGGGAGCGATGCGATGCGGTGGCACTGGATGCTGGGACTGTTGTGCATGGGCTGCGCGAGCGTGTCGGGCTCGCGGGGGCAGTCCGCCGAGGCGCGCGCGGAGGACGAGGATGCCGTCCCCACCCAGGAGACCGTGTACCTGGTGCCGCTCGACGAGGCGCTGATGATGACGCGGCACGTCTTCGAGGACATGAAGTACGACGTCTTCGAGCGCGCCGGGACGCATGAGCTGTACACGTCCGCGCACGAGCCGGGGCTCAACCTCCCGGGCAATCGCTCCTGGGAGCGCTTCTTCGTTCGCGGGGTGCAGGTGGCGCCGCGGCAGTCGGTGGTCCGCGTCTTCCGGCTTCGCTACAGCGAGAACGAGATGAACATCGACGAGAAGCCGAAGTTCATCGGCGACCGTCTCGCGAGCGAGGAGAAGTACCTGCAGCGCAAGACGTTCGTCCACGACACGTTCGAGGGCGTGCCCGCCATGGAGGGCTTCAAGCTGGTGCGCGGCACGCGCGACCTGGAGATCGAGCGCCGCTTGCTCGCGCGCCTGGAGATGGTCCCGTCGCTGGAGTTGGTGGGCGGCAATGCCTCGGTGCCCATGCTCTCGGTGGTGACGGAGGACAGCTCGGAGACGGGGCCCGCCGAGCGCGAGCCGCCTGACTGTGGGGCGCCGCTCCCGGGCGATGAGGTGCTCATTCAAAAGGGCCACGTGCTGCTGCTGGCGGATCCGCTCGGCACGCGCGAGCTGCCCGAGGCCGCCACGCGGCTGCTGTGCGACGCGACCGCGCGCGACGTGCCCGTGTCCCTGGCCTTGTCCATCCCTGCCTCCGAGCAGCGCGTCCTGGACGCGTACCTGACGAGCGAGGGCCGCCCGACGGACCTGGAGCGCCTGCTGCGCGACAGCTCCTTCTGGCGCCGCGCGTACCAGGACGGCCGCAGCAGCAGCGCGATGCTCCGGCTGGTGGAGCAGGCGCGGCGCCTGCGGGTCTCGGGGCGCTCGGTGTCCGTGGTGGCCTTCGACTCGGACGCGGCGTCGGGCAATGCGCGGGAGGCGGAGATGGAGCAGCACCTGCTGGCCCACCGCGCGAAGAACCCGGAGGCCTGGACGCTGGTGCTCGCGGGCGATGTGCACGTCCGCACCGCCAACGTGCGCTGGGACAGCAAGTTCGTGCCGCTCGGCGCGCGGCTCTCGCGCCAGCTCGCGTCCGGCAGCGTGAAGGCGCTCGACGTGGGCTTCCTGCGTGGCACCCAGTTCGCGTGCCGCTTCAACGTCTGGGAGAAGGTCGCGTGCGACACCTTCGCGCTCAGCCCCAACGCCGAGGCGCGCCAGGGCGCGGACACTCCGCGCGGCGTGCACCTCTTCTCGGAGACGAACGACAAGGGCTTCCACGGCCGGCTGTATGTGGGCACGCTGAGCGCTTCGGCGCCGGTGCTGCGCCGCTCGGGCTCCGAGGCCTTCGCCCAGCCGGTGGCGTCACACTGAGGCCTGGGCGGGAGGCTGGGGCCCCGCGAGCGGGAGCGTGAACGCGAACGTGGCCCCCTGCCCTGGCGGGCTCTCCACCTGGACGAGCCCGCCGTGTGCCTCCACCACGCTCTTGACGATGGCCAGCCCCAGGCCGGCCCCCGCCTTGCGCGCGTGGCGGGCCTGCCAGAAGCGATCGAACACGTGCGGCAGCGCCGCCGGCTCGATGCCCGCCCCCGTATCCGCGACCGAGAAGCGCACGAAGTCCCCCCAGGGCTCGGCGCGCAGCAGCAAGCTCCCGCCGCGCGGGGTGAACTTGATGGCGTTGTCCAAGAGGTTCTGGAACACGCGCAGGACGCGCCCGCGATCCGCCCAGACCTCAGCGGCCTCGCCCTCCAGGGACACGCGCAGCGTCAGGCCTTGGCTGGTGGCCAGGGGCTCATTGAGCTCCACCACCTGGGCCACGAGGCTCGGCACCTCCAGGCGCTCCGCGTCCAGGGGCGAGTGCCCCGACTCCAGCCGAGCCACCTCCAGCAGGTCTTCGATGAGCCGGTTCATCCCCACCGTCACGCGGCGGATCTTCTCCAATCCCTCACGGCCGCGCGCTCCAGGCTCACCGGGTGGCAGGTGCCGTGCGGTCGCGCGACACAAGAGCGTGATGGCCCCCAAGGGGGAGCGCAGGTCGTGAGAAACGATGCCGAGCATCTCGTCTCTCACGCTGATGGCTTCGCGCGAGGCCCGGTACAGGCGCGCGTTCTCCATGGCCAGCGCGGCCCGGCGGGCGAACTCCCGCGCGAGCGCGAGGTCGTCCGCGTCATAGCGGCGGCCCGGCCCCGCCGCGGCCAGCAGCAGGCCCACCGTGCGCTGGTGCGCCACGAGCGGCGCGGCGATCGCCGAGGCCACGCCCGAGACGTCGCCCGAGGGCGCATCCCAGCCCACGGCCTCGCCCGTCGCCAGCGCCTGCTCCACCACGCCGCCCAGCGCGCCCCGCGGAGGTCGCGCCACCGCCGCGCGCAGCAGGGCGCTGAGCAGCGGGCTCATCGCCGACACCTGAGTGCAGGGCTCGACCTTGCCCTCCGTGTCGCGCGCCACCACCGCGCACCCATCCGCCAACAGTGGTACGGCGAGCCGCGCGATGGCCCGCGCGGTGTCCTCCCAATCCAGGGTGCGGGTGATGGCGGCTCCGGCTTCCGCGAGGAAGTGCTGCCGCCGCTCCGCGTTGCGCCGCGCGGTGACGTCGCGAAGCATGGCGACCATCACCCGTCCATCGTCGAGATCCAGCCGGGAGATGGACGCCTCGGCGGGGAACACTTCGCCGCTCTTGCGCAGGCCGAGGATTCCCGCCCGCTCTCCCATGCTCCGTGAGGGCGCGCGGGGCTGCTCACTGAAGCGCTGCACGAACTCGCGGTGACGCTCGCGAGACGCTTCGGGGATGAGGACCTCCAGCGGCTGGCCGAGGACCTCCTCGGGGGCGTAGCCGAAGATGCGACGCGCGCCGTCGTTGAAGAGCTGGATGCGCTGGCTCGCGTCCACCACGATGATGGCATCCAAGGCCATGGCGATGATGCCGGACAGCTTCGCCTCGGAGCGCCCCAGCGCCTGCTGCGCGACGCGACGCGCGGTCACATCCCGGAAGTAGAACGAAAGCCCCTCGGGCGACGGGTGGACCACGACGCGCAGCCACCGGTCGGAGATGGACGAGGGCACCTCCTCTTCCTGGACCCGCTGGGTCTGCGCCGCCCGACGCAGCAGGTGGTCCAGCGGCGAGCCCACGGCCCCTGGGAACGCCTCCCACACGTAGCGCCCCAGGAGCGAGCCGCGGGGGCGGCCGATGTGCGCCTCGGCGTGCTGGTTCACGTAGGTGAAGCGCCAGGAGAGGTCGCACGCGACGAAGCCATCCTCGATGCGTTCGAGCGCCGCGACCATGGCCTCCCGCGTGGCCTCCGCATCCTTGCGGGCCGCCTCTTCACGCGCGAGCAGGCGCTGGGCCTCCGTCGCGGCGCGACGTACGCGCGCGTCCTCATGGTCCGAGGAGAGCGCGCCCAGCACCGAGCGCATGAAGCGCTCCGAGTCTCTCAGCCGCAGCTCGGCGCTCTTGCGCTCGCCGATGTCGCGGAAGAAGACGGACAGGCCTTCCTCGGAGGGGTACGCCCGCACCTCGAACCAGGAGTCGAGCGTAGGATGGAACTCCTCGAAGACCAGCGTGCGCTGCTCCGCCAGGGCGCGCCGATAGCTTCGCTCGAAAGCGCCGCCCACCAGCTCGGGGAACTCCGTCCACAGCACGCGGCCCAGCAGCGACTCGCGGCTTCGGCGCATGAGGCGCTCCGCGTGCCGGTTGATGTACGTCAGGCGCCAGTCGCGATCGACCGCGAAGAAGGCATCGGTGACGCGGTCCATCGTCTGGAGCATCAGGGAGCGCTCGCGCGCGAGCGCTCGGGACGTGGACCTCCAGCGCGACGTGCGCTCCCGGACGCGCCGCTCCAGCTTCGCGGTGAGCTGCCGGACCTCCGCCTGGGCCTGCTCTCGCTCGGTCACGTCCCGCGCGATGTGGAAGGCCCCTTGCCGCGTGCCGGCGGCGTCGAAGAGCGGGCGGAACACGATTTCATACGTGCGCCGCAGGCGGCTCAGCTCCCCGAAATCGGAGACGAGGGTGTACGCCTCGCCCTGGAGCGCGCGAGCCCAGGCGGCCTCGGCGTTGGCCCGCTCCACAGGCTGTTGGATGGCCGCGCGCAGGTCCATGCCCACCGCGATGGCGACGCCGAAGAGCTGCTCGAACGTCCGGGCGTAGGCGGGGTTGAAGGCGACGAAGCGAAAGCCGGTGTCGAGGGCCGCGATGAGATCGTCGCTGCTCTCCGAGATGTACCGGAGGATGTCTTCCTGGGATGACGCCGGTGGAGCCACCGTCGGCCGCACCAGCCCCGGCGGCGGTCGCGAGACCATGCGAACCCCCCATGCAACTGGTGCGAGAACCCCGCGCCCCCCGCCCCTATTCGAGGGCCGGGCGCCCGGGCACGCGAAGCGCTCTACTGCTTGGACGCCGGGCAAAGGTATGGTGCGCCCCACGTCGCCCTGGCTGCCCAGCCTGGCTTCATGGAGGGCCCATGTCCTTGCTGAGTGCACGCATCCTGTCCCTCTTCGCGCCCAAGTCGAGCGGCGCCCAGGCGCCCGCGGGCGACGCGCAGCCGAGCGACTCTCGCCTGGGCGACGTGCACACCGCCTGGGCGGCCCCGCCCATGTGGACGCGCTTCTATCCCGCCGGCCAGGTGGTGGTCCGCGAGGGAGAGGCCGGCCGCTCCATGTTCGTGGTCCTGGGGGGGCGCGTGTCCGTGGTGCGCGAGTCGCAAGATGGCGCGCGCGACGAGGTGGGGCAGCTGGGCGCCGGCGAGTTCTTCGGCGAGTTGGCGATGCTCACCGGAACGCCGCGCACCGCCAGCGTGGTGGCCATGGAGAGCACCGAGCTGCTGGAGATCACCGAGGCGGGCGTGAAGGAAGCCGAGGAGCGCTACGGCGTGAAGGGCGAGGCCATCGTCGAGGCCTGCCGCGCCCGTCTGCTCGCGGATGCCTTGCGCAGCAGCCCCCTGCTCGCGGGGCTCTCCACCGAGCTGCGCTGCCAGTTGGGCAGCGCGTTCGTGCCCTGCACCCTGGACGCCGGCACCACGCTGCTCACGCGCGGCAAGCCGGGCAACGCGCTCTATCTGCTCCTGCGGGGCCGCTGCGAGGTCTTCCACACCTACGAGGACGGCCGCGTGACGTCCTACCCCGAGCTGAAGGAGGGGGCGCTCTTCGGGGAGATCTCCCTGCTGCGCAGCCGCCTGGCCACGGCCACGGTGCGCACGCTCACGTCCTGCACGCTGCTGCGGCTGGAACGCGACGTCTTCGAGAAGTTCTTCCTCGCCCAGCCCGAGCTGCGCGGCGCGCTCGTGCGCATGGGGCTCCAGCGACTGAAGCACACCATGGAAGTGATGGGACTGGACGCCGAGGCGCCTACGGGGGCAGGAGCACCAGCTCCACGCGGCGGTTGAGCTGTCGTCCGCGGGGGATGAGGTTCGGGGCCTTGGGCCGGCTGTCGCCCAGGCCGGCCGTCTCCACCCGAGCGGGATCCACGCCCGCGCGCGCCAGCAGCTCGGCGATCGCCTTGGCGCGGGCCTCGGACAGCCCCTTGCGCGCGGCGGCGGGGACCTCCTGACCATCCGTGTGCCCCTCGATGCGCAGGCGCGCCCCGGACTCGCGCACCAGGACGTCCACGACCAGGTCCACGGTCGCGAGGGACGCCTTGTCCGGAGCGGGCTTCTGCTCGGGGAAGCCCATGGGCGTGGGCAGCTCCACGTGGTTGCCCTTCACCGTCGCGCGCTGGGCGGGCTTGGGCTGGGGCACCAGCGAGAACGCCAGCGAGGACTCCGCCCCCGCGGCGAGCTGTACGCGGCGCGTCTGCGCGAGGAAGCCCTGCGCCACCACGTCCACGCTGTACGTGCCCGCCGCGACCGCGACGTCCGAGGGCTTGCGGGCCTTGCCATCCACCGCCACCTTCGTGGGGGACGCGGCGCCGCGCACGAAGACCGTGGCGGGCACGGGCTTCTTCTTGGCGGTCACCTTGAACACCAGCCGCCCAGGCCGCGCGGTGGGCGCTGGCGGAGTCACCGGGGCCTGCGCGCGCGGCTTCGGCGTGCCCGCGTCCGGGTGGAGGTCGGCCTGTGAGACCTCCTGAACGGGCTTCATCATCTCCGCCGTCACCTGGTGCCCGAGCTTCAGCTTGAGGCGCGGATCCGGCGCATTCGGAACGACGGCCGGGACGACCTTCACCACCACGCGCAGGCCCCGCTGCGACTGGAAGCCCACCGACGCCGTGAGCTTCCACAGGAAGCCGTTGGTCGCGCTGAACAGACTCCACGAGTCGTTCGCGAGGCTCACGCGCGACACGAGCGTGTGCTCGCCCGGCTCCACCTTCACCACCGCGAGCCGGTGCGGCCCCGCCGCGTTCAGCTCCTCCACCGAGGGCACCGCCAGCGGCTTGCCGTCGAGGACGAAGTCAGTCTCCACGACCTTGTAGCCCTCCTCGGGAGCGAAGCCCTCGAACGAGAGGACCACCTCGGTGGGGGACTCGGGGACCATCTCGCGAAGCTGGCGCTCCAGCTCTTCGCGGACCGCGTCCTCGCGCGTCGGTTCGGCGGCGCGCGCCACGCTGGCCAGCAGGCCCAGGAGGAGGACCAGGAGGGCTTTGAAGGAGGACGGGGTCACGGCGGCCTGACAGCATGGCACATCAGGGCGTCGGGAGGATGCAGGCATACATGCCTGTGAGTCGCATCCGGACCCACCGGTGCCCAGACAGCCCCGCAACCCAGGCGTTCCAGGAGCGGGCGCGCGGCGGGAAGCGGCTCCTGGCCTCGCATCCGAGGTGGAAGGCCCCGCGGGACTGTCCCATCCTGCGCGCGGAGGAAATCGTGCCCCCCGCCCCACCGACTTCGCCGCCGGATCATTCGACCGCCCCCCGCCCGAGGCGCTGGGGGTGGATCGCGCTGC
This sequence comes from Citreicoccus inhibens, assembly GCF_019039035.1. GTDB lineage: Bacteria > Myxococcota > Myxococcia > Myxococcales > Myxococcaceae > Citreicoccus > Citreicoccus inhibens. Next base: position 285,588 of record NZ_JAHNZT010000002.1, on the reverse strand, counting down.
CCCTCGTCGCGCTGCTCGTGGGCGGGGCGCTGCTGTGCGCGCGCCAGCCTGGAGACATCCAAGGGGGTGTGCTCGTGCAGCTGGGCGATCGCCTCGCCATCGAGGGGGGCGCCGGGGGGCACCTCCAGGACGTCCTCGTGGGGCCGGGCCAGCACGTGGAGGAAGGCCAGGTGCTCGCGCGCCTCGTGACGCAAGGCGGCCCGGTGGAGCTCACGGCGCCTCAGGCTGGAGTGGTGGGCGACGTGCGCGTGAGCGCCGGCGATGCGGTCAGGTCGGGTGAGTTGCTGATGTGGCTGGTGGTGCCGAACGCCCTGCCCGCCCTCGTCGCGCTGTTCCCCGAGCGCTACCGCGGCGAGCTCGCGCCCGGCATGACGCTGCGCTACCGGATCCCTGGCATCCCCTCCACGCTGGAGACGACCATCGAGTCCGTGGAGCCACCCGAGGCCGCGCGCGCGCTGAGCCAGGGGCAGCCGTGGCCGGGCCTCACCGCGGGCGAGGCGGCCGTCCTGGTGCGGGCCCACGTGCCCTCGCGCACCTATCTCATCGAGGGGCGCACGCACGTGTACATGGACGGGATGATGGGCAAGGCCCAGGTGCCGCGGCGCTGACGTGTTTCACCTTGGGTGAGCCCCCCGGGCTGTGACTAGAGTCGCGGGCCGACCGCGGCAAGGGTGGAGCCGCGGCGCGAATCCGGCGAGGGCCCGTGAACCTGTTGCAACGATGGAGAGCCGTAACGAACTGGGGGGCGCTCGTCGCGACCCTCGTCGCCGGGCTGGGCTGGGGACTCACGCTGCCGCTGATCCTGCGCCTCATCTCGCCGTCTTCCTCGTGGCATCACGAGTTCACGTCCGACAGCGCCATCCCGGTCCTGGTGACGCGGGCGCGCACGCTGGACGTCTTCCACCTCTTCTACTTCGGGCAGGACCGCTTCGGCATGTGGCCCTTCCTCCTGGCCCGCGCGCTGGGCGGGACGAACTGGACGGCCGAGGGCCTCCAGCGCGTGATGTTCGTGATGCTGTGGCCCTCGGCGCTGGTGCTCGGGGCGCTGGTGCCCTCGGGGCCCATGCGACGGGGGCTGTGGCTCTTCATTCCGCTCCTCCTGGTGCTATCGCCTGGGCAGGAGCGTTACTTGCTCGACCTCTCGCAGCCCTATGGCTGGCAGGTCGTCGCCCTGGTGTGGAGCTGGCTTGCGCTGAGGGGCCAGGCAAAGGCCGCTGAGCCCCCCCGAGTCGTGGCCTACGGCGCCCTCGCGTTCCTCGCGGCGACGCTCGCGATGTGGATCTCCTCTTCGAGCCTCCCGTCGCTGCTCGTGCTCGCGGGGCTCGAAGTGGCAAAGGCCCGCCTGGAGGGCACCGGACGGGCGCGCGCATGGCGACTGGCGCCGCTGGTGCCATTGCTGGGCGCGTTCCTCGTGGAGCGCGAGCTCCTGGTCCTCTACCACCGCTTCTCGCGCCAAGCGTTCGGTCATGCCTACCGGACCGACCTCATGCTGGACCGGGGATATCTGCTGGAGAACGCGCGGCAGGTGCTGGGCCAACTGATGACCGGCCCTGCTCCCGCGCTGCTCGTGCTCGCGGCCCTCGTCGCCGCGGTGCTCTGGGGGTTGGTGGCGGCGCGACGACAAGGCCGCCCCCCCTCTCCGACGACGTGGTTCGCGGCCGGCTGTGCGCTCGTGGCCCTCTCGCAGATTCCCGCCCTGGTGCTCATCCAGCACGTGCGCCTGAACGCCTACAACCCGCGCTATTTCTGTCTCATCCTCCTGTTCGCGCAGATGGGCCTGGGAGCCGTCGTCCTCTCGGAGCTCGCCGCGCGCGTCTCGCCGAGGATTCGCCACGCCGCGGGCATCGTCCTGGTGGGAGGGCTGCTCGTCGCGGGCCCCGTGTTCCCGCCGACGCCACCGGAGCACCTCCGCCACACCCATGCCCGAGCGGCGGCGCTCGCCCTCTCCGAGGCAGCCCCGGGCACGCTCTTGCTGGGCAACTACTGGTGCGTCTACCTGATCGCCGCGTTGCAGCCCCCGGACGAGCGCGCGGCCCGGCCCCTTCCCCAGGACGGGGACTATCAGCGGACGCCGTTCTACATCCCCGCGATGAAGACCGCCGCGGACGCCGTCTGGGTCCAGACCGAGGCGGAGGAACCCGTGCCTCCCACGCGGCAGGTGCAGCACGGCGTCGAGCTCGAGCGAGACGCGGCTCCGATGCTGCGCCGCTCGGGGTTCGCCTTCTGGCACTACCGGGTGTTGGGCCCCGCTCCTCGAATGACTGAATCCGTGCCCTGACGTCCGGGCACACCAATCGGAGACACGACATGTCGCGCAAAGTGGCCCTCATCACGGGCGCATCCATGGGCCTGGGCGAGCAGTTCGCGGAGTGCTTCGCTCGGGATGGGCATGACGTCATCCTCGTGGCGAGGAGCGCCGAGCGACTCCAGACGCTCGCCACGAAGCTGGAGAAGGACCATGGCATCCGCGCGCATGTGCTGCCCGCGGACCTCACGCGGCCCGAGACACCCGAGCGCCTCTTCGAGGACGTGAAGGCCCGAGGCCTGGAGGTCGAGTTCCTCGTCAACAACGCCGGCTTTGGCTCCGCGGGGGCCTTCCTGGAGTTGGAGCTGGCGCGCGAGGCGGAGATGGTGGAGGTCAACTGCACCGCGCTCCTCAAGCTCACGCACCTCTTCGTTCGGCCCATGCGCGAGCGCGGCAGCGGGCGCGTGCTGAACATCGCGTCCACCGCGGGCTTCCAGCCCGGGCCGTACATGGCCACGTACTACGCGACCAAGGCCTTCGTGGTGTCGTTCTCCGAGGCGCTGTCGTACGAGCTGAAGGACACCCCCGTGACGGTGACGTGCGCGTGCCCGGGTGCGACGCGCACCGAGTTCGCCTCACGGGCGGGCACGGAGAAGTCCCGCCTGTTCCAACGGCCCGGCGTCGCCCAGGCCGCGGACGTCGCGGCGGATGCCTACCGCGCGATGATGAAGGGCCGGGTGTTGTCCGTGCACGGCGTGGCCAACTGGTTCGGCATGGAGATGGTGCGCTTCAGCCCGCGCGCCTTGGTGCGCTCCATCGCCGCGGGGCTCAACCAGAAGTCCTGACGCTCCCGCGGGGCTCGACGTCGAGCGCGAGAGGCAGCTCTCGCGCTCCGCGGGACACCCTGCGCTCCAATCGCTCGACGCGGCTCCGGTGGGCCTCGGGCAGCTCGGCCGCCGCCGCGAGCCGGGCATGCTCCAGCGCGCGCGGCAGCCGCTTGAGCGCGTGCTCATACAGCTTGGACAGGGACAGGTGCAGCTCGGCGGCCTGCGCGCCACGCGCGGTGGTCAGGGCCCGGTGGAGGTACGTCACCGCCTCCTCGTTGTCCCCCGCGCGGCGTGACACGCGCGAGGCCAGCACCAGCGCCTCCAACCCCACGTCGCCTCGGCCCCCCTCGGCCGCGGCCTGCGCGAAGGCCCGAGCCCGCTCGGCGTCCCCCGCGCGCTCGGCCACGCCCGCGAAGCCCAGGAGGTCTCGCGGATCCTCCCCCGCGCCGCCCACCGCCCGGAAGCGCCGGACCATCTCCCCCAGCAGCGCCGCCAGGAGGAGCAGATCGTTCACGTTGTGCTCCAGCACCCCCGTGAGCTCCGAGCCATCCGTGCCACGCAGGAAGCGGAAGTACAGCTCCGGAATCAACGAGCCATCCACGTCCCCCACCCGCCGATGGCCCAGCCACTGCTCCTCCAGGTGCACCAACCGCGCGCCACTGCCCCGGTGCTTGAACACGCGCCGCGCGCAGTGCAGCAGATCCAGATGCGGTGGCACGGCTGGCGTGGGCACGCGGTTCAGCACGAAGCGCGTTCGCAGCAAGGGCCAATCGAAGCTCTTGCCGTTGTACGTCACCAGGCAGGACGCCTCCGCCAGGCGCTCGGCGAGCATGCGCAGCAGCGGGCCCTCCTCGCCCAAGCGACGCAAGAAGAGCTGCTGCACGCGCAGCGCCCGGCCCTCGAACCACGCCATGCCTACGAGGAACGGCACGGTGCCCGTTCCGCCCGCGAGCCCGGTGGTCTCGGTGTCGAGCAACAGCATCCGCTGGAGATCCACCCCGGCCAGCTCCGGATGCAGCGCGAGGCTTGCCACCAGCGCGGCGTCCGCGTCCAGCGCGCCGTCCAAGGGGGCACTGCCATGCCGGTGCCCTGGCGGGAGCAGTCGCTCGGACACGTGCACGGTGCCGTGAGGCGTCTCGCGGGCCTCCACGGGCAGCGGCGTCGGAGGCGGCACGGGCCCCACGGCCCGACGCGCTGAAGCGGTCCCCTGGCGCTCAGCCCACCCCGTCAGCAACCGCCGCAGGGCCTCCACGCGCGGATCCGTGGAGGGCGGCGCGGACGATTCGGGCTCGGGCGCCGAGACAGAGGACTCGGCCTCCGCGGCCACGGGCTCGGGCGAGACCGGCGGCTCCGCGGCCTTGGCGACGGGCCGACCTCCCGGCCCCGCACTGGTGAGCCGCGACAGCTTGCGCTTCAGGTCCATGCCCGCGCCCCTCGACTACTGCACGCCCGCGATGCCCAGCGCGGCCAGCACGTCGAGCCCCAGCCGCTTGCGCGGATGCACGTCCACCGGTGCCGCGCCCGGCACGTTCCCCGCCGCCGGACCGATGCACGCCGGGCACCCCTCTTCACACGCGCACGTCTCCAGCAGCTTGCGCGCGCGCAGCAGCAGCTCGTCGCGCTGATCGAACAGCCGCGCCGCCAGCCCCACGCCGCCGGGGATGTTGTCGTAGAGGAAGAGGGTGGGGTCGAAGCCCACGCTCCCATCCTTGCGCGGCGGACCGTCCGCCTCGTCGCGATTGCCCAGCGTCTTGCCGAGGTCGCGCGGGTCGATCATCAACCCCACGCACGCCACCGTGCGCAGCGCCGTCGCCAGCCCGCGCAAGGAATCGATGACCGCGGGCCGGGGCGCGTCGAGCGAGCGCACCACCGACTCCGGCACCGTCAGCCACAGCGCCGTGGTGTGCATCTGCATCTCGGGGAGGCGCACGTCGCCGTAGCCGACGTTCTCGTGCGTGTGGAACTTGATCTTCTTGTAGCCCACCACCTTCTCGATGACGGACACCTCGCCCATGCCCACCTGGAGCACCGGCCCGAGCGGCGCGCCCTGGTCCTCCTGGATGACATTCACGCGGACGTAGGTCATCGCGTCGGTGAAGTAGTCCGGCGCCACCTTGCGCACGAAGGCCTTGTGGTTCTCCAGGTCCAAGCGCTCGACCTGATACTGCTCGCCCTCGTGCTGATAGATGGCCTGCTCGTGCAGCATCGTGTGCGCCGAGCGGAAGTCCATCTCCGCCAGGGTCCGATCCGAGCCCAGCTCGATGATGACCACGTTGTCCCAGCCCACGCTGCGCAGCGACACATGGTTGGCTGGGTACGCATCCGAGGACCAGTGGAACACCCGGCGTCCCCCCTCGCCCGACGAGGGATGCACCACCTGGTGCTGCGCCAGGAACCCGAGCGCCTCGGTGGTGCTCTCCACCGGCACGTCGCCAAAGGAGTCGCCCTCTTCGAAGGGCAGCTCGAACGCGGCGCACTTGAGGTGCTGGACGAGAATCTCCACGTTGTCCGGATCGATGCGCGCGTGCTCGACCGGAGCGCCCGTGAGCGCGCGCGGATCTCCCGCGAGGTATTGATCCAACGGCGCGCTGGAGGTGACGAGCAGCGCCAGACTGCCCGCGCCGCGGCGTCCCGCGCGACCGAAGCGCTGCCACAGCGCGGCCACCGAGCCCGGATAGCCCGCGCACACCACCGCGTCCAACGAGCCGATGTCGATGCCCAGCTCCAGCGCGTTCGTGGCCACCACGCAGCGCACCTCGCCCGCGCGCATGGCCGCTTCAGTGGAGCGCCGCGTCCCGGGCAGGTAGCCCCCGCGGTAGCCCTGGATGAGCGAAGGGTCCAGCTTCTCCTCGACGAACCGATCCCGCAGGTACTTGAGCATCACCTCGATATTGTTGCGCGACTGTCCGAACAGCAGCGTGGACACGCCGGAGCGCACCAGGTCGGCGGTCAGCCGCACCGCGCTCTTGAGGTAGCTGGCGCGGATGCCCAGCTCGGCGTTCACCACCGGCGGGTTGTAGACGAGCACGCGCCGCTCACCCGAGGGCGCCCCGCTCTCCGACACCAGCGCGACCTTGCGCCCCAGCATCCGCTCGGCATGCGCCTTCGGGTTGCCGATGGTGGCCGAAGCCAGGATGAACGTGGGCGACGAGCCATGGAAGCGCGCGACCCGCTGCAGGCGCCGAAGCACGTTGGCCAGATGCGAGCCGAACACACCGCGATACGTGTGCAGCTCGTCGATGACGACGTAGCGCAGGTTCGCGAACAGGCGCGCCCAGCCCGCGTGGTGCGGCAGGATGCCCGTGTGGAGCATGTCCGGGTTGGTGAGCACCACGCCGCTGCGCTCACGGGCCGCGCGCCGCGCGTCCCCGGGCGTGTCGCCGTCGAAGGTGATGGCGCCGTGCTCCAGCCCCGCCTCGCGCATGAACGCGCGCAGCGACTCTTCCTGATCGCGCGACAGGGCCTTGGTGGGGAACAGGTAGAGCGCACGCGCCTGAGGCTCGCGCGCGAAGCGGTCCAGCAGCGGCAGGTTGTAGCAGAGGCTCTTGCCCGAGGCCGTGGGGGTGGCGATGACCAGGTCCTGGCCCTCGCGGGCCCGCTGGTACGCCTCGGCCTGGTGCGAGAAGAGCTGCTCGACGCCGCGGCGCCGGAGCGCCTCTCGAACCTGGGGCGCGACGTCCTCGGGCACGGGCGCGAAGGAGCCGGTCCGCGCGGGAGTCACCTCGTCGAGGGCAAAGCAGGACCAGAGCTGGCGATCGCGCTGCCACCCCTGGAGGACGGCGTCGAGCCCGCGAGGACCCGACCACGGCGTGCGGCGAGCCCCGGAGAACGCCTCGGGTTCCTTCACGGACTTCATGGGCCGGGCACTGTACAGACGTGCACCGAGCGAGACAACGCGCGAACTCAGCCGTCGCCCTCGCGCTGAGTGGTCATCAAGGATAACGGGGAGTCCTACCGACACAGCGGACGAGGGAGCGCCCCCAGGAATAGGGAGCAGTGGTCGGGCGCTTCCGGTACCCTCGCGTCCCCCTTTTCATGGAGCCCCCATGCGCCGCATCACGCCCATGCTGCTCGCCCTCGGACTCATGGGCTGCGCCTCGACGCGAGGCAGCGCGGCAGCGGGCATGACGGAGGCCGCGGTCCTGGAGACCGAGCAGGCGTGGTACGCGGCCCTGGTCGCGAAGGACTCGGCCGGACTGGAGAAGTTCCTGGCGGACGACTTCGTGCTGAGCGGGCTCGACCCGTCCGTCGAGTGCCGCGAGCGCTACCTCCAGACGGTGGCCATGCCCGAGCGCAGCCTGGAGCCGCTCGCGCTCGATGATCGACAGGCGCGCGTGTACGGCGACAGCGCCGTCACCACGGGCCGCGCCCAGCTGCGGGGACTCTGGAACGATCGCCCACTGGCCATCACCTTTCGCTACACGAACGTCTTTGTCTTGCGGGACGGACATTGGCTTGCGGTGGCGTCGCACGTCAGCAAGGTTGAGTAGGCTCGCGCGCGGGAGCGGTGCCTCCGGGTCCAAAGTCACCGGGGTCCTTGGGTCCCGGCCCTGGCGAGCGATGAAGGAGCAGCAGCATGGGCAGCAACCCTGAGGATGGTGGAAAACCCCCGGCCACTCCCGAGGCGGACCGGTCCTCCGTCCTGGGTGAGGTGTCGGAGTCGGAGCTGGATGCGTTCGTCGGCCAGCTTCGCACCGCGCGCAACGCCGTGGTCCCCCGCGCGCCGGCGCCGCGCTCGCGCTGGGATGTGGGCTCCGAGCGCCTGCACCGAGGCACGCGCTATTCGCAGCGCGCGAGCCCGCTCGATGGCCCCCCCGAGCCGCCGAAGGAAGAGAGCCCGCCGAGTCACGCCTGGTACGCGGTCATGGGTGGAAGAATCACCGGGCCCTACGACGTCGCCGCCCTGCGGGGCCATTGGCAGCGCGGTGAGCTGCACGCCGATTCACTCTGCTGGCGCGAGGGGCTCGCGGCCTGGCAGCCCATTCATCAGCTGACGGAGCTTCGTGAGGTGCTCGCGCCCGGTTCAATGCCGGCGCCAGCGACATCGGCACAGGTGGTGTCCCCCGCCCAGGCGGTGGTGCCCCAAGCCCCCGCGGCACAGTCCGCCCCGGCACCTCAAGCCCCGGTCCACCGAGCGCCCGCGGCGCAGCCCAACGCGCCCGTGCAGGCCGCCCCGTCGCCGCGGACGTCATCGAGCACCGAGGCACTGGCGACGCCGGTCGCCGCGGTCCCCATCGAAGCCAGTTCGCCCGCACACCAGGCGGAGCCCGAACCTGCGCGCGCGGCCGCCGCGCCGCGAGACATCTCGGGAGATCCAACGCTCCTCGTGCCCATGCTCGCCGGCGACTCGGCACCGAGTGGTCACGAGCCTTCGTCGCAGGGGGGCACGCGGAAGCGGCGCTGGCTCTCTGGGCTCGTGCCGCTGCTGGGCGGGGGCCTCCTCGGAGGCGCGGCCGTGGCGGCGGTGCTCGTCTACGTGGGGAATCGGAGCCCGACGCCTCCGCTCGCGCAGCATGAAGCAGCGCCCGCGCCCCAAGCGCAGGCCCTCCCGGCCGAGACAACCGTCCCCGCGCCCCCTCCTCCGCCGATTCAGGACCCGGCGCCCACCGTTCCCACGGCGACGGTCGCGAGTGCGCCATCCGTCGCGACCGAGGCCGTGCATGAGGCAGCGCCCGCCTCGGCACCTCCGGCCCCCTCGCCGGGAGCGCCTGTCGCCGCGCTGCGCGCTCCTGCGCCCGTGACGTCGCGAACGGATGACGACTCGGACGACGAGCCGCCCCCGTCCAAGAAGGGCGCCGCGCGAGACACCGAGGCGGACGAAGGGACGCCGCTGCCGCCGCTCGCGCCAGAAGTTCACGTGCGCGCCTCGTCCGTGGCGCCCCTGTCTGGCCGAGCCCGAACCCAGCCCGAGGTCACCCAGCCGCCGCCCCACGACGGCACTCCGCCACCGCCCGCGCCGCCCAAGGAGTCCGGTGAAGACATCGGCCCGGACGAGGCCTACGCCCATGAGCTGGAGCACCCGCCCCCCCGCCCCGCAGCACCGAAGCCGTCCGTGTGGATTCCTCCGGATCCCTCGGTGAAGGCGATGCCAGCGAAGCTGGCGCAGGAGGACATCTTCTCGGTGGTCCTCGCGAATCAGTCGGAGCTGGCGACCTGCGCGGCCTTGCCCGGCGCGGCGACCAACGAGGGCAAGCGGGTCGTCGTTCGCTGGAACATCCTGCCCACGGGCCGTGTGACGGACGTGCTGCTGGAGAATGGTCGGCTGCGCGGCACGCCCATGGCTCGCTGCATCGAGGGGAAGATCCGCGCGTGGGCCTTCACGCCCCATCGTGAACAGGGCGAGCCGGTCCGCTTCCCCTTCGTCTTCTGAGCACCTGCGAAGCGCCTCGGTTCGGGTAGTGTGCCGGCACCGTGGCGCTCGCCATCTTCCTCTTCACGTATGTCTTCATCGCCGGGGCGAAGGTGCCCGGGCTCAAGCTGGACCGCGCGGGTGGTGCGCTGCTGGGCGCCCTGCTCATGGTCGTCTTCGGCATCGTCACCCCCGCCCAGGTCCTGGGCCACAGCACGCTGCCGAGCGGGCGCGCCATCGACGGCGACACCATCCTGCTGCTGCTCGGGATGATGCTGCTGGCCGAGTACCTGTCGGTCGCGAATGTCTTCCGCCTCGCAGGAGCCCAGGCGGTGCGGGTGGCGCATACGCCGCGCCGGCTGCTCGTGGCGGTGACGTTCGTGAGCGCGGGCCTCTCCGCGTTCCTCGTCAACGACACGGTGTGCCTGATGTTGACCCCGCTGGTGCTCGCGGTGGTCGAGGAGGTCGACCTGCCGCCCGTGCCGTACCTGCTCGCCATCTGCATGGGCAGCAACAGCGGCTCGGTGGCCACCTTCACCGGCAACCCGCAGAACATGCTCATCCAGGGAGCCTCGGGCCTGTCCTATGCGAGCTTCGCGGCCTACATGGCGCTGCCCGCGCTGCTCTCGACCGTCATCGTCGCCGGAGCGCTGGTGTACCTCTTCCGCTACGACCTCCCCGAGCGGCGATTCGATCCCCACCCGCCTCCGTCCGACGTGAACCGGCGGCTGATGTGGCTCGCGCTGGGTTCGCTGCTCGGCGTCGTGATTGCGTTCTTCCTGGGCCTGCCCATGAGCTGGAGCGCGCTGGCCGGTGGCGTCGCGGTGATGACGCTCAGCGGCCTGGAGCCGAGGCGATACCTGGAGCGCCTGGACTGGGTGCTGCTCCTGTTCTTCGCCAGCCTGTTCGTCGTCGTGTACGGCGTGAACCAGGGCGGCTGGGCCGAGGCCATTCGCCGGCTGTTCTCACCGCTGATGGCAGGGCCGCCGTGGCGCGAGACGCTCGGGTTCGCCACGCTGACCCTGGTGGGCTCCAACATCTTCAGCAACGTGCCCTTCGTGATGCTGGCGCGCTCCTGGGTGCCCGGCCTGCAGAACCCCGAGCTGGGCTGGCACGTGCTCGCGCTCGGCTCCACGCTGGCGGGCAACCTCACGCTGGTGGGCAGCGTGGCGAACCTCATCGTGTTCGAGGCCGCGCGCGGCAAGGTACACATGAGCTTCATGCGCTACCTGCGCGTGGGCCTCCCGGTGACGCTGCTCAGCTTCGTCGTCGGCCTCGCCGTGCTGCTGGCCGAGCACGCGCTGTTCTGACTCAGGGATCCGGCGCGGGAAGCTCGCCCGCGGGAAGCTCTGGCTCGGCGGGCTTGGGGGGCGCGGCCTGGCGCCCCGTCACATGCACGCTGTCCGGTCCGTTCCCCTCCAGCCGCGCGGGCGCGGCCTTGGGAGCACTCCCGTGTCGGTCCTTCGGCGTGAGGTCCTTCACGAACGTCGCGGCCACTTCGTCCAGCATCGCCGTCACCGCGAGCCGGAACAGCTCCGGATCCTTGCCCACCTTGAAGGGATCCAGGTGCGGCGCGCCCGCGGCGACCTGATCCACATGGAACGGCCGGCGCCACACCTCCGAGCGACCACTCAGGGAGAACATGCGCCCGTAGCCCTCGACGAACGCGCCCGCGTGTCCGCCCTTGCTGCGCATGCCGTAGCCCTGGATGACGAACTCGACGATGGTGTCCGCGCCCAGCGGCGAGAGCAGCTCGTAGTCCGGCGCGTTCGCGGGGACCTCCTCCACCAGGAAGCTCTCCAGCGACGAGGCCACCTGCGCGGGGTCCACCGTCTGCGTCCACGGCGCCTCGCGCGGCAACTGCGTCAGCGTGTTGACGCGCAGGCGCTCGGAGATCTCGAAGCGCGTGACGGCCCTCTGGAGCTTCACCACGAGCCGGCGGTCCGCCTCCTTCGGCTCCAGCTTCTTCAGCTTGCCCCCATAGGAGTCATCATCGCGGAACACCATGCTGCGAGGCCCCGCGCCATCCTCGATGCGGGAGATGAAGGCGGGCCGCTGCACGCTGTCCAGGTCCGCGCCCGCCAACCGCTGGGTGGCACAGCCGGAGATGAGCAACCCAAGGATTCCCATGAACAGACTTCGAGCCATGTGCAAAAGCTACCTCAACCGAGCCCCGCAGGCGCCTTCCCGAGCAGGATCCACGGACGCGACCTCGCCTGCTCGCTGGTATGCTGGGCGGCTGTGAATCCCCTGTCGCCCCCACCTTCCGCACCCTCGATGGGCCGCAAGCGCCGCCTGGGTGAAATCCTCATGGACGCGGGTCTGCTCACGGAGACGCAGCTGCGCTCCGCGCTCGCGGAGCAACGCAAGTGGGGTGGACGGCTCGGCCTGACGTTGGTGCAGATGGGTTACGTGGACGAAAGCTCCATGGTCCATGCACTGTCACGGCAGCTCTCCATTCCCACGGTGGAGCTGGAGTCGTTCGTCCCCTCTCCGCCCGCGCTCCAGGCGCTGCGCGTGGACATCGCCGAGCGCTACACGGTGTTCCCCACCGCGGTGGACCTCGCGCACAAGTTGCTGACCGTGGCCACGGCCGACCCGACGAACGTGGAGTCGCTCCAAGAGCTGGCCTTCCACGCGGGCCTGCGCATCGGCGTCGTGGTGGCGAGCGCGTCGTCCATCGAGCGCGCCATCCGCCGCAACTACCACGGCGAGGTCACCGCCACCGCCGCGACCCCGCTCACGTTCGGCATGGAAGAGGCCCTCTTCGAGTTGGCCCCACCCGCCGAGCCTGAGACCGCCCGCGCCTCACCGCTCCCGGTCGCGAGCCCCCCGCGCGAGTCGGAGTTGGCGCGTCGGGTGGAGGCGCTCACGCAGCAGGTCTCGGACCTGGAGCGGATGGTCGCGCAGCAGGCGCGCGTGTTGCGCGGGGTGATGGCGGTGATGGAGTCGCGGGGGATCGCCACCCGCGAGGAGCTGATCTCGAAGGGGAAGTAGCGAGCCCTCAGACGAGGATGAGGTCCTCGTCGAGATCGTGCGTGTCGGTCCCCGCCGCGTGCGTGCTCAAGAGCGCCTCGGTTCGACGGAGGCGCTCGTCGGTCAGCTCCGACACGAGCACGAGGATCTGCGGGTGGCTGGAGATGAGCTGGTCGAAGTCCTCGCGAGGCAACCGCAGCAACGTGGTGTGTCGCGCGGCCATCACCGTCGCGGTGGCGGGCGTCTTCTGGAGCAGGGAAATCTCTCCGAAGAGATCTCCCTCCTTGAGCCGCGTCAGCAAGTGGCCGTCCTTGTGGACCTCCACCTCTCCGGACAGGACGACGTAGAGCCCATCCGTCGCGGCGCCGTCCCGGATGATGACATCGTCGCGCTCGACGTCGCGCGCACGGAAGCGCTCCACGAGGCCACGGCGGTCCTTCCGGCTGAACGGACGGAAGAGCGCCGAGCCATTCATGACGTTCACGAGCAGGCGCTCGCGGCAGAACTTCTTGAGGGCCTGGGCCACCTGCGGATAGCTCCGCGACAGCTCCGCGAGCACGGATGCGGAGATCTCCAAGAGCTGCGTGTCCTCGGAGGCGCCCTCGACCGACGCGGTCCGCGGCGCGCCAGAGAGCAGCGCCATCTCGCCGAAGAAGGTGCCACCTTCGAGCGTGGCCAGCACGTCGCGACGACCGGAGTCCTCGCGGAAGACGCGCACACGGCCCTCGCAGATGACGTAGAAGGCATCGCCCAGACTGCCCTGTTCGATGATCCGCTCGCCCGCGCCGAATCGCCGCAGCGGGCAGCGCTCGAACAGCGCGATGAATGCCTCGCGAGGCAGATCCGAGAACAGCGGGATGGAGGGCAGCGCTTCCAGATCCGCAGACTCGGCGCCGAGTTCCTCCGTGAGGGGATACGCCTCTTCCTCCACGGAGACATCCACCGCCCGAGCCTCGCTGCCCGCGCGAGCCGCCAGCTCCACGGCATGGAGCAGCGAGTCCGCCTCCAGCTCCAACTCCGTGAACGAAGAGACCACCGCGGAGGGGCGCGCAGGAGCACTCACGGGCACCGACGCACGAGGCGCCGCATCCGCACGAGCCGCGCTATTCGCCCCATGCGCGGCTTCCGCGCGACGAGGCCGAAGTCCGGGAGGGGCCGCGGTCGGCGCGCGGGCCACCGTAGGCTCAGACGTGGGGGCAGCGCTGTGCATCGGCGCAGCAAGCGCCGTCCACCGCGATGGCTGCCCACCCGGCGCAGCCGCCACGCCAGGAGCAACTTCAGTGCGCGGAGCGAGTTCCGCACGAGCTCCGGCATCTACCGTCGCGGCGGCCACTGGCCATGGCGCGGCCTCGGGAAGGCCCCCCGCCCCTGCACGCGCGGCGGAGGCTGTGGATGACGCCGGAGCCGTCCCGGGCGTTGCGCCCCCCAACCCGCCCACCGCAGGCGCACGGCCCGCTCCTCGCGGAGACATCCCGGGCGGCAGCGACCGCGTATCCACAGGTCCGGAGGCATCTGCCGGGAAGATCTCCACCCCCGTGACATCCGCGGGCTCGACCTCCACCTCGACGGTCACCACGACCGCATCAGACTCAACGGCCGCCATGGGCCGAGCCAACTCGAGCGGCAGCTCGTCCGAGAGGTCCACGGGCGCGCCCGCCACGTCCAGCGCCAACGGCGTGGGACGTGGCGACGCCAGCGGGACTGGCAGCTCCGGCCCCATCGCGGTCGCCGCGGCGGGAGGCGGCCCCTCGGGCCTGCGCGCACGCGGAGAGGCTGGCGTGCCTCGGCGAGCATAGAGGTCCGCGAGCATCTGCTGCACACCGCTGTGCTGCGGATCCAGCTCGAGGATCAGCTTGCTGGCCGCGATGGCTCTGGGGAGGAAACCCTCACGGGCGAAGCCCTCCGCGGCGGATTGATACGCGGCGATGGCTCGCACGCGCTGCCCCGCTTTGGACCAGGCATCCCCCAGCCGCAAGCGCGACTGATGATCCTTCGGATCGGCCCGGCAGTACTCGTCGTATAGCTCCGCGGCCTTGGAAAAGCGCCCCTTGGTGAAGGCCTCGGTGGCCTTGTCCTTGAGCTGGCGCAGTTCCATCTAGTGAGCCCCCTCGGAAGCGGTGCCTCCCTTGGCGAGCGCCGATCCCGCTGCCTCGCGGACCGAGCGGAAGTAGTCGCCCTTGAGCGCATCGAGCGGCTCACTCTGCGGCCCGCCGCCAATCTCCTTGAGCGCCCGCGCCGCTGCCGCGCGAATCTCGGGGAGGTCGTGGTACAGGTCGCGCGCCACGGCATCCGCCGCACGCGGATCTCCAATCGCCCCCAGGGCGAGCAGCACATCCCGGCGCGCCACGCTGTTCGTCTCGTCCAGCGCCTTGAGCAGCGTGGGTACCGCGTCCTTGGCGGGGATCCGCCCCAGCAGCGACGCCGCCAGGGCGGCCTCGGGGCCGCCTTCGCGAACCACGGCCTGAAGCGACTCGGACGCCGCGGGGGGCACCGTCGTGCTGTGAGACAGCGCGTCCAACACCAGGAGCTTCTCGCCGCCCATCTTCGGCAGCGCCTCGACCAGCGCGTCCCGCCCCGGTTCGGCCTGCTCGGAGAGGGCCTGGGCGAGCGCCTTCTGGAGATCGCGGTCCGGCTCCAGGAGCGCGGACTTCGCCAGGGCCACACCCTCGGGCCCCAGATGCGTCAGCCCCACCAGCGCCGCGGTGCGCAGCGTGGTGCTCGAATCGTTCGCATAGCCCGTCAGGAGCTCCAGCGCCCCGGGGGCCTTCAGCTCGCCGAGCGCACCCAAGAGGCTGGCCAACGGCACCAGGCGGGCAGAATCCACGTCGTCGCAAAGCTCCGAGGGGGCACGCGGCGGAACCACTTCCCGCCCCGCCGCGCGGGCCCGCGCCGCGTTGAGCGCGCGGATCCGATCGAACAGCTGCGCATGACGGGCCGCTCGGCCATCATCGCTCCCCCGCCCCGATGCGACGGGCGCGTCCGGATCGAAGCCCGGGCCGTACTGGCGCGGCAGCGGCTCCGAGACCCAATCCGCGCGCAGCGCCGCGAGCCCCTTCACCTCTTGCTCGTACAGCTTCTGAAGCACGGGGACGACGGACGCATCTCCCACGGCGGCCACGGCCTCCACCGCGAGCCCACGCAGGCCCGCATCCGCCTGGTTCAGCCAGGGAGCCACCTTGGGAAGCAGGGCCTGCGCGGACGGCCCCAGGCCCATGATCGCCTGGAGTCCACTGGCTGCGGTGGTCGCTCGCGAGAGGCGCTCCGCGATGGGCTCCGCGGGGCATCCACCGCGCTGACGCATGGCCCGGCCAGAAGCCAGGGCCTCGGCACGCGCGCCATCGAGCGCGATGGCACACAGCGCCGCGTCCGTCGCGGGCGTGCGCGGGAAAGACAGGATGGCGTCCGTGGCCTGAGGGCTCACGGCGCTCTTCTCCATGGCCACGGCCTGGAGGCGCGGCGCGATGGCCGGGTCCTGCAACTTCATCAACGCGATGAGCGCGGACTCGCGCAGCTCCGGGAAGCTCTCGTCGAGGAGCAGCCCAATGGGACCGACAGCGGCCTTGTCTCCCGCGTCGCCGAGGCCACGAACCGCGGCGGCGGCGAGGATGACCTGGCTGTCACGCACGAGCGGCAGGAGGCGATTGACGGCCTCGGCGCGGCCACTCTTGCCCAGCTCCTCCGCGGCGCCCACGCGCTCGGGCAGCGCGCCCTCGGTCAGGGCCAGGAGGTTGCGCTCCCAGAGGCCCTTGGACTCGGCGGCGACGACCTCGGCCATCGCGCCTGGAACGTTCGCGCTCTTGAGCGCCTGGACGATGACCTGTCGCGTGGCTCGGCCGCGGCGACCGTACTGAAGCTTGAGGTAGCCCTTGGCCTTGTCGTTCTTGACCTTGGCGAGCGCCATGGCGGCGCGGCCCTGGACATCCTCGTCGGGGTCCTCCAGCAGTTCGCCGAGGAGATCGACGACGCGAGGATCCTGACTCTCTCCCAGGGCGACAGCGGCCTCGCCGCGCACGATGGCGGCGAGGTCCTTGGCCGCGCGGGTGAAGAGGACCAAGTCATCCGCGTTGCCCTGGGTGGCCAGCTTCTTCACCGCCGCGGCGCGAATCTCCGGACGAGGACTCTGAATGTCAGCCAGGAGCTGGTCCCGGCTGCCATTGCACCCGAGGACCAGTGCCATTGCGAGAATGAGGGGGCGCGCGCCGGTTCGCATCGTTCTCCGAGGAGGCAGACGGTGGAGATTGCGGCCGGGGTTATATCAACGCGCCCCCGAGCCGCCCACTGGGGGCGGCTCTTCCCTACCCGACTCAGGAGGGACGGCGAGGACCCCGCGACGGCGGACGGCCGGCTCCCCCACGAGGGGGCTTGGACCCGAAGTCGTCCGAGGCCCCACGGCGCGAGCCCGCCTTCACGACGCGCTCCTGAGGACGGCCCGAGGCGTCATACGGCGCCCAGGAGCGCCCTTCGGAGCCACCGGACCGAGGCGCGCGTCCACGTGGCGCACGCTCCTCACCCGCGGGCTTCCACTCCCGCCGCTCAGGACGGCCGGCAGGCTTGCCAGCCCCGAAGCCACCACGCGAACCGCCCGCCGAGCGAGGGGCGCGACCACCGCCCTCGTCTCCTCCGAAGCGCTCCCGCGAAGCCCCGGCCGGCTTGCCCGCGCCGAAGCGCGAACCGCCGCGAGCCCCACCCTCGGAGGCACCGAAGCGACCCCGAGGAGCCCCAGCCGGCTTGCCCGCGCCGAAGCGCGAACCACCCCGAGCGCCACCCTCGGAGGCACCGAAGCGACCCCGAGGAGCCCCGGCCGGCTTGCCCGCGCCAAAACGCGCCCCCCCCTCGGAACCGCCGAAGCGGGAGCCACCACGAGCCCCACCCTCATCGCCACCGAAGCGACCGCGAGGCGCGCCCGCTGGCTTGCCCGCGCCGAAGCGCGAACCGCCGCGAGCCCCGCCCTCGGAGGCACCGAAGCGCGAGCCACCCCGGGCCCCGCCTTCGTCACCTCCGAAGCGACCCCGAGGAGCCCCCGCCGGCTTGCCCGCGCCGAAGCGCGAGCCACCCCGGGCGCCACCCTCGGAACCACCGAAGCGAGAACCACCCCGGGCTCCGCCCTCATCAGCGCCAGCACGGCCGCGAGGCGCGCCCGCGCCGAAGCGCGAAGCGCCACGCGCTCCCCCCTCGGAACCACCGAAGCGAGAGCCGCCACGAGCCCCACCCTCGTCACTCCCGAAGCGGCTCCGAGGCGCACCCGCCGGCTTGCCCGCGCCGAAGCGCGAACCGCCGCGAGCCCCGCTCTCGGAAGCCCCGAAGCGAGAGCCGCCGCGGGCCCCGCCCTCGTCACTCCCGAAACGGCTCCGAGGCGCACCCGCCGGCTTGCCCGCGCCGAAACGCGAACCGCCACGCGCTCCACCCTCGCCAGCGCCGAACCGGGCTCCGCCGCGGGAGCCGCCCTCGCCGCCAAAGCGAGCGCCACGGCCTCCACCCTCGTCGCCGCCAAAGCGACCGCGAGGTGCACCCGCCGGCTTGCCCGCGCCAAAGCGCGAACCACCACGCGAGCCACGTTCGGAAGCCCCGAAGCGACCGCCGCGAGCCCCGCCCTCATCGCCGCCAAAGCGGCCCCGAGGCGCACCCGCAGACTTGCCAGCGCCACGAGACTCGCCCGCGGGCTTCCACTCGCGCCGCTCCGGACGACCCGCGTCGGCTGACGGAGTCTCGGCCGCGTCGTCCTCTTCCTTCCAGCCGCGGCGCGCCGGGCGCTCACCGGCCTCACCATCGCGCGAACGCGACGCGAACCGCGCCGTGCGCGTTCCACCCTCGGACGGAGCCTTCCGCTCGGCACGCTCCGAACGCTCGCCACCCGCGGCCTTGCGGGCGCGCGGCGCGCTCGTCTCGGCCGCCTTGCGCTTGGGCATGAGGGGGGCGTCGTCATCCATCGACAGCTCCTCGTCGTCCTCCATGCCTTCGAAGCCCGGCGCCGAGCGCCCATGGCGCCGAGGCGGCAGCTTCAGCGACACGTCCGGCGGCGTGACCGTTCCGTCCGCCACGCCCTGGAGGAACTTCACTTCCTGCGCCGACAGCGGGCGCAGCGCCCCCGGGCGCAGCCCCTCCACCTGGATGCCCGCATAGGCCGGGCGGAACAGGCGAACCACGGGGTGCCCCACCGCCGCGCACAGGCGCTTGATGAGGTGCGGTCGCCCCTCGGCGACCACCAACTTGAGCCACGTGTTGCGCTCGGCCCGCTCGAAGACGTCCACGGACACTGGCGTGGCCATGCCGTCCTCGAGCCGCACGCCGCCGCGCAGCTTGTCCAGCGTGGCCGCGTCCGGCACGCCCTTCACCTTGGCCAGGTACGTGCGAGGAACCTGGAAGCTGGGGTGCGTGAGCTTGTGCGCGAGCGCGCCGTCATCCGTGAAGAGCAGCGCGCCCTCGGCGTCGTAGTCCAGGCGCCCCACCGGGAACAGCCGCTTGCCCGTCTCCTCGACGTAGCCGGCCACCGTGGGACGGCCCTGCGGATCCGACAGCGTCGTCACGACGCCCACGGGCTTGTACAGCAGGAAGTAGGAAGTCTCCTCAGGCGGCGTGGCGAGCTTGCCATCCACCGCGACCAGGTCCGTACCGGGCTCCACCCGGCTGCCCAGCTCCGTCACCGTCTTGTTGTTCACCGTCACCCGGCCAGCGGTGATGAGTTCCTCTGCGTGCCGGCGCGAAGCCACTCCCGCGCGAGCCAGATACTTCTGCAAACGTTCCGCCGCCATACTTCCCCTTCTTCCATTGCTGCCCGTCACTCGGGCTTGGGCCCCTCGGTGCCGCCCGTCTCGGGCGGTGGGGGCGCGTCTAGGACACTGGAGCTCACCTTCTGAGTCCGCTCCGCGGCGGCCATGGCTTCCTCCAGTTCCTCGAGCGCGGCCTCGCTGGCCGCCGCGCTCTTCTCCATCCGCTTCGTGAAGCCTGGATCCGCCAGGACTTCCACTGTACCCGCAGCCACCGGAACCGGCTGCGTCTCCTTCTCCACGATCTCTCGGTGCTCCTGCGTGAGCTCATGGAACTCACGCAGCGTCGGGAGCGCCGACAGGTCCTTCAGCGCGAAGAACTCCAGGAATTCGCGCGTCGTGCCGTACAAAATGGGCCGCCCCACTTCCTCGCGCTTGCCGAGGATCTTCACCAGCTTGCGGTCCATGAGGGCCTTCAGCACGGCGCCGCAATCCACGCCACGTATTTCCTCCAACTCGGGCCGAGTCACCGGTTGGCGGTAGGCGATGATGGCCAGGGTCTCGACCGCGGCGCGGGTGAGCCGCTGTGGTTTCACCCGCAGGTAGCGGCGCACATACTCGGCCGAGTGGGGGTCCGTCCGGAACTGCCACCCGCCCGCCACCTCGTACAGCACGATGCCGCTGATGCCGTCGCGGTGGATGCCGGAGAGCTGGTTGAGCGCCTCGGCGATGAGCTCCCGGGTGATGCCGGTGGCCTGGTACAGCTCGTCCACGGACAGCGGGCGCTCGGCCACGAAGAGGACGCTCTCAATGACCGTCCGGACGCGGTCCCCGGACAGCCCCCGGCTCTTCGAGACCATCTTCTCGAACGAGGTCTGGAGGTCCGGAGCGGCATCCTCCGAGTCCTCCTCGATGGCCGCGGCCTCCACCTCGTCCAGGTCGCTGTCCGCGGGGCCAGGGCCGGTGACGGCGGCGATCTCCTCCTCGGAGAACTGCCCCGGGCCTCCGGGGGTACCAGGCGCGGGCATCTCGTCGTCGGGACCGTTCCTACCGGTAGTCACTCTCGTCGACCTCCGTGGGGACCAGCCGCTCCAGGGCATCCCCATTGGGCATCAGCAGGATGGGGCCCAGCGGCTCCTCCTGGTACACCTTGATGAGGCGTCGTTTCACCATTTCCAGGATGCCGATGAAGGTGATGATCACCTCCTGCCGGCTGGTCTGCTCGGTGAACAGGCTCTCGAACGTCGCCTGCTCGCTCTTCCGCAGATGCTCCGCCACCCGGAGAATGGCCTCGGACAGGCTGACCCGCTCGAGCACCACCTCGTGCTGCACCTTGGGCGTCAGCCGCTCGAGCACCCGATCCAGCGCCTCGATGAGCTTGAGGACCGAGAACTCCTGGAGGCCCACCTCCTCCTCGGGGATGGGCACCGCCTCCACCGGGACGCTCCGGGCGAAGACGTCACGGCCGAGCAGGTCCTGCATGGACAGGTGCTCGGCCGCGTCCTTGTACTTCTGGTACTCCAGCAGGCGGCGGACCAGTTCGGCGCGCGGATCCTGCGCCTCCTCCACCGCCGCCAGCGCCTCGGCCCCCTCGGGCACCGCCGCCGCATCCTGACGCGGCAGGAGCATGCGGCTCTTGAGGTGCGCCAGCGTGGCCGCCATCACCAGGAACTCCCCGGCGATGTCCAGGTTGACCTCCCGCATCCGCTCCAAATACTCGAGGTACTTCTCGGTAATGAGCGCCAGGGGGATGTCGAAGATGTCGACCCGGTGCTCCTTGATCAGGTGGAGCAGCAGGTCGAGCGGGCCCTCGAAGTTGGGCAGCGCGACCCGGAAGGCATCTCCGGGGGTGCGCGGCCCTTCCCCGTCACGTGGGAGGTCATCGGGCGGCGGCGCGTGGCGACCTTCACTCACCGGACGATGTCCTTCGCTGCGGGTTCGAGGTGGATTCGGGTCGTCATCGCGCACAAGCCCGAAAAACCGGCCTCTGGCGCGAGCCGGGGGGGACACACCTCCTTAACAGTGCCTCCTAGGGGGGTCAAAGAAACTGACAGGAACAAGTGTTCAGGGAATTCCCACTGCCCGTCGCACCTTCGCCATGAGCCGGCTGGCTTCCTGGCGGGCGCGGTCGGCGCCGTCCTGGAGGATGCGCTCGACCTCGGCGGGGTCGGCCACCAGCTCCGCGTGGCGCTTGCGGGCCGGGCCGAAGACGGTGTGGTAGGCCTCCAGGAGCTTCTTCTTGTAGTCGCCGTAGCCCTTGCCGCCCGTCTTCCAGGTGGCGTCCACCTCGGCGAATTCGGACTCGGGCAGCATCAGCTTGAGCAAGTCGTAGAGCGGGCTGTCCTGGGTGGGCTTGGGGGCGTCCACCGCGGTCGAGTCCGTCTTGATGGACATGATCCGCTTCTTGATCTCCTTCTCGTCCCCGAACAACTCGATGGTGTTGCCGTACGACTTGGACATCTTCTGTCCGTCGACGCCAGGCACCGTGGCGGTGGACTCCTGCACGCGCGCCTCCGGCAGCTTGAGCAGGCCGGGCGCGTGTCCGCGCTCCCTGCCGTCGGGGTCCGCGGGGTCGTAGCCGGGGACGTACTGGGTATTGAACTTCACGGCCCAGTCGCGGGCGAACTCGATGTGCTGGATCTGATCCTTGCCCACCGGCACCACGTCCGTGCTGTAGAGCAGGATGTCCGCCGCCATGAGGACCGGGTAGGCGAACAGGCCGAAGTCCGGGCTGAAGCCCTTGGCCACCTTGTCCTTGTAGCTGTGGGCGCGCTCCAGGTGAGCGTGGGGCACCACGGTCCCGAGGATCCAGTTGAGCTCGAGGACCTCCTTCACGTCACTCTGACGGAAGAGGACGGCCTTCTTCGGATCCAGGCCCAGGGACAGGTAGGCCAGGGCGGCCTCGCGAGTCAGCTCCAGCGCGAGCTTCGGATCGCGCACGGTGTTGAGCGCGTGGAGGTTGGCGATGAAGAAGTACGCCTCCCCCTCCTCCTGGAGCTGCACGAACTGGCGGATGGCCCCGTAGTAGTTGCCGATATGCAGCCGTCCGGACGACTGCACGCCTGAGAGAATCCGCATGGCGATACCAATAGTGAGGTGACGGGTGGACGACGAGGCTGGTTCGCACACCCGCCGCCCCCCTGCAACCTTCCGGTCACCCTGCCCGAGCGGACCGCGCGGTCCCATGGCAAGCGCGACCCAGGCTGGAATTTGGTAGCGAGACCGAAAAACACCTGGAATTTCAGACACTTGAGGCAGCTCCGGGTTAGGAGTTACCCTGACACCTCTCCCATCGACCAACCCACCTCTGAAGGAGTCCGCGGATGGAACCATTCACGGGAAGCCTGTCGAGCTACCGGCTGCAGATGGTGATGCCACCGCTGTTCACGGCCGCGAAGCTGGAGGGGACGCTCCGAGTCGAGCGAGGGGCCATCCGCCGCCAGTTCTTCGTCAAGGACGGGTTCCTGGTGGGCGAAAGCTCGACGGATCCGCGGGAGCACCTGGCGCAGGTGCTGGTCCACCTGAGAATCCTGGACGCGCCGCGCGCCGCGGCGGCGTTCGAGGCCGCCGAGAGCGCGGACATGCCCTACGGCACGTTCCTGGTGCAGCGCTGCTTCGTCGAGTTGCCGCGGCTGCTGGAGGCCATGGAGCACAAGGCCCGCGAGGCCCTCTTCGACTGCTACGACTGGGAGTCGGGCGAGGTGGAGTTCACACCAGGGCTCCCGCTGTCGGCACGGGCCATCGGGCTGCGCCTGCCACTGGCCACGCTGCATCGAGACGCCGTCTCACGCCTGCGCGAGTGGGCGGTGTTCCGAGAGATCTTCCCCCACCTGGACGTGACGTTCCGCGTGTTCCGCGAGTTCGCGGTCGAGACATTCTCCGAGGAGGAGGACGTGCTGCTGGACCTGGCCGCGGGAGGCGCGACGCTCGGCGAGCTGCTCGCCAGCGCTCGCGAGGCCCCGCTCTTCGCGGCGCGCTGGGTCCTGCACCTGTACCGGCGAGGCGCGCTGGCACCTCAGCGCCCCAAGGGACCGCGCGTGGGCGAGTCCGCCGAGTTCGCCGAGCTGCTCGGACTGGTGCGCGCGTTCCTGTCCTCCGGGAAGTATGACCATGCCGTGGCGCTCGCCGCGCAGATCCTGGAGCGCGGGCCCGTGCCCGAGGCCCACGCCCTGTACCGCGAAGCGGAGATCCGCCTGACGCTGGCCTTGAGCGATGAGCTGTTCGCCTTGGACGGGCGTCTGGTTTTCGAGCCGATTCCTCGCCCGACTCCGTCCGAGCTGACCGCGGATGATCTGTACCTCTATTCCAAGCTGCGAGGCAGCCGGAGCATCCGACAGGCGCTGCGCACCGCCGCCATGGGCGAATTGGCGGCGTCGCGCTCAGTGCATCGGCTGATGGCCTGCGGACTCATCCACGTCGCGCCCCTCTCCGGAGATGCCAGCCGGAGCGCCCCACGGCGCACGACGACCGAGCCCTATGGCATCCCATTGGCGAAGTCGGGAACGTAAAGACAGACATCAAAGCCAGACATATCAAACACAAAACACGTCTGCCCATTCTCCAAAATCAAAGACACACAATTGCTCAGTCAACCCGTTGGGTGGTACGTTTCTGGTCGCTGGCGAGAAGTGAATGGCATTGCCAATGCGTTGGCTCGTTCGGCCCGAGACCCAAAAGAAACCACTGAACATGAGGTCATGTGGGCATGAATCCCTCCGCGAGCACTCGATTCGAGGCGACGAAGGGTACGCCCCACTGACGGGCGGCCTCGTATTACAGAGGGAAATGCCTGAACATCCAATCATGTAGGCATTGCTCCTCGATGTCTGACAAATGCTGGGGCACCGCCGTCCAAAACACGCACAATCACCGCACGCCCACTCACTGAACATCCAGCCATGTAGGCATGGCCGTTGCGCCGCGAGCCGACTCAGCCCCCTGCCCTGCGCTTGCGCGGCGCCTTCGGCGTGAACGCATCGCTGCGCGGGTGGAACTCGTCGTACACGCTGCGCAGCCGGGCGCTGTTCACGTGGGTGTAGATCTGAGTGGTCGCGAGGTCCGCGTGGCCGAGCATCTGCTGCACGGCTCGGAGATCCGCGCCGCGCTCCACCAGATGGGTGGCGAACGAGTGGCGCAGCTTGTGCGGTGACAGGGGCTTCCGGATGCCCACCTTGAGCGCATAGCGCTTCAACAGCTTCCAGAACCCCTGCCGCGTGAAGCCGCCGCCACGAGGCGTGACGAACAGCGCGTCCGCGACCCGCTTCCCCAGGAGCGCCGGGCGCGACGCGGCGAGGTACTCCTGGACCTTCTCGATGGCCACCCGCCCCAGGGGCACGATTCGCTCCTTGGAGCCCTTGCCCTTGGCCACCAGGTAGCCCGCGGTGAGCTGGACCGCGTTGAGCTCCAGGCCGCACAGCTCGCTCACGCGGAGCCCCGTGGCGTAGAGGACCTCGATCATCGCCTTGTCCCGCAAGCCGGTCGCCGTCCGCTCATCCGGCGCGGACAGGAGCAGCTCCACCTCCTCCACCGTGAGAAAGGATGGCAGCTTCCGCGGCGAGCGCGGCGTGTCCACGTCCTCGGTCGGGTCCTTGTCGGCCAGCCGCTCAGCGACGAGGAAGCGGTGGAAGACACGCAGCGCGGCCAGATGGCGCGCCTGACTCCTGCGGCCCAGGCCACGCCGGCCCAACGTCACCAGGTGCGCGAGGACATCCTCCTGCGTGGCGCGGGCCACGTCGGCGACTCCGCGCGAGCGCAGGTCCTCGAAGTAGACCGTGAGGTCCGCCGCATAGGCGTCCACCGTCTTCCCCGACAGGCCCCGCTCCGCGCGGATGAAGGCGATGAACGCGTCGAGCAGCCCTTCCATGCCGCGCAGGCTACCGGAGGTGGCGGTCAGGGCAACCCGTCTGTTGCGGCCCCCGCGAGGCTCAGCGAGGCTCGGCGGGACTCGCGGCGTGGGCGCGCTCCAGCGCCTCCACGACCCAGGGCCACCCCACCAGGATGTTGCCGGGCGAGCGCAGGCAGGCGTCCGCCACCGCCAGCACTTCCTCCGGACGCGAGCGCACGGCCAGCGCCAGGTGCCGGCCCAGGAACGGGTGCGGCAGGTAGCTGAGATTGTGGTGACGCACCGGCGCCCATTGCAGCGTGGGGCGTCCCGTCCACCGCTCGACGGCATAGGCCAGGGCCTGCGCCAGGACCTCCAGCGCGTACAGCGGAAGCCGGAAGGCGCACGTCAGGAACGTCACCAGGGCGCTCGCGGCCACCGCCCCCGCGAACGACACCGACGAGGCTCCGCTCCACACGAGCATCGGCACCAGACTGGTGGCGATGGCCGCCACCTGGACGCGGCGCACGGACGGCCCGCGCCCCGTCATCAGCCCGCCGATGCTGCCCGACGCGAGTCCCGAGACCACGCCCAGGCACACGCCCACGGCCACGCCCGCGGCTCCCCCCAACTCGGGCCCGAAAGCGCCCCCCGCCTTGGCGTGCAGCCCAATCAACATGGACAGGCTGGCCAGCGAGCCGAGCAGCACCCCCGACGCCAGCCCCGACACCAGCGCGATGAGCAGCCCCACCGTGGAGCAGAACACCGCCGAGGCGATCCACCCGCCCGCCAGCGGCACTCCCGCCGCGCGCAGCACCAACCCCGAGAACGCCGTCATGCCCGGCGACAGCACCACGAGCAGCAACAAGAGCCGGCGAACATAGGCACCCGCGGCGCGGCCTCCCTCTGACTGCTCACGCCAGAGTTGGCCAATGCGACCTCCGGGGACCCGGATTCCAGCGGACCTCAGCCGGTAGTGAAGATCCACCGGGCGCAACAACAACAGCACCAGCAAGGCAAACGTACCGGGCACCCGCTCTGGCACGTCGGCTTGCCGCGACTGACTTCCCCCCTGATCCAAGCATCCCCCCCTAAGGTTTGGGTTCAGGACTCCAGACTACCCTTGCCTTGCCGGAGGATTTCAAGTGCATCGCCCATGAGTGAAATCACCGTGGACGGCTCGTTCAATGTCACACCACCGTCCAGGATCAGATCGAGCCCATGGCCAAGGGCAGTCTTGATGTCACGCGCGACCGTGAGGGGCTCACCCTCCGTGTTGGTGGCGGACGTCGTCACGAGCGGGCGCCCCAGGGCCTTGGCCAGCTCGCGCGGCAGAGTGAGATCCGGCACGCGGATGCCCACCTGCTTCTGCTTCGTCATCATGATCTCTGGCACCAACCGTGTGGCCTCCAGCACGAACGTGAAGGCGCCCGGCGTGAGTCCTTTCATCGTCCGGTACGCGAAGTTGCTCACATGGGCATAGCGCGCCACGTCGGAGAGATCCGGACACAGAATGGACAAGGGTTTCTTCTTGTCGCGCCCCTTGAGTTGGTAAAGCCGCTCGATGCCCTTCTTCGAGGTCAAATCACACCCCAGGGCGTAATACGTGTCGGTGGGATAGGCGAGCAGTCCGCCCTTCTCCAGTACTTCCACGGCCCGGGCCACGTGGCGTGGCGAGGGATGCTTCAGGTCCACCTCGAGGATGGGTGCAGACATGGCGTGACAAGGCCTCCGAGCGTCGAGGACGCGGCGCCCTGAAAGCCTATGCGCTTTCCACGCCCTCGTCCGCGCGGATCTCTCCACTGGCGGACAGCGCACGCCGCGTGAGCACCGGGCCCACCAGCTCGTGTGCGGTAATCATCGCGACGATGAGCACCTCGACCTGGGGACCGAACGACGGGAACGTCTTGGTCACCAGCGCCGCCAGCCCGAACGTCACGCCCGCCTGGGAGATGAGCCCCATCCACAGGTAGCGCTTGAGTCGAGCATCATCCGCGGGCGCGAAGCGGCGGCAGGCCAGCCAGATGGCCAGCGCGCGCAGGCCCACGAGCAGCGCGGCCGCTGGCCCCACCGTCACCAGCGCGTCCAGCTTCAGGCCCGCGCCCGCCGCGGCGAAGAACAGCGCGAACACCGGCAGGCCCGCGCGCTGGATGGCTTGATGGATGCGCGCGCCCTCGCGCTCGTCCAGGTTCGCGATGAGCGCGCCAGCCGCCAGCGAGATGAGCAGCGGCGACAGGTGCAGCCGCGCGCCCCCTTCCGCCGACGCGAACGAGAGCCCCACCAGGAACAGCGGCAGCTCGCGGTTGACGCCACGCATGTACAACAGCATCGCGATGGCGAGCAGCGCGCCCACGCCCACCGAGCCGAACAGCTCCCAACCCACGCCGCCCAGGAGCGCGCCCAGATCCAACCCACCGCCGAAGCTGGCCCGCGTCAGCCCCGCCGCCAGCGCGAAGGCCACCATGACGAACAGGTCGCCGATGATGACGAGCGCCATGAGGAACTCGGTGAAGGAGCCGCGCGCGGAGGTCTCCTGCACGATGGCGATGGTGACCGTGGGAGAGAACGACACCACCACCGTGGCCACCAGCGCGCTGACCGCCATGGCCTGCGGCATCGTCATGGGCGTGAGGAACGGCAGCACCGGCTTGAGGGCCACCATCGTTCCAAAGCAGACACAGAACGTGATGCCGCACACCGTGGCGCACAGAATGGCCACGCGCGCGCCCACGCGCCGCAGCAGGCCCAGGTGCAGCTCCGTGCCTGCGACCAGGGCGATGAGGCTCACCGCCAGGCCCTTCACCAGCTCCAGGCCCTTCACGCCCGCGCCCGGGATGAACCCCAGCGCGTACGGCCCCACGGCCACGCCCACGAGCAGGTAGCCGGTGAGGCGCGGCAGGCCCATCCCCTTGGCCACCTTGCCCGCGAACAGGCCGCACAGGAGCAGCGCTCCCGCGGCGAGCAACACCGGCGTCCCCGCGTCCGCGCGCAGCCCGCGGGCCTGCGTGATCCCCGCGAGCAGCACCATCAACAGGCCCAGCCGGAAGACAGACCCCGTCATGCCGCCACCCCTTCCCCGCCCGTGCCCGGGGACGCGGGGGCCCCCTTCACCGCGCGAGGCGGCGCCACTTGCCGGAACGCGCGGTGCGCGAGCATCTCGTTCACCACCGCGCCCACCGCCACCACGTCGAAGATGCGCTGCGACAGCGTTCCAGGCACCAAGAGGAGGAAGTCGGCGACCAGACACAGCGCCAGACCGCCCTGGGAGATGAGCGCGTGGCCCAGCCTCGGCGGCAGGTCCAACAGCCCCACCGTGAGGCGCTGCGCGAGCTTGCCGCCCAGCATCTTCCCCATGAACCGCAGGACGACGAACGCGGGCAACAGCGCCCAGGCCTGCCAGTCCCGCGCGTGCAACTGACAGCCAATCAGGAACACCAGCACCAGATACGAGGGCCGCTCCACCCGTCCCAGCGCGCGCGACACGCGCTCCACCGCGCGCCCGCCCACCACCGCGAGCGTGGCGCCACACGCCACACCCGCCAGCAGCGGCGACACGCGCAGGTACGCCGCCGCGCCGCCCACCAGCGCCACCATGCCCAACGTCACGGTGGTCAGCTCGGCCGGGTCCTTCAGCGAGTACGTGAGGAACGCCAGCAGCGCGCCACACAGCACGCCAAGCAGCAGCGCCAGCCCCACCAGCGCCACGCCCTCCGGCGCGCTGGAGGCCGCGCCCAGCACCAGTGCCAACGCGAGCACGCCCAGGCCCACCGCGTCGTCCATCATCGTGAGCAGCGCCACGCCCAGGCCACGCGCACGCTCCAGGCGCCCGCTGCGGTGGCCCAGCACCGCGAAGTGGCCCGAGGACAAACTCGCCGCCGCGCCGAGCAGCGCCGCCGCGCCCACCGCCGCTTGGGGCGGGAAGTCCATCCAGATCAGCAGCGGCACCGACAAGGGCACCGCCACGAAGAAGAAGGCCGTGCCCGCGTGCGCCAGCGCCGCCGCATAGATGGGCCGGGGCAACAGCCGCAGCACGCGGGGCTCCAGGTTGAGGCCGAGGATGACGCCCGCGGTCCCCAGTCCCAGCGCCACCAAGGGACGCAAGGACTCGAGGTTCACGGGCGTCAGGACCGCGACGCCGGAGGGCCCCAGGAGCGTGCCGAAGACGAGGAACAGCAGCCCACTGGCGGCGAGCTGCGCCAGCGCGGGGTGGCGCCCGGGATCAAGCAGCGCGCGGCTCGAAGCGAGCAGCGACAGCGCCGCGATGGCGAGGAAGACGAGCAGCGCTTGCACGCAACGTGCTTACAACGGACCGCCACGTCCGTCACGAACGACGGTGGGTGGGTGCCGCGAGTACCGGCAGGGCAACCAGCCGGCCCATGGGCGGATCGTCCGCATCCATCTCCAACTGGACGCGTTGGATCATCCGCTCCATCTCCTCCTGCGGCAGCGCGGGCACCACGCTCACCAGCAGCACGCGATCCTCATCCGCGCCGAGCGCGAGGCTGCGCAGTCCCGCGAAGATGGGCACCTCCGCGGACAAGGCCGCCGCGGCGCTGCGAGCACGCACCACCAGCGGCTCCGGGATACCGAACTCCCGGAGCCGACGGATGGCCCGCTCGGTCGTCTCCACTGCCTCGAGGAACGTGATGACCAGGTACACGCGGTTCTCTTACCGCAAAGTCCGCGTGCCGTGTCGCCCCGTTACTCGTTGCCGCTGGGGCCAGTCGACTCCGGAGGAGCCGCTGGGGTCGCGCCTTCCTGCGACGAAGGCGCCGCGCCTTCCTGCGCGGCCATCGCGGCGCGCGCCGCGCGCTTGCCCTCTTCGATGAGCTTCTTCACCTTCTGCCCGCCCTTGCGGCCAATCTCCTCGTAGAAGTTCGGCCCTCGCGTCGCCTTCACGCGATCGCCGCCCTTCTTGCCGATCTCCTCGTAGAACTTCGCGCCGCGCTCGGCCTTCACGGTCTCGCCGCCCTTGCGGCCGATCTCCTCGTAGAAGGAGCGACCGCGCTCGGCCTTCACCGTCGCGCCGCCCTTGCGGCCGATGGTCTCGTAGAACTCACGACCCCGTTCGTTGCGGACCGTCTCGCCACCCTTTCGGCCCGCTTCGGCCACCGTCATGCTTCCCTTGTTGTCCTTGTCCGACATGTCGCCATCTCCTCTCGTTGCTGCCGTCCCCGGCCTCGCCTCGGCGCCCCTTGCCTGAAACCTTGGGACGGAAGCGCCCCGATGCAAGCAAGCTCCGTACACCGCCAGCCGTTCACGCCGGCCCCGCCACTCCGAAATCCCAATGATTCCGGCGGGTTTCCCACGCGAAGCGAGCATCCGTGCCAGCCGGAGGCCCGTCCGCCAGGACGCTGCATTGTCGAGAACACGCCCCACCGCATTGCCGATTCCCCAACCCACCCTCAGGTTGTCTCCACACGGCGGGGGGCGCGCGGGGAGGCTCTGCGTGATGCGAGGCAGAGGGCAGGCAACGACATGGGTTCGTGTTCTGGCCCCGATGGTCATTTCCATCGGGGGAATGGTGATGCTCCGGCTGCTGGGGCCGGACTTCGTCGATCAGCGACGCCTCCACGAGCTGCTCCTGCCCCTGGGTGCCGCAGCGCCATGGGCATACATCGCGTTCCTGGCGGTGCGCCCGCTCACGCTGCTGCCAGGGCAGGTCCTGACCGCGGTGGGCGGCATGATGTTTGGAACGCTCGCCGCGACCCTCTATTCACTAACGGGCAGCTTCCTGTCCGCCACGCTGCTCTTCACGCTGGCTCGTAAGCTGGGCACGGGGCCCATGAAGCGCCTGGCCGGTGGGAAGTATCCAGCGCTGATGCGCGTGGCCCGACGCCATGACTTTCATTTCAGCCTGCTCGCCTGCATCAACCCCCTGTGTCCCACCGACGTGACGCTGATCGCGAGCGCGGCGAGCGGCGCCCGCTTCTGGCCCACGGTGGGCGGGATGATGCTGGGCACGCTGCCCGGCACGTTCCTCACCGCACAGTTCGGCAGTGGCTTGGCGCAGGGGCGCGCGGTGATGACCGGCGTGTCCGCGGCGGGGCTCGTGCTGTCGCTGTGCCTGGGGACCGTCTTCGGGCGGCGCATCTACAAGGAATTCAACGAGGCCCCCGAGGTCGAGCGCGCCGAGGGCAAGGTACCGCTGACCTCCACGCCGTGAGGCGGCCGGCAGGAGGAGGCCCGCGTCGCGTTGCCCCCTCGGGTGACACTTCCTTCGCGCCGAGGTGTTTCCTCCTGCGGACGGAGTGAGGCGTGGCGCCGAGGACCCCAGCGCCGCGATGAAGTGCGGGTGGAAAGGTGCATCCGGCGGGCGAGCCAGCTATATGGCGCGCGGGTCCGGACAGCGCCTCGGCCGGACCGGCGGGCAGGCAGTCACCGTCCATCAATCACATGCGGCGCGCGAACGCGCGGGGCCTCCTCACGGGCCCGCCCGCGACGGATGGAAGGATGGACCGGGTGACCTCGATTCTCAGGACGACATGGACCGGACTCGCGGCGGCGCTGCTCGTCGCCAGCCCCTTTGTCGCGAGCGCCGCGGCCCCCGCTGTGCCCAGCTCCGTGTTCTTCATCTCCCGCAGTGAGAACCGCAACCAGGTCCACTACGGCCTCCGCCTGGGCGAGGGCTGCCGTCCCGTTGGCAGCACCCCCGTCTACGCGTACTGGCGCATGCTGGAGCGCGGTGAGTCCGAGGTGGAGGACCTCTTGAGCGTCGAGGGGCCCGTGTACGGCGTCGCCGACGCGCAGGTGGTGGAGAGCACGACCGAGGGTTGGCACGTCCAGTTCCGGCTGCGCGCCTTCGCGGATCGCCCCATCGACCTCTCCGTCACGTCCATCAACGGGCAGTGCGCGGTGCAGGCCTGGACGAACCTGTCCGGCAAGCGCGCCCAGCTCGAGCACATCTTCGTGAAGACGTCCTGGCCCTTCTCCATCGACTTCGTGCGATTGGATGGCGTGGGCGCGGACGGTCAGCCGATGCGCGAGCTCATCCGCGGCTGAGCCTCACAGCCGCGTGAAGCTCCAGCTCACCGCGCGGCCCCCCGCGTAAGGCATCACCCCGTGGAAGGGCCGTGGATCCGCGTCGAACACCAGCGGGATGAAGTGCCGGTCCCCATCCCAGAGGTTCAACGTCAGGATGTCCGCGACGGGCACCCACGACAGCGTGCCCTCGGGGTTGCGCTCCAGCGGCGTCCCTTCGAAGGCGTCCACGCGGAAGACGAACCCGAGCCAGTCCTCGCCCTTCTTCCCAAAGCCGGGCCAGCTCACCGTGCCCCGCAGTGACATGCGCGTGCACTCGATGCCCGCCTCCTCACGAAGCTCCCGACGCATGCACGCCGCCACGTCCTCGGTGCGCTCCAGCTTGCCACCCAGGCCGTTGTACTTGCCGAAGTGCGCGTCGTCCGGCCGGGCATTGCGGTGGATGAGCAGCACCCGCTGCCCGTCCGGGGACAGCACGTAGCCCAGCGTCGCGATGATGGGGGTGTAGGCCATGGGGTTCCTCTTGGGGACTGGACCTCGCATCTTGACGCACCGCGCCAGCGCGAGACCAGAAGCAGACTCTAGCGGACTCGCAACTTCTGTCGGGATAGGAAGACAATGGTGTGACGCCCACCTCCCCCGTGGGTCGCGAGGGTTCCATGAGCACGATCGATCGCAACCGAGGCCTGACCACTCCGGCGACTCCCGCAGCGCGGCAGCCCGCGACGGCGAAGACGCTGAGCAACCCCCTCGGCTCGATCCTCGATGCGGCGAAGGACGGCCTGAAGGACATCCCCCGCTTCGTGAAGATGGGCAAGGACGTCTTCGAGGCCTCCACGGTGAAGGAGCTGCGCCGCATCTTCGGCTCGGACGCCACGCCGGACCGGATGACGGACGGAAAGTTCGTGGGCGCCCAGGGGCAGACGTTCCCGCCGACGACGGCGCTCAAGGACCTGCCGGCCGTCACGCCGCGCAACAACCCCAACGCGTCCGAGACGCTCATCTACGTCAACGGCATCATGACGCCGTTGCAGGGCCAGCTCGGCGAGATGCAGGCGCTGGCGGACAAGTCCGGCGCGCGCGTCATTGGCATCCACAACGCCACGCAGGGACTGGTGACGGACCTGGCCCAGTGCGTGACGGACAAGCTGGACAAGGGCAAGAACCCGGCCGTGGATACGCTGGCGGACACCGTCTACACCGAGCTGAAGGCCGGCCGTGACGTCCACCTGGTGGGCTACAGCCAGGGAGGCCTCATCACCGCGCGCGCCCTGGGCGATGTCCAGCGCCGGCTGCGCATCGAGGATGGCCTGTCCGCCGCGGACGCGGAGAAGGCCATGAGCCACATCAACGTGGAGACCTTCGGCGCCGCGTCCACGCACTACCCGGACGGCCCCAAGTACGTGCACTACGTCAACAACGCGGATGCCGTGCCCACGCTCACGGGCCTGGGCGGCAGCTTTGATCCGCTCGCCTTCGCCAAGGACGCGGGCAAGGGCGCGGTGGTGCGCCGCTTCACCGACGGCAACCTCAACCTCATCAGCAACCACATGCTGGACACGGCCTACCTGCCCCACCGCGTCCCGTTCGATCAGGCCCGCGCGGGTCGCTTCGAGTAGTCCCGCGGGAACCGCGCCCGGCGCCAGTTCAGGCCTCCGGGCGCGCTCCCTCCGGCGTCACTGCTTGCAGTAGTCGCCCTTGTCGAACACGCCCGTCACGGTGATCTGCGAGCCCGAGCGCACCACGAACTCGCTCGCGCCCACGTGCGTGGTGGGGTTGCACCAATCATACGTGTAGCCCAGGCCCGTCCAGGGATACTGGGTCTTCAGCCAGAAGCCATAGCTGTTGGCGTAGTTGGCGTTGATCCAGTTCTTGTGCTCGGCCGTCGCGGTCGCCGGGAAGGTCAGGCCGCACGTCGTGTCGTCGATCTCCGCGTCCGGGCACGGACGGAACATGTCCGACGGCTTCACCCACGCCTCGACGAAGAAGCGCGGGTTGCTCTGCGCGGTGAAGGGCGGCAGGCCCAGCACCTGGTTCATCCGCTCGGACACGTTGGCCGCCGCCACCGTGCGGCAGATCTCCTGGAGCTGCGGCGCCGCCGTCATCCACACCTCGCGGGTGAGCGACATATCGCCGGGCTTGTAGCCCGTGTAGTCCGTCCAGATGACCATGCGGACCGCGGTCTTCGCCTCGTTCCACACCAGCTTCGTGTTGGACGGGGCAATGGCCCACAGCCCGTCCACCACGTCGTCCTGGGTGGGCTCCGCGGCGTCGTGGACGCCATTCGTATAGGCCTGCGCGTCGCAGACGAGCGGCTGCGGCTCTTCCTTCTTCGGCTCGTCCTCACCACAGCCCGTCAAAGCCAGCGACGCCACCACTCCGGCCAGTGCATACGCACGGCTCAGGTTCTTCATGCTCATGAATCCTGCCCTGTGTCTCGGTGATGCCGTGTCAATCACAGCATCGAACTAGCGAGTTCAGGAATAGCAGAAACACGGGCCGCACAGGTCATTTCGGTGGACGGAAGACGTACTGAAAAACCGGCTCAGCCTTCGCGGGCAGATACTGGGCATCCAGGAACGCGAAGTAGGCGTGCGCCGCGAGCAGCGGGTCCTTCAACGTGTCGTAGACGATGGCCACCTGGGTGGCGTGACCCGCCTCATCCACACGGACCGTGACCTTGAGGATGCCTTTGAGGTCGGGCGCCTCTTTGAGACGCTCCGTGTAGAGCGCAACCAACCCCAGCGACACGCGCGAGTAGACGCGGTCCTCCGCGCCACTCGCGGGCGTGGACGGCAAGTGGAAGCGCTTGGTGAGCGCCGCGGCCTCGGCTTCGGCCTCCGGAACGCGGCGCTCCGGGGCGGCGAGCGCGGCGCGGTAGGCCACGAGGGCCTCGCGCAACCGCTCCTGCTTCTCCAGGAGCCGCGCCCGGCGCACCTGCACATCGGCGCGCGCGGGGGCTCGCTCGGAGGCCTTGAGCAGCCACTGCTCGGAGCCCGCGGCGTCGCCGCGAGCCTCCGACAGGTCGGCCAGCCGCAAGAGCGGCTCCGCGTCCGTGGGAGCGAGCTCCGCGAGGCGCATGAGGACCTTCTCCTCCTCGGCACTCCGGCCCAGCTCCGCGTCCAATCTCGCCAGCGCGCCGAGCGCCTCGGGAGCCGCGCCGCCCAGGGCCACGTATCGCTCGAATGAGGCCACCGCCTTCTCGCGGTCACCCACCGCCTGCCATGCATCCGCCTGCCGGCGATGCGCTTCCCGATCCGTGGGCCGCAGCGACACGAGCGCATCACCTGCCTGCGCGGCGGCGCGGGGATCCTGTGTCTCGCGCCCCAACCGCACGAGGGCCTCGAGCGCCTCGGGTTGGTCGGGCCAGGCCTCCACCGCGCGCGCCAGCTCGACCTTCGCCTCCGCGGCGCGTCCGCTCTGCCCCGCCAGCATCAGGCCCAACGCCGCGCGGACCTGCGGCGCGTCCAGCTTCTCCAGCGCGGCGCGATAGCGGGCCTCCGCGTCGCGGCCCTTGCCCTCGGCTTGCAGCAACACGGCCTGTCCCCAGAGCGCGGGGGCCGAGTCCGGGGCCAGGCGCTGCACGGCGTCCAGCGGCTCACGGGCCTCACGCAGCAGACCCCACTTCACGTAGATGAGCCCCATGCCCAGGAACGACCAGGGGTTCTCCGGGTACAGCGCCGAGATGGCCTTCAGCTCGTTCCAGCACGCATCCGAGGGAAACGACAACCAGGCCTTGTAGATGCGCGGCATGGGGTCGCTCGGGCGCGCACGCGCCTGATCATCCAGCTCCAACCCGAGCACGGTGGACTTGCCGCGCACGCGCCGCGACTCCACCGTCCGCAGCATCGCCATGACGTCCGCCACGGGTGGCGGGGGCGTCCTCGCGGCCGTGGCGGGGAGCGCCAGCAGCAACAGCAGGAGCGCCGGAAGGCGAGAGAACGAACGGGGCATCATGGCGACCGCGCGGACGATAGCAGGCGCCCTTTCCGCGCGCCCCCGACTGCTCGGGTCATCCTCACTTCACACGCACCAGCGTCCAGGGCTCATAGAGGATGAGGGACTCAGGCCCTTGGATGCCGAGTTGATACCAGATACGACCCTCTGAGATATCCGTCGCCTCGCGCCAGTGCGGACCTTCCCCGGCGTACGGTCCGTCCAACTCGTACGACTCGGCTCGCTCAGTCCGCCGGAAGCGGCAGACTACACGCCAGCCGGAAGGCAACGGCTTGTCGAGCCGCGCGCGGATGGCCACGCGACCGTCTTGACGCTCCACCACCCCGCGCGGGCGCGGCAGTGAATCCAAGAGCGTTCGCTGCGCCGCAACCTGCGCGTCCAGCGCGGCGAACATGTCGTCGAACACCTGGGACAAGTCGATGCCCGCGGTCTGGAACGCGTCCTGCCACGCGAGCGCGCCGTCGAGCCCCTCGGGTGCTCCCTCGCGACCGATTGCCGCGAGCACGCGGGCCGGCGCGCCCTCTCCATGCCTCCGCACGAGCGCGTCCACGAAGGCCCGGCCCAGCGGATACACCCAGTCCGCATCCCGATCCGCGGCGAGGCGCTCTGGGTCCAACAACTCCTCGATCTTCACCTCACGCCGCGCCCGCGCCGCCGCGGCGATGAGTTGATAATCGGACGTCCGCTCGGGCGAGAAGAAGCGGGTCTCCACGTAGGTGGCCAGGCCCTCGCTGAGCAACTTCATCCGCGACAGCTTGGGCACCGAGGCCACGCCCACCAACCGATGGGCGAGGACATGCGTCGTCTCGTGCCCGAGCACCGCGCTCGCGCGCTCCGCGTCGGACGCGCCCGCGAGGTCCATCCGCAGGGTGTTCCAGTAGGCCGTGCCGCCCGTATGCGCCGCGCTGCCGCCCAGGTCCGCGTGAATGAGGGCGCCGGGCGACTCGCCCAGGAACTGACGCACCTGCTCATGCACGCCATCCGCCGCGTCCACCAACGGGCCCGCGCGATGGCGCAGCTCGGCGGGATACGTGAAGCGGTAGTAGCGCGTGGCCGCTTGCGCGACCGTGCTCGTGGGGAAGCGAACCCGAGGACGCTCGTCCGCGGCGCCACCGTCCGCGCCTCCCGGCGGGGGGCCAAGCACTCGCGCGAGCACCGCGATGAACAACCCGAGCGTGCCCAGGCTCACCACGCCGCTCATCCACGATTGCTGCAACCAGCGCAGGAGCGCCCCCAACCGCCGCTGCCCCAACCCCAGGAACTGCGCGAGCGCGATGAACAGCAGCACACCCGAGGCGCCGAGTTGAACAGCCATTGCCTCCACGGGCCATGGCCATCGCGTCCCCTCGAACTCCGGCGCGGTGAGCTGAAGCGGGTTGAGCGCGGCGAGCCACGGCACGCGGTCCTGCCAGAGGCTCAGCGCCAGCATCAGCACCGCCAGCGCGGTCCACGACAGCCGCCGCAGCGGCGCCAGGGCCAGGGCCAGGGCCAGCACCGCGAGCGCCTGGATGATCCGCAGCACCGAGCCAACCACCAGCAGGTCCACGTGCAGGCTCGCGTCGAGCGACGTGCGCGACAGCCCGTGCTCCACGAGCGTCCAGGCCGTGAGCCCCAGCGGGTACAGCAACACCAGCCCGAGCGCGACGCCCAGCTTCACGCTGAACAGCATCCCGCGCGAGGTGGGCAGCGCGTCGAGGAACTCCAGCGTGCGATCATCCTGCTCACGCACGAGCAAGCCCGTCCCCAGCGCGAAGGCGAGGACGAAGGTCATGGTGGAGAGGTCACCCCCCACCTTGAAGCGCTCGACGAATGTCTGCGCGTAGGGGCTGAACCCCAGCGGCTCCGTCCACAGGGAGGTGATGACCTCCACGGCAAGGAAGAACACCGAGAGCCAGAGGAACGGGCGCTGATCCCTCAGCTCCTTCGCGATGAGCGGACGGATCATGGAATCTCCCTCCGCTCCGCCACCAGCCGCACCGGGCACCCCAGCTCGGGCCGCTCTTGCTGCATCACGAACAGCCAGCGCTCTCCTCGCGCGAGCCCTTGGGGGAGGATGACGGCATCCTCCGCGCCCACCGCGTCCTGCCGCGACAGCGCGTAGGGCGCCACCTCCGCGGTGAACGGGCCCAGATTCTGCGACAGCAGCGCGTACCGTCCGGCTGGCGTGTTCCCTTCTCCGCGCAGCCGGTGCTCCAGGCGGAACGTCTCCTGGGATTCCGCCACCACGTGCAGCGAGGGGTGCAGGCGCGACAGCGCTTCGAGCAAGGCGGCGTGCACGGCCCGGTCCTGACTCGCGGCGGTGCGCCAGCGCGTGAACAGCTCGGACTCGGAGCCGAGGCCCCGCGCGCGCAACAGGTCCTCCAGGCGAGGCTCGCTGAGCCTTCCCGTGACGCCGGTCCCAGGCGGCCATGCCAGCAGCTGTCGCGCGAGGGAGTGGAAGGCCTCTTCGTCAAGCTGGGAGCGCAGCACGGTGATGCCTCGCGCGGCCAGCGCCCCCGCGAGGCAGGGCCCCACGCGTTCGCGCGTCGTGAGCCAGGCCCGTGGATCGAAATCATCACGCGAGGCCACGGCGACGCGCGGAGACAGACGGGGATCCTCCTCGTCGCGGCGCGCCCACCACGCGGTGAAGCCGTCCAACCACCATCGGCGCTCCTCGCGCAGCACTTGCCCCTTGCTCGTCCAGATCAGCACCTGCTGGAAGAGGAAGGCCTCGAAGTCGCGCACGTCGAACGCGGGGTCCGCGAGGTTGGCGCGCACGACGACGCCATCCGCGTTCTCCAACTCCGCGCGCTGGAACACGTCCGCGTCCAGTTCGCGAATGGGCATCACCGCCACCGCGGGCAGCCGCTCCAGCCCCAGATAGCGGGAGAGCGCGCCGAGATCATTCGCGAGCCGCGTGGCCAACCGCGCCGCGTCTTCGCGTGAGAAACCCACGCCCGACGACACTTGGACGGGCGAGCCCACCGCCAGGGCCTGCTCCGCGTCATGCAGCGTGAATGGCTGCCGCTGCTTGGCCGCGTCCATCACCGAGATGACCACCACCAGGCCGACGCAGATGCACGCGATGAAGACCTTCTCGCGGTGACTCATCCGCTGGGAGAGCAGCTCGGCCAGCGTCCCATCGCGGTGCAACACGAGGCCGAAGCACACCGCGGCCATCCCCAGGATGGCGGCCCAGCAGAGCCCCAACGCAGCCCAGGGAAAGTGCTGGCGCTCGAACGCGAAGTCACTGCCCAGCAGCACCGTGGGCCCCACGCGCGTGAGGTCGAAGTCCGTGAGGCGGTCCGCCGCGAACAGCGCGAGAAAGAGCAGCAGGAAGAGCGGGTTGCGATAGCGGCCGATCAGTCCCGCGAGCGCGCAGAACATCCACCCCAGCAGCACGGGCGTGGCCGCGCGCAGGCCCAGGATGAGCAAGAACCGCGCGGACAGGTCCTCGTGCAGGCGCGCGCGACTCCACAGCGCCAGCCCCGTCAGCACGAGCGGCAACAACAACACCCCGCCGCCCAACAGCAGCTTGGTCGCGAGGATGCTCGCTCGCGAGAGCGGGAGCGACTCCAAGAAGAGCTGGGTGCGCTGACCGTACTCGCGCGTCACCAGCCGGTGCGCCACGAACAATGCCGCCGCCGTGGACAGCATCACCGCGGGTATCTTGAGCACCTCCATCAAGGTGCCGTGCGTCGCGTAGCGCGCCTCGTTGAGGACGAGCAGCGCGCCCAACACGCCGAACAGCACGTTGAGGAGGATGAGCGCGCCCCGGTGCTCGCGCCACTCCTTGCGCAACAACGCGGCGCTCATGCCTCGTCCGACCGGCGCGCGTAGGCGAGGAAGATGTCCTCCAGCGAGAGCGCCTCGATGGCCTCGCGCGGAAACGGGCTCGTGTCCCACGACTCAGGCGCGCCCGAGTAGACCCATGCCCGTCGGCCCTCGTTCGCGCGCTCCTTGCGCACCAACTCCAGACCTGGAGGGGCTGACTCGGGGCCTGGCTCCTCCAAGCGCACCCGACGCACGGACTGGCGCAGGCGCTCCAGGCTGCCCTGATAGCGCAGACGTCCTTCGTGGAGGATGCCGATGCGATGCGCCACTTCCTCCACCTCGCCGACGAGGTGCGAGGAGAACAGCGCGGTCTGCCCCTCGCTCCGGACCTGCTCGCGGAGGATGTCGAGGAACTCGCGCCGCGCGACCGGATCCAACCCGGCGGTGGGTTCATCCAGGATGAGCAACGGCGGGCGATGCGCCAGGGCCAGGGCCAGCCCCAACTTCATGCGCGTGCCGCCGGAGAGCTGCGCGGACTTGCGCTCCACCGGGACGTCCAGCACGCGCAAGAGCCGCGTGAAGTGGGCCGCGTCCCAATCCGCATAGAAGCCGGCGACGAACTCCCCGAGCTGCTTCGCCGTCATCCACGGATAGAACACCTGCTCCTGCGACACGTAGCCGAGCCGCCGCTTCTGCGCCGCGCGGACACGGCGCACGCGCTCGCCCATCAGCTCGATCTCTCCGGAGTCAGGTCGCAGGATGCCCATCAGCATCCGCAGCGTCGTCGTCTTCCCGGCGCCATTGCGCCCGAGGAAGCCGTAGACCTCACCGCGGCGCAGCTCCAGGTCCACGCCGTTGACCGCGCGCACCGCATCGAACGCGCGCACGAGGCCGAACGTGCGTAGCACCACCTCGGGCTCGGAAAGAGGAGCCCCTGAAGCCGGCACGTCCGCCGCCTCCCCCGTGGCGACAGCGGCATTCTCATCAATCATGTGAAGGCGATTCCTGCTGGGCGAAGGTGACTGCGTGGGCTCGGGCCTCGCGGGCCCGGGCGCTCACTGGCCCAAGTCGTCGATCAGCACGGGCTGGAGCCGGGCGAGCGCGTCCGGCGAAACATCCAGGAACGCCAGCCCCACCTCGTAGCGGGCCACCGCGTCCTTGGGCAGCTTCAACGTCCACACCACGCGCGCGGTACACTCGAGGCTCCCGCCGTCCGGCAGGAACAACTCGACGTCCAGGCGACTGCCCTCGGCGTGGTATTCGTCGGAGTAGATGCGGGCGCCACTGAGGCTGAC
Source organism: Citreicoccus inhibens (assembly GCF_019039035.1). GTDB lineage: Bacteria > Myxococcota > Myxococcia > Myxococcales > Myxococcaceae > Citreicoccus > Citreicoccus inhibens. Next base: position 244,680 of record NZ_JAHNZT010000002.1, on the reverse strand, counting down.
GTCCAGCACCTTTCGCTTCTCTCCGAACTGGACCCGCGCCGGACGCGCATACAACGGGGCCTGGAGGCGAGGGAACGAACGACGGTCGATCGGGCCGGTCTCGGTAGGCACGGCACACGATTGTAAACCAGACAGCCATGCGTAGCCTACTCACCGGGGTCCCGGGGCACGGACGACCCCGTGGATGCCGCAGTGCTCCATCGCGGCAGGAGCGCCACACACCCCAGCGCCACCCACCCTGTCATGGTGGACAGCACCGGCAGCCACCCGCCCACCGGGGTGACGTCCAGCACCAGGTCCATCCCTCCGTTCGCGAGGTTCCAGCCCCAATGCAGTCCCACCGCGCCCCACAGGGAGCCGGTGCGCGCGGCGGCCGCGGCGAAGGCCAGCCCCATGGAGAACAGCATCAACCATTCCAGGGGGCCCTTCCCCAAGCGATAGACGTGGGTCAGCACGAAGCAGGTCGCGGAGAGCAGGACATAGCCCCGGCCCTGCCCCGCCACCGGCCACGCGCGCAACCAGAAGCCGCGCGCGACGATGTCCTCCGCCACCGACGGAATGAACGTCGTCACCAGGAGCGCCAGCGTCGCGACGGCCACCGCGCTCGCCTGGGGAGGGTTCGCCAGGGGCTGGATGCGGACCCAGCCCAACGCGGCCCCCACCCCCAGCGACAGCGGCTTGAGCACGAGCATTCCCGCCAACGCGGGCAACAGCGCACGCCAGCGCCACGCCAGCCCGTAGGCATGGAAGCCATTGCGGTAGCCCAGCCCGCGCCCCACACACCAGGCCACCGCGTGGAAGGCCACCATCATCGCCGCGGCCAGCGCCGCGTTGCCGAGCAGCCGACCCCCGATGCCCTCGGGCGCCTCGTAGGCGGCGAAGAGGAGGAGGAACGCCAGCGCGAGCCACGCACGGTGAGGGAGCACTGCCACGGGGAGAGGGGGGGCTGAGAACACAGGGCGGATCGACATGGCGCGAGGTCGATCCGCCTACGAACCTCAACGCGGGCGCTTGCGCAAGGGCGCCGTGGCGCAGGGCCCCACGGCCACCGCCGAGCCGCTGAACGGCACGACGCTCGTGAACCGGGCCGTCGGGGGCATCACGCCCGTGGGCCCCGCCTCGCCCGTCACGTACCACGCGACGTGTCCCGCGCGGAGGGCCGTCATGCCACCGCTCTCCCCCCGTGACGCCGCCAGGCATCGAGCAGGTGCGTGATGACCGCGTCCAGGCCCACACCGCGCGTCACCTGGGTGAAGACGAAGGGCCCGGGGCCCCGCATCTTGCGCGCATCGCGCTCCATGACGCCCAGGTCCGCGCCCACGTGCGGCGCCAGGTCCGTCTTGTTGATGATGAGCAGATCCGACTGGGTGATGCCGGGGCCGCCCTTGCGCGGCACCTTGTCTCCGCCCGCCACGTCAATGACATACACGGTGTAGTCCGCCAGCTCGCGACTGTACTGCGCCGCGAGGTTGTCTCCCCCGCTCTCGACGATGAGCAGCTCCGGTTGCAGCTCCTCCATGAGCTGCTCCAGCGCCAGGAGGTTGTGGCTGATGTCCTCGCGAATGGCCGCGTGCGGACAGCCTCCGGTCTCCACGGCGCGGATGCGCTCGGGCGACAGCGCCTGATTGCGCACGAGGAACTCCGCGTCCTCCTTCGTGAAGATGTCGTTCGTCACCACGCCCAGGCGGATCCGCTCGCGCAAGGCCCGGCACAGCGCGAGCACGAGCGCCGTCTTCCCGCTGCCCACGGGGCCGCCAATGCCAATCGTGAACGCGCGGGCGGAGAAGTCTCGCCGGCGAGGAAGCTCGCGCTCCTCGTAATGACCAGGGTGCTCCCACTCCTCGTGCTCGTGGTCGGTGTCGTCATGGCCATGGCCACGGTGGTCGTCGTGCATGTCGCCTCACCTCAGGACAGGAAGAGCCTCGAATAGAGCCGGTCGTGCGTCGAGCCGAGCAGGTCCAACACGGGAGATGGCTGCGCCAGGGATGCCACGCCCAGCTCCGCGCATTGCTCCAGCACCGCGTCGAGCCGCGGCGCGCTCTCGTGCTGGAGCTGGTGTGACTCGTGCGTGCCGAGGATGCCGAGCCGCACGCCCGCCGAAAGCGCGCCTCGCAGCGTCAACGAGAGGAACAGCCGGCGCGTGTCGTCCGCCTCCACCCCCAACACCCGCAGCACCGCGCCGAACAGCGGCGCATGGTGGCAACGCAGTCCCTGGGCCCGCGCGGACTCGCGCAGCGGCGCGACGGGCTCCGGGAAGATTCGCGCGCACGTGTCCAGGAACGCGCGGCCCTGCGTGCGGCTCGCGCGGTGCGCCATGTGGTTGGCGAGGAAGCTGTCCGCGCGCGCGTCCAGCCGAGCCAGCGCCGTGGGGTCCGCGTGCGCCTCGTTCACCAACGGGAGGCCCCCCAGGCCGGCCTGCCACAGCAGCTCGCGCACGAAGCGCCGCATGCCTTCGGCCCCGCGCACCTCGCCCTGTTGGACGGCCGCCTCCAGGCCACCGGAGTGCGCGAAGCCCCCCGTGGGAAAGCCCGAGTCCGCCAGCTGCAACACGCGCCAGGAGGTGCCCAAGGTCCGTGCCTCTCAGAACAGCGAGTAGCGCATCGTGAGCGGGAGCCGCGCGGCCGGCGCGCAGCGCAAGAGTTCGCCGTCGGCGCGGACCTCGTAGGTCTCCGGGTCCACCGTCAGGCGCGGCAGCGCGTCGTTGAGGCGCATGTCGCGCTTGGTCAGGCCCCGACACCGCCGCACCGCGGACAGGCGCTTGGTCAACCCGAGCTCGTCCAATCGCCCCTCGGACAGCGCACGCGCCGAGACGAAGGCCACGCTCGTGGCGCCCACCGCGCGGCCTCGCGCCCCGAACATCGGGCGCATGAGATAGGGCTGCGGCGTGGGGATGGACGCGTTCGCGTCTCCCATCTGCGCCCAGGCGGTCAGCCCGCCCTTGAGCACCAGCTCCGGACGGATGCCAAAGAAGGCCGGGCGCCACAGCACCAGATCCGCCAGCTTCCCCACCTCCACCGAGCCCACGTCATGAGACAGCCCGTGGGCGATGGCGGGGTTGATGGTGTACTTGGCCACGTAGCGGCGGATGCGCAGGTTGTCATTGTCGCCGCGCTCCTCACGCAAGCGCCCGCGCTGCTCGCGCATCTTGTGCGCGGTCTGCCAGGTGCGGCAGATGACCTCGCCCACGCGCCCCATGGCCTGGCTGTCCGAGGACATCATGCTGATGGCCCCCAGGTCATGAAGGATGTCCTCCGCGGCGATCGTCTCGCCCCGGATGCGGCTCTCCGCGAAGGCCACGTCCTCGGGGATCTCCGTATCCAGGTGGTGACACACCATGAGCATGTCCAGGTGCTCATCCAGCGTGTTCACCGTGTACGGCCGCGTGGGGTTCGTCGAGCTGGGCAGCACGTGCTCCACGCCGCACACGCGGATGATGTCCGGCGCGTGTCCGCCACCCGCGCCCTCCGAGTGGTACGTGTGGATGGTCCTCCCCCGGAAGGCCGCGAGCGAGTCGTCCACGTAGCCCGACTCGTTGAGCGTGTCGGTGTGGATGGTGACCTGGATGTCCTCGCCCTCGGCCACGCTCAGGCACGTGTCGATGGCGGCGGGCGTGGTGCCCCAGTCCTCGTGGAGCTTCAGGCCAATGGCGCCACCGCGGATCTGCTCCAGCAGTCCCTGCGGCAGCGACGTGTTCCCCTTCCCCGTCAGCCCGATGTTGAGCGGCAGCGAGTCCGTGGACTGGAGCATCCGGTGCAGGTTCCACGCTCCCGGCGTGCACGTGGTCGCCTTGCTGCCCGTCGCGGGCCCCGTGCCCCCGCCCACCCACGTGGTGATGCCGCTGGCGAGCGCCTCGTCCGCCTGCTGCGGGCAGATGAAATGGATGTGCGTGTCCAGCCCGCCCGCCGTGACGATGAGCCCCTCCGCGGAGATGGCCTCGGTGGTGACGCCCACCACCATGCCCGGCGTCACCCCCGCCATGATGTCCGGATTGCCCGCCTTGCCAATGGCGCTGATCCGCCCCGCCTTGATGCCGATGTCCGCCTTGTAGATGCCGGTCCAGTCCAGGATGAGCGCGTTGGTGATGACGCAGTCGAGCGCGTCCGCGTCTCCCGTCCCCGCGCGCTGGCCCATGCCCTCACGCAGGACCTTGCCTCCGCCGAACTTGCACTCGTCACCGTAGACAGTGGCGTCGCGCTCCACCTCGGCCCACAGGCCGGTGTCGCCCAGGCGCACGCGGTCCCCGGTGGTGGGCCCGAACATGTCCGCGTAGTGACGGCGATCGATTCCCCGGCTCATGACTGCCCCTCCTCGTGACCGAAGCCGCGCGCTCGCACCTGCGCCATGGCGCGCTCCAGGCCCTCGGGCGTCACCTCTCCGCTCCCCAACGCGTTGCCTCCCTGCACGATGCGCGCACCCGCGATGGGCACCAGCCGCACCGTCTTGCGCTCCCCTGGCTCGAAGCGCACCGCGGTGCCCGCGGGGATGTCCAGGCGGTGGCCGTAGGCCCGAGCCCGGTCGAACACCAGCGCGCGGTTCGTCTCGAAGAAGGGGTAGTGGCTGCCCACCTGGATGGGGCGATCCCCTCGGTGGGTGACGACGAGCGACACGGCCTCACGGCCCGCGTTCAACAGGATCTCTCCGGGCGCCGTGCGCACTTCTCCGGGCGTCCCCTCCGAGGAGGCCACGGGCCACGGGAAGCGCTCGCGAGGAGGCACGGGCAAGAAGCTGCCATGGAGCGCCAGCGACAGGTCGCCGTGGTCCGCCTCCACCGGGTGGTGCACGGTGACGAGCTTCGAGCCATCCGCGAAGGTGCCCTCCACCTGCACCTCGACCAGCATCTCCGGCACGCCGTCCATCACCTGGGCGCGCCCCAGCAGGCCCCGCCCCAGGTTCATCAGCTCGGCCACGCTCTTCCCGTCACGGATGAACTCCAGCAACTGGGTGGCAATGAGGGCGACGGCCTCCGGGTAGCTCAACCTCAGGCCGCGCGCGAGCCGCTTCTGCGCGAGGAAGCCCGCTTGATGGAGCAACAGCTTGTCGACGTCTCGTGGGGACAGGTGCATGAGCCCAACTCCCGAACGGCGCGCAGCGATGGACCAACGGCGCGCTACCCTAGTTCCGCGCCCGAGCGGCCACCAGCACGGCGCTCAGACGCGCCGCGCCCAGGGGTCATCCCCCAGACCCTCGGGCAGGAAGTCCAGCCACGCGCGCACCGCGCCCTGAAGCGCCTCCACCGACACCGCCGCCGCGCGCAGCAGCAGGCCCGCATCTCCCAGCGGGCTCGCCGAGCGAACGAGGCCGGCGCGAGGCGTCACGCGCGTCTCCGCGAAGTCTCGCGCCAGCCGTGCCCGCGCGGCCTCGGTCGCGGGCCCCACCAACACCACCGTCGCGAGCGCCTCGAAGCGCCCCATCCGCTCCGCCACCGGGCCATGCGCGGGGTCCAATAGCCAACACTCATCCAGGAGCGCGCGGTCCTCCACGACGACGCGCACGGTGGAGGACTGGCGCGCGAAGGCCCACCGCTCGCCCTGCGCGCTGCGGCCCGAGGTGAGCACCTCCGTCAGCACGAGCGACGCGGACCGCGCCATCCGCACCTCCGTGAGCTGGGCGTAGCGCGCGCCCGCGAAGCACGCGGTGGGGTCGGGCACGAGCGCGAGCAAGGCATCCTCCGCCACCCGTGCTCGCACCTGGCTCCCACAACCGGACGGCGAGCGGTACACGCGATTGGCGCCCTGACTGGCCAGGAGCGCCGTGGCACCGGGCCCCACCTCCAGGTCCAGGCGCAGCGAGTCCCCGTCCACCAAGCCGCCGCCGAGCGTGCTGCTGTAGACCCACGCGGCGTGGCCATGGTTGCGGGGCGTGAGCAGCCGCAACGGACTGTGCGCCAGCGCGGTGCGCACGATGGTGCGCGCACCCCCGCGCTCGAAAACCAGGCGCGCCGTGCCCGCGCGTCCTGCCGCGCGCGGGGGGCCTGACTCCACGTCCTCGATTCGCCTCGCCATCCGCGCACCTCGCAGGGGTTCAGCTTGCGTCGGCTTCTCTTGCATCCCAGGGCAGCTCGGCGCCGCGCTCCGCCAACAGCGACAGGAACGCGCGCACCTTGAGCGGCAGTTGGCGACTGCTCGGGTAGACCGCGAACACCGGGATGCCCGGCGGCGTCACGTCCTCCAACACCGGCGCGAGCTGCCCCGAGCGCACGTCCTCCGCCACGAGCGACGCGGGCAAGCGCACCACGCCCAGCCCCGCCCGCGCGGCGATCTGCCCGGCGCGCACGCTGGCCACCCGCAGCCGCCCCGTGACGGGCACCGTCCGAGCGCCCTTGCCCTCCCCGAAGAACCACACCTCTTCGGTCCCGGGCTCGGCCAGCACGACGCAGGCGTGGCGGCGCAAGTCGTCCGGCTGGCGCGGCATGCCTTGCCGACGAAGGTACGCGGGGCTGGCGTAGTACCCCGTGCGCAGGCGCCCCAGCCGCCGCGCCACCAGCGATGAATCCGCGAGCGGTCCGGTCCGCAGCGCCAGGTCATATTCCTCGGCGATGAGGTCCACGTGCGCCTGGGCGAGCGACACCTCCACGCGCATCTGCGGCTGACGCACCAGGAACTCCGCGATGAGCGGGGTCAACAGCTCGCCCAGCAGGGACAGCGTCGCCAGCCGCAGCGTCCCTCGCGCCGAGCCGCGCGCCTCGCTCACCGCCCGGTTCACCTCGTGGGCCTCGGCGACGAGCCGCGCGCACTGCAGGTGGTACTCGCGCCCCGCCTCCGTGAGCCGCAGCCGGCGCGTGTTCCGCTCCACCAGCCGGATGCCCAACCGCTCCTCCAACGCCGCCAGCCGCCGGCTCACCGTCGACTTGCGGAGCCCCAGGCGCTCGGCCGCGGCCGTGATTCCGCCCGTGGCCACCACCTCCGTGAAGAGCAGCATGTCATCCAACAACGGCGGTCGTGCGGCCACGCACACACACTACGCACCCCGTCCTTCCCGTGCGAGCACCTCCGACGTGACACTCTCGTTTCACCATCGGCACCGATATTACAGCGAATGTGCACGATGCTGCTCTCTCCTGGAGTACACACCTGGAGTTCACACCCGGAGTCCCGCACATGAAATACCTCGCACTCGCCTCACTCCTTGCCCTCGCCACGCCGGCCTGTTCCGGCACGGACGAGCCGACGCCCCCGCCTCCCGCTCAGGAGACGGGCACGAGCACGGGCGCGGTCACGGTGCCCACCCGGCTGTACGCGGAGCTGGGCGCGCACAACCTGAGCTTCGAGACGCTCGGCACGTTCGAGGACCGCGACGGCGTTCGCGCGCTCGTGCTGCGCGCCACGGCCAACCGCTACGTGAGCAGCGTGCTCAGCTTCGTTCCGGATGACGCCTTCGGCGATGCGCACGTCATCAGCGAGCGCCGCTTCGAGATCGTCCTGCACGAGGGCCACGAGCTGAACAGCGTGCTCTCCGGCCTGCCGCTGTTCATCCTCATCAACACCTTCACGGGCACGCCCACGCAGTACACGGCGCGCATCGAAGTGACGCCGCAGTTCTTCGACTTCCGCGGCGACGACTCCATCTGGGTGGACTCCGCCGTCACGCCCTACTACGTGCACAACGGCACGGATAACCTCGTCTATCGCGGCAGCGCCGGCGTGGTCGCGGACAGCCTCTCGGTCACCGCTCCGGACGGGGCGCCCGCGGTCAGCCGCGTGGCCGCGGACAGCTTCCAGCTCAACTGGTCCTACACGACGCTGCACCAGGCCATCGACCCGCACACCGTGCCGCTCACCTTCACCGCCCCGCTGGCGGGCGGGACGACGGCGTCCAAGACGGCTCGGCTGGTCGCGCGCGTGGTGAGCCTGGCGCTGACCACGGGCGATGCCTACGACGTGTGGCCGGAGCCGGGCTGCGTCCGGCCCGTCTATGACTGCATCCACGCCCAGCCCGCGGGCACCACCGACTTCTCGGTCTGCGGCAAGTACCGCCAGGTCGCCAACTGCCAGTACGTCACCGCGTGCGAGATTCATCCGCTGCCGCAGCTGACGCTGTCGCCCATCGACGGCTCCTCGCTCGAGCCGGCGCGCACGGCCTGGAACGCGGGCTCGAACAATGGCGCGTGGCACTCGCTCAGCGCCATGACGACCTACAGCACCCCGAGCTGCTTCACGGATCCGACTCCCTTCCAAACCATCATGGCGCAGTTGGCGGCGAACCAGGGCGGACCCGATGTCTCGGCCGGAACCTTCACCAACCGCGCGGGCCTGAGCCAGAACGTCTTCTTCAACCAGTCGTACGGCAACGGCGCGGCGCTGCTCTCCGCGCTGGACGCCTTCGCGGGCGGCGGCGAGGTGCAGGCGTGGATCTCCTCGCAGCCCGAGTCGTGCCAGAACTGCCACCAGTTCGGCGCGCAGGCGGTCCTGTACTACCCGGCGAGCCACAAGGTCATCGTGCTGTCCGGGCACTACGGCTACGACTCGTGAGGCTCGCGGCTCACGCGGCCTCGGGCGCACCTTCAATCAGCTCCACCAGCGAGGCCACGCGAATGGGCTTCACCAGGTGGTGCTCGAAGCCCGCGTCCCGCGTGAGCGCGCGGTCCGCCTCCTGGCCGTAGCCGGTCGCGGCGATGAGGCGCAGGCGCGGGAGGTCCTCGCGCCCTCGGAGGCGTCGGGCCAGCTCGACGCCATCCATCACGGGCAGCCCGATGTCGAGGATGGCGACATCGGGCGCGAAGCGGCCCACGGCCTCCAGGGCCCCCGGTCCATCGTTGCAGCACGCCACCTCGTAGCCGTGCAGGCGCAGGGCCTCCGTGAGGAGCTCCGCCGCGTCCTCGTTGTCGTCGACGACGAGGACGCGGGTGCCCTTGGCCCGCAAGGGCGGCCGTCCCCAGCCGGGTGACGCCTGCGCCGGCTCCTCCACCACGTGGAGCTGCGCGGCGGGCAGATCCACCACGAACTCGCTGCCCATCCCGAGCCCCGCGCTGCGCGCCTCCACGAAGCCCCCGTGCAACGTGACGAGGTTGCTCACGATGCACAGGCCCAGCCCCAAGCCGCCGCGGTCCTTCGAGCGCTCCCCCTGGACGAACAGGTCGAAGATGCGCCGGAGCATCGACGGCTCAATGCCCATGCCGTTGTCGCGCACGCGCACGACGATGCGCGCCCCTTCCCGCGCGGCGGTCAGCGACACCTCTCCGCCCGGCGGCGTGTAGCGCGCGGCGTTGGTGAGGAGGTTGGAGATCACCTGCGCCATGCGACGCTCGTCCGCATCGAGCAACAGTCCGCGCTCGGGCACCTCCAACGTGAGCCGGTGATGGTGTTGCTCCAACAGCGGGCCCGCCATCTCCACCGCTTTGTGCGCCACGACGGACAGCTCGACGCGCGCGCGCTTGAGGACGACCACCCCGCGGGTGATGCGCGAGACATCCAGCAGGTCGTCCACGAGCTGCCCCAGGTGCGCCACCTGCCGCTCGATGACGGAGAGTTCACGCGGCAGCGTCGGTCCACCTCGCAACTTGAGGAGCTGGAGCGCGGTGACGATGGGGGCCAGCGGATTGCGCAGCTCGTGCCCGAGCATGGCGAGGAACTCATCCTTGGCGCGGCTCGCGGACTGCTCGCTCGCCAAGAGCGCCGCGCGCTCCTTCGCCGCCGCGGCGAGCTCCCGGTTCAGGCGATCGGACTCCGACAGCACGGCCTCCAACTCCCATCGCGCCTTGTCCAGCGCGGACGCGAGCGCCGTGGCGTGTCGCGCGACCTCGCGCTCGGCGGTGAGCTGTCGCTGGGTCAGCGCGTTGGCGCTCTCCGCGCGCAGCGCCGTGGCCAGCAGCGGCAGCGCCAGGGCGTCGGGCTCCAAGGGGCGCGGCTCACCGCCGAGCAACATGAACAGCAGTCCTTCGGGCAGGCTCCAGGCGTGCGCTCGCGTCAGGCGGTCCGGCGTGGGATAGGCCACGTCGCCCACGTGGGCGCCAGAGGCCCGGCAGCGCTCCAGCAGACAACTCCACGCGGGCCCCCCCGGGAGCGTCTGCGGGAAGCCGGGGGCGGGGACGAACGCCTCCACTTCCTCGTCGAGGATGAACACCAGGCAGTGCTCGGCGCCCAGTTCGCGAGCGAGCTCCGCCGCCGCCTCGGCTCGGGTCTGGGGGACCGCGAGCTGACAGCAGAGCCTGAGCGCCAGCGATGCGGGCATGGTGCGCGAATCCCCGTGCTAGCCAGGCAAGACGCACACCACGGCCGTGCAGTTGTGGAAGCCGTTGAACTGGCCCGGCGCGCGGACAATCTGCCCGTGGGTGTTGCACCCCACGTACTCGGCCGTGCCGAGCTGCGCGGCCAGCGCGCCCAGCTCCTGCCCGAACGCCTCACCCATCCGCAGACGGGACGCGACGCAGTCGAAGAACAGCGCCACCTGGGCCGGATGTCCGCGCAAGGCCTCCAGCGCCTGACGCGTGGCCCACGTGGTCGCCTCGACCGCCGCGTCCACCGTCGTGCGCATCAGGTGAACCTTGGAGCCCACCGGCACCTCGGACGCGAAGAGGATGGAGCCATCCGGCTTCGCCGCCAGCGGAACCCGCAGCAAGTAGTGGCCCGTGGCCGTCTCGATGCCCAGCAGGTTGTGGAGGAAGAACCGGTCGGGGCCGGTGAGGACGAAGCGCTGGCCCGTCTCGTCCGCGTGCTGCTCGAACACCTGGAGCGCGGGCAGCCCGTTGAGGCTGATGAGCCGCCGGCCCTCCGCCGCCGTCACGCGCATCAGCCGTGAGGCCACTCCCCACCCGTGCCCTACCCCCACGCCCACCGGCGCATGCGAGAGCATCTCCAGCCCCACCACCGCATCCGTGAGCACCTCGGAGCCGAAGAAGACCGAGGTCTTCTGGAAGCGCGCGTCATCTCCCGCCGCGCCACCGAAGAACTGGTAGCCGCCCGAGGTGGCCAGGGTGAGCTGACTCACCAGGTCGTCCGTCTCGCCCGACAGCGCGTCCGTGAACAGCAGCGCCGTGCGGTGCGCGTAGGGGCCCTGGGAGAGCCCCCGGAAGGAGGACACCAGCTCCCGTGCCGCACCCGCGCGATTCGCCGCGAGGCCTCGGCCAAGCCCCGCATGGAATGCCATCGCCGAGGAGCGCAGCGCCAGCGCGCACACCCGCCCCGATCCTCGCATCCCCGAGGCGAACTCCCCCGCGGACGACGCGCCAATGAGCGCGCGCGGAGAGAGCGCGTCTTGCAGGGCGCGCAGCAGGACGGGGTGCTCGTACGAGGGCGAGGCGAACACGACGAGCGCATCCGGAGCCCCTCCCGGCAGGGCGTCCTCCAGCCGCTCACACAGCTCACGGGCCGCCTCGGCGGACCCCAACGCGTTCGAGTGAACGACGGCGGATTCAGTCACGGGAGCACCCGTCGGCTGCGGAGCGTGGCGCACGGTCTCGGCTGGGGCCGCTGCGGAGCGCCAGTCAGCGCTCCCCCGTCCATACGCCAAGAAGGGGCTTGCCAACTAGTCCGGTTATCAGTGCCTGTCCGGTTCAGTGCACTCCCACGTCCCCCGGGTGCCCTGGCCCGTCAGTCCACCTTGGCCACGCGGCTGCGGTCGCCGAGGAACTCCTCGACACCGTGGGCGATGGACTGGGCCACGGCCTCCTGGTAGCCGTCCGAGGCGAGGCGATCCTCCTCCTCCGCGTTGGAGATGAAGGCGGTCTCCACCAGGATGGCCGGCATCTTCGCGCCCAGCAGCACGTAGAAGAGGGCCTCCTTGTGGCCCAGGTCCTTGATGCCGCCGTACTTGGGCGCCAGGTTGGACACGAGGCTCTTCTGCACCTGCATGGCCAGCCGCGAGGACTCCTCGGTGTTCGCCTTGGTGGCCAGGTCCGCCAGGATGAACTGGAGGTCGCCGATGCCCTTCTCCGAGGAGGCGTTCTCGCGCGCGGCCAGCCGGATGGAGTAGCGGTCCGCCGACGTGTTCAGCGTGTAGGTCTCGATGCCGCGCAGCTTGCGGCTCACCGCCGAGTTGCAGTGCACCGAGATGAAGAGGTCGCCGTGCTGCTCGTTGGCGAGCTTCGCGCGGTCCTCCAAGCGGATGAAGCGGTCATCGTCACGCGTCAGGAGCACCTCCAGCCCGCGCGAGCGCAGCTCCGCCGCCAGCCGCTTCGAGATGGCCAGCGCCACGTCCTTCTCGCGCGTGCCCTCCTTGCCGATGGAGCCCGGGTCATGACCGCCATGGCCTGGGTCGATGACGACGCGGCGAACCTTCAGGCCCAGCTGCTCCGCCAGCGTCAGCTCGGCGCTCTTGGACTGGCGGGCCACGGCCTTGAGGCGGGCCTGCGCCACGCGCTCGTCCACCGGCGCCGTCACGGGGCGCGGCGGCTCGGACTCGATGATGGGCTCTTTGCGCGCCTCGACCTTGGACGCGACCGCGCGGCTCGACGGCGGCTCGCGGACCGGCTCGGCCTTCGCGACGACGGGCTCGGACTTGGGTGTGGGCTCCGCCTTGGCGATGACCTCGGACTTCGGGGTGGGCGGCTCAGACTTCGCGCCGGGCTCGGCCTTCGCCACGGACGGCTCGGCCTTCGCGGCGGACGGCTCGCTGGCGGGACTGGTGTCCTTGGCCGAGGCCACGGCCGGAGCGGACGGCTCGCGCGACGGACGGGACTCCTTCGCGGGCGCGCTGGACGTCTCCCTCACACCTTCGGTGGAAGGGTCCAAGCGGGGAATCATCGGCGACGGCTCGCGCGCCAGTTTCGTCACGGCCTCCACCAGCGCGGAGCGCCCGGCGACGGGGGCCTCGGCAACGGAGATCTCCGGCGCGGGGCGGGCGGAGGGCGGGGCCTTCGGGGTGGACTTCGCGGGGGTCGGCTTCGGCGGCGGAGGCGGCAACGAGGCGAGCAGCTCGCGCAGCTCCTTGGCCTGATCGCTCTTGGGGTTGGTGGCCAGCGCCTCGGTCAGCACGCGGCGCGCGGCCTCTGGCTTGTCCAGCCGGTTCAGATCGATGCGCGCCAGCGCCAGCGCCGCGTCGTCCGCGAGCCGGTGCTTCGGGTGCGCCTCCAAGAGCTTCGTGTAGTCCGCGATGGCCGACTGGAGGTCCCCATCGACGAAGGAGATGCGGCTGAGCTCCTGGAGCAGCTCGGCGGCGGTGAAGAGCGCATCCGGGGCGCGGTCGCTCTTGGGGTAGCGCGCGGCCACGGCCTCGAAGCGGGCCGTCACGTTGAGCCAGTGGTGGCGCAGCTTCCGCCGCGCGGCGTCGTCCTTCAGCGTGTAGTAGGCCCGGCGCGCCTGCTGATACGCCGCCTCGGCCTCATCGCGCTTGCTGGCCCCGGATGCGCGCGGGGCGAGCAGCAGCAACACGGGCAGCACGAGGTGGGACAGACGCACGGACATGAGGTCCTCCGGACCATGGAGCTACATGCGTGTGTCACACGGCCCCCACAGCCCGGCAAATTTTCGGCCCCCTCGACGTGGCCCTCAGGGCGCCCCTGCCCAGCCCAACGTGCGCGCCAGGTCCTCGTCGATGACGCGGCACCACCCGGGCTGCCGGGGCACCACCGCCGCCAGCACCTTCTCCCCGTTGCGCACCGGCGCGCGCCCCGGCCGAGCCCGCGCGCGGACCGCGTGTTTCACGTCTTGCCGGAAATAGTGCGCGGGGAAGACGACCTCGGCGCGCGTGCGCGGCAGGGGCTCCTCCACGGTGAGCCACACCAGGGCGCCCAGCCGCAGCGGCTCCACCTCCGCGCGCCACAAGCGCCGCAGCTCCCAGCCGAAGACGCCCGCCGCCAGCAGCGCGCCCAAGGCCAGGCCCCACGGCAGCCACCCCACCCGTGACGCCAGGGCCCGAGCAAACCGCGCCTCGCGAGGCCGATCCGGCTGGCGTGGATCCACCAGCAGCGTCACCCGAGCGCCCGGCCCCATCGCCGCGGCGGCGTCCGCGAAGGTCCGCACCCCGGTGATGGAGTGCTCCATCCGCGCGTAGGTGTAGAGGACGTCCAGCGTGCCCTCCGCGCCCTCGCGCTCGGCCGGAGGCGGCGAGTGGCTGCGGGCCACCCGGGCCTCGATCTCCTCGGCCCGCGCCGCGAAGGCCTGCTCCTCCACGAAGTAGCGCCCGGCCCAGCCCACGCCGGCCGCCACCGCGCCCATGAGAACCAGGCCCACCACGACACCACGCGCCAGTCGCCCCACCGCGCCGGGGACCTGGGTCAAACGCACGCGCCGAGGGGCATGGGGGATGGCGAGTCGCATGGGCGACCGGGGAGACTACCCCAGGTCGCGTTGCAGCTTCGCCAGCAGGTTGAGCGCATCCAGCGGCGTCATCCGCTCGATGGCCGCGGCCTGAAGCGCCTCCACCACCTTCTGGTGCATCGGGTTCACCGCGGGAGCCGCCGCCACGGGCGTGGGCTCCGTCCCGAACAGTCCGAGCTGCCCGGTGGCGGCCCCAGCGGGGGGCGCCGCGCGTCGCGCGGGGGGCTGACGAACCGCCACGCGCGGGCGGCCCGCCTCGTCCAGCTCTCCCGACTCCAGGTTCTGGAGCAGCTCCCGGGCGCGCGTCACCACCTCCGGCGGCAGGCCCGCGAGCTTCGCCACCTCGATGCCATAGGAGCGGCTGGCGCCGCCCGCCACCAGCTTGCGCAGGAAGATGACCTTGCCGCCCTGCTCCTTCACCGCGACGCAGAGGTTCTTCACCCGAGGCCGCTCGCGCGCCAGGTCCACCAGCTCGTGGTAGTGCGTGGCGAACAGCGTGCGCGCGCCCACCTTGTCGTGCAGGTGCTCCGCCACCGCCCACGCGATGGAGAGCCCGTCGAACGTGGAGGTGCCGCGCCCAATCTCGTCCAGGATGATGAGGCTGCGGCGGGTGGCGTGATGGAGGATGTGGCTGGTCTCCGTCATCTCCACCATGAAGGTGGACTGGCCGCGCGCCAGATTGTCCGCCGCGCCCACGCGCGTGAAGATTCGGTCGCACAGCCCGATGCGCGCCGCCTTCGCGGGCACGAACGAGCCGGCCTGCGCCATCAGCGCGGTGAGCGCCACCTGCCGCATCACCGTGCTCTTGCCGGCCATGTTCGGACCGGTGATGACCAACAACTGCGCGTCCTCTGGATCCAACCGGATGTCATTGGGGACGAAGGACTCCCCCGCCCCCAACATGCGCTCCACCACGGGGTGGCGCCCACCGGTGATGACCATCCCCTCGGAGGTGTCCACCTCGGGG
Source organism: Citreicoccus inhibens (assembly GCF_019039035.1). Lineage (GTDB taxonomy): Bacteria > Myxococcota > Myxococcia > Myxococcales > Myxococcaceae > Citreicoccus > Citreicoccus inhibens. The sequence continues at coordinate 229,521 of NZ_JAHNZT010000002.1, read as the reverse complement.
CGGGCATAGCCGTACTCCGCCGCGCAGCGCGCGAACGACAAGAGCGCGTCCGCCGTGGCCACCGCCTCGGCCGCTGAGCGGATCCGCGGCGCCGCGGCCACCACCTGCGCGCGCAGCTCCTCGAAGAGCTGGAGCTCCAGCACACCCCGCCGCTCCTCGGCGGTGAGCACCTGCTCCTCGTACTCCTTCAGCTCCGGGGTGACGAAGCGCTCGGAGCCCACCGTCGTCTGCTTGCGGAAGTAATCCTCGGGCACCAGGTGCAGGTTCGACTTGGTGACCTCCAGGTAGTAGCCGAACACCTTGTTGAAGCGCACCTTGAGCGAGCCGATGCCGGTGCGCTCCCGCTCGCGCTGCTCGATTTGAAGCAGCACGTCCTTGCCGGAGGTGGACAGGGCGACCAGTTTGTCCAGCTCGGCATGGAAGCCGGGCCGGATGAGGCCCCCGTCCTTCAACGTCACGGGCGGCTCGTCGGCCACCGCGCGCGCGAGCAGCGACGCCAGCTCGGGCAGCGCGCCCAGCGGACCGGAGAGGGACTTCAGCAGTCCGGACTGGCAGCGCGCCAACGCCCCCTCCAGCCGAGGGAGCTGAAGCAGCGACAAGCCCAGGGCCCGCAGGTCGCGCGCGTTGCCCGCGCCCAGCGACAGCCGGCCGCACAGCCGCTCCAGGTCGCCCACCTCCTTGAGGATGCCGGTGAGTTCCTCGCGCCACACGCCGCGCTGGGACAGCTCCTCCACGGAGTCCAACCGCGCGTGGATCTCCGGCAGCGACGACAGCGGCGCCGCCAGCCAGCGGGCCAGCTTGCGCGCCCCGAGCCCCGTCGCCGTCCTGTCCAACACCCCCAGCAGCGAGCCGCGCCGACCTCCATCGCGCAGGCTCTTGAGCACCTCCAGGTTGCCCCGCGAGGACTCGTCCATCAGGAGCTGGCCCGAGCGCTCCACGCGGCTCAGCCGGTCCACGTGCGCGGCCGGCGTCTTCTGCGTGTCCTTCAGGTAGCGCAGCGCGGCGCCCGCGGCGCCCGTCGCCAAGGGCGCTCCGTCCAGGCCGAACGCGGAGAGCGACTGCACGGCGAAGTGCGTGCGCAGGAAGGCGGAGGCGCGCGTGGGCTCGAACGACGCGGCCTCGCCCTCGGCCACCGCGGGCATCCGGGACAGGCGCTGACAGACCTGCGTCACCTCGGGGGACTCGCGCTTGCCTTCCGGCACGAGCAGCTCGCGCGGATCCACGCGTGACAGCCCCTCCACCACCTCGGACAGCGTCGCGGCCTCCAGGGAGAGGAACTCACCGGTGGAGGCCTCCAGCAAGGCGGCGCCGAAGCCCTGGTCGTTCCAGCACAGCGCGGCCAGGAAGTTGCTCGCCTGGGGCTCGAGCACCTCCTCGTCCAGCACCATGCCCGGGGTGATGACGCGGGTGACTTCGCGCCGGACGATGCCCGGCCCGTTGCCCGGGGCCTCCACCTGCTCGCAGACGGCCACCTTGAGGCCGTGCTCCACCAGCCGCGCGATGTAGCGGCGCGCCGAGTGGTACGGCACCCCGCACATGGGCACCTTGTCCGCGCCCTTGGCCCGGGCGGTCAGGGTGATCTGGAGCAGCTCCGAGGCGCGGATCGCGTCCTCGAAGAACATCTCGTAGAAGTCCCCGAGCCGGAAGAAGAGCACGGTGTCGGGGTGGAGCGCCTTGAGCTCCAGGTACTGGCGCATCATCGGGGTGAGCGAGGCGATCTCCCTCGCGCCCGCGGGCTGGTCGCCCGCCGGGTTTCCGACGTCCGAGGTCTCCTCCTCGGAGGGCTCCACCGCTGGTGCCTTCGCTGTCTTCGCCTGCTGCGTCACGGCCATCCTCGCCCTTCTCGCATGCCCCCACCCGTGGATCAACGAACGCGGGCCCTACCCGCCGCGTTCCCATACCACCGCCCGCCGACATTTCGCCGCGCGCCCGTCCGAAAACGGTTCCCCGGGCGCCGCGCACTCGGCAGGCTGGGCGGCTCGATGGCGACGCCCCCCACGACTCCCGCTCCCGAGCCACGGCCCCCGCCGCCCGTGCCCGCCTTGTTCCGGGTGGCGCTCGCCCCCTTGCAGGCCTTCTTCCGCCTGGAGGCGAGCAGCGGCATCCTCCTGGCGCTGTGCGCCCTGGCCGCGCTCGTCTGGGCAAACTCCCCGTGGGCCGCCACGTACACGGCCGTCTTCGACGCGCCGCTCTCCGTGGCGCTCGCCGGCGCCGAGGGCCACTTCACCTTCCGCGAGTTCATCAACGACGGGTTGATGACGGTGTTCTTCTTCCTCGTCGGGATGGAGATCAAACGCGAGCTGTCCTCGGGCGAGCTGCGCACGTTCTCGCGCGCCGTGCTGCCGCTCATCGCCGCGCTGGGCGGAATGATTGTCCCCGCGCTCGTCTACCTCGCCTTCAACGCGGGCACGCCGGCCCAAGGGGGCTGGGCCATCCCCATGGCCACGGACATCGCGTTCGCCATCGGGTGCCTCACGCTGGTGAAGCAGCGGGTGGGCCATGGGCTCGTGGTGTTCCTCACCGCGCTCGCCATCTTCGATGACATCGGCGGCATCCTCGTCATCGCCCTCTTCTATGGCACGGGCCTGCACGCGGTGTGGCTGCTCGCGGCGGCGGGCGTGGTGCTCGTGCTGGTGGGCTTCAACCTCTTCTCCGTCCGCTGGGGCGTGGCCTATGCGCTGGCCGGCGCGGCGCTCTGGTACTGCATGCACCACGGTGGCATCCACGCGACGCTCTCGGGCGTGGTGCTCGGGCTGTGCATTCCCTCACGCCCCACGCGCCGGGGGATGGACGTGCTGCAGGAACTGCAGTCCTATCTCAACACCTGCGTGAGCGAGCCCGAGGACGAGACGCGCCGGGGCGCGCAGATCCTCCACATCGAAGAAGCGCTGGAGGACATCGAGCCCCCGCTCAACCGCTTCGAGCACCTGTGGCACCGCTGGGTCGCGTTCGGGATAGTTCCGCTGTTCGCCCTCGCCAACTCGGGCATCAGCCTGGCGGGCATGGGCCGTGAGGAGCTCTTGTCCCCGCTCACCCTGGGCGTGTTCTTTGGCCTCTTCGTGGGCAAGCAGGTGGGCATCTTCGTGTTCACCTGGGTCGCGGTGAAGCTGGGCGTGTCCAGCCCACCGGGCAACGCGAGCGTGGGCCAGTTGCACGGGGTCTCGGTGGTGGCGGGAATCGGGTTCACGGTGGCCCTGTTCGTGGCGGGCCTCGCCTTCCCGACGCAGCCCGTGCTCTTGACCGAGGCGAAGCTGGGCATCCTCCTGGGCTCGCTCCTGTCGGGGGTGGTGGGCTACGTTCTGCTGCGCTTCGTGACGAAGCCCTCCCGCGCCGTGGCGTCTCCCGAATGATCCTCCAGGACCTCAACCGCGTCCGCCAGATTACCGTCATCGCCGCGCGCCACGGCTTCGGCGAGATGGCGGAGCGCGCCGGGCTGTGGCGGATGCTGGGCCGCAAGGAGAAGGTGGAGGTCTCGCCGGAGGCGCAGCGCGCGTCGACGGCCCGGCGCTTCCGCATGCTGCTGGCGGACCTGGGCCCCACCTTCATCAAGCTGGGACAGGTGCTCTCCACGCGCGCGGACCTGCTGCCCGCCGAGTACGTGGAGGAGCTGTCCACGCTCCAGGACCACGTCGAGCCCATCCCGCTCGCGGAGGTGCACGCGCAGATTCGCGGCTCGCTGGGCAAGGACGCCTCCGAGCTGTTCGCGCAGATTGACCCCACGCCCTTGGCCGCGGCCTCCATCGCGCAGGTGCACCGCGCGGTGACGCTCGAGGGCGAGGAAGTCGTGGTGAAGGTGCAGCGGCCGGGCATCGCCGCGCAGATCGACTCGGACCTGGGCGTGCTGCGCTCGCTGGCGAGGCTGCTCGAGGCGGTGGTGGAGGAGACGGGCGTGTACACGCCCAGCGGCATCGTGGACGAGTTCGACCGCGCCATCCACGAGGAGCTGGACTTCGTCAACGAGGCCACCAACGTCCGCGCGTTCCTGGAGAACCACCGCGAGCGGCCGTACCTGAAGATTCCGCGCGTCTACTCGGAGCTGTCCAGTCGCACGGTGCTCACGCTGGAGTTCATCCGCGGCGTGAAGGTGAACCCGGCGCAGCTCTCGGATGCGGTGCGCAAGCAGCTGGCGCAGAACATCGTGGAGGCGAGCTTCCGGCAGCTCTTCGACGACGGGCTGTTCCATGGCGACCCCCACCCCGGGAACATCCTGCTCATGGAGGACCACCGGCTGGCGCTGCTCGACTTCGGCGTGGTGGGCCGGCTCACGCGCCCCATGCAGGAGACGCTCGTGATGCTGTGCCTCGCGGTGGCGCTGAAGGACAGCGACTCGGTGGCGCGCATCCTCTACCGGGTGGGCGTGCCCGACGCGCGGGCCAACCTGGTGGGCTTCCGCAACGACATTGAAGGCATCCTCGGCCAGCACCTGCCCACCACGCTGGGGCAGGTGGACGCGCGCACGCTGCTGCGCGACCTGTTGGACCTGGCCGTCAAGTACCGCATCCGCATCCCCAAGGAGTACGCGCTGCTGTCGCGCGCCTCCATCTCCACCGAGGGCATGCTGCGGGGCCTCTACCCGGAGCTGAACATCCTGGAGGTCGCGCTCCCCTACGCCAAGGAGCTGCTCGCCGGGCGGTACGACCCCACGCAGCTCCAGGGCGGGCTGATGCGCACGCTCCTGCGCTTCCAATCGCTGGCGCAGGACCTGCCTACGCAGTTGTCGCAAATCCTCCTGGACCTGGAGTCCGGCAAGTTCAGCGTCAACGTGCGCGCCGAGCAGTTCGACAAGCTCAACGAGAACCTGCGCAGCGCGGCCGTCATCGCCTTCCTGGGCCTGTGCGCCTGCGGGTTCATCGTCGGGGCGTTCATCGCCTTCGCGCCCCGCCCGCCCATGTACGGCAATGTCCCCGTCCTGGGCGTGGTGGGCATCGCCTTCGCGGCGGCGCTCTTTGGCGCGGCCATCACCTGGTACCTGTTCGGCGGGCGACTGGGGAAGGTGAGCGTCAGCCGTTGGCTCACCAAGAAACACCGGTAGCCGCCAACCCCCTGAAGCGCGGCGGACCCGGGTGGCTTCGGGTGCGCGTGACACGTGCGTACCGTGCGTGTTCGGGGCTGCGCCGCGCAGGGCGCCGGGCTAGGCTGAAGGCCCCGTTTCCCTTCCCTTCCAAGATGGCCGACTTGTTCGCGAACGCTCCTGCCCGCCGTCCGTCCCGAGCTCCGCTGGCGACTGTGCTGCTCGCCCTGGGGTTCTCCTTCACCGCTGGCTGTGCCGGCGCCCTCGATGACCCCGAGCGCTTCACCGGGGAGAGCACCGGGTGCCCCAGCGGCACCACCGCGCAAAGCATCATCCAGAGCCAGTGCCTCTCCTGTCACTCGACGGCGTCGAAGCTGGGTGACCTGGACCTGGAGGCCGCGGGCCTACCCGGGCGCCTCTTCACCACCACGAGCACGAGCTGCGGTCAGCAGCGCCCGCTCGCGGACTCGAGCAACCCGGCCGGCTCGTACTTCCTCCAGAAGCTGGGCGCGGACCCATCGTGCGGCGTGCGCATGCCCCAGGGCGGACAGGCGCTCAGCTCCGCTCAGGTGGCCTGCCTCTCCGCGTGGCTGACCGCCGGCAAGGCGGGTGCGCCATGAGCCCGTTCCGCCTGTCGCGTTCGTGGCGCTCGGGTCGAGCGCTCCTCTCGGTGTCCGCGCTCGGCGCGGCGCTGGTGTTCGCGCCCACGTCGGAGGCCGCTCCCACGGCGCGCAAGGGCAGCCGCCCCGCCGCGACCGCGACGAAGAAGGCCGGCGCGACGAAGAAGACCGCCAAGGCCAGGCCCTCGGCGGGCAAGAAGAGCGAGCAGCTCCGGGTGGCGGTGCTCGCCTCCGGGCCGCTGGCCGCCGAGGCGCGCACCGCCGTGGAGGCCGAGCTGGCCCGCCGCGCCGCGCGCTACACGCTGGTGCCCGAGTCGCAGGTGCGAGCCGCCGCGTCCCGGCACGGCGAGGACCCCACCCAGGCCGACGGCGCCGCGGACGTCGCGCGCGAGCTGAACCTCGCCGCGATCATCGTCGTGGACACGTCCGGCCCCGCGGGCAAGCAGCAGCTGCGCCTCTCCGTGCGCAATGGCAATGACGGCAAGGCGCTCGCCTCGCCCGCCGCCGCGCGCGTGCCTTCGGCGCGCACGGTGCCCGCCTCGGTGAAGCGGCAGTGGCCCGCCGTGGAGCGTGGACTCGGCAAGGCGCGCGCGCCCGCCGAGGCGAGCCCGGACGTCACGCCGCTGGAGCCCGCCACCCAACTGACGGACAAGCCCGCCACGGCGACGCGGCCCACCTCGCCTCCGCCACCAGCCGAGCCGCCCCCGACGCCACCGCCCGCGGAGACGCGCAAGCCCGTGTCGAAGCCGCCCGTCGTCGTGGCCGCCCAGCCCGAGAAGCCGGCGACGCCCGACGACGACGCGACGCCCATGCCGCAGCTGTCGCCGGAGCGCTCGACGATCGTGGAAGGCGCGGTGGGCCTGCGGCTGCTCGGCCGGACGCTGCGCTACCGCGACGACGTCTTCCAGACGCTGCGGCCGTACACGCTGGGCAAGGACGTGGCGGGCTACGCGCTGCCCGGCGCGCCGCAGGTGGCCGGAACGCTCACCGTCTACCCGGCCGCGGCCTTCTCGCATGGCCCCATGACCCGGCTGGGCCTCACGGGCGGAATGGAGCGCTCGCTCGTGCTCCACTCCACCGGCGCCACGGGCGCGACGCGCTACCCCACGGTGGCCAGCGAGTGGCGCGTGGGCCTGCGCTACGTGCTGCCGCTCGACTCCGGTGGCCGCAGCGCGGTGGACTTCTCCGGCACCTATGGCCAGCACGCCTTCCGCATCGATCCCGCGGAGGACGGCTCGCGCCCCGCGGACGTGCCCAACGTGGCCTATGACGAAGTGGGCGTGGACGTGGGCCTGCGCATGGCGGTGACGCGCAAGGTGGAGGTGGGCGCGCGCGTGGGCTACCTCCTGCCGCTCGGCGCGGGCGAGCTGTCGTCCGACGAGTGGTTCCCCCACACGTCCATGGGCGGCATCACCGCGAGCCTCGGGCTGGCGTACCGCCTGACGCAGAACCTGGATGTGCGCCTGTCCACCGAGCTGAAGCGCTACTTCTTCAAGTTCAAGCCCGAGGTGGGCGACTCGCGCGTCGCCGGTGGCGCGGTGGACCAGTACCCCGGACTGGCCCTCCAGGTCGGCTTCCGCCTGTAGGCCCGCGCTACACGGGCCGGCGGAAGAGGTCCGCGAGGTCGGCGGGGAGCTGCGAGGCCACCGCCGCCACCTCGTCCTCGGGGATGCGGTCGCGCACCGCCGTGAAGACGGCGGTGAGGACGCGGAACGCCTGGTCCACCGGGATGCGCAGGTGGTCCGCCACATCGCCGATGAACTCGGCGCGGTGCATGCGCTTGGCGTGGGAGGGGCCGCGGTGAATCTCACACGCGCCCAACAGCTGCCCGATTCCGCCGGGCAGCGCGCGCATCAGCTTCACGTCCTCGCCGTCGGACAGGCGCCGCGCCAGCGTGCAGAGCACGGCGCTGGCCGCGTCGCGCGCATCCAACCCGTTGACCCGCAGCTCCTGGCTGTTCTGCAGCTCGTCGAGGAAGGGCTGGAGCTCCGCGGACTCGTCGCGCTCCTTCACCGGCACCGTGTCGGGATCGCGGGGAACGTCGGGGTGCTGCGCCATGGAGAGCCTCCTGGCCCGCGTGGGGCCGTCCACCGCCAGTCACGGTGCGCACGGCCCTCCTCCCTGGCACGGGACGGCGGGCGACGGGCCAGGCCCCTCGCCCGCCTGAGCGCCCCTACCCGTGCGGCGCCGGGTGCGCGACCTCGGCCGGAGCGGACTCCGCGTCCGCCTTGCCACCGCCCAGCCGCGTCTTGATGCGGTCCGCCACCACATAGAAGGCGGGCACCACCAGGAGGCTGAGCACGGTGGAGACGGACAGGCCGCCGAGCACCGCGATGGACATGGGCGCGCGCGTCTCGCTGCCCGCGCCCAGCGACAGCGCGGCCGGCACCGCGGCCATCATGGTGGCCATGGACGTCATGAGGATGGGCCGCAGGCGCACCGGGCCGGCCCGCAGCATGGCCTCCTCGGCGTTCGCCCCCAGCTCGCGCTGCTGGAGCGCGTAGTCCACCAGGATGATGGAGTTCTTCTTCACGATGCCCATCAGCAGCAAGAGGCCAATCATGCTGAAGATGTTCAGCGTGCTCCCGGTGCCCAACAGCGCGAAGGACGCGCCCGCCACCGACAGCGGCAAGATGGTGAGCACCGTGACGGGGTGCAGGAACGAGTTGAACTGCGCGCCGAGCACCATGTACGCGACGCCAATCCCCAGGAAGAGCGCGAACACGAGGCTGCTCATCGACTCGCGGAACGCCACGCTGGCGCCGCCCACCACCACGCGGGTGCCCCCGGGCAGGTCCTTGGCCAGCCGCTCCACCGTGGCGAGCGCCTCCTCCTGATTCGAGCTGGGCGACACGTTGGCGAAGATGCTGATGGCGCGCTCACGGTCCCGGCGCGTGATCGCCTGGAGCGCGGGGCGCTCCTCCTGCGCCACCAGCGTGGACAGGGGCACCAACGCGCCGCTCGCGGTGCGCAGCTTCAGCAGCGACAAGTCCTCCGGCCGCGAGCGCTGCCCCGACATCAGCCGCAAGCGCACGTCGATGCGCCGCCCGCCGGTGCTGTACTTGCCCACGCGCACGCCGCCCACCAGGGCGTTGATGGTGGAGGCCACCGACTGCATGGGCACGCCCAGGTCCGCCGCGCGCGCCCGATCCGGGGTGATGCGCAGCTCGGGCATGCCCAGCTGGTAGTCGGTGTCCACGTCCACCACCTTGCCGCTGGCCTGGAGCTTCTCGCGCATCTCCTGGCTGGCATCCACCAGCCGGTCCCAATCCGAGCCGCGCACGCTGAACTCCACCGGAAAGCCACGCTGCGCGGTGAAGCCGCTCTGCGACAGGTCCTGCACCACGGCGCGCAGGCCGGGGAAGGCGTTGAGGCCCTTGCGCAGCACCTGCTGGAACTCGGCCTGCGTCATGCGCTGTTTCGCCGGCACCAGCGTGAGCATCAGCATGCCGGTGTTCACACCCGAGCCTCCCATGCCGCCCACCACGGCGAACACGCGGTCCACCTCGGGGCGGTGCATGACGAACTCCTCGGCCTGCTTGAAGAGCTGGTTCGTCTCGTCCAGGCTGCTGCCCACCGCCGTCTGCAGGCGAATGACCAGGCGCCCCTGGTCCTGCGACGGGACGAACTCCCCGGGCAGGGCGCGGAAGGCGAACACGCTCGCCAGCAACATCAGCGACGCGCTGCCCAGCACGCGCCACGGGCGCTTCAGGCCCCACGCCAGCACGCGCGCGTACAGATGCTCCAGGCGGGTGAAGGCCCGGTCCACCGCGAGCCCCACGCGGCCGCGGCCCTCGCGCGTGGTGCGCAACAGCTGCGCGCAGCGCGCTGGCGCCAGGGTGATGGCCTCCACGTAGGAGAGCAGCACGGCCACGCACAGCGTGACGCCGAACTGGAGGAAGAAGCGGCCGATGATGCCCTTCATGAAGATGACGGGCAGGAAGATGGCCACCACGGCCACCGTGGCCGCCAGCGCGGCGAAGGTGATCTCCGCGGTGCCCTCGCGCGCGGCGCGCACCCGCTCCTTCCCCTCCTCCGAGTGTCGGAAGATGTTCTCCAACACCATGATGGCGTCGTCCACCACGATGCCCACCGCCAGCGCCAACCCCAGGAGCGTGAAGGTGTTGAGCGTGAAGCCGAGGAAGTAGATGACCGCCACCGTGCCGAGCAGCGACATGGGGATGGCGAGCACCACGTTGAGCGTGCTGGACAGCGAGCCGAGGAACACCCAGCACACGAGCGCGGTGAGCAGACACGCCAGCATCAGCTCGAACTCGATCTCGTGGACGCTCTCCTCGATGAACTGCGACGAGTCGAAGTTGATGCCGATGGTCATCCCGGCCGGCGCTTCCTTCTGGATGCGCGCCAGCTCCGTGCGCACGCCCTGGGCCACGGCCACCGCGTTGGCGCCGCGCTGCTTCTTGATGCCCAGGCCCTGCGCGGGCTCGCCGTTGACGCGGGCCATGCGGCGCACGTCCTCGAAGCCGTCCTCCACCAGCGCCACATCGCTCAGGTAGACGGGCTGACCACTCTGCTCGCGCAGCACGATGTGCCGCAGCGTCTCCAGGTCCAACGCCTCGCCGAGCACGCGGACGTTGACCTCGCGGCCCTGCGTCTCGATGCGGCCCGCGGGCAGCTCCACGTGCTCGCGCTGGAGCGCGTTGATGACGTCCTCCACGGTGAGCGCGTGCGCATCCAGCTTCTGCGCGTCCACCCAGATGCGCACGTTGCGCTCCAAGAGGCCGCCGAGCTGCACCTCGCCCACGCCGGGCACCGTCTGCAGCTGCTCCTTCACCCGGTAGCGGGCGAAGTCACCCACCACCTGCTGCGCGAAGGGGCCGGACACGCCCAGCCACATGATGGGCTGATCCTCCGGGTTCGTCTTGGAGACGACGGGCGGATCGATGTCCCGCGGCAGCGCGCGCTGCGCCTGGCTCACCTTCGTCTGCACGTCCTGGAGCGCCAGGTCCACGTTGCGCGACAGGTCCAGCTCCACCGTGATGCTGGCGCCGCCCTGGCGCGCCGTGGAGGTGATGCTCTTGACGCCCTCGACCTGCGTCACCGCCTCCTCGATGGGCTCGATGACGTCGCTCTCCACCGCCTCCGGGTTGGCGCCTTCCCACGTCACCCCGATGTTGATGGTGGGAAAGTCCACGTCCGGGAACTGGCTGATGCCGATGCGCTGCGCGGCCACCAGCCCGAAGACGATGGTCGCCGCCATGATCATCCAGGCGAGGACCGGCTTCTTGATGCAGACCTCGGTGATGTTCATGGCCGGGCGCCCCCGGCGACATCCGCCCCGGCGGGCGTCTGCTGTCGCGGCTCACCGGTGAAGGCAGGCCCGGTGCCCTGCGTCACGCGCACCGCCGCGCCGTCTCGGAGCGCCTCGGCGCCACGCACCACCAGCTGCTCTCCGGCCTTCAGGCCGTCGCGCACCTCCACGCGGCCGTCCGCGGTGCGCATGCCCAGGTCCAGCACGCGCTCACGCGCCTTGTCGCCCACCACCACGAAGGCGAGGAAGCCGCGCTCGCTGGGGCGGATGGCCGTCTGCGGCACCACGGGGCTGCCGCCGCGCGTCTCCACCGGCACGTTGACCGTGGCGAACGCGCCGGGCCGCAGTCGAGCCGCGTCCGCGCCCGTCACCTCGGCCGTCACGGCCACCATGCGGCTCTGGTCGTCCGCGCTGGCGGACACGTGGGTGATCTTCCCCGCGTACGCGCCCCCATCCGAGCGCACCGTGAAGCGCGCCGTCATGCCCGGCTGGATGCGCGCCACGTCCGCCTCGGGGACGTTGAAGCGCAGCAGCAGCGGCTCCCGGCGCAGCAGCGTGGCCATCACCGCGCCGGGCTGGAGGTACTGGCCCGTCTGCACCGTGCGCGTCTGGAGCACGCCGTCCATGGGCGCCTTCACGTACGCGTCGCGCTGGTTGAGCTGCGCCTGCTCCAGCGCGGCCTTCGCCGCGGCCACCTCGGCCTGCGCCGTGGCCGCGCGCGCGTTGTAGGTCTGCAGCTCTTCGGCGGGCAGCAGGCCCGGGCGCTCCGTGTTCACCGCCGAGCGGCGCTGCGCGCCGGCCTGCGCATCCGCCAGCGAGGCCTGGGCCTTCTGGAGCGCGGCCTCGGCGGCGCGCACCGCGATGGCGTAGCGGTTGGGCTCGATCTCCGCGAGCACCTCGCCGCGCTTCACCGCCTGCCCCTCCATGAAGAGCACGCGCTCCACGGCGCCCGGCACGCGCGCGGTGATCTGCACGCGCTCGAAGGCATCCACCGAGCCCACCGCGCTGACGACATACTCCACGTCGCGCGCCTCCACGGGGGCCACCTCGACGGGGAACTGGAGCGGACCACGGCCGCCTCCCGGTCCACCCTTGCCCGCGGCCGGCGGGGCTCCTGGCGCGCCCGCCTCGTCCTTCTTGCAACCAGCGCCCGTGGCCAGCACAGCCACCGACAGGACCACGATTCCAGCGCGTCGCATTGCCTTCACGGTTCCTTCCCCAGCGGATCGAGTCCCACGGATGCGCGCAGCCCCAGCAGCGCCACGCCCAGTCCATACCGGCTGCTCGCCAGGGTCACCTCGGCCTCGAAGAGCCGGAGCGAGGCGTCCGCCACCGCGAGCGCGGTGGACAACCCCTGGCGATAGAGGACGCCGGTCTCCTCGGCGTTCTTGCGCGCGGCCCGAGCGGCCTGATCGCTCTGCGCCAGCGCGGCCCGAGCCGTCTCCAGTGCCACGCGCGCCCGCTCGATGTCCACATCCACGCGGCGGGTGCGCGCCTGCTCGTCCAGCGCCGCCGCCCGCGTGTTGGCCACGCGCTCACGCCGCTCGGCATAGCGCTCGCCACCGTCGAACAGGTTCCAGGTGAGGTCCACCGACAGGAAGCCATCTCCGACGCGGCCCGTGAGGCCCGCCTCGTTGGTCAGCTTGTACTGCGCGGTGGCGCCCAGCGTGGGCAGCAAGCGCGCCAGCGGCTCGCGGGCATTGGCCTCCAGCGAGCGCACGCGCAGGCGCGCGGCCAGGATGTCCAACCGCTTGTCCGCCGCGCCCTGCGTCAGCACGTCCAGCGCGGGCGACGGGCGCGCGGCCTCCGCCAACAGCACATCGGGCGGCGCGAGCGAGTCCCCCACCCGCTCCACCAGCAGGTAGCCCAGCTCCAGGTTGCTCGTCTGCGCGGTGCCCAGCGCCGAGGCCCGGCCCGACTCGGCCGTGGCCACCTCCAGCTCCGCGCGCGTCACGTCGTTGGAGCTGGAGAGCCCAGCCCTGGCCCGCGCCTGGGCGTCCTCCAGCCCCTGGCGCGCGAACGCGAGCCGCTGCTCCGCGGCGCTCGCCACCTGCTGGTTCTCCAGGCTGATGAGGAACGCGTTGGCCGCCTCGAACTGCACCTGCCGGCGCGCCTCACGCACGTCCAGCCGAGCCGCCTGTCCCTCCAGCTTCGCCGCCGTGTAGAGCGGAAAGCCGCGCGCGTCGAACAGGGTCATGCGCCCGGTGAAGTTGGCACCGAGCGCGTCGTACTTCTGGAGCACCACGGTCTGCCCGCCCACCTCGCGCGTCGATTGGTGCAGTCGCCGCGTGTAGGTGCCGCTCGCCGTCAGCTCGGGGAAGAAGAAGGCGCGGGCGCGGGCCACGCGGGCATCGGCCGCCTGGGCGCGCTGGTCGGCGGACAGGACGCTCTCGTTGCGCTCCGCGGCCAGGGCCACCGCCCGCTCGAGCGTCAGCGGCGCCTCGGTGGCCGGGGCTTCGGCGCGGGCTCCGACTGGAATCAGGGTGAGCCAGGCACACAAGGGCGCGGCGAGGAGGGGGCGGCGGACGTCGGTGAGCATGGGCAAAAAGGTGTTCGAGCCGGTGGTGGCGGGTCGGCGGGCCATATCACGGGCATGGCCCACGGGGTTCCCTGACCGCGTTCCACCCTGGACGATGGCCGGCGGCACGGTCTAAGGGTACGACGTGATTCTCCTCGGTAGTCGTCCTCACCGCGCTTCTCCGGGGGCACGCGGCGTGCCCCAGAATGCCTCCGCGATGCGTTTATTCCTGCTGGGCTTGCTGTGTGTGTCGATGGCGGCGTGCAAGCGCGAGCCCAAGGACGATCCCCGCACGGGCGCGCTGCGCGTCCTCGTCTTCTACGCGACGTTCCGGCCGGCCTGTCTCACGCTGACCGCCCGTGACGTGGCTGACACGAGCCGTGAGGCTCACACGCCCATCTCCGTGGACGCCACGCGCCAGAGCGACACACGGATGGTCGCGGTGTTCCGGCAGCAGGGCTGGAGCCAGGACCTGCGGCTGACGGTGCAGGCCCGCGAGCGCTCCTGCGCGGGGCCCGTGGTGGCCGAGCAGACCGTGACGGCGACGGTGCCGCGCGAGGGCCGCTTGGACGTGGAGATGGACCTGCGCGCCGAGGACCTCGACGACGACGGCTTCATCTCCACGGCCCAGGGCGGCACGGACTGCGACGACACCCGCGCGGACGTGAACCCCGAGGCCCCCGAGGTCTGCGACGGCGTGGACAACAACTGCTCCCAGGGCGAGGCGGATGCCTCCGGCAATCAGCTCTGGTACGTGGATCGCGACGGGGACGGCTACGGCACCACGCCCTTCCCCGCTTGTGGCCGGCCCGCGAACGCGGCGGCGCAGGGCGGCGACTGCGATGACTCGGACGCGAGCATCCACCCCGGGCAGGAGGAGACGCGCTGCGACGGCGTGGATGAGAACTGCGACGGCACCAAGGACGAGCCCTTCCGGGTGGGCCAGGCCTGCGTCACGGAGCAGCAGTGCCCCGGGACGTATGCCTGCGCGGCCAGCGGCCTGGCCTCGGCGTGTCTGGGCTCGCAGAGTCCCCAGGCGTGGTTCGTGGACGAGGACGGTGATGGCCGCGCGGGGACGAGCACCGCTCCGAGCTGCGTGTCCCCCGCCCCGGGCGCCACCCACGTGTCCGAGGACTGCGATGAGAGCTCGCGCTTCGTGGCCCAGGGCCTCTCGGAGGTCTGCGACCGGATGGACAACGACTGCGACGGACACGTGGACAGCGCCAGTTGCGTGCTGACATGGGCGCCCCTGGCCAACGCGCCCGCCACGAGCACGCGGTGGAACGCCGTGGCGGCCTATGGAGCGGGCAAGGCGTGGTTCGCGGGCGAGGAGCAGCAGCTCCTGGATGTGGACGGCGCCGCGAGCACGCCCCTCACCTGCGCGGGCAACTGGAGGTCCGCGTGGGCGACGGCTTCGGGCCGCGTCTTCCTGGGCGCTGACGACGGGCGCATCGCCACGCGCACGGCCACCGAGGACTGCGCGGTGGTGTCGCTCGCCGGCATGAGCGCCAGCATCAACGGCCTCGTGGGCTTCGAGGCCGGGAACGGCACCACGCTGTATGCCGTGACGAGCAGTGGCCGTGTCCTGCGCTGGGACTACCCCTCGGCCGCCGCGCCCGTGGAGGTGGCGAACCTGGGCGTCAACCTGCGCGCCATCCATGGCGCGCCGGGCCCACAGACGCTGCTCGCGGTGGGCGCGTTGGATCAGGGCGTGGACTCGCCGCAGCCCCGGGCGTTCCGCTTCGACGTGGCCACCGGCAGCTGGACCTCGGAGGCCCTGGGCAACACGGGCGCGGGGTTCCTGCGCGGCGTGCACGTGGTGGATGCGCGCACGGCCTACGCGGTGGGTGACCAGGGGCTGGTGCTGGAGCGCGCGAACGGAGCCTGGCGAATGCTCCCGCGCCTCACGGACGCCACCGGCACGCCCCGGGATGCGACGGGCGTGGTGGCCTATGGCCGGCACGCCATCTATGCCGTCGCCAGCGATGGCGAGGTGCGGTTCTCCGATGGCGGGGCCGCCTGGGTGACGGCCTATCGCGGCGTCACGGGGTTGACCGCCATCGATGGCCCGACGCCGACGGAGATCTGGGCCAGCGGACAGCAGGGCACCCTCGTCCGCTTCCACCCGTAGGGCCCGAGTCCCAGACTCCCCCTCCTGAGCGCTCGGAGGCGGGAGTCGACGCGCCACCGCTCTGACGTCGAACTTACGAACTTCTTCGTAGACATCTACGAAGCACTTCGTATAAACGTCGCACGTCGCGCGAGGAGGCCCCATGCACACCCTCGTTTCCCTGTTCCTGCTGCTCCACGCCGCGTCTCCGTCGGAGGCGAGCGGCACCCCGCCCGCCCTTGCGAGTCCTCAGTCGGTCTGGACCGCCGTGGTGGCGGGAAACCTTGGCTCATCCGAACCTGGGATGACACTGCACCTGCACCGCGATGGCGTCGCTCGGATCACCTACTCCATCGGGGCGAGCGGGCTGTCGGACAGCCCTCCGGATACGCTCTTCGTCGCCACCGTCGTCACGCACCGCCCGTCGCTCGCCTCGGTGTGGGCCAGGGCCCGGACGGAGCTGACCACCCGATTCCAGGCGAGTCTGCGCCGGCCGCTCGCCCGCATGCAGCGCGCCTGGGCCACCCTCACCGGAGCCCCCTCCGAGCGGGATTCCGAGGTGGGAGCCCGACACGCATCCCTGGATTCACCGGGGTCGCTGAACATCCCGGGTGTCCGGGGAGGGACGCCCTCACGAACCTCATTGCCTCCTGAGGCGAAGGAAGGTGTTACAAGCCGCGGCGTGACTGCCCCCAATCCCCCCTCTGATGCTGGCTTTGACGGCCTGGGCCTCAAGCCGGCCCTCGTCGAGGCGTTGACCACCCTCGGCTACGAGGAGCCCACTCCCATCCAGCGGGCCGCCCTGCCGCCCCTGCTGGATGGCAAGGACCTGTTGGGCATCGCCGCCACCGGGACCGGAAAGACGGCCGCCTTCTCGCTGCCGATGCTCCACCACATCACCCCGGGCCAGGCTGGCCCCCACGCCACGTCCGCGCTGGTGCTCGTGCCCACGCGCGAGCTGGCCATGCAGGTGTCCGAGGCCATTCATCGCTATGGCCAGAAGCTGGGCATCAGCGCCCTGCCGCTGTACGGCGGCCAGGAGATTGGCCGGCAGCTGCGCGTGCTCAAGCGCGGCGTGGACGTCGTCGTCGCCACGCCGGGCCGCGCGTTGGACCACCTGCGCCGCAAGACGCTGCGCCTGGACTCGGTGCAGACGGTGGTGCTCGACGAGGCGGACGAGATGCTCGACATGGGCTTCGCGGACGACCTGGAGGCCATCCTCTCCGAGACGCCCGAGGACCGGCAGACGGCGCTGTTCTCCGCGACGCTGCCCCCCCGCATCGCGAGCATCGCCGAGCGCCACCTGAAGAACCCGGTGCGCGTGAAGATCGCCAAGGAGAAGGTGGAGCCGGGCTCGATGCCGCGCGTGCGCCAGACGGCGTACGTCGTCCCGCGCGCCTACAAGGTCGCCACCCTGGGCCGCGTCCTGGACCTGGAGGCGCCGAGCGCCGCCATCGTCTTCTGCCGCACGCGCACGGAGGTGGACGAGCTGACCCTGTCCCTCAACGGTCGCGGCTGGCGCGCGCACGCGCTGCACGGCGGCATGACGCAGGAGCAGCGCGGCCGGGTCATCAAGCAGCTCAAGTCGCAGGGCACCGACCTGCTCATCGCCACGGACGTGGCGGCGCGCGGCCTGGACATCCCGCGGCTGTCGCACGTCGTGAACTTCGACGTCCCCAACGCCCCGGAAGCGTACGTGCACCGCATCGGGCGCACGGGCCGCGCCGGGCGCGAGGGCGTGGCCATCACGCTGCTGGAGCCCCGCGAGCACCGGCTGCTGCGCAACATCGAGAAGCTGACCGGCCAGCGCATCGACGTGGCCACCGTGCCCACCGTCGCGGACCTCCGGGTGCGGCGCATGGACCTCTTGCGCGCCTCCATGCGCGAGGCCCTGCTCGCCGGAGAGCTGGAGTCCTTCCGTGGCGTGGTCGAGGGTCTCGCCTCCGAGTTCGACGTGCTGGACGTGGCCGCCGCCGCCCTCAAGCTGCTCCAGGAGGCTCGGGACGAGGGCCACGAAAGCGCCGAGGAGGAGATCCCCACCCTGCCGCCGCCCTCCGAGCGGCGTGAGCGCCCGGAGCGCCCCGGGTTCGCCCGCGCGCAGCCCCCCCAACGAGGCGAGCGAACCGAGCGAGGCGACAGGTTCGAGCGCGCCGAGCGGCCCGATCGCGGCGCCCCGGCTCGGCGCCGAGGCGGTCCCCAGGACTGGGAGATCACCCGGCTGCACATCAACGCCGGGCGCAACGCGGGCATGCGGCCCGCGGACCTCGTGGGTGCCATCGCCGGCGAGTCCGGGCTGGACTCCTCGC
This sequence comes from Citreicoccus inhibens, assembly GCF_019039035.1. Classification (GTDB taxonomy): domain Bacteria; phylum Myxococcota; class Myxococcia; order Myxococcales; family Myxococcaceae; genus Citreicoccus; species Citreicoccus inhibens. Next base: position 211,684 of record NZ_JAHNZT010000002.1, on the reverse strand, counting down.
AGATCGGCGCCATCCACATCGCGGACACCTACTCGCTCGTGGAGGTCCCCGAGCGCGAGGCGTCACGCATCATCGCCGCGCTGAAGCAGGCCACCGTGCGTGGGCGCAAGGTCGCCGTGCGCCCGGACCGCGATCGCGCCTGAGCGCAGCGCTCAGCGCACCCCGGCGCGCCTGGCCAGCTCCTGCGCCAGCGCGCGCAGCTCCTGCACTCCAGGCGCGGCCGGGCTCGTGTCGAAGACGACCTCGTAGCCCAGCCCCGCCTGGTTGATGGACTCCGAGCGGGGGATGCGCGTGCGGAGCACCGGGACGGTCGAGTCCTTCAGGGCCTCGTCCATGGCGTCGTTGGTGGCGGTGGTCCGGCGATCCCACAGGTTGATCGCCGCCACCAGCTCGCCGCCCTGCTCGCGAATCCCGCGCCACGCCGACTCAATCTCACCCAGCCCCTGGAGCGCGAACGCGCCCGTGGGCACGGGGGCGACCACCAGGTCCGCGTAGCTCAGAACCGCCTCGGTGAACGCGCCGATGCTCGGCGGCGTGTCCATCAGAACCACGTCCGGCGTCCAGCTCAGCGTCTTGAGCGCGCGCGGAATCGCCTGGAGGCGGTGCCCCCACTGGAACAGCTCGCGCTCCTGCGTGGCCATGCGCGGCGCGCCGGGCGCGATGAACAGACCCGGGCGCTTGGGGGACACCACCACCACATCATCCATCCGGCGCGCGGGCCGGGCCCCCAGCGCATCCGCCACGCACGGCCCCTCGCGAGACTCCAGCCCCAGCACCAGCGAGGCATGGGCCTGCGGATCCAGATCCAACAGCAGCACCCGGTGCCCCGCGTCCGCCAGGGCCGCGGCCACGTGCGCGCAGAGGGTGGTCTTTCCGACCCCTCCCTTGATGGTGGAGAACGCGATCGACGGCATGCCCCGTCCTATATCTCAAGCCCCCCACCCCTCGTTGCCCCAGACTGGCGCACCCCGCGCCATCCCGAGCGCCCCAGAATGGCGCAGGGGCCCCCCACCCCGCGCCCCTCTCCAACGATTTCCAGGGGTTGGCCCTGGCACTGCCCGTGCTCCGGTCCCCCGCGTCAGGCGCGCCGACTACGGTCGCCGGGCGCCAGGAGATTGGTCATGGAAATCCGCTTCTTCGGAGTTCGGGGCAGCATCGCGGTGTCGGGCTCGCGCATCGGGGGGAACACGGCCTGCGTGGAAGTGACGAGCCAGGGGCATCGGATCATCCTCGACGCGGGAACGGGCATCCGCGGGCTGGGCGAGGTGATGCTGCGCGAGGGCGCGCCCCAGAAGGCCACGCTGTTCTTCTCGCACCTGCACTGGGATCACGTGCAGGGCTTTCCCTTCTTCACGCCAGCGTACCTGCCCACCACGGAGCTGACGCTGTACGGCCCGGGCAGCAACGGCGCGCAGGCGCTGGAGTCCACGCTCGCGCAGCAGATGCAGCCGCCGCAGTTCCCGGTGCCGCTGTCCACCATGCGCTCGAAGATGACCTTCGGATCCGCCGAGCACGGGCGGACGGTGGAGGCGGGCCCGTTCCGCGTCACGCCGCTGGACGTGCCGCACCCGAACGGATGCATGGCCTACCGCGTGGAAGCGGATGGACATTCGTTCGTCTACGCCACGGACGTGGAGCTGGCGCCCGGACAGTTGGTGCCGGACATCGCGCGGGGCTTCGAGGGCGTGGACGCGCTGTGCCTGGATGCCCAGTACACGCCGGAGGAGTACGACGGGCGCAAGGGCATGCCGAAGAAGGGCTGGGGCCACTCGACGAACCTGGACGCGGCGCGGGTGGCCGCCACCGTGGGCGCGGGGCGGCTGCTGCTCTTCCATCATGATCCGTCTCACCCGGACGAGGTCGTGGAGGACATGGCCCAGCAGGCGCGCGCGTACTTCGCCCCCACCGAGCCAGCGCGCGAGGGCCAGCGGCTGCTCCTGGGCCGCGCGGCGGGCGCGTGAGGCGGGAGCCATGCGCTATGGTTCCCCGGCGGCCTTCCTCCTGCCCTCGCTGCCCTCCATGCCCCAGCCCACGGATGTGACGCAGGTCCTGCTCCCCTTCGGCGGACTCGTGGGGCGTGAGGTGGACCTCGATGCGTTCCTCCAGAACCTGGTGGACCGCATCGCTGCCACGATGCAGGCGGACCGAGGGACGCTGTGGCTCTTGGATGCATCGCGCAACGAGCTGTTCAGCCGCGCGGCCCACCTGCCGGAGCTGGCGCAGATCCGCGTGAAGCTGGGCCAGGGCGTGGCGGGCACCGTCGCGCAGGCGGGCGAGGCCATCAACGTGCCGGATCCGCGCGGCGAGGTTCGCTTCTTCGCGGACATCGACCGGATGACGGGCTACCGCACCACCAGCTTGTTGGCGGTGCCGCTGCGCGACGCGGACGGCGCCGTCTACGGGGTGCTCCAGGTGCTCAACCGCTTGGGTGGCGGGCGCTTCACCGCCGACGACACCGAGCGCCTGACGAGCATCACCGCGCAAGTCAGCACCGCGCTCCAGCGCACCAGCCTGTACTCGGAGCTGCAGCGCGCGAAGGATCAACCCCAGGCCCCCGTGGCCTACTTCTTCAATCACATCATCGGCGAGGCGCCGCCCCTCAAGGCGCTCTACCGGCTGGTGCAGAAGGCCGCGCCCACGGACGCCACCGTGCTCTTGCGCGGAGAGAGCGGCAGCGGCAAGGAGCTGTTCGCGCGAGCGGTGCACGTCAACGGCCCACGGCGCGACCGCCCCTTCGTGAAGGTGGACTGCGCCGCCCTGCCCGCCTCGCTCATCGAGAACGAGCTGTTCGGCCACGAGAAGGGCGCCTTCACCGGCGCGGACCACCGCATGCCCGGCAAGTTCGAGGCGGCGGACGGCGGCACGGTGTTCATCGACGAGATTGGCGAGCTGCCGCTGCCCGTGCAGGGCAAGCTCCTGCGCGTGCTGCAAGACCGCGAGTTCGAGCGCGTGGGCGGCACGCAGGCGGTGCGCGTGGACGTGCGCATCGTCGCGGCCACGCATCGCGACCTGGCGGCCATGGTCGCGGACGGGCGCTTCCGCGAGGACCTCTACTACCGCATCAAGGTCGTGGAGCTGGTCCTCCCGCCCCTGCGCGAGCGCGGCGGCGAGGACATCGAGCGGCTCGCAAGGCACTTCGTCGCCACGGTGGCGCGGCGTCACCGGCTGCCACCGCCCAGGTTGAGCGCGGCAGCGTTGGATCGGCTCAAGCGCTACCGCTGGCCCGGCAACGTGCGCGAGTTGGAGAACTGCATCGAGAGCGCCGTGGTGCTCTGTGAGGGAGAGATCCTCGAGGAGCACCTGCCCCTGCCCACCCTGGAACGCGCGCCGGCCAGCGCCCCCAGCCCGGTGCGGGTGAGCGACGAGCCCGCCCTGCTGCCGCTTGCCGAGGTGGAGCGCCGCCACATCCTGCGCGCGCTGGAGGCCGTGAAGGGCAACCGCACCGCCGCCGCGAAGGCGCTGGAGATCGGCCGCAACACGCTCGCACGCAAGCTCAAGGAGTACGGCCTGGGCGACGAGGGCTGAGCCGCGACTCAGTCGCCGTAAGGGTCGGCGCGCCCTGAGCGCCCCATGGCCAGCACCACCATGCCCATGGGCAGGCCCAGCATCCCCGCGGCGAGCAGGAACGCCACCTCCACGCCCAGGTCGCCCAGCGACTTCACCGTCCAGGCGGCCAGCCCCGCCACCGTCGCGAGCCCCAACCCGTAGCACGCGACATCATTCTTTCGGCCGAGCAGCGCCATCCCCGCGCCCGCCGCCGCCATGACCATGGGCAACGTCCACGGGTACTTGCCGGGCACGGGCCAGAACGCCAGCGCCAGCTCGAAGGCCAGCACCAGCAACGCCACGACCGTGAGCACCGAGACGCCCGAGAGCTTCATGGTGTTCCGCACCTGGCGCGGCCGCCGGACACGTGCCTCACGCGCGCCGCCCCACGAACAGCGTATGCCGCGTGCCCTTGGTGCCATGCGCGGCCGGGTTCAGGACCTGGGTGGTGAACCCCGCCATGCCCAGCCGCTTCTCGAAGCCCGGCGCGGGGCCCGCGCTCCACACCACCAGCCTCCCCTGAGGCCGCAGCGCCCGCGCCGCTCGGGCCAGGCCGCCCAGGCCGTACAGCGCATGATTGTCCGGGTGCGTGAGGGCCACCGGCCCGTTGTCCACGTCCAGCAGGATGGCGTCGAAGACCGCGGAGTGCCGAGCCATCAACGCCCCCACGTCCCCCTCCACCACCGTCACGCGCGGGTCCTCGAGCGGCGCCCTCGCCAGGGGCGCGAGCGGTCCTCGGTTCCACGCCACCACCGCGGGCAGCAGCTCCGCCACCGTCACGCGGCCCTCGGGCCCCAGGCGGTTCAGCGCCGCCCGCACCGTGTAGCCAAAGCCCAGGCCGCCCACGAGCACCCGCCCCCCGCCCTGGCCTGACAGGTGCGCGCAGCCCGCTTCGGCCAGGGCCTCCTCGGAGCCATGCTGCCGGCTCGACATGAGGATCTGCCCGCGCACCCGCAGGACGTACTCGTCCGAGCGCCGCGCCAGGATGACTTCGCCCACGTCTGGAACTCGGGCGCTGTCGAGGGTCTCCCACGGTTTCATGCGCCCGGCTCTTCCCCCGGACGCGCGCGAGGGTCAAGCGCTCCGCCGTCCCTTTCGTCCGTCATGCCCCGTGCCGCTCACGCCGGAGGGGGCGCCAGCGGTAGGCACACTCGGTGAGGTGAAGCACGGAGTCCAGCCGAGCCCCATCCGCCAGGGGCCCTTCCTGGAGGTACTCGCAATACAGTTGCACCGGGGTGACGAAGCGCGCGTTCCACGGCGCCCGGTCAATCGTCAGCACGTACACGTACCCGTCCGCCACGCCGAGCGCGTCGTAGCACTCGACGAGGGGCTCGTGCAGCGCCTCCAGCCCGCTCCACACGCTGCCCTCGGGCGGTCGTGTGCTCGGCCGCGTGTCGAACACGCCCACCAGGCGGCCCCCTGGATGTGAGGGCTCGGGGTCCACCGCCGTCGTCAGCAGGTTCCCCTCGCGCGCCATCACCATCTGCGCCTCGCCGAAGGCGTGGAACTTGAACTCGACGAGGGCGTTGCCCACGCGTCGCATGACCGGATCATTGGTCTCGCTGCGCACGAAGTAGCCGCCGCGTCGCCAGTCTCCGCGCGCGTTGCGATAGCGGACCGCCGCGCGATAGCTCACCTGGTAGAAGCAGACGCCCAGCACCGGCGCCACGCCCACCGGGCGCATGTCTCGCAGCGAGGACATCAACACCTGGACCCAGGCCGTGCCGTGGAACACCTCGGGCTCCAGCGGCGCGGGCAGCAGGCGCGCGAGCCGCTCGGGCGACACCGCGTAGTTGAGGGACACGGCCTCCACCCAGTGCGTCTGCACTTGCGTGAGCCACGGCACGGACGGGCATGTCTCCATCCCCGGGGTGCTCGGGCTCGCATCGTGCGCGAGCGCCAGCGCGGCATGGGCCTCGCGCAGCGCATCGTGTCCCCGAGGGGTGAGCCTCCAGGTGCCCCGAGACTCCACGCGCGCATGGCCCGCGGCCACGAGCCCGCGCAGCGCCGCGTCCGCATCCGCCACGCCCGCCTCTCGCAGCCGTCGCTCAGCCTCCACGCGCGGCAGGCCACTCGGCGAAATCGCCAGCGCGACGAGGGCCGCGAGCGACTCAGGCGTCATACGAGCCGCGGCCCCAGGCCCTCGGCCGCGATCCTCCGGATGCGCGCACGGTGCAGCGCCAACCCCGAGCAGAACTGGACCAGGAACCACAGCCCGCCCAGCACCCCGAAGGCATGCTCCGGCACGCGTGTCATCCCCAGCGAGACGAGCCCGAACAGCGCCGCCATCGCATACCAGCCCCGCCCCATCAGCGCGCCCATGCCACAGAACGCCATGGCGAACAGGACGCACGCCACCGACGGGAAGAACAGGCGATCCAATCCCAGCAACAGATTGAGGACCGCCACCAACACCATGCATCCGATGAAGCTGGTCCAGATGGCCCAGATCTGCCGCTCGATGAACGAGCGCACCCCGGCCGTCTGGCCGCGCTTCATGAAGAAGATGCTCGCGAAGTTGCACCCGAGCAGCACGCCCCACAGCAGCATGTAGGGGCCGGGCTCGCGCAGTCCGCGCGCCCACAGCGCATCGGTGGCGAGGAAGCCGCCGCCGTTCAGGAACGCGTGCACCATCCAGATGAGGCCCCAGTTCTGCAAGGCCGTGTCGTCGCGCGCCTGGGTGACGACCCGCCGCAACAGCTCCAGGGCCTGCGTGGCCTCCTCGCGGTTCATCGCTCGGCCTCGGAGCGCAGCGCCATCGGATGGCTCACTCCGCCACTCGCCACCAGATAGAGCGAGACGCCCACCCCCAGGGCGCACAGCGCCGCGACATAGTGCGCGGGCGCATGCGGGTCCGCCTTCATCAGCAGCGTGACCACCAGCGGGGTCAACCCGCCGAAGATGGCGTAGGCCACGTTGTATGAGAACGACAGCCCGGAGAAGCGGACCTCGGCCGGGAACGCTCGCACCATCACCGTGGGCACCACGCCCACCACGCCCACGCAGAAGCCCACCAGCGCGTAGAGCGGGACGATGCGCTCCGGCTGCGAAGCCACGCCGAGATAGAAGGCATACGTCGTCGCGAGCAGGGCCAGACACCCGACGCCCAGGGCTCGCCCCGCGCCGAAGCGATCCGCCATCAGCCCGAAGCAGATGCACCCCACGGTGAGCGCCGCCGTGGCCACGCTGCCCGCGCCGAGCGCCACGGCCGAGGGAATCTTGAACAAGGTCTGCACCAGCGTGGGCGTCATGAGGATGACGACGACGATGGCCGCGGTGAGCACCCAGGTGAGCAGCATGGACACCACGACCGCGCGCCCATGGCCGCGCAGCACCGTCTTGAGCGGCAGCTCCTTCACCAGCGCGTGCCGTCGGCGCATCTCCTCGAACACCGGCGTCTCCGCCAACCAGCGCCGCAGGAACACGGCGAGGAATCCGAACACGCCGCCCACCAGGAACGGGATGCGCCAGCCGAAGTCCCGCACCTGCGCGGGGACGAAGAACGTGTTGATGGCCGTCGCCACCAGCGACCCCAGAAGGATGCCCAGCGTGAGCCCCGAGGTCAGCGTGCCGCAGGCGAATCCCACGCGCCGCTCCGGCACGTGCTCCGAGACGAAGACCCACGCCCCTGGCACCTCACCGCCCACCGCCGCGCCCTGGAAGATGCGCAGGATGAGCAAGGCCACCGGCGCGATGTGTCCCGCCGTCGCGTACGTCGGCAGCAGACCGATGAGCAGCGTGGGAACCGCCATCATGAACACGCTCAACGTGAACATGCGCTTGCGTCCGCCGCGGTCACCGAAGTGCGCCATCACGATGCCGCCCAGCGGTCGCGCCAGATAGCCCGCCGCGAACACGCCGAAGGACTGCAACTGTCGCAGCCAGTCCGGAGTATCCGGAGGGAAGAAGAGCGCGCCGATGACCTGGGTGAAGAACACGAAGATGATGAAGTCGTAGAACTCCAGCGCGCCCCCGAGGGCCGCCAGCCCAAGGGTCTTGGCGTCCTGGGCGGTCAGCGGGCGCTGCGCGTGTGTCTCGGCGGGAGATGAGGTCGACATGCGAGTGGAGCGGGAGCATAGGCCGAAGCTGGGATAGAAGGCGCGACATGCGCCAGCGTCTGCTCTCGATTCTCGGTGGCTCGGTCGGCAACCTCATCGAGTGGTACGACTTCTACGTGTACAGCGCCTTCTCGCTGTACTTCGCCAAGGCGTTCTTCCCCTCCGCGGATCCCGTCGTCGAGCAGCTCAACTCAGCGGGCGTCTTCGCGCTGGGCTTTCTCATCCGCCCCGTGGGGGGATGGCTGATGGGGCTCCACGCGGATCGCCACGGGCGCCGCGCCGCGTTGACCCTCTCCGTCGCGCTCATGTGCCTGGGCTCGCTCGTCATCGCGCTGTGCCCCACGTATGAGCGCATCGGCGTGTGGGCCCCCGCCGTGCTCCTCCTCGCCCGACTGCTGCAAGGGCTGTCATTGGGCGGCGAGTACGGCACCAGCGCCACCTACTTGAGCGAGGTCGCCACCTCGCGCCACCGGGGCTTCTTCAGCTCGTTCCAGTACGTCACCCTCATCATGGGCCAGCTGCTCGCCACGGTGACGCTGCTCGTCCTCCAGCAAGTCGTGCTCACCGAGGCCGAACTCCAGTCATGGGGCTGGCGCATCCCGTTCCTCCTGGGCGCGCTGCTCGCGGTGGTGGGCTTCGCCGTGCGGCGCGACATGGTGGAGACCCAGGCGTTCCAGCACGAGGCGCACGCGCAGGCCCGCGCCCACCCCTTGCGCGAGCTGCTGCGCCACCCGAGGGAGATCGCCACCGTGGTGGGCCTCACGATGGGCGGCACGCTCGCGTTCTACACATACACCGTCTACATGCAGAAGTTCCTGGTGAACTCCGTGGGCCTGACGCGCGAGCAGTCCACGCGCGTCTCGGTGTCCAGCTTGTTCGTGTACATGCTGCTGCAACCCGTGTTCGGCTGGCTCTCGGACAAGGTGGGCCGCCGCCCGGTGCTGATGGGCTTTGGAATCCTGGGGACCCTGTGCACCGTTCCCTTGCTCACCGCGCTCACCCAGACGCGCGATGCCCTCACCGCGTTCCTGCTCGTCATGGCGGCGCTGGGCATCCTCTCGGGCTACACGTCCATCAACGCCGTGGTGAAGGCCGAGCTGTTCCCCGCTCGCATCCGCGCCCTCGGGGTGGGGCTGCCGTATGCGCTCACGGTGTCTGTCTTTGGCGGCAGCGCCGAATACGTGGCCACGAGACTGAAGCTGGCGGGACACGAGTCCTGGTTCTTCTGGTACGTCACCGCCGCCATCGCCTGCTCGCTGGCCGTGTATGTCTTCATGCGTGATACACGCGACACCAGCCGTATCACCGCCGAGGGTGAGTCCACGGCCAGCCCGCGCCCCCTCGCGCCGTCTCAGGCGGACGACACGGGCCGAGCCGCCTCCGGGTGACCGTGTGGAGTGTGACGATGCAGGAGAGGAACCCACCTCGATCGCGCCCACCTGCACAAGTCTGATACCCCTGCTCGCGCGTTCAACACCGGTCTGCCCTCGGGGATGTTGAGGTTGACACCCTGTCCTCGGCCCTCCCACGATCGGCGTCCTATGGTGACCTCCTCGACCCGCCCCCTGCTTTTGAGGGTGTTGTTGACCTCCCTCATGCTCACCCTCGCCGCTTGTGGCGGCTCGACCCCCAGCAAGGATCCAGATGGCGGCACGGATCCAGGAGAGCCAGACACCGGCCCCAAGCCGACGGTCGCGGTCTGCGGCGACAACATCAAGCACGACTCCGAGGCGTGTGACGACGGTAATACCATCTCAGGAGATGGGTGCTCGGCCAAGTGTGACGCGGTCGAGGCGGGCTTCACGTGCCCGGAGGCAGGCAAGCCCTGTTACCGCATCCCGGTCTGCGGCAACGGCGTGGTGGAGACGGGCGAGAGCTGCGACGACCACAACACCGCCTCTGGAGATGGCTGCTCGTCGAGTTGCAAGGAGGAGGCGGGCTGGAACTGCCCCAAGAGCGGCGGGCGCTGCGTGGCCAAGCAGTGTGGCGACAGCATCATCGCCGGCGATGAGGACTGCGACGACGGCAACAACAAGGCAGGGGACGGCTGCAGCGCCACCTGCCGCGTCGAGGACAACTTCAAGTGCCCGACGCCCGGCGCCGCGTGCGTGGCCATCCGCTGTGGCGACGGCGTCGTCGAGGGCAATGAGCAGTGCGATGACGGCAACAACGACCTGGGCGATGGCTGCTCGCCCTTGTGCCGCAATGAGCCCAAGTGCCCCAACGGCATCTGCCAGGAGGTCTGCGGCGACGGCGTGATGCTCCCCGGCACCAAGACCGAGCAGTGCGATGACGGCAACACCCGCGACAACGACGGCTGCTCGCACACGTGTCAGTTGGAGCCGGGCTTCAACTGCACCATCGCCGACACGACCCTGCCGGACTCCGTGAACCTCACCATCGTCTACCGCGACTTCCGCGGCGCCGACCTGCAAGCTGACGGCACCCTGCCCGCGGGCCACATCGACTTCGAGAATGGCAACGCCGCCGAGACGGGCATCCTGGGGCCGCTCTACTCGCCGCTGGACGCCACGACGCACAAGCCTGTGTATGCCAAGGGCGTGGATGGCTCGGGCTCGGCGACCACCCACGGCAAGGCGGCCTTTGACCAGTGGTACAAGGACACCAAGAACGTGAACATCCCGTACGTGTCCACCATGAAGCTGACCCGCAACACCGCGGGCGGCCCCACCTCCGGCATCTACGTCTTCGACGAGCCGAACTTCTTCCCGCTGGATGACAAGGGCTGGGTGGCGCTGGGCAAGGAGCCCAAGCGCACGAACGGTCACAACTTCAGCTTCACCAGCGAGGTCCGCTACTGGTTCGAGTTCAAGGGCACCGAGGTGCTCGCCTTCCGCGGTGACGACGACGTCTGGGTTTTCATCAACGGCAAGCTCGCGCTGGACTTGGGCGGCGTGCACGGCGCGATGAACGGCTCGGTCGACCTCACCAACGCCACGATGGTGAGCAATCTGGGACTGCAGAAGGGCCGCATCTACGAGGTCGTCGTGCTCCAGGCCGAGCGCCACACGACCGCGTCCTCGTACAAGCTCACCCTGAGCAACTTCACCACCAAGACGACCACGTGCACCTCCACCTGCGGCAACGGCACGGTCGAGGCGGGCGAGGAGTGCGACAACAAGGATGGCAATCTGGGCGGCTACAACCAGTGCTCCCCGGGCTGCGTGTGGGGCCCCCGCTGCGGCGACAAGCGCATCGACGCGGACTACGGCGAGGAGTGCGACGACGGCGGCCCGACGCGCACGTGCAGCGCCACCTGCAAGTCCATCATCGGCTGAGTTGAGCTGACCTGCTCGAGGGCCGCTGGCGGAGACCTCTCCGACAGCGGCCCTCTTCTTTTCACCCGCCTAACCGTCGCGCCGCAGCGCCTCACCGGGGGACACGCGCAGCGCCCGACGCGTGGGCAACCAGCTCGCCAGCAACGCCACGGTCGCCAACACGCCGGGCACCGCCACGAACGTCACGGGATCCAACGGCGCGACCCCGTGAACCATCCCCGCGAGGCTCCGCGCCAGCACCGCGGCCCCCACAAGCCCCAGCGCCACGCCCAAGCCGGTGAGGCGCAGCCCCTGCCCCACCCCCGCGAGCAACGTCAGCGGCTCCTGGGAGTCCTCCGCGAGCTGCGCCTGGAGCGGAACGACGCGCACCCCCGCGGGCTCGCGCGCATGCGCAGGCTCCCGGGCGAGCGCGGCGGCCACGGGGGTCAACTCCGCGCGCGCCGATACCACCGAGACACCGGGCCGCAGTCGCGCCACGGCCCGCAAGAAGATGGCCTCGGGCGCCTCTCCCTCGGCCACGCGGGGCACCAGGGGCATCCAGAGGTCCACCTCGGGCGCGAAGCGGAAGGTCGCCGGTAGCACGCCGAGGACCGTGTGCGGTGCGCCATCGAGCGTGAGCACCTGCCCGACCACGTCGGGGCGACCGCCGAATCGCCGCTGCCACAACGACGCGGAGATCAACACGTCCCGCGCTCGCCCCGAGTTCTCTGCGTCGGGAGCGAACGGCCGTCCCAAGTGGGGCCAGGCCCCCAACAGCGGTAAGAGCCCATCCGTCGCGCGGCCCACCATGACCCGCTCGGCGCCCTCCTCACCGGTGAGCGTCATGTCCTGCTTCGACAGCCCCTCCAGCGCCTGGAAGGCGTGGGTGCGCTCACGCCACGCCTGGAGCGCCCCGTACGACACCCCGATGCGCTCCCGCTGCGGCGTGGACTGATAGAGCCGCACCAACTGCTCAGACGCGGGATAGGGCAACGGCCGAACCATCACCCGGTAGACCGCGCTGAGCACGGCCGTGGTCGCGCCCATCGCCAGCGCGAGCGTGGCCACGACCACGAGGGTGAACCCAGGCTCACGGCGCATCCGACGCAGCGCGAGGCGGAGATCCAACAGGAACTCGGTCATGGATGGGGCTCCCGGAAGGCCCCGAGCATAAGACATCACCTCCGGGTCGTTTTGCCGCCTTTCATGCAATTCGAGTGCAGCTTGCCGGACGTGCGAGGACGGCGTACGACCAGGGCCTCGGCGCCCGCGGTGGCGCTGACACACCCCTGGGGGGCTCCCACATGGCGGACACGCTGAACCGACTGCTGGACAAGATTCCGGACGCACTGGCTCAGAAGATTCCGGACGTGAACCTGGGCGCGCAGGACATCGACGTGACCGTGGCGCAAGGGACCTTCACGCGCGAGAACATCCTCCCGCCCCTCCTGGACCTGAAGGACTTCACCCTCTCGTTCGAAGCCGCGGGCGACGGCACCCTCCGCAACTTCAACTCGGTCGGGGACAAGGACGACAACGGCATCGTGGGGGATCCGCCGCAGACGTCCCCCAACGGCGCGGGCACGTCGCTCCAACCGCAGCTCCTGCTCGATGGAACGCGGGGATGGATGCGCTACCAGGTGTCCGCGCGCATCAAGTCCGGCGCGAACGCGAAGGTCTTCTTCGTCGCCGCCTCGGGCCAGGGCGAGTTCGCCGCGACGCTGTCTGACTACCGGGCCCACGGCCTGGACGAGCGCATGCCCGCCGCCGTGAAAGCGGACCTCTCCGCGCCTCGGCTCGCGGTGCAGCAGACCGACCTGAGCAAGCTGGGCGTGGGCGACGCGCTGGGCTGGCAGACGCGCGGCCAGCTCAAGACCTCCGTGACGGTCAATTGGGCGGACCTCTTCACGGCCAACCTGGCGGCGCTCACCTTCGTGAAGGGCGGCGAGTTGCTGGGCATCAAGCTCGCCTTGAGCGCCTCGGTGACGGCGTCCGTGTCCGTCACGGATGACTTCCAGGTGTCCTTCTCCCGCCCGCGCACGGGGCGCATCGAGGTCGCGGTGCGCAAGGCGAAGTCCCGCGAAACGGCGATGGGCGCCGGGCTGAGCCTGTCGCTGGAGTTCGCGGACAAGAACGCGGTGAAGGACAAGCTCGCGGACCTCGTCACGGCCATCGCCGGCAAGCCCATGGCGGAGGTGGACGCGCTGGTGGAGAAGGCCGCCAACCGCCAGCTCTCGGACCTGGAGAAGAAGGCGCTCGCGCTCATCCTGGACCGCCTCGGGTTGGATCCGCAGCTCGCCGACCTGACCACCGTGAAGGCGAAGTGGGAGGAGCTGAAGGCGACCCTCCAGTCCACCCTGGAGAAGGTCGCCCAGGCGCAGATCTCCGCGGGCTTCCGGTACGAATACCTGCGCATTCCCCAAGCGTCCACCCTGTTGCAAGTGGAACTGGATGACGCCGTGGCCATGCAGTTCCATGGCGGGCTCATCCGCGGCAACTTGGAGGACCTGCTCGGCTGGCTGCGGGATCCGGCCCATGCCCAGGCCTTCACCCTCAAGAGCTTCCTGCGCCAGACGAGCCTCGCGGTGCGCCACAACTATGGCTTCACGCTGGGGCTCGGGAGCGCCGAGGTGCTCACCTCACGCACCACGCGCGAGCTGAGCTGGGTGACGCAGGAGAACGTGCAGGGCGCTCGGCGCATGGCCTTCCAGGGACAGCGCGGCTACGAGGACACGCTGCTCGGCACCCGGGGCCAGTGGATGGTGGACCTCAAGGCGGAGATGACGCAGTTCTCCCCCTCCCCCGTGGCCTCGGACTTCTACTGCGGCCTGCACTTCATGCTGTCGGGCAGCAAGAAGAAGCTGTCGCGCGATGACCTCTCCGCCGCGATGGATGACGCGGTCGTCTGGGGCGCGCTGGACGAGAAGGACGTGCCGGGCATCCTGGACTCGCTGAAGGACGCGGTGAACACGGAGGCGTTGGAGACGCGGCTCGACCTGAAGGTCGACAACGACACCTTCCGCGCCATGCTCCCCGGGCTCCAGGGCTTCGACGTGGCGCTCTTCGCGCGGGTGCTCGCGCGCGCCATGCCGTGGAGCAGCAACACCGCCCGCGCTCGCGCGGACACCCGGCAGATTGTCTACGGCCCCATGTGGGACGCCTACCTGCGCGAGGTGCGGCAGAACGGCAGCGCCCGCGTGCAGGACCTCGCCCCCACCCGCGCCGCGCAGATCGCCGGCTGGGTCCTGAAGAACGACGCATCCGCGCATGCGGTGGGCCAGGACCTGATGGCCATCGAGTCCATCTTCCGTCCGCCCGGGGGCGCGTTCTCGTTCGCGGAGGTGACGGACAAGAACCCACGCACGTTGGGCAAGTGCCTCGACTTCGTGGAGGGCGTGACGCACCTGAACAACGCCTTCGCCCAGCGCTGGGGACCGGAGTCCTTCCAGACCGTGTTCGGCAAGCTCGAAGGCATGTGGAACACTGGGTTCCACCTGCGCGCCACCGGCGCCCTGCTGCTGGAGCTGGCGAAGGGCACGTCGCGCGGGCTGGCCAGCGTGGAGCGCACGTTCACCGTCAAGCGCGTGGAGAAGGATCAGCAGCTCGTCTTCACCACCGCGCGCGGCTCGGGCACCCCGTAGCGCTCACATCGCGCGAGACAACACGAGCATCGCGGTGGCGGACAGCGCTCCGGCCACCACGAACCGCCCCCACGCCCGGCGCGCCAGCACGGCGCCCGTGCTGGGGGCTTCGTCTCCCAGGATGACCAGCGCGGGACGACCATCCCGCCCGCGCAACTCGTAGCTTCCCTGGGTGCGGCCCGGACGCAGCTCGCCTTCCACGAGGCAGGCCTCGCCCGCCAGCCCCACGCGCTCCCAGGACAGCGCGTCCGCAGAGTCCCCGAGCCCCCCGAATGAGACGGAGGCGCTCCGGCACCGCCGCACCTCCAGCGGCGCCCGCAGCGTGGAGGGCGCGAAGCGCACGGTGGCGCGCGTGGTGGTGCCCCGGAGCGACAGCACGGGCACGTAGGCCCGCTCGCGGGACAGCAGCGGCCCTCGGCGTCCTCGCGGCGCCACCGCGTGCACGGCCGCGTCGTAGAACGCGCACGTCACGCCACCGGGGGACACCAGCGAGTCCGTGGCCTCCAGCACCCCGCCATAGACCGCGATGCCAGGCGGACGCCCCGCGCGCAGCTCGGCCACCGCCTCATCCAAGGACAGCGGAGCACACGAGCGCAGGGCCACGGCCCGCAGGCGCGCGCGCGAACCGCTCACCGCGAGCGCCCCGGCCAGCACCAACAGGCCGCTGGCCACGGCGCGCCACAGCGTATCGAACGGGTCCCCCTCCATCAGGGACTCATGCCGGAACTGCACGAGCACCAACAGCGAGCCGATCGCCAGCAGCGTCAGCCACAGGAGGTGCACGCGCAGCGCGAGCGAGGGCCCCGGCTCGCGCCTTCCAAACGTGATGGCCGCGACCACCCACGCGGCCAGCGCCGCCGCGTAGAAGGGCGCCAGCAGGATGCGCCACGACTCCATCCCGACCCCCGCCGAGCTGTTCCACGCACGCGTCCTGGGGGGCGCGTCGCGCGGGACAAGGGTTGGGCGTCGGGCGGCCTCGGGCAAGGCCACTCCCGGGGCAGGTGGCCGTCCTCCGTCCGACGATGGACGTCAGGCGGCCGCGGGCACGGCCTGGATGTCCAACTCGATGTCCACCTTCTCGCCCACCAGCCAGCCGCCGTTATCGAGCGTCTTGTTCCAGCGGATGCCGAAGTCCGAGCGGTTCAGCGTGGTGCGCGCCGTGTAGATGAGGCGCATGTTGCCCCACAGGTCCTTCTGAGCCGCCAGATGACGCGCCTCCAGGAGCACGGGCTTCGTCACGCCGCGCAGGGTCAGGTCCCCCAGGACGCGGAAGCCCGCGCCCACCACGGCCTCCTGCTGAACGCCCCGGAACGACAGCCGCGGGGACACCTCCACGTCCAGGAACTCGGGCGAGCGCAGGTGCGCGTCGCGCTCGGGTGAGCCCGTGTAGATGCTCGCCGTCGCCACCTCCACGTCCACCTCCCCCTGCGTGGGCTGCTGGGGATCGACCCGAAGGGTTCCGGTGACGCGCTCGAAGCGACCGTGCACCTTCGCGACCACCATGTGGCGCGCGATGAAGAGGACGGAGGAGTGGGCAGGATCAATGGTCCACGTGGAGAGAGGCATGGCGAGAGGGGGCTCGCGGTGAGGGGGACGAGGGGGGAAATCCAGTGCGAGCCCCTGCATTGCAGCAGAGGTGTCCGCGCCCGGAGAAGGCGCGCCGCGTGCGGCCCGACCCAGGGTGTAGCGCGACCACGCCAGTTCGCACGCCGCGTTCACGGCGGGGGCAGCCGCTCCCACTCCTACCTTCCTGGACGGACACGGCTCGGGTGCCCGCGGCGCTACTCGATGCCCGCGGCCACCTTGCGCGCGGGCCGAGCGCCCAGCACGCCCCGCACCTTGAGGTCATCGAAGGTGCACGCGAGGTTGCGGCAGCCGAGCGCCACCTTGCCCACGCGCCCTTGGAAGCCGGGCAGCACCTTGCTCGCGAACAGCTGGTTGTTGAGGAACGCCTCCACCTTCACGGCGTCGCTCTTCAGGCGCCGGAGCTGGAGTCGCACGAGGAAGGGCCCGTGCGTGGGCAGCGGCATCTCGTCCGCCACCATGTTGTCCAGGTCCTGCGCGCTGTTGCCGACAATCTCCTGCCCCGCGTCGGTGATGTAGCGCCAGGACAGCCGCATGCCCACCTCGGGGATGGCGAAGGCGGACACCTGGAGATCCTTGATGCGGAAGGCCAGCTCACCGAAGTGCTGCGCGTCCGGCTCCTCGGGATAGGCCGGCCCCAGCGGCTTCACGTCCATGAGCACCTCGGACGTGAAGTCGTCGCTCATGAAGTAGCGGTGGGCCACGTACGCGCGCGGCACCAGGCGATGCCCGTCCGTCTCCTTGCCGCCCTGGCGCGCCTGGAGCTGCCCATCCTGCATCTTCCACTCGCCGCTGTGGACGTTGAGCTCCTCTTCGCCCGCGTCGAAGCCCACCTCGAACCGCGTGGTGCCGCCCGGGCCCTCCACCACGTTGGCCGAGGCAAACACCTCGCCTTCCGTGTTGGGAGGCCAGGGCTGAGTGCCCGGCCGGACCTTCACGCCCTGGGTGCCGATGACGACCTTGTCATCCTGGCCCACGTGCAGGCTCACGGGCCCCACGGCCCACCGCACGGTGAGCCCCAGGAGCGCCAGCCCGCCCACCACGGACAGGCCCGCGCGCACGCGCCGCCAACCCAGCCGCAGCCGCCGCGTCAGCTCGCTGCGCGCCCGAGGCGTCCCCGACGGAAACGCCCGCGCGGAGTCCCCCAGCGCCAGCGCCGGCGCGGACGAACTGGAGACCATTACCTCCAACGCCGCGCACACCTCACCGGCGTTCGCGTAGCGGGCGGCGGGCTCCGTCTCCAGCAGGCGCTCCACCACGGCGTCCACGCGGGGATCCAACCCGGGGACGCGTGCCGAGGGCAGCTTGAAGCGGCCCAGCGGCAGCTCGCCGGTGAGCGCCTCGTAGAGCATGACCCCCAGGGAGAAGAGGTCCGCGCGCCCGTCCACGTTCTTCGCGTCGCGGCGCTGCTCGGGCGCCATGTAATTGAGCGTCCCCATGGCCACCGCGGTCGCGGTCAGCTGCAGGCGCGAGTCCGGCTGCCGGATGCCCGCCAACCCGAAGTCCGCGACCTTCACGTGGCCGCGCGCGTCCAGCAGGATGTTCTCCGGCTTGAGGTCGCGGTGGATGATGCCCTTGTCGTGCGCGCACTCGATGGCGCGCGACACCTGGAGCAGCAGCTTCAGCGTCTGCTGCGGCGTGAGGCCCTCGCCCGTGCTCATCGCCTCGCGCAGCGAGCGGCCCTCCACGTACTCCATGACGAAGTAGTAGTGCTCGCCCACCACGCCCCGGTCGATGATCTGCACGATGTGCGGGTGGCTCAGCGCCGCCAGCGCGGTGGCCTCCTTCTCGAAGCGGGTGACGAACTCCGGATCCTTGGCGAGCCGCGGCGGCAACAGCTTCACCGCCACCGTACGCCCGAGCGACTGCTGTCGCGCGCGCCACACCTCGCCCATCCCGCCCCGCCCCAGCACCTCTTGCAACTCGAAGCCCGGCAGCTCGGGCCGAGGCGCCGCCACGAACGTCTCCGCGCCCTCCTCCGCCCCGCTCGCCACCGGCGTCACGGCCGACGACGCGGACCCAGGCGCAGAGCCGCGCACCAGGGTGGCCGCACCGGCGCCCGCCGCGTCCTCCACGCCGGGCGTGGAGGGCAGCGCGACTCCCGAGGGCTCTCGGGACACGGGTGCCCAGGCCCCCCCCACGGGAGCAGTTCCACCCACCTCGTCCCCGCCCGGTCGACCCGCGCGCGCGGGTTCGCTCGCGTCCATGGCGGGAGAAACACCCGAGCCGGCGGAAAGTGACACCGACGCCTCGCTCGGCACCTGGGCGGGCCTCTGCGCCGGAGGCTCCGCGGGGTGCGGGACGAGGGTGGCCTGCCCCTCCTCCAGCCGCGCCGCGGGCCGGATGAGGGAGACGTCGTTGCGACGGACCTCGAAGCGGATGCCGCAACGGCAGGCCACCTTCTGGCCGCTCACGTACACCCGCGTGTCGTGCACCACGCCGCAGTTGGGGCAGGCCTGCCGCGTCGTGCTCATGCGCGACGCGAGGTGGAGGTGGTCAGCTCGGCGCCGTGGACGCGGTACGTCTGGACGCCCTTCTCCTTGCCCTTCACCTGTAGGACCGGCAGCGCCTCCACGTCGAAGCCCGGGCCCGCCTTGCGCACGGTCATCTCCGAGGCCAGCACCTCGCCGCTCTTGGCCAGTCCGCACAGGCGCGATGCGGTGTTCACGGTGTCGCCGATGGCGGTGAACTCGTGCCGCTCGGCGCTGCCCATGTAGCCGACAACCGCCTGACCCGTGTTGACGCCGATGCCCACCTCGATGGGGCGCTTGCCCGCCAGCACGCGCTGCCGGTTGAGCTCCGTCACGGCGTCCTGCATCTCCAGCGCGGCGCGCAGCGCTCGGCCCGGATCATCCGGGTGCGAGGACGGCGGGCCCCACACGGCCATCACGCAGTCCCCGATGAACTTGTCCAGGTTGCCCTCGTAGCGGAACACCACGTCCGCCATCGCCGTGAAGAAGGCGTTGAGCATGGACACCACCTCCTGCGGCGAATCGTTCTCCGCCAGGGTGGTGAACCCCCGGATGTCCGCGAACAGGCAGCTGACCTCCGCGAGCCGGCTCTGGCGCAGGTCCTCCGTCCCACCGTTGATCACCGCGTCCGCCACCGCCTTGGACAGGAAGCGCGACAGCTCGGCGCGCGTCACTGCCTCGGCGCGGATCTGCTCGGCCAGCGCCGCGTTCTCCAGCGCGATGCCGGCCTGAGCGGCGATGCCGGAGAGGATGGCCAGGTCCTTCTCGGAGAAGGCGTTGATCTGCTGCCGGCTGTCCAGGAACAGCACCGCCTGGAGCTTCTCGTTGACCATCAGCGGCACGGCCATGGCCGAGCGGATGCCCTGCGCGACGATGCTCTCCGCGGCGCTGAAGCGCTCGTCGATGATGGCGTCCGCCGTCAGCACGGCCTTGCGCGTCTCCACCACGCGCTTGAGCACCGTGTCGGACAGCATCACGTTGGCCTGCCGGCCCTGCCGGTGCTGCACCGCCACCGGGATGAACTGGCCGTCCGCCACCTTGAGGATGACGCCGTGGTCCGCGGCCAAAAGCTGGAAGGCCACCTTGAGGATCTGATCGAACAGGTCCTGCTGCCGCCCCTGGACCGTCACCTGCCGGTGGAACTCGTGCGCGATGCGCAGCTTCTCGTAGTCCCGGCGCAGCGCCTCCGTGTCCGTCACCTGCTCGGCCGGCCGGAAGTTCTGCGGCACCGCGTCCATCTGCGCCAGGAACGCCGGCACGGAGACCGAGTGGGCGACCACTGTCACGCCCGGCATGGTGGGCGCGGTGTTGCTGGCCGCCGGCGGCTCGCCGCTGTGGAAGACGAGCCGCGAGGCGCCCAGGGCAATCTCGTCCCCGTCCCGCAGCTTCAGCTCCAGCACCTTGCGGCCGTTGACGAAGGTCCCGTTCGAGGACCCCAGGTCCTTCAGGACGAAGTCCCGGCCCACGCGCTCGATGATGGCGTGTTCCTTGGAGACCTCGCGGTCCACCAGACGGAGCGTGTTGGAGGGGTGGCGGCCGAGCGACGTCTTCGGGCCGAGCGGAAACTCCCCAAGCGAGCCGTCCGCGAACCGCCCTGTCAGGTGCGGCCCACGCAGCTGCGACCCGGGCTTGGGTGGGAATGGAGCGGGTGCCTGGCTCACGCGCGGATCCTCAGAGCGCCGGACACTACCAGAGCCACCAAGCCAGGGGGAACGTCCGGATACGCCTCCTGTACGGCCGGTCAGCGTCCGGGCCCCCTTTTCCTGGGGCTCGCCCTTCTAACCACGCCCCCGCGCTGCTAAGGGGGCTGGCGTGCGAATCAAGCAAAAGCCCGAGGACTTCTCGGTGAAGGAGTCCTACCGCTTCGACGAGGTCCCCACCGGGAAGCACCGGGTGTACCTCATGGACAAGCAGAAGCTGTCCACCTTCGACGCGGTCGGACGTATCCGTGACGCCTTCGGCCTGAAGCCCGGCGCCATCAGTTATTGCGGCCTCAAGGACAAGCAGGGTCGGACCGAGCAGCTCATCGCGGTGGACGGCTCCGACGTGGACATGCAGGACCCCGACCTGCGCCTGAAGTACCTGGGCCGGACGGACCGCGCCCTCTCCGCGGCCAACATCACCTCCAACCGTTTCTCCGTCACCGTACGCGCCCTGGGCCCGGAGTCCCTCGGCCCCCTCAACATGGCCGCCGCCGAGGTCAACCGCCTCGGGGTCATCAACTACTTCGACAGCCAGCGCTTCGGCTCGCTCAAGCACGGCCAGGGCTTCATCGCCAAGGACCTCATCCGGGGCGACTTCGAGGCCGCGCTGCACAACTTCTTCGCCAAGCCCTCGGAGTTGGATCGCACCGAGGACGCCAAGGTGAAGGCCTTCTGGCGCGACAACTGGGGCCGCTGGGACGCCCGCGTCCCCTTCGAGGGCTCGCGCAAGTACCACCGCGTCCTGCGCTCCTTGCGCGACTACCCCAATGACTGGGTGCGCGCCTTCATGCAGATCGACTCGGACTACCGAGCGATGATGCTCTTCGAGTACCAGAGCTACCTCTGGAACGAGGGCGTGCGGCGCTACCTCCAGCTGCTCATGCCGCGCGAGCACCTCTTCCCCATGCGCTACCAGGCCGGCACGCTCCTGCACCACCGCGACGCCAGCCCGGAGGTGCTCCGCACCCTGCGCGACGCCACCTTCCCCCTGCTCGGCCCCAACACCACCTTCTCCAATCCGCAGATCGAGGAGGCGGTGAAGTGGGTGCTGGGTCGCGAGAAGCTCGCGCTCAAGGACCTGAGCATCGAGGAGACCCCTCGGATGCTTTACTTCAAGTCCGAGGAGCGCCCGCTCCTGATGTTCCCGCACAAGCTCGTCGTGGGCCGCACGCAGAACGACGAGGTGAACCGCGGCGACATCAAGGTCAACGTCGCCTTCACCCTGCCGCCGGGCGCCTACGCCACCCTCGTGGTCAAGCGCCTCTTCCACTTCGAGTACGCCGAGGACTCGGCGGAAACCATCCGCGCCACCCAGCGTCCGCTGCGCGCCGAGCTGGAGGCCGCGGCCCCGCCCCGGAGCGCCAGCGCTCGCGCCGCCAGCGGCCCCCGCGCCCCGGGAGCCAAGGCCCCCGTGTCGGACGCAGGGCCCTCGCGCCACCGCGCGCTCGCCAGCAAGGCCCCGCCATCCGGCCGCCCTGCCCGTCCCAGCAGCGCGCCCGCCTGGAGCGCCCGCCGGTCGAAGGCCGAGCCCCACGCCGAGGCGCCGACCCGAGAGGACGCCCGCGCGCCCACGGCCCGGCCGCGCCGCGCCGCGCCCGAGCCGGAGGTCATCGCCCCCCCGCCTCCCGAGCCCGCTGTTCCGCTCGGATTCCGGGAGAAGCAGCGCCAGCGCAAGCTCGTCAAGGCACAGGCACGCGCGGAAAAGGCCGCCAAAGCCCTGAAATCACGAAAGAAAAAGTGATTGTGACGCGGTTTGCAATGGGTGGGCGGATTTCCCGTAGACGAGGGCGTGAACTCACTCGCCCTCGACTCGCTGCCCCTGGCCATCGGAATGTTGATGGCTGAGGAAGCCGCCCCCCTCCCCTGGACGGCGGACGTGCAGGCCGCCCGCCGGGGAGACCCCTCCGCCTTCGCGGCACTCGTGCGCAGCGTCCAGCGGCCGGTGTACGGCCTGGCGCTGCGCCTGCTCCAGAGCGAGGCGGAGGCCGCCGAGGTGGCGCAGGAGGCCCTGCTCCGCGCCTACCAGAACCTCCACCGGTATGACGACTCGCGTCCGTTCGACCTGTGGGTGCTCGCCATCACCCGGAACCTCTGCCTGGACCTGCTCCGCCGCCGCACCAAGGTGCGCACCGAGGAGCTGGAGCCCATGAAGGAGGTCCTCGCCAGCGGCGAGGCGTCGCAGGAGGAAGGGGCCATCGCCCGCGAGGAGCGCCAGTCGCTCGAGGCCGCGATGAACACCCTCTCCGTGGACGACCGCGAAGTGCTGGCGCTCTACTACGTCCAGAAGCGCACGACGAAGGAGATCGCCCAGCTCCTCGGCTGCGCGCCGGGCACCATCATGGCCAGGCTGTTCCGCGCCCGCGAGAAGCTCCGCAAGAAGATGTCCCCCTCTGAGGAGGAGTCCGCATGAGCCCGCATCCCTGCCCGGACCTGGAGCAGCTCTTCACGGAGCTGGAGGCCGGCGAGGGTCCCGCGCTGGACCACGCCGCCGAGTGCGACGCCTGCGCCGGAGTCCTCGAGGAGCACCGCCTGTTGGAGCAGGACCTGTACCGGCTGGCGGATCCGCTCCCGCCGCCCACGCTGGTCGCCTCCGTCATGGCCCGGGTCGCCGAAGAGCCCGTGCCGCGGCAGCGCGAGGTCTGGTCCGGCCTCATCATCCTCGTCACGTCGATTTCCATGGGACTGGGGTACCTGATCAGCAACGACAGGGCCCTGGGCCGGCTGGGCACCACCGCGGCCTCCACGGTGGTGAACGGACGGGTGTTCTTCGAAGGACTCCTTAGCGGCGCCCATGCGCTGTGGAGCACGGTGGGCGTGAGCATCGCGGGCATCCTGGCCCTCTTGCTGCTCACCTCGCTGTTCGGACTCAAGCGGCTCGTCGGCGGTTCCCCCTCCCTCACCGAAGCCTGAGCGCCTCATGAGAATCCCCTCGCGACTCGTCGTCTCCGCCCTCCTGCTCGGTGCCCCCCTCGCCCTCGGCGCCGAGTCCCCCACTCCGGCCCCCGCGGTCGCCGCCGCCGCGCCCACCATCGACGTGAGCTATCGCGGCACGCTGCGTGATGCGCTCAAGGCCATCGCCGAGAAGGGCGGCATCAACATCGTCGTCACCGGCGCGCTGGACACGCCCGCCGAGGTGCGACTGCGCGGCGTCACCGCCGAGCAGGCCCTGCGCACGGTGGCCCGCGCCTACTCGCTGCGCATCGACGCGGACGGCTCCATCTACACGCTGCGGCCCATGACGGCGCAGGAGCAGTCCGCGGGCAGCGCGCCGGAGGACGCCGCGCCGGTGGCCCCGCCCGCGCCGCCGGCTCCGCCCAAGCCGGCCGCCGTCGCCGCGCAGGGGGGCGCGAAGTCCGACGACGCCGCGCCGGAGAACGAGGACCTCGAGGACATCCGCCAGCAGGTCCGCGAGGCGGTGCGCGAGAAGCTCCAGCAGGCCCAGAACGAGGTGCGCGGGGGTCGCCGAGGCTCCAAGAACGTGGTCGCGCGCGGCCAGTCCCTGGAGGTCAAGGAGGGCGAGACGGTGGAGAGCGCCGTCGTCTACGGCGGCAACCTGCTCGTGAACGGCCACGTGGAGGATGACGCGGTGGCCTTCGGCGGAACGCTGGAGATTCGCGGCCACGTGGAAGGTGACGCGCACGCCTTCGGAGGCAACGTCATCCTCGGGCCCGACGCCGTGGTGGAGGGCGACGTCTCGGCCTTCGGCGGCACCGTGCAGAAGTCCGAGGGCGCCAAGGTGGACGGCAGCACCGAGTCCTTCGGCGGCGCGGGCATCGGCCGCGTCGTCGCCGGCGAGCTCAAGGAGGGCCTGCGCGAGCTTCGCAACGGCCGCCACCTGAAGAGCCGGGACATGGGCAAGCACTCGGACTCGGACGACTCCAGCAGCGACGCTGACGAGGACGACGACAACGGCCGCTCCAATGGGTTCGCGAGCTTCATCCTCCAGTTCGCGGTCCTCTTCGGCCTGGGCTTCCTGGGGCAGCTCTTCTTCCCCACGCGGATGAAGGAGCTGGGCGAGGAGATCCGCACCCGCCCGCTACAGAGTGGAATGGCGGGCTTCCTCGGGGCGATCGCGCTCGTGCCGCTGACGCTGGTGCTCATCATCACGCTCATCGGCATCCCGGTGGCCGTGCTCCTCTGGATCGTAGCGCCACTCGCGGCGGCCCTCGGCTACGCGGCGGTGGCGAGCGAAGTGGGCACGCGGTTGCCGGTGATGCGCGGTCGCAAGACGCAGGCGGTGGTGCTGGCGCTCGGCCTGTCGATCCTCCTCGCGCTCGGCCACGTCCCGGTGCTCGGTTGGCTCGCCAACATCGCCGCCATCCTCGCCGCGTTCGGCGCCGTCATCCGCACCCGGTTCGGTCAGCGGCTGCGCGGAATCCCCGAGCCCATCTTCCGCGACGAGAACACCGTCCAGCCCGGTTAGCTCAACGCGTCAAGCAGCACCCTTCGGGGATCGCCACGGAGCCGCACCGGCCCGTCGCGGTCCCCGAAATCGTTTGGGGCCCGAGCGAGGCAGCACACCGCGCCGCGCCATGGCGGTGCGTACAAGAGAACGTCGCGCGCTCCATCACACGCACTGTCGACTGCCCCGCGTGGGGGTGTGTGCGTGGGTCGCGACAGGCTTTGACCACCCGGTCCGGGTGCGCCATTTTGCGCCCACCCATGCGACGCCTCCCCGATGTACCTCCGCGCGGCAGGGCCATCACCGTGGACCTCGAGGGCGAGAGCATTCCCGCCATCGAAGGTGAACCGGTGGCGTGCTCGCTCATCGCCGCGGGCGAGTCCGTGCTTGCCCGCTCCGTGAAGTACCACCGACCTCGCGGCCCGTATTGCTTCGCCGCGGCCTGCTCGCACTGCCTCATGCGAGTGGATGGCCAGCCCAACGTCTACACGTGCCGCACGCCCGCGCAGGCGGGCATGAAGCTGGAGCGGCAGAACGCCTACCCCTCCGCGAAGGTGGATGTGTTCGAAACCATCGACTGGTTCTTCCCCAAAGGGCTGGACCATCACGAGATGTTCGCGGGCGTGCCGGTGGCCGAGACGGTGATGGCCAAGGTGGCCCGTCAGCTGGCGGGCCTCGGCCTGTTGCCGCGCGAGGCGGCGGATCCGCTTCCCCCCGCCCAGACGCTGCGCACCCACGTGGCCGTGGTGGGCGCGGGCGCCGCGGGCCTGGAGGCCGCGCGCGTGCTGTCCACCCGCGGCATCCCCTTCCGGCTCCTGGAGCGCGATGACGTGCTCGGAGGCCGTCTGGCGCATGGCGCTCCCGAGCAGGACGCGCCGCACGTGCCCGAGCCCACCGCGTTCCCCGCGGGCAGCGTGATGACGCGCGCGACGGCGCTGGGCCTCTATGACGACGAGCACGGGCGCTATCTCGCCGTGGTGACGCGCGGCGAGGAAGGACCGCGCCTCATCAAGCTCTACGCCGAGCGCTTCCTGCTCGCGGTGGGTGGCCATCCGCCCATCCACCCGTTCGAGAACAATGACCTGCCCGGCGTCTACGCGGGCCGCGCGGCGAGCCTGCTCTTGCGGCGCTACGCGGTGGCGCCCGAGGTCGCGACGCTGGTGGGCTGGGGTCCGGAGCTGCACGCGCTGGCCCGCCTGCTGGACGAGCGCGGCGTGAAGGTGGCCGCGGTGGTGGACCTGCGCGGACCGCTGCCCCCGGATGCGCACCCGACGGCGTGCATGGGCGCGGAGCCCAAGGCCCACGGCCTCCGCGCGGTGAGCGCCCTGAGCTTCGAGGCACAGGGCAGCGGGCGTCGCAAGGTGGAGTGCGACGCGGTGCTCGTGTCCGTTCCGGTGTCGCCCGGCTTCGAGTTGGCGCGCCAGGGCGGCGCGAAGGTGACGTTCGACGCGAAGGCGGGAGCGTTCCAGGTGGAGGCGGACGCGGACGGGCGCACCGAGGTGCCAGACGTGTTCGTCGCCGGAGACATCACCGGGGCTGGGACGGCGAAGGCCGCGGCGGCCGCCGGACACCGCGCGGCCGAGGCGCTCGCCGGAGGGCTGTCATGAGCAAGGCGTTGGTCTGCTCCTGTGAGGACGTGACGGTCAGCGATGTGAAGCACGCGGTGTCGCGCGGCTTCTGCGACGTGGAATCCGTCAAGCGCTACACCGGCTTCGGCACCGGCATCTGCCAGGGCAAGAACTGCCTGTCGGCGGTGGCCGCGCTGCTGGAGCGCGAGAAGGCGCTCAAGCCGGAGGCGGTGGTGCCGTTCACCCCGCGCCCGCCGCTCTACCCCACCGAGCTGCGCGTGCTCGCCAGCGCCCCGGTGGACGAGTCCCAGCCGCCCGTGGGCGGCGTGCCGCAGGAGCTGGAGCACTTCGCCTCCGCGCTGCGGCCCGAGGGCTCCGTGCCCGCCAAGGCCAAGGTGGTCATCATCGGCGGCGGCATCATGGGCCTGTCGCTCGCGTACAACCTCGCGCTGCGCGGCGAGACGGACGTGGTGGTGCTGGAGCGCGGCTATCTGTGCGCCGGTGCGTCCGGCCGCAACGGCGGCGGCGTGCGCATGCAGTGGGGCACGCCCGCGCTGATCGAACTGGCCAAGCGCTCCATCGACCTCATGAAGGACTTCGCGCGCGACCTGGGCGTCAACGTCTGGTTGCGCCAGGGCGGCTACATCTTCCTCGCCAAGCGCAAGGACGTGGCCGAGCGCCTGGAGCGCAACGCCGTGCTGCACAACAAGTACGGCGTGCCCACGCGCATCATCACCCCGGACGCGGCGCGCGACATCGTCCCTGGCCTCACCATGAAGGACTGCCTGACGGCGGCCTACAATCCCGAGGACGGCGTCATCTTCCCGTGGGCCTTCCTCTGGGGCTACGCGCAGGGCTGTCAGAAGCGCGGCATCAAGGTCGAGACCTATACCCAGGTCACCGGCTTCGAGACGAGCAACGGGCAGGTGCGCAAGGTGAAGACGGATCGCGGCGACATCGCCTGCGACACCGTGGTGCTCGCCTCCGGCGCGTGGAGCCCCGAGGTGGCCAGGCTCGTGGGCGTGCAGCTCCCCAACGAGCCGCACCGCCATGAAATCCTCAGCACCGAGCCGCTCAAGCCCTTCCTCGCGCCGCTCGTGTCCGTGCTCGACACGGGCCTGTACTTCAGCCAGTCCATGCGCGGCGAAATCGTGGGCGGCATGGGGGATCCGCTGGAGCCCGCGGGCCTCAACATGGGCAGCACGCTGCGCTTCGTGAAGCGCTTCGCCGAGGCGCTCATCGAGCAGATGCCCCAGGTGGGCTCGGTCAAGGTGCTGCGCCAGTGGGCCGGCTGCTACGACGTCACGCCCGACAACAACCCGGTGCTCGGCCGCACCCCGGGCCTGGACAACCTGCTCCAGATGTCCGGCTTCGTCGGCCACGGCTTCATGATGGCGCCCGCCGTCGCCGAGCGCATGGCCCAGTGGATGACCACCCACGAGTCCGACGAGCTGTTCACCCGCTTCAACCTTCGCCGCTTCGCCGAGGGCAAGCTGGAGCGAGAGGACATGATCATCGGCTGAGCCCCTCCCCTCGCGCGGAACCCTCAGAAACCATCTATTCAATCTAGACTGGTTTCGCGAGGATGGCGGATGCGCAGTTCCGCGCGAGGAGGATGGAATGGACACGAGGAGCGTCGTTGGAGCGCTGTTGCTGGCAGGGCTGACCGGCTGCGGTTCCATGGGGCCACCGGACGTGCCGAACGCGGAGGCCCCGGAGCCGCTCCAGTCCGTGGAGTCCAACGTCATCGTGGGCTCGGTGAACTGGAGCAGCGCCACGACGCTGACGGGCACGCAGCGCACGCGTTCGCAGGCCGTGGGCTATCTGTCCATCCCCGCCAACGGCACGCGCTGCACGGCGTGGCTCGTGTCCGCGGACACGATCATCACCAACAACCACTGCATCGGCTCGGCGACCGAGGCCGTGGGCGCCAAGGTGTCCTTCAACTACGAGGACGCGGTCGCCTCGGCGGACCGCATCTGGTACCCGTGCGACACGTTCGTGAAGACGTGGTCCGCGGATGACATGACCGCGGTGAAGTGCGCCGCCGTCAATGGCAGCCTCCCGGGCGCCGTGTACGGCTGGCTGACGGTTGCGACGACCAACGCGGCCACCAACGCCAGCGTCTACGTCATCCACCAGAACTGCGACTATTACACGACGAGCGGCTGCTCCCCGACGAAGAAGTACTCGCCGGGCAAGGTGCTCAACGGCAGCTACAGCACCACCGACATCTCCTACGACGCGGACACCCTGGGCGGCTCGTCTGGCTCGCCGGTGTTCTCGTCCACCAGCAACGAAGTGGTCGCGCTGCATCACATCGGGCTGGGCGGCAATTCGTCGGGCCGCGGCACGGGCAACACCGGCGTGAAGGCCACGCGGGTGCGCGCGCGCCTGGCGGAGATCGGCCTCTAGGTCGCGCTCACGCGGGCTCCGGGCGGCTGGCCAGCAGGACTGGCGGCCCGGGGCCTGTCGTCCGCGTCGGAGGCGCCAGCAGCAGCCGCGAGCGCACGCCTCGCAAGGCCAGTCGGCCTACGCCGCGCTGAAGCCACCGCGGTAGTCGAGGCACCACCCGCATCACCCAGCGGTGCCCCGCGCCTGGATAGACGAGGGCCGCGCCCCGCTCGAAGCCCGCGAGCGCCTCACGCGCGCCGCGCCGCGCGGAGAGATGGAAGAGCGGCGTGCACTCGTCGGGAAGGGGCGGCTCCCAATCCAGCGGCCCGGGCGACACCTGGGTGACGGTGACGCCCGTCCCCTCCAACTCCAGCCGAAGCGACTCGGTGAAGCCATCCACGAAGCGCTGTGTGCCCGCGAAGACGGAGGCACCCGGCAGCAGCAGGCGGCTTGCGCCCGAGCCGACGTTGAGGATGCCGCCGCGTCCGCGCGCGACCATGCCCGGCACCAGCCGATGCGCGATGAGCGCCGGCACCACGATGTTCGAGCGCAGCGTCTGGCGCAGCCGCTCCCACTGCTCCTGCGCGAACAGTCCGGGCGCGCCCACGTCCGCGATGTTGATCAACACGTCCACGCGGACAATGCGCTGCTCCAGGTAACCCAGCAGCGCATCCACGTCCGCCGCATCGCAGAAGTTGCACGTGCGCAGCAACACACCGAGCGTGGGATTGGCGGCTCGCAGCTCGGCGCGCAGCGGCTCCAACCGCGCGACCTGCGACGACACCAGCACCAGCGTGCGAACGCGTCGGGCCAGCAGCCGGGCGAGCTCCGGCCCCAGGCCGTCGGCGGCGCCGACAATGAGCACGGTACTGTTGTCGATGGGGGGACGCATGAGGCGCTGTCTCGACCACAAACCTGCCCATGCCGCGCGCGCGCCGCGCCCCACAACCACGGCCCTTGGATGCCCGGGCGCTCTCCGGGCACGCGGGCCAGCGGACGACGCCGCGCGCCCCTTGCCTGGAGGCCTGTCATGACCGCGCCCTCTCACATCCTCGTGCCCGTGGACCTGACGGAGGGGTCGGCGGCGGTGGTGGACTACGCCCTCCAGATTGCCCGCCCCTTCGGCGCCTCGGTGGACATCGTCCACGCGTGGGAGCCGCCACAGTACGTGGCGCCGGATCTCCTGGTCGCGTCACCGGGCTGGAGCTCGCAGACCCTGGAGACGGTGGCCGTGGACACGGCGAAGCAGGACCTCGACACGCTCGTGAAGGACCTCGAGCACCCCGAGGTCTCCGTCCAGCATCGCGTGCTGGTGGGCGAGCCCGGCGCGACCATCCTGGATGAAATCGAGCGAGGAAAGTTCGACCTCGTCGTGATGGGCACGCATGGGCGGCGCGGCCTGTCGCGCTTGCTGTTGGGCAGCGTGGCGCAGAAGGTCGTCTCGCGCGCCGCCAGCCCCGTACTGACCCTGCACCTGCAACCCACGAAGTAGCCCGTGCTCAGGGCCCAGGTGCGAGCACGGCGCGCGCGGCCCGCCGAGCCGCCAGCACGGTGGGCACGGCCAGCACGAGCATGGCCGCCACGAGGAACCCCGCCCCCAACAGCTCGCTCGCGTCCGCCCCCGGTACGCCCAGCCACATCGACATGGCCGCCGAGGCCACCACGCCCGCGAGCACGCTGGACGCCCGGTTCACCGGCACGGAGAAGGAGTTCTCGCGGCCATCCAACAGGATGAGCCCACCGAAGATGCCCGTCCCTTGCGACAGCACGCCCACCGCCACCTCCGCCAGCATGTGCCCGCGCGCGAAGAACTCGGTGAAGCCGTCACGAATGTCCCCGAGGACGCCGTCACCGCCCACGAGCGCCAACGTAATCAACACGAACACCAGGGCGGGAGTCGCCACCATCTGCTCCTCCACGAAGTAGCGCCGCGCGACCGCGGGGTCGCCGGACTTCGCCAGGTGGCTCATGGCGAACAAGCGCACGAAGTACGCGAGCAGGTACACCGTGACATCCACCACGGCCACGACCGTGAGCTCCAGGCTCACACCGGGCCCCGTCGCCGCCCCGAGCGCGCCCAGGCTGAGCGCCAGCGCCACCCACGAAGGCCACCGGACCTTGCGGCCAATCCACAGGTCCACCAGCGGCGCGAGCGCCAGCACTCCGCCGCGCATCAGCAACATCATGAAGACGATGGACGCGCCCGGCAGCGTGTACGCAAGCGTCGTCGTCCCGATGATGGCCGCCGAGCACAGGCCCGAGATGAACGTCCACCGCCCAGGCATGGGGACGCTCCGGCCGAGCACCTCGCGATGGCTGGCGTCCTTCCACCAGCCCTTCCACGTGATGAAGATGAACATCCCCACCAGGGACGCGGACGCGCTCGCCGGCAGCAGCGAGAAGCCGGAGATGCCGTGTGACATCCCGTTCAACATCCCGCTCGACAGCATCTTCGTCAGCGCGCTGTAGGGCGCGTAGGCCGCGAAGTAGCCCAGCGCATACAGCCAGATGGAGAGGTCGGCGTGGGGAGCGTCGTGCGACGATGTCGTGGCGATGGCGGGCCTCGGGAACGCGGTGCCCCCATTGTGCAGCAGCGGCGGGCGCGGCGCTCGCCTCTCAGGACTCCGACCACTGCCGCAGGAGGTTGTGGTACACGCCCGTCAGCATCACCAGCGCCGGACTCTTCGGCACCTCCTTGTTGAGCTGAATGATGGAGGTATCCAGGTCGAAGAGCAGCGCGCGCTGGGACACATCGCGCACCAGGCTCTGGACCCAGAAAAAGGACGCCAGGCGCACTCCGCGCGTGACGGGCGTGACGTGATGCAGGCTGCTGGACGGGTAGATGATGAGGTCGCCCGCGGGCAGCTTCACGGAGTGGTCGCCGTAGGTGTCCTCGACCACCAGCTCACCGCCGTCGTACGACTCCGGGTCCGAGAGAAAGAGCGTGGCGGACACGTCCGTGCGCACGCGCAGCGGGGTGCCCGGCACCGGCCGGATGGCGTTGTCCACGTGCGAGCCGAACGTCATCCCCGGCCCATAGCGGTTGAACAGCGGAGGGAACACGCGCTGGGGCAGCACCGCCGAGATGAACAGCGGGCTGCGCTCCAGGCCCGCGAGCACCAGGTCGCCCAGCTCGCGCGCCTCGCGACTCCCCTCGGGGAGCTGCTCGTTGCGCTTCACCTGGGCGGACTGGTGGCCCGCGGTGCTGCGACCATCCTCCCAGGTCGCCGAGTCGAACACGGCGCGACAGTGGGCCACCTGCTCGGCGGTGAGGACCTGGGGGATGTGCAGCATCATGGGGTGTCTCCTGGCGAGCGAGCGCGCCTAGAACCGGACCCGACCCGACAAGAGCGCCGAGCGGCCCTTCGCCGGCACGGCCTGCCCGGCATAGTACTGCTCGTAATAGAGCGTGTTGGTGAGGTTGTTCACGTTGAGTTGGATGTCGTACCGGCTGACCGCGTAGCTGGCGAACGCATCGAAGCGCCAGTAGTTGGGCACCTTGTTGAGCACGTCGGTGTCCTTGGCCGGGTTGTTCACCGTCGCCACGTCCTGGTAGACGGCGCCGCCGCCCACGGTGAGCGCGTCGGTGACACCGTACGTCGTCCAGAGCGAGCCGCTGTGCTTCGGCGTGCTCGGCAGGCGCTGGCCCACGATGAACGGGTTGGTGTGCTTGAGGATCTCCGAGTCCAGGAACGTGTAGTTGAGGAACACGTTCCAGCGGCGCAGCGGCGTGCCGGCAAGCCCCACGTTGATGCCCTGCGAGCGCTGCTCACCATCCAGCACCGTGGGCGGGCCCGCGGGGTCCGCGTTCGCCACGCGCGCGTTCTTCTTGTCGATGCGGAAGGCCGCCGCGTTCACGCTCAAGCGCTCTGCGATGACGTCCGCCTTCGCGCCCACCTCCACCGTCTCGTTCTTCTCCGGGTCCAGCGTGTCCTGGCCAGTGCTGATGGTGCCCACCTCGGCCGACGGGTTGGAGGACGTGCCATACATCGCGTAGACGCTGGTGGCCTCCATCGGGTGGACGACCACACCCGCGCGCCAGTTGAGGTACTTGTTCTTGTTCTCCAGGCGCGTGGTGACGTTCGTCGCGTTCACCGTCGCGTAGTCCGTGCGGAAGATGTCGTAGCGCAGCGAGCCCAGCACCTCCACGTACTTGCCGATGGCGATCTGATCCGCCGCGTACGCCGCCACGGACCACTGCGTCGTCCCGCTCGACGTGCTGAACGTCCGCTCGACCGAGGACAGGTCCGGCTTGGGCTCCGGATCGTACAGGTCCGCGGGGATGTTGGGCCCGGTGGGCAGCCCCACCGCGCGCAGGTTGTAGCGGCGCTGCTCCCGCCACTCGCGCGAGTACTCCAGGCCCACGTTCGCCGCGTGCTTCAGGATGCCGGTCTGGAACACGCCGCGCAGATCGAGCTGCTCGGCCAGGTACATGTTGTCCGTCGCCGTCTCATACCGCTCGCGGCCGATGGCCGTCGGGTCCACGGCCGGCGTGAGCCCGCGCGGAGACGTGGGCCGCGAGAAGCGATCCACGCCGCCCAGGCGCACCGTGTTGGTGAGCTGCGTGCCACCGCCCAG
Organism: Citreicoccus inhibens; assembly: GCF_019039035.1. Classification (GTDB taxonomy): domain Bacteria; phylum Myxococcota; class Myxococcia; order Myxococcales; family Myxococcaceae; genus Citreicoccus; species Citreicoccus inhibens. Next base: position 178,461 of record NZ_JAHNZT010000002.1, on the reverse strand, counting down.
GTCCACGAGCAGCCGGCCCGTCCCGATGTGGACGTTGACCTTCTCCGTGTCCGAGCCCTCCACGCCGTAGAACGCGTCTCGGCGCACGTCGAGGCTCGTGGAGACGGGATAGCCCTGGTAGTACGGGTGGCCGTAGTCCGGGACGCTGTCCTCGCGCTGGTAGAAGTAGTCCAGGTCCAGCGTGACGTGCTTGCCGAGCGCCAGCCGCGCCGACGGCGCGATGCCCGCACGGTTCTCCTGCGCGATGTCGCGGCCCGCCACGTCCGACAGCTGCCCCATCGCGCTGATGCGCATCTGGAACGACTCGGAGATGACCTCGTTGAGGTCGGCCTCGAAGCGGCCGGACGGCGACGTGCCCGCGGTGAGCCGCAGGTCCTGGAAGGACGTCTTCTTCGGCTTCTTCGTCACCATGTTGATGGCGCCGCCCGTGGAGCCTCGGCCGAACAGCACCGACGACGGACCGAAGTAGACCTCCACGCCCTCCACGTTGAACGTGTCGCGCGTGAACCAGCCCAGGTCGCGCACGCCATCGCGCATCACGTCCGTCTGCGCGGAGAAGCCGCGCAGGTTGAACGTGTCACCCTGACGGCCCCCCTCGCCCGCGGCCACGGTGATGCCAGAGACGTTGCGCAGCGCATCGCGCAGCGTGGTCGCCTGCTGCTCCTCCATCACCTTCTCGGGCACCACCACCACGGTCTGCGGCGTGTCCACCAGCGGGCGCGGCAGCTTCGACAGGCTGCTCTCCTCCGTGTGGTAGCCCTGCTCGGCCTCGGCCTCCACCTGCACGGTGGGCAGCACGTACTGCTCCTCGGTGGCCTCGGTCTTCGGGGACGCCTCCTGCGCCGCCGCGCCGCTCGCCGCCAGCGCGGACGCCAACCCCACCGCCGCCGGGCCCCACGGCCTCAGCGCGGCCCGCAGCCCTCCCGCGTTGCCCTGTGCGGAGCGGATCCCAGACCTACCGAGCTTCGATGCAGACACGTGCACTCCCTCTGGCGCGCCGCGAACCCGGCGCATCGCGCAGTGAATCTTGATTTGGAGAATGATTCTCAACTTCAAGAAAAAGACAGACACGCACCAAGACTTCGTGCGCGGGGTGCTGAGGCCTCGGAGGGAGGCCTCAGCGTCAGACCGATTCCGAGCGAGGCGTGGCGGCCTCGGGCGCCAGCGACGCGGCGGCCACCTCGGGCGAGGCGGGAGCACGGCGGCGCTTCGGGAAGAAACGGCGCCACGCCAGCGCGTAGCCGGTCCACACGAGGAAGAGTGTCCCGAACGAGGCGATGGCCGCGATGAGCTGGCCCATCCAACCCAGCGCCTCACCGGTGTGGAGGAAGCGCAGCCACGTGCGCGCGCGACGACCGGCGCTCGCATCCGCGAACGTGTCGCGACGCAGCGACTGCGCGGTGAAGGGGTCCACCGCGATCTGCACCGAGGCGAACGGCGGCCACGCGCCGCGTTCCTTGATGTTGAAGTTCGTCGCGGCCGGGCCACGCTTCTCGGCGTCACCTCGCGGACCCGCGCCCGGCCCCCCCTTCCCCGCTTCGGGGCGCGGCGCGCCGCCCGGTCCACCGGGCCCGCCCATGCGAAGCGTGGCGCTCTCCCAGCCGGAGACCTGGGCGATCGCCGCCGCGAACTGCGCATCCAGCTCACGCGGCTGCGCTCCTGGAGGCGGCGTGGGGACCTTGACCGGGGGCGCCGCGGCCGGCCCCTGCGCGGTCGGCGGCGTCTCGCCCGCGGCCTTGTACACGAGGTCCGAGGCCCACCTGTACGAGATGACCATGCCGGACGCCGTGAGGACGATCAGCACCGGCAAGGACCAGAACCCGATGACGTTGTGCCAGTTGAAGTCGCGCGCCTTGCCGTGCAGTCCCCTGCGGAACCACAGCGTCGGCCGCATGGCGCGCATCGTCCACTTGCGCGGCCACCACAGATAGAGCCCGGTGATGGCCATGAGCAGGAACGCGGCGTTGCAGATGCCCGTGGCGCCCTTGCCCAGCGCCCGCTGCTCGCCGTCCGTGCCGAGCCAGCGGTGCCACTCCTCCATCGTGTGGAAGAACGCACGCCAGCCCGCGGCGCCCTGCTCTCGCACCTCGCCCGTGTACGGGTTGACGTAGACGCCGCCCGAGCGGCCCGTGCTCACCAGCACCACGGAGTCCGGCGCGGCGTAGACCGTGATGCCGGAGACCTGCGCCTCGGGCCGAGCCTCGCGCACGCGCGCCACCATCGCATCCACGGGGAGGCGCGCGGCGTCCGGCGCGGGAGCCTGTACGAGGCGCGCGTCGCGGTCGGCCCAGTCGATCACCTGGGACTCGAACGCCAGCGCCACGCCGGTGAAGGCCATGATGGCGACGACGAGACCGGCGACGACGCCAGCCACGAGGTGGACCCAGAAGAGAACGGTGCGGAGGGTGCTGAACATGGAGGTCTCTCGCGCGCGGGCACGCGCCAACGGGAGGTGGGCGGCCGGCGCCCACCGGCTCACTTCAGGGTGAAATTCATCGGGATGTCGACGATGACGCGGACCGGGCGTCCCTCGCGGCCCAGCGCGGGCGAGAAGCGCCACTGCGAGACAGCGGCCACCGCGGCCTCATCCAGCCCGGCCACCGAGCGCATCACGCGTGTGTGCTCAGGCTCGACCTTCCCGTCCGTTCCGATGATGACGCGCACGAGCACCAGCCCGGTGACACGCTCGTCCTTGGCACGGCGCGGATACTGCGGAGCCACCTGCGTCAGCACCACCGGCGGACGCGACACCTGCTTGAGCGTGAGGGCATCGCCCCCCACGGCCCCCAGCGCGCCCCCCTCACGCCCCTCGACCGCTCCACCCACCACGCCGCCGACTCCCCCGCCCACGACTCCCGCGACCGCGCCCGTGCTGGCAGAGGCGTCCGCCGTGGCAGCCACGGGCGCCGACTCCGGCTCGGGCTCCGGCGCGGTCTCCACTGGCGTCGGCTCGACCTTCTCCACCGGGGCCTCCACCGGCGTGGGCGTCGGCTCCTTCAGCCGAGGCGTCTGCACCGGGGCCTTGCGCTGCACCTGCGTCACCGGCGCGCTCCGAGTCGCGGTCGGCACGCCCGCCGCGGCAGGAGGCGGCGCCGCGTACGCCAGCAGCACCAGCTCCGGCTCGGGCTCGGGCGTCCGAAGCACGCGGGGATTCGCGCCCGCGCTGGCGATCCCTCCCGCCAAGAGCCCGACGTGCACGATGCCGGCGATGAGGCACGCGCGGCTCCACCGCCCCCGCCCCTGCTCACCCGGCGCGGGTGCTCCCATCCGAAACAGCCCAGGCGGCTCCACGCGCTGCCGCGCCGCGTCCACGGTCCGCGTCTCCACGCCAACCGGGCCACCCACCACCAAGGCATCCTCGAAATTGAGAACAGTTCTCATTTTCACTGCCGCCAGAGATACATGCTGTCGGCCGGAGCGTCAATCCGCGCGAACACGGCCCCCTCGCCAAATTTCGAGCCAAAGCAGAACTCCCAGGTGCGGCGGGCCAGGATTCGCCGGTCACCCCGTCACAGCGGCGGGAACAGACCGCGACAAAGTGACCGAGGACATCTCCTCACTCCCAAGGAGGCCCGCCAGCCCCCAGGCTGGCCCGGGCCTTGCCATGGGGTGGAGGCCATGACGATGCCCGATGCGCCTGCCCCCCCGGCCCCCGCGTTGCGCAAGGCTCCTCCTGGGCTCCTGGTGCCCCTGACCCGTGACGCGCTGGAGGGCATGGCCTGGGGCGCCGTGTGGAGTCTGCTGCCGCTGGGAATCCTGATGATGCTGTTGCCCGCGGGCTGCCTGGGCTTCTTCATCCGGCTGCTCGTGCGCACCTCCTCACGGCGATACGGGTTGATGGGGATGGTGGGCGTGGCCGTCGCAACGGCGGCGCTGGCGCCGGCGGTGCCGTTGACGCGCGGCATGGCCCGGCCGCTGCGCGCGCCACTGTCTGGACGCGTCCTTCCCTTGCCCGTGCTGCTCGAGGAGCTGCGCGCCCAAGGACTGGCCTCGTCCTCGAAGCTGCGCCGCGAGGCCCGTGACGTCGCGGTGACCCTGCCCTCGCATCACCCCACCTATGCGGAGCTGGATGCCGCGCTGCGAAGCCAGGCCGCGCTCAAGCTCGATGACTTCGCGAGTGCGTTGGACGCGTCGCTGCTGTGGGGCGTGCGGCCCGAGCGCTTCACCATCGTGGAGCACGCGGCCTCACGCGCGCGTCGTCCTTGAGGACCCGCGGCGGCAAGGAAGGACCGCGCCTGGCCGCCTGCACGTGAAGCACGATTCGCCCATCTTCACGGGTGCGCGGTCCCCAATCGTGGTGTACAGGAAGAAAGGGGCGGGACTGATGGCATGTGCCGTCCCCGGCGGGCGGCCAGCGCGGCGCCCAGTCGCCCGCTTCCCGTCCCATGACCCAGGCACTTCGTCCAGCAGGGCATCAGGCCCCTCGCGAACGATGGACTCCCATCGCGCTGCTGGCGTGCGCCCTGACCTTTGCCGCGTGGCTCGCCCATGCGCCAACGGCCGCCCCCTCCACGAGCGCCCCGCCCGAGCCGACGCAGGCCATGCGCGTGGCGGAGGCGGGGGAAGACGCGTGTAGCGCCTGGAGCCTCACGGGTCTTCATGACCCACGCGACGGTGCCGTCGATCCTTCGCCTGGGGGGCGCTTCGATGCGTCCCGGCCCTGCGCCCATCCGGCGCCGGTTCCCAAGCGCGTGGCGTCTTCGCGCGCGGCCCTGGCTACGCGGCTCGATGCGTCCATCGTCGCCCTCTCGCAGCGCATCCGCGCCTGCGCCCTGCCCCCGCGCCATGTCCCGGGGGGGGATCGCCCGCTGACCGTGAACTGTCCCGCGCAGGGCCCACCGCGCGCGGCGTGACGCGGACCGCTTCACCTCCCTCACCCATTTCCGTCGTCTGACCGGAGCCACGGCCGTCGTGTGCCCGCGCGATGCCGTCGCGCGCGGCCGGGGTGCCGCCATCGGACGCGTCCTCCTTCACATCGCGCCCCCGCGAGCCCGCGGACGCGAGAGGTCTCTTCAATGTCCCAGCAAAGTGTCCAGCCGAAGCCGGCGCCTTCGTCCACCGCTCAACCCGCGCCCCAGGCCGCGGCTCCCACCGAGCACGCCCACTGGCAGTGGGCGCGTCTGGTGTTGAGCATCCTGGTGTGCGTGCTCATCATCGGCGCGGCCGTCGTGTTCGATAAATGCGGATGAGAGCGCAGGCATGACCTTCCAGGCCTCGGCTCCGCGCGACGCGGGGCCGGGGTCCCCTTCTCCACCTTCCTTCCCTCAGGCGCCCCATGCACGACGCCCACGCCTTCCTCCAAGCTCTCGCCATCGTCCTCTGCGTCGCGGCGGTCACCACCGTCGTGTTCCAGCGACTGCGCCAGCCCGTCGTGCTGGGTTACATCATCGCGGGCCTCATCATCGGGCCCCACGTCCCCATCCCCCTCGTCGCGGACGCGGGCATCGTCCAGACGCTGTCCGAGCTGGGCGTCATCCTCCTGATGTTCTCGCTCGGGCTGGAGTTCAGCCTGCGCAAGCTCATCCAGGTGGGCCCCACCGCGGGCATCACCGCCATCATTCAATGCAGCGTGATGGTGTGGCTGGGCTTCATCACGGGCCGCGCGTTCGGGTGGACGCGGCTGGAGTGCCTGTTCGCGGGCGCGGCCATCGCCATCTCCAGCACGACCATCATCGCCAAGGCCTTCGACGAGCAGAACATCCGCGGCAACCTGCGCAAGCTCGTCATCGGCATCCTCGTCGTCGAGGACATCATCGCCATCCTGCTGATGGCCACGCTCACCGCGGTGTCATCCGGCGCGGGCCTGTCCGCGGGCGCGCTGGCCGTCACCGTGGGCAAGCTGGTGGCGTTCCTCATCGAGCTCGTCGTGGTGGGCCTGCTCGTCGTGCCGCGCGCCGTGCGCGCCATCGTCAAGCTCAACCGCCCGGAGACCACGCTCGTGGCGAGCGTGGGCATCTGCTTCGCCGTCGCGCTGCTCGCGCAGACCCTCGGCTACTCAGTGGCGCTGGGCGCGTTCCTCGCGGGCTCGCTCGTGTCCGAGTCCGGTGAGGGCAAGACCATCGAGCACCTGGTGCAGCCCGTGCGCGACATCTTCGCCGCCATCTTCTTCGTGTCCGTGGGCATGCTGTTGGATCCAGTCCTCGTGGCGCAGCACTGGGGCGCGGTGGTGGTGCTGACCCTGGTGGTCGTCTTCGGGAAGATTCTCAGCGTCACCCTGGGCGCGTTCCTCACGGGCAACGGCATGCGCACGTCCGTGCAGGCCGGCATGAGCCTGGCGCAGATTGGCGAGTTCTCCTTCATCATCGCAGGGCTCGGCCTGTCGCTGAAGGCCACGGGCTCGTTCCTCTATCCCGTCGCGGTGGCGGTGTCCGTCGTCACGACGCTCGTGACGCCGTGGCTCATCAAGGCCTCGGGACCGTTCGCCAGCCTGTTGGACCGCAAGCTCCCGCAGCCCCTGCAGACCTTCGTCACGCTGTACGGCAGCTGGGTGGAGCGCCTGGGCAACCTGCCTCGGCGCGAGACGGTGGGCGCGCGCGCACGCCGCAGCATCCTGCTCCTGTTGGTGGACGCGGCGCTGCTCGTGGCCATCGTCGTCGGCGCATCCATCGGTTCGGCGCGGGTGGTGAACTTCCTCGTGCGCGAGGTGGGCCTGCTCGAGTCGGTCGCCCGGACGCTCTTCATCGTCGCGTCCGTCGTGCTGTGCGTGCCCTTCGCCGTGGGCATCGTGCGCGTGGCGCGGCGGCTGGGCGTGACGCTGGCGGAGGCCGCGCTGCCCGCGGCGCCGGATGGCAAGGTGGATCTGGCGGCGGCACCGCGCCGCATGCTCGTCGTCACGCTTCAGCTCGGCATCGTCGTCATCGTGGGCGTGCCCGTCATGGCGCTCACCCAGCCGTTCCTCCCCGGCCTGCCGGGCGCCACCCTGCTGTTGATCATGATCGCGGTGCTGGGCTTCAGCTTCTGGCGCAGCGCCACCAACCTCCAGGGGCACATGCGCGCGGGCGCGCAGGTCATCGTCGCGGCGCTCGCCGCCCAGTCCCACGCCACCGGAGACTCCGAGCACCCCGAGGAGAACAAGGACTCGCTCGCGGACATCCGCGCGCTGCTGCCGGGCATGGGTGACCCCGAGTCCATCTCGCTCATCCCGACGAGCCCCGCGGTGGGCCGCACGCTCGCGGAGCTCGACCTGCGCGGCATGACGGGCGCCACGGTCCTGGCCATCCGGCGCGGGGACGCGGACGTGCTCGTCCCCACCGCGCAGGAGGTGCTCCGCGCAGGAGACGTCCTCGCGCTGGCCGGGACGCACGAGGCCATTGACGCCGCCCGCGCGGTGCTCGAAGGCGGCGGCGAGGCGCGGGCGGAGGTGGCGGAAGTTCAGTGAACGCTGGCGCCCGGCCCCACCGAGGCGTCGCCCGAGGCGCGGGTCGGGATGGAGGGCTGCCCGCTGCGCAGCCCCGCCCCCAGCACGCTCACCAACGTCACGCAGGCCTGGATGACGGCCGCGCGTGCCGCGGGCGTGCTGGCCAGCGCATCCAGCATCACGAAGTCATGCGGAACGCCCAGGTAGCGCGCCGACGTGACCGTCACCCCCGCGTCGATGAGCCGATGCGCGTAGGCCTCGCCCTCGTCGCGCACCACGTCGCACTCGCCGGTGATGAGGAGCGCCGGAGGCAGGCCCTTCAGCTTCGCGGCCGGAGCCCGCAGCGGCGACACGAGCGGGAGCGCCCGCGCCGAGGCATCGGGCACGTAGCAGTCCCAGAACCACGCCATCGACTGGCGCGTGAGGAAGTACCCCTCCCCGTACCGCTCATACGAGGCCGTGTCGCAGCGCGCGTCCGTGACGGGCTGGAACAGCACCTGCTGCGCGATGCGTGGTCCTCCCCGCTCACGCGCCAGCATCGTGAGCGCGATGGCCAGGTTGCCACCCGTGCCGTCCCCCACCACCGCGATGCGCCCGCTGTCGAGCCCCGCCACGCCTCCGTGGTTCGCCACCCACTGGAGCACCGCGTAGGCCTGCTCGATCTGCACCGGGTAGCGGGCCTCGGGCGCGGGCGAGAACTGGATGAACACCACGGCGGCCCGCGTGCCGAAGGCCAGCTCGCGAATCAGGCGGTCATGCGTGTCCCCATCGCCCAGCACCCACCCACCGCCGTGGCAGTACACCAGGACCGGCAGCGGACCGGACGCACCGGGCGGGCGGACGATGCGAACGGGCACCTGCCCGCCTGGCCCGCCGGGGATGACGCGGTCCTCCATGGCGGCCGGCATCCGCGCGACGTCGCCGGACTGAAGCTCGCGCAACACCTCCCGCGCCGCCTGGGGTGAGAGCGTGGACAGCGGAGGCCCACCCCGGGCCTCCAGCATGGCCAGGAAGGCACGGGCCTGGGGGTCAACCCCCGCGTAGCGGTCCTCGGGTCCGGTGACGGGCATGGTGGTCGCTCCTTGCCGCAAGGGTGCCCACGGAGAATTCCGCCGCAAAGTCCCGGCCTCCCCAGCCTGGGGGCATGCAATGGCTCGCCAGGACGTCCGTAGGAGCCCATGTCCCGGAGTCCTCGCCCAGGAGCCCTCCCATGCGCGCACCGTTTCTCTCCACCCTCGCCGTCTGCTCCATGCTGGCCACGCCCTCGCTCGCGGCGGATACCGCGAAGCGGTCCTCGAGCACGCCACGCATCGTCTGTATGAACTCCACGAAGGACGGCAGCCGCGCGGTGCAGGGCACGGACCTGGTCATCGAGGCCGGTGAGAAGGTGAAGGACGTGGTCGCGGTGGACGGCAACGTCATCGTCCGCAAGGGCGCCGTGGTCGAGGACGCCGTCTCCGTGCGCGGGCGCGTCATCATCGAGGCCGGAGCCCACGTCACGGGCTCGGCGGTGTCCATCGGCGGCGACGTGCGCATCCGCTCCGGCGCTCACGTGGACGGCAGCGCCGTGGCCCTCGGCGGGCGCCTCACGGTGGACTCGGAGTCCGACGTGAAGGGAGACCGCGTGGGCCTCTCCTTCGAGCTGGGCGGCGAGGACATCATCCGCGGCCTCATCAACGAGGCGCTCGACAAGGACCTGCGCTGCCACATCCTCGACGACAAGGAGGTCTGAGCACCTCCCGACCCAACGCGGAGGGAGGCCCGAAGACCTCCGCTCCGTCGTGGGGACTACGAGGCGACCGACCGCGCCTCGGAGGGCTCGACGCGGGTCAGCGGCGCCAGGGACGCGCGCAGCGACTCGATCTGCGCCCGCGCCATGTCCTTCAGGCGCTCCAGGTCCGCCACCGTCATGCCGCGCGTGGAGATGGGCGTGCCCACCGTCACCAACCCGCGCGAGGTGTTGAAGCGCCACGAGTGCTTCGGCAGCGCGCGCCGCGTCCCGCTCACCGCCAGCGGCAGCACGTCCGCCTGCGCCTCGATGGCCAACCGGAACGCGCCGTCCTTGAAGGGGAGCAGTTCGTCCGTCTTCGAGCGCGTGCCCTCGGGGAAGATCATCACCGGCATGCCCTTGGCCAACCACTTCTTGCACTTGCCCATGGCGCCCGTGGCCGAGTCGCGATCGCCCCGATTCACCGGCACGTCGCCCGCGAACCACATCATCCAGCCCACCACGGGAATCTTGAAGAGGCTCGCCTTGCCCAGCCACTTCATCTCCCAGGGCAGGTGCGAGATGAGGAACGGATCCGCGTTGGACTCGTGGTTGCTCACCACCACCGTGTTCGGCGCCACCGAGCGAGGCACGTCGCCGTGCACGCCGAAGCGCCAGTAGGGCGTCAGCTTCGCGGCCATCCACCCCACGCGCCGGAACGTCCGCCCCGGGATGTGGCGCCGCCGATCAAAGGGCCAGGTGAAGAAGACCAGGACCACCTGGATGCAGAAGCCCACCAACGCCACCAGCGCGATCTCCAACCACGTCCAGATGGACAGCAGTGCATTCATAGAGGCATCTCGTTGAAGGGACTCACCGGATGACCTCCGGTGCCAGGTCCACGCTCACAGGACAGTGGTCCGAACCAAGCACGTGCGCGTGAATGTCCGCGCGCCGCACGTACTTCATGGCCGCGGGCGTCGCCAGCACGTAGTCGATGCGCCACCCGATGTTCTTCTCTCGCACGCCGGCGCGCTGGCTCCACCACGAGTAGTGCCCGCCGTCCGGCTGGAAGTGCCGGAAGGAATCCACCCAACCCGAGCGGATCCACCGGTCGAACTCCTCGCGCTCCTCGGGGCGAAAGCCGCTCGTCTCGCGATTCTCGCGGGGACGCGCCAGGTCCAGGTCCTGGTGCGCGGTGTTGAAGTCACCCACCACCAGCACGCGCTCGCCATCGCGCAGCGCCTTCTCCAGACGCTGGAAGAGCTTGCGGTAGAAGGCGAGCTTGAAGGGGATGCGGCTGAGGTCCCGCTCCTTCCCGTTGCCATTGGGGAAGTAGCCGTTGACCACCGTCAGCTTGCCGAAGCGGGCGAACTGCAGGCGACCCTCGCAGTCCATCTCCTTCACGCCCAGCTTCGTGTCCAGGTCATCCGGCGTGGCGCGGCTGTACAGCCCCACCCCGCTGTAGCCCGCGCGCTGCGCCGAGGAGAAGTGTGTCCGCCACCGCGCGGGGGCGCGCACCTCCTCGGGGAGCTGCTCCTCGGTGGCCCGGACCTCTTGCAAGGCCACCACCTGCGCCCGGGCTCCCGCGAGCCACGGGAGGAATCCCTTGCGATGCACCGAGCGCAGACCGTTGACGTTCCAAGAGACGACTCGCACGCCCTGCTTATGGCCTGGGCGCGCGGGGTTTTCCAGCCCTGTCCGCTCGGACGCCGGGCGAAGCCCCCGTCCCGGTGGTCCGGACGGGGGCCTCCACGTTCTGCGACCTACTGCTCGGTGGGGCTGGTGCGGTTCTGCGGGCCGCGCGTGGTGCGCAGCACGAAGTCCACCGCGTTGTTGTTCGAGTCGAAGCCGTTGCCCCGGTTCGCGTCCGCCCCGGTCTCCATGGACGCCGCCGTGGAGGTGTCGAAGGCCTTGCGCTCGAAGCTGCCCGCCGTGCCCGGCAACGACGGGATGGGCTGGGTCTCCGGGGTGACCGCGGGACCGTACCCGACCGTGTCCACCACCAGCGGGTCCGCGTTGGTGACGCCCATCCCCGCCGAGCCGATCCGCACGTGGCCTCCCTTGTTCGCCGCGGCGGACATGGCGATCGCCGTGCCCCAGTTCGCGTCTCCCGTGACGCTGCCCTTATACGAACCGGAGACCACCAGGTAGAAGCCGTGCGGAGCGATGCGCGCACCGGACGGCAGCGCGAAGCCCGCGCCGTAGTCGCCAGTCGCAGAGCCCGCCTTGTACTGAACCTTCCAGCCGCTCAGGTCCACCTCCTGGTTCGTCGGGTTGTACAGCTCGATGAACTCGTCATCCGCGCCACCGGAGCCCTGCGGCGCGAACTCGCTGATGACCACGTGGTCCATGGACGGCAGCGGCTTGCCCGTCACGTCGATGGTGGCCGAGACCCTCTGGCCGCCGACCGTCGCGTACACCGCGCCGCTCCCGCTGAAGGCCCCCGCGATGAAGGTGAACGACGCGCGGTCCTTGTTGGCCGGGATGGTGACGGTGGTCGGAGCCGAGCCCACGGCCGCCGGCACCAGCTCGATCGTCATCGGCGTATCCTGGAACGTGGGCGGAGCCACCAGGACGGTGAAGGTGACCGCCTGCCCCGAGGTCAGACTCACGGCGGTCGGCGTCATCGAGGAGGCGTAGGCCGGCTGGTTCGCGGCCAGGACCCAGAGCCGCGACGTGAGGGACACCGAGTCCAGCGTGGCCGTCATCTGCACGTCCTCCTGGCCCGGCTGCGTCTGCTCCGTCGCCGTGACGATGACCTGCGCGGTGGTGGCGCCGGCCGGAACCATCACCCTGCCCTCGTTCGCCACCGTGAGGATGGGGCTGGACGACGTCACCGTCACCACGGTGTTCACCGGGGCCGGCGCGCTGAGCGTGACGGTCAGCGGCTCCGGAATGGTGGGGCCAGTGGTGCCCGAGTGCGCGTAGGTGAACGCGGGGGCCATGGCGCTGAGCGTGACGGGCGCGCTCGCCGCCGTGACCAGATCCGTGGCGGCGCGCGGCTCGATCTTCGAGTTGCTGTTGCGCAGGTTCAGCACACCGGTGATGGACTGGAACACGGTCCCCACGGTGGGCATGGTCGCCTTGAACAAGTAGTCGTTGATGCGCAGCACGCCCGCCACCTCGAACTCGTTGGTGGGCGCCGTGTCACCGTTGACGGGCGGCAGGGACACCGCCGTCACCGTCACCGGAGCCACGCGAACGAGCACGCCCTCCAGCGCGGTGGCGCGCAACCCGCCCGTGGCGACCTCCGCGGCCTGCACGCTCTCCGGCGGGGGCGCCGAGCTGCCGTGGCTGGTCACGGTGAACACGGGGTTGGTGAGCTCCACCTGGCCGAAGTAGGTGGCCACGGACGCCGACGAGATGTTCACGCGGTCACCCATGCTCACCGTCGCGCTCGGGTCGGTGCTCGTGAAGACGAACAGGCCCGAGAAGTCCGCGCCCTCGTAGCCATTGTCCATCGGGTGCGTCTGCACGAAGTACCCGTTGCGGCCCACGCCAGTCACGAGCGCCTGATTCAGCGAGACCGCCTTGCCCACCCACGGCGAGTTGCCCGTCGCGTCCGGGCGCTTCACGGAATAGATGCTCAGCACGCACGCCTCGCCGTTTCCGTTGGGCGTGGGGCACAGATCGCACGCATCCCCGATTCCATCGAGGTCCGTGTCCTCTTGCCCGGGGTTCGGCGTGTTGGGGCAGTTGTCGACGCCGTTGGCCACGCCGTCCCCATCCGTGTCGTTGGGGTTGGGCACCGCGCACTGCACGGAGTTCGCCAGGAGCGGGCACACGTCGCAGGCATCACCCACACCGTCGTTGTCCGCGTCACCCTGAACGCCCTGGTCCATCGGGCGCACCGGGTTGAAGACCGCCGGGCAGTTGTCCTGCGCGTCCGGGATACCGTCGCCGTCAATGTCCGATGCAGAGGGAGTGCCGCTGTAGCGCGTGGAGCCGCTCACCGAGCCGGGCCACCGCGAGTCGGTGGAGAAGCGCCGAGGCTCGCAGGCCGGCTCGTTCGGGGGCGTGTCCGTACAAGCGAACAGGCCGTACGCGCCGCTGACCTGCGAAGCCAGCGCCGAGTACGTCTTGCCCAACTCGGACTGGAGGCACACCGCGTGGGGCGTGCCGCACACGTCCACCGCGTCACAGCCCGTGGACAGCGCGTTGACGATCGCTTGCTCACCGTAGAGCGCCTTGCCGCCGCGCATCGTCAGGACCACGTCCGCGGGCATCGCGGAGATGACCGCGCGGTGCGGCGAATCCGCATGCGTCCCGAGCCGGAAGATGGCCACGTCGGCCACCTTGCCCACCGCCAGGGCGCCAATTCGGCTCGCCTTCAGCGCCGACGCCGCGTTGCCCGTCACGGTCGACCACAGGTCCGCGTCGCTCAGGGCGAAGTTGTAATAGGTCGCGTTCAGGTTGTCCGCGCACCGCAGCTCGCGCAGCAGGTTCATGGAGCCCGTGGGCAGCCAGTCCGTGCCCAGCGCGATGTTCACCCCGAGCCGCTTGTAGAGCGGGACGTCCGCCGTATCGCCGTAGAGCGCCACGTTCGAGCGCGGCGACCAGACAAGGCTGCTGCCCTGCGTGCCCATGAGGGCGATGTCCGACGCGCGCAGGCCGATGCCGTGGATGATCGCCGTGCGCCCGCCGACGAGGTTCTGACCGCCCGTGGCCTGCCCGGACAGACACTTGAACTCGTTGTTCGCCGACTGCTCGATGCCCTCGGAGATGTGTGGAAGGTAGGCGGCATCCTGCGGGATGGCGCTCGGGAGGTTGATGCTCGGATAGGCACAGCTGCTCGTCAGCTCCGTGCCCGAGCTGTCGCCCAGCGGGAACGTCTCGTAGTTCACGCCGCCGCTGCTCGCGTTGAGGCCCTCCTGGTTGCCGCCGCTGCTGCTGGTATTGGGCTTGTCCAGGTTGCGCAGCAGGCCGTTCTGTCCACCGGAGCCCGCGATGGACGTGGTGCCGGCCATCACCTGCCGCAGCTCGGCCCACTCGATGCCCGCGCCCGTCGTGGTTCCGCCCGAGGGGATCAGCGTGTGGCCGTTGTTGCCCTTGCGCCAGTCGTGGCGGTGTTCATAGCGCTGCTCATTGAAGGTGTAGGGCTTGCTCTGGAACGTGATGTGGTCATGCGAGTTGATGAGGCCCGGCGACACGACGCCCTGCGGGCAGACCACCTGAGTCGCCGTCGCCGCGCCCGCCGCCGCGCTGCAATCGCAGCTCACGCACTGGATGACACCCGCCGAGTCGAACAGCACCTGACCGCCCGCGTACACCCTGTCCGGTGCCAGGATGACACCCGTGATCAACTTGCTCGTGCCCGTGCCCGGGGTCACCTGGCAGGTGCCGCTCGTCGGCGGCGGCAGCGACGCCGCGGGGCACATCACCACCGTGCCCGGCCCACCCGTGCCAGCGTCCGTGGACGTGCCAGCGTCGGGCTGCGTGCCAGCGTCCGTGGAGGTGCCAGCGTCGGTCTGCGTGCCAGCGTCCGTGGACGTGCCCGCATCCGTCTGCGTCCCGGCGTCCGTGGACGTGCCGGCGTCGGTCTGCGTGCCAGCGTCCGTCTGCGTGCCAGCGTCCGTGGACGTGCCCGCGTCCGTCTGAGTCCCGGCGTCCGTGGACGTGCCCGCGTCCGTCTGCGTCCCGGCGTCCGTGGACGTGCCCGCGTCCGTCTGAGTCCCGGCGTCCGTGGACGTGCCCGCGTCCGTCTGAGTCCCGGCGTCCGTGGACGTGCCCGCATCCGTCTGCGTCCCGGCGTCCGGCTGCGCTCCCGCATCCGAGGTCGTCCCGGCATCGACCTGCGTGCCGGCGTCCGTGGACGTGCCTGCATCCGTCTGCGTCCCAGCATCGTCGCTCGTGCCGGCGTCGCTGTGCGTCCCCGCGTCGTCGTTCGTGCCAGCGTCGACGTGCGTCCCCGCGTCGTCGCCCGCGTCCGGATTCGGGTTCACCGGCGTGACGGTGCACGTGTTCTCGCACCCATCTCCGTTGACCCGGTTGCCGTCGTCACAGGCCTCGCCCGTCTCCACCTTCCCGTTCCCACAGACCGGCGTGACCTCTCCTGGCTTCGTCGTCTGGCACGTCCGACTGCATCCATCCCCATCCGCGACGTTGCCGTCGTCGCAGGTCTCGCCTTTCTCGACGATGCCGTTTCCACAGACAGGATCGCTGCCTCCACACGCGGACAGCAGCACCGTCACCGCACAAAGCGGCGCCAGCAGCCATCGGGACGACCAGGACATGAGGACTCCAGAGTGACCGATACGAGGCCCCCTCCAAAGCACACCTGTTGACCTTCAAGCAAACGCCCCAACGGCAAAACTTCGCCACGAACAGAAGACGTGTGGGGACGCAGTGACCCGGGGAGAGCCCCACCCAGCGACGGGGGCACTCCCCGACTCAGCCCGAAGCGCGCCGCCTACACGCTCCGGGCGAGGCGCCCACGCCCGGAGCACGTCCGAGACGCCCCCCGAGACCATGAAAAGGACGGGGGCATGTCCTCAGAGACTCGGCATCTCGCCGTGCAGCACCTTGCCGCCGCGCATCGTCAGGACCACGTCCGCGGGCATCGCGGAGATGACCGCGCGGTGCGGCGAATCCGCATGAGTCCCGAGGCGGAAGATGGCCACGTCGGCCACGTTGCCCGCCGCCGGCGCGCAAACTCGGCTCGCCCTCAGCGCCTAGAACCGGTGAACAGCCAATCCGAGCCCGGCGCGATGCTCACCCTGAGCCGCTGCGACAGCGGGATGCCCGCCGTTCCGTCCCCAGTGGGAATGTCTGATACGCCACGCCGCTGAGGCTCGCCGCGAGCCCCGCCTGATTGCCGCCGCGGGTGTTTGTGTTGGGATTGTCCAGATTGCGCAGCAGGCCGTTCTGCCTGCCAGCGCCCGGAACGGACGTGGTGCCCGCCATCACCTGTCGCAGCTCGGTCCACTCGACACCCGCGAACGCCGTTTGAGCAACCGGCCCGAAGGCAAACTTCGACGCGGAACCTCGACGGCCCCTCAAGTGGCACGATCCGTGGCAGGCGCGCTTTTCTCCGAGCACCGGGGCTCTTATAGGCTTGTCCCATGAGCTTCCCCATGTTGGTCGCGATCATCGTCCTGCCATTGATTCTCGTGCCGCTCGTGCTTTGGGGCCTCGCGGCCAGCGAG
This sequence comes from Citreicoccus inhibens, assembly GCF_019039035.1. Classification (GTDB taxonomy): domain Bacteria; phylum Myxococcota; class Myxococcia; order Myxococcales; family Myxococcaceae; genus Citreicoccus; species Citreicoccus inhibens. The sequence continues at coordinate 162,248 of NZ_JAHNZT010000002.1, read as the reverse complement.
AAGAACAGCTACGAGCAGGTCCGCCGCGATGGGAAACGCTATCTCGCCATCATCAAAGAGGTACACGCGATGAGGGGCGGCGACCACAGCAAGGCGGGGCTCCTGCTGAAGCTGGAGGGCCCGTCGGGCCCCGTGGGAGTGCGACTGATTGTGCCGCTCAAGGGAGCCATCACGTGGGAGTTTCTCACCACCGCCCGCGTGACTGACCGGCCAGTGTATGTCCACTGCATCCTGGACCCGCTCATCGAGGAAGCCGTTCGCCAATACGGCTTCATCCTCGAAGAAATGCCTCCTGACACGGAGGGTCAAGCCGTGTCTGGAATGAAGTAAGGACCTCCTTCATCATGCGGTTCCAGACATTCAAAGGCGCCGTCGCCGCCTGCTGCACGCCACCCTCGCCGCTGCCGCGCCGCCGACACTCTCGCAACTGCCGCAGTTGCAGGCCAATACCGTTGAGGCGTTCTGACTGCAGCCCGTCCTGCCGCTGCCCCCCACGCCATCCGCACATCGTCGAGGACTATCGGCACAGCTGCGCCACCGTGCGCGCCCTGCCCTGAGACATCCTGCTGACCCCACATCCGGGCTCCAGCGGCTGGAACGATGCGGACCAGGACGCGGCCGGCGCCAAGACGATGGCCTGCCAAGCCTCCGCGGACGCCTCCGAGCCTACCTTCAACACACAACTCGCCGAGGAGCGCCTCAAGCCCCGTTGCATCACGCAGGTGCCAGGCCCGCCTGGACGCCGCCGAGGCCCACGTGGCGCTCGCCATCGCGCGCGCGCCACGCTGTCCCAGGACTATGCCGCGCTGGGCTTCGCACCGAGCCGCTTGGCGCGCTCTTCGGCCTCGCCCGGCACATCGAACTCCGCCGGGTCGAACAGCGGCCGGAGATCGACTTCCACCTCTTCACCGTCGCGCAAGAGGAGGCCAAACGGCGCGCGCCGGGCCCACTCAATGGCCTCGGCGAACGTCTTGACCTCGATCAGGCTGTAGCCGGCGACGAGCTCCTTCGACTCGGCGAACGGGCCGTCGAGCACCTTGCATTGGCGCTTGCTGTAGTGAACCCGGGCGCCACGGCTCATCGGCGTGAGGCCGCCGAGATCGAGCAACACGCCGGCCTTCCGCAGCTCCTCGTTGAAGTTGTGCATCGCGACCAACGCCTCCTCGCTCGGCGGCTGGGCGGCGTCACCTTGCGGGGTCGTCTTCACCATCATCATGACCTTCATCGCGCGTCTCCTTGTGGCTCGGTGGATCTCTCCGAGGCGACGAGGCGACGAATCGTGCGCAACCGGATCGACATCCGCGATTCCGAATATTCCGACGGGCGAGCGAGAACGCCACGGGCGGATTCCAGTCTGGCGAAAATCCTTGGGCGCCGCGCACCAGGGGCCTACTCGATGGGCAGCCCGTGCATGCGCAGGAAGGAGAGCTTGTCCCAGTAGCCGCGCTGGAAGCGGATCCGCCCGTCCTCCACCTGGAAGAAACCGCAACCTCGGAGCCCGAGCGGATCCTTCCACTCCAGGATCGCCCATGGGGCATCTTCGAGGATCTGCTCGACAATGCAGACCATCTTGGCAGCCGCGAACTCACGCTGGAACATCTCGTGGATTCGCGTCCGCCCCTCGACGGGCTCGTTCGCGACCTGATGATTCACCGCGTTCTCCCAATAGAGGGCGGCGAGCCCGTCAGCGTCTGCGGCGTTGAAGCGCTCCACCCATCGCTCCACCACTTCACGGGGCCGAGGGGCCGAGCGCGTATCTGTGTTGGCCATGGAGCGTGACCCTACCGCGCGACCGACGCTCCAGGGCATCATCACCGCGTCATCCAGTCCTTCAGGCCCGTGGCGGGGCTCGCACGCACGGCCTCCTCGCTCAGACGCCGACCCGCTGCATCAGCGTCGCGATCGCCCGCGCGCTGGCCTCGTTCGCGGGGGAGAACACGAACATCGACAAGCCGTCGCTGCCTTCGAGCTTGAACACGGACGAATCGAGCACGATCTCGCCAACTTCGGGACGCACGATCCGCTTTTGGAATCCTCCGTGCGACCGGAGCTCGCCTTCAGCCCACAGGCGACGAAAGTCGGGGCTCGTCTCCATCAGCTCGTCGATCAGCGCCGTTGCCTCGTCCGACGGGCCGGCACGCGCGATGTCGACACGAAACGAAGCGAGACAGGTGCGGCGAACCTCGTCGACGTGGGTCACCTTCGTCTCGGAGCCTGGCTGGAAGATCCGCCGCAGCAAGTTGCGGTCGCGCTCCGGGACCGCCGCGTAGTCACCGAGCACTGCGACCGCCACGCGATTCCACGCGACGATCTGGAACGTCGGCGTCTTCACGAACGCGGGGACGGAGAGGTTGTCGAGCACGCACTGGAGGGACGGCGTCACCACCCCGGGCGCCGCGGGCTTGCGAGGGGGCGGACGGTCATGCGCGAGCAGGAACAGCATCTCGCGATTCGTGTCGTCGAGCTCGAGCGCAAGCGAGAGGCGTTCGAGAACGTCCCCCGACGGCACACCGCCCCGACCTTGTTCGAGCCACGTGTACCAGGTGACGCTCACACCCGCTCGGGCAGCGACCTCCTCGCGGCGCAATCCGGCGGTACGGCGGCGCGCGGTGGTGGCGGGATGAACGCGTGCGCGACGGTCGCGCAGGAATGTTGGGAGCGTGGTGGTCGCCATATCCATACCCGTGCGCGTCTTCTCAGACACATCCTTCATCATCATGACGGCACTCACACAACGAAGACGGCGTGAGCATAGCATCCGAGGCCCCGCTTCACCGCGCGGAGTGAGCATCGCTCGCAGCGGGGGGGGTGACCCACGAGGTCCGCACGTTTGCCACCTCGGTTGTAAAGTCAGCAGTCGTGCGGCTGGGGAGCTGCTCCCGCGACGTCTCGAACCGGTGACCAGCAGGCGAGGAGGCCGCGAGGGTGTTAGTCGCAATACCCGTATCGCTGCTCATCTTTTCAGACAGGCCCCCCGTGCATACGGTGCCCGCATGACCAAGACAATGCGAGTGTTCGTCACGGGCGCAACGGGATGGATCGGCACCGCGGTGGTAAAGGAGCTGCGTGAGGCGGGCCACTCCGTTCTGGGCATGGCGCACAGCGATGCGGGCGCAGTGAAGCTGCAGGCGCAAGGCGTGGACGTCTATCGCGGGGATCTTCGGGACCCGACCACCCTCGTAGAAGGCGTCCGCGCCACCGACGCGACCATCCACCTGGCGTTCCATATGGACTTCACGGACTACCCGGGGATCAACCGGATGGATCGCGACGCGATCACCGCGATGCTCGAGGCGATGGCGGGCACGAACAAGGCGTTCGTCGGCACCAACGGCACGCTCGTGGTTGCGAACCCCGGCAAGGTCGCGCTGGAGACGGATGCAGCTCTCGGGAACTCGCCGCTCACGGTCCGGGCGCAGGCCGAGCGCCTCGTGGTCGATGCCGCGAAGCGCGGTGTGCGGGGCAGTGTCATCCGGCTGGCTCCAACGGTGCACGGCGCGGGTGACAAGGGCTTCATCGCCATGCTGATCCACCTCGCCCGAGAGAAGAAGGCGGCTGGGTACGTCGATGACGGAAACCAGCATTGGCCCGCGATCCATCGCGACGACGCGGCACGGCTGTACCGACTTGCCGTCGAGAGCGCACCTCCGGGAACCGTGCTGCACGGAACCGCGGAGATGGGCATCCCCATGCGAGCCATCGCGGAGACCATCAGCCAAGGCGCTGGAGTGCCGACGACGCGCGTGCCAGCCAGCGAGGCAAGTGCACACTTCGGATGGATGTCGATGGTCGTCGGGATCGACAACCTGGCCTCGAACCAGGCGACGCGTGAACTCCTTGGATGGAAGCCGGAGCGACCGGGCCTGCTCGACGACATGCGTGCGCACTACTTCTGAGTGCCAAGGCGCCCCAGGACCAAGAGGCCTGGATTCGGGATGGGTGAGTCAGGCTTTCCGACTGCGCAATCCAGCGCTCCCGCGGTGAGGGTTCAGGAGGAAGGATTGGGTCGCAGCCCAGGAGGCACGCGCGCGGGGGATGTCACCACCAAGTCGCCGGGACTCAAAGAGTCCGGTGTCACTCCACAACGGCCCCACCCTGCTCATGATGAAATCGTGACGTTTCCGTGCTGAACACGATTCACGCGCTTCATACAGTGAACCCATCCAACCAAGAGGAGCGGGTTCATGGCCTGGAAGTGGAATCTGTGTGCATCACGAGTGGCGTCCTGGCGAGGAGTCCTGACTTGCGCGGCACTGGGCCTCACGGTCCTGAATCCAGGCCGTGCCTCCGCCGAGCTGCCTCTCCTCTCCGTCGGATTGCTCACGGATCAAGCCATCATCACGGATGTCCTCGCGGGCACTGGCCAGATGGGCGCGAGCATTGCCTTGCCGTTCAAATGCACCCGGCAACTGGATGGTCTCGTGCTCGAGACCCGGCAGCGCTACAAGAACGCCGCCATCAGCGTTGACGCCGCCTACTGGATGTATGCCTCGCCCCCCCACGAGCCGATGGGCGTCGTCACCCAGTTGGGTCTCCACGTCCGCACCGCTTCGTCCGACAGCAAGGACGCAGGCCTGGGCCCCTCCATCGGACTCAGCCTCACCCGCGACCTCATCCGACGGATTCGCGACCCGTTTGATGCACATGGCCTGGACAACCTCAAGGCCTTCGCCGGACTGCAGGGCACCGCCGTGATGTCGCCCGCCCATGCACAACTGCAGGTCCCTGTCCGCGCGAGCCTTGGCCTCCAGGCAAGTATCGCAAACCTGCACCTGATGCTCGCGGGGCGTGGGGGATGGGAGGACATGCGCCTCGGGTTCACCCCACGCCCGACCTTCGATGTCACGTTTGGAGTCGGATTCCTCGATTTTGTCTAACCCAAGGTGCGATTGACGTGGTCGTTTGGGGTTGAGCTCGATGGGGGAGTCCTCCGCCCTCCGACTTCTTGAGCCATCTCTCCCCGGCGAGTCAGCCGCCCACGGTCACGACTGCGCAGGCGCTGCTGTTTCCCTCCTTGATGCAGGGCTCGCTTCTTCTTCCGGTTCTTGCGCACACAATGCCGAACGGAGCGGGTTGCCGCCGCTTCCCCGCGCGTCCTGCACCTGCTTACCCTCCGGGCCGATCGAAATCGCGACACGTCGTTCAGGCGCCCGGCCACAGCAGTCAGCTCAATCAGGCGGAGGTAAAGGCTTCCCTATTTTCACGTCAGCCTTTGGGAAAGGCGGCCCCACTCTCGACAAGCTCCGCTGCGAAACGCAGACATGAGAAGTAATCCAGCCGCCACCGGGTCCGAATTCGCGGGCAAGTCACCGTACCGAATGCCCGAGCGAAGTTCCATGACACCCAAAGACTTCACCCGGCCATAGGATTTGGCTCCGTACGCCTCGAACAACTTCTCACTGACGCTGGCTCCGTGGGCCTGGGACGCTATGCTGAATGGAGCGTGCGCAAACTCCTTCCTCTCTTCGTGGTGCTGGCGTTGGGGCTGGTGCTCCTGGCTCGTTACTGGATGGCTTCGGAGGCCCAGGTTCCCCCGGTGACGGAGGCGGAGAGGCCCTTTCACGCGACCGCTCCTTCCGTGGAGCCGAGCGTCCCTCGCGAGCCCCAGACCAATGGAGGGGGAAGTCCGGCGCGCGCGGCCCTCACACCAGCCTCCCAGCCCGGGGGGCCCGACGCTACGGGGACGTCGGGTGAAGCAACGCGCGAGGCTCCCTCAGGGGGCATGGAGGCGCCAGGTCCGCCACCGGTCAAGGCGGTGGGAGCTGCCGAGGAGGCCACGGTGCGCAAGGAGGACATCCGGACGGCCATCCAGGACGCCCGCCCTGGGCTCCAGAAGTGCTACGCACCCCTGGCCGAGCGTGGTGCAGGCAATCAGCGCGTGGTGGTGCGATTCACGCTGGTGGGCCAAGGCACGCTGGGGTCATTCCAGGACGCGGACATCATCGAGTCCACGCTCGATGACCCGATGTTCCTGTCCTGCCTCCTGAGGGAGCTGTCTCAGGCCCGCTTCCGTGCGCCCTGGGGCACGGGAGCAGCGACCATCACCTATCCCTTCGTCTTCCAATCGAGCGCACGGGACGGAGGATAGACTCGCCGTTTCGAGCAGGCCCCTTGTACCTACCCAAACTGCCGACTCTGCAGGGCGCCAAGAAGCATTCCCAGACCGAGCCAGCTTCGGGACTTGACCACCTGAGCCTGCCCCTGACGCCAAAGGAAGGGGCCGGCCCCAGCGAGCGCATGTTCGGGGTGAATTGCCTCGTGGCCTCGTCCTCTCGGCGGATGGAGCGCTGGCTCCATAGTCCAGTTGAACTTCACAGGCCTTCTTCCAGCTGGGTCTGGTCTTCCGAACGTGTGCGCCCAATATGGTCCAGAGGGAGGCGCGTTCGACCGCGCAGCGGCACCGCGCCCACCCGACGAAAAGAGGCGGATGGCATGGAGATCAAGCGAAGTGGAACGCAGCCCTCCCAGCGAGCGCCGGCCGAGCACTTCACGGGCATGGTGCGCATCGACCCGCTCTTTCAATCAAGCCCGCCCGCGCGGGCGGCGGGCGCCTACGTAACCTTCGAGCCATGCGCGCGGAGCGACTGGCACACACATCCGCTCGGGCAAACGCTCATCGTCACGTCGGGCTGCGGGAGACACCAGCGCTGGGGCGGCCCCATCGAAGAGATTCGGCCCGGGGATGTCGTGACGGTCGGACCGGATGAGAAGCACTGGCATGGCGCGTCACCGACGACGGCGATGACGCACCTCGCAATCCAGGAAGCCCTCGACGGCGTCGTCGTGAACTGGATGGAGAAGGTCACGGACGCGCAGTACGACACGGGGAGCCCATCCACCGAGAAAGGAACCTGACCCCATCTCCCGGCAATACCGATGACAATGCCGAGCAGCCCGCTCCAGAGGACTGGGGCGGGCCGCAGTAGCAACCCAGGGAGACTGGGCCAACGCCCTAGAGGCAAACGTTGCAGTCTTGCTTGATGATTCCCGCCCGGTACCGAGTTCCGTCAGGCTTGATGCAATCGAGCACCGTGTAGTTGCCCTTGAGCGAAGTACAGGCACCACAAAGCGTATACCTGTCGGAAGTCTCACCTGGCTGGCAGCTTGGAGCCAAAGCGCCTTCTTGCGTATCCGTCACGTCTGCTGCGGATCCGTCCTCAGCGACACCTCCGCACCCGACCGACAGGCCCACCGCCAACAGAACACCGAACGCAATTCTTTGCATGCGCATCTCCATGTTGGTCTGTCCGCTTTACGCGGCCCTGCAAGCATAGCCCATTTCAATGCCAATGCCGAATCGTGTCTGCCAGCGATGCCCCTTCCCACACGGGGGGACATCAAGCCATCGGCGAGGAACGCGAGTCTTGCTGGCGCGCCCGCCATGCCGCCTGCGGGCGATGACCCACGAAGTTAGCGACCGCCCCCGACCCTACGGGAGATGCGGACGTCCCACGCCCGTTCACTCCCCCAGGCGCGCTCGCCCATCGGCACACGCACACTCGTGTCCTCCAGCGTGACGACCTGCCCTCCTGCGTCACGGACACGGGTCACCAGCTCCGTCTTGTAGGGCTCCTGCCAGAACACTTTCGCGCCATACGGCGACTCCCGAGTCTTCTCTCCGCGCGAAGCGTTCGCCTCGCGGCGCACCTCGAGAGTCCAAACGATCGCGGGCCTACCGGGACCGCTCCTGTCCCACACTTCGCGACCACCAGCTCGCTGCAAGACGCCTACATCCCGTCCGCACGCGGAGAGCCCATGACACGGCTCAAGCACCCGTCTGATATTGCTTCGTTCTGCAGCTGTTCAAAAGCGACTCTGCTGAAGAACGGGCCACCCACATCGGCGACCGCGTCAAACAACCCCTAGTTGCCAGTCTTTCCATACTCAAAAACAGTCTCCGATACGAACTTCTGCTTCCCGTAAAGCTCGCTCATCCTATCCAAGAACCGGCCCAGATCTGAATCCCCGACAACAGACTCATCCGGCCGCAGCTCGAATTTAAACTCACCCCAGTTCGGATCCATGAAATGCAATTCAGTCGCGGTCTGCCGCATGGCCATTGCGTGCGGAAGCTGAATCACCGAGTTCGCTGCATCGGCCGGGATTCCACTCACCCCCACCAAGTAAGCCCCCTCCTTGCGACATCCGCGGTTGTTGACGATATCCATCAACATCTTCCCAAAGGGCTTGCCGGCTGCAGCGCTCCGACTCTCCACGAACACGCAGGCCTTGGGCTCCACTTCGCCAAGCTTCTCCAGCTTCAAGTCAATGGGCGCATCCGTACCACCGGCGCCCGGCGCACTCGCAGGCTGATTGCTCGCCAACTCCTCCAAGTGCTGTCGGAACCCAGCATGAGTGGCCTTCTCCAGCTCAAGAAGCTCGACCTTGCCGAATTTCATCTCAGGGTTCTTCTTCTTCATCTCCTTGAGAACTGCTCCACTCAAGGCGTTCCACTGCGTATTCAAGACATCAAACCGCTTGTACTTTCTCTGCATTCGCTCGAAAGACTTTTGACCAGCATCCGTCTCCCCGACTGCGGCACCGGCATGCTTCGAGCCGACATCCGAAAAAGACAGCTTATCCTTGGCGAGACTTCGCCGAAGCCAATCCAGCGAGGCCCCTCGACAGGCACCCAGATTGTCCTTGGGAAGAACAGTACTTTGCTGGAAGTTCAAGGTGATCTCGCCCCCACCCGCCACCGACGCCTGCGCTCTCGCTCTTGGAGGCCCAAACACCTTTCTCTGAAATATGTTCTCTCTGCTGCGAACGGGCATTTCAGCCTTGAGGAAGTTGGGACTCCTGCTCAACCCAGTCTCGGCGCTGTACCCATCCCTCGGGGCGCCCCCGTGCCCCGTCGACTGCGCTCCCTCTTGAGCCTGCGTCGAGACATTCGCCGGAGCCCCAGGCGCGACGGTCCCCTCGACATTGCCGCTGCTGCCCGTTCCGGCTGCCGAGTCAACATCCGACTGCGACAAGGAAACGTTGCGCGACGGAGGCAATCCGCCAATCGAACCCTTCAGCATATACCCTCAATCTTGACAGACTCCGGCGAAGTCCGGAGTTCCCACTGAACCATCGCACCCATGCCACTATCCCATCAGGTGCGCACATCTGTCGACTCCGCAGGCCATGGACACCGCTGAGACGAGACCGGGCAGCCTGCCCGACACGTCAATCTGCGTGTCATTGACCCGAGCGTGCTCTCGCCGAGGTCCGTGGCGACGTACTCGCCGCTGAGGGGCGGCGCACCACCTCCGAGAGAGGCGTGGGTGCGCCGGGCACACGGCTCGGCAGGAGGCACCCTGCCGAGCCGCTTGATGAACGTGGCCTCAGGGACGGCTCTGCTTGGCCTTCTTCGCAGCGGCCTCCGTCGACGAGCGCGAACCCTGGGGCTCGACCGGGACCTCGTCCAGGCGATTCAGGAGCCCCTCGGCAGCAGCGATCTCGCCATCCAGACGCGCGAGCTGTCGCTGATAGTTCTTCGCGGTGACATGCTTCATGGCCAAAGCCGCGTGATTCGGCTCCTGGATGGGCGGCGGCACGGCGCGCGGCCCTTTGCCCGCAACGCTCGACTGTGCGACCGCAGCCGGTGCAGGCGTGAGCGCGGCGGACTCGGTCACGCACGAAGCCGCGAGCAGTCCGCCGATGGCGACGGTGACAGATGCAATCAGTACAGCCTCAAGGCGCCTCACGGATTCCACTCCTTCGCGTAGAGCTTCTCGTGACCACCGCTCTGATAGACCGCCATCCACTTCTCGTGGCGCTGCGTTTCGCGGTTCACCAGCCCTCTCGCCCGATTCGTGGCGACGTCATCGTGGGCTTCGGATGCCAGGACTTCAATCCGCGCGAGCAACGCGAGCCGGCGCGCATGGCGTCGCAGCTCAACATTGAACGGCGTCCTCGAGAGAGTCTCGATGCCATCACGCATCCGGGAAAGAGACAGTTTCTTCATGAAATAGTCGCGATGAGGGTCTGCGGAAACGGGCCCCAGCGCGGTCCCCTGAGCACCCGAGACAGTGGCCCCTGAGCCTTGACCATTCATCTGCGCAGGCGGATCCCAGCAAGACCCATTGAGACAAATGAAGGGATAGTGACACACTTGATCTCCGCATTGCTGCTGCTTGGGCATACAAATCCCATCCTTACAGAACTGATCGACGCCACATACTGTGTTGCCACAAATCTGAGTTGGGGCGACGCAAGCCCCCTGAAAGCACGTCTGGTCGGCGGTGCAAACAGAGGTCCCTCCGCAAATCTCGGATGGGTCGACACAGGCGCCCTGGAAGCACGTCTGGCTGGAGGTGCAAATGACAGTGCCTCCACAGATCGTCGATGGGTCGACACAGGCGCCCTGGAAGCACGTCTGGCTGGAGGTGCAAATGGCAGTGCCTCCACAGATCGCCGACGGGTCGACACAGGCGCCCTGGAAGCACGTCTGGCTGGAGGAGCAAACGGAGTCCCCGCAGATTTGAGTCCCCTCCTCGCAAGACCATCCGTCCGCCGTCAGGTAGCCGCTGGCACAGCATCCGCCGGTGGTGATCTGGTTCTGCGGGCAGGTCCCCTCTCCACCGTTGGCGCCCATGGAACCATCGATATTGATGTCTTGCCCCTGGCAGGTGCCTTCCCAGCATCCCAGCACGCCATACTCGTAGGCCTCCAAGACACCACCATTGTAGGTCTTCGTGTATGCCGTCACATCCCCCACGAGTGGCAGCGAGAGATAGTTCGAGAAATCGTCGATGAACTTCTGCGATTCATCCATATACAAGGGAGTCGTCGAGGGGGTCTGTCCGGTGAGCAAGAAATAGAGCACCCCTATGAAAACATCCTTGGCGACCTTGGTGTCCGGATTGCCCTTCAAGCTGGCGATCAGACTCTCCAGGTCATTGAGGGCGTCCTCGAGGTCCTCGACGGAGGCCGTCTCAATCTCATCCAGGTCCGTGTCATAGTAGAAGGCGAACTTCGAGGTACCAGTCTGGTCCTTGTTCTCAGCACAGCCCCCTTTGTCCCAATTGCAACAGGCGTAGTCGCCGGGGGCGATTGAGTCTTTGTACTCCGTCGAGACCAGCGAATAGGGGAGCCGCACCACGCTCACGTACTCGCTGCTGGAGTTCCAGATGCAGTACGCCGAGGCGACAGTGGGTGCGAACAGAACAAGGCCCAGCAGAATTCCAAGCAGCCATCCCGCCGCACAATTGCGCGGGCGTGGTGGCGCGCTCTGCCGCGCGGATCGTCGAAGACTGAGGCGCATGAAGCTCCCTGGGGTGAGGTTGGAGGAACAGAGGCGCCCACAGGCAGAGCGCCTCCCGCTCCCAAGCGCAGTCCTATTCAGTCCGCGTGCCACCGGCCGCTGAGAGAGGACGCACGTCCCAAACCCATGCATGGCGCATCCTTGACGTGTCGTTGACGCGCCATTGACGCGTCAATGCACAGCATTCACTAGGAGGCAAAGCCAGCACGGCGCCAGGGTCACCGTGAAGACAGACGCGCTCACATGGGCCGGGGGGAAACTTCCCCGCGCGGTCTGGACTCAAAGTGGCGTGGCCACGGGCGTCCGCAGTCCGTGGTTGATCAGGAAGCCACGGACCGCGGTGGCGATCTCCGTTCCCGCTTCCAGCAACCCGGCGTGGCCTGCGTCCTCCACCTGGAGCCAGTGGGCATGCGGGAGCGCGGCACGGAAGCGCTCCATCTCGAACATGGGGACGAGGAAGTCATTGCGCGCGGCGATGAGGAACGTGGGCACCGTCACACTCGGGACCACGTCCCAGGCGCTGCCTTCAATCAACCCGCGCAGCGTGAGCCAGTACGCCCGTGGACTCATGCGCCGCAGCGCGAGCATGAACTCGTCGATGTCCTGCCGAGGCGCCCGCTGCCGGAGGACCCCCACGGCCCGCCCCAGGGGATACGCGATGCGGCTGTTCATCATCACGTGCGCCGCCGGCGCCGCGAGCGGGACCAGCGGCGTGCTCGCGCGGAAGGCCTGTCGCGCGGCGCCGAACATCAGCCGGGAGCTCAGCCGCCCGTTCGCCGCGCCGGGCATTCCGGGAGCCCCCGCGATGAGCGTCATCGCCGGGACCAGCTCCGGACGCTTGCGATACAGCTCCAGGAGGACGCGCACGCCCATGGAGAACGCGATGTGGTGCGGCGGCTTGCCATCGCCCCGCGCCATCATGTCCTCGGTGACGCGCTCCAGGTCGTCCACGTGCACCGGGATGCGGTAGTCGTCCGAGCGCGACTCCTCGCTGCTGCCATGTCCCCGGTAGTTCCAGTGCACCACCCGGTGGTCCTGCTCCAGGTCGGCGACGATGTAGCGCCAGAAGTTCTCGGAGCTGCCGATTCCATTGGTCAACAACACCGAGGGACGGCGCGCCAGCAGCGCGTCCGCCTGCGCCTCTGGCAGGTCTCCGTGGTGCGTATGACTGGCCACCCGGGTTCCATCGGGGGCCACGACGAAGCGGGTCAGGCGGCGGTAGGGCATGCCAGCGTCAACCATGCGGCGGTCGGCACGCCAGCGCAAGGACTCCAAGCAGCCAACCCACCGGCACAGGAATGCTGGACGGCGGCCCCCCGACCGGGCGATGTGTCCCGCGCCATGAGTCCAGGACGGGAGATACCCTCAGGCATGCTGTGCGTGGCCCCAGAGCGATTCGACGTGGCAGCGGCGCTCGCGCACTACGCCGAGCATGGCTATGCCCGCCTGGGTCGGGTCCTCGGTGACGAGGGCCTCCACGCCCTGCGCGAACGGGCAGACGACCTGATGCTCGGGCGCGTGGTGTATCCCGGCATGTTCTTCCAGCCGGACGCTCCGTCGGGTCGCTACGAGGATGCTCCGCTGGGGCTCGGCTGGCAGGGGCCGTCCCTGGACTATCGCAAGCTGGAGAAGCTGGAGCTGGACCCTCGCTTCCTCGCGTGGATCGAGAACCCCCTGTTCGAGCGCATCGTCCACACGCGCATCCCCGGCGACATCGTTCTCTACCGCGCCATCCTCTTCCACAAGGGACAGGCCGGAGGCAGCAACCTCCCCTGGCATCAAGATGGCGGGAAGCTCTGGGGCCTCACGCGCGACCCCGAGCTGCAGATCTGGACCGCGCTGGACGACGCCCCGCTCGACGGCGGATGCCTGGAGGTCGTGCCCGGAAGCCATCACGCGGGCCGGGTGACACAGCTCGGCGGAGTCATCCCCGAAGACCGTGTGCGCGCCGAGTCGGCCGAGTCGCGCACGGTCCCCCTGCCCGTCCAGGCCGGAGAGTCCATCCTCATCCACAACCACCTCTGGCACCGCTCCGGACGCGGGCGGCCGGGACTGCGGCGCCGCGCGTTCTCAGCCTGTTACATGAGCGTGGACACCACCTGCGTGCGCAAGAAGAAGGCGCCCCGCGTCTTCCACCCCGTCTTCCGCCGTTAGCGCCGCCTCACCCCGCGAAGTCCAACCGCGCCTTGCGCATCCCCTCGGCGCGAGCGGGTTGCACCAGGGGCAAGGAGACGCGGAACGTGCTGCCACGCCCCGGCTCGCTCGTGACGGAGATCGTCCCACCAAAGCCCGTGACGATGCCGTGGCAGATGGACAGCCCCAGGCCCGTCCCCTCTCCTACCGGCTTCGTCGTGAAGAACGGATCGAAGATGCGCGCGCTGACCTCGGGAGACATGCCCGCGCCCGTGTCCGCCACCTCGACGATGACCCGAGACTCCACGGCGCGCAGCCTGATGCGCACTTCGTTTCGCTCCGGAGCGCCGGGAGCGATGGCCTGCGCGGCGTTGATGAGCAGGTTGAGGAACACCTGCCCGAAGCGCCCCTCGCTTCCCTCCACCGGGGGCACGTCCTCGTAGTCGCGCACGATGCGCGCGCGATGCCGCAGCTCGCCCCGCGCCATGGTGATGGCGGACTCCAACACGCCTTGCAATTGCACCGGCGCCACCGCGTCGTCGTCCCCGCGCGAGAATGTCCGCAGGTCTCGCACGATGTGACGCACGCGGTGCGCCCCATCCGTGGCCTCGCGCAACACCTCCTCCAGCTCCGCCACCCGGCCCGGGGGCAGCTCGTGCGCCAGCCGCTGCAACTCGGTGGCGACGAACGACAGGTTGGAGAGCACGAACGCCAGCGGGTTGTTGATCTCATGCGCCACGCCCGCAGCCAACGTGCCCACCGCCGCCAGCCGATCCGACACCACGAGCTGCGCCTGCATGGAGCGGCGATCCGTCAGGTCGCTCGCGCTGACGACGGTGGACAGCTGCCCATCAAACAGCAGGCCCTGACTGCTCACCTCCGCGGTCATCACCCGTCCATCGCGACGCAGGAAGCGCAGCTCGCGGTGCTCCGAGCGAGCCACTCCCGGGGGCGCCGCGATGATCTCCTCCGCCGCGCGCCGATCCTCCGGATGAACGAAGTCCAGCGGCGCGGCGCCAATCAGCTCCGGTCCCGTCAGCCCCAGGAAGCTCAGCGCCGCGGGATTGACGTAGAGCAGCGGTCCGCCGCGATGCACGAAGATGGCCACGGGCGAGCCTTCGATGAGCGCGCGGAAGCTCTCCTCCGAGCGCCGCAGCGCCTCCTCCGCGCGCTTGCGCTCGGTGATGTCCAGCGACACCGCCCCGAGGAAGCGCTGCCCCAGGGCATCCTTCGCGAGGAAGCGATACGTGAGCCAGTGGTGCTCGGTGCCGTCGCGCGCGGGCACCATCCCCTCGCCCGCGGTGAGGCGGCCCGTCTCCAGGACCTCGCGATCGCCCGCGCGAATGCCCTCGGCGGCGGACAGGGGCATCAGGTCCGTGTCGCTCAGCCGGCTCACGTCCGTGTCGCGCGGCAGCCCGAAGAACGCCAGGTAGCGCTCGTTCACCCAGACCCGGCGCCCCTGCTCGTTCTTGATGGTGGCGAGCACCGGGCTGTGATTCATGAACGACTCGAAGCGCTCCTGTGAGACCCGGAGCGCCTCCAGCGCGGCGGTGCGCTCGGCGATGAGGGCCTGGCGCGCGGCGGCCTCGGACGCGTTGCCCATGGCCGAGCCCAACAGCCCCGCCATCAACTCCAGCGTCCGCACGTCCCGGTCCTGAAACGCGTCGGGCGAGCGCGCCGTGACGGTGAGCACCCCCACCGGGCGCGCGTCTCGCCACAGCGGCGCGATGATGATCGAGCGGACCCCCACCTCGCTCGCCGCGCGCCGGTCCACGCGGGGATCCGCAGGCGCATCGTCCGTGCGCAGCACCTCGCCTCGCGTGAAGCACGCGCCGGTCAGGCTGCCCTCCAGGGACACGATGAACCCCACGAAGCCAGAGAGGCTGCCGGTGGCCACGCGGTACGTGAGCTGCCGTCCCCCGACCCGGGGCAACCCCACGGCCGCGCCCTCCGCGCCGCACAGCACCCGCGCGCGCTCGCAGATGAGGCGCATCAGCGCGCCCAGGTCGAGCCCCGCCAGTGCCACGTCCGACTGGGTCTGAATGATGGCGGCCAGCCGCTCCAACTCACCAGCCGGGGCGGCGCTCGTCGGGGCTCGCGGCGCCATCAGGTTGATGACGAGGAGTCGCATCGAAGCTCGTTTGTACGGGCGAAGCGCGGAATCGTATGGTTGTGGACGGGAGGCAGTCCAGGTCCACCCCGCCGGACAGTGGACGCAAACAATTCATGTCGGAGTCGGGTCACCCTGGAGTGCTGGTCGCGGAGCAACCCCATTACCTGCCCTGGGTGGACTATTACGAGCAGGTGGCCCGAGCGGGCACCCTGCTCGTCCTGGATGACGTCCAGTGGCTCCGGCGCGGCTGGCAGCGGCGCACCCGCGTGGCCTTGCCCGTGGGCGTGCCCACCCCACCCCCTTCCGAACCGGGCTTCCAATGGCTGTCCATTCCCCTGGAGGATCCGCATCGGGACGTTCGAATCAAAGACCTCGCGGTGGACGCAAGCCAGCCCTGGGCGCGCAAGCACTTGCAGACGCTGGTGACGCTGTATGGCCGGCGGCCGTACTTCCGCACGCAGGTGTTGCCCCACGTGGAGCCCTTCTACGACGCGGCCGCGCGCGAATCGGGACCGGGCTCGCTGCTGCGCCTGCTCCTCGCGAGCATGGCGCTGTTCTACGCGCCGCTGGGGCTCGCGCCGCGCATCCTCCTGGCGTCCTCGATGGAGCGCACGGGAGAGGACAAGAGCCAGCGGTTGGTGGAGTACTGTCGGCAGCTCGGGGCGCATACCTATTACTCGGGACTGGGCTCGTCGCTGTACCTGCGGGTGGATCGATTCCGCGACGCGGATGTGCGCGTGCTGTGGCAGCGCTTCCGCCACCCCACCTATGCGCAGGGACGCGAAGGACGCTTCGTGCTGGGATTGTCCATCGTGGATGTACTGGCCAACGTGCCCCTGGACGAGGTGAAAGCCTGGCTTCAGCCCTCGCCCTGGGGACCGTTCGCGCCGCGCTCAGCGGACTGACGCGGCGGAGCCTCCGGCGGAAGGCCGCTTGTCGAAGCGCACGAAGTAGCTGTGCACGGCCGAGTCCAGGAGCGCCGGCTCCAGGCGCGGGACGATGCCCTGGTAGTGCGCCATGTCGATGACCTGATCCAACAGGTCGCGAGGCTGGCAAGCCGCGAAGGGCCGCCCCAAGGGCCGGTAGTGTTTGTCGATGAGGTAGTCCACCGCGCCCGCGTCGTAGGGCACACCGCGCTTGTGGCACATCAGCTGGAAGATTTCGTGGAACTGCTCCTCGTCCGGACGCTGGACCTCCAGCTTGTAGCGGACGCGGCGCAGGAAGGCGTCATCCACCAGATCGCTGGGGTCGAGGTTCGTGGAGAACGCCGCGAACACGTCGAAGGGCACCTGCACCTTCTTGCCCGTGTGCAGCGTGAGGATGTCCACGTCGCTCTCCAGCGGGACGATCCACCGGTTGAGCAGGTCCTTGGGGGACACCTTCTGACGGCCGAAGTCGTCAATGAGGAGCATCCCGTTGCTGGCCTTCATCTGGAACGGGGCCTCGTAGTACTTGACCTCCGGCGTGTAGACGAGGTCGAGCATCTCCAGCGTCAGCTCGCCGCCCACCACCACCAGCGGCCGACGGCAGCGCACCCAGCGGCGATCGTACGCGGGCGCGCCCGGCTCGTCCGGCAGGGGCTTGTGCAGGTTGACGTCGAAGATCTTCACCACGAAGTCATCGATGAGCAGCGCATGCGGGACGAAGATGTCCTCGTCGAAGCAGTTCACCATGCCCTGGCAGATGGCTGTCTTGCCATTGCCTGGCGGCCCATAGAAGAAGATGGCGCGACCCGAGTTCATCGCCGGACCGATGCCGTCAAAGATGTAGTCGCGGATGATGAGGTCCCCGAACTTGTCCTCCATCCGCGCGCGGGTGATGCGATTGCCGCGCACGGTCTGCCGCCGCACCGCGGCCACCCACTCATGGAAGGGCACGGGCGCCGGGCCGTTGTAGCGATTGCGATCCAGGATCTGCCGCATCACGTCCGTGACGAACGTGGTGAGCTGGTAGATCATCGTGGACTTGCCCACGCCCGAGGAACCACCCCCTCGGATGTCCACATACTTCTGGCGGCGCAGCCCCTCGATGGTCTCGTCCACCAGCGCGGTGGGCAGTTGGAGCCGGCCAGCGATGTCCATGCCGCGCATCTCGCCGGCGAAGAACAGCGCCTTGAGGACCAGTTCCTCGATGAAGGTGGCGTTGAGGCCGGTGTCCTCCAGCGTGCGCGGCTGCGCAGGCCAGAAGCGGTCCACGGGAGGAGGTGCCTCGGCGGCGCGGCGCGGCGGCAGTGGGGTGCGGCGCTCCGGGCCCGGGGGCACGCCCGCCATCCCTGAGACGCGGCGCTCCGGCCCCGCATAGCCCGAGGCGGCCGGCGGCAGCGAGCGGCGCTCGGTGGCGACCTCGGGCGCGCCCGCGAAAGGAGCCGGGGTTGCCGCGGGGGGACGCGGCGGGGGGCGCATGGCCGCCTCGGCGGCGGGAGTCAGGGCGGGGCCCAGCCCCGTGGTGCCACGCGGACGCGGAGGCGCCTCCAGCAGTCCGGAAGACGGCGGCGTACCGGGCGCCGCGCGAGGCCGAGGCGGCGCCGAGAGCACCGGGCCCGGCGCGGGCTGGGGCGCGGCGGGGCTCTCCAGTGGGGTGACGGTGCGGTTGCGGTCCTCGGCGGAGTCGGGCTGGGACGGGCTGGCAGGGGGGGACCCCGGCCTCCTGAAGAAATCGGGCATGACGGCTCCGGTTGGAACTGCCGGCGCAGCCTACTCCACCCGCCCGGATTTCAACGATGTGGCATATCCAGGGATTTGCCGTGGTCTTCGCTCGGCCACGCCGGGCGTCCTGGTGCTAGCTTCACCCCATGAGCTTCTTCCAGGCCCCTCCCCAGTTGGGGAACCAGTACGACGACGACGCTTTTCTCCAGGGCTACCTGGCCCGCACTCTCCCCGAGGACGTCCGGCGCTCACTGACGGACGAGTTCCGCGAGCTGGGAGAGCTGAGTGGCAAGTACTTCTACGAGTTCCAGCTCCGCGACCGGCTGAACGAGCCGGTGTTGACGCAGTGGGACGCGTGGGGACACCGCATCGATCACATCGAGGTCTCCCCGCTGTGGAAGGAGGCGGAGGCGCTCACGGCCCGCAAGGGGCTGGTGGCCACCGCCTATGAGCAGAAGCACGGCGCGCTCAGCCGCGTGCACCAGTTCACCCTGAACTACCTGGTGCAGCCCTCGCTGGACGTCTACTCGTGCCCGCTGGCCATGACGGACGGCGCGGCGCGCTCGCTGCTGTCGCTGGGGAACAAGGCGCTCATCGACCACGCCCTGCCCCGCCTCACGTCGCGCGATCCCGCCACCTTCTGGACGTCCGGACAGTGGATGACCGAGCGCACGGGCGGCTCGGACGTGGGCCTGACGCAGACCGAGGCGCGCAAGTCCCCCGAGGGCTGGCGCCTGTACGGCACCAAGTGGTTCACCTCCGCGACGACGGCGCAGATGGCGCTGACGCTGGGGCGGCCCGAGGGCAACGGCCCCGGTGGCAAGGGCCTGGCGCTCTTCTACGTGGAGACGCGCGACGCGGCGGGCAAGCTCAATGGCATCCAGATCAACCGCCTGAAGGACAAGTTCGGCACGCGCAAGGTGCCCACCGCGGAGCTGACGCTGGACGGCGCGCTGGCGGTGCCGGTGGCGGGCCTGACGGATGGCATCCGCAACATGGCGATGATGCTGAACGTCACGCGCACCTGGAACGCGGTGGGCGCGGCGTGGAGCATGCGTCGGGCCATGGCCCTGGCGCGCGACTACGCCAGGCGCCGCGTGCAGTTCGGCGCGAAGCTGTCCGAGAAGCCGCTGCACGTGGACACGCTGGCAGGCCTGGAGGCCGAGTACCAGGCGGGCTTCCTCCTGAGCTTCCGCGCGGTGGAGCTGCTGGGGAAGCTGGAGACCCAGACGGCCACCGAGTCGGAGCTGCTGCTGCAGCGGCTGGTGACGCCGCTGGCGAAGCTGACCACGGGCCGGCAGGTGGTGCACATCACCTCGGAGGTCACCGAGTCCTTCGGTGGCGCGGGCTACGTGGAGGACACGGGCCTGCCGCGCGTGCAGGCGGACGCGCAGGTGCTGTCCATCTGGGAGGGAACCACCAACGTGCTCTCGCTGGACGCGCTGCGCGCGCTGGCCAAGGAGGGCACGCTGGAGGCCTTCTTCCACGAGGTCGAGGGCCGGCTGGCCAAGGTGCGCGACGCGGACCTGCGGCCGTGCGTGACGGTGGCGCAGGACGCGCTGGAGCACGCGCGCGCGTGGGTGTCCGGAGCGCTGGGCAACCCGACGACGCTGGAGGCCGGGGCGCGGCGCTTCTCGCTGACGCTGGGCCGCACGCTGGAGCTGGCGCTGCTGAGCGAGCACGCGCAGTGGTCCCTGGAGAACGGCCACGGCCCGCGCAGCAAGGCGGCGGCGCGGCGCTTCAGCAAGCACGGCGTGGACCTCATCCGGGACGACATCGACCTGGATGACGCCCGGCTGCTGGCCTGAGCGGCGTCACGCCGAGGTGAGCAGGACACGCGGGGGCGGCTTCGTGGCTGCCCCCGTTTGCGTTTCCGGCTGCGTCCGCGAGGCACTCTCGCTAAGAGACGGACGCCATGTCCGTCCTGAGCCCCGCGCAGAGCCAGCAGTTCGCCGCCCAAGGCTTCCTCGTCCTCCCCGCCTTCGTCGCCAGGGAGCGCACCGAGCGGATGCTCGCGCTCGCGAAGGACCAGGTCGCCGCGGACCAGGGCCCCGCGGAGTACGAGGCCGACCTGCGCTACCCCGGAGCGCCCGAGAGCCGCGCCGCCGAGGGAGGCCGCACCATCCGACGCCTCCTCCAGGCCCACGCGCGCGGCGAGTCCTTCGCCCAGTGGTTCTCCGAGGACCGTCTGCTCGGAGCGCTGTCCGAGTTGCTGGGCGGCCCGGTGAAGCAAGCGCGCTCGCATCACAACTGCGTGATGACCAAGCAGCCGCGCTACTCCTCGGAGACGGGCTGGCACCAGGACATCCGCTATTGGTCCTTCACGCAGCCTGAGCTGATCTCTGTCTGGTTGGCGCTCGGCAGCGAGACGCCAAGGAACGGCGGGCTCCTGGTCATCCCCGGTACCCATCGGATGGACTTCGCCCCCGAGCGCTACGACGAGCGCCTCTTCCTGCGCCCCGAGCACCCCGAGAATGTTCCCCTCATCGCTTGCGCGGAAAACGTCGCGTTGGAGCCGGGCGACGTGCTGCTGTTCCATGCCCGGCTGTTCCACGCCGCCAGCCGCAATCACACACAGGACACGAAGTACTCCGTGGTCGCGACGTACCGGACGCTCGACAACGCCCCGGTGCCCGGCTCGCGCTCCGCCGCGCAGGATTGAGCCCGCCGCGCGGGGCACCCTCCCATCGTGATGAAACGATGATGAAGTGAAGAGGCGCGCGTGCGGCGCGCGGCGAGTACCGCCCTGAATGATGGACGCCTCACTCACCGAGGCGACCCTCTTGAATCCCGACCCGCACCTCCGTGGAAGCCGCCAGCCGCGCTGGCGGACAGAGGACGCCCCCTGGGCACGCAGCTTGCCTAGGCGCTCAAGCCCCATGAGGGCGCTGTCCCTCGCGTGCGTCCTCATGCTCCTGAGCAGCCGCGGCGCCTCGGCGCAGGGAGCCGCCATCGTTGGGACGATCATCGACGCCGAGGACAAACAGCCCCTCGCCAACGTCTGGATCTATCCGACCTCCCCGGCGCTCTCTCCTTACGAACGGCGAGAAACATCGACAGACGCCCAGG
This sequence comes from Citreicoccus inhibens, assembly GCF_019039035.1. Lineage (GTDB taxonomy): Bacteria > Myxococcota > Myxococcia > Myxococcales > Myxococcaceae > Citreicoccus > Citreicoccus inhibens. The sequence continues at coordinate 141,037 of NZ_JAHNZT010000002.1, read as the reverse complement.
GAAATTATGGCATCTTCAACCTCCCCCCTGGCGTCTACAAACTCGGTATCGCGACAGACATCGGCCCAGGCCCTGATCGCTACGGGCTGGAGCTCAAGCCAGGGCAAACCCTTCGCGTCAACATCCAAGCCGTCAAATTCAACCTGGGAGGTCTCCCGAGTGCTGGGGCGACTGAGAGTTGGGTGGATTACAGCTGGTGGAGCGAGGGCAATTGGTTTCCCACGGCGCATCGCTCCATCAAGAAAGGCTTCACGGAGGACTTCGCGCGCCATCGACCGTCGCGAGACTCGGGCGGCCTGCTTCGTTCGTATGACAGCAGCCTGGAGCTTTTCCCTGACACGCGGGTGATGGCTGGGGGCCTCAGCCTCTCCGGAGCCTCTCCTCTCGAGGGAGAGACCCGGCTCGATGGACTCTCGACGATGGACCCCGCCTATGGGGGAAACGCCCTGCCCCTCCCCGACGCCTTGGTGGAGAACCTGACGCTCGTCACCCGTGGCGGGCTCACCGACGAGACGCGGGCCATTGGAGCGAACATCGCGGCAACCACCCCGGCCGGCGGCCCCCAGTTCCACGGCGCGGTCTTCACCACTTGGACCCCGGGGATCTGGGAAGGGCCTCGAGCGCAGCCTCAATCCACCACAGGCCCCGTGCGCCGCGAGACCCTTCACCAGTTCGGCGACCTTGGCGGCATCGTCAGTGGACCGCTGCTCGAACACCGAAAGCTGACCTTCGTGCTCGGTGCCGTTCCGACCTTCCGTCGCGTTGCAAGGTCCGAGGACGTCTCCAGCGAGGGGGCGGTGCCGAGTCCAACCTCCACCACGAACTTCCTCGACCAACGCGCAGCCCAGGTGATGGGCAAGCTCGAATTCTCCCCCTCCCGGGAGCAGCGCCTGTCCCTTTCCCTCATCACTCAGCCAACAACCTTCGACGACGACTCCGTCACAGGCGAGCCTCTCCATCCGGAGCCGTTCAAGAGCACCGTCACCCGAACCAGTCTGTCCTGGAGGATCCTCCCTTTAATGAACTCCTACGCGGAGGTAGAAGCCCACCTCGGGTGGCTCCACCGAGACACTTCGCGAAAAGGGCGCGTCCCACCGGATGCGACCAATGAACCGCCGCCCCCGAACGATGGACGCGTCGAAGACAGTGCGGATCGCTATCAAGCGAGCCTCCAGCTTTCGCACCTCGCTCCAGGCCGTCATGATCTCAGCCTGGGCGTGAGCGGTGAGTATCTCACCCACGAACAACTGAGCGGGGACGAGGGGGCTGCGCTCCTGCGCTCGAATCAAGGCGGGGACGCCCCAGGACAGCCCTCATCGAGGACGCGCGGGCTGGTCCTCGGGGCATTCGTTCAAGAGGTCTGGTCTCCCGTGTATTGCTTCACGGTGTCGGGGGGGCTTCGCTATGACCACGAACGCGTGCTGCCCGCGGATGGCGGCTCTTCTCTCTTCACCGGAAGCCGTGTCTCGCCGCGCCTGGGAGTCACCTACGCAAGGTTCTCGTTCATCCGTGTCTTCGCGCAGTACGGGATGACCGCGTCTCAGGTCCCACTGGTACTCGTCGAGGCCCGCTCGCGAGCCCGCCCCTCATCCGCGCCCCTCTCCATGCCAACGTCTCAGGATCTCGTGGTCGGCATGGAGGTCCGCAAGACGACTGAGTCGCGCGTCAGCCTCCAACTCCTGCATCGGAACCTGCGTTCGCCCATCGACAGCGCGATGAGCGTGAGTCCGCCCGGCGACCGCAGCTATGACGCCGTCACGTTCGTCTTTGGCCACAACGAGCCAGCAGCACAAGAAGGGCTGAAGGCGCTCTTCAGCTACACGTGGTCACGACTCACGGAGCAAGGACAGGGACGAGTCCGGCTCTCGCCTGTCCCTGACGCCTCAGCCCTGGTTCTCGGCGCCACGGGGATGGATGATTCCGCGCCAGCGGACCGCCCACACACCCTCAAGGCCCATGTCTCATGGGCCCGTCTGTTCGGGCCCCAGGTCATCACCCAGGTGGGCCTGTCCTATCAGGGGGAATCGGGTCCTCTGATGCTCGGAGCACCCCATCGGCTGGACTGGCATCACAGCCTGGATGCCTTCGTGTCCTTGGGCCTGTTGAAATGGGGCTACGAGCGACTTGTCGGAGGCGTGGATGTCTTCAATCTCCTCAACTTCCAGACCGTCACTCGGACCGATGCCCGCGGCGCTCCCGTCGCGTATCAGCCGCCCCGCCAGATTCGCATCCAGGCACGCTACACGTTCTAACTGAGCCCCCCAGACATCCTCGGCCTGCCCCCACGAGGATTGTCACTCCTCGAAGGGGCGACCCTGCAGGTCCCCAGGCGTCGCCCGCCCCATTCCCGCCCAAGGTCTCCTGATGAATGCCTGGACGACAGAGGTTCGATGCAACCGCGATGAGCGCGTGCGGGTCAGAACGCCGGAACCACCGCGCCCTCGTAGGTCTTCTCGATGAAGCGCCGCACCTCTTCGGAGCGCAGCGCCTTCACGAGCGCCTGGATCTCCGGACGCGCCTCGTCCCCCTTCCGCACGACGAGGACGTTGGCGTAGGGGTTGTCCTTGGCGGACTCCTGCGCCAGCGTCTTCGCGTTGAGTCGGAGGTTCTTCCGCGCCTCCAGGAAGTAGTTGCCGTTGATGACCGCGGCATCCACGTCCTCCAGCGTGCGCGGCTGCTGTTCCGCATCAATCTCTCGCAGCTCCAGCTTGCGCGGATTGCCCACCACGTCCTGGATCGTGGCCGCGGCCCCCACGCCGTCACGCAGCCGCAGCAGGCCCTGCTGCTCCAGGAGGCGGAGCGCCCGGCCCGCGTTGCTCGGGTCGGCGGGGATGGTCACCTTGGCGCCCTCGGGCAACTCCGCGAGCTGTGCGTGCTTCGTCGAATAGAGCGCGAGCGGCTCCAGGTGCACCGCGCCCACGCTGACGAGCGTCAGCTTGCGGTCCGCGCTGAAGCGCTCCAGGTAGGGAACATGCTGGAAGTAGTTCGCGTCGAGCTGCCCATCCGCGAGCGCGAGGTTCGGCTGCACGTAGTCCGTGAACTCGACGACCTGGACGTGGGTGCCAGCACGCTCGGCCACGGGCACGGCGACGCGAAGGATCTCCCCATGAGGCACGGGATTGACGCCCACCTTGAGCGTGCGCGCGCCCTCCCCGGCCGCGTCTGACTTCTTGCAGCCCGCCACACTCCCCACGCCCAAGAGAAACAACGAAGCCAACAGCGCGCGAGACCAACGGTTCATGGATGTGTTCTCCAGGAAGACTCAAGAAGACGTGCGTTCAAATCGGGCGGCGAGCCGATCGCCCAGCCACTGGACGAGTTGCACCAGCACCAGCAGCACCACGAGACAGCCCAGCATCACGTCGGTGCGAAAGCGCATGTAGCCATACTTCACCGCGAGGTCGCCCAGACCGCCGCCCCCCACGGCGCCCGCCATGGCGCTGTACCCGAGCAGGCTGATGATCATCAGCGCGAGCCCGCGAATGAGGGACGCGCGGGCCTCGGGGATGAGCACGCGGAGGATGACCTGCGCGTGCGTGGACCCCATCGCGACCGCGGCCTCGATCTTCCCCGAGTCCACTTCGCGCAGGGCCTGCTCGACGACACGCCCCATGAAGGGGATGGCGGCCACGACCAAGGGGACAATGGCGGCGGTGGTGCCAATCGTGGTGCCCGCCAGCAATCGCGTCAGCGGGACGATGGCCACCATGAGGATGATGAAGGGCACCGAGCGCCCCACGTTGACGAGCACGCCCACGGCTCGATGCAACGCGGGACGAGGCCACAGCCCGCCTTCGTCGGCGATGGCCAGCAGGACGCCCAGCGGAAGGCCGGCCAGGAGCACCAACACCGCGGCCACCGACGTCATATAGAGCGTCTCGCCCGTGGCCACCCAGAGGGAGTTCAGCAGTTCGCTAGACATGGGCACGCTCCTCGGGGGACAGGCCCTGCTCGCGCAGGAAGTCGAGGGCACGGCTCACCGCCTCGGGTTCTCCGGTGAGTTCGAAGAGCAGGCGTCCCACGGGCGCACCGCCCACGCGATCCAACGTGCCCTCCATCAAGTTCGCGTCCACATCGAAGCGACGCGCCATGGTGGTGAGCACGGGCCGAGTCGCGTGCGCGCCCACGAGGAACAACTCCACCAGCCGGCGCCCCGGATTCGCGGGCCATTCGCGCATGGCGAACGGCGCGTAGCAGAGCCCATGGAGGCGTGTGCCAGGACGGGACAACAGGTCGAGCACCTTGCCCTGCTCCAGCAACTGGCCTCGCTCCAGCACCGCGACGGAGTCGCAGAGTTCCTTCACCACATCCATCTGGTGGGTGATGAGGAGGATGGTGAGGCCCAGCTTGCGGTTGATGTCGCGCAGGAGGTCGAGCACGGAGCGCGTCGTCTCGGGGTCCAACGCGGAGGTGGCCTCGTCGGACAGGAGCAACCGGGGCCGAGGCGCCAGGGCGCGAGCAATGCCCACGCGCTGCTTCTGTCCACCCGAGAGCTGGGAGGGATAGGCCTTCGAGCGGTCAGACAGTCCCACGAGGGCCAGCAGCTCCGCCACGCGCTCACGAATCAGCGTGCGCGACCAGCCCGCCACTTCGAGCGGATAGGCGACGTTGCCCTCCACGGTGCGCGAGGCGAACAGGTTGAAGTGTTGGAAGATCATCCCGATGCCCTGCCGCGCCTCGCGGAGCTGACGGTCATCGAGGGAGAGCATGTCCTTGCCGTCCACTCGCACCGTGCCCGAGGTGGGGCGCTCCAGCAGGTTGACGCAGCGGATGAGCGTGGACTTGCCGGCGCCGCTCTGGCCGAGGACACCGAAGACCTCGCCTGGGGCGACGCGCAGGGAGACCTCGCGCAGGGCCGCCACGTCGCGATCTCCTTGTCGGTACAGCTTGCTGACTTCGTGCAGCTCAACCACGGACCACTCCGGCGGGGGTGCTCGCACGCGAGGGGCGGCGAGCGCTGGGGATGGCGATGAACAAAGCGGCCAGGTTCATGATTCAGGGGCGGGATGCAATGGGAGGAGCGCCCTGCCGAGCAGGCCGGCGTGCGCCGTGTCGCTCGGGGAGCGGGCACGCGGGGCACAGGGAGACCGGGAGGCGGAAACGACAACGCCCCGGTCCGAGGCGCGGAACCGGGGCGGCGCGAGAAGGCGTCGGCGAGAGGCCGACCACTCTTCGAAGACTACGTGCGCACGCGGGCTCCCTCGTGGCCACACCAGGTGGCGACGACGTGGGGACAACAGCGAGCGCAGGCTAGGAGCACGGGCGGAGTGGTACGGCGCGCGGCGCGACGTGTCAAGCCACGCAGATGCAAGGAACTGATGGGAGCGGTGACGGACAGCGAGCGAGCATCACGGCGAATAGGGATAGCGCTCGAGGATCCGACCCTCCCGGGAGACCGCATAGAGCTCGAACCAGTCGGTTTCGAAGTCTCCGCCGGGCCCCATCCCCTTGCAGCGATCCATCCGGCGATTGACGCGGACGATGTACAGACCCTTGGCTTCTCCGACGACCACTTCCAAGGCCTGCGCCGAGAAGGCACACGTCCCCGCATACTCCTTGGGGAAGCGGGCCACCACGCGCAGGAGCACCGCGTTCGCGGCCACCACCGCGGGGCCATCCAGCGTCGCCAAGGGCTGAACGTCGCTTGGCCACTCGAATGCAATCGAGGCATCAGGCCTAGCAGGAGCCCCCCGAGTGCCATACTCACTGGGGGGGCCTGGCTGAACCGCCACGCCCGCGTCCCCCTCCCGTCGGTCAACAGAAGCATCAACGCCAACGACGTGGACACTCGTTGCAGGCGTAGCCCGTTGCGGGGCCACGCTGCTGGAATCCCGAGCCCGCACTCCAGTCGGCACGTGAGCGCCCCCGTCAGCGCCCCCAAGCAACACCAGAAGTGCGACACCTAATTCAATCATACCTGTAGAAGCGCGGCTCATCTCGATGTCCTGTAGCAAGCCAGCCCAACGCTGGAATGGGCTGCCCGTTCGAGTCGCGCGCGAGCCTCCCACTCGGACTGGTCGCGTATGCGACCACAATCCAATCTCCCTCTTGGGATTTCGCTCTCGGCCAATTTGCCAGATCTCGACTACTCGCCCCTGTCCCACATGGGTGATTGTGGGCATAGCCAAACACGGGGAGTTCATTTCCAAAGTCGGAATCCACAACTCCACCAAATGGTGGCCAACACGAGTTGGCCGAATCCGTCAAACCACGGATTGGCCAAGAGACACGCCAGTCATCTGGTGTCCGGTAGAGCGCGACGCAGTATTCCGAAGCATCAGGCCGAGGACGACCTGTAATGGGGTCACAAGCGTCGGTCGCCCCTGGCAGCGCCATCAATGCGCTCAACGCCGGAACCACCAAGTCATCCGGAACTTCCGGCGTATCTGCAACGACGATCGGAACCTCCGGCCATGGCCCCGGCGCCACGGCCAACTGGGGAGCTCCCTCCAACTTGGTGAGTTCGCTGTGCAGGTAGTACCGCCTGGCACTGGAACACGCCAAGAAAGCCAAGCTCCCCAGCAATACCAAATGACGAAGTGACCTGCCGGCCACTCTCATGATGGGTTCACCTCGTTAGGTGCGGAGCTGGCTCAGGGCTTCCTCGACGTACTTGACGCCCTTGGACGTGATGGCCTTGCCCTTCTTGGTGTCCTGCGCGTAGCCCGCATGGAGCCGCAGCGCCTTCGCCGCGTTGGGCGCCGCGTACGTCACGCCGAACTCGCCCCAGAAGCGCGACATGGTCCCGGACGTCACCTCCACGTCCAACGAGCGCGCCAGATAGAGCGGGATGAGCGAGCGCAGGAGCTGATCCTTTTGTCGACCAGCCGACACCAGCACCGATTCCTTGGGGTGCGATCGCAGCGCGTCCACCAACTGCCCCACCACATCCCCCGCCTCGGGTACCCGCGCGACCTTCTTGCGCGCCGCCGGCTTCTTGCGGACCGCCGCTGCTGCCTTCTTCGCTGCTGGACGGGCCTTCTTCACCGCTGTCTTCTTCACGCGAACCCCCGCTGACTTCGCTGGCTTGCGCCGAGCCTCCGCCGGCCGGACTTCCATCCGCCCTGTCATCGGAAGGAACGCCGCCCCCGAGAACTCCGGCACCTCGACCCCCTCGACGGAACCATCCGGCACGGGCGACGACGTCCGAGGCGAGGCGCTCCGGGACACGTCCTGGGCCCGGCCCTGGACGTAGTACCGCAGCATCTCGCGCGCGTCGTTCACCACGCCTCCGAGACCCACGCGATCGAACAGCGATTCCAACCACCGGAGACCGTTGAGCACCTGCGAGCCCTCCTTGAGAGTCCCCAGACGCTACTACAGCCCCCGGAATTCCGGATCATCCCTCGTCGGATCATCGACTCACGGACATCACGGTCCGAACCTTCACGTTCACCACCTGCCCCGAACGCTCCACCACCCCCTGCCCCACCAGGAACAAGGATCCGTGAATCTCCCGCCGGCACCGCGCATACACCTCGGGCGGCACCACCAGATTGGCGATCCCCGTCTCATCCTCCAACGACACGAAACACACGCCCTTGGCCGTCGGGGGCCGCTGACGACAGATGGACAACCCACCCACCGAGACCGTCCGGCCCGCGGGCACCTGCTTCAGCCCCTCCGCCGTCACCGCGCCCAGCCGCTTCAAGCTCGGCCGCAACAGCTCCAGCGGGTGCTTCTCCAACGACAACCCCACCGTGTCGTAGTCCGCGCAGACCCGCTCATGCACGGACATCGGAGGCAGCTCCACGGCCGAGCCATCCATGGCCATCCCGAAGAAGAGGTCGTCCGGATCCAACGGCCCCAAGGCCTGGATGTCCCACAGCGCCTGCCGCCGCTCCCCGCACAGGGAGCCCAGAGCCCCCGCCAAGGCCAGACGCGTCAGCTCATGCCGAGGCACCCGCGCCCGCCGCGCCAACTCGCCCACCGTCGCATAGCCCTCCCCCCGAGACGCCGCCACGCGCTGGCCCACCGCGTCGCCCAACCCCCGCACCATCCGCAATCCCAGCCGCAGCGCGCCATCCTCCTCCAGCGTGCAGTCCCAATCCGAGCGCCGCACGTCCACCTCGCGCACCTCCACGCCATGGCGCTGCGCGTCCGCCACCAAGGTGTGCGGCGCATAGAAGCCCATGGGCTGGGAGTTGAGCAGCGCCGCCGCGAAGGCCGCCGGGTAATGACATTTCAACCAGCTCGACGCATAGGCAATCAGCGCGAAGCTCGCCGCGTGACTCTCTGGAAACCCATACTCGGCGAACCCTCGGAAGTTCCCGAACCACTCCTCCGCCAGGGCGCGTGCATACCCGCGCGCCACGCAGCCCTCCACGAAGCGCTCGCGATAGGACAGCATGCGCGACTCGGCCTGCTTGTGGCTGAGCGCCCGTCGCAACCCATCCGCCTCCGCCGCCGAGAACCCCGCCGCCGCCATCGCGAGCTTCATCGCCTGTTCTTGAAACAGCGGCACGCCCAGCGTCTTGCCCAGGATGTCTCGCACCGCCTCGCTGGGATGGTGCACCGGCTCCAATCCGTCGCGCCGCCGCAGGAAGGGATGCACCATCTTCCCCACGATGGGCCCTGGGCGGATGAGGGCAATCTCCACCACCAGGTCATAGAAGGTCCGCGGCTTGAGGCGCGGCAGCATGTTCATCTGGGCGCGGCTCTCCACCTGGAACACGCCCACGGTGTCCGCCGCGCACAGCATGTCGTAGACCTTGGGATCCTCGGGCGGAATGGTCGCCAGGGACAACTCCTTGCCGTGGTGCTCGCGGAGCAACGCGAAGCACTTCGACAGCGCCGTGAGCATGCCCAGGGACAAGAGGTCCACCTTCAGCAAGCCCATGGTGCTGATGTCATCCTTCTCCCACTGGATGACCGTGCGGCCCGGCATGGCCGCGTTCTCCACCGGCACCAACTCCACCAACGGCTCACGCGTCAGGACGAAGCCGCCCACGTGGATGGACAGGTGGCGCGGAAAGCCCTCCAGCTCCGCGGCCAGCGCCAGGGTCTGTCTCACGCGCCCGTCTCCACCGGACAGGCCGGCCTCGGCCAGGACGTCGGGGGTCACCTCGAAGCCATGCGCCGCCGAGACCTTCGACAGCCGGTCCACCTGATCCAACGACAGCCCGAGCGCCTTGCCCGCCTCGCGCAGGGCCAGCCGGCCCCGGAAGCAGATGACCTCGCACACCATGCCCGCGCGCTGACGTCCGTGCTTCGCGTAGACATACTGGAGCACCTCCTCGCGGCGCTCGTGCTCGAAGTCCACGTCGATGTCGGGCGGCTCCTTGCGCTCCATGCTGAGGAAGCGCTCGAAGAGCAGCCCCATGCGCACGGGGTCGATGGAGGTGATTTGAAGCGCGTAGCAGACCGCCGAGTTCGCCGCGCTCCCTCGTCCCTGACACAGGATGCCCTGCTCACGCGCGAACCGGACGATGTCCCACAGCGCCAGGAAGTACCCCGCGAAGTCCAGCGCCGCGATGAGCCGCAGCTCGTGTTCAATCTGCTTCACCACGTCCGCGGGCACGCCGCCTGGGTAGCGAACCTGGAGCCCTCGGTAGGTGAGGTCCCGGAGGTGCTCGTTCGCGCTCATCCCGGGCGGCAGGTCCTCCTCGGGGAAGCGGTAGTGCAGGTCATCCAGCGAGGCCTGACAGCGCGAGGCCAGCGCGAGGCTGTGCTCCAGCGCCTCGGGCCGATCCGCGAACAGCCGCACCATGTCCTCCGGGGACTTCAGCGTGCGCTCGCCGTTGGGCATGAGGCGCGTGCCGGCCGCGTCCAGCGGCACACCATGGCGGATGGACACCAGCATGTCCTGGAGTGGCTGGCGGCGGCGGTGGTGCGTGTGCACGTCGTTGTGGGCCACCAGCGGGACGCCCAGGGCCCGGGCGAGCGCCTCCGACCGAGCCTCGCGCCCCGCGTCCCCCGCGGACAGCGTGCGGCACAGCCCCACGTGGAAGCGATCCGCGAAAGCCTCGGCCAGGGGGGCCACCACCTCCCGCGGCGCGGGCGCAGGCAAGAGCGCGAGCAGGCCCTCGGAGCGCTCGGCCAGCGCGCGCCAAGGCAGCCCCGATTCGCCCTTGGGATGAGACATGCGGCTCTGAGAGACGAGCCCGCACAGGTTCGAGTACCCCCGCGCGTTCTGCGCGTACACCGCCACGGGCGGGCCGTCCTCGAGCGTCAGCTCGGCGCCGAGCAGCAGCTTCACCCCGTGCTCCTTCGCCGCCAGGTGGGCCTTCACCACGCCGTACAGTCCGTCCACGTCGGTGAGGGCCAACGCGGACAACCCGAGGCGCGCCGCCGTGGAGATGAGCTCCTCCGGATGGGAGGCCCCGCGAAGAAACGAGAAGTTGGAGCGGCACACGAGCTCGGCGTAGGTCACACCGGATCCAAACACTGAGCGGGCGTTCAGGCGCTAGATTGGATCTTCGCTCGGTGGAGGGAGAACCTCGTGGGTTGATGGAACCCCCCGGGACGTCGGGCGGCCAAGGCGGACCCGCCGCGTCACGATGACGAGCGTTGTCTTCCAAGAGGCTGTTTGCCATTCCATTCCTCGTCGTAGCAACTCGAGTCATCCACCTCGTGAGGAAACAGGAGGCACTCGGCGCCAGGGAATGACTGGCCTCGGCCTGCGCCGCCTTGCGTAGCAGCCCACCAGCACCAGACCAGCTCAGGACTCACGAGGCAGCGCGTTGCGCGGAAGCGCTCATCCACCTTGCGCTGGCCATTGCGGGCCCGCCACGCCACCAGCCCTTCGCGTCCGCGCTCCACGTGTAGCGCTGACGGCGGCCACCCCGGTGGAGGTGGCGCGCACAACGACTGCCGCGCGGCCCGCGGGCGAGACTGGCCCTCGGCAACCTGGGCGCTATTTCCGCAAGCACTGCCGGCACCTCGCCCTGCCCCCGGGCGCCAGCGCCAACGGAGCCCTGGGGTTAGTTGACGTCCTCATGGGCGAGGAGCTGAGCGCCGCCGCACAGGGAGCAGAACGAACTGAAAGTCTTCACCTCCGAGTCCGGAGGCATGTCGGGGAAGCGGAACCGCGCCATGACGCTTGGCGGGTCGAAGGCCTCGCTCCAGCCACACTTGTCACACGGCGTGATGCGCCAGTTCGCCCGCTCCTGGAGGTACTGCGCCGTGACATGGAGCGGATGCGATAACCCCGGCCCCGTGATGAAGCGGATCTCCTCTCCCTGGCGGACCTCCCGGAGTTGGTGTGGTGCGTTGAGGAGTCTGGCAACGTAGACCCACGCGCCGAGGGGGACGTCCACCGGGACGGGGGAGTCCTGGTCGGAACTGGTGCTCACCAGGCGCACCGGTCCTGGCTCCGCGCGAAGAACTCGAACCCAGATCATCTCGGGCCTGCGCTGGGTTCTCTGAGGGTCGCCGTCATGCACCATCACTTGCAAGTCGTTCGGGTAGCTCGCGTGAAACAACCCTTGGAGCTGTGGGTCCTTGCGCCAGGGGGCGTCCGGGTCGGGTTGGGGCCCGAAATGGGTCAGCCAGGATGGAGCCACGGGCAGGCCCCTCGCGGAGACCTCCTCGGCCGTGAGGATGCTGAAAGGAAACTTTCCCGGAAGCCTCACGGTGAAGGAGGGCAACTCGACGGTCGCCGCCGAACTCGCGGGGCCTCCCTTGGCGGACAGCCCCGCCTCGCTGTCAACATAGGTGAAGCCGAGGAACCGCTCCTGGAACTGCCAGGGCAACTCCAGCCATACCCAGCATCCCCAGGGGATGGTGCCCGCTGCCTTGTCCGTCCCCGAGACAGCGATCGTCTTCGCGGTGTTCACGGGCGCCAATGGACGAGGCGCGGGGGGAGAACCACGGAATTTTCTTCGGAGCCAGTCGAACATCCTCTCAGGCTGCCATGACGCTCGGAGAATCTCTCGTAAAATGGCAGGACGTCATGCGACTTCAATGAGCGCATGGCGAAATGCAGTCAGCCTCGATTCACGGGAGAACCCTCGCCCACGTCGGCGCACAATTGGCGCCCTGGCCAATCCCTGACGAGCCCGCTAGGCTCCAATCGCTGTCATTCACGACAGTGCTTGTGAAACTCTTCACGGAGGCATCATGAGTGAACGATTGAAGTCCCTGGCCCGCGTCGCGCTGTTCGCTGTCCTGGCGATGGGGGCTCCCGCGATGGCCGCGCCCAATCAGTGCGATGTGGTCTGTTCCTGCTCGGGCTCGTGCAACTGGCTGTGTTCAGACGGGACGGCGCGGACGAACTGCGGCACCTACGGCATCTGCAGCGGGACGTGCCGGACGGGGCCCCAGACGTCCCAGAACGAGGCCCGCGAGTCCGATGCGGCCGACCGCGCCTCACAGCAGGTCTGCGGTGAGAAAGCCCCCGAGACCTCTTCTCCGCCCGCCAGGGGCTGAGACCCTCGGCCAGCCGCCGGTCCCCCACCCGGGCCGGCGGCGTCCCTCGCCCGGCCAGCAACCCACCCACCCCAGAGCCTCGCGGGTTTGACAGGAGGGCGACCCGGCTGCCAAAGAGCGACCATGGACCCCTCCGCCTGGCAGCTTTGGATCATCGCCGCGCTGCTCGCTGGCGCCCTGGAGATCAAGCTCTCCGGCTTCGTGATGCTGTGGTTCGCCGTGGGCTCCCTGGCGGCCGCGCTCGCCGCCAGCGTGGGACTGGGCATCAACGGACAGCTGTTCCTCTTCACCCTGGTCTCCGTGGCGCTCTTCAGCGCGTCGCGCACCATCTTCAAGCACGCTTTCATGCGCCGTGCGGCGCACTTAAAGACGGGCGTGGAGGCCATGGTGGGTCAGGAGGCGGTGGTGGTGGAGGCGCTCACCGAGGGGCACGGGGGCGCGGTGCGCATCAACGGAGAGCAGTGGACCGCTCGGTCGCTGTCGGGGCCGGTGCCCGAGGGCGAGCGCGTCACCGTCGAGCAGGTCGAGGGCCTCAAACTCTGGGTGCGGCGCGCCTCCGCGTCGCACGAGATTTCCGCGCAGCAAAAGAAGGAGAAGGCCGGATGGACTTCCTGACTGTCGTCTTCATCATCGCGGCGCTGGTGGTGGGCTTCGCGCTCATCACGGGCATCCGCATCGTGCCGCAAGCCAAGGTCATGGTGGTGGAGCGGCTCGGCAAGTTCCACAACGTGGCCACCAGCGGGTTGAACATCCTCATCCCGTTCCTGGACAGCCCTCGGGCCATGGAGATGCGCACCGGCAACCGCTTCATGCGCACCACCCTGGTGGACCTGCGTGAGCAGGTCATGGGCTTCGAGACCGTGCAGGTCATCACCCACGACAACGTGAACATGGAGGTCGGCTCGGTCATCTACTACCAGATCGTCGACCCGGCCAAGGCGCTCTACCAGGTGGAGAACCTGGCGCTGGCCATCGAGCAGCTCACCATGACCAACCTGCGCAACGTCATGGGCGGGTTGACGCTGGACCAGACGCTCACCAGCCGCGAGACGGTGAACACCAAGCTGCGCATCGTCCTGGACGAGGCCACGGAGAAGTGGGGCGTCAAGGTGACGCGCGTGGAGCTGCGTGAGATTGAGCCGCCCCAGGCCATCAAGGCCGCCATGGCCAAGCAGATGACCGCCGAGCGCGAGCGCCGCGCCGAGGTCACCAAGGCCGAGGGCGACAAGGCCGCCGCCATCCTCCAGGCCGAGGGCGAGAAGATCTCCCGCATCCTCCGCGCCGAGGCCGAGCGCGACGCCGAGGTCGCCCGCGCCGAGGGCAACAAGCGCGCCACCATGCTGGAGGCCGAGGGCAAGGCCGAGGCCACGCGCCTGCTCTTCGAGTCCATCCACAACGGCCGCGCCACCCCCGAGGTGCTCGCGCTGCGCTACCTGGAGACGCTGCAGGAGCTGGGCAAGGGGCCCAACAAGATGTTCATCCCCTACGAGGCCACTGCGGCCCTCGGCTCGATTGGCGTGCTCAAGGAGCTGTTCACCACCGTGGGCTCGGACCCGTCTGCGCCGAAGCGCGCCGCCGCCGCGCCCGCGGGCCGGCCCACCGCCTCGGCGACGAGCGCGCAGACCATCGCCCGCAACCTGAACGAGCCCGCGCCCGTCCCGGTGCGCCGGCCGCTGCCGTCCACTGAATCCAAGGACGACTGAACACTGTCTTTGATCAGTCCTGAGCGCCTCCCATGATTCCATGGCGAGGCGCTTTTCTTTGGATTACTGCGGCCACCTCAACGCGAGGAGCACGCACCATGGTCCAGCTCGGTACGAGCGCGCTGAACGTCTCCCCACTCTGCCTGGGTGGCAATGTCTTCGGATGGACAGCCACCGAGCCGCAGACCTTCGCGGTCCTGGATGCCTATGCGGCGGCCGGGGGCAACTTCGTCGACACCGCGGATGTGTATTCGGCGTGGATCCCCGGCAACTCTGGCGGCGAGTCCGAGACCCTCCTGGGGAAGTGGATGGCCTCGCGCAACAACCGCGCGCGCATGGTGATCGCCACCAAGGTGGGGCAGCACTCCGGACGCAAGGGATTGTCCGCCGTCAACATCCGCGCCGCCGCCGAGGACTCCCTGCGCCGGCTGAAGACGGATTACATCGACCTGTACTACGCGCACATCGATGACGGCTCGCCGCTGGAGGAGACGCTGGGCGCGTTCGATGCGCTCGTGCGCGAGGGCAAGCTGCGCGCGCTGGGCGCCTCCAACTACTCGGCCGAGCGACTGGCCCAGGCGCTCGACATCTCGCGCCGCGATGGACTGGCGCGCTACGTGGCCCTGCAACCCCACTACAACCTGATGGAGCGCTCGGGCTTCGAGGGGGCCCTCCAGGCGCTGTGCGAGCGCGAGAAGGTCGCCACCCTTCCCTACTTCGCGCTCGCGGCGGGCTTCCTCACCGGCAAGTACCGGCCCGGCCAGCGCGTGGAGAGCGCCCGCGCCGAGCGCGCCCGGGCCTACCTGACTCCGCGCGGCCTGCGCGTCCTCGCCGCGCTCGATGAGGTGGCGCGCGCGCAGCGCACCACCGTGTCCGCCGTGGCGCTCGCCTGGCTGCGTGCCCAGCCCACGGTCGCATCCCCCATCGCCAGCGCGCGCACCGTCGAGCAGCTCCAGGACCTGCTGCCCATGCTCCAGCTTCAGTTGAGCGCGGAACAGCTCCGCCTGCTGACCGAGGCCTCCGCCGAGCGGTGAGCCCCGCGCCGCGCGACAGAGCAAGCAGTTGCATCGATCGCGCGCGCCGTTTATAGCTAGGCGCGCTGTTCGACGCGTCATCCCGAGGGCCGCCGCCCTCTTGTCGCTCTGGAGGGGTCAGCCCTCCGCCACACGAGGTTTCCACACCCTTGCGCCTGCACTCCTGAATCCCCGGTTGCCGTTGACGTACCCCTTCGCGCCCCCCGGGCGTGATCCGGATTCAGGAGTCGCTGCTTGTCATCCCTTCGCGCGCATGGCGTGTCGTTCGCCTTCACTGACGCTGTTCCCGTTCTCACCGATGTCGAGTTCCACCTGCCCTCGGGCTGGACGGGACTCGTGGGCTCCAATGGCGCGGGCAAGTCTACCTTGCTCCGGCTGCTGTCCGGGGAGCTGACGCCCACCGACGGGCACCTCCAGTTCGAGCCCCCCTCGCCCCTCATCCGACTGTGTCCACAGAGCGTGGAGGCGCTCACGCCGGAGATCGCCGCCTTCGCGGACGCGTATGACGCCCTGGCGCGCCGGCTCCATGGGCAGCTCGGGCTGGATATCACCGCGCTGGAGCGCTGGCCCTCGTTGTCACCTGGGGAGCGCAAGCGCTGGCAGATTGGCGCGGCGTTGGCCGCCGAGCCGACCGTGTTGCTGCTCGACGAGCCCACCAACCACCTGGACGTGGAGGGCCGCACCTGGCTCGTGTCCGCGCTGCGCCGCTTCAAGGGCGTGGGCGTCGTCGTGTCGCATGATCGCGCGCTGCTCGAGGCCCTCACGACTTCGACGCTGCGCGTGCATGCGGGCGAGGTGCGCCTGTGGCCCGGCGCGTATGCCACCGCGCGAGGACACTGGGAGGCCGCGCGCGATGTCGAGGTGGCGGCGCATCAGCAAGCACGCAGCGAGCGGGATCGCGCCGCGCAGCTGCTGGACAAGGCCCGCCGCGAGCAGCAGGCGTCCTCCGCCTCGCGCAGCACCGGCAAGCGGATGAAGAACAAGTACGACAGCGACGCGCGCACGCTCGCGGCCTCCACGGTCGCGAGCTGGGCGGACGCGCGGCTGGGCGCGCAGGTGGGCTCGCGCCGACGCGAGCTGGAGCGCGCCGAGAAGGCGGTGGGCGAGTTCGTCCCGGACAAGACCGTGGGCCGCTCGCTCTTCGTGGACTACGTGCGCTCGCCCAACCCGTGGCTGTGCACAATCGATGTGCCGTCCTTGCGCGCCGGGGACGTGGAGGTGCTCGGCCCCGTGAAGCTGTCCGTGGGCCGCGAGTCGCGGGTGCGCATTGAAGGCCCCAATGGCGCGGGCAAGACGACGCTCTTGCGCGCGCTCATGGACCATCTGCGCGTGCCGCGCGAGCGCGTGCTCTACCTGCCCCAGGACGTGAGCGACCAGGAGGCCCGCGACACGCTCGACGCCGTGCGCGAGCTGCCACCAGAAGAACGAGGCCGCGTGCTCTCGCTCGTCGCGGCGCTCGGCGTGGATCCGCAGCGCCTGCTCGCCTCCGAGCAGCCCTCTCCCGGGGAGGCGCGCAAGCTGCTCATCGCCCAGGGGCTGGGACAGCATGCGTGGGGGCTCGTGCTGGACGAGCCCACCAACCACCTGGACCTGCCGTCCATCGAGCGACTGGAGACCGCCCTGCGCGAGTACCCCGGCGCCCTCGTGCTCGTCAGTCACGACGGCCCCTTCGCGCAGGCCTGCACCGAGGAGGCCTGGCGCGTGGGTCACGGCGGCGTGACGGTGAGCACCGGGCCCGCCCCCACCTGAGACGCGAGACACCAATCCCTGTCGCAACCCCGGAACCCTACCTTTCCGGTGCTTCTCCAGAATTACATGTTTCTGGTAACTCCCCGTCTGTTCTGGAGTGGACGAAGGGCCGGCAGCGCCGCTCCAGAACCCCTCACAGGAAGGGGAGTCCATGAAACGGCAACAACCGACGTCGAGCATCACCCGCCTGCTTTGGCTCGCGGGGATGCTCGCGGCAGTGGGCTGTGGTGGCGCAGGTGATTCCAACGCGACAGACACCTTGGGCAAGAAAGGACAGGCGCTGATCTCCGCGCCGG
Source organism: Citreicoccus inhibens (assembly GCF_019039035.1). Taxonomy (GTDB): domain Bacteria; phylum Myxococcota; class Myxococcia; order Myxococcales; family Myxococcaceae; genus Citreicoccus; species Citreicoccus inhibens. The sequence goes on along the minus strand of NZ_JAHNZT010000002.1, from coordinate 123,886 downwards.
ATCTCGTCATCACATCCCTGAGCGGTCCCCCCAGTGCCGCCTCGGGCGGCGCCTTCACGGCGACCGTGAAGGTGTGCAACGTGGGCACGGCGGGCTCCACCACGGCGCGACTGGAGCTGTACCTCTCCACCACCGCGACCGTGGCCTATCCGCCCACCCCACCGCCCTCGAGCCAGGTGCTCATCGGCTCGCTGGATGTGCCGGGCATGATGAATGGCCAGTGCGTGACGCGCACCGTCCCTGCCAATGCCACCATCCCCGCGGGTGCGCCGCCTGACGCGGCCTACTATCTGGGCGGAATCATCGACGCGAACCAGGCTCAAGCGGAGCTGCGCGAGGACAACAACGCATTCGTTGGTGGCCTCATCGGCGTGGGCAACCGCTCGGACCTCGTCGTCACCCGGCTGAGCGCGCCCGCGAGCGTGCGCGCGGGGAACGCCTTCGTGGCCTCCGTCACCGTCTGCAACCAGGGCACCTCTTCGACGATGGCCAGCAACATCCCCGTGGAGCTGTACCTGTCCACCGTCCCCAGCCTCACGCAGCCCGGGATGGGCGTGCCTCCACCGCCCACGCAGACGTTTCTGGGGGCCATGACCTTGAGCTGGCTCGCCGCGGGACAGTGCACCACGCGCTCGCTGACCGTGAACGCGACCCTGCCTCCGGCCGCGACGGGGGACGGCGCCTATACGCTGGGCGCCATCGTGGATACGTACCGCGCGGAGACGGAGCTGCGCGAGGACAACAACATCTTCCTCAGCGGCCTCATGGGCGTGGGCAGCCGCTCGGACCTCGTCATCACCCAGCTGAGCGCGCCGCCGAGCGTGACGCCGGGCAGCCCCTTCACCGCGTCCCTCACCGCCTGCAACCAGGGCACCACCCCCACGAACAGCAGCAACATCCCCGTGGAGCTGTACCTGTCCACCGTGGCCAGCCTCACCACGCCGCCCCCGGCGACGCAGCGGATGATCGGCTCCACGCAGCTCCCCATGGTCATCCCGGGGCGGTGCATCACCGTGGACGTGAACGTCTCTGCCCAGCTTCCCCCCGCAGCCACCGGTGACGGGGCCTACACGCTGGGCGCCATCGTCGATCCGTACGGCACCGAGCAAGAGCTGCGCGAGGACAACAACGTCTTCCTCAGCGGCCTCATGGGCGTGGGCAGCCGCTCGGACCTCGTCGTCACCCGCGTGAGCGCGCCGCCCAGCGCGACGCAGGGTGGCGCGTTCACCGCCTCCGTCACGGTGTGCAACCAGGGCACGTCAACGACGGGCGCCAGCAACCTCCCCGTGGAGGTGTACCTGTCCACCGTCCCCAGCCTCATCGCGCCCGTCACGGGCGGCCCCGGGGCGCCTCCGTCCAGCCAGATGCTGCTGGGCGCCTTCTCCCTGTCGTATCTCGCCGCGGGACAGTGCACCACCCGCGACCTGCAGGTGAACGCGAACCCGCCGCCCGAGGCCACCCCCGACACCGCCCTCTACGTGGGCGCCCTCGTCGACCCGTATGGCTACGAGCTGGAGCTGCGCGAGGACAACAACGCGTTCGTCGGTGGCCTCATCGGCGTGGGCACTCGCCCAGACCTCGTCATCACCCAGCTGAGCGCGCCGCCCAGCGTGCGGATGAGCTCCCCCTTCACGGCGTCCGTCACCGTCTGCAACCAGGGCACGGCCTGGACGAACAGCAACAACCTCCCCGTGGAGCTGTACCTGTCCACCGTCCCCAGCCTCACGATGCCCGGCATGGGCGCCCCCCCGCCGTCCACGCAGACCCTGCTGGGCTCCGTCCCGCTCCCCTCGTTCGCTCCGGGCCAGTGCGTGACTCGCAGCCTCACGATGAACGCCTACCTGCCTCCGGACGGCACGGGGGACGGCGCTTACACGCTGGGCGCCATCGTGGACCCGTACCGCGCGGAGACGGAGCTGCGCGAGGACAACAACGTCTTCCTCGGCGGCCTCATCGGCGTGGGCAACCGCTCGGACCTCGTCGTCACCCAGGTGAGCGGTCCTCCCAGCGTGATGCCCGGCGCCTCGTTCACCGCCACAGTCACCGTCTGCAACCAGGGCACCGCGATGACGAGCGCCAGCCTCCTCCTCGTGGATCTGTACCTGTCCACCACCCCGACGCTCACCGTGCCGTCGCCCGCCTCCGGGCCGCCGCCCAACACGCAGAGCCTGTTGGGCTCGCTCTCGCTCACGGCCCTCGACGTGGGGCAGTGCACCACGCGAACCGTGACGGTGAGCGCCTACGCGCCTCCGCCGACCTCGCCGCTGGCGGACCGGGCCTATTACCTGGGCGCCATCGTGGATTCGCTCAGCAATGAGACGGAGCTGCGCGAGGACAACAACACCTTCACCGGCGGACTCGTCGGAGTGGGGACCAGCCCCGACCTCGTCGTCACGCAGGTGACGGGCCCCGCCAGCGTGCGCACGGGCACCTCGTTCACGGCCGTCGTCACGGTGTGCAACCAGGGCACGTACCCGATGAGCTACACCGCGCTCCCGGCGGAGCTCTACCTGTCCACCACCCCCACGCTCAGCGTGCCGTCCACCTCCGGTCCGGGCCCGATGAATCCGAACCAGATGCGGGTGGGCATCCTCACCGTGCCGCAGCTCGCGGCCGGCCAGTGCACCACTCAGACGGTGCAGGCCTACGCGGACCTCCCGAGCACCAACACCGGAGACGGGGCCTACTATCTGGGCGCCATCGTGGATCCGAACCGCTCCGAGCCCGAGCTGCGCGAGGACAACAACACCTTCGTCGCCGGCCTCATCGGCGTGGGCAATCGCTCGGACCTCGTCGTCACCCAGGTGAGCGGTCCTCCCAGCGTGCGCATCAATGCCCCGTTCACCGCCTCCGTCACCGTGTGCAACCGCGGCACCGCCGCGGTGATGAGCAGCAACGTCCCGGTGGAGCTGTACATCTCCACCGTGCCCAGCATCACCCCGCCCCAGGCGGCGCCCTCGGGGCCCCCGCCCACGAGCCAGCTCATGGTGGGCTACCTCGTCCTCACGCCGCTCGACGCGGGACAGTGCATCACGCGCACGATGAACGCCTACGCGTACCTCCCCTCCGACGCGGGTGGCCTCGCCGGGGTGTACTCGCTGGGCGCGGTCGTTGACTCGTACCGCCAGGAGTTGGAGCTGCGCGAGGACAACAACATCTCGGCGCTCACGTCGCTGTTCGTGTTGCCGTAGTCGTCGCGAAACTGGGACGCGGCCCGCTCGGTGATTCATGCGCCGAGCGGGCGCGATATCCCTGCGCCCCTCCGGATGAGCGATTAGCGTGGCGCCGCTCAGTCCTCTCCGGAAGGAAGCGCGCATGTCCCATCGAAACTTCAGTCGGAGTGAGTTCCTCGCCCTCACGGGCCTGCTCGCGGGCACCTCGCTCCTGCCGGCCTCCTCGGGCGCGGCCCCGGGCAAGCCCACGCCGCCTCCCGCGAACACGGGCAGCGCCGCGCCGGCCCGCCCCGCACCACCGCCGCCCTCGCCGGAGGAGTTCGAGCGGCTGCGCCACGCCTGCCGCGCCGCCATCCCGCACGAAATCCCCAGCGATGACGGCTCCGAGCTCATCCGCGTGGGCGAGTGGATGAAGCACCAGGGCGTCCGCGGCGACTTCTACGGAAACAGCGAGTTCATCCAGGCCTTCGAGAAGCGCATCGCGGGGATGCTCGGCTTCGAGGACGGCTGTTACATGCCCACCGGCACCATGGGCCAGCTCATCCTCCTGCGCATCCACGCGGAGGCCACGGGCAAGCGCAGCTTCGGCGTCCACCCGTCCTCGCACCACGTGATGCATGAGGACGACGCGGAGTCCGAGCTGCACGGCCTGCAACCCGTTCTGCTCGGGCCGTGGAGCCGCCCGCTGTTGGCCAACGACGTGCGCGAGGCCCGCGAGCCGCTCGGCACGGTGAGCGTCGAGCTGCCCGTGCGCTGGCTGGGCGGACAGCTCCAGACCTGGGAGCAGTTGGAGGACCTGAAGCAGGCGTGCCGCGAGCGCGGGGTGAAGCTGCACATGGACGGCGCGCGGCTGTGGGAGAGCCAGCCCTACTATGGCCGCTCCTACGCGGACATCTGCCGCGGCTTCGACTCCGTCTATGTCTCCCTCTACAAGATGGTGGGCGCGCTCAGCGGCGCCATGGTGGTGGGCAGCAAGGAGCTGATGCGCTCCGCGCGCCTCTGGCGTCACCGGCACGGCGGCAACCTGTTCCAGATGACGCCCTATGTGGCCTCGGCCGCCATGCGTCTGGACAGCGCGCTCGCGCGCATCCCGGCCTACGTGCAGCGCGCCCGCACGCTCACCGAGGCCCTGGCCGCGGACCCGCGCATCACCGTGCTGCCGCGCCCCGTGCAGACGAACATGTTCCACGTCTTCCTGCGCGGCGAGCCCATGGACCTGATGCGCCAGCGCGACCGCATCGCGAAGGACAGCGGCATCTGGGTGGCGGATGGCTTCGGCCGCACCCGCGTGCCCGGCATCGCGCAGACGGAGATCCAGATTGGCGAGGGCCTGGGCAAGCTCACCGACGCGGAGGCCGCGCGCGCGTTCTGGCGGCTGCTCGAGCCGGCTTAGCCGCCTCGCCCCCGACGCGGACCTCGAAGTCCCGAGCCTCCGGCTCCAGGAAGCGCAGGAGGGCCTCGCCCTCCTCCGTGAGCGCCGCTCGCACGGGCTTCGTCAGCGCCTCGAAGGGCTCCAGCACGAGCGCCGCCACGGAGCGCTTCAGCGCACACGACCAGGTGCCCGCCGCGAAGCCGTCCACCAGGAACGTGGGCAGGATGCGCAGGTTCGCCTTGGCGATGCGCTTGCGGTGCGCGTCCGCCACCACGCGCGTGCGGTCCTCGTGGCCCAGCATCAGGTTGTCGAAGTCGGGGAGGAAGCGCACCGGCGCCTCCACGTCCTCGGAGGGCCGCGGCGCCTTCGGCAGATCGAAGAGCTCGCGTCCCCGCTCGTCGCGGAACGTGGCCAGTTGGGGGCGCAGCGCCTCGAAGGTGTCCTTCAGCCGCGGGAGCCCCGACCACTCCTGCGCGTCGGTGACCGAGGCCGGCCCGAACGCCGCGAGGTAGCGCAGCACGAGCGCCCGAGGTGAGACATCGGTGCCCAGCGGAGCGCCCAGCCAGGTCTCCGCCACCGCGAAGGCCGCGGTACCGGGGAAGCCCCACGCGTCATCCCCGGTGGGCACCTGGAGGACTGGCAGCGACATCCGCACGGTGAAGCCCATGGCCCGCTCGTCGAGCTTCGGGTGGCGCGCGACGAGGAAGTCCCGCAGGGCCTCGAAGGGGCGTGGCTGTTCGTCGAAGAAGGCCCGCGCCTCCGCCACCAGCACCGGCACGTCCAGGTTCTCCGCGCGCTCGCGCAGGATGGACTTCGCGGACTGCGTGAACAGCTCCTGGAACGCCGCCCGCTGCGCGCGGTAGTCCCTCGCGCTCGCCAGGTGCAGCGTGCCACGCATCAATGCGCCTCGGACCACGTCACGCGAGAGGAGCAGCCGCGTGAGGTCCTCGCGCTGGAAGTCCCGCACGCGAGACCACAGACCGAGGAAGGGAGGACGGGCCAGCTGCGCCTGGAGCCCGGCGAGGCGCTCGACAGCGTCGAGCGTGGAGACCTTCTCGCGCGACAGCAGCATCTGTCGCGCGAGCGTGGCCCGGTTGAGCTGGCGCCGCGTCAGCGTGGGGGAGACGGACATCCCCCCTACGCTAGTGGAGACGCCGCGCCCGCGTCACAACGACTTGCAGTCGCGCCACTGGAGCCCCGCCGCGGAGGCGAAGTCCAGCAACTGCGGCAGCGCCACGTGCACCTTGTCGTGCACGTCGTGGAACAACACGATGCCGCGGCGCCACAGCAGCATCAGGCTGACGAGCCGGTCCGTCATCGGCGCCGGCGCGATCTTCGCGTTCCAGTCCTGCGAGTCGATGTTCCACAGCACCACCGACGCGCCCTCTCCCTTCAGGAACGTCGTCAGTTCCTCGGAGCGCTGGCCATACGGCGGCCGGAACAGCACCTTCGCGTTGCCCTGGATGCCGAGCGACGCAATGAGCCCGCGCGAGCCCTCCAGTGAGTCCTTCCAGGTGGCCAGCTTCTGGTGCGACGTGTGCGTCTGCCCATGCGAGCCCACGCACTGCCCCTGATACAGCGCCTGGAGGCTCTCCGCGCTCGTCTTCGTCTGCCGCGCCTTCAGCGAGTCCCCGAGCACGAAGAAGATGCCGTTCGCCTTGCGCGCCTTCAGGATCGCCATGAGGCGATCCGTCCCGCCGCCCGCGGGCGTGGGCCCGTCATCGAACGTGAGCAGGAACTGCCGGTCCGGCCAGTCCGAGCCCGTCACCTCCCCCGGCGCCAGCGTGAGAATCTCACTGGTGGGCCCGGGGAACAGCGCCGCCAGCCGCAGCTGCTCCTTCGCATAGAGGCCATAGAAGCGCGTGGCCATCTCCAGCCACGCCTGATGGCTGGCCGGCACGTCCTCCGCGAACGCCTGTCCCAGTGAGACAACGTTCGCGGCGGTGGGGGCCGCGCCCGCGCAGCCCAGCTCGCTCGGAGCGGCGCACGCCACGCGCGCCGCCTTCAGGTTCTCCGCCACGCGCCCCTTCACTTCACCCAACCAGCGGCGCACGGAGTCCTCGTGCACCTGCTTCACCCCGAGCAGCGTGCTCAGGGTGGCCGCGTCGCTCCCCTCCAGCTCGCCCAACGCACGGGCGAAGGCGAGGTTCTCCGCGCGGGAGGCGCGATCGAAGTCCTTCGGGGTGCGGATGGGATCGGGCCACAGCGAGCGATCCGCCGAGGCTACCTCCTTGGGACCCGCGGCATGGGCCACCGGCCCAGCAACAAGGACAGACGCGACGAGGAATGGAATGGCAAGGCGCATGGCGGAGTCCTGTCTCAGGGCTGACCGAGCTTCTGCTTCATCTTCTCGATGCCACTGCGGTAGGCAGGGTGCTCCTTCTTGCCCAGCGCGGCCTGGTAGTTCTCCAGCGCGTCACTCCACTGGCTCTGGCTCTCGTAGACGCGGGCGATGTTGTAGAAGGAGCTGGCCTGGATGGTGTTGGCGTTCGGGCCCGAGGCCAGCGCGATGGCCTTGCGGTTGGCCCACAGCGCCTCGGCGCTCCGGTCGAGCTTCTGGTAGGCGAGGCCCAGGTTGCTGTACGCCTGCCCGTGCTCGGGGTTGTTGGCGATGGCCTCCAGGTAGAGCGCCACGGCCTCGTCCAGCTTCTTCGCGTGGTAGGCCTGCTCGCCCTGGCGGTTGAGCTTGTCCGCGAGCTTGACCTGATCCGACGACACCTCGGGCACGGACTTGAAGCCCTCGCCGGAGATGAGGCCCTGCATGAAGTCGCCGACCTTCGAGCGGTCGCTCACGTCGGTGAACTTGTTGATGTCATAGAACTCGCCGTTGTCGCCAATGCCAAACACCACCCAGACATTGCCAGCCTTGCCCTGGGGCGGCGTGAAGGTGCGGACGAGCGAGGAGCCCACATAGACAAACACCTTGGCCTGGCTCACGTTGGACAGCGTGGTGGAGCCCTGGACGTCGCCCTCGGTGTAGTTGTGCACCGCATAGAGATACTTCACGCCTGGCTTCTTCTTCTCCAGGGTGATGGTCTCCGGCCCGTAGCTCGTGGTGTCGTCCACGTCGAGGTTGGCCAGGTCGCCCTTCTTCTTGGAGAAGAAGACGTGGGTGGACGGGTGTACCAGGTGCGAGTCGAGGTCCGCCGGCTTGGCGCCCCAGTTCAGCACGATGCGCATGCCGTCCAGGTTCTGGGTCATCACCGGGCTGACGGCATACGTCAGGCCGTTGCACGGGCAGCGCGCCACGAGGTTGGAATAGCCATCCTTCTTCACGATGAGGCTGACGCCGCTGTCATCCAGGCCGCCGAAGGGCTTCTCGAAGCGCGCCGTGCCGTCCGCCGCCGTCTTGCCCTGGATGGAGGCCTCCCCGTTCTTCTGAAGGATGACCTCCGCGTTGGCGATGGTCTGATCCTTCACCGTCGCGCTGAGAATCTGCACCCGAACCGACTCTGCCCCCAATGCGCTCATCGGCAGTCCCAAACCCAGGGAGACCGCCAGCGCCAGAACCCGCTTCATCGTGTCACTCCGTCGAATCATGAGATGGAAGGTGCGCCGCACAGGCCGCCCGGACGAGGTGATACTGCAAGGCGCTCGCCAGCCATAGCCCCCCGTCCGCATCCCCAGACGTGGGAGCGGGACCGCGCTCTGGGCGCCTCGTGTGGCCAAGGGGACGCACCGGGTCCGCGGCGGGGTTCAGCCCGCGCGCAACGCCCGGTGCCACGCCACCAATCGCGCCACGCCCTCTTCCACGGGGACCTGGGGGCGAAAGCCTGTCTCGCGCTCCAGCGCGGAGGTGTCCGCCCAGGTGGCGTCCATCTCTCCGACCTGCGCGGGCCGGGACTCCCGGCGGGCTGAAACGCCCAGGCCTTGCTCCAGCAACGTCACGAAGTCCCGCAGCGCCACCGCGCGGCCGAAGCCCACGTTGAGGACGCGGTGCGGCGGCGCCCCAGTCGGGGGGCGGTCGAGCACGCGCAGCACCGCCTCGGCCACGTCGTCCACGAAGGTGAAGTCGCGCCGCATCCCCCCCTCGCCGTGCAACACGAGGGGACGCCCCTCCGCCATCGCGCGCAGGAACAGCAAGGGCGCCATGTCGGGCCGACCCCACGGTCCGTACACGGTGAAGAAGCGCAGGCCCGAGGTGGGCAACCCCTGCTGGTAGCTGGCCGCGTGCGCCATCAGCTCGTTGGCGCGCTTGGTGGCGCCGTAGAGGTTGAGCGGGCGGTCCGCCGCGGCGTCCTCGCGAAACGGCGGCGTCCCCGCGCCATAGACGGAGCTGGAGGAGGCGTAGACGAGGTGCGCGACACGCGCCTCCCGACAGGCCTCCAGCACCTGGAGGAAGCCGGTGACGTTGGTGTCCGTGTAGCGCCGAGGCTCGCTGCCCGCGTCCCGCACGCCCACGCGCGCGGCCAGATGCACCACGGCCTGCGGTTGCTCGTGCGCGAACAGCTCGCGCAACGCGGGCCCGTCCGTGATGTCCACCGGCTGGAAGAGAAAGCCCCGCGTGCCCAGCAGCCGCGCCAGCCTCGCTCGCCCCGCGTTCACGTCGAGCGAGGAAGCGAAGTGGTCCACGCCCACCACGCGGTCACCGCGCCCGAGCAATCGCTCACAGACATGAAACCCGATGAAGCCCGCCGCGCCCGTGACGAGGACCCGCATGCGCTCAGGGCACGGCCCGCACGGCGTCCACCGCCGCGCGCCGCAGGTACGACTGCCAATCCGACTGCGCGGCGTACACGCTGATGACGGGCTGGGAGCGGAAGGTGTCCGTCCACTTCACCTGTCCATCGGGGCCCACCAGGCCCATGCGCAGCACCACGTCCGCCCGGCCCATCACCGCGGCCCCGGACACATCCAGCCAGTCCAGGATGATGACCACCGCGGCCTCGGCCTGGTTCTGCTGGATGAAGGACATCACCTCGTTCGTCTGCGGCAGCGGCGCCTCGGAGGCGCGCGTCGCCACCACCTCGAAGCCGCGCTCGCTCAGCACCGCCTCCGCCTGCCGCGCGAGCACCAGCCGGGGGCTGCTCTCATCGAGCATGTCCTGGCGATAGGTCCCCGTGGGGAGCCGCTCCACGCGCGAGCCAGACACCACCACCACCTTGCGGATGGCGCCCGGCGGACGCACCTCGCGCGGGCCCGCGCAGGACGCGGCGACGAGGCACAGCAGCAGGACGGGGACGGCGCGGAGGGCGAACATGCCCCGAAGCTAGGCCACCTCGCGGCCGCCCTCCACCGACATGTGACGCGACTGCGCGAGGCCAGACACAGCGTGTCCCCCGCTCAGTCGAACAGCCCTTGCAGGTAGTAGCGGCCGTCGCGCGCGTCGCGGAACACCCACGCGGGCCCCAGCCCCTCGAAGAACACGCGATAGTAGTCGCGCGAAAAAGCCGCCTCGGACCACCACTCACCGTCCAGCCGCTCCGGTCCCTCCATCATCGTCACCCCGTGACGACGCCCGTTCAGCCACGCGGCCTGCATCCCGCCGGAGGACGACAGCTCTGCCTCCAGACAGGCGGGCTGGGCCAGCAGCCGAGGGGGGCGCTCCCACGCCACCGGGTCCCGCCCGAGCGCGGACTCCACGGGCCGCCCCAGGTCCATCCCCAGGCCCCGCCGGGCCTCCGGAGGTTGGAAGCGCCGAGGCAGGTGCGCGGCCTCGGGCCGGAACGCCGCCTCCAGCGCCGAGGAGAACAGCGACTCGTCCCCCAGCGTGGTCACCAGCCGGGACAACACCACCTCCAGCGCCGCGTCCCCCTCCGGCACCTCGCCCAGCGAGAGCTGCTGGCCCGAGTCCTCCCCGTGCTCATCCACCCGCGCGGCCACCTCCACCACGGGGTGTTCCACGCGCAGCTCGCTCAGCCGGTGCCGGGCCAGGTCCAACAGGAGCTTCGCGCGGGCCGTGGGGCGCGCCAGCGTCAGCGGCAACTCCAGACACCCGGAGGGATCCAGCTTGAGCAGGAAGGTGAGCTTCACCGCCGCCCAGCCTCGGCCGGACAGCCGCGCGCCCAGGCGATCCAACAGCGTCTTCAGCGCGAACTGGAGCGGCTCGAAGGACTCGACGGGCCCGTCCAGCACCACCCGCTCCTCCAGGACCTCCTCCAACACGGCGGGCACGAAGGGCGTGTCATCCGCGCCTCGGCAGCGCGCCTGGATGCGCGCGCCCGCCGCGCCTCCCCGCGCCGTCACCGCCGCGGGAGGCAACGCCGCCACCTGCCCCAGCGTGGACAACCCGAGCGCCGAGAACGCCTCGGCCTCGCGAGACTCCAGGGCGGACAGCGACAGCGGCGAGAGCGCCCGACCGCTCTGGCCCTCGGCCACGACCTCCACGCGCCGCGCCCCGTGCCGAGCCAGCGCCCGTGCGGTGAAGGACTCCGAGGCCACCGCCACGTGCCCGCGGTAGCCCTGCTCGGCGCAGACCTCCAGCACCCGGCTTCCCAGGGCCTCCTCTCCACCCACCAGGTGCGCCGCGCTCGCGTCGAACCAGAGTCCCTCCGGCGCGCTGAGCTGGAAGCCCGGAGACAGGCCCAGCAGCGCCTCCCCCAGCGCGGCGAGCGCGGCGGTCTCCGCCTCCGGCCGATAGGGAAAGTTCCCCAGCGCGGGCTCCAAGGCGCACGCCGCCGTCAGCGTCAGCCCGGGCCGCGCGCCGGCCCGCAGCGCGCTCGTGGACGCGAACGCCACGCGGCGCTGGCCACGCGCCTCCTCCACGAGCACGAAGGGCCGCCCCGCCAGCTCCGGCGACTCGACCACCTTGCGCTGTACGGGGAAGCGCACGAGGTGCAGATAGCCTCGCCGCATGGATCAGCACCGCCTCGCCTCGCGCGCCCCCTCGGCACGCGACATCGCGGGCACGCGCACGGGCCGCGCCTGACCTTGGACGCCAGCGCCGTTGCGCAGGGCGCTCCGCTGCGCTCGCTGGAAGTCCGCCGTGGCGTCCGCGGCGCCCGCCGCGACGTCCAGCAGGTGCCCGCCGCCGTCCAGCCCCAGCTCCGGGTACAGCTCACTCCAGGGGCGAACCACCCGGCTGCCCGTGCCGCCCTGCCGACTGCGCACCAGCTCCACGGACCAGCCCTCCACGCCCCGGGCCTCCAGCCGCAGCCGCGTCATCCCATCCGCGGGCGCGTCCGGCGTGGTGAGCAGCAACAACCCTCCGCCGCGCCCCGCCGCGTCCGCCAACTTGCGCGTCTCCGGCAAAGACAGCCGCGTGGGCCGCCCCGCCGCGCCCACGCCGCGCGTCAGGTCCAACACCACGCACGCGAAGGCACCACTGCGAGCCAACTGCACCGCGGCCCACACGCGCTGCTCCGGGAGCGGAGGCCGCACCACCAGGAGGCGCTCCAGGTCCACGCCCAGCGCCGCCGCCGCGGGCGGATAGATCTCCTTCGGGCCATCCACCCACGCGCACAGCCGCTGCTCCCGGTGCGCCGCCGCCACCGCGCGCAGGGCCAGGCTGGTGCGCCCCGAGGCCGCCTCGCCGCACAGCTCCACGGCCTGCCCCAGGGGAAAGCCTCCCGCGGGCAGCAGCGCGTCCACCGCGGCCACGCCCGTGCGCAGCACCGCCAGGTACTGACGCGGCGCCGCCTGGAGCCTCCGGATGCGCTCGCGGAGCTGCTCCACCACCGAGCCTGGCGCCGAGGTCATCGGCTCCTCGCTCGCCGCCTGCTGATCCACCGCCGCGCTCATCTCGCCTCCCGCACACGTCCGCCAGCCCCTCGGCTGGACGGTCGTTCAGTATGCTAGGAGGTCTGACACCCACCGCTGTGGACACAGGAGGTGGGAAGCAGCGGATGACGTGTCAGGTCTGGCGACGAAAACGCGCGCGAGCTACCCCGCGCAGAGCAGCTTCACATCCACCCGGGTATCGCCCACGCGACGCAGACACCCACCCAGGAAGTACAGCCGCGCCGGGCGCCCCTCGCCCGACGGCTCGTATCTCAGCTCGCCTCCGGCCACCGAGCACACCTGCACCGAGCCATCCTCCCGCGTCAGCTCCACGCGGGCCAGCCGCGCGTCCGGCAGGTTCATCACGTCAAGGCTCTGCCCCACCGTGGCCAGCGCCGCGATGCCGATGAGCGTGTCCCGGTAGTTGCTCTTGCAGATGGAATCCAGGTTCACCAGCTTGCGGTCGAACTTCTCCGCCATGGCGCGCTGGCGATACCCGGGGCCATAGGACGTCGGGCAATCCGCGTTGCGCACGACAGGTCCCTGCGGCGTGCTGTCCTGCACCAACTCCGCCCGCTTGTCGCTCAGCGCCACCGGCCCGATGGTGGCCCAGAGCACCTCGCGCGAGGCGCCCGTCCCATCATGCAGGCCCTGGAAGATGGCGTAGTAGTCCTCCACCGACGTCAGCAGGTTCTCCTGCTCGTGACAGAAGTCCCGCGAGGCGTCGTCGCGCAGCGCCACCGGCGGCGGCCGCACCGTGGAGCTGCAGTCCTCCTCGTCCGTCACCACCACCACCAGCAGGCGCGCGCCATCCCGGAGGAAGCCTCCGTTGCCCCCCTGGGCGATGGACGTGGTGCTCAGCGGGCTGGAGACGGCCAGGCGCACCGCCTCGAAGGGAGTCTCCTGGCCACTGCCCTCCGTGCCCTGCTTCACCAGCCGACGGAACTTCTCCACGACGAAGCTGTCCGTGCCGTCGATGAACCGCTCGTCCGTGGGGTTCCCGGCCGCGTCCGGGACTGCCTGGAGCCGGCCGGATTGATCCGGGTACTGACGAACGACGTCCTGGCCCGACTTCAGGATGTGCCGCTGATACACCGACGTCGTGATGACCCCCACGCGAAAGTCCTGCGCCACCCCGCTGCCCTCCTTGATGGCCTCCAGGAAGGCGGGCAGCTCCGTGGCGATGCCCGCCTGCTCCTCGGCCATGGAGCCGGAGTTGTCGATGACGAAGAGGATGTCCGTCTTCTGCGGCGCGATGAGCGGCGGGGCGGACTGACAGGTCCCGGGCACGGTGGAGCCCGGGTCATCCACGGGAGAATGACAGGCCGCCGCCAGCAGGGCGGACAACAGGACGAGGGGGGCTCGGGAATGGCGCGTCACGGGGGGCCTCCTGCACGCGGCGCGCACCAGCGACGCACCGCCTCGGACAGAGGGGGCGAGCATGCCCCACCCCGCTCCTGGACGCGAGACGCGAGAGGAGCGTCGCGCATCCGACGAGGCACGGAAAAAACGCACACCGCGTTTGCCACATCCGTTTTGGTTGTTACCTTGCTTCATCTGCCGCAGAAAAACGACAGATGGTTCACCGGCTCGGTTGCTTGCTGACCGGGATCAAGAAGGAAGAGGCCGAACTTCATGTCTGACGAGAAGAAGAAGGGCACCGCGGCCAGCGCCATGCCCACCGCGATGGCTCCTCCAGGGCTGATCAACAAGGAAGACATCCCGCAGGTGCTGCCCATCCTGCCGCTGCGGAACAGTGTCTTCTTCCCGGGCGGCGTGCTCCCGCTGGCCGTCGGCCGCCAGAAGACGATTGCGCTCATCAAGGACGCGGTTCGTGACGACCAGGTCATCGGCGTCGTCACCCAGCGCCGCGCCGAGGAGGAGGACCCGGGCGCCTCCGACCTCTACACCATGGGCACGGTTGCCCGCATCGTGAAGCTCCTGAAGATGGGCGAGGACAACTACTCGCTCGTCGTCCAGGGTCTGGCGCGCTTCCGCGTGCTGGAGCTGGTCCAGGAGGCCCCCTACCTCAAGGCCCGCATCGACGCGGTCGAGGACAAGACCTCGGCGGAGAACGTCGAGGTGGAGGCCCTGGGCATCAACCTCAAGAAGCTCGCCCGCGAGGTCATCGAGCTGATGCCCGAGCTGCCCGCGGCGGCCACGGAGCTCGTGGAGAGCATCACGCACCCCGGCCACCTGGCGGACCTCATCGCCGCCAACGTGGACGTGCCCATCGAGGAGAAGCAGGCCGTCCTGGAGACGGTGGACCTCAAGGCACGCATGAAGCTGGTGCTGGAGCTGCTCAACCGCAAGCGCGAGATCCTCAAGCTCTCCAACAAGATCGACTCCGCCGTGAAGGGCGAGATGTCGAAGACCCAGCGCGAGTACTACCTGCGCCAGCAGCTCAAGGCGATCAAGGAAGAGCTCGGCGAGATGGGCGAGGAGGAGGAGGAGCTCGACGAGTTGCAGGAGCGCCTGAAGAAGGCGGGCCTGCCGCCCGACGTGGAGAAGGTGGCGCAGAAGGAGCTCAACCGCCTGAAGACGATTCCGGCGGCCTCCAGCGAGTACACCGTCGCGCGCACCTACCTGGATTGGATCGCGGATCTGCCGTGGGCCAAGCTGTCCGAGGACAACCTCGACATCGAGAACGCGCGCCAGCAGCTCGACAAGGATCACTTCGGCATCAAGAAGGTGAAGAAGCGCATCCTGGAGTACCTGGCCGTGCGCAAGCTGAAGAACGACATGCGCGGCCCCATCCTGTGCCTGGTCGGTCCTCCGGGCGTGGGCAAGACGTCGCTCGGCCAGAGCGTGGCGAAGGCCACGGGGCGCAAGTTCGTGCGCCTGAGCCTGGGCGGCGTGCGCGACGAGGCCGAGATCCGCGGGCACCGGCGCACCTACGTGGGCGCGCTGCCCGGCCGCTTCATCCAGAGCATGAAGAAGGCCGGCACCAAGAACCCGGTGATGATGCTCGATGAGATCGACAAGCTGGGCGCGGACTTCCGCGGCGACCCCAGCGCGGCGCTCCTCGAGGTGCTGGATCCGGAGCAGAACAACTCGTTCAGCGACCACTACCTGGACGTGCCGTTCGACCTGTCCAAGGTGATGTTCGTCGCCACGGCGAACCAGCTCGACCCCATCCCCGGGCCGCTCCGCGACCGCATGGAGATCATCGAGCTGTCCGGCTACACGTTCGAGGAGAAGCAGCAGATCGCCCGCATCCACCTCGTCCCCAAGCAACTCAAGGAGCACGGGCTGTCTCCGGACCACATCGAGATCACCGACGACTCGTTGCTCGTGCTGACCACCTCGTACACGCGAGAGGCCGGTGTGCGTAACCTCGAGCGGCGCATCGCGGACATCTGCCGCGCCATCGCGGTGGAGGTCGCGGGCGGCAAGACGGAGAAGCAGATCATCAACGCCGAGCGCGTGAAGGAGATCCTCGGGCCCGAGATGTTCTACTCGGAGGTCGCGGAGCGCACGGAAGTCCCCGGTGTGGCCACGGGCCTCGCCTGGACGGCGGCCGGCGGCGACCTGCTCTTCATCGAGGCGACGAAGATGGCGGGCAAGGGCGGCATGACGCTCACCGGCCAGCTGGGCGACGTGATGAAGGAGAGCGCGACGGCGGCGCTCAGCTACCTGCGCAGCAAGGCGGAGTCGCTGGGCATCAGCCCGAACTTCCTCGAGAAGACGGACCTGCACCTGCACTTCCCCGCGGGCTCCATCCCCAAGGATGGTCCCTCGGCCGGCGTCACCATCCTCACCGCGCTCACCAGCCTCCTGACGGGCATCCGGGTGCGGCACGACACGGCGATGACGGGCGAGGCCACCCTGCGGGGCCTGGTGCTGCCGGTGGGCGGCATCAAGGAGAAGGTGCTGGCGGCGCACCGGGCGGGCATCAAGCGGGTCATCCTGCCCGAGCGGTGCCGCAAGGACCTGGTGGACGTGCCGGATCAGGCCAAGAACGAGCTGGAGTTCATCTTCGTGAAGGAGATGGACGAGGTGCTCAAGGCGGCGCTGGAGACCTCTCCGTTCAAGGGCGGCGCGTCCGCCTCGGGCGGGGGTGAGCCGGGCAAGGAGGCTCCTGCCATCCCGCCCTCGGCCGAGAGCGCTCCCGAGGTCCGCGCGTAGTTCCAGCGGTCCTCTCGGATGTCACGCGGGCAGGCTCCCTCCTTGGGGGCCTGCCCGTCGTCTTTTCGGCCACGTCCGACGAAAGTCGCGCTGGGCGGACCGGGCGCGACCCACGAAGATGCCGCGCGACCCACGAAGATGCAGCGCGTGACGCGCGAAAGGAGCGCACCGATGAAGTACGTGAACCTGGGCCGCACGGGCCTGCGGGTGTCTCGCCTCTGCCTGGGGTGCATGAGCTACGGCACGCCCAAGTGGCGCCCCTGGGTGCTGGACGAGGAGTCCTCCCAGCCGTTCTTCCGCCGCGCCGTGGAGCTGGGCATCAACTTCTTCGACACCGCGAACATGTACTCGCTGGGCGTCAGCGAGGAGATCACCGGCCGCGCGCTGCGCCGCTACGCGCGCATGGAAGAAGTGGTCGTGGCCACCAAGGTCTTCTTCCCCACCGGGGATGGCCAGAACATGCGCGGCCTGTCGCGCAAGCACGTGGTCCAGGCGTGCGAGGCGAGCCTCAAGCGGCTCGGCGTGGACACCATCGACCTGTACCAGCTCCACCGCATGGATCCGATGACGCCGGTGGAGGAGACGCTCGCCGCCCTGGAGCTGCTCGTGCAGCAGGGCAAGGTCCGCTACATCGGCGCGAGCACCGCGTTCGCGTGGCAGTTCGCGCGCGCGCTCGGCGTCTCCGAGCGCCGTGGCTGGAGTCGCTTCGTCTCCATGCAGAACCACTACAACCTCGTCTACCGCGAGGAGGAGCGCGAGATGCTCCCCCTCTGCGAGGCCGAGGGCGTGGGCGTCATCCCCTGGTCTCCGCTGGCGCGGGGGCTGCTGGCGGGCTCGCGAAAGTCCCTGGATGACCGAGAGTCCACCAAGCGCGCGGGCACTGACTCACTCTCCCCCATCCTCTACGATCACCCCGGCGACTGGGACGTGGTGGAGGCGGTGCGGCAGGTGGCGGAGACGCGCGGGGTTCCGTCCGCCCAGGTGTCTCTCGCGTGGCTGTTGTCCAAGCCGGTGGTGACGGCGCCCATCATCGGCGCGACCAAGCTCACGCACCTGGAGGACGCCGCGCGCGCGGTGGACCTCAAGCTGGAGCCCGCGGAGGTCCAGATGCTGGAGGCGCCCTACCGGCCCCACTCCGTCAAGGGCATGTAGCGCCCCGGGCCTTTCACCCACTCCGCCGCCGAGCGCAGGTCCGCCTCGAAGTGGATCCGCGCCTCGGCCCGAGCGCGCGGCTCGGCGATCCGCTGCACCTGCGCGGGGTCGAACGTGGCCATCCAAGCGTCTGCCCACGGCGTGCGCAGCAGCCGCCCCCGGTCCAGGTGGAAGCGGAAGCTCGGCCCCAGGAACGCGCGCGCGGCCCCCTCGCCCAGCGCGACCACCATCCGAGGCCGCACCGTCGCCACCTCCGCCTCCAGCCACGCCCGGCACTCCGAGTCCTCGACGTCCCTGGGCAGCGACGCCCGGTGCACCGCCGAGCGCCGCAGCCGCGCCCGAGCAAGCACCTCGTCGAGCAGGGACGCCTCGGCGCCGAAGAGCGGATGGCCCGCGCTCGCATCCGCCACGTCGGAGCGCTCGCGCACCAGCATCAACGAAACCGCGCCGTCCCCCGCCCCCACCATCTGCCCCTCGGGGCCGAGCGCGCGAGGCTCGGGCATCCCAGGGTCCGCGACGCCGGCCGCGAAGCGCAGCTGCCCGGCATCCCAGTGCGCGCTCGCGTCGGGCGTGAGGAGACTCCATCGCGCGAACGCGAACCGCCGCGCGACGCGCGGAGCCACGTACCGGGCGATGCGGTGTGCCGGCCGGAACCACGCGACGAACCGCTCGCCCTCATCCGAGGACACGCGACGAAACCGCGCGCCTTCCAGGAGCCTCTGCGCGTCACGCCCCACCGCGCGCTCCATCTCTCGCAGGCGCGCCACATCCCCATCCCCCGAGCGCTCCAGCACGGCGCGCTCCCCGCGCGTGAGTCGCCAGAGGACGCGATAGAGCAGCCCCCAGCGCTCCGCGGAGCGATGACAGGCCACCGCCTCGGCCAGCACGAGGAAATCCCGAGGCACGCTCGCCGCGGCAACGGGCGCCATGCCCGGCGCGAGCCCCCCAGGCGTCCGCATGCTTTCCGGGTCCGAGTGCGCCAAGCCACGAGCGCCCTCATGGGACTCCACGAAGAGCACCCGCTCCGGTGGCGCACCGCGCGCCAGCAGCGTGCGCGCCACCTCGCGAAAGGAGGTCAGCTCGAACGTCACGTGGACGCGCGTGAAGGGCTCGGGCAGGACTCCGGACATGGGCAGCCCCGCGTCCTACCTCACCCGTCCGACACACGCGACCCCGTTCATTCCTCCTTCGCGAGCGAGTCCACGTCCTTCTGCAGTTGGGCGCTGTCCTGGAAGAACGCGTCCAGGGACTGGGTCCGGGCCACGCGGAACGAGGGCGGCAACATCGAGCGCGAGAAGTCCAACTCCGGGCTGAACTCCTCGTTGGCGAGCAGCGTGGGGATGTACGTGAGCAGCAGGAACACGCCCGAGCCCACCACCAGCACGCGCAACAGGCGCACGGGCTCCCAGCGCGTCACGTAGCGCAGGTGCCAGAACAGCCCCCACACCAGCAGGCCCAGGTAGGCCACCTTCGTCAGGAACCCCAGCCCCCAGTGCCACGACAGGCTGAAGCCCAGCGTCGCGGTGGCGGCCGGCACCAGCGTGACGCCCAACAACATCAGCCCCCCGAGGGTGGCGTGGGTGCGGAACTGGAAGCTCCGGCGCGAGATGCGGCTCGCCAGCGACCAACCGCCCGCCCAGAGCAGCGCCACGCCCAGCGGAATCAACCCCGAGGTGAGGAGGTCGCCCCAGTCCGTGCGCTGGTAGTTGGTGACGTAGCCCGAGACGAGGCACGCGAACACCAACACCAGGAGGGTCGCCGTGAAGGCACGAGGCTGTTCGAAGAGGCGCTCGCGGGGAGACTCGGCCATCCGCGCGATGACGGTGTCCTCCACCTTGTGGCTTCGCGGGCGGAAGCGCAGCACCGTGTCCCCCAGCGCCACGCGCGCGTCGGGCGTCAGCACCACCTCGGCCAGCGGGGCCCAGGGGTCCACGCGGAAGGTGCCGTTCTGGCTGCCCAGGTCGCGCACCACCAGCGCGCCGTCCTCGCGCCGCTCGACGCGCAGGTGCGACGCGGACACCTTGGGGTCGTCCAGGATGATGTCGTTGTCGTAGCCGCGCCCCACGCTGACGGGGAAGCGCTCCAGCCGGTGCCGGGCCTGGACACCGTCGCCCTCCAGGACCTCCAGGAAGATCACTTCGTCCACGAGAGGCCCTCCAGGTAGCGCCGCGCCAGCTTGCGGGCGTTGTCCGCGCTGAAGCCCGCCAGGGTGAGACTGGAGTCCACGCCGCTCGTGCTCGCGTTGAGCGTGGCGGCGCGCAGCACCAGGTCATAGAGGCCCGGGAAGCGCCGGTACGCGCGCAGGCACATCGACGCGCGCACGGGCAGCCCGCCCACGTCCACGAACTCCGACTGGCAACGGAAGTTGGTGACGTCCTCGCGCGTGGCGGGGACGGAGTCCGGGTCCTGCGAGTACAGCGAGCTGTACAGCGACGCGAAGCGCAGCGCGCCCAGCTCCCGGCTGCTCACGTGCTGGTGGAGATAGGACACCACGCCCGTGCTGTGATTGGAGGACAGGTAGATGTCCTCCTCGGACGAGCACTGATAGTTCGTCACCGTGTAGGGCGTATCGGGCTCGTGGGCCGTGTCCCCCCAGCACTTGAGGAAGCTGCTCCACCGCCCGGGCACGCGGTAGTCATCCAGCGGCTGCTGCGGCAGGGGTGAGGCGAGCAGTCGCTCCGTCAGCCGCTGCTGATTCTCCAGGAGCTGCTGATGGACCGACGGCAGCAACGACTCGTCCACCTGCTTTCGCGGAGCTTGAAGCACGCGGGCCAGCAGCGCGCGCGCATGCGCCACCGGCACCAGGAACCCGACCTGATTGCCCAGCGTGGAGACGTTGATGCCCACCACGCGGCCCTCGCCCGTGAGCGTGGGCCCGCCGCTCATGCCCGGGTTGATGGCGCCCGTGAAGTGGATGCGCTCGTACAGCGCATCCTGGACGAGCCCGTTGTACGTGCCCTCGACGATGGTGGTGCCCAGGTCGCGCGGGTTGCCCATGGCGAACAGGCGCGTGCCCTGCGCCGGCTCGTGGTCATCCAGCGGGAAGAAGTCCGGGGCTGGCACATCCGTCTGGATGAGGGCCAGGTCGTGCACCACGTCCACGTCCAACAGCCGCACCAACACGGTGCCGGCGCCGCGCTCCAACTCGGCGGTGTAGTCCTCCGGGTGGAGCACCAGGTCGGAGACCACGTGGTAGTTGGTGATGGCGTGCCCCTGGGCGCTCACGAAGAAGGCCGAGCCGATGGACGACTTCGTCCCCGAGCGCCGCTCGATGATGCGCACCTGCGCGACCCGCCCTTGAATCTTGCGGAACAGCTCGTGGGTGGCGGGCGGCAGCACGGGAGGCGGCGCCTCGGGACGCGCGGCCTCTGACGCTCCAGGAGGAACGCCCGGCTCCACCGGGGCCACCACGGGCGTCTGCGCGAGCAACGCGACGGCGATGAGGACGATCATGGGCACGGCGCACAGTACCCCAGGGGGCCCCACACAGGGACAGGACGAAGCAGGGCGGGCCGCCACGGAAGCGCCCGCCCGCGCTCAGCCACGCGGCCCGAACTCGGCGCGCCCCCGCTGTCGCCTGCGCCAGGCGGCATAGGAGGCCACCAGCGCGCCCGCCAGCGCCCCCGCCAGCGCGCCCGCCACCCGCCGAGGCACCACGCCCGCGACGGGAGGCTCCATCCGGAAGCTCTCCAACGACGCGCGCACTTGGGGCGCCAGCGCCTCCCACCGCTCCGCCGGCGCGCTCACCGTCACCACCGCGTGACGCCCCTCGGACGCCAGCGCCGTCACCAGCACCGCGCGCACCTGGCCCGCCTCGCGCAACGTGCCCAGCACCTCCACCCGGGGCACCGGCCCGCCCACCCGGTCCACCCGCTCGGGAGACAGCGTCAGTCCCAACTCCCGCAGGAAGTGCCCCGGCACCGCCGAGGCGAACGCGTCCCGCTCGGAAGGGCTGGCGGAGAAGCCCTGCTCCACCACCGACACCAGCCACGTGGCGGCCTCCGGGCCCTCGCCATCCATCAGCACCGCGGACAGGCCGCGAGACGCCCCGGGCTCCAGCGACACCGCGCCCACGCGCGAGCCGGCGTAGCGCTCCCAGCCTGTCATCCGGAAGGACGCCGGGGGCCGGAAGCTGTAACCATCCCGGCGCAGCTCGGCGCCCAGCGCCCCCTGCTGCACCATCAACATGAGCGTCAGAAGCGGCCACACCACGCGGCGAGCATAGCCCGCGCCACCTGTCCGCCCGTATTCCAGGAAGTCCCGCGCGCCTGCTTCCCCGTGTGACATCCCCCTCGGGCGCGGCTAACGTTCGCGCCCCGATGACTCCAGCCGCCAGGGCCGAATTGGAGGCGCGCGCCGACCGAGCCCTGCGCCGTGGCGAACTCGCCGAGGCCCTCGGCCTCTTCGAGCAGCTCGCTCGTGCCTTCCCCACGGAGGAGGGGCTCGCCCACAAGCTCGTGCTGGTGCGCGAGTCGCTCCAGCCCCATGAGCTGCAGCACCTGCAGAACCGCCCGCGCGAGCCCCACGAGCTGCCGTCGCTCGGCCCCTCCACGCCCATGCAGGAGGGCGAGCGACTCTTCGCGCTGGGAGACTATGTGGGCGCGGCCGCCGCCTATCGCCGCGCGCTCCAGGATCGCCCCGGCAACGAGCTGCTCCAGGAGCGCCTCCTGGAGTTGTACGAGCTGGCTCGCGCCCTGCCCGTCCAGTCGCCCACGGACAAGGCCCTCCCGCCGGAGCCCGAGGACAAGCTGCAGGCCCTGCTGGATCGGCTGGCCTCCCGCCGCCGCCTCAAGCGCGACTGAAGTGCCCTATCTCCCTGGCACCGGGAGATCCGACGTGGGGCGTATTCACGCGTTGCACCCCCCGGAGCGCGCTCCTACAATCCGCCCCGACGTCGCTGTCATAGCGCGGCCTCACCCACGTGACACCCACGTCCGACTTGACTCGTGACCATGACCCGACCCCTGCGACTCGGAGTCCTCACCGGTGGCGGTGACTGCCCGGGGCTCAACGCCCTCATCCGCGGCCTCGTCCGGCGTGGCGCGCACGAGTTCGGCCATGAATTCGTCGGCATCGAGAACGGCTACATGGGGCTGTGCGAGCCGGAGCTCGTCCGCCCGCTCGGCGTGGAGGACACGCGCGGCATCCTGCCCAAGGGCGGCACCATCCTGGGCACGTCCAACCGAGCCAACCCCTTCGCCTACGCCCTGCGCGAGGGCGACCACTGGGTGGAGCGGGACGTGTCGGACCGGGTGCTGCGCCGCTGCGAGGAGCTGGGCCTGGATGGGCTCGTCACCATCGGCGGCGACGGCACGCTGTCCATCGGGCACCGGTTGGCGGAGAAGGGCCTGAAGGTCGTCGGGTGTCCGAAGACCATCGACAACGACCTGTCCGGCACGGACCAGACGTTCGGCTTCGACACCGCGCGGCTCATCGTCACCGAGGCGCTAGACCGCCTGCACTCCACCGCCGAGTCGCATGACCGGGTGATGGTCGTCGAGATCATGGGCCGGCACGCGGGCTTCCTCACACTGGACAGCGGCATCGCGGGCGGCGCGGACGTCATCCTGCTGCCGGAGATTCCGTACCGCGTGGAGTCCATCGTGGAGAAGATCCGCCGCCGGGCCACGCGCCGGCGCAGCTTCTCCATCATCGCCATCTCCGAGGGCGCCTTCCCCGAGGGCGGCACGCTGGCGGTGATGGAGAAGGCCGAGGACATTCCGGGACGCGGCGTGGTGCGGCTGGGTGGCGCGGGCAAGGTGTGCGCGGATCTGCTGGCGCGGCACATCGACGCGGAGATCCGCGTCACGGTGCTGGGCCACTTGCAACGCGGTGGCAGTCCCAGCGCGGCGGACCGCGTGCTGGCCACGCGCTACGGCTGCAAGGTGTTGGACCTGGTGCGCGACGGGCAGTGGGGCCACATGGTGGCGCTGCGCAACAACGCCATCGTCGCGGTGCCGCTGAGTGAGTCGCGCAAGGAGCGCCGGGTGGATCCGCACGGGGAGCTGGTGCGGTTCGCCAAGAGCATGGGAATCGGATTCGGGGACTGAGTCGAGGGAGCAGGGGCAAACGCGAACCATGACGCTCGTCGGCCGCCATATCGGTCGTTATCGCATCCTGGAGGAGCTGGGCTCCGGGGGCATGAGCGTCGTGTACAAAGGGCTCGACACCGCGCTCGATCGCGAAGTGGCCGTGAAGGTGCTGCACCCGCACCTGGCCGGCAAGGACGAGTCGCGCAAGCGCCTAGCGCGCGAGGCCCGCGCGGTGGCCAAGCTGCACCACCCCAACATCCTGGAGGTGTTCGACTTCTCCCCCGCCGAGGCCCACGACGCCTTCATCGTCACCGAGTACATCCGAGGCCGCACGCTCAAGACGTACCTGGACGAGGGCGCGCTGGAGCCGCCCGAGCTGGCGGCGATGATCATCCACGAGCTGGCCGCGGCGCTCGCCCACGCGCACGAGTCCGGCGTCATCCACCGCGACCTCAAGCCCGACAACGTCATGGTGCGCGAGGACGGCGTCCTCAAGCTGATGGACTTCGGCATCGCGCGGCTGCTCGACATCGAAGAGCGGATGACCGTCACTGGCACGCTGGTGGGATCGCCCGCGCACATGTCCCCGGAGATCATCGAGGGACTCGAAGCAGGCCCCGAGGCGGACGTCTTCAGCCTGGGCATCATGTTCTATGCCCTGCTCACCGGCCGCCTGCCCTTCAGCGCGCCCAACACCACCGCCACCCTCAAGCGCATCCTCGATGGCGCCTACGAGGACCCTCGGCGCCGCGTGCCCTCGCTGTCCGATGAGCTGGCGGAGATCTGCGCCCTCTGTCTTCAGCGCGACCCGCGCCGCCGCTACGCGGACGCGGGCCAGCTCCGCGACGCGCTCGCGGACTACCTCACCGGCCTGGGCTTCCCGCGCGTGGGCGAGGAGCTCGTGTCGTTCTTCGCCGACCCGCCCTCGTACAAGAAGCTCGCGCGCCAGCGCATCGTCGCGGCGCTGCTGGAGCGCGGGGAGCGCCTGCTCGCCGAGAAGCGCACCCCGCGCGCCCTCGCGCACCTGAACCAGGTGCTCGCGCTGGACGCGGACAATGCGCGCGCCCTCGCGCTGCTCAAGAACGTCCAGCGCGCCCAACGGCTGCGCACCTGGCGCCGCCGGGGCCTGCGACTGGGCACCGCCGCCGTCGTGGCGGGCGTGCTCGGCACGGTGGGTTGGAAGGTCCATGCCCTGCGCGAGCCCGCGGCGCCCGTGCCCACCCCGCCCTCGGCGACCGCGCCAACGCCCCAGCCCATTGCCCGGGTGACGCCGCCCCCCACGCGCGCCACGCCCCCGGCGCCGCCCGTCACGACCGTCGTGCGGACCGCCATGGAGCGCCCGCCAGCTCCGCATCCGGCGCCGCCAGAGTCCACCGAGGAGCCGCGCTCGGCGGCCCGCAAGGGGACCGCCCCCGTGCGGACGATGCCCGTGTCCATCCTGGTGCGGCCCTATGGCTTCGTGCGGGTGGATGATGCGCCGGCCAGCGCGCAGCCGCTCGCGCAGCACAACGTGCAGACGACGCCGGGCCGCCACTCCGTCACCATCACCTGCGACTACTGCGAGGACACCACGGAGACCATCGACGTGAGCGCCGAGGGCGACAACGTCTTCCGGCTGCGTGCGCTGCTCAAGCCCTCGCAGCTCTCGTTCGATTATCAGCCCGCGGACGCGCTGGTGCAGGTGGGCGACACGCGCCGCACCGCGCACGACAGCCTGGCCCAGCCCTTCGAGATCCGCTCCCCGCGCGGCCCGGCCAGCTTCCAGCACCGCGTCGAGGTGGAGATCAGCCGCCCGGGCTTCCGCGCGGAGAAGCGCGTCGTCCTCCTGGAGCCGGGCAAACCCACCACCTTGCGCGGAACCCTGCACCCCGAATGAGCCGCGCCCTGTCGCTCCTCCTCTTCTGCCTGGCGCTCGCGCTCGCCCTGCCCGCGCGAGCGCAGGAGCCGACCGACCCCGAGGTGTCCGCCCTCCGCGCCGCCTTCGAGTACGGCAAGTACGCCGAGGTGCTGGACCGCGCGGGCCAGCGCATCGACCGCGGCAACCTCGGCCCCGAGGACCTGGAGGAGCTGCAGAAGCTGGCGGGACTGGCGGCCTTCAACCTGGGGCGCACCGAAGAGGCCGCGCGGCACCTGCGCGCGCTGCTGCGCTTGGATCCCGACTTCAACCTGGATCCGTTCGTCGTCCCGCCCCCGGCCGTGGCCTTCTTCGAAGACCTGAAGGGCCAGATGGCCAGCGAGTTGGAGTTCCTCCGGCAAGAGCAGCGGCTGCGCGTGGAGCGCGAGAAGTCCGAAGCGGAGCGCCGCGAGCAGGAGCGGCTGGCGGCCGAGACGCAGCGCCGCCGCGCCGAGGAACTCTCGAGACAGGTCGTCGTGCGCACGGTGGAGAAGCGCAACTTCCTGGTCAACTTCGTGCCCTTTGGCGCGGGCCAGTTCCAGCAAGGCCGCAACAGCCTGGGCATCGTCTTCGCCGCGACCGAGGGCGCGCTCGCGGTGACGAGCATCATCTCCTTCTTCGCGTACGGCTCGCTCTACAAGGAAGGCTTCATCCGCCTCGACAATGTCTATGACGAGGACGGACAGGCCTCCATCCCGGTGCGATACATCCCCACGGACCGCGCGCGGCAAGCGGACACGTGGCAGTTGCTGAAGCTGGCGTCGGCGACGGGCTTCTACACCGTCTATGCGCTGGGCGTGGTGGACGCCATCTACCACCACGAGGATCAAGTCGTGCGCACCACCATGGAGGCTCGCCCGGAGCCCTCGCCCTCCGAGTCCCTCCGCTCTCCTGCCCCCCCGCCCCTGCGACTGCGGCTGCATGCCTCCCCGGACGGCGTGGGCGCGGGCCTCACCCTCAAGTTCTAGCCCCAGGTACGCGCCCTCTTATGGCCAGCCTCACCGTCCGCTCCCCCGATGGCAAGGTCCTCACGGTCTCCCTGCGCAAGCGCATCACCAGCCTCGGCCGGGGTCCTGACAACGACGTGCGCCTGGAGGACCCCGCCGTCCCCGACAGCGCCCTGCACGTCACCTTCGATGGCAGCCGCTACGAAGTGGGCACCCTGGGCGCCACCTTCCAGGTCAACGGACGCAAGCGCGACACCCACGCGCTGGCCACCGGTGACGTGGTGCGCGTGGGCGGCACCGAGCTTGTCTTCACCCGCGACGACGCGCCCCGCGCCCCGCCGCCCCGCACGCCCACGGCCGAGGTGGAGGTCTCGCTGTCCTCCAACAGCTCGGACTCGCACACCGCCGAGGTGCCCGGGGTCCCCGGCCGCGAGCTGGTGCTCCTGCGGCGGCTGACCGCCTTCAGCGAGCGGCTGCTGGGCAGCTACGACGTGGAGCGCATCCTCGAGAGCCTCATGGACGAGGCCATCGAGGTGACGCGCGCCGACAAGGGCTTCCTCATCCTCATGGAGAGCGGCGAGCCGCGCGTGAAGGTGGCGCGCAACATCTCCCGCGAGAACATCGAGGACGCGGTGGAGAAGCTCTCCGACTCCATCATCGCCAAGGTGGTGCGCGACCAGCGCGCGCTCATCCTCGCGGACGCGGTGGACGCGCCCGAGTTCAAGGCCAGCGAGTCGGTGGTCAACCTCAAGGTCCACTCGGTCATGTGCGTGCCGCTCATGCACAAGGGCGACCTGTTCGGCGTGCTCTACGTGGGCAATGACCGGCTGGTGAACCGCTTCGAGCCCAAGAGCCTGGACATGCTCACCGTCTTCGCGGCGCAGGCGTCCCTCATCCTGCACAACGCGCTGCTGGTGAATGACCTCAAGCTGGACAACACCGAGCTGCGCAAGAAGCTGGAGGATCAACGCTACGGCGACATCGTGGGCGCGTGTCAGGGCATGCGCGACGTGTACAAGCGCATCGACAAGATCGCCCCCACGGACATCTCGGTCCTCATCACCGGCGAGACGGGCACGGGCAAGGAGCTCATCGCCCGGGAGATCCACCGCCGCTCGCCGCGCACCAAGGGCCCGTTCATCACCATCAACTGCGGCGCCATCCCGGAGAACCTGCTGGAGAGCGAGCTGTTCGGCCACACCAAGGGCGCCTTCACCGGCGCGGTGGCCACGCGCCCCGGCAAGTTCCAGGCGGCCATCGGCGGCACGCTGTTCCTGGATGAGATTGGCGAGATGCCCCTGCAGCTCCAGGTGAAGCTGTTGCGCGCGCTCCAGGAGAAGGTCGTCTACAAGGTCGGCGACAACCGCGGCGAGGCGGTGGACATCCGCGTGGTGGCCGCCACCAACAAGATCCTCGAGGAGGAAGTGAAGCGGAACACCTTCCGCGAGGACCTCTACTACCGGCTCAACGTCGTCACGTTGAAGCTGCCGCCGCTGCGTGAGCGCGGCGAGGACATCATCGTCCTGGGCCGCTTCTTCCTTCAGAAGTACGCGCGGGAGTTCAACTCGCGGGCGCGCGGCTTCACGCCGTCCGCCAGCGTCTCGATGAAGAAGTACAGCTGGCCGGGCAACATCCGCGAGCTGGAGAACCGCATCAAGAAGGCCGCGGTGCTCGCGGACAAGCCGCTGCTGGGCTCGGACGATCTGGACCTCAAGCCGGAGAACCTGGAGCCCATCATGCCGCTGCTCCAAGCGAAGGAAGAGTTCCAGAAGCGCTACATCAACGAGGTCCTGGCGCGGAACAACGGCAACCGCACCAAGACGGCCAAGGACCTGGGCGTGGATCCCCGCACCATCTTCCGCCACCTGGAGAAGCTGGAGGCGGAGAAGACGGGCCGGCCCCTTCCCCCCGAGGAGGGCGAGGAGCTGCTCTGACGGCGCCAGGTCCCTGAACGATGCGACCCTCCTCGATTCGAGCCCCGCGCGAACGACGGTCCCCCACGACGTGGGGACTGTTCGGGCTCGCCCTGTGCCTGGGCGTGGCGGCCGGCTGCCTCGTCCCGCAGGACAGCGCCTCGTTCCTGGACAACCTGCCCGTCATGCTCAACCGCCCACCACGCATCATCGAGAACCAGGTGCGGCCCCCGGAGCGTCTCATTCGCGACTTCGGCGCCAGCACGTGCGCGCTCGACTTCTCGGTGGAGGTGCAGGATCCCGACGTGGACGACACGCTCAGCGTCGAGTGGTACGTGGACTATCCCACCGACGGCCGCATCCAGCAGGTGGACGAGTTCACCAACACCGGGCGCCCGGACCGCGCGGGCGGCGCGCAGCTCCACGTGGACCTGCGCGCGGCCAACAGCCTCCTGGCGAGCCCGGGCCTGCACGTCGTGGAGGCCATCGTGACGGACACCCGGCTCATCCACCGCGAGCCCCGGCCGCGCGGACAGCTCGACCTGGCGGACGGCGGCACGGTGGTCAATCCGGGCTTCGCCACCAGCTATGCCTGGGTCGTGAACACCGTGCAGGGGAACTGCCGATGAACGCTCGGCTTCGCATCGCGACCTGGGTGGCGGTGGCGCTGGGCGCCCCCGCGTGCGGACTCATCGACGATTCGACCAAGGCCGCGCAGCTCGTGTGCGCCTCGGACGCCGAATGCGGCCCCAAGCAGGTCTGCTTCGCGGACGGCTGCGGAGACCCAGGCCGGGACATCGTCGTCGAGGTGACCGCCGCGCCCAGCCAGGGCGTGCATGCCCAGGACTTCCCGGTGGACAACCTGCGCCCGCAGCAGGACCTCCAGCTCTTCGGCCCGGCGTCGCTCCAGGGGAAGGTGACGCGCAACGTGAGCGCGACGGCCGACGGCGGCGTGGGCCCCACCGCGTACCGCGACAGCATCACCGTGCGCGCCACGGGCACCAGCCGCCTCATCCCCGGCGTCTCGCGCCACTACGAGGCCACGCTCGTGCCCACGGACGGCGCCTACGCGATGCCCGTGGGCACCGGGGACTACGCCGTGACGGTGGTGCCCGGTGACGTGACGGTGCCGCCCATCACCCGGGCCGGCGCGGTGGATCCCGGCCTCCGCGCCTCGCTGGACTTCTTGCTCGCCGCCCCCGAGGCGCTGGTGCGCCTGGAGGGCGTGCTCGTGGAGCAAGGCACACAGCCGGTGGCCACGGACATGGAGGTGCAGGCGTTGGATGCCAGCCTGCGTCCGCTGTCCCAGCGCGTCCGCGTGGAGCGCGGCACCGGGCGCTTCGTGCTCAACCTCGCCCCCGAGGCGGCGCGACTCGCCACCGTGCTCCTGGCCGCGACGTCGGTGAACAACGACGACGGCGTGCCTCGCAAGACGTTCGTGGTGGATCCCCGCGTGGGGCTTCCCGAGCCGCTGGCGCTGGGCGCCTACGGCACGCTGGTGCGCGTGGGAGGCCGTGTGCTGGACGCGCGCGGACAGCCCATCTCGGGCGCCACCGTGTCGATGGAGGGCAGGGTCGGCGGGGGCGGCGGCTACGTGAGCCGCCCGGTGCTCACCGGCACGGACGGACGCTTCGAGCTGCTGTCGCTGCCGAGCGGCGCGGAGGGAGCGCTCGCCCTGGTGACGGTGCCGCCGCCCGCGTCCACCGCGCGCATCACCCGCCAGGCCGTGACGGTGCCCGCCGAGCTCACCGTCCTGCCGGACATCACCTGCCAGGATCGGCTCCTCGTCACCGGCACGATGCTGACGCCCGACGGGAATCCCGCCCCGGGCGTGCGAATCGTCGCCGAGCCGCTGGCCGAGGTGGCCGGATGGCCCCTTCCCTCCTCGGGCACGCAGCCTCGGGGCGTCACGGACGCGGACGGCCACTTCGAGTTCCGCGTGGACCCCGCCACCTACCGGCTGGACTTCACCCCGGGGGAGAACCTGCCGCGCGTCAGCCGCTTCGTCACGGTGCAGCCCGTGGGCTCGGGCGATCCCGGGGCCACGCGGCTGGAGCCCTTCACGCTCTACAAGGGGCGCAGCATCACGGGGCTCGTCACCATGCCGGGGGGCGTGCTGCACACGCCGGGGGACCTGGTCCCCAACGCCTCCATCCGCTTCTTCCGCGTCGTCACCGTGGCGGGAAAGCCCTCCGCCGTGCTGCTGGCGCAGGCGCTCTCCGACAGCTCCGGTCACTACACGGTGGTGCTGCCCACCCGTTGAACCTTCAGGGCAGCGAGCCGGCCGCGGCGTTGGCCTGCGCGGCGTCGAACGCGGCGTGCAGCGCATCCACCGCGCCGCCCACCTCGCCCGCGTACTGCACGGCGTGGATGGTGTAGAGGTCCTGCACGTGCTCCAGGCTGCGGAACAGGGTGCGCAGCTGCACGCGCGAGGGGTCCCTCGAGTCCAGCGCGCAGCGTGACTCCTCCTGACGCGTGCGCGTGAGCCAATCCGCGCGGAACTTCATCCACTCCTGATCCACCTTCTGCGCCGGCATCACGCGCACCAGCTTCTCGCGCTCCGTCTCCAGGTCCGCCCAGAGCGAGCGCGCGGTGTCCAGGCACTCGCGGAAGGTGAGCGGCGGCGTGGACGGGGGCGGCCGAGCGGGCGTCATCGCCGCCACCGAGCGCCCCACGTTCCAGATGAGCCAGAGGCAGAACAGCGTCGAGAGCGCGATGTGGATCCCATAGGCGCCACCGCGGAATCGACGGTAGCGGGGATCTTTGCCAGGGTCGGGAGCGGACACGGGGTCCAGGTCTTACGACCGTGGCCCCCGCGTGGCAACGCCCCTGTCATGGACAGCGTCCGCTAACAGGGGCGGTCCGGACACCTACTGCGGCGCCGCGGTGGCCGCGGGAGCCTGGGCCGGCGCAGGCGCACCGGCGGCCGGGGCAGGCACCGGGCCCGGCGCGGCGGTGTCACCGCTCATCAGCCGCTTCACCGTGGAGAGGCGCCCGCGGAACTGCGACAGGTACTGGGTGGCCGGGTACGTGGCCAGCGCCGAGCGCACCGTCTCGGCCGCCTTCTCCAGCTGATTGGTCTCCTGGTACGACTGGGCCAGCAGCAGCATGGCGTAGTCACGCGTCTTCGACTTCTTGTCGCTCTCGACGAAGCGAACCAGCAGCGGCACCGCCTTCTCGTGCTGGCGCAGCTGGTTGTAGGCCGTACCCAGGAAGAAGGACGCGTCCAGCGCGTCCGCCTCCGAGGGGTTCATGGCCAGGAAGCGCGAGAGGTCCTCCACCACGGCGCTCATCTCGTTGCGGCGGAAGGCGGCCTTGCCACGCTCCAGCGCCGCGTCGCCCGTCTCGCGGCGGAGGATGGCGGCGCGATCATTCAGCGCCTGCCGCTCCAGCGAGCTGAGCCGCGACGTGTCCAGCTTCACGAGCGCGTCGATGCCCTTGAGCCGCTCGTCACCGGGCAGCGTGGTCATCATCTTGTAGACCTCGGCCGCCGCGCGCTGCGCGGTCTGGTGCGAGGACAGCTCACCGCGCTGCTTCTCCAGCTGCGAGCTCAGGTCCGCCACCTGCTTCTCCAAGCGCTCACGTTCCCCCGTGGCGCTGGAGCTGCGCGCGCTGGTCACCATCACCGCGGCGCCGGTGGCCAGGATGGCGAACAACGCGTAGGCCACGGCGGAGGACAACCACTGGCGCTTCTGGAAGTCCTCGTGGCGCTTGCCCACCGCCTTCACCTCCGCATGGAGGTTCTTCAGCAGGTTGTCGGTCTTGATGACCAGGTTGCGCGACTCAATGACTTCCCTGCGGAGTTCGGAGAGTTCCTTCTCGACATCGGACTTCGGCTGTTCGCTTGGCATGGACATCTTCCTGGGCCCGGAGACGACTTCGGCCGACTCGCGCATGGTAGGGAACTCCGAGGGTAGTGCAGCGACTTTTCCGCACCGGAACAGGACTCGGGTGCCTTCACATTCCAGTCGCCGCGCTCGCGCGCACGCTCGGTCGCTGCCCGCGACTAGAAGCTTCCAACGCTCCTGGAAGGCTCGGGCGAGAAGGCATACGTCAGGCCGAGCGTGAACCAGTTGCCGCCGCCGTTGAAGCTGAACGGACCGGGGTGTCCCTCGGCGTCCGGCGTCTCCACCGGGCCGCGCAGGAAGGCGAGCCGGTACTCGGCGGTCAGGCCCCAGTGCGCGGACAAGCGAAGCGTGGCGCCAATCGAGCCCATCCACGCCTGCGTGACGTTCTCCACCATCGAAGAGCCCTCGCGCTTGGACGCCGCCACGGCGGGCCCGGTGAGGATGCCCGCGAAGGGCACCAGCCCCTGCGGGCCAATTCCGTCCAGCACGCCCTGGAAGCGCAGGCCCACCAGCGCGCCGTACGACAGCGTCGTCAGCTTGCGGCGCTCGAAGGTGCCGTCGCCCACGGGCTCGGCGAGCCGCAGCGAGTTGTTGCCGCTGACGAAGAGATCGATCCCCAGCTCCACCAGGTCCGTCACCGCGTACGCGAAGGTGCCCGTCAGCACGGGCCCGTCACCGCGCGGATCCTCACCGCGCTCCGGTGGAGGGAGCCACGCGCTGCCGACCTTGCCGGGCCGGTACCAGGAGTCGAAGAGGGTGTCATTCGAGGTCAGCCGCCAGCCGCCGCTCACGGTGATGCGCCCCACGCCGTCCAGCGATTTCGGTGCGGCGTCCTCCGGTTGGGCGAGCGCGGGCGTGGCGAGGAGGACGAGCAGGGGCAGGAGTCGGCGGGGCATCGGGCGGGCTCAGGATGGACTCACCGCGAGCGGGGCGGGCGCACGGCGATTTCGAGGAACGTGGTGCGCCGCCGACACAGCGACGCGACCACGCAGCGGGCCACGCAGAGCGGGCCGAACTCCCGGAGGACGACGCCCAGGTTGGCCAGCACGTCACGCAAGGTGATGACACCGCGCATGCGCTCGCTCCTCGCGTGGGAACCGTGAGTCCGCCCCGTGCTACAGGCGTGTGGCGGACCGTAACAGCGACCTCCCACGCGTCAACTTTCCGGGCGCGCAAGGGCGCGACACGCCTGGGGTTCTCAGCGGGCGCGGCGCTCCAGCTCCAGGAGCGGCATCTCCAGCACCACCACCGTGCCGTGCGTGCACGGGGGCGTGAAGTCCGCCTTGTCCAGCTCGCCCAGCAACGCGCGCAGCTGCGCGTCCGTCAGCGGCGTGGTGGTGGCGCGGCGCGCGGCATGGCACGCCATCACCCGCACGGCCTCGGCCAGCGACACGGCATCCAGCTCGCCGCCCGGGGGCGGCAGGGCCCGCGCGAGCGCCTCCAGCAGCGCGCGCGGCTCCGTCCCCTCCAGACCGGCCGGCACCGTCTTCAGCGCCACCGCCGTGCCGCCGAAGGGCTCCACGTCCACCCCCAGCCGCGCGAGCGCGTCGCGGCCCTCCACGAGCGACCGGGCCGCCGCCAGCGACAGGTCCACCGTGGTGCCGAACAACGAAGGCGCCGGGGGCTTCGAGGTGTCCAAGAGGCGCAGGTAGGACGTCAACCGCGCGCGCTCCAGCGCCGCGTGCGGATCCAGGACCACGAGCGTTCCGCCCGGTCCCTCGCACACGTGGAAGCGCCCGCCCAGCAGGCCCAGGGGCCGCAGCGCGCCGAAGTACCCGGGAGGTGGCGCCTCGTTGAGTTGAGGCTGGGCCTCGCCGAACGCGGGGGCGCGCCCGAGCGGCAAGCCGCCCAAGCCGCCCGCGAAAGGACCGGCCTGCGGGCTCGACGGCACCGAGGGCGCATCCATCACCGTGGGCAGCGGCGCGCCCCACGTAGCCTCCTGGGCCCGGGTGAGGAAGCGCTCCACTGCGAGCGCGTAGTGCGCGGCGTCCTGCGGCTGCGCGGCCCCCTCCTGCCCCGCCGCGCCCAACCAGGGCGCCGCGCGCAGCACCCGCGTGAGCGCCGCGCCGATGGTGTCCTGCACCCCGCGCGCATCCGAGAAGCGAACCTCCTGCTTCTGGGGATGCACGTTGACGTCCACCGCGCGCGGATCCACGTCGATCTGCAGCACCACCACGGGCTGCCGGCCCGCGGGCAGGAAGTCCTGGAAGGGCCGCTGCACGCAGCTGATGAGGCCACGGTCGCGCACGTAGCGTCGGTTCACGAAGGTGTAGAGCCCTCGCGCGTTGGGCAGCGTGTACTCGGGCGAGGCGATGTAGCCGGTGACTGTCACGCCCAGCCGCCGCTCCTCCACGGGGAACAGGTGCGGATGCGACGCGGGGCCCAGCACCTCGGCGATGCGGTCGCGCGGGTCGCTGCCGGACGCGGCGCTGGTGAACAGCGCGTTGCCCTCGTGCGTGACGAAGATGGCCACGTCCGGGTAGGCGAGCGCCAGCCGCATGGCCGCCTCCTCGGCGTGCTTCAGCTCCGTGTCGCCCTTGCGCATGAACTTGCGGCGCGCGGGCACGTTGAAGAACAGGTCCTCCACGCTGATGACCGTGCCCACCCGAGGCGGCGCGTCCTCCACCACCGCCGGGCCGCCGCCCTCCACCGTCACGCGCGTGCCCACCAGCGCGCCCGGCTCCGCGGTGTGCAGCGTGAAGCGGGACACGGAGGCGATGGCCGGCACCGCCTCGCCCCGGAAGCCCATGGAGTCGATGCGGAACAGGTCGTCCAGCTCGCGCAGCTTGCTGGTGGCGTGGCGCTCCAGGCAGAGCATGGCGTCCTCGCGGCCCATGCCGTGGCCGTCATCCGAGACGGTGATGCGCCCCAGCCCCCCGCCCTCCAGCTCCACGCGGAGGGTCCGAGCCCCCGCGTCGATGGAGTTCTCGCACAGCTCCTTCACCACCGAGGCGGGTCGCTCGACCACCTCGCCGGCGGCAATCTTGTTGATGAGCACGTCGCTCAGGCGCGCGATGCGGGACATGGCAACCGTCCACCCTCCGCCACCCGGAGGGCGTTGTCCAGCGCATCCATGACGCAGTGGGCTGACATTCCCGGGCGTCTGGGCTAACACCTGGACCCGCGTATGGACGTGACACGAGCAGACAAGGGCCCGATGCGCGTCGCCGTGACGGGCGCCAGTGGCGAATTCGGCAAGCTGCTGCTCCCGTTGCTGGAGCGCGACCCGAACGTCGAGCGCATCGTCGTGCTCGACGTGGCGAAGCCCGCGGGCGACAAGGTCGAGTTCCACCGCGTGGACCTCACCCGGCACGACGCGGAGGGCGAGCTGACCGACGCCCTCACCGAGCACGCGGTGGACGCGCTCTATCACCTGGCCTTCCTCTTCGGCCCCATCCGCAGTGGCTCGATGGCGCACGAACTGGAGGTCGTGGGCACCATGAATGTGCTCACGGCGGCCGGGCGCGCGCGGCTGCCCCGGCTGGTGGTGCCCTCGCTGACGGCCGCGTACGGCGCGCGGGGCAACAACCCCGCCCTGCTGCGGGAGGAAGCCCCGCTCCAGGGCTGCCCCCACAGTCGATTCATCAACGACAAGGTCGAAGTCGAGGGCCAGGTCATGGCCTTCCGCGAGCGACACCCCGACACGCGCACGCTGGTGCTGCGCTTCGCGCCGTTGCTCGGCAGCGACGTGGACAACCCCGTCGCGCGCTTGCTGTCGCGCGCGGTGGTGCCCACCCTGCTGGGGTACGATCCGCTGTGGCAGGCGCTGCACGCGGAGGACGCCGCGCGGGCGCTCCACCTGGCGCTGCGGGCGAACGCGTCCGGCGCGTTCAACATCGTGGGGCGCGGTGTGCTGCCGCTGTCCGGCCTCATCCGTCAGGCGGGTGCCCGCCCGCTCCCCCTGCCCGGCCCGATGTTCCGGGCCGCGCTTCACGCACTGGACATGGCGGGCGCGGCGACGTTGCCGGTGGCCCTGCTCGACTACATGCATTACTCCTGGGTCGCGGATGGAGAGCGCGCCGAGTCGGCGCTGGGCTTCGTCCCCGTCCACCACGTCAGGGATGCCGCTGCGGCGTTGAGGAGGAGCTGAGTCATGGCGAAGGGTGTCCTCGGGAATGATCCGTTCCAGCGCGGCGCGGCCTCCCGCCAGCCGGAGGCCACGGACGCACGCAAGCCCGCCGAGGAGAAGAAGCCCGCGGCGAAGAAGGCGAAGGCCTCGGGCAAACCTCCGAAGCAGGCCGCGGCGGCCAAGGCGACGAAGTCCCGTCAGCCCCCCGCGGCCTCCGCGAAGAAGGCCAGCGCGAAGGCGCGCGAGAAGGCGGCTCCGCCCGTCGCGCCGGAGCCCATCGCCGATGAGGCCATGCCCCTGCGCGAGCCTGCGGCGCCCGTCACGCCTCGCACCACCCCACCCGCGCGCCCCCCCGTCATGGCGGACGACGCGGCCCAGCGCACCGCGGAGAATCGCCGCGTGGACCGCGCGCTGACGGAGGCGCTCGCCGCCGAGGTGGCCGAGGCCGCCGCCGCGGCCGCCGTGGACGAGGCGCTCCAGGGGCGCGAGGAAGCCAACCAGGACGTGGACCGCGTGCTGGCCACGGAGCTGGCGGCGGGCATGGCCGAGGCCGCCGTACGCGAGGTGTTGGACCAGGACTCCGGCACGAGCCCGCACCGGGCGCGGGAGCTGGCCGCCACCGTCGCCGCCCAGGTCGCGGGCGCGGCGGGAGGGCCCGCGGTGGACGAGGTGCTGGAGCAGCACGCCAGCCGAGGCCCCCTGGAGCGCGGCGCCGACAGCCGCGCCCCGCTGTCCTCGGACGAGTACGAAGGTCACCTCGAGGACGAGGACGACGAGGACGCGTGGGGCCACGACGCGTGGGGCCTGAACGCCGACGCGGACGATGAGGAGCCGCTCCCCACCTCCGAGGAAGTCGCCGCGATGGAGCAGGAGCTGGAGCTGACGGCCAGCGTCACGCGGGACGAGTTCCCGCCGCAGCGTCGCTCGTCCCTGTCGCTCGTGCCTCCCGTGGAGGGCGCGCAGGCGGAGTCGTTCTCCGCGGGCGAGTTCGGCACCGAGCCAGAGCGTCCGCCCCCCTCCCGCGCCGGCGGAATGTTCGCGCTGGCGCGGGAGATCGCCGGCCAGGCGCTCGCGAGCGAGGGACTGGGACGCGCCATGGGCGCCATGCAGGGGCTCGTGGAGGCCGTTCGCACCGGGCTCGGCGCCAGCGGTGGCACGCGCGTGGACGAGTACGGCAAGGACGCCGCGCTGGTGGAAAACCTCCAGCCGGTGCTCGACTTCCTCTATGGCCCGTACTGGCGCGTGTCCGTGCAGGGCGCGGAGATGGTGCCCTCGGGCGCGGCCATCCTGGTGGCCAATCACTCCGGCGCCCTGCCCTATGACGGGCTGGTGATGGCGCAGGCCATCACCCGGGAGCGGCCGGATCTGCGCGAGCCGCGCTGGCTGGTGGAGGATCAAGTCTTCCACGCGCCGGTGCTGGGCACCCTGTTCAACCGGCTGGGCGCCGTGCGCGCCTGTCCGGAGAACGCGCTGCGCCTGCTCGACGAGCAGCGCCCCGTGGTCGTCTTCCCCGAGGGCTACCAGGGCCTGAGCAAGCCCTTCGCGGAGCGCTATCGCCTGAAGCGCTTCGGGCGCGGCGGCTTCGTGAAGCTGGCGCTGCGCACGGGGGCGCCCATCGTCCCCGTGGCCATCGTGGGCGCGGAGGAGACGTCGCCGCTGCTGGGCCGCATCCCCGCCAGCTTCCTGGGGCTGCCCTACCTGCCGCTCATGCCCGGCCCGCTGCCACTGCCCGCCAAGTGGAGCATCCGGTTCGGTGAGCCCATCGACCTGGGAGACCTGGCGCCCGAGTCCGCGGAGGACCTGGGCGAGGTGCAGCGCCTCACCGAGCGCACGCGCGAGTCCATCCAGGGGATGATCCAAGCCCTGCTGCGCGAGCGCCGCTCCGTGTTCGCGGGGTGAAGTCCGTCAGCCGCAGGAGCGGTTACGGCCGCCCTGCTTCGCTTCGTAGAGCCGCTCATCCGCCGTGCGCACCAGGTCCATGGGCTCGCGGTGGTGCGGCTCCAGCACGGACACGCCCAGCGACACCGTGACGGGGATGGGCTGCTTGTCGAACTCGAAGCGCTGATTCTCCACCAGCAGCCGCACCTTCTCGGCCAGCTGGCGCGCGCCGCTCAGCGATACCTCGGGCAGGAGGATCCCGAACTCCTCGCCGCCGTAGCGCGCGAAGACGTCCTCGCGGCGGATCTTCGTGCGAACGGTGGACGCCAGCTGCTTCAACACCGAGTCCCCTGCCAGGTGGCCGAACGTGTCGTTCACCGCCTTGAAGTGGTCGATGTCCATCAGCACGAGCGACAGCACGCGCTCGTAGCGCCGGCTGCGAGACAGCTCGCGCTCCAGCTGCTCGTCGAAGTAGCGGCGGTTGTAGATCTGCGTGAGGCCGTCCATCGTGGTCAGCCGGTAGATCTCGTCGTGGTACGCCGCCTCGATGTTGCCGCCCGCGATGTACTTGAAGATGGTGCGGCCAATCTTCACCAGGTCGCCGTTGCGCAGCTCGCGCGGCGTGGCCGCCGGCTCGTCGTTGATGAACGTCCCGTTCGTCGAGCCCAGGTCCTGGATGCGCACACCGTCGCGCGTGTTGCGGATGCTCGCGTGGTTGCGGCTCACCGACTCCTGATCGATCTGGATGTCCGCCTTCGACGAGCGCCCGATGAGCGTCTCCTCGCGCGCCAGGTCGTGCTTGCGACCCAGGTCCAGGCCGTAGATGACCACCAGCGCCGCGTCCAAATTGACCGGCCGCTCGGAGATCTTGGAGATGACGGTGATGACCGTCTCCTTCTGCACCATACCGGGCTTGACGCTATCACCCGGCAAATCTTGAAAGCGAGCCTCACCCCGCGCGTCGGGAAAAGGAGGCGGCGGCGAAGGACGGACGACCCGCCACGTCATGGCTGCGCCTCCGAAGTCGAGGGGACCGGGACGAGGTCCGTGGAAGGCGCCACCGCCAAGCCTGCCCCCATCACTGTCGCCGTGACGCCATAGTCGAGGGTGGAGAGGGCTTGAGTGAGCTCCGGCAGACGCTCCAGGTCGGAGCCATCCGCCTCGGCCAGCGCGGACGCACCCAGTGCCGCCCCCTCGGGCCCGCGCACGACCAGGGCATGCAAGGCGAAGTTCGCGGCGCTGGCGGGCAGGTCCCCCCAGAACGTGCGGTCCTCAAACTCCCCCGGCGGGCGAGGCAGCCGGACACCCTGCGCCGCGCGACGCGGATCCATCAGCACCGTCCACCGCTGGCCCGCGCGATTGGTGAAGATGGCCCGGAGCAAGGTGGCCCCCTCCACGGGGGTACCCAGCCGCAGCTCGCGTGCCTCCAAGCCGCCCGTCTTCCCGAGGGTGCCGTTGTAGAGCGCGCCCTCGGGAGGGGCGAGGAAGTCCATCCCCAGCGCCACCGGGCGAGTCCCCGAGGGGTCGAACCGAGGCGCCTCCAACGGGGCCAGCAAGGTGCTGGTGGCGGAGCCCGCCGTGCCCTGTCCCAGCACCTCATCGGATGAGGCCATGGCGACGAGCCGGTACGGCTGTCCCTCCAGACCATGGTGCGCGGGCGCCATGCGCAGGCGCACCAACCCCGGGCCAGACAGCCCCTCCTGGGCATCGGTGTTCGGATCGACCGGCGCGCGATTCAGCGCCGCGCCCATTCCCACCGGCACCATGCCCCGCCCCGGCGCCGTCACCGTGGCGAGCGCGAACGCGCGGTCCAAATAGGCGCCGCGCACGCGAGGCAGCGGCGGGAAGCGCACCACGAAGGGGAACGCCAGAGGCACCTGCTGGAAGGGGTACGACACCCGCGCGAAGTGCGACACGTCGCTCATGTCGGGCGAGTCCGTGCCGGCCCCCGGCGTGGGCACGACCCGGAACTGCACGTCGCGCACCACGGTGGAGTGGAACCGCGAGGCGGCAGGCAGCGCGCGGATGAGCAGCGCGAGCGGATCCGCCGCCGGACTCAGCAGGTTCCCCAGCACCTCGGCGCGGGGCACCTGCCCCGTCAGCGCCCAGCCCGTGCGCGTGCCGCACGCCCCAGCCCGGACCGCCTCCTCGGGGAACAGGACGCCGGCGAGGGAGGCGTCGCACACGCCCGCGACACCTGGCGCGCGCACCTCGGGAGGCTCGCCGGGCGAGCCCATGACGAAGCCGCCCTGCGGCAATGAGTCGAGCACGCTGCTCGCGCTGGCGGCCCGCGCCGGCCCCAGGAGCTGCACCGGATCCACCTCCGCGGGCAGCCCCGGCGCGGACAGCCCCGTCAGCCCCATCGCCAACAGCGGCGTCGCCTCAGCGAACGGAAACACCACGTCGGGGACAACGCCCCGCGCCCCGCCATAGGTGTCTCGGGGGTTGCGGCGCAGCGGGAGCACCAGGTCGCGCAGCCCCTGCGTGTCGTAGCCCGCGACGGTCAGGTAGCCGAAGTCCGGGTGGAACACGGACACCGTCACCTCGCCCGTGGCGGCCACCCACGTCAGGCCCGCCCCATCCGTCATCGCCCGAGCCAGCTCACCGCCCTGTCCGTTCGACACGGACACCACGGCGCCGGGGATGGCGCGCCCCGTCAGCTCGTCCGCCACGCGCACGCGAACCCCGCCCGTTGGAATCTTCGGCGTCAGCACCGTGACGCGCGCGGCGCAGGAGGCCGAGCCGAGCGTGACGCCCACCGCATCGGACTCAACCCCGGGCGTGCCCAGCACGAAGGTCGCGGAGAGCCCCTGCCCGCTGCCCTGCACCCGCTCGGAGCGCGCCACCCAGGACGGCAGCTCGCGCGGCACCACGGGTTGTCCGGCCGCGTCCATCACCCAGACCGAGAAGCGCACCGGCGTACCCGGTCGCCCCACCACCACATCGGGGACGATGTGACACGCGGTGGCCAGCGAGAGCGCCGGCGCCGCGCCACACTGCCCATCGCGACAAACCTGCCCGGCGCCCTTGCAGTCCGCATCCGCCGTGCACAGCGCTGCGACACAGCGGTTCGCGTCGCAGCGACACCCCAGGGGGTTCGCCTCGCACTGAGGCAAGGCGGCCTGACCACGGCGCGACGCGCCACAGTCCACGTCCACACGGCACGAAGCCTCGCACCGAGACACCGCCGTGTTGCACATGAACAGCGCGGGGTCGCCGCAGTCCTGATCCACCGAGCACGGGCCCCCGACCGGAGAGCCCCCTGGAACCTTGGGCGTCCCCTCGTCCCCCATCGCACAGCCGAGCGAGAGGCACAGGACGACGAGCGCGACACCCGTGACGGGCGCCAGCAGGCGGAGCGGGGACAGGGACGAGGTGGAGGGGGACACCGGCTGCGACATTACCGCCGGAACGCCCGGCGCGCGACGACCCTGGGCGGCGGCCCGCACGTCCCCCGCGGTTGTCGGTTGGCTTTCGGGACTTCCCGTCCCATGATCGCGCCGGCATGGCCAGCAGCGAGCCGAAGTCCCTCGAGAGCCTACTTCCCCGTGTCCTGGCGCGCCTCGCCGGAGAATCCGGACGTGCCCGTCCGCTGACCCCCGTCTGGACCGCGGCGGCGGGGCCCCACATCGCCCGCCATTGCACCCCGCATGTGCTGGAAGGCACCACCCTGGTGCTGACGGTGGCGAGCGCGGAGTGGGCCCAGGCGCTCACTCGCGAGGAAGCGTCGCTGTGCGCGCGGCTGAATGAGCGGCTGGGCGAGGGCATGGTGACGGCGCTGGCGTTCCGGCTGGAGCCGAGATGATTGCACTGGCGCTCTTGAGCGCGGTGCTCGCCGCGGCGCCCGCGCCGGACACCCCGGAGGCGATGGAGGCACGCGCCTCGGAGCACGTGGTGACCGAGTTCGAGCGCATCGGCCGACGGGCGCCTGCCCCGGACCCCAGCCTGGGCGCGGCGGCCCGCAGGCTCGCGCGCGAGGCCCTCACGCTCTACCCCACGGGCGCGCCGGACCTGTTCACCCTCACGGACGCAGTCAGCGACTCGGGCGCGGCGGACCCCTCGCCGCGCACGCTCGTCATCCGAGCCTGGGCGCACGCGCACGCCATCGAGACCTTCGAGGCGCGAAGGGACTTCAACGAGGAGCACGCCTCCCACTACGGGCTGGGCGTGGCCTTCGACGACGCGCGCGCCGTCATCGTCCTGCTGCTCGTGGACCGCAAAGTGGAGCTGCAGCCCTTCCCGCGCATCATCACGGCGGAGAAGGCCGCGCGAACGCTGTGCGCGCGCTGGAGCGCGCCGATGCGCTCGCCCGAAATCTACGTCACCCGTCCGGA
This sequence comes from Citreicoccus inhibens, assembly GCF_019039035.1. Classification (GTDB taxonomy): domain Bacteria; phylum Myxococcota; class Myxococcia; order Myxococcales; family Myxococcaceae; genus Citreicoccus; species Citreicoccus inhibens. The sequence continues at coordinate 81,487 of NZ_JAHNZT010000002.1, read as the reverse complement.
CGGCGAGGTGGAGCGCGCGAGCCTGCTGGCCCGCGCCAACGGCGGCCCCACGTTCTGCTCGCGCCTCACGTTCAACGCCCCCGGAACCTACACCGTGGAGGTGGTGGGCATTGGCGACGCGGGCCCCGAGGTGGCGGCGCTGTTCCTCACCGACCTGGGGCCTCGCAAGCAACGCGACGACCGCGAGCCCACCCGCGAGCCCACCACTGTCGAGGACGCCCGCCCCGTCCTGTACGAGCGGGTGAATGCCCTGCGCCGTGCGTTCCGACTGCCGGAGCTGACCCCTGACCCGACGCTGGAGCAGGTGGCGCAGCGCTACAGCGCGCGCATGGGGCACGAGGGCTTCTTCGCCCATGTGGCGCCGGATGGCTCCTCGCTCACATCGCGCCTGCAGGGCTCTCGCTACATCCGCGCGGGCGAGAATCTGGGCCAGGCCTCGGGACCGCTCGCGGCGCACTTCGGCATCGAGCACAGCCCCGGTCACCGCAAGAATCTGTTGGATCCCGCGTTCCACTTCATGGGCGTGGGCGTGACGTTCCAAGAGCTTGGCGGGCGCAAACAGGCCATCGTCACGGAGGTCTTCACCACGGCCTCGCCCGGCGCGCCGGAGCCGGCGGATCCGCTCGCGGACGCATACGACACGCTCATGCGCCACCGCAGCGCGCTGAAGCTGCCCCCCATGGCGCGCAGTGAGGTGCTGGAGCGACTCGCGCGGCAGCATGCCCAGCGCGCGCTGGAGCTGGACCAGCCCTCGGCCCAGCCGGGCGAGGCGCCCCTGCACGAGCGCGTCTTCGCGGTGCTCCCAGACGCGGGAACCGCGGCGGTGGACTTCTACGTGGTAGGAGATCCGAGCGCGATTCCGGACTCGCGAAGCCTCGCGGACGCGACCAACAACCGGGTCGGCGTGGGCGTGGTGCGAGGAGACTCGAAGCGCTTCGGGCGAGGACAGTATTGGGTGGCCGTCATCTACGCCGCGGTGCCATGAGGCGACACGCGGCGCGGCACATCCCGCACGGCGACGGCGGGGGCACCCCTTCGTCAGGAAGGGCGTGCCCCGACACCGTCAGGAAGACCTGGCTAGATGCCGCGGCGCTGCGTCGCGTAGGCCTCGATGCCCATCTGCGGCGGCGCCACCTGCTGGTTGAGCGGGCACTTCACACACGTGAAGGACTGCCAACCCCGCCGGACGGCTTCGTCCAGACAGTTGTCATACTGATTGCAATTGAGATTGCGATGCGTCTCGACGCCGGCACGCTTCGGCCCGGCTTCGGGATTGATGGTCTGCGGCAGATCGGATGGACACGGCTTCATGGAGCCCTCCCTATGAGCAGTTTCCCCCCCCGAGCGCTGTGAACGAGCAGTGCTACCGACGACTTACCCGCCGGGGACACCGACGGTCCGGAGTGGCGCGCAACAGCCACGCAACGTATTGATTCACCCCAGGTGACGCAACGGGTCGAGCTGTCCATCCCAAGTGCAGGTAATCGTCCGAACGTCTTCAGCGAATGGGACGCGTTTCCGACAGCAAGCTCGACCTGTCGGCGCGGGGATCTAGGTCTTGTCGAGCCGACTGTCAAACCACCCCGCCCATGGGCGGCGGGGAATGTCCATCGAAAACCTCTCGTTGGTGGCCGCAAGGCCGCGTTGTGAAAGGAAGACTTACATGCGTTGGAGCGGGTTGGTGGCGGGGCTGGCAGCGACTGCGGCCCTGGGGCAATCCCCCGCCACCTTGGAAGCAGTTCGCCTGCACCGACCTGACGCGGCGGCTGTGGCCCGGGCTGAATTGGATGCCTGCGTGGCCGCCCGCTGCCCGGACGCCGGCCGGATGGCCTTGCTGGCCGGCACGCTCGCCCTCTCGGACGGCCGCGCCGCCGAGGCGAGAGACCTCCTCGCGGCCCGCGCCCCGCCCGCCCTCCTGGCCCCCTTCCATGCCTTCTACCTGGGTCAGGCGCGCTTCTACTCGGGTGACCCGGCCGGCGCCGCGAAGGACTTCGAGCGCGCGCTGAAGGTCGCCCCACCCGCGCTGGCGGCCCGCGCCCGCGCCCGCCTGGGCGAGGCCCTGCTGGATGCCGGACAGGCCGCCCGCGCCGCGCCGGTGCTGGAGTCCGCCGCCGCCGCGGAGCCCGGCCCGGAGCTGCTCTACGAGCGGGCCCAGACGCGCCGCGCCACCGGCAACGCCGCGGGCGAGCGCGCGGACCTGAAGTCCGTGGCGCTGCGTTACCCCAATCACCCCTACGCGGACGAGGCCCTGGTCCGCCTGGCGGAGTTCAAGCCCGCCACGCCCCTCAACCTCGCCGAGCGGATGCAGCGCGCGAAGGGGTTCCTGGACGCCGGGGCGCCCGCACGCGCCCTGGATGAGCTGACCGCCGCCGACACCGCGCACCTGCTGACCGCCGCTCCAGCACGAGCCCAGGCCGCGCTGCTGCGCGCCCAGGCGAGCTTCGCGCTGGGCAAGCCCGCGGACGCGGAGCAGGCGCTCGCGGTGGCGCGCAAGGGCCCGCCCGCGGTGGCCGCCGAGGCCGCGCTGGTGGTCGCCCGCCGCATGCTGCGCACGGATGACAACGTCCAGGCGCGCGCGCTGATGGCCGCGTTGGACAAGGCCTGGCCCACGCTCCCCGCCGGCGAAGAAGGCGGGTTCTTCACGGGCTGGTTGGACCTGCAAGGCGGGCGCTTCGCGGACGCGGCGAAGTCGTTCGCGGCCTACGAGAAGCGCTATCCCCATTCGCGCCGACGCGACGAGGGCATGTGGTTCCGTGCCTTCGCGCACATCCGACAGGAGCAGCACGCGGAGGCGCGCAGGGCCTTGGAGGCGCTCGTCGCGGCCTACCCCAAGTCAGCCCTGATGCCGCAGGCGCGCTACTGGCTGGCGCGCACGCAAGAGCTCTCCGGCGCGAACGCGGCGGTGCTCGGCCCGGCCTACGAGTCCGTCATCGCGGCGGCGCCCGCGTCGTTCTACGCGCTGCTCTCCACCGAGCGACTTCGCGCGCTCGGCCGCACCCCTCCGGCCGCCTTCCCCGAGCCGCCCCGCCAGCTCACCGTGCCGCGCCCTCCCGAGTTGGAGCTGGCCGTGGCGCTGACGGAGGCCGGCCTCTTCCGCGACGCGGCGGACGAGGTGCGCGTGCGCGCGGCGGGACTGCGCACGGCGGACCAGGCCCTGCCCTTCGTCCACGCGCTGCTCCAACTGGGGGAGTTCGGTCACGCGCACACGGTGGCGGCGCGCTACCTGTGGGGCCGCGCCTTCGGAGCGCGTGAGCCCGATGCGCTCGCGGCCTTCTATCCCCGCGCGTTCGCGTCAGCCGTCGAGGCGGAGGCGACGCGGCAATCGCTGGATCCCTTCCTCGTGTGGGCCATCATGCGGCGCGAGAGCACATTCCGCCCTGAGGTCATGAGCGCGGCGGACGCGCGCGGGCTGATGCAGATCATCCCGCCCACCGCCACCGCCATTGCCCTGAAGATGGCGGAGCCCGCGCCCGCGCCCGCGGACCTCTTCGCGCCCGAGCGCAACATCCGCTACGGCGCGTGGTACCTGGCGCAGCTCATGAAGCGCTTCGCGCACCCGGCCCTGGCCGCCGCCGCCTACAACGCGGGCCCCAAGGCCGCCGCGAAGTGGGTGCAGGAGAAGGGCTCGCTGCCGTTGGATCTCTTCGTCGAGTCCATCCCGTTCCGGGAGACGCGCGGCTACGTGAAGCAGGTGATGGCGGACCTGTTCCTCTACCACGCGTTCTACGGCTCGGATGCGGCGGGCACCACGCGACTGTCGCTCGCGGTGCCCGCGGCGTCCGCGGAAGGCGTGAGCTTCTGAGCGCTCAACGCGCCGGAGCGCGCGAGCCCATGCGCCGGCGGATCTCCTCCTCCAGCGTCTGCACCACCTCGGAGAGGGGCAGCGCGCTGGAGTCCACCCGCACCGCGTCGTCCGCGGCCTTCAGCGGCGCCACCGTGCGCGCGGTATCCGCGGCATCGCGCCGCGTCTGATCCGACAGCACGTCCTCCAGGCTGCTCTCCACGCCCTTCTCGAAGAGCTCCTCGAAGCGGCGACGCGCGCGCACGTCTGGATTGGCCTCCAGGAAGAACTTGGCGTCGGCGTCGGGGAACACCACCGTCCCGATGTCGCGCCCCTCGAGGATGGCGCCCGACTGGGCCTCCAGCGCCAGGCGCCGCTGGAGCTGCAGGAGCCCCGCGCGCACCACGGGCCGGCTGGACACCTGCGACGCCCCCATGGAGACATCCGGCGTGCGAATCTCCCCGGAGACATCCTGGCCGCCCAGGAATACGTGGTTGTCTTCGCCCTGCACCTGGAAGTGGATGCGCACGCGCGCGAGCAGCGCCTCCAGGCCCGCGTCGTCGTTGAACGCCAGCCCCTCGCGCCGAGCCATCAGCGCCACGCAGCGGTAGATGGCGCCCGTGTCCACCAGCGCGAAGCCCAGCCGACGCGCCAGGATCTTCGACACCGTGGACTTGCCCGCGCCCGCGGGACCATCGATGGCGACGATGAACGGCCGCCCGCTCAAGACAGGCTCTCCCGCAGCGCCTTCACGCACCGCTCGTTCTCCGCCGGCGTGCCCACGCTGATGCGCAGGCACGTGGGGAAGCCATTGCCCGCCATGGGGCGCACGATGACGCCCCGGCGCAGCAGCCACTCGTACAGCTCGAGCGCGGGCCGGTGGAAGTCCGCGAACACGAAGTTGGCGTGGCTGCGCGTCAGCGTGATGCCCAGCGGCGGCAGCTCCTGCTCGAAGTACCGCAGCCCCGCGAGGTTGTTCTCGCGCGTGCGCCGCACGTGCTCGGTGTCGCCCAGCGCGGCGATGCCGCCCGCCTGCGCCACCACCGTGAGGTTGAACGGCATGCGCGTGCGCTGGACATACGTGGCCAGCCCCGCGTCCATCACCCCGAACCCCAGTCGCACGCCCGCCAGGCCGTAGATCTTGCTGAAGGTCCGCAGCGCCACGAGGTTGCGATGCCGCGGGAACAGCTCCACCGCGCTCACGTAGTCGGGCCAGTCCACGAACTCGGCGTAGGCCTCGTCATGGATGACGAGCACCTCCGGCGGCACCGCGGCCAGGAAGTCCTCCAGGGCCTTGCGCCCGAAGGCGGTGCCCGTGGGGTTGTCCGGGTTGGCCAGGAACACCATGCGCGTGCGCGGGGTGATGGCGCGCGCCATCGCCTCCAAGTCGTAGGAGTAGCCCGCGCGCATGGGCACCTCGACGAACGGGCGGCCGTGCGCCTGCGCGGAGATGCGGTACGCGGGGAACGAGCACTGGCACAGGAGGACCTCGTCCTCCGGCGTGGTGAAGGTGCGCAGCAGCAGCTCGATGAGCTCGTTGGAGCCACACCCCAGGACGACCTCCTCGGGCTTCACGCCCACGTGCGCGGCCAACTGGCGCACGAGGTGGAAGCTGGTGGCATCCGGGTACAGGTGCACGGCCTGCGAGGCCGCCCGCATGGCCTCCACGGCGCGAGGCGAGGGCCCCAGCGGATTCTCGTTGGAGGCCAGCTTGATGACGCCCTGCAGGCCGTACTCGCGCTCCGTCTCCTCGATGGGCTTGCCAGGCACATAGGGCTTGAGCGTCTCGACGTACGGAGGAACCAGCGGTCGCATGCGGCTCCCTTCAACGTCCCGAGAACACGCCGAACGCGCGGAACTTGTTGTAGCGGTCGCGCACGAGCTCATCGGGCGACATGCCGGACAGTTGGCCCAGGTGCTTGCGCAGCGCCTTGCCCAGCGCCTCAGCGGCCTTGGGGGGATCGCGGTGCGCGCCGCCCGCCGGCTCCTGGATGACCTCGTCGATGACCTTCATCTCCAGCAGGTCCTTGGCCGTCAGCTTCAGCGCGTCCGCGGCCTTGGAGGCCTTGCTGGCGTCGCGGAAGAGGATGGAGGCGCAGCCCTCGGGGCTGATGACGGAGTAGATGCTGTTCTGCATCATCAGCACGCGGTTGCCCACGCCAATGGCCAGCGCGCCACCCGAGCCGCCCTCGCCCAGCACCGTCGAGATGATGGGCACCTTCAGCCGGCTCATCACCTCCAGGTTCACCGCGATGGCCTCGGCCTGTCCGCGCTCCTCCGCGCCGATGCCGGGATAGGCGCCCATCGTGTCCACGAAGGTGAAGATGGGCTTCTCGAAGCGCTCCGCCAGCTCCATCAGCCGCAGCGCCTTGCGGTAGCCCTCGGGGCGGGGCATGCCGAAGTTGCGCGACATGTTCTCCTTCGTCGTGCGCCCCTTCTGGTGGCCAAGGACCATGACCGGCTTGCCATCGAAGCGCGCGAACCCGCCGATGAGCGACGTGTCCTCTCCGAAGCGGCGGTCACCACTCAACTCGAAGTAGTCGGTGAACAGGTGCTGGACGTAGTCCAGGAAGAACGGCCGCGCGCTGTGGCGGGCCAGCTGCACCACCTGCCAGCGAGACAAGTCACTGAAGATTTCCGTCTGCAGCTTCTTCGCCTTCTTCTCCAGCTTCGAGATCTCCGACGAGAAGTCCACGGAGCCGCTGGTCGAGAGGGCCTTCAGCTCATCGATCTTCTTCTCGAGCTCGATGAGAGGGCGTTCGAAGTCGAGCGCGTAGCCAGTACCGGTTGCCATGCGGGCGGAACTAGCACCCCCGTCAGGGGCATGACAACGCGCAAGCCGTTACGCACCGCGTAGTTCCCCCCTGGGCCGGCCAGGGGGAAGGTCCAGCCGCCAACGGCGCGCGGGCCCCGGACGCCCGCTGGGTGACGGACCGCGCACGCTTCCAGCAGCCCTCGCGCGCGCGCCCCTTGGCGTTCGAAAGCGCGGTGCCCACCCTCCGCGCCGGGAGGCATCGCGGTGGAAAGACTCTCGAGACACCACTGGGGACTCGTGGGAATCATCGCGGCGAGCCCGCTCGTCCTCGCCTTCCTGCTGGGCGCCAACGAGCCCGCCCTCCTGGAGCCCGTCCTGCGCACGACGGTGGGGGGGCTGAGCTGGGTGTTCGCCGAGCTGCTCGGGCTCGTGGGGGGCGCCCTCTTCGCCGCCATCCTCGGGGCGATGCAGCCCGCCGCCGCGCTCCTCCCGCCCACACGGCGCGCGGTGGGCACCATCGTCGGCGCGCTCGCGCCCGTCGCGCTGTGCATCGTCCCGGCGGTGGCGCTCCTCTTGGCCGGGCCCACCTGCGCCACGGTCCTGGGGCAGCGGCACCCGAACTCGGAGTGGGGCTCGTTCTCGGCCGCGGCCTCGGAGCTGCTCATCCGAGCGCGGGAGCAGATGCCCTCGCGCCTGCCTCGCCTCCCCGAGTGCCCTCGCCCCGTCTGGTGAGCAAGGGCCCCGAGAAATGGATCAGGCCGCCTTGATCTTCGCCGCGGGCGCGGACAGCGCGTACCACGCGGTGCGGAAGGCCTTCAGCTCGCGCAGACCGGCCGGATGACGGCCGAGCGCCGGAGCCATGGTCACCGGCAGGCCAATCTTCTTCTCCATGGCCTTGGCCGCGTTCAGCTCCAGCTTGCGGCGGTTCTCGCACTTGTCGCAGGTGGACTTGGGGCCCACGCGGTTGACGAGCACCCGCTCCACCTGGAGCTTGCGCTCCTTGAGGTACTCCACCAGCCGCTCGGTGCGCGACGCGGCCAGGTCCTCACCGCGCGTGACGACCACGAAGCGAGACTCGCTGGGCGACGCCAGCGCGTCCTCGAAACGCTTGACGTGCTTGAGCATGGCCGCCACGTCCTCGGCCAGCTCCCCGAGCCCCTTGGCCCGGTGCTTGTGCAGGATGCCGTGCAGCGCCCCCAGCCACGACTTGAGGGTGTCCGCCAGCTCCACCACCCGCACCACGCTCACCACCGGCGCCGAGTCCACGACGATGCGCTTGAAGCGCTCCTGCACCAGCGCGTCCGTCAGGCACGAGAGCGCCGCCAGCTCGTCGATGTTCGGCGGCGCGCACTCCAGCAGGTTGCGCAGGTAGAGCAGATCCGCCGGCACGTCATTGCCCGCCTTGGGCGCGCCCTCGAAGGCCTTCTCCGCCTTCTCCTTCACGCGCTTGCGCAAGGCATTGAACCAGCCCGCCATGTCCAGCTCGCGCGCATACAGGCCCTTGGTGCCCTTCACCTGCGTCTCGGTGTCGGTCAGCCGGCTCTGCAGCACGTCCGACAACGAGTGCGCGGGGTCCGTGGAGATGAGGAGCACCGGCCCCTCCTTCTCCGTCAGCGTCACGGCGGCGGCGGCGGCGCACGAACTCTTGCCCACGCCGCCCTGCCCCACGAAGAAGATGAGCCGCGTGGGCGGCAGCGGCGGCGCCGCGATGGGCGGCATGGAGGGCGCGCGCACGAGCGCGGGCGGCCCCTCGGCGGCCGAGAACTCCAGCGCCTTGGTCTCCTTGCCCGTCGCCCAGACGCCAGCGAACTCCTTCAGCCCATCCAGCCCGCGCGGGGCCACTTCACGCCGGCCCAGCAGGTGCACCGGCACCAGCTTGTCCAGCGCCTGATACTTGCGCACGTGCGGCGCCTGGAGCCCACGACGGCCCTGACAGGCGGGGCAGCCCACGTGGTCCTCCACCTGGTTGACCAGAATCTCCGCCAACGGCAGGCCGCGCTCGCGCAGCTGCGTGAAGTACATCCGCGTCTGCGCCTCGGGAACCGGCTCCGCCAGCGCGACGAGGTGGAAGGCCGTGCGGGCTGGATCCTTCACCAGCGCCAGCAGCTTCTCCACGCGCGCGCCCACCTGCTCCAGGAAGTCACCCGCGGCGGCCTCCTTGACCTTCTTGCCCTTGCCTCCGGAGGACGTCTGCGCGCGATCAGCGCCCACCTTCACGAGGCCCAGGAACTTGCGAACGTGACCCGGCAGGTCGAGCAGCCGCAGCGTGTGGCTGGTGGGCGCCGTGTCCACGATGATCCGGTCGAACTCCTCGGCCTCCACCAACTCCAGCACCTGGAAGAAGGCGACCAGCTCCTCCAGCCCCGGAACCGCCTGCTGGTACAGCTTGGCCATCTCCTCGTCGCTCAGGTGCGTGCCCTTGACCGCCGCCTTCTGAAGCGCGGGCAGGTAATCCGCCAGGAAGGGCTTGAGGAGCGCGGGCGGGTTGATCTCCATGCCCCACAGCCCGCCTTCGCCTTTGCCCGCCTGGAGCTTGGTGGGCTTGGCCGGCAACTTCTTCTTCACGAGATCCGAGAGCGACTGCACCGGATCCATCGAGACGACCAGCACCTTCTGCTTGGGCGCGCCTTCGGAGAGCCTCAACGCGTACGCTGCCGCGAGCGTGGTCTTGCCCACCCCGCCCTTGCCTCCGAAGAAGTGAAGAACTCGCGCGTCGCTCATTGCGTTGTGGCCTTCCTTGTGCCCCCCCGGCGGCACCCCAGATGCTCACTCCTGGACGGCCGCGAACACTGCGGCGGAGTCGCCCGGTGTGAACCTGTCCGGCCGGGCCCTCCCCAACGGGTGGGAGAGAGGCGGAGGATCCCCCGTCCAGAGGGCAAAAGTCAAGAATTGACGCGGGTTTCGGGCCCGCTCGGCGGGTTGCGACAGGCATTGCGCCCGCGCTTCAGGGGCCTCCTGGCAACCGCGCCAAGGGCTCGGAATCCGGGGCCCTTTTCCTACCTGTAAGGTCAGCGGGCGAGCAGGCTGCTGGCGCCGATCGGGCCGTCGCCGCCCTGCCCTCCCAAGCCCCCACCTCCGCCGCCCGGCGTGGACTGGGCGCGGGCCTCGGCCGCATAGCGATTGAGCTTGTTGTAGAGCGTCTTCTCACTGACGCCGAGCACCTCGGCCGTGCGGGCCTTGTTGTTTCCGTTCCGTTGCAGGCTGCCCAGGATGTACTCGCGCTCCACGGCGTCCAAAGACAGTCCGTAGGGCAAGCGGAAGGTGTGGCGCTCCGGGCTCTTGCCCGCCATGTCGGGCGGCAGGTGCTCGCGGGTGATCAGCTCCCCGTCGCAGAGGATGACCGCGCGCTCCACGGCGTTGCGCAACTCGCGGATGTTGCCCGGCCAGTCGTAGTTCTTCAGCACCTCCATGGCCTCTGGGTGCATGCCCGTGACGCGCTTGGCCGAGTCCCCCCGGAACTTGTCCACGAAGTGCTGGACGAGGATGGGCACGTCGTCGCGGCGATCCCTGAGCGGCGGCAGGTGGATCTGAAACACGTTGAGGCGGAAGTACAGATCCTCGCGGAAGCGCTGGTTCTTGATCTCCTGCTTGAGGTCGCGGTTGGTGGCGCACAGCACGCGCACGTCCACTTCGATTTCCACCTTGCCGCCCAGGCGCCGCAGCCGCCCCTCCTCGAGCACGCGCAGGAGCTTGGCCTGCAGGTCGATGGGGATCTCGCCCAGCTCGTCCAGGAAGAGCGTGCCGCCGTGGGCCAGCTCGAACACGCCTGGCCGGCGCTGATCCGCGCCCGTGAAGGCGCCGCGCTCGTGGCCGAAGATTTCCGATTCGATCAGCGTGGCCGGGATGGACGCGCAGTTGATGGCGATGAAGGGCTTGTCGCGGCGCAAGGACAGGTTGTGGACCGCGCGGGCCACCACCTCCTTGCCCGTGCCGGACTCGCCGCTGATGGACACGCTCGCCTTGGAGGGCGCCACCTTCTCCACCAGCTCGATGACCTTGCGCATCCCCGCCGACTGGGCGATGAGGTCCGAGGAGCCCAACTGCTTGAGGCGCCGCCGCAAGGTCTGCACCTCGCGCATGGTCTCCTTCTTCTCCAACGCGCGGTCGATGCAGACCTTCAGCCGCGCGGTGTCGAGCGGTTTGACGATGAAGTCATAGGCGCCTTCGCGGATGGCCTCGACGGCCGCGTCGATGGTGCCGCGTCCGGTGAGGAACACCACCGGACAGTCGGGCAGCTCTTCCTTGAGATTGCGCAACAGCCACAGGCCATCGGTCTCGGGCATGAACAAGTCCGACAGGACGACGTCCGGCCGGAACTCGCCCGCCTTGCGCAGGGCATCGTGGCCGTCGAAGGCCGTCTCGACCTTGTGGCCCCACGTGCCCAGCATCTCCGCCAGCGCCTCACAGGTGTCGCGTTCGTCATCCACCGCCAGGATTCGTGCGCTGCCCAAGATGAAGACCTCCACAGCGTGAGACGTGATGACGCCAACCCGCGGCCAGTGCCCGGAAGACTCAGGCGCGCGGAAAGAACAGCCGGCACAGGCCGGCCCGCAGCTCCAGCTCCAGGCCCAGCTGGGCCGCGCGCAGCCTCAGCGCGGCTTCCGTATCCGCCGCCACGGTCCCCGCCGCCGCGCCTCCGGTGTCCTCCACCTCCAGCACCGCCCGCGCATCCTCCGAGCGCACCCCCATGCGCAGCCCGCTGCCCGGCGCCGAGCGGTGAATGGCGCGGGTCAGCATTTGAATCAGGAAGAAGCCCAGCTCGCTCGTGTCCGCCAGACGCACGCGAACGTCCGCTTCGATCGACACCTGAACCTGCAAGCGGCGGCGGCGGCTCTCATGGCCCAGCACGTCGAGCGCCCGCTGCGCGGCCTCGGACAGGGGCGCCTCTCCGGACGGACCAGCGCCCCGGAACACGATGAAGTCCGAGAACATCTTCAACATCCCGTCCACGCGCTGGATCTGCTCGCGCATGGCCCGCAGGTTCTTGTCCTGCGATGGAGGCACCTGGCCCGAGTCCCCCTTGAGCTTCTCGGTGAGGACCTCCAGATGGATGGCCAGCGCGTTCAGCGGATTGCGAACGTCGTGCAGCAAGCTGTCCATCAGCGCGGGCACCGCCGCGTAGCGGGCCGCCCCCACCACCGGGTCCGCGGACTCCTGGACGGAGGACGCACTGCTGGTCGCGACCATCGGTGTAACCAACGGGAACTCCTCGGGTTTTTCCGTCTTCCCTGCACCCACACCCCTGCGGAGCGTGGATTTAGGGAGCGGGATCCGCAACGTCAACCCTGGGGCGGTAATTCTTGCCGGAAACGGCAAATTCCCGTGTTGGAACAGCCACTTGCGTGGGTTCCCGAGTGTCGCTCAGCCAACGTTACCGCTGTCCGCGCGGATCATCCCGCGCGGGGACTGTCACCCAGTGGACGCGGTACCCGTGGACGGGGGTCGGGCGGCGTCGCCCAAGCCCACCAGTTCCAGGCCGATGCGCGCGGCGTGCTCGAAGATGCGGGGGTCCCGGTAGAACTCCGCGTACACGATGCGCGAGCAGCCGCTGTTGGCGATGAGCTTGAAGCACGGCCAGCAGGGGCTGGCGGTCGTGTAGATGGTCGCGCCGTCGATGCCCACGCCGTTCTTCGCGGCCTGGATGATGGCGTTGGCCTCGGCGTGGACGGTGGCCACGCAGTGGCCGTTCTCCATCATGTGGCCCACGTCATCGCAGTGAGGCAGCCCGCGGATGGAGCCGTTGTAGCCCGTGGACAAGATGGTCTTGTCGCGCACGATGACCGCGCCCACGTGCTTGCGGTCGCACGTGGCGCGAGTGGCCACCTGCCGGGCGATGTCCATGAAGTACTGATCCCACGAGCCGCGTCCGGACATGCCCTGCCCTCCCGAAAAGGCCTCGGATGTACCCCGTCGTGCGGGAGTGTCCAGTTCTCCCCGCGCCTCACCGGCGCGCGGTGGGCGGCTGCGAGCCGGAGCGCTCCCCTTGGGCGAGCAGGCGACCAAAGCCCTTGGCCTCCAGGAAGCCGCGCACCTTGGCGGTGGGCGCCGCGAACGTCTCGCCCGGCATGGGCACATCGAAGCTGTAGGCCTGCGCGGCGACCTCGAAGCCCACCTGCGCGGTGCGGTAGCCCTCGACGATGGCCAACAGTCGCCCCGTCTCCAGGCTGAAGATGCCGCCACCCGAGGCGCCGTAGCCGATGGGCGCGTCCGTCTTCAGCATGCGCGGGCGCTTCGTCTCGGCGTCCCACTCCACCTGCGACACCATGCCGCCCGAGATGGACAACGCCCGACCATAGGGTGAGGCCGCCACCACCACGTCCTCACCGGGCTCCAGTTCGTCGTCGTCCGCCAGCGCGACCGCGGGCAGCGCGACACCGGGCACACGCAACAACGCCAGATCCAACGCGGGCACCTCGCCGGTGGCCACCACCTCGGCCGGATACTCGGCGGCGTCGCCGCGACCATCGATGACAATCTTCAGCGCGGGAGCCTTCAGGTCGCTCGTCACCACCGCATGCGCGTTGGTCAGGACGAAGCTGGCCACGCCCTGCGCCGTGCGTTCGGTGCCCACCACGACCCCCGAGGCAGTGCGTCGCGGCTCGCCCCCATCCGTCGCAACGAGCCGCACGTTGTGCGGGAGGATTCGCCGCACCATCTCCTTGCGCGAGGGGCGAGCGCTGACGAGCGTCGCGGGTGGCCCCGCCTCCTCCTCGGGCAAGCGCGCGACACGCGAGGCCGAGGCGCACGACACGGAGAACACCAGCACGCTGCCGCCCAGCACGAACCGCTTCATCGAGACTCCGGAAGGGGGAAAGCCGAAGGACACCCCACTCGACATCCGTGGGACCTCCCATCATCCCGACCGCGTCTGGAATGAACAGCAGGCGGGCATCAAGGCCCCAACCGCCCGCCCGGAGGGCTCGGCTCAGCCGTAGCGCTTGCGCATGAGGAACAGGATGGCGTCCTTGGCGCAGTGCTCGCAGTACCCGTAGCGCTCGGCCATCGTCTTGAGCGTCTCCTGCACCTGCGACTGCTCGCGCGAAGAAAGCTGCCCGCGATCCTCGGAGAGGTACTTGAGGACGTTCTCCTTGTTCTTGCGCAGCACCCGCTTGCGCTCCTCGAAGTAGTGGTCGCGCAGGCGCTTGAACATGTCCGGGAAGATGCGCGGGTAGTCCATGAGCGCGTCCGGGTTGTCGAGCCGGTGCGCGCCAATGGACGCGATGAGCCCGCGCCGGAACTCATGCGGGTCCTCGCCCCGGGGCATGACAATGGCCTCGAGCTCCGCCATGCGTTGCTCGTCCGGTTGCTCCATGGCACCTGTCACCCGGTTGCGCATCTTCTCGTTGCGCACCCAGTGACTCACGTTCTGGATGTAGCGCTCGACCAGCTCGCGGTACTGCCCCTCGGACACGAGCCCCATCGAGTCGCGGACCTCGGTGTCCACGCGGTCCAGGTACTCGGCCTCCACCACGCGCACGAACGTCTCATGGTCGTGGTAGCTGTCGACGACCTCCTGGAGGAGGTACTCGTAGACGCTCTTGTCCTTGCAGATGGCGTGCAGCTCCTCGAGCACCGCCAGCGCGTTGAGGCACTTGTAGTCAGGGCTCTGCGCGGCGTTGAAGAGCGCGGTCTTGATTTCTCTCGCGCTCGCGCCCGCGCGCCCCTCGTAGTTGGGATAGGCCTCGGATTCTTCGTAGAGGTCCGCGCGCAGCTTGCGCAGCTCCTTCGTGTTGGCGGAGCTGAGCCGGTCCGGCGCCGCGCCTTCCTGGTAGATGTGGAGCTTCTCCGGCGGCGTCAGGTGGTCGATGAGCTCCTTGACGTCCTGGGGGTAGCGGTCCGGGATGGGCTTCTTGAGGCGCGTGAGCGTGGCCCACATCGCGGCCACCTCGGTGGCGTGCGGCGCCACGTGCTTGCCCACGGTGGTGGAGGTGATCTGCGCGTCGTAGATCTCCTGCTCGACCTTGTAGCGGCGCAGGTAGGGCACGCGCACCAGCTCGATGCGGCCCTTGAACGAGGCGAAGTCCGGCAGTTCCTTGAAGGCGCCCAGGTGCTTCTCGTTGGACGAGGCGATGAGCACCTCGTCGAGTTGGAGGACGAACGGCTCCAGCGGCACCTCGCCCGTCTCGCTGAAGCCGAGCAGATACTTGAAGGCCTCCAAGGGTCGCTTGAGCAGGTCGGCGTACTCGATGAGCCCGCGGTTGGCGTGCACGAGCGGGCCGTGCGGCTCGAACAGCACGGTGCTGTGCAGGGCCGCGGGGACGTTGAGCTGGGTGCGGTCCGCGGTGATCTGCTGCGCCATCGCGTCCACGCTCATCTGCGGCTCCACCGTCACGGTGCCGAGCTGATAGCGCCGCGAGACATAGAAGCGCTCCACCTGGACGTGGCGCATCACCTTGAGCCAGTCGCCGTTGTAGGAGTTGAGCAGCGCGGTGTAGATGCGCCGGCACTTGGCGCACAGCTCTCCGTCGCGCACGTAGTCCGAGAGGATGAAGTCGCCGTTCTGCCCATCGCCCATGCCCTTCTTCTTGAGAGCGCCCTCCACCATGCGGCGCCGATCAGTGGGCGGCACGGCGAACAAGGGGTGGTCCTTGAGCTCGCAGGGCATGCGCAGCTCGATGGACTCGGCATCCAGGTGCGCAAAGGATGAGACATCGCTTTCGGACGCGGCGGCCGCGCGCTCGCCGAACCCGATGGAGCCCTTCACCAGCTTCTCCGAGGGGAACACCCACGCGATGCGATAGAGCGCGCCCTGCGGCAGCCGCGAGTACGCCTCCATCCCCTCCTTCAGCGCGTTGACGAGGGTGGACTTGGCGCTGCCGTTGGGGCCATGCAGGAGGATGAGCTTGTTGATGCGCCCGGCGCGCACGAAGTTGCCCAGCACGCGGTAGATGGCGTTCTGGACCTCCTCCTGGCCAGCAACCCGCCCGTCGCGCTCGCTGCCCGGTGCGTCAAAGACCTTGAAGCGGCGGATGGTGCCCGTGGGATGCGGCACCTGCTCGGTGCCGAAGTGGTCCATCACGTCCCGCAGGAACTGCGCGGCGTTGCGCGCCTGGCTGCGCGGGTCGCTGAAGAAGAGCGTGAGGTACTCCTCGAAGGACAGGATGGACCGGTTCTTGACGAAGTCGGCACTCACCTGCGCGCCCACTTCCTGCAGATAGCCCTTCGCTTCCACGGCGGCTCCCCTCTGTGCTCGGGTCAGTCCGTTCGAGTCGGGACACATAACGCTCGCGAGTCCCGCCCGTGGGTCGAACTTTCCTCTGGGTGCGCTGGATGTCCAGCGTCCCCGGCCCCTTGTGTTCGCAGGCGGCGGTCGCTCCCCCGCCCCATACCCGACGGGCCGCCAGATGCCGGACCCTACCCGCCGGGCCGCAAGGCAGCACTCCGGGAGCGTCCCCACCCAGAACCTGTCCGGCCGGGAGCGCACCACGCCGAGCGGAAGGTTCCCCACCTCGCGGGCATGACACCGCGCAGCCGACTCGCGCGACCGGGTCGGGTGAGCTACGTTCGGGCACTCTTTCGCAGCCAGTCACTTCCGGAGCCCAAGCGCGATGCACAAGGAGCCCATCATCGGCATCGACCTCGGCACGACGAACTCGTGCGCGGCGATCGTCGAGGACAGCGGGAACGTCAAGCTGATCCCCTACAAGGGCGGCGAGTACACCATCCCCTCCATCTTCGCCATCGATGACAAGGGCAACGAGCTCATCGGCTACGAGGCCAAGCGTCAATGGCAGCTCAATCCGCGCAACACCGTCTACGGTGCCAAGCGGCTGGTGGGGCGGCCCTTCCAGAGCGACGTCGTCGAGACGATGAAGAAGGTCGTGGCGTACAACATGCGCCCCGGCAAGAAGAACGACGTCACCCTGGACGTGGGCAAGAAGGAGTTCACCCTCCAGGAAGTCAGCGCGAAGATCCTCGGGAAGATTCGCGAGGTCGCGTCCAACTACCTGAAGATGCCGATCAAGCGGGCCGTGGTGACGGTGCCCGCCTACTTCAACGATCGGCAGCGCCAGTCGGTGAAGGACGCCGGCAGGCTCATCGACCTGGACGTCGTGCGCATCATCAACGAGCCCACGGCCGCGGCGCTCGCGTACGGCGTGGGCAAGGGGCTCAAGGAAAAGGTCATCATCTATGACCTGGGAGGCGGCACCTTCGACGTCTCCATCATCGAGATCCGCGATCGCGTCTTCGAGGTGAAGGCCACCGGCGGCGATGTCTTCCTGGGCGGCATCGACTTCGACAACGCCATCATCCACCACGTCCTCAAGGACTTCGCGGCCAAGACGGGCATCGACCTGGCCACGGACCCGGTGGCCATGCAGCGCATCAAGGACCTGGCCGAGCGCACGAAGATCGACCTGTCCGCGCGCGAGGAGGTCCCCTTCAACATCCCCTTCATCACGATGACGGCGCAGGGCCAGCCGCTGAACATCGAGATGAAGTTCACCCGGAAGATGTTGGAGCAGCTCACCAACCACCTCGTGGACCGCACCCTCCAGATGGTGGCGCGGGTGCTGGTGGACTCGGGGCTGTCCACCAAGGACGTGGACGAGGTGATGTTGGTGGGCGGGCAGACGCGCATGCCCGTGGTGCAGGACCGCCTGACCAAGTTCTTCGGCAAGCCGCCCAGCAAGGGCGTCCACCCGGACGAGGCCGTGGCCATCGGCGCCGCGCTCTACGCGCACTCGCTCCAGGACGACACCAACCTGCGCATCCAATTGTTGGATGTGATTCCCATGGCCATTGGCCTGGAGAAGGCGGGCGGGGCCTTCCACACCGTCTTCCCGCGCAACGCGCCCATCCCCAACGCCAAACAACTCCTGGCGACGACGAGCATGGACAACCAGACAGAGCTGGCCATGCGCATCTTCCAGGGCGACCACGATCAGGTGGCGCGCAACGACTTGCTCGGCGAGTTCACCTTCTCCGGCATCCAACAGGCCCGCGCGGGTGGCGTGCAGGTGGAGATCACCTTCGACGTGAACGTCGAGGGCATCCTCACCATGAAGGCGCGTGACCCGAGCACGGGCCGCGAGATGCGCACCACCGTGCGCGTGACGCAGAGCTGAGCCCGCTTGCGTCTCCGGACGTGAGAAGGCCCCTCGTCCCAGCGGCTGGGAGAGGGGCCTTCGTGCATCAGCCGAGCGGTTGAGGCTGGCGACCTAGGCGGTCTTCTTTTCCTTCTCCAACACGAGCTGCGGGGGCTCGTGCTTGGTGATGACCTGCTCGGTGATCTTGCACTCCTTGACGCCCTCGCGGAACGGCACGTCGTACATGATCTCCAACATGGCGTCCTCCATGATGGCCCGCAGGCCGCGCGCTCCGGAGTGACGGCGCATCGCCTCGCGGGCGATGGCGCGCAGGGCCTCCTTGGTGAAGGTCAGCTTCACCTTCTCCATCTCGAACATCTTCTGGTACTGCTTCACCAGCGCGTTCTTCGGCGTCATGAGGATGGTGACGAGGTCATCCTCCTTGAGGTCGTTGAGCGTGGCGATGACCGGCAAGCGGCCGATGAACTCGGGGATCATCCCGAACTTCATCAGGTCCTCCGGCTCCGACAGCGCCAGCAGCTCGCCCACGCTGCGCTCCTCGCGGTGGGTGATGCGCGCGCCGAAGCCGAGCCCCTTCTCGCCCACGCGGCGCTTGATGATGCCGTCGATGCCGTGGAACGCGCCGCCGCAGATGAACAGGATGTTCGTCGTGTCGACCTGCACGTACTCCTGCTGGTTGTACTTCTTGCCACCCCGCGGGGTGACGTTGGCGCGCGTGCCCTCGATGATCTTCAGGAGCGCCTGCTGCACGCCCTCGCCGCCCACGTCGCGGGTGGCGCTGGGCATGTCGCCCTTGCGCGCGATCTTGTCGATCTCGTCGATGTAGACGATGCCGCGCGCCGCCTTCTCCACGTCGTAGTCCGCGCTGTGGAGGAGGTTCTGGATGATGTTCTCGACATCCTCACCCACGTAGCCGGCCTCGGTGAGGCTGGTGGCATCCGCGATGGTGAACGGGACGTTGAGGAAGCGCGCCAGGGACTGGGCCAGCAGCGTCTTGCCGCTACCGGTGGGGCCAATGAGCAGGATGTTGCTCTTGCTCAGCTCCACGTCCTCGCCCGTCGGGCTCTTGACGCCCGGGCGAGGCCGGCTGGCCGGCTTCTTCTGGTAGATGCGCTTGTAGTGGTTGTACACCGCGACCGCGAGGACCTTCTTCGCCTGATCCTGGCCAATGACGTAGTCGTCGAGGAAGGCCTTGATCTCAGCGGGCGTGGGCAGACTGACCTGCGGCTTGCCCTCCTCGCGCTCGTTCTCATCCGCGATGATGTCGTTGCAGAGCTTGATGCACTCGTCGCAGATGTAGACCGTAGGCCCTGCAATCAGCTTGCGGACCTCGCGCTGCGACTTGCCGCAGAACGAGCAGGACAGGTTGACGTGGTGCTCCTTCTTCACTGCCGCCTCCGAGTTCGCCGACCCCGGGTTCCCGGGGCCTACTCCACCGACACCGCGTCCCTCGCCCCAGGCTGCCCACGTCTCGAACAGCCCGCGAGCCCGCCCACACGGGCCCTGAACCCACTATAGGGCCCTCCCCCCCGGGCAGGAAGCCCAGCGGTGCCACCCCGCCGCCGAGCGTTCAGCCGCGGTCAACGGGGTTCGCGTTCGATAACAGCGCCTCAGGCGTCCGTCACGCCCGAGGCGAGGTCCTCGACGTCATCCGCCAGGGCGGCCGCTCGCTCGGCGACAGCGTTCGGCACCCGACGGCACCCCGCCAGCTCACTGGCCAGCTTGCGCGCCATCTGCGCCAGCTTGCGCACCTGCGCGCTCTCGGGCGGCGGCTCGGGGGGCGGGCGAGGGAACCGCTCGGTGAACTCCTTCTTCAGCTCGGTGGGGGACTTCTCCGGGCTCCAGATGCTGTCGCGCAGCGACTTGTACTCGGTGGGGGACAGCTGACCGCGCTCCTCGGCGTCCGCGAGGACCTCGATGACCTCGAAGGCGGGGGCCTTCTGGGGGAACTCCTGCTGCTCCAGTTCCTCGGCCGGCTCGTGCTTGGCCAGGAAGCTGAACGAGCGCGTCAGCTTGAGCGCCGTCTGCTTCTTGATGTGGAGTTCCTTCAGGCAGTACGCCTCGAAGGTGGGGTAGCCCCACTCCTCGAACTGGGCGCCATCCCGGACCTGCACGAGCAGCTTGCCCAGCTCGGCCCAGGTGGACTTGAAGCGCTTGGCGGCCTGCAGCACGGTGTGCCGGAACGTCCCCGGAGGGATGCTCAAGGCCTTCTTGGCGATTTCGACTTCAGCAACGGATCCGGCGGACATGCCCCCGGTATCGGCTACGTCCGTCGGCTGGGCAAGAAAGTGGCCCTACCCGCGCTTGCCGATGTTGAACGACAGGCCCACCGTCGCGCGCTCCCCTTCGTACGCCTTGAAGGGCCACTTCTTCAGCTCGGTGAAGAGGCACTCGAAGAGTGGCCCCTGCTTGAACTGGGGGTTGTCCACCCAGAGCTTGTTCACGTGGCCGTCATTGCCGATGACGAACTCGAGCGGGATGCGAGCGGCCAGGCCGGGGCTGCGCTCCGCCTCTTCCTTGAAGCAGCGGAAGAGCGTGGCCTTGTTGCCAGCCACCACGCGGTTGATGGCCGCCTGGTCGAACTGCTGGCCCATCTCCAGGCCGTCCGGATCCGTGCTGACGCTGCCCGTGCGCGGCGGCTTGCGCTCCTCGGCGCGGGCCACGGCGGTGGGTTTCGGGGTTCCCGCTCCGGGATTGGCCGGTACGGGCTTGGGCTCGGTGGGGCGCTCGGGCCGCCGCGAGTCACCCGTGGGGTACGCGAGCAGCTCCTCGTCGTCGCGCCGCGACTGCGCGAGCTTGATGGTGGGCGGCTCCATGGTGATGCCCTCGAAGGCATCGTCCTCGCCGAACCAGCCATGCACCGCGGCGTTGCGCGCGAGCATCAGCCCCACGCCGCCCAGCAGCAGCGCCACCACCGCGGCGGCGCCCCCCAGCACGAGCATGCGCTGGCGCGTCTTCTGCGCCTCCACGGCCATGGCCGCGGCCACGCGCGCCTGCGCCTCGAAGCGCGCCACATGCACTTGGAAGGTGGCGACCTCGCTCATCCGCAGGAAGTGCCGTTCCCCCGCGGGCGCCACCGGGCTGTCCGGCGCCAGCTCGCCGGCATACAGCTTCTCGATGATCTGCGCGGAGCCCACCGGCCCCAGCACCAGGTCTCCCTGTCGGAAGAGCCACTGCCCGTCATCCACGTCCGTCGCCAGCTCTTGTCCCGCCACCATTCGCGCGGGAGTATCGTGCGTCTGCCCACACGCTCGCAACGCCGTGTCCCCTTCCTCTCCTCGACGAATTCCCGCAGCACTGTGGATCTGGTACCGCGGCGGAAACTTCCGCGGCTTCCAGCGCCAGGTGGAAGGCCCCACCCTCCAAGACAGCGTGGAAGCCGCGCTGCGCGAGGCCGGAGTGCCCGCCGGGGTGATGCCCTCGGGGCGCACGGATCGCGGCGTTCACGCGCGCATGCAGGTGCTGAGCCTGCGCCTGCCGGAAGCGCCCGCGCTGGAGGAGATGCTCGGACGCGTCGCGCGCCACCTGCCTCCGGATCTCGGCATCTGCGTGGCGAAGCGCCCTGCCCCATCGTTCCATGCGCAGTGGGTGGCGAGCGGCAAGTCGTACCGCTATCGCCTCCAGCTCGAAGGGACGGTCTCCGAGGCGTGGCGTCCCTACGCGCTCGACGTCCCCCGCGAGCCCCTGCTGGCCTCGCGCGAGGTGCGTCCCGAGCGGCTGGCGGAGCTGCTGAACCACGCCACCGGCACCCGGGACTTCATCGCGTTCCATGAGAAGTCCAGCCCGCGCAAGCCTCGGCGACTGGAGTCCGCCACGCTGCACGCGCGAGGCTCGGGACTCTACGAGGTGCGGCTGGAAGGAGAAGGCTTCGCGCGCTACCAGGTGCGTTACCTGGTGGGGAGCGCGCTGAAGGTGGCCGCGGGGCTCCTGCCCGAGGAGCACTGGCACGCGGCGCTGGAGGCGGCGGCGCCCCTGGAGGGGCTCAAGGCGCCCGCGCAGGGACTGGTGTTGTGGGAGGTCCGCTACCCTGCCGCGGTGGATCCCTTCTCGCCGGGAGAGCGCCTCCACCCTCCCGGGCTGCCTGGCACTCCCCCCTTCGGGGACGAAGCGCCGGGCTGAGTCGCTCGGCTCAGTCGACCACGCGCTCTTCGTACTTCGACAACAGGTCCGAGATGGCCTCGCGCAGGTACTCGCTCTGCCGGATCCGCGTGGCGCGCGACAGCTCCTTCAGCGCGTCGAGCTTCTCTCGGTTGAGACGGAAGACCACTGAGGTGAGGCGGGGATTCATGTCCAAGTGCGCAACCTCCTACAGATGCGCACACCATCTCACAGGGCTGGGTGATCGCAAGAAAATCACTGTGAGCCCACCGGGAACATCCACTGCACCCCGGTGAAGGCCTCGACGTCGCCCCGCAGGCCGGATCCGAACCCGAACGTGAAGCCGAGTCCGCCGAACAGCGCGAGCTGATCCGAGATCAGGTGCCGCACGCCCAACCCTATGCGAGGGCCCACCCACGGCCCAGAAAACGGCCGCACGGTCGCGCCGAGATCCACGAAGGTCTGCCAGGACTCGTCGCCGAAGACGCTCCGGAACCCGCCCACGAGCGACACTTCCTCTCCCGGAGCGCCCGTGCTGCCACGAGCCATGAGGAAGACCTCGTCATGGCCGTAGCCCACCGAGAGGCTCGCCCCGAGATCCAACTGCGCGGCCAACCCGGACACCGCCGAGTTGCCGCTGATCCGCTCCGTGTAGGAGGCCCCGGGCCCCACGAGCAGCGACAGCGTGCGGGGGTGCGAATAGGGCTGGATGAACTCGGCGCCGAGGATCAGCGGGACGAGTCCGGCGAACATCAGCCGACCACCGGGAGCGAGAACGCCTCGGGCCGCCCCTGCCCCGCCGCGGGCGCCACCCCGGCGGCCTCGTTCATCCGGCCCGAGCGGAACGGCTCCAGATCCAGCGCCACGAACTTGAACCCCAGCGCCTTGAGCGCCGCGTTCACCCGGCTCCTCATGTCCGCGGAGAGGAAGCGCTCGTACTCCTCGGCGGCCAGCTCCACGCGGGCCACGTCCTGGTGGTAGCGGACCCGGAACTGGCGGAAGCCCAGCGCGCGCAGCTCGGACTCCGCCCCAGCGATCTGAAGGAGCCGGTCGCGCGTCACCGACGTGCCGTAGGGGATGCGCGAGGCGAGGCACGCCATCTGCGGCTTGTCCCAGGTGGGCAGGCCCATCGCGTGGCTCCACGCGCGGATCTCCTCCTTCGTCAGCCCCGCGAGCGCCAGGGGGGACACCACCCGGTGCTCCTTCGCGGCCTTGTGCCCCGGCCGATGATCCTTGAAGTCATCCGCGTTGAAGCCGTCCAGCACCACCGCGAGGTCCAGCTCGCTCCGCTTCGCCTCGCAGAGGTCGTACAGCTCCGTCTTGCAGAAGTAGCACCGGTTGGTCGGGTTGGCCGCGTAGCTGGGGTTCGCCAGCTCGTTGCTCGACACCACCACGTGGCGGGCCCCCAGGCGAGCCGCCAGGTCCCTCGCCTCCTTCTCCTCCTCGGGCGCCACCGAGGCGGACAGCGCGGTCAGCGCCAGGGCCCGGTCGCCGAGCACCTCCACCGCGACCTTGAGGACGAAGGTCGAGTCCACCCCGCCCGAGAACGCCACCAACGCGCTGCCCTGGGCGCGGAGCGCTTCGCGCATCGCCTCCAGCTTGGGACGGGACGACTCACACAGGGCTTGGATCTGCTCGGGGCTCAGCATGGGGGGACTCCTAAAACGGAAGGGCTCCGGATTGCACGCGCATCGCGCATGCAACCTGGAGCCCTTGGACAGCGCAGGTGAACGACAGGCGACGCTAGCGCGCCTTGCGCTTCGCCGCCGCCTTCTTCGCGGCCGGGGCTGGCTTGGCCACACGCGCGGCGCGGGTCGCGGGCCGGGCCTTGGCGCCCTTGTCCGCCTTCGGGGCCTTGGCCGCCGGCTTCGAGGCGATGATGGGCGCCGGCTCATCCCCGCGGCGCGCCTTCTTGGGCAGCGGGTTGGCCTTCATCTTCTTGCCAGTGATCGTCTTCAGCTCGTCCGTGCTCATGTAGCCAAGATCGAGCAGCGCCTGGAAGATCTTGGCCGCGCCGTCCTCCACCGACTCGGTGTCCGAGTGGATGGTGACCTCGGGCGAGTTGGGCGGCTCGTACGGCTCGGTGATGCCGATGAAGTTGGGGATCTCCCCCGCCAGGGCCTTCTTGTAGCGGCCCGTGCTGTCGCGCTCGATGAGCTTCTCGGTGGGGCAGTCGACGTAGACCTCGACGTACCGGCCGATCGCCCGGCGGTTCTCCTCGCGGCCCACCTTGTAGGGACTCACGCAGGGCACCAGCGCCGCGACCCCGTTGCGGGTCAGCAGGTTCGCCACGAAGCCCAGCCGCTTCACCACCACGGAACGCTCTTCCTTGGTGTCACCGAGCCCCGCCCAGAGCGACTCGGAGAGTTCTCCCTCGTCGAGGATCTCCACGTTGCGACCGACCTGGCGCAACCGAGCCGCGATGTACGCCGCGGTGGTGCTCTTCCCGGTTCCGGACATGCCGGTCAACCAAAGCGTGAAACCAGTGTTGGGGGCCATAAGGGTTCAAACTCCCTGCGTCCGGAGCGCTTCTTGCACATGGCGTGGGACGCGGCAGATCCAGTAGACGAGCGCTTTATAGACGAAAACCCGGTGACTTGACAATCCACACGCACCTTTCCGCAGGTGGGGGTAACGGGCAGGCAAGTGCCTGCCCTTACACGGGTTTTTCAATCCTGAAATCGGCCAGGGACACCGAAACACGCAGGAAATCCTCGGATTCCCAAGCAAAAAGCGACAGGTGCGTGACACAGCCGCCATGTACGGCCGCGACGAGGTGGGACACGCCTGGAAGCAACGGAGTTCCTGACGGCGCGGCGCGCTCCCGGTCCTCGACGGAGAAATCCGCGGCGGCATTCACGTGGGAGTGGAAGACGCACGCGACGCGCTCCGCACGCGCGTCCGCGTCACGGCAGACCTGGAGCCACTCGCCCAGGTCGAACTCGAAGTGGGTGCGGGGCGTGGGCGACGCGTTGCGAATACGACGCACCCGCCACGTCTCCGGAGTCGCGCCCCGAAGGAGCACTCCACAGCCCTCCTCGGGCCACGTGGCCTGCAGGTGCTCGAGGACCTCCGCGATCACCGCGCCCGGTGGGACGCGTCCGTCCGGGGCCAGGGCTGGGGCCATCGGCACGCCTCCGGGGTGCTAGGGACTCTGGGTCTCCCGGCTCGCGCACCGCGCGCAGCGCCGCGGCTCCAGCTCCGTCACTTCTCCAGGTGCCGCGAGCCAGCGTCCCCCCAGCGGCTCGCTCATCCCAAGCCGGAGCCGCTGGAACACCAGCGCGCCCAAGGCGCCCAAGGCCACGCCCAGCGCGCCATCGGGTGGCGGCGTGAGGTGACGGACCGTCTCGCCGAAGCACCACACACAGCCCTCGGGCCCTCGGAACACCACGGCCGCTCGCGCGCCGTCGCCGCCGAGCGCGACCCAGGGGGCGGCACCGCTCCACGCCGCCGGTAGCTCCGCGATCAGCCCGCCGCCCGCATCAGCTCCCACCGCGTCCGGATTCACCTCGGGCAGCGCTCGGGCCAGGAGCTCCGTGGCGGGCTGCCCCACATCCTCCGCTGACGCCAGGAAACCCGGCGCCCACGGCCCCAGCGTCAGCGAGCCCACGCCCGCCACCGGCGTGCCGCCGCCCGCCAGATACGCCGCCGCCGTCAGCCCCGAGGCCCCTACGCCATCCAGCCGCGCGCGCTCGGACAGCAAGGCCTCCTGGCCGCGTCCACCGACCTCGCGCAGGAGAATCTGCCGCGAGTAGCGCAGGATCTGATCCTCTCGCAACGCCATGACGCCCTCACCCTCCCGCCATCGCCGGCACGAGCGTGAGCCGGTCGGAGTCCGCCACGGGCGTGTCCAGCGACTGCATGAACCGGATGTCCTCCTCGTTGAGGAAGACGTTCACGTAGCGCCGCATCGCGCCACGCTCATCGAGCACCCGCGCCCCCAACCCGGGATAGCGCGCGTCCAACTCGCGCAGCACCTCGCGCACCGTGGCCCCGGGGGCGAGCACCTCGGCCTGGTTGCGCGTCAGCGCGCGCATGGGGGTGGGAATCCGAACGGTCGCCATGACTCACCTTCCCTGCTTGCGCAGCACCAGCACGTGCGTGCCGTCCCCGCGGGGGGTCAGGGACACCACCTCGTGCCCCTCGTCGCGCGCGTTGCGCGGGACGTTCTTCAAGGGCTCGTCGCCCCGGAGCACGACCTCCAACAGCGCGCCGGCTCCGAGCGACTCCAGCTTCAACTTGGTGCGCACGTACGTCATCGGGCACACCTCACGCGTGATGTCCAACGTCGCCGTCACCGGGGACATGCCGCCTCCTCCCGCTCGTCCGGCGACGGCGGCACAGAGGTGATCTGGCATCCGGGGCACTCCGGCGCCCGCCCCACCCGAACCGTGCGGCCCAACAAGCGCACGCCATCCAGGACATGCAGCGTGGCCTCGCCGCGCGGCGCGCTCCCCGCCCCGGCCAGCAACTCCAGCGCGAGCAGGGCCTGCGCGGCCCCCACCAGCCCCGCCAGCGAACCCAACACGCCGGCCTGCGCGCACGTGGGCACCGCGTCCGGTGGAGGGGGCGCCTCGTACAGGCACCGCAGACAGGGGCCGCCTGGGTCCACGCGCATCGCCTGCCCCTGCATGCGCAGCACACCGCCGTAGACGAGGGGCACGCCCGTCAGCACCGCCACGTCGGAGAGAAAGAACTTGGTCGCCACCCCATCCGTGCCGTCGATGACGAGGTCGTGCGCCCGGAAGAGGGCCTCGGCGCTGTTCGCGTCCACCCGCTCGACGAGCGCCTCGGTGCTCAGGCTCGGGAAGGCCCGCTGGAGGCCCGCCGCGGCGGACTCGGCCTTGGGCCGCCCCACGTCAGAGGCGCGGTGCCAGAGCTGCCGATGCAGGTTCGTCACATCGACCCGGTCGGGATCCACCAACGTCAGATGCCCGACACCCGCCTGGGCCAGCGCCAGCGAGGCGGGGCAGCCCAAGCCTCCCGCGCCGATCATCAGGACCCGCGCGCGCTCGATGCGACTGGCTTGGGGGATGCGGGGGTGGTGATCGGTATCGTGGCCGTGCATCGGACTGCTGCTCCGCGAGGGCCGAGCGAATAAGGTGCGTGGGCCCCTCGTCCCGACCCGTTACGGGGCAAGCCTCGGATTCCCACCGCCGCCTCGCGGCCCTCACCTGCCAGGACATATGAGAAACCTGACCGGCGCGCTCGTGTTTTCCACCACCCTGCTGCTCGCTGTCGGCTGCCACAAGAACACCGGCGAGAGCCCCGACGCCGCCACCGACGTGGGGGCGAGCCGCGAAGCCCTCCATGGCGGCAAGGACGCCGCCTCGCCGGACGCTGCCCAGCCGGGCTCGGGCTCCAGCGCGGTGGAGGACTGCGTGGACCGCTGGCTGAAGGCCCACGACCTGGACCGCTTCGGCGGCCCGTCCGGCACCATGTACACCGGGGGAACTCCCCTGTTCGACGAGCGCACGGGCGAGTCCCGCGACCGGCTGACCTTCGTCTTCGAGCGCCAGCCCGAGGCGAAGAAGGCCTGCGTGTCCGGCGACGCCGGGAAGTAGCCCCCTCCCCTTCTGAGCATTGGCGCGGCGGGCCTGGGGTTCCCGAGGCCCGCTGGCTCCCGTAAGCTCCGGGCCGAATGGAACCCGAACTCGCCCTGGGCGAGGAGAACCCGGCCAACGACCTGCGCGCCCGCGTGCGCGAGGTGCTGGACCGGCGCAAGCTCACCGACAGCGTCTCCGCCGAGCAGGCCGCGGCCTCCTGGGAACAGGACCGCTTCGTGGCGAGGGCCCGCGCGCTCTTCTACGCGCGCATGATGTTCCTCACCCTGGGCCTGCTCATCCTCGCCGTGCCCGCGTGGAGCGGGTACTTCGACCTGACCGGCCCCCTGTCCTTCGTGGGCTACTTCACGATGCTGCTCTACAGCGTCGCGAACCTGCTCGTCATCGACCACCCCCGCGCCGGCCGCTGGGTGACGTACCTCACGCTCTGCTTCGACCTGGTCATCACGGTCGTGCTCATCGCCAAACCTCAGGTGGGCGGCGGCCTGCAAAGCCCCCTCCTGGCGACCCAGCTGCTGTTCACCACGCTGTTCGCCATCCTCTTCCCCAAGCCGCTGGCCATCCTGCCGCCCCTGTTGGCGCTGCCCATCACCACCCGGCTGGACCTGCTGCTCAACCGCTCCGTGACGGCCGTGGAGCTGCTCACGCTGCTCTGGTACCTCGCGCTCAACTTCATCATCGTCTACGTGCTGGTCTACCTGAACGAGCGCGAGGCCACCGCGCACCGCGAGGTCGTCTCGCTCCAAGGGGACCTCAAGGAGCTGGCGGTCGTCGAGGAGCGCAACCGGCTGGCCCGCGAGATTCACGACGGCCTGGGCGCCTCGCTCTCGTCGATGATCATCCAGGCCGAGTACATCCTGAACCTCGCGGGGGACGAGGGGATGCGCTCGGAGATCCGCGAGCTGAAGGCCACCGCCGAGGAGTCCATCGAGGAGCTGCGCCGCAACCTGCGGATGATGCGCGAGGACTTCGAGTTGGATCAGGGCTTGGGCGACTACGTCACCACGTTCACCGAGCGCACCGGCCTGGACATCCGCTTCGAGCGCACCGGCGCGTCGCGCAAGCTGCCCCCCGACGCGCAGCTCGCGCTCTTCCGCATCCTCCAGGAGTGCCTCTCCAACGCCGTGAAGCACGCCGAGGCCCGCAAGGTGCTGGTGCGGCTGGACTTCGGCGAAGCGCGCGTGGACCTCATCGTCCGCGATGACGGCAAGGGCTTCGACCCAAGCCGCACCCCGCGCGGACACTACGGACTGTTGAACATGCGCGAGCGCGCCATGAAGCTGGGCGGCTCGCTCATCGTGGACTCGGCCCCGGGCGCTGGCGCGCAGGTGGCCTTCTCTCTGCCCTGCACCCTCGACTGAAAGACGGAGCTCCCGTGGACGCCCCCCAGACGCCCGCCCCCACACCGCCCATCCGCGTGTTCGTGGTCGAGGACCAGACGAAGATCCTCAAGAACCAGCTCCGACTCTTCGAGGGCCACCCGGAGCTGGACATCATCGGCACGGCGCTGTCCGGTGAAGCCGCGCTGGAGGACGTCCCCCGGCTGCAACCGGATGTCCTGCTGCTCGACCTGGGCCTGCCCCGCATGAGCGGCATCGACGTGACGCGGGAGGTGAAGGCGCGCTTCCCGCACATCGAGATCCTCATCTTCACCATCTTCGACGAGGAGGACAAAGTCCTGGAGGCGGTGAAGGCGGGGGCCTCGGGCTACCTGCTCAAGGGCTCGCCGGTGGACAAGATCATCGAGGCCATCAAGGAGGTGCGCGCCGGGGGCACCGTCATCCAGCCCAGCCTCGCGCGCCGCCTGCTGCGCCACTTCCGCGTGGATCCGGACTCCAGCCCCGTGCCCACCGAGCCCGTGGCAGCGCCGCCCGTCGCCAGCGAGCCGCCCGCTGGAGCCCCTGCCTCCGACCCCGTGGTCCCCTCGGACGTCGAGCCGCCACTCAAGCCCCTGTCGGACCGCGAGCGGGAGATCCTCCAGCTCATCGCCAAGGGCGTCTCCAACAGCGAGGCCGCGCGCCTGCTCAGCCTGTCCAAGGCGACCATCCGCACCCACCTGGAGCACATCTACCGCAAGCTGGAGGTCACCAATCGCGTGGAGGCGGTGACCGAGGGCATCCGCAAGGGCCTCATCTCCGTGTAGCACGCGACGCCCAGCGTCCCCCGGGACGTCCCCTCGGACACCGCCGCGGAGTTTCTCGCTTCCCACGCTGCCCGGGACGTGGGAGGCGTGGGGGGTGAGCGCCCCGTTCGAGTCCCTTGGCCTGTCCCCCGAATCCCTCGGCGCGGTGAAGCGCGCGCGCTACCAGGCGCCCACGCCCATCCAGGCCCAGGCCATTCCGCCCGCGCTCGCCGGCCGCGACGTCATCGGCTGCGCGGCCACCGGCACCGGCAAGACGGCCGCGTACCTGCTGCCACTCGCGGAGCGCCTCGCGGGGGCGCGCAACACGCTCGGCCTCGTGCTCGCGCCCACCCGCGAGCTGGCGCAGCAGGTGGCCGAGGAGGCGCGCTTCTTCGGCGAGCCCCGAGGCGTCACGCACGCCCTCATCGTGGGCGGTGAGGACATGAACGCCCAGGTGGAGGCCCTGCGCGCCAAGCCCATTCTCATCATCGCCACCCCAGGGCGGTTGGTGGACCTGCTGCGCGTGCGCGCCGTCAACCTCTCCCACGTGCGGGCGCTCGTGCTGGATGAGGCGGACCGGATGCTCGACATGGGCTTCCTGCCACAGATCAACGAGCTGCTCGGCGCGCTCCACCGCGAGCGGCAGACGCTGCTGTTCTCCGCCACGCTCGGCGCGGACGTCACCCGCTTCGCACAGGAGCACATGCACAAGCCCGTGCGCGTGGAGGTGACTCGCAGCGGCACGCCCGCGCCCCGCGCCACCCAGGCCCTCTACACGCTGGAGCCCGAGGAGAAGCTCCCCCTGCTCATCACCTTGCTCGCCGAGGACCCGTTGAGCGCGCTCGTCTTCGTGCGCACGCAGCAGCGCGCGGACAAGGTGCGCGAGGGCCTGGCCCGAGCCGGCATCAAGGCCGCGGCGCTCCACGCGGGCCGGACCCAAGCCCAGCGCAAGCAGGCGCTGGAGGGCTTCCGCCGGGGGCAGTATCGCGCGCTCGTCGCCACGGACATCGCCGCGCGAGGCCTGGACGTGGATGACATTGGCCACGTCATCAGCATGGACGTGCCGCACGCGCCCGAGGACTACGTCCACCGCATCGGGAGAACCGCCCGCGCCAGCGCCAGCGGCAAGGCCTCGATGTTCGCCACCCCGCGCGACGCGCATGCGGTGCGGGACATCGAGCGCATCATCCGGCAGGCCATCCCCCGCGCCGACGTGCCCCGCGAGGCCCCCGTCTTCGTGGAGGAACTGGCCCAGTACCATGCGCGGCAGCGAGACCCGGGCCCGCCGCAGGCGTCCCACGGGGTCTCCAGCCGGCCCCAGAATCAGGCGCCCGGGCGCCATGCGCGCTCCCACCGCAAGGGGGGCCCGGGCACTCCTGACGGGCGCTGAGCGCCCGTCCCGTCAGTCGTGGCCGTGCCCGTCCTCACCGTGGGCATGCCCGTGCTCCAGTTCCTCGGCCGTCGCGGCGCGCACGCCCTTGACGGTGACCTCGAAGTGCAGCGTCTTGCCCGCGAGCGGGTGGTTGAAGTCCACCAGCACCGAGTCCTTGCGAACCTCCTTCACCAGGAAGTCCACTTCGTCCCCGTCCGGGTCCGTGGCGCTCAGCACGCCGCCGGCCTGAATCTCCAGGTCCTCGGGGAACTCGGAGCGCGGAACCTCCTCGACGCCCTCGGGATCGTAGTCGCCGTAGCCCTCGTCGGGGCCGACGACGACCTTCAGGGACTCTCCGGCCTGCTTCCCCTCCAGCACCTTCTCCAGGCCCGGGACGATCTCCTCGTAGCCCTGGAGGTACTCGAGCGGCTCACCCGGCTCGCTCTCATCCACCACGTTTCCGTCTCCCAGGTGCATCCGGTACTCGATGGAGACGACACAGTCCTTGGCGATTTTCATGCGGCCCTCATAGCGCAAGACGCCCACGCACGCTCGCATGATGCGCGGCGCTGTTCGAAACGTGGCCTCACCAACGGATGCGCAGGTCGAAGCCCGCGGAGTCCTCGCGCTCCAACGTCACCCGAGGCTGGGCCGCGCCCGCCTTGCGCAGTGCTTCCTCGCAGGTGCCCGCCGCGCTCTCGGCGGGAAAGGGGTAGCTGCGGAACTCCACGCGCCAGTCCTGGGGCCCCAAGGGCTCCGAGCGGATGTTGATGGGCTCGAACACCGAGCGAAAGCTCAAGGCCACGCGCCGCATCGCGCGCTCCGGGCCCGCCACCGACAGCGCCACGCCCACCACCTTGCCCACCAGCGTGTCGAAGTAGCTCCGGACGATGTCCCGCCCCATCTGGCGGTACGCCTCGCCCCGGGGGCGCCCCGAGTACGCCGCGTTCAGCACCACCTCCTGGCAGGCGAGGAAGACCGAGGCCGGATAGCTGGCACGAGGACGGTCCACGTCGTAGCCCGCCTCATTCAACCGGGACTTCATGAGCGCATCGACCCGCGTGCTGCGCACCAGGGCCTCGAAGAGCGTGGACTGGACGATGACCTCACTCGGCATGCCGTAAACCTAGGGAAACAAGAAACCCTTGGGCAAGCCTCTCATCGCGGGCGAGGCGGCCAGTGGACAGGACCCACTCCCCAGGTTCGTGTGATTGCTCCTATGCTTTTGGCGGGAGTCTGGGAGGACACATGGTGATTTCGGATCCGGCGGGGCTGTTGGAACGCATCCCCGAGCTGCGAGAGTTGTGCGAGGACGAACGCATCCGCCGAGCGGTCGAGGGTGGAGATCCCTTCAAAGTCTATCGCGCCCTGCGCTGGGCGAAGTGGCTGGGGAAGCTGCGCTCCCACCGGGACACCATCAATGCCTTGCTCGCTCGGCGCCGGCTGTTCGCGAAGCCTTTGTCGGGCACGCCCTCGCTCTTCACCATGAATGGCTTTGGCACCAGCTTCGTGGGTAGCTCGGACAAGGATGCCAGCGATGGGACGTCCATCGCGGTGCACGCGCTGGTGTTCTTCTTCATCATCCCGCTCCTTCCTCTGGGCGCCTATGTCGTGCGCAGCAATGACTCGGGCGGATT
This sequence comes from Citreicoccus inhibens, assembly GCF_019039035.1. Classification (GTDB taxonomy): domain Bacteria; phylum Myxococcota; class Myxococcia; order Myxococcales; family Myxococcaceae; genus Citreicoccus; species Citreicoccus inhibens. Next base: position 49,107 of record NZ_JAHNZT010000002.1, on the reverse strand, counting down.
CCGAGGCCGCTCCTGGAGCATCTTCGCGCGCGTTCCACTCGGGACCCTGACGTGGCTGTACTCGCGGACCGTGGCGCTGGGCGTCATCGCGCTCGTGGCGATGGGCGCGTTCAAGGCCCTGCACGACTCGCGATACCAGGACGTGTATGTCTTCAATGCCTTCGACGAGCCCCTCGATGTCAAGCTCGGGCGTGCCTCGGCGCAGATTCCCCCCCACACCCGGACCAAGCTCACCGTGCGGACCGGGCACCAGGAAGGACGCGCGGTCAGCACGAAGGGCATCGAGGTGGAGACCATCGCGTTCGACATCCACTCGAACGTGGACCTGGTGGTCTGGAACATCGCGGGGGCGTTCCCCGTGTTCCGAGAGCGGGTCGAATACCGGAAGGACTCGGGCAGCCCCATCGACAAGGAACCCGCCGAGGTCTACTGCGGCAAGAAGACCTTCGAGGTCCGAGACGTGGACGACCTGTTCCGTGACCCTCCTTCGAGCATCAGCATGTCGTCCTCGCAGGTCGTGGTGTACCGCACGTTCATCGGCGCGCCCCCGTCCACGTCCGACACGCCGCCCCTCACGGCCTGTCGTCACTGGCTCTTGAGCAAGGACCGAATGCAAGACACCCTGCCCTTCATGGAGGCTGAGGCGCGGCTGTCGGGCTGGGCCGAGGAGCCCACGCTGCAGGTGATTAAAGTGGCCGGCCTCTTCCAGCCGGCCGAGGGCTACCGGATGGCGAAGCTCGCCCTTGCCGCGAATCCGAACAGCGCCGACCTTCATCGCGCGTACCAATGGACCGGGCGCACCGTGGGCAAGGAGGCGGAGCTCCTCGAGGAGTATCAGCAGCGCGCCAAGGCCGAGCCGGACTCGCCCCTCGCGCAATACCTCTCCGCGCGGTTGGTGAGGCCCCCTGCGAGTGGGCCCATCATGGAAAAGCTGGCGACGCGATTCCCTTCGGACATCGAGATTGCCCGGTCCGTCCTCCACTCGCGCTGGCAGAACGCCGACTGGAAAGGCACGCACCAGGCGTGGGAACACTTGCGGAGCCTGGATGCGGAGGGCGCCATCGGGCTCATGAGCCCTGAGGTGGCCGCGCTCGCCGCGACGGGGCACAAGAAGGAGGCGATCGCGCTGGTCACCGGCGTCTTCGAGTCCAGCGATGACACCGATACTCAGATGCGCGCGGCGGAGCTGTACGCCCGCCTGACCCGGTCCGATCGCCTGCAACAACCCGACAAGCTCATCCAGCGCCTCGAGGAGAAGGCCAACGATGGCGGGAAGCTCTGGTCGCTGCGGGCCCGGGCGGGATTGTCCCTGAGCGGCGCCCCCAGTATCCCAGACATCGATCTGATGCGCATGATTGGCAAGGACCCCGCGAAGGCGCTCCAGCACGCGGCGAAACTGACGACCGCGAAGATGCTCTGGCTCGGCCCCGGCCCCGTGACCCTCGCGTATGGCGAGTCCGTCCGGACAGGCGCCGAGCCCTTGGAGAAGACCCTGGGCGCGGTGCTGCGTACGCGAATCACGGAGACCGACACGCTGCGACGGTTCATGCTGGGCGAGGACGTGCCCATGGACACGCTGTCCGTGGAGCCGGAAGTGCGAGCCGCGGCGTGCGTCGTGCGCGCGCGCGCCAAGAACATCTCGAGCGCGGAGCGCAAGCAGCTCCTCGAACAGGCCCGGCACGATGACGTGCTGGAGGGGCCGGTGAGCGAGGCCGTGGCCACATGGGAGCTGTGAGTCCGCCGAGCACCGCCCGCCGCGCGATGCTCACCGTGGCGCTCTGGGCGGGGTTCTGGGTCCTCGCCCTCGGGCTGGCGGGAGGGCTCGCGTCCATCCCGCTGACGCAGATGAACTATGGCCGGGGCCTGGACCTCGGAGGAATCCTCGCGGGGGTTGGCGCCCTGGTGGTGCTCTGGGCACTGCGCCCCCGGGACTGGTTCTCGGATTCATCCAAGCAACGCAGCGATCCGCTCGGGCCCGAGGAGTTCCCCGAGTTGCATGCGCTGCTGGACGAGGTGGCGCGCAAGGTGGGCACGAGCGCGCCACGTCGCGTGCTGCTGTCGGATGCGGCCACGGCGTTCATCTTCATGGAGCGCAAGTGGCTGGGCCTGAGGCGCGAGCCGGTGGTGGGCATTGGCCTGCCGCTGTTCGCCCTGCTGTCGCGCGATGAGCTGGCCGCGGTGCTCGCCCACGAGTACGGGCACCACGTGGGCGGCGACCTGCGATTGGGCCCGTGGGTGTATCGCACGCGTCTGGCCATCGGCTCGGCGGTGGAGTCGCTGGACGACTCGGCGTTCTTCCTCGACGTGCCCTTCCGCGCCTACGGCAAGCTGTTCCTGCGCGTGTCCGCGTCGGTGTCACGACAGCAGGAGCTCGCCGCGGACGCGCTGTCTTCGGCCACCTGTGGCTCCGCGTCCAGCGCACGCGCGCTCCGCAAGGTGCACGCGTATGGCCCCGCGTGGCGCGTCTATCTCGAGGAGGACGTCGTCCCGCTCATCGAGAAGAGCGTTCGCATGCCCGTGCTGGAGGGCTTCCGTCGCTTCCTCCAAGAAGGCCGGCGGCGTGAGTCCACCGAGAAGGCCCTGGAGGAGGCAGAGCAGCAAGAGCCCTCGCCCTGGGACTCACATCCCCCGCTCGACGCGCGGCTCCAGGCCCTCGGTGCGAAGGGCCACTCGGCGATCAAACCGGGTCCGGGGTGCTTGGAGCTGCTGGGCGGCGAGCGCCCAGCGGAGGACGCGTGGTTCGCGCGCTTCACCCGAGGCGAGCTGCACACCATGCCCTGGGAGGACATCGCGCCAAGAGTCCTGCTGCCCCGCATCACCCAGCAGTTGGCGGAGACCTCGCTGAATCCACGCGCCACGCCGCCCGAGGCGCTCCCCGAGCTGCTCGCGGAAGGCGGCAAGCTGTGGGATCGCTTGCGCCCCACCGGCCTGGACCTGCTGTCGCCCGAGGCGAAGCGTCAGCGGGCGAAGGTGCTGCTCGGGGACTGGCTGGCCACGGCGCTGGAGCTGCGCGGCTTCCGCCCCGAGCTGCGGCCTGGAACCCACCTGCGATTCTTCCGCGAGAACGAGGAGGTGGAGCCGCTGGACCTGGTGGAGTGGGTGGCCACCGGCCAGCTCCCGGTCGATGACTACCTGGCGTGGTGCCAGAGCCTGGGTCCCCCTGACCCGGAGGAGGAGAAGCCAGTCATTCCCACGGGTTGAGGGAATCGACGGGAAATTCGTGGTGGCTCGGAAACAGAACTCGGCGTGAGTCGTCCGGATGAGAGGTGATGGGCAGCCCCACGGACGAAGCACTCATGGAAGGGTTCCGCGCCGGCCAGCTCGATGCGTTCGAGGTGCTGTTCGCGCGGCATTCGCGCCGCGTGCACGGCTTCCTGGCCCGCATGGTGCGGGACGGGCCGCTCGCGGAGGACCTGCTCCAGACGACGTTCCTGTCGGTCATCCGGGCCCGCGGGCGCTTCGAGCCGGGCACGCGCTTCGCCCCGTGGTTGTTGACCATCGCGGCGAACGCGGCCCGGGACGCGCTGAAGCATCAGCGACACATCCACGCCTACGTGCAGGAGCGGCCCCGGGGCAAGGGAGAGCCCGCGGACGGCTCGGACGCCTGGGAGGTGCGGCATCAGCTCGAGGATGCGCTCCAGCAGCTTCCTCCCGAACAACGCGAGGCCGTGGTCCTCAGCAAGGTCGAGGGCTGGTCCTTCGAGGAGATCGCCGAGCTGCGCGGCATCAGCGCGGGCGCGGCCCGACTCCGGGCGCATCGCGGCTACGAGCGCCTGCGGTCGCTGCTCGGTGAACTGGAGACCGTCTGATGCGACCGTCTCTCGACACCCTCCTCTCGCGCGACCCGGGCAGCCCGAGCCCCCAGGCGCTGGAGCGCGCGCTCGACTCCGCGCGCCAGGAGCTGAGCACCTCGCCGCGCGCCGCGAACTGGCGCATGCAAGCCCTTGGCGCGGTCGGAATCTGTGTCGGGCTGGTGTTGGCCGTCGCGGCCGTGTTGCTCGCCGCGGGCCCGTCCTCGGTGGGCCTGATGCTCGGCCGCGCGCCCTTGCTCGGGCTGCTGCTGCTCACCTGCGCCCTGTGCGCCTGGAGCGCGCTGATGCCGCGAGGACGGAGCTTGCGGCGCTGGAGCCTGAGCCTTACCTGGGTCACCGCCGCCGCGCTCGTGCTGACTCGAGCAACGCCCCCCGAGGCGTCCGAGCTTCCCGGCTGGGTCTGCACCGCGAGCCACGTGGCCGCCGCGGTGGGCCCCCTCGCGTGGATGCTCATCGCGCTGCGAGGCACGGTGTTCGCGCCCCGTCGCGCGCTCATCGCGGGGCTCGCCGTGGGCACGACGGGGGCCTGCGTGGGCGAGCTCGCGTGCCAGCAAGACTGGCGGCACGTGGCCGTCTGGCACCTGCTCGCCTGGGCCCTCGTGGCGCTCGCCTCGGTCGCGCTGTCATCCCTGCTCAAACCCAGGTCCTACGCACCATGAAACACGAGCATTCGCTCATCCTGAACCAGGACGTGGACGGCGCGCCCGTACGCATGGGCGCGACCGTGAAGATTGTCGGCGCTACGCCCGACGACCCCATCGCCCGGCGGTTCCTCGGGCGGTTGGGAACAGTGACAGGCCTCGTCTACGACGACCCGGCCCGGCAGTTTCCCGCGGATCCGCTCATCCAGGTCCGCGTGCGGGGACTGGGCGAAGACCTGTTCTTCGTCGAAGAGTTGGAGCTGGCGCCCGAGTGGGTGCGCCGCAACCTGGCCGCCCTGCGCGAGTCCGCGCGCGTGGCCCGCCGAGAGCGACAGGCCCGCGTGCCCTGAACCCGCGCGCCGCCTCAGTGTCCCGAGGTGGCCTTCAGGCCCACGATGGAGACGAGCAGCATCCCCAGGAAGAGCATCCGCGGCGGCGTGATGGGCTCATGGAAGAGCACCACGCCCAAGGCCGCGGCGCCCAGCGCGCCAATCCCCACCCAGACGGCATAGGCCGTCCCGATGGGCAGCGTGCGGGCCGCGATGGACAGCAGCAGCATGCTGGAGACGATGGCAGTGCCCGTCAGCAGGCTGGGCAAGGGGCGGGTGAAGCCCTCGGTGTACTTGAGCCCCACGGCCCAGCACACCTCGAGAAGACCCGCGACGACGAGAAGGATCCACGACATGGCGCATGACTCCCGTGCATGCGTCGTCTTGTCCTAACCGGGTACGGCGCACCTCGTCCGGGCCCGGCGCCCCTCATGGGTGTACCGGACGTCCTCAGAGATAACCCCGAGCCGGGCCCCACTCAATCCCGGAGTTCAATCCATCCGCCAAAGCGTGCCCCCCGGGAGTCACCTGCTCCCGGGGGCCTCACTTCATGCTCAAGCCTGGGCCGCGAACAGCGAGGCCTGGAGGGCCTCGGGCACCACGTCATAGCTGCCTGGGTGCATGCTCGCCTGGGCCCGCCCCTGCGTCCGGCCGCGCAGGCCATTCACGTACCCGAACAGACTGGCCATCGGGATGCGCGCGGAGACCACGCGCACGGGGCCTCGAGACTCCGTGCCCGTCACGCGTCCGCGCCGGGCCCCCATGTCACCCAGCACGTCGCCCAGGTACTCCTCGGGGGTGGTGACCTCGACCGCCATGATGGGTTCCAACACGCGCACGCCCGCACGACGCGCGGCTTCCTGGAGCGCCAGGGAGCCCGCCATCATGAACGCCTGCGGTGTCGAGTCCTTCACATGCGTCGACCCATCCACGAGCCGCACCTCCAGGTCCACCAGCGGGAAGCCTTCGCGCAGGCCCCGCTCCATCGCGCCCCGCACGCCCTTCTCGATGGCGGGAACGAACTCGCGAGGGACCGCGCCGTTGCGCGTGTCATCCACGAAGACGAGTCCCACCCCTCGGGGCGCCGGCCCGACCTCCAACACCACGTGCGCGAACTGCCCCGGCCCGCCCGTCTGACGGACGTAGCGATACTCCTGGCGAACAGGCTCGCGCAGCGTCTCTCGCCAGGCCACCCGAGGATTGCCGACGCGGGCTTCCACGCCGTGCTCGGTCCGCAGCCGGTCCACCACCACCTCCAGGTGCAGCTCTCCCATGCCGGACAGGAGCACTTGCCCGCTCTCCGGATCCACGCCCACGCGCAGCGAGGGATCCTCCATCGCCAGTCGATGCAGTCCTTCCTCCAGCTTCTGCTGCTCCGCTCGCGAGCGAGCCTCCACCGCGAGCTGAACCACGGGCTCCGGGACCGCGAGGGACTCCAGCACCATGGGCGAGCGCGCGTCTGACAGCGTGTCGCCTGTGCGCACATCGCGCAGGCCGAGCACCGCGCAGAGGTCGCCCGCATGGACCTCGCTCACCTCCTCGCGCTGATTGGCATGCATGAACATGAGTCGCCCCACGCGCTCGCGGCGCTGGGTGCGCCCGTTGAGCAGGGCCGTCCCCGCGCCGAGCGAACCGGAGTAGATGCGAAGAAAAGCGATGTTCCCCACGACCTTGTCGTGCATGAGCTTGAAGACGAGCGCCACGGGAGGCTCGGCGTCGTCCGGACCGCGCACGACGCGCTCGCCCGTGCCCGGGATGAGCCCCTCCACCGCCGGGAGATCCGACGGCGCGGGCAGGTAGTTGACGACCGCGTCCAGCAGCATCTGCACACCCTTCTTCTTGAACGCCGCGCCACAGAGCACCGGCACCACCTGGCGCCGCAGCGTGCCCAGGCGGAGCGCGTGCTCCAGTTCGCTGGCGGAGATGTCCGCCAGTCGTCCCTCCACGAACCGCTCCACGAGCGACTCGTCCAACTCCGCGCACGCCTCGACGAGGCGGGCCCGCAGGGCATCGGCCTGAGCGCGCAGGGACTCGGGAACGGGCTGCTCATCCACGAAGCCCCCCTCCTCGTCCGTGAAGAGGAGCGCCTGCATGCGCAGGAGGTCGATGACGCCCTGGAAGTCCGCGCCCACGCCGATGGGGAGCTGAACGGCCACGGCGTTCGCCCCCAGGCGCTCACGCATCGAGCCCAGGCTCATGGCGAAGTCGGCGCCCACCTTGTCCATCTTGTTGATGAACGCGATGCGGGGCACGCCGTGGCGGTCCGCTTGCCGCCACACCGTCTCCGACTGAGGCTCCACGCCCTGGCTCGCATCGAACACCGCCACCGCCCCGTCGAGCACGCGCAACGAGCGCTCCACCTCGATGGTGAAGTCCACGTGCCCCGGCGTGTCGAGGATGTTGATGCGATGAAGGATTCCCGCGCCCGCGCCGTGCCGGGGCTTCCAGAACGCCGTGGTCGCCGCGGAGGTGATGGTGATGCCGCGCTTCTTCTCCTGATCCATCCAATCCATCTCGGTGGATCCGTTGTGCACCTCGCCCGTGGAGCGGATGCGTCCGGTGAAGTAGAGGACGCGTTCGGTCAGCGTCGTCTTGCCCGCGTCGATGTGGGCCATGATTCCGATGTTGCGATAGCGATCGATTCGAGTGCTGCGGGACATGGAGGTTCCCCGTTCCCGTCGGGCACGAGCGCGCCCGCGGGGGATGCTGCGTCACTGGTTGGAATGGAGGGCCGTGTCGCCGGAGCCTGGGCGCACGACGCCCGGCCTTCGGACACACGACGAGACATGGGAGTCAGGCGGAACCTGCCCTTCCAGCGCGCGACAACCAGCCAACTCGCGCGCCGGAAAGCCCGGTCCGCCCACTCAAATGTCGAGCAGAACCTCGTGACGGGGACCCACACACACGCCCGCCGTCGGCGCCAGCAGGCGCGCGAACGGCTTCCTCTGAAGGGCAGCGGGTGTCATGGCCGGTATCAAGTAAGGCGCCCAACGGCACCTGTCAATGCGAGCCGCCCCCGGACTCCGTGAGCCGCAATTCCTGACCGCTCATGGACGAACCCTGCCTCGTGTCTGAAACGAAAGCGAAGCGGGTATTGCAAGCAAACCGTGACCAGGCGCTACGATGAGCGTCCATCTGGGGAGGCTCCACGATGGCGATGAAGAAGGCTGGCAAGACGGCACGGAAGAAGACGGCGCGTCGCACCACCTCGACGCGCAAGGTGCCCGCGAAGAAACGGGCCGCTGCGAAGAAGGCAGCGAGGCTGCGCAAGGCGGCGCCCCGAAAGACCTCGGCTCGCAAAGCCGCCGCGAAGAAGCCTCGCAAGGTCGCGGCGCGCAAGGCCTCGGCTCGTAAGGTCAAGGTATCGGCCCGCGCGGCCAAGGCCCCAGCGCGCAAGGCGCCTCCCGGGAAGTCTCGCAAGGCCCCCGCGAAGCCTCGCAAGGCCCCCGCGCCCCCCGTCACCGCCCTCTTCGTGGAAGAGCCCGAGCCCACGGCCTTCGTCGCGCCCGACGTCGAGATGGTGGAGACGACCTCGGCCGGCATCCAACCACTGGCCCCCGAGCACGCGGCGGTGGACGAGCTGACCAGCTCCGGCAACGAGCTGCTCGACATCTTCCAGCGCTACGACCGTCAGCGAACCGGGCACATCGAGCACAGTGGCTTCGCTCGGCTCCTGGAGGCGCTGGGTCAGAACATCACCGATGACGAGCTGATGATCGCCCTGGACGTGGTCGACCCCGACCGCACGGGAACGATCTCCTGGATGCAGTTCAAGACGTGGTGGACCAGCCGGTAGCCGCGGCGCGCTGAATAGAATCAGGCCCCGCTCGTCATGAGGCCCCGAGGAGTCGTTCTCCTGACTCCACGAGGCTCCCCTCATGCGCGCATCGACCTGGGTCTTCATGCTCGCGAGCACCCTGCTCGCGAGCACGGGCTGCATCATCTCTCCGCTCGAACATGGCTATACCGAGTGCGGAGACTTCGTAAGCGACGAACCCTGTCAGCCCGGCCAGTACTGCGTGGACGCGACGTTCAACACCTGCGAGCCCGGCTGCACCAGCGACGAGAACTGCGCGGACAACCAGGAGTGCGTCAAGGAGTACGGCGACTTCGTCGGCAACTGCCTCAATCGCTGCAGCCACTGCGGCCCCGACGACTCGTGGTAGCAGAACGTCCGGCAATGCCTCTCACGGAACGCGGGACCCCAGCATCTGCCAGCGGGCGTTGATCCACTCGCGCAGGAACTCCACTTCCTCGTCGTAGGAGTTGAAGTGGTCGCGCGATTGCCAGTTCGGGAAGTTGGCCTCCCCATTCGTACCGGCGGACCCGAAGACGACGTAGCTCGAACGCCACTTGGCCCAGTCGCGCCGCGCGGACGGGGCAATCTCTCGGACGTAGCCCTCCACGAGCGACTGGACCGCGTGCACGTTCAACTCGTTGGCCAGGAATGCCCGGTAGCGTGCGTGCATCGCGTCGGAGAACGTCGGCTCCGCGAGCATCCGGGCGAACAGCAGGTTGTTGGTCGCGAAGGTCTTCCACTCCTGGGGGCTCGTCCGCGTGGTGTCGAAGTTCTGACCGAACGAGGCATCCAGATCCCACGGCAGGAAGCGCCAGACCTTCCCAGGCGAAGGGTCTCTCGCGTGGTACGCGTTCTTCGAGTGGGAGTCCGTGCCCAGGATGAGCGTGTTGAAGATCCACCAATCCATGTAGTCGTGCAGGTCGGCGCGCCCCGCCAACCCATCTCGGAAGCCCCCATCGGTCGCGTCCGCCGTGAAGGCGATGAGCGATGCGAAGGTGTCGAAGGAATGGGGCTGACCCGCGGCGGGGCGCCCCTCCTCCTTGGCCAGTCCCTCGCCGAGCCAGGACTTGGCGGTGCCGTCTCGCCGGAGCCGCGAGAAGTTCGCGTTGGCGTCCACCGCCTTGAACAGGTCCGCCTTCGTCGAGAGCCCCTCTCGTGCCAGCAGACGTTTGTCCGCGTGGTCCGCCACCGTGTAGAGCCCCACGTAGCGATTGTTCGCGTAGACAATCGCGCTGAACGCGTGCAGGCGCAGGTGCCGAGGCGACATCTTCGCCCACAGGTCGAAGGCCAGGCGCGTGCGCAAGTATGAGTTGTCATTGAAGGTGGAGACCAGGACGATTCGCTTGCGGTCGGTGAAGTCCTCCCCCATCACCGGCTCGGTGAAGAGCTGCTCGTCCGCGAACTTGAGGGTGATGCTGCGCTTGGGGAACGCACTGGAGCTGGAGCCTCGGTACTTCGCCTCGATGTCGTACCGCTTGCCGCGATAGACCACGTGCGCCGTGCGGTATCCCCCCGCGGTCAGGCCCGTGGGCCCGTACGAGAGGTGGATGACCGGCAGGCCGTACTCCTCCGTGTACGCCTGGGGATCGACGATGCGCACGTTGCCGGGCGCGGACTCGTTCTCCGCCACGCCAATCTTCAGAGTGTCCGTGGCGCCCGAGTGGACTTCGCGCACGCGCAGCAGCCACACCGCCGCCTGATCCCGCCCCGGCGTCCAGCGGAGCGTCCCGCTCGCGCCATCAAAGGTCGCGCCTGGGGGAAGGTTCTCCACCGAGAACGTGGGGACGCCATCCGCGCCCGGAGCGCATGACACCTGCGCCGTGAGCGATTCGCCCTCCAGGAGCCAGCGTGGAGGCCCCACGACGAGCGTGCATCCTGGCGAGGTGCCGGCATCGGCGGCCCCGCCATCGGATTGCGTGGGAGTGTCCCCGGCATCGGGGACGTCGCCGCCTCCGTCCGAGACGCCCGGGGGGGACCCAGGCAGGGACTCGTCGCCGGGCGAGTTCGTCGCGTCCGGAGCCCCACAGGCCACCCAACACAGACACACCACGCCCAGACACCGCCACGCCCATCCAGCCACCCGCCACGCCCCCTGGCGCCCCACCGGGACGCACGGCATCAGCACTAAGCATCCGCCGACGTCAGGCCAAGCCTGGCGCTCCCGAGCAATGTCCGCCCGCGGACGCGCACCGCCCGAGCACCCTCGCTCGCGTGGAGTCCGCGACGGCGCGGCTCAGTACGAGACGAGCAGGCCCCAGTTCAGGCTGGAGTAGGTCTCTTCCGCCACGCCCCCCTGCGACCAACCCGCGCGCGTCCCCTCGCCCGTGAACGTGTCCTGGAAGTGCGTCAGGCGATAGTGGACCGCGTACCCCAGCGGGCCCCAGATGTCGCCCGCGATCCCCAGCACCGCGTTCCAGCCGAAGCTGGACACAGACGCGCCATGGTCGCTCACCTCCAGGTGGATCCGTCCGTCGTCGTCTCCGCCCAGCCGCTTTCCCGGCTGGGCGCCCAGGAAGAGCCCGCCCGCGGCCTCCAGCCGGATGGAGCGGAAGAGCGGAACCGAGACATCCACCCCCAATGTCGGAAATACGCGGTGCGTGCCCAGGAGCGGCGTCTCGCTGCTCGCATCCATGCTGAACGAACGTGAATGCAAACCGAAGCGCGTGCCCACGTAGCCCGGCTGCGCGTTGGAGCCGAAGTTGAAGTAGTAGCGATACATCGCCTGCGCGGTGACGGCCGTGTCGGTCGCGTCCACCTCGCGCTTGGGCGTCTGTCCCGTCTCGCTTCGCAGCGTCACGTTCGTGGACGAGAAGCCACGCTGGTATGCCAGCACCACGCCCAGCCCGCGCAGCGCCGAGTCCCAATGCGCCAGCGGGAGCACCTCCAACTCGATATCGAACCCGAGATACGGCACCGACGAGGAGAACGTCTCGGTGTCGCCCGTCTGCTGTTCGATTGGCTTGCAATCGTACTCACCACAGGACTTCACACCCGGGCGCGCGCAGTACCGTCGCCACGTCGTCGTTCCCGCCACGAAGAGGCGCAGCATCGGCGGCCGCAGATGCCGTGGTGACGCGGCCCCACCCGTGCCCGCCTCTGGCGCCAGCGCGTGCCTGGCGGCCAGCCAGGCCGAGACCTCCGCCACCGGCGCATCCAGGAGCGGCGCGCGGGCAGACTCGACGGGCAGCCCCCCACTGGGAGCCTGCGCGGGCTGCGCCGCGGCTGAGCCTCCCCCCCCCATCAGCGCGAGCACCACGCCCGTCCGAGCCCACCCGAGTCTGGAGTTCTTCATCGCCCGGGGAGGTTCACCCACCCCATGGCCGATGTCCAGGCTCGGCGCTCAGGCGTTGGCGACCGTCGTGACCGTGACGGCGGGAGGCGATTTCGACTCCAACACGGGGCGCTGCGCCAGCACGGGCCCGAGGAAGTCACGACGGTAGATGCGCACCATGGCCATGAAGAGCGACGCGATGAGTGGCCCCACGAGCACGCCCATCATCCCGAAAACAGCCAGCCCGCCGAACATCGACAGGAACACGAGCAGCGGATGCAGCGCCATGCGTGCGCCACACAACTTCGGCCGGACGAAGTTGTCGATGCCACCCACGAGGAAGGTCCCCCAGGCCAGCAGGAAGACGCCCTCGGTCACCTGGTGGCAGAGCAGGAGCACCACGCCAATGGGGCCCCACACGAGCGCGGTGCCGCCCACGGGGAGCAGCGCCATGAACACCATCGCCGCGCCCCACACGCCCGCGTGCGGAACTCCCGCGACCATCAGCCCGATGAAGCCACAGGCCCCCTGCACCAGCGCCGTCACGGTGTTGCCGTAGATGATGGCGTAGGCCACGTCGCTGAACTCGCGCGAGAAGGCCTCGAAGTAGCGCGCCTCCATGGGCAAGAGCCGCGACACCTCCGCGACGAGCCTCCGCCCATCGAGGAAGAAGTAGTACATGGCCACCGTCATCAGGAAGAGATCGATGACGAGCTCCGTGCCCGCGCCCACGACGTCCGCGAACAACGCGGCGCCTCCGGTCACCACGGACATGAGCAGGCGCTCGGTCTCCGCGCTCTCTGGCTCCATCCGCAGGTAGCGCCCCCAGCCGGGCGGGAGGCTGTCGATGAACTGGTGGCGCAGATCCACCTGCTCCAGCAAGTCCCTCGCCTGCCCCACGATGTGGAACAGCTCGCGCGCCACCATCCAGGCCACGAGCAGCAGCGGCACGAGGATGAGCAGGAACACCGTCAGCGTGGACAGGGCCGCCGCCAGGGGTTTGCGACCCAACAGCCGCGCGCAGAGGCCGTCTTGGACCGGCATGAAGAGGACGACCAGGAAGCCGCCCAACAACACAGGCATCAAGAATGGCAGCAGAATTCGCGAGAACAGAATCAGCGCGAGTGCGAAGAGACCCGCGAAGATGATGTTCGACCACTGCTTCGATGCACCCTGCATCCGCGCCCACCCCATCCCGAAGCCCGCGCACCGCTGACGACCCGCCACAGAACTAGGGATGGCCGCGGGCCCCTGGAAGCCCACCGCCTGTCACTTGGAGGAAGCACCATGACTTCTGGACGTTTCGTTCTCGCCACCACCGCCGCGCTCGCCGCGCTGGGCGCCCTGCTCTCCGGCGCGGGCTGTGGCAACGAGGCCCCCTGTACGGACTGCCCCGCGGTGGAGGGGCGCTACCAGCTCTCGTTCCCCGACGCGGGCGTCTCGAGCGACTGCACCCGCCTGGGCATCACCGGGCTGCCCCAAGGCGCGGACCTGGAGGTGAGCCGCAACGGCAACAGCCTCACCGGGACGCTGGAGGGCGTGTCGCTGTTGGGCAGCGTGACGGCGTCCGGAGGCTTCGCGCTCGGGGGAACCCAGGCGAACGTCGATGCGGGCCGCACCGACACGCTCAACCTCGCGGGCCGGACCCAGCCGCTGGGCGCGGACGGAGGGATGGTCGGCTTGGAGGGAACGTTCACCGCCAGCTACTCGAACCCGGGCGCTGGAGGGCAGCAGAACTGCGCCCTCAACAGCCCCTTCACGGCGACCCGGCGGTGAGCCAGGGCCGCCGGGAGCGGCGCCAGGGCGGAATTACTTCTTCTTCCCCTCGGCGGCGGCCTTCGCGGCCTCCTTCTGCTTCTTGATCCGCTTCTTCCAGTGCTGGCGGATCTTCATCTGCACGCGGCGGTGCTTGCTCTTGCTGTTGGCCATGTGGGTGGCTCCTGGTCTCCGAAATGGAGCAAAGGGGGGCTTACCTATCAGAACCCGGAGGCCTCCCGGAAGAGGAACCCTCGGGCTCGTCCCCGGAGGGGGGGGTGGCGTCGGCTGGCGCATCCCCTGTCCGGGCGGCTTCCTCGGGGGCGGGGCGGGTCGGGAAAGGGATTCCCTCGGCGCCCCGGACATTGGTGGGCAAGGCCGCGGACACGGTCACCTCGCCCTCGCGGTCCTCGTCACTCGGGCGCTCCCGGGAGGCCGGGACGCTCGTCTGGTGGGGGCGCTTCTTCACCGAGGCGAAGATGGGGCGGCAGGCATCCACGAAGCGGCGCACCTCATCCAGGGGCAGCGCGGGTGAGTAGTTGCCGTTGGCCCCCGTCATGGGCGTGGCCATGCACATGGCGTTGAGGATGGCCTCCTCGGTGGCCTCCATGACCGCCTCGTAGAGAGGGTCCAGGCGCTGATCGAGGAGGATCTTCATCTTGTAGACCATCTTCTGGGTGCGCCTCGGGATGATGTTCGCGGTGGAAAAGCCCACGACAATCTCTCCGGAGCCGTGCGCCGCGTAGCTGCCCACGCGGCCGATGCCCAGGCCCACGCGCTTGCACAGGCGGTTGATTTGATGGCTCAGCAGCGGCGCGTCCGTGGCCACCACCGCGATGATGGATCCGTAGGACTTGCCTCGGTGCGGCGTGCCCTTGAACTTCTCCACCAGCACCTCGCCCACGGGCAGGCCGCCCACGCGCAGGTTGTGCATCTTCCCGAAGTTGGACATGACGAGCACGCCCAGCGTGTAGCCCCCCAGCACCTCGGGCAGCTTGCGCGACGCGGTGCCGATGCCCCCCTTGAAGTCGCACGTCACCATGCCCGTACCGCCGCCGACGTTGCCCTCCTCCACCGGGCCGGAGGCCGCCTTGTTGATGGCCTCGAAGACGTGCTCCTCGCGCACGTGGCGGCCCGAGATGTCGTTGAGCCACGAGTCGTCGCACTCGCCCACCACGGGGATGATGACGTCGTGCTCGTCACCGATGCCGGGGTAGCGCTCCACCAGGTAGCGCGCCACGCCGTCGGACACGGCGCCCACCGCCATGGTGTTGGTGAGCAGGATGGGCGTCTCGATGAGGCCCCATTCCATGAGCTGCGTCATGCCGGAGACCTCGCCCGCGCCGTTGAGCACGAAGCCGCCTCCGCTCATCCGCTCCATGAAGATGTTGCCCAGGTTGGGCAGGATGGCGGTGACGCCCGTGCGCACGGGCCCGTAGCCGGGGCGCAGCGGCCCATCCCCCTGGATGAGCGTGCAGTGCCCCACGAGCACGCCCTCCACGTCGGTGATGGCGTTGTACTTGCCGGGCTTGAAGCGCCCCAGCGGCAGCCCCAGCTCCCGCGCTCGAACCCGCGGACCGTTCTCTTCCGGTATGCGCACCATGCGCCGACCGTAATCGACCGTCCCCGAGGGTCAACCCCGTCCTTGCCCGAGGGGCGCGGCCAGCCCCTCCACCAGGCGGCGCGTCTGCGTGCGAGCCAGCGTCTCCGCCGACTCGGAGCCGTGCTCGGCCGGGTCGATCTGCCGATCCACGAGCAGCGAGGCGAGCCCATGCACCTGTGACCACGCGGTCAGCGCGAGCGACAGGCGATCCCCCGCGCGCAGCAGTCCTGCGGCCTGTCCGGCCTCAATGCAGCGCACCAGCAAGCTGAACGCGTCCTCGCCAGCCTCGGAGGCCACGGGCTCGTGCGGCCGGGTGAAGTGCGGCCCGAACATCACCCGGAAGTGCGGGGGGTGACGGACCGCGAAGAGCACGTATGCCTCGCCCGCGGTGATGAGCTGCTCCAGCGGACCCGTCACGCGCTCCATCCGCTGACGCATCTCGCGCGCCATCGCGCGATACCCCTCCGCCGCCACCGCCTCCAGCAGCGCCTCTTTGTCCGCGAAGTGCCGGTAGGGCGCCGCGTGCGTGACGCCTGCCCGGCGCGCCACCTCGCGCAGGGTCAGCGCCGCGAACCCCTCCTCGGCAATGAGCGCCACCGCCGCGTCCACCAGCGCCTGGCGCAGATCTCCATGGTGATAGCGCGACTTCTCGGTCCGCTCCGTCGCCTGTGTCCGTTTGCCTCGCGTCGCCAACGTCCGCGCCTCCCGCGCCTGCCCTGTCCCCGGCGCTGCGGACCTAATCACCGTCCCCTTGAAGTTACCACCGACAACATCAATGTTGACACCGACAACATCGAATGTTTACGGTGTCTACAACCACGGCGAGGCACCGCGCAAGGGCCTGGCCAAACACGACAGGTGCGCCACATGACGACCGCGACTTCGAAGCATCCGACCGCGCTGTCCCCGGGTTGGCACCGGGCCTTCCGCGGGCTGACTCGCTCGCACGGCTTCGAGCCCCTGCGGGTGGAGGGGCGCGTCCCCGAGGACCTGCGGGGCACGCTGTATCGGGTGGGCCCGTGGACGTTCGACGTGCAAGGCCGCCCTTTCCAGCACTGGTTCGACGGCGACGGCGGGATGCTGGGCGTGCGCTTCGGCCCCGAGGGCGTCACGGGGGCGGCGCGGCTGATGGACACGCCCACCATGCTGACGGAGCGGCGAGCCGGTCGGCGTCGCTACGGCGCCTACGGCACGCCCACGCCGCTGCTCCACAAGCTGAGCAATGCCCGGAAGAACTCGGCGAACACGTCGGTCATGGCGTGGAACGGGCGGCTCTACGCGCTGTTCGAGCCGTGCCGTCCGGTGGAGGTCTCTCCCGCGGACCTCACGAGCCTGGGCGAGACGGACCTGGGCGGAGTCGTGGCGGAGAGCTTCTCCGCGCACCCGCACCGGGTGCCGTCACGCCAGACGGCCTACAACTTCGGCGTGCGCTACGGCCGGGAGACGACCCTGGACCTCTTCGCGCTGCCTGACGAGGGCCCGGCGCGGCTCCTGGGCACTCTGAAGCTGCCGGGCGCCACCATGGTCCATGACTTCATCGCCACGGACCGCTACCTCCTCTTCTTCCTGCCGGCGCTGCGCCTCGACGTGCTCCGGATGGTGCTCCGCGTGGGCTCGTTCTCGGGCAACCTGAGATGGAAGCCCGGCGTGGGCTCGGAGATCCTCGTGGTGCCCATCGACGATGTGGCGCACCCCGTGCGCATCCCCACGGACGCCTTCTACCAGTGGCACTTCGCCAATGCGTACGAGGAGGGCGACCGGCTGGTGGTGGACTACGTGCACTACCCCGACTTCACGACGAACCAGTGGCTGGGGCAGCTGGCGAAGGGCCCCGCCACCACCGAGGCCCAGGGGCGGTTCCATCGCGCGGTGGTGGACCTCAAGGGCCGCCGCTTCCACACCGAACCACGCGCCGACGTGAGCTGCGAGTTCCCACGCGTCGCGCCGAGCGCGGTGGGACGGCCCTACCAGAAGGCCTATGTGAGCATCCACACCACGACCGCGGCGAGCCATGGCCACTTCGACGGCGTGGCGAGCGTGGACGTCGCCTCCGGGCACACCACGGTGGCCGCGCTGGGAAGGGAGCAGTATCCCTCCGAGCCCGTCTTCGTTCCGCGCGCAGGCTCACGCGCGGAGGACGAGGGCTGGGTCCTCACCCAGGTGTACGACGCGCGAAGCGACACCTCGCACGTCGCCATCCTGGATGCACAGCGGCTCGGGGAGGGCCCGGTGGCGCGGTGCCACTTCGATCACGCCCTCCCCTTCACCTTCCACGGCGGCTTCGCGCCCACCTGAGGCGCGAGCCACGCGTGGGTCAGGCCTTCAGCTCGGGCCGCGCGACGAGCGGCTCGCCGTTGGTCGTGCCGCCGTGGTTCGACACGCCGGAGTGCGCACCGTGCTCTTCAATGCGCTGCGCCATCTTGTTGAGAGGCGGCGCCGGCGTGCCCGGGTGCTCGGTCTGGGCGCGCCGCGCCTCCCGCTCTTTGTAGCGGCGGATGGCCGGGGCCATGATCTCCCCGATGAGCGTGCGGTAGTCCATGCCCGCGCCGGCCGCGATGAGCACCAGGTCACTCCAGCCAGGCGTGAGGCCCGGCAGCGGGTTGCACTCGATGAAGTAGATGCGCCCCTTGTCGTCCATGCGGAAGTCGATGCGGGCCACATCGCGGCAGCCCAGCGCCATGAACGAGTTGCGCGCCGCCGTGCGCAGCTTCTCCAGCAGCGCGGGCTCCAGCTTCGCGGGCGCGTCGTAACGGATGCGGTCCGTCCAATCGAGCTTGTGCTGGAAGCTGTAGACGGGGTTCTTCTCTTCCTTGTCCAGGAAGACGATCTCCATGGGCGGCAGCACGCGCGGGCGCCGCTCGCCCAACAGGCCCACCGTGAACTCACGCCCGCCGATGTACTCCTCGATGAGCGCGGGCTGCTGGTACTTGCCGGCGATCTCCTTCACCACGTCGCGCAGCTCCGCCTCGCTGTGGCAGACGCTCTTGGTGACGACGCCCTTGGAGCTGCCCTCCGCCACCGGCTTCACGATGAGCGGGAAGCTGGTGAACTCCTTGTTCAGCCGCTCCTTGCCGGTGACCATGAGCTGGAAGTTGGGCGTGAGGATGCCCGCCTGCCGGACAATCTTCTTCGCCAGCGCCTTGTCCAACGCGAGCGACAGCGTCGCGGGGTCCGAGCCCGTGTAGGGGATGTCCAACAGCTCCAGCATCGCGGGCACCTGGCTCTCGCGATTGCGGCCCTTCAAGCCCTCGGCGATGTTGAAGACGATGTCCAGCGGCGTGCTGGAGAGCACCGTGGGCAGCTCCGCCGTGGCCTCCAGGTCGATGACCTCATGGCCCCACGACGCGATGGCCTCGCGGATGGCCTGAAGCGTGTTGGGCGAGTCGTACTCGGCCTCGCTGTCCTCCACGGTCTCCGCCGTGGCGCTCGGCTTCACGCGCTTGACGTTGAAGCTGAACCCCACGCGCAGCGGCCCTGACTTGCGCGCGGGCTTGCCCTGGCGCCGGGCCGAGTCGCGAATCTTGTTCCGCTTGGCCGCGCTCTGGATGATCGAGTTGATGACCCCATCCAGGTGCAGTCCCTCCAGCGCCGCGGCCGAGTAGATGCCGGCGCCCGGCTCCAGGCTGGGCAGCGCGTTGATTTCGAGGAAGTACGGCACGCCCGCGTCGGACAGGCGGAAGTCCAGGCGCCCCAGGTCGCGGCAGTCCAGCACCTGGAAGATCTTCTGCGCCATCTTGCGAACGTCCTCGGAGATCTTCGCGGGGATGTTCGCGGGCGCGCGCACCGTGACGGCCTTCTCGCGCTTCGTCTTCAGGTCGTAGTCGTAGATGGCGTACTTGCGCCCCGAGGCGGCCTCGGAGTCGATGACGTACTCCACCGGCGACAGCACGCCGTCGTAGTCGTTGTCCACCGCGGCCAGGAACGGCACCGTGAGGTCCCGCCCGCTGATGTACTCCTCCACGAGCACCCCGGCCGGGTACTTCTCCAGCGCGCGGGCCACCTTCTCGCGCACCGCCTCCAGCGTCTCCGCGACGGAGTCCTGGGTGATGCCCTTAGAGGAGCCCTCGAAGTTGGGCTTCACGATGACGGGGAAGCGCAGGTTCTCCGCCGTCAACTCACTGAGCTTCTCCACGTACTGCCAGCCCGGCGTGCGGATGCCGTGCTTGGAGAGGATGAGCTTGGTGAGCTGCTTGTCGAGCGTGAGCGCCAGCGCGTACGCGTCCGAGCCGGTGTACGCGAAGCCCAGCTCGTCGAAGAGGGCGGGATAGAAGGCCTCGCGGAAGCGACCGCGGCGGCCCTCGGCGGTGTTGAAGATGAGGTCGGGGCTGTATGCCTCCAGCCGCGCGACGGTGCGCGATGCGGGCCCGCTGACCTCGAAGCGCTCCAGCCGGTGGCCGAGCCGCTCGATGGCGGCGGCGAGCGCGTTCACCGTCTCCTGCGTGTCGAACTCCGCTTCCTCTTCCGAATCCGACAACCGGAGGTTGTACGTCAGCGCGATGCGCAAGGCTTCTCCCTTCCCAACTTCCTGACCGAGCGGCCGCGGCGAACCTTGGCCGCGGACATGAGTCGTCCCGGGGCGCGCTGATGCGCCACCGGGGTGCGGGCAGCAACGGTTGCGCCCGCGACAACCTTCCCATCCACCACTTGCGTCTGCGCCCAGGTGTCGCCGAGCCGCCAACCGAGCGGATCCCTCAACACGCGCCACGCCTCCACGCCGCCCATCACCACGAAGCCCGCCGCCGCGGCCACCACGCCCTGGGGCGCGGGCATCATCCCGAGCAGGACGACGAGCGCGAGCGGCGCGTTGCGAAGCGTGCTGTCCCGATGCCGGGCGGCCGAGCGCGTGGGCAGGTGCATCACCTTCACGCCGAAGATGCGCTTGCCCACGCTCTGGCCCTGGAGCATCCCGTCCGCGAGCAGGAGGAAGAGCAGCGCGACCACCGCGCCCGCGGCGCCGCACACGACGTACAGGCCCCACGCCACGCCCACATCCACCACGCGCGCGCAGACCCGCAGCCACACCGAGGCCTTGGGGTACGGCGAGCCGGGGACCGCGTCTTCTTGCACGAGTCGCAGCGCGCGAGCCCCGCGGTTGGATGTCATCAGGGCGCGCTCCGGAACGGTGCTCACTCTTCGGGCTCCAGCATGAGGCCCTCCTCGACGGGGTCCGGCTCATCCAGCCCCGCCAACCGCGCCAGTCGTTCGCGCGCGCTCAGGGGATGAATCCGCGGCATGCCCCCGTCTTCCGATTCGCTGGGGGGCTCGCTCGCCAGGACAGCCGTGGGGCCGCCCGTCTCCGACAAGCGCATCAGGCGGGCGCGCGCGGCGTCCTCGTCGTGGCTCGCGGCGGCCCCCTCTCGGGTGAAGAAGACGAAGGCCATGGCGGGCCGCTTGGAGGCCTCTCGCATGGCGAACTGGACACCGTCCAGGTTCCAGCCCTTCGCGGTCCACTCGTTGAGGGTGCGCTCGAGGGTGCCCTCCTCCACCGTGGAGAGCTCAACCACTTTGTACTGCAACCCTCTGGGGATGGAGACGACTGGGGCGCGGCCTCGGCGCGGCGTGGCGCTGCGAGGGCGTCTGGGCGGGGGCTTCGCCGCCTTGCGGCGAGGACGCTTCTTCTTGGTGGGCATCGTGCTTCGCGCCATTTGGCCGCAAGCGCCGCGGCGGATCAAGCATCCCGCCACGGCACGCATGCCGTGTGTTGCCTACAAGAGCTTCGCGGCTTCCAGCGCGTGGTAGGTGATGATGAGGTCCGCACCCGCGCGGCGGATGGAGGTGAGGATCTCCATCATGAGGCGCTCGCCGTCCACCCAGCCGTTCTGCGCGGCGGCCTTCACCATCGAGTACTCGCCGGACACGTTGTAGGCGACCACCGGCAGCTCGAAGCGCTCGCGCACGGCGCGGATGACGTCCATGTAGGACAGGGCCGGCTTGACCATGATGAGGTCGGCCCCCTCCTCCACGTCCAGGGCGGTCTCCTTGAGGGCCTCGCGCACGTTGCCCGGGTCCATCTGGTAGCCCCGACGGTCGCCGAACTGGGGCGCGCTCTGGGCGGCCTCGCGGAACGGGCCGTAGAAGCCCGAGGCGTACTTGGCGGAGTAGGCCATGATGGGCACCTCCGTCATCTTCACCTCGTCCAGGGCCTTGCGGATGGCCGCGATGCGCCCGTCCATCATGTCCGAGGGAGCGATGATGTCCGCGCCGGCCTGGGCGCACGTGACGGACATCTGCGCCAGCAGCGGGAGCGTGGCGTCATTGGCCACGTGCCCGCCCTCCAGCACGCCGCAGTGGCCATGGTCCGTGTACTCACAGAGACACACGTCCGCGATGACCTGCAGCTCGGGGACGGCCGCTTTGATCTCCCGGATGGCGCGCTGGACGATGCCGTCGCGCGCGTAGGCCTGGGAGCCCTGGGCGTCCTTGTGGTCCGGGATGCCGAAGAGCAGCACGGAGGGAATCCCGAGCGCGTGCGCCCGCTTCGCCTCCGCGACGACGTGCTCCACGGAGAGGTTGAACACCCCGGGCATGGAGGCGATGGGGCGCCGCACGTCCCGGCCTTCCACGACGAAGAGCGGGTAGATGAAGTCCGAGGGGGCGAGACGCGTCTCGCGAACCATGTCTCGGAGCGCGGCGGAGCGGCGGAGCCGACGGGGGCGGTGAACGGGATAGGCCATGGCGGACGCGGTATAAACCGCTGGCGTCCGCGCTTCACGGTTTCCGTGGGGCCGCCCGCCCCCTCACCCCGCGACGGGCTTCCAGCTCTGCTGATGGCGGCGGTGATCGCGAACCATGCGCTCGGCGCGCCGCTCGGCGATGTCCGCTTCGTAGAGGGCTCGGGCGTAGCGCACGCGCGCCGCCTCGGTGCCGGCCGACAGCTCCCGCTCCGCGGCCTTCAACTCACCGCGCGCTTCCTGGAGCTGCTGTTCGGTCCGCTGTTCCCACGTCATCTCCGGGTCTCCTCCGTGCAACAGGTGTGGAGCGAGCCAATGCAGGGCGCGGACCAACAGGTTCAGGCCCCCGGTGCTCGCGCCAATCCCCTGAAACGACGGGTTTTCGCGCTGCGGCAGGCACGAAGGGTGTGCGCAAAAGACTTCCCATGGGCGCGAATCCGTCCGCGCGCAGACGCCTTCGCGGCCCGTGGGCCGCAATCAATGTCGCACTCGGTCGTCTACAGTGCGACCGTGACAAACCGCCCCCCCGCAATCGAAGTGACCGGGCTGTGCAAGACCTACTTCCGAGCCTTCCGCCGCCAGGGCAGTGACGCCCTCCGCGGGGTGGATCTCACCGTTCCCGAGGGCAGCGCCTTCGGGCTCATCGGACCGAACGGCGCCGGCAAGACGACCTTCATCAAGAGCATCCTGGGCATCGTGCAGCCGACCGCGGGCACGGTGCGTGTGCTGGGGGGCTCGCCCGAGGACCCGCGGATCCGCGCGCGCATCGGCTACCTCCCGGAGCGGCTGCACCTGCCGGGGAGCTGGACGGCGACGGCGTTCCTGGCGACGGTGGCGCGGTTGAAGGGCCTTCAGCCGGAGCCCGCCGCGCACCTGAAGCTCCTGGAGCGCGTAGGGTTGGCTGAAGCGGCGGGGCGCAAGATTGGCGGCTATTCGAAGGGAATGCGGCAGCGGCTGGGCCTGGCGACCGCGCTGCTCGGGGCCCCGGCGTTGCTGATCCTCGACGAGCCCACGGACGGCATCGACCCCATGGGGCGCGTGGAGGTGCGCCGCATTCTTCAGGAGGAGGTGCAGCGCGGCACCACCCTCTTCTTGAACTCACACCTGCTGGCGGAGACGGAGCGGGTGTGTGATCGCGTGGCCATCCTGGCGCAGGGGCGCGTGGTGCGCGAAGGGCGTCTGGAGGAGCTGGCGCGCGGCGCGGCGCGGTGGCAAGCGCGCTTCGCACCCGGGGCCGACGCGGGGGCGCTGGAGGCCGCAGGACTTCAGCGCGCGGAGACCGAGGGACTGTTTCGAATCGACGCGGACGGACCGGCGACACTCAACGCGGCGCTCGACAAGGCCCGCGCGACAGGGGCACTCCTGGTGGAGCTGAAGCGAGAGGGCGCGGACCTGGAGGCGGTGCTGGTGGGAACGGTGGGGGTGGCGGCGTGAAGCCCGTGCTGGGGATCGCGGCCTATGTGCTGCGCGAGGCGGCGTCGCGAAAGTTCATCCTCGCGTTCCTGGTGGGCATCACCTTGGTGCTCGCCGTGGTGGCGCTGAGCCTGCGCATCGAGGTCATCGACGGGGCGCTGGCGGCCACGCGGCTGTTCGGGGACGTCATCCCCACCAGCATCCGCGCGGTGGACGTGGCGCTGCGGCCCGTCTTCAAGGCCGCGGCGTTCATCGTGTTCTACGGGGGCATCGTCTTCGGCATCGTCGCGTGCTCGGACTTCGCGCCGGGGCTGCTGTCGCCGGGTCGCATCGAACACCTGCTCGCCCTGCCCCTGCGCCGCTGGCACCTGCTGGCGGGGACCTTTCTCGGGGTGATGACGCTCGCGTTGGGTGGCACCGTCTATGGCGCGGGCGGATTGACGCTCATCTTCGGCGTGAAGACGGGGTACTGGACGCTCGGGCCGCTCATCGCGGGCGTGTTGGCGTGCGTGGGCTTCGCGGCGGTGTACGCGGTGATGCTCACCACCGCGACGTTCGTGCGCAGCGCGGCCTTGTGCGCGGCAGCGGGCGGGCTGTTCCTGGTGGGAGGCATCATCGCGGGCTTCCGCCAGCAGCTGTCGCGATTCTTCGAGGCGGGCCTCGGACGAAACGCGTTCGAGGCCGTGACGCTGCTCCTGCCTCGGCTGTCCGCGCTCGCGATGGCGGCGGCGGACCTGGCGGCGTCCACGCCTCCGCAGATCCGTTCCCTGGGGCTGCTCCTGGTGGGAGTGTTCGTGTTCGGGCTGGGTGCCCTGGTGGTCGGGTTCTGGCGCTTCGAGGGAAAGGATTACTGAGATGGAGAACCATCGACGGCGGTGGATCTGGGTGGGCCTCGCGGCGCTGCTGTTCATCCTGGCCGCGCTCCTCATGTTCACGGGCCAGGGCGACGACGCGGCGATCGCGCAAGAGCCGAGCGTGGAGTTCCCGCGGCGGATGCGGTCGCAGGACCGGCTGCGCGCGGACCAGCGGCGCACGTTCATCATGCCGGTGGACGCGGGAACTCGGGCGGAGGGGCCGCCTCGGCCAAGAGACCCGGTGCTCGCCGCGCTGCCGCGAGGCGAGGGCCACACCGCCGTGGTCATCGAGGCGAACGCCGTACGTAACTCGCCGCTGGGCGAGCTGTTGATGGACTGCCTGATGCGCGATGGCGGCAAGCCCTTGGACGAGTTCCGTCGGGTGAGCGGCTTGGATCCACTCCAGGATTTGGATCGCATCGTCATCACCGATGAAGGCCTCATCCTCTCTGGCAACTTCGCCAAGGCGCGCTTCAAGGAGCTGCTGGGTGAGCGAACCTCGGCGGACTACGGCCAGGGCGCGCGGGTGTACGAGCCGGGCGCGATGAGCGTACCCCTGGCGGACGGCGGAACGATGCGTGGGCAGATGGGCTCATCCGTGGGAACCTGGAACGACCAGATGATGGTGGTGGGCCGCTCGTCGGACTCGGTGAAGACCGTCATCGACCGGATGGAGGGGCGCGGCTCGGACGAGCCTCCCGCCATCTCGGAGAACAGCACGTACGGCGAGATGTACGGCGTGCTGGGCGTGGAGCAGATGGCGAAGATCCTCGCCGCGGATCAGCCCGAGCTGGCACAGCGCCTGCGCGACGTCGCGCAGAACGTGGAGCTGCACATGGACACGCGCTCGGATGTGGCGCTGGTGGCGGAGATTCGAGGCCCGGACGCCGAGAAGGTAACGGACCTGGGTAAGTCCCTGGGCGCGGCCCTGTCCGTGGCGCGGCTCAAGGCCCAGGCACAGGACGACAAGACGCTCGCCCAGCTCATGGACTTCGCCCGCGTGGAGCCGGACGGAAACTCGTTCAAGCTGGAGATGGCGGTGCCGATTGACGTGATTCGCGAGCGGCTCGCCTGGTGCCGTCAGCCACCGGACACCACGGATGCGGGCCAGTAGCGCTCGTCCGCCTGGAAACTGAACGGGCCAGCCGCTGGCCCCTCGCATTCTCCTCGTCGGGCTGAGTCCAGTCTGACACACTCGGACTCGCCTCTGCGTGCCCGCTTCGATGGCTCGCTTGCGCAAGGAGAGTCGTTGATGGCGGCACGCGTGGGACGGATTGCGCCGCTCCTGTTTGGGTCAGGCTTGTGTTCGCTCGTCTACCAGACGGTGTGGCTGCGCGAGTTCCGGCTCATCTTCGGCGCCTCCACGGCGGCCTCGGCCGCGGTGCTCGCCATCTTCATGGGGGGGCTCGGCCTGGGTGGGGCCCTGCTGGGGGCGCGCGCGGATCGCCATGAGCGCCCGCTGAACTTCTACGCGAACCTGGAACTGCTCATCGCCGCGACCGCGGCGGTCAGCCCGTTCCTCGTCATGTTCGCCCGCGCCGCGTATGTCGGCATGGGGGGCACGCCGAACCTCGGCATGGGACTGGGCACGGTCGTGCGGTTGCTTCTGTCCGCGATGGTCCTCGCCGCGCCCACCGTGTTGATGGGTGGCACCTTGCCCGCCGCCGCGCGCGCGGTCGGCTCGGACGCGGATCCTCATCGTCGGCATCTCGCCATCCTGTACGGCGTCAACACGCTGGGCGCGGTGACGGGCGCGGCGCTGGCGACGTTCGCGCTGCTGGAGATCTTCGGCAATCGGACCACGCTCTGGATCGCGTGCTTGCTCAACGCGCTCGTCGCGATCATCGCGCGCTCCGTGAGTCGCTCGCTCGGGCCCGTGGAGGCGACGACGCCAGCGCAGGCCTCGACGGCGCCCATGGCTCCACTGCCCTCGCGCGGCTTCGTCCTGGTGGCCGCGGCGCTGACGGGCTTCACGTTCCTGCTGATGGAGCTGGTCTGGTACCGCATGTTGGGGCCGCTGCTCGGCGGCACGACCTTCACGTTCGGCCTCATCCTGGCGCTCGCGCTGCTGGGCATGGGGCTGGGCGGCGCGGCCTACGCCTGGGGCTTCCGCCATCGGAGCGCCACGCTGGCGGGCTTCGCGCTGACCTGCGCGGCCGAGGCCGCGTTCATCGCCCTTCCCTTCGCGCTGGGCGACCGGCTCGCAGTCCTCGCCGCCCTGCTGCGGCCGCTGGGCGGCATGGGCTTTGGCGGCATGGTGCTGGGATGGGCGCTCGTCACGGCGGTGGTGGTGCTGCCCGCGGCCTTCGTGGCGGGCGTGCAGTTCCCGCTCCTGCTCGCGCTGATGGGGCGCGGGGGGCACGAGGTCGGTCAGCAGGTGGGGCGCGTCTACGCGTGGAACACCGCGGGCGCCATCGTCGGCTCACTGGGGGGCGGGTTCGGCGTCCTGCCGCTGCTCACCGCGCCCGTGACGTGGCAGCTCGTGGCGGGCCTGCTCACCGCGCTGGGACTGGGGTCTTCGCTGCTCGCGTTCCGGACGGACCGCGCGCGCGGTGCCCTCCTGGTGCCCCTGGCCACGGGCGCCCTCACGGTGCTGCTCCTGTGCGCGCAAGGCCCCACCGCCGCGTGGCGACATGGCGGCGTGGGCGCGGGCCGTTCGGGATTGCATGAGCCACACCTCAATGAGATCCAAGCGTGGCTCCGCTACAACGCGCGCGGCACGGTCTGGGAGCGAGAGGGCGTGGAGAGCAGCGTCGCGCTGGATGGCTCCAACGGCCTGAGCTTCATCATCAATGGCAAGGCGGACGGCAACAGCATTGGCGACGCCCCCACCCAGGTGATGAGTGGATTGCTCGGGGCGATGCTGCATCCGGATCCACGGGCGGCGCTCGTCATTGGCTTGGGCACGGGGAGCACGGCGGGCTGGCTCGGCGCCGTGCCCAGCATCGAGCGCGTGGACGCGGTGGAGATCGAGCCCGCCATCCTCGACGTGGCCCGCCAGTGCCACGACGTCAACCACGCGGTGATGGACGACCCGAAGGTGCACGTCTCCATCGCCGACGCGCGCGAGGTGCTGCTGACCTCGCGTCAGCGCTACGACATCATCTTCTCCGAACCCTCCAATCCGTACCGCGCTGGCATCTCCAGCCTCTTCACTCGGGACTTCTACCAGGTGGTGAAGGAGCGGCTCGCGGAGGGTGGCTACTTCCTCCAGTGGCTCCAGGCCTACGAAGTGGACGCGCTCACCGTGCAGAGCGTCTACGCCACGCTCAGCTCCGAGTTCGAGTCCGTGGAGACCTGGCAGCTCCATCATGGCGACCTGCTCCTCGTGGCCACACGGAAGCCGGTGACGCATGACGTGGCTCGACTGCGCGCGCGGCTCTCCGAGGAGCCCTACCTCACGGCCACGCGCTCCATCTGGCGCACGGACGAAGCCGAGGGCGTGCTCGCGCACTTCATCGCCGCGCCGGAGTTCACCCGCCATGTTGCGGAGGACAACGCCTCGCGCACCAACACGGACGACCTGTCGTCCATGGAGTTCGCGCTCGCGAGGAGCCTGGGCCGGGAGACGGGATTCTCGGCGGGATCGCTCTGGGAGGCCTCGCGACGGCTCGGCACGGATCGCCCCCTCCTCGCGGCGGGCGAGGTGGACTGGAGCCGCGTGGAGCAGCTCCGCCTGTGGAACGATGTGCCCGCGCCGGGCGGCGCATCTGCTGAGGTCTCCGCGCTGCGGCTCCGAGAGGCCTTCGTTCGCGCCGTGGAGGCCCGGGACTTCACGCGGGCCCGACTGCTGTGGATTCAGGGGGGCTGGTCTCCCCATGGCCCGCGCGAACAGGTCGCCGTGGCGCAAGTGCTGGCAGCCTCCGGCGACGAGCAGGCCATGCCCATCATCTCCACGCTTCGCGCCGCGCTCCCCGTCGAAGCGGACCTCCTCGAAGGGCTGCTGCGGATCCGCCAGCATCGGGCCAAGGACGCCACCGCGTTGCTGGAGCGCGCATTCACCGAGCTTCACGCCACGCCCTGGCCTCCGCGCGAGCTGACCTCGCTGCTGCTCGACGCAGTCCCGAGCATTGCCATGCAGGACCCAGGTCTCGGCCGACGCCTCTACACCGCGCTCGGCAAGCCCTTCGCGGCGGCTTCCTTGTCCCAGGAGCGCGAGGACGCGCGCCTCGCGCTGGCCCGCGTGGTGGATTGGTCGGGGCTCTGCGTGGACGCGCTCTCCGCGATGGAACCCCATGTGCCCTGGGACGCGGAGACCTTGGAGGGCCGGCGGCAGTGTTACACCGCAGCGGGCCACCCGCTCGCCGCGCGCGCGGAGCAGGAGCTGGAGGAGTTCGTGGCCCAGGCGCCCATGCCCTTCCTCGGCGGCGAGTTCTCGCGCCCTACCCCGCCGACACGCTCCGACGTGGCGGGCACCCCGGTGCGCTAGGTCAAAGACTCAGCGCGCGCGGATCCGCGGTGCGGGTGTCGCCAGCGGGTGCACCCGGTTCGTGAGCACGCGACGGCCACCGTTCGACGGCGGCCCCGCTGGAGGTCAGAGCGACGCGGCAGAACAAGCAAGCCCACGCACAGGGTCCATGACCTTGCCGCGGTCGTGTCTCCGCAGACGGGGGGCACTCCGGGCGCGCGTGGTGCCGGTGCGCATTCACTCAGACTGATGCCGGGGTGCCCCGCAGCAGCGCAGCGGTCTCGTCCAGCAACGAGCGCACGCGTTCGGCAGCGGGGCCTTCACGTGCGAGCGTGACGCCCTGCCCCGCCCACAGAGCCAGGAAGCGCGCATCGCCCATGCGAGCGGCCGCACGACGGAGCGGAGTCGTGAGCCCATGCTGATAGGGAAAGGGCAGCACGTCCTCGCTGCCCTCGAGCGCGGTGAAGAAGTCGTTGACGATGCCTCGGGCCGGGCGACCGGAGAACGCTCGGGTGATGCGCGTGGCGCCCGCGGCGGCCGAGCGGAGCGCCTCACGATGCGCGGCGTTCGTCCCCGCCTCGGGGCACAGCATGAACGCGGTGCCCAACTGCACGCCGCTCGCGCCGAGCCACCGCGCCGCGGCGATCCCGCGCCCATCCATGATGCCCCCGCTCGCGATGATCGGCAGTCGGACCGCATCGACGAGCTGAGGAACGAGCGCCATCGTGCCGATCAGCCCACCCTCGAAGGGCCCAGAGAACGTGCCGCGATGACCGCCGGCCTCGGCCCCCTGGGCCACGATGAAATCCACGCCGGCAGCCTCCAGCAAGCGGCCCTCCTCCACGTTCGTCGCGGTGCCCGCCAGCAAGACACCGCGCGCGCGAAAGGCTTCCAACACACGCGCTGGCGGGATGCCGAACGTGAAGCTGAACACCGTGGGCGCGCACGCAAGCACGGCTTCTGCTTGAGCCTCGAAGTCCGGCAGCGGCGAGGCCGTCGGAGCCACCGGTGGAGGCAGCCCGAGCTGCGCGTGGTACCGCGCCATGCGCTCCACCATGGGCCCTGCGTTCGAGGGCGGCGGCGGCGCGGCCACGGGCGCGAACAAGTTGATGGCGAACGACCGGGGCGTCAGCGCGCGCAGGGCGCGAGCCTGCTGGAGGATCTCCTCAGGCGACTGATACGCCACGGCGAGCGAGCCCAGGCCCCCCGCGTTCGAGACCGCAGCCGCCAGTTCGGGAGTGCCCGGGCCTCCCGACATGGGCGCAAGAATGAGCGACTGCTCCACGCCGAGCCGTACCGCGAGCCGATGCCATCCGCGTGCATCCGTCACGTTCCACCTCCACGGTCCGGACGCGCCGTGCCGCGGCGACAGTCCGAGCACGTGCGACTGTAGCCAGCCCCTCCGCGCCGCGCCGTGGACGCGCACGTCGTGCGTCAACTCGACGATTCCACGCGAGAAGCCGGGCTCATCCCCCGTAGGGAGACGGCCCTGGCTCCAGGAAGAGCAGGCCCGCGGGGACGCGCGGCTCCACGGAGAGGGTTCGCGGAGGCAACGTCGCCTGCGCCTCCATCACCGCGCGCACCTCCCACAGCGGTGGAGGATTGAGCGCGAAGCCTGCCTGGAACGTACCTGACTCCACCCCTTGCACGAGCGACTCCAGCCCCTGCACCGGGAACACCTGTGGATGCCCCGCGGCCTCCGGGTCGCGAATCCCGAGCACCGTGCGCAGCACCAGCGCGTTCAAGAGCGCCAGGTCCAGACTGCGCAGCGTGGGGCTGCGTGGCGCGCCCTTCAAGTGCGCCAGATCCAGCCCCTGTCTGAATCGCAGGATGTGCCCGCGCCCTCCCGGCAACACCAGCACCACCGCGTGCTGACCTCGGACGAGCGTGGCCAACCGCTCGCGCGCGGAGGACAGCCCACGGGGCGTGGTCAACGACTCCTCCAGCTCCGTCACACGCGCGTACGCGGACACCAACTTGAGGAACGTGTCCTCATCGAACGTGGCCAGTCCCCTCAACGCGCGATGCACGGGGCGCAGCTCCAGCCCGGGTTCGGACAGCGACACCACGGCCGCCAACGAGAGGCCTTGCTCGTTGAGCGCGGCCAGTGGCCGCAGCGGCGCTCCGTCCAACACGTCCTGCAAACGCTTGGACACCGGCGAGGGCTCGATGCGCCGCAGCGTCACCGGCGCGCCGTCGTACTGCCCCTGCCAGACGATGATGCCGCGCTCGGCGGCCTCCGCGAGCAGGTCCCGCAGCACGCCATGGTCATCCGCCACGAGCGTGAGCGCCGGCTCGACCTCCCAGGCGCGCGGGCGATATGGCTCGTGCTCCAGCGGCATGGCCGCGTCGGGCTTCAAGCCCCCCAGCAGGTAGCGCACGGGCGGCCCCCCCAACTTGCCGGCCAGCCCATGCAGCTCCACCACGTAGAGCGAGGGGCGCGCATCGCGCAGCACCGCGCCGGAATCGCGCAGGCGCTTCAGCTCGCTCGTGGGGTTGGGGGCGTCCACCAGCGGCTTGACCTGCGTGGGGACTGGCGCCGCGTTGTCCCGGGGCACTCCGCCTCCAGATTCGAGGGAGTGCTCCAGCGGGGCGACGAGGGCCGTGAAGGGCAGGACGCGAGCCATGTCAGCGGGAAGAGTGATACCGCCCCGCCGCTCGCGCCACGGCGCTCGCCCGGCCGCCTCGTGGCCCGTCTACCACCAGACGCTGGTGTAGCGCCGATCCTTGCTGGAGGAGTGCCCGCTGCGCCCAAGCGACGAGTGGTCCACGCTCTCCTCCCACAACAGGCTCACCGTGGTGATGGCCCCCGCGGAGCCGAGGAACGACAGCACATACGGCGTGGACTGATCGAACCCACCCAGCACCAATCCGGAGATGAGCAGCACCGCGGCGCCCACGCCCGCTCCGAACATGTCCGCCCTCAATATCTGCGAGGGGGTCGGATTGTAACGCATGGTCGCCAACGCCAGCGCGCCCGCGCCGATGCCCGGGGCAATCAGCAAGGTGTCCTTCCACGTCTTGCCGGACACCCGAGTGCCGGAGAAGTTGATGATGGCCAACAGCAGCGCGCTGTACGCCAGCCCCCACCCCGCGCCGGACGCCACGAGCAGGCCGTCATCCAGCGGCATCTGTCCACCGCCGAGGCCCGCGGTGAGCCACGCGCCCAACTCGGCGCCGATGAACGACGACCACGTCAGGACTCCCGCGTCCTGCGTCACCAGGTCCATGAAGCCCGCGGCGAACATGGCGCCCACGAACGAGTTGGCGATGCCGAAGTCCGCCATCGGCTTGTCCACCCAGTGGTTGAACTGCCACCACGCCGAGGCACCGAAGCCCAGACCCGCGCCAATCAACGTGCCGGCCAGCATCGCCTCGCGCGAGCTGCGGTCGAAGTTGAAGTCCTTCGCGAACGCCTGCGTGAAGAACCCGCCCAGCGCCCCCATCGTCGTGTGGTGCAAGACAAACGTCATGCTGCCCGGGCCGGAGAGGAAGGGGCCCTGACGCGGACGGCCATCCAGCATCATCCCCGAGTCCTCGGACGGAGCCATATCGGCCGCGCTGAGCGCCGACGACGTGCGCGTGTCTGGCTGCGTCAGCGAACCGGACCGCGCGCGACCCGAGTCCGGCTCGGCCGCGCGGGTGGGTGCATCCGGAGTCGTCGCCGGCGCGGGCTCCGAGGGTTGCGCGAAACCGGAGCGAGGCTCCGTCGCCGGGTCGGGCGCGCCGACCTGGGGCTGCGGCGCGGCGGAATCGCCCGGGAGAGGCTCGGCGCGCAGGTCCGGCTCGGGCGACTGGGCGGTCGACGAGGGGGCCGCGTACACCGGTGGGGCCGGCGGTGGCGCGGGCGACACGGGCGGGTACGGCGACTGTCCACGGGCGAGCCCCGGCAGGGTCAACGCCACCATGAGGACGGCGGCGGGGAGGCTCCAGGTTCTCAGAAGTGACACGCGATGGACTCCTTGGGTCCGACCGCCGCCGAGAAGACCACAACCCTGCAATGTCCGCTGGTTTTCTGTGCATGTCCCGAAGGACTCGTCTCGTCAGGTCCCGACAAGCGGCGTCACGCCCGCGCGCCCGAGACGCCTGTCCACGAGCCAACGGACCTGCCACGTCGTTCAACTTGGCGCGACTTCTTCCGCAACGCGGTTCGCACGCCAGCATCTTCCGCCGCGATGCCCTCTGGCTTTTCATGGTCCGAACTCGGCGTGGACTCCGCGCGCATCCACGTCGTCAAGGAAGCGGAGCTGCCCTCCGGCCGCCGAGAGTTCGTCCTGTACTGGTGCATGGTGAACCACCGCGCGGAGGAGAACCACGCGCTCGACGCCGCGCTCGCGCTGGGCAACCACCTGGGCTTGCCCGTGGTCGTCTATCTCGCGTTGAGACCGGACTACCCGCACGCCTCGGAGCGGCTGCACGCCTGGGCCTTGGAGGGGATGAGCGATGTCGCGGCCGGCTGCGCGTCACGCGGCGTGCCCTGCTGGATGGAGCTGCCGCGCACGGCCGATGAACACGTGGCGAGGCTGGCGGAGCTGGGGCGTCGCGCGGCCATCATCGTGTCGGATCTCTTCCCCACCTTCATCATCCCCGGGCACCTGCATGGCGCCGCGCGGGCGGTGCAGGTGCCGCTGGTCGCGGTGGATGCCTCCTGTGTGGTGCCCATGCAGCGCGTGGCCACGCTCCAGGCCGGCGCGTACACCTTGCGCCCCAAGCTCCAGAAGCTCTGGCCCGAGTACCTGGGCCGCATCCTCCCCGCGCGCAAGCCCAAGGTCTCTGGACATCGCCTGCATCCCGAGTTCGAGCCCGCCGATGCGCGCGCGGCGCGAGAAGCCCTCGGCTCGTTCGACATCGATCACGACGTGAAGCCCCTCGCCGAACGCGGCGGACGCAAGGCGGGGCTCGATGCGCTGCGCACATTCCTCCAGTCCAAGCTGGAGGGCTACGACACGCAACGCAATGATCCGGGCCACTCCCACCAGTCCAACCTGTCGCCCTTCTTCCACTGGGGCAACCTGTTCGCGGGCGAGGCCGCGCGGGCCGCCATCCGCGCGCGCGGCACGGATCATCCCGCCGTGCGCAGCTTCCTCGAGGAACTCCTCGTGCGTCGCGAGCTGGGCTTCAACTACTGCCTCCACACGCCCGTGCCACGGCAGCTCTCGGTGGAGTCCCTGCCCGCCTGGGCGCGTGACACGCTCTCCGCGCACCAGCAGGATCGCCGCGAGCACCTCTACACCCGAGAGGACCTGGCTGCCGCGCGCACCGCGGACGGGCTCTGGAACGCCGCCCAGCGGGAGCTGCGCGAGCGAGGACGCATCCACAACTACCTGCGCATGCTCTGGGGGAAGAAAATCCTGGAGTGGAGCCCCACCCCACAGCAGGCGCTGGAGCGCATCGCCTGGTTGAACGACAAGTACGCGGTGGACGGGAGGGACCCTTCGAGCGTGGCCAACTTCATGTGGGTGCTCGGGCTCCATGATCGGCCCTTCCAGGAGCGCAAGGTGCTGGGCAAGGTGCGGCCGATGAGCTCGCTGCGCACGGCGGACAAGTACGACCTGGGCCCCTATCTGGCGCGATGGGCGCGCCCGGAGGACGCGCCCGTGAAAATCAAGCGCGTCCGCAGGATGGCAGCGGACTGAGCTGGGCTGTTGACTTCCGCCCCTCCACCAGCGAGACGGCGGATCCCTTCCCGCGCGGTGGTTGACTCAGGCGCGGGGCAAGCCATCCGGAATCAGGAGCCATGCCATGGGCACGATGAAGTTCGAGGTCCCCCACACCCTCCCGAAGGACGAGGTTCGCAAGCGCGTCGAGCAGCTCCTCCAGTACTGGGGCAACAAGTACGGCGTGAAGGCGGACTGGCAGGGCGAGGGCGCCAAGCTGGCCGGCAAGGTGATGGGCATCCAGTTGGACGCCAGCTTCGTCATCACCGACAACGCCGTGCAGGGCGAGGGCACGGACCCGGGCATGCTGCTGCGCAGCAAGGCCAAGTCGTACCTGCAGGAGAAGTTCGCCTCCGTGCTGGATCCGAAGCAGTCGTTGGATCAGGTGAAGCGCACGCTGGCCTGACGCGTCAGTTCGGCGGCTGTTCCTCCAGCGCGGCCAGCGCATAGCGGGCCGCGCGGGAGATGGCCTCCGCCGAGTCGGGCATCTCCGGGTAGTGTCCGGCCAACGGGCGCTGCGGATACTTCAGTTGGGCAATGGCGTTGCGGTAGCTGCGCCGCGAGCCCTCGAAGTCCTTCGTGCGCTCCTGCACCTGCGCGAGCAGGTAGTGGCCAATCGCCAGCGTGGGCTCCAGGAAGAGCGCCTTGCTCAGCTCCGAGCGCGCCTCCGCGAGATTCCCCGCCTGCATCGCCGCCACCCCGCCGAACACGCGCGCCTCCACGCAGAGCGGCTCGCGCTGGAGCGCCTGTCCGAAGGCCTCGCGCGCCTCGGGGATGCGCCCGGTGAGCGAGAACAGGTTGCCCAGGGTCAGCAGCGCATCCAGGTCGCTGGGCTCATCCACCAGGAGGCGCTGCACGCCCGCGATGGCCGCCGTGAAGTCTCCCTGCGCCATCTTCCGCACCGCGACGGAGAGCCGCTCCGCCGGAGGCATCAGGCTGGGCCAGGCCGGCATCTCGCTCGTCGGGCGTTGAGCCCCCTCGGGCTTCGCGGCGCCAATGGCCGGGAACTCACCGCTGACGCGCACAGGGACCGGATCCGCGCCCGCTGAACGCGGCCGAGACGTGTCCACGCCCACCGCGGGCAGCCCCGAGACGGACTTCGGAGATCCCGTCACGGCGGGAGTCTCCGACGTGGCGCGCGGGCGATCCCAGCTGGCGCGAGCACTGCGGACATCGGCGCGAATCTTCGCCGCGGCCGCCGCGTTGGCCTGGAGCCGCTCACGCAGCTCGGCCGCGAAGGACTCGGGGCTCGGGGCCCGGCGCCCACCCGGCTCATCCGGGCGACCGTACGCGGCGGTCGTCAGGGGCGGAGGCCGCGGACGATCCTGCAGCGGGCGCCGATAGACGAACGAGCCCTCGACTTCGATCATGTCGAAGCGGTCGTAGACCTTGAACAAGCTCTCCGAGTACCCCAGGAAGAGCAGCCCACCCGGTCGCAGCGCGCTGAGGAAGCGATCCATCAGCGCGCGGATGGTGGGCAGATCGAAGTAGATGATGACGTTGCGGCAGAGGATGAGATCCAACGAGCCGGGCGCCACCTTGTCGAACACCGGCACGGCCAGGTTCTGACCGTCGAAGCGGATGTACTCACGCAGCGTGGCCAGGGCCTCGACGCCGTCCTCCACCGGACGGAAGAAGCGCTGAAGGCGCTCGGCGCTGATGCTGATGGCGCGGCGCTGCGAGAAGCGCCCCTGGCGCGCGGCCTCGACCGCCGCGAGGTTCAGGTCGGTGGCCCACAGGTCCACCTCCACCGCCAGCGCGCCCAGCTCCGCCAGCACCATCGCCACGCTGTAGGGCTCCTCCCCCGTGGCGCAGCCCGCGGACCAGACGGACACCCGGCGCATCTCGCGGCGCGCCCGCGCCAGCAGATCCGGCAGCACGCTCTTCTCCAGCGCGCGGAACTGCTTGGCATCTCGGAAGAACTCGGTGTGCCCCACCGTGACCAGTGGCAACAGCGCGCGCAGCTCCTCTTCGCCGTGCGTCCCGGTGAGCAGCCGGAGGTACTTGTCCGGATCCTCCAGCCCCACCACGGGCATGCGCGTGGACATCGCCAGGCGGAGGCTGTGGAAGCCATCCAAGGTGATCTTCAGTCCGGCCCGCTCCAAGAGGAGCGCGGCCAGTTGCTGGAGCACCTTGTTGCTGAAGGTCAGCACGCATCCACCCACTGCACCAGCGTCGGTCCAATTCGGTCGACCGGAAGAATCTCCTCCGCCGCCCCGAGCTGCACAGCCTCTCGGGGCATGCCATACACGACACAGGTGGACTCGTCTTGGGCAATGGTACGCCCGCCGCGCTCGCGAATCTCCTTGAGGCCCCGAGCGCCGTCGCGCCCCATGCCGGTCATGATGACGCCAATACACCGAGGCCCGAACGCCTCGGCCGCGGACGTGAGCAACATGTCGCACGACGGACGGAAGCCCCGCAGCGGCGGCCCCGCGTCCAGCTCCAGCCGCCCATCTGGACGCACCAGCAGGTGCCCACCCGAAGGCGCGATGTAGACCGTCCCCGGCTCCATCATCGCCTCGTGCGTGGCCTCCCGGACCCGCAGTGCCGTCTCCGAGGCCAGCCAGTGCGCCAGCCCCTCCGTGAATCCCTCACTGATGTGCTGGCAGTAGGCGATGGGCGCGGGGAAGCCGCGCGGAATCATCCGCAGCACCTGCGCCACGGCCTTGGGCCCTCCCAGCGACGCGGCGAGCGCCACCACCGGGAACGGCGCGGAGGGCCCCTCCACCACGCCCGCGGCGCGACGCACGGACAACCCATGCAGCGCGCGCGGCACCTTCACCTGCGCCAGCAGGACGAGCTTGCGCGCCACCGAACCCCAGAACTCCACCGCGGGCTGGACCGGGCGCTCCACCACGTCGAGGGCGCCCAAGGCCAACGCCTGGAACGCGTCCTGCCCCGTCAACACGCCGGGATGCAGCGCGAGGATGGGCACGGGGCGCTCGGCCATGATGCGCTCGATGGCGCCCAGCGCCTCGCGCCCGCTCAGGTCCACCACCACCACGTCCGGGAAGTGGCGCTGCACGGCGGCCGCGGCCGCCCCGAAGTCGCTCTCCGGGGGGCCTACCTGGACGAGTGACTCGCTGTCGAAGAGGCCTCGCGCCAACGGGCGCACTCCCCTGCCGACCATGAGCACTCGATACGCCAACCCTGTTGCCGCCGTGCCGCCCGCCAAACGTCGCTCCTCAAGTCAGTCTGTCGATGGACTGCGCGAGGCTCTCCACGCCCAGCTCGCCCTTGACCAGGTACGCATCCGCGCCCGCGTCCAGTCCCCGACGCTTGTCCTCGGGTGAGGCGAGCGACGAGAGGATGATGACCGGAATGCGGGCCACGGACGGCGTGGACTTCAAGCGCCGTGTCAACGAGAAGCCATCCAGCTTGGGCATCTGGACGTCGGTGAGGATGAGGTCGTACGAGTTGGTCTGGACCTTCGCGTAGGCCTCTTCGCCGTCCTGCGCCTCCTCCACGAAGTGGCCCAGCGCCTTCACGAGCGCGCCCTCGGTGGCGCGAGCGATGGGCGAGTCATCCACCAACAGCACGCGCAGCCGCCGCGTCGTGGGAGCCTGGGTGACGGGCCGCGCCATGCGGCGCACCTCCGTCATGATGTCCGGCACGTGCAGCAGCACGGCGATGCGCCCGTCCTCCAGCGCCGCCGTGCCCGCGATGAACGGCGCGCCCTTGAGGAACTCGCCTCCACAGGGCTTCACCGCCACCTCGCGCTCGTCCACGAAGCCATCCACCACCAGGGCCGCGTGGTCCTCGCCGTGGCGGACCACCACCGCCGGGGGACGATCGAACCGGTTGCCACCGTTGAGGCCCAGCAGCGGCCCCAGCGCGACGAGCGCCGTGGGCTTGCCACGGTGGCGCACGGCGAGCGTGCCGAAGACCTCCAGACGATCCTCGGGCTTCACGCGCATCACGGCTTCCACGTCCGCGGCGGGCATGCCGTAGACGTCGTCGCCCAGGCGCACGAGCAGCACCTTCATCAACGCCAGCGACTGAGGCAGGCGCAGGGTGACGGACGTGCCGCGCCCCTGACGGCTGGAGACCGCCACGGAACCACCGAGCGTCTCCACCTTGCGCTTCACCACGTCCATGCCCACGCCGCGGCCGGACAGCTCGCTGACCTGCTCTCGCGTGGAGAAGCCGGGACGGAAGATCAGCTCCACGGCCTCGCGCTCGGACATGGCGGCGGCCTGCACGGCGGAGATGAGCTTCTTGCCCACCGCCACCTGCTTCAGGCGCTCCGGGTCGATGCCGCGCCCGTCGTCCTCCACCTCGATGTGGAGCATGTCGCCATCCACGCGCACGCGGATGCGCACGCGCCCGGTGGCGGGCTTGCCGAGCTGCTGACGGAAGTCCGGCGACTCCAAGCCGTGGTCCACCGCGTTGCGCAGCAGGTGGACCAGCGCATCGCGCACGTCGGCGAGCATGGAGCGATCCACGCCGATGTCCGCGTTCTCGATGACGAGGTCGACCTCCTTGTTCTGCGTCTTCGCGATGTCGCGCACGGCGCGAGGGAACGCATCGAAGACGGTGGAGAGCGGCACGAGCCGCGCCTCGGCGACGTGGTCCGCCAGCTGGGCCAGGTTGCCGTGCAGCGTGTTGATGCCGTCGCCGTTGCGCCGCACGAAGCGGAACGCGTCGTCGCGCAGCATGTGGAGGTCGGCCTCCACGCGCTCCAACTCGGTCCGCACATCGTTCGGGATCTCCACCCGGTCAGCCAATCGCAGGAAGCGATCGCCCAACCGGCTGAAGCGCTCGAACAACCCCGCCGTCTCCGAGCTGCGCAGTCGTCCGCGCGCGCTCTCCACGAGCAGGTCTCCGGCGAGGAGCCCCAGCGAGTCCAGCACCTCCACGTTGACCCGGATGGAGCGGTCCGCGATGGACGCCTTCGCCGCGCTCGGCGCGTCCTCCTCGGCGCGAGGCGCGACGGACTCCGCGGGGCGAGGGGCCAAGGCCGTCGTGGCCGCGGGCGGAGGCGCGGCCACGGGCGCCGGCACCTGCACGGGCGCGACCACCCTGGCGGGCGGCGGCGCGACGGGCGGCGGCGCGGCAGGCTTCGGCTTCGCCCCACCGATGGCGGGCGGAGACATGCCCGACACCTCGGAGAGGGCACGAACCATCTCCTCGCTGGCCGTGTTGCCGGTGCTGCCAGCGTCGAGATCCTCCAGAAGATCCGACACGACGTCGCACGCGCGCAGCATGACGTCGGTGGCGATCTCCGTGGCCGTCTTGCCCTCGCGCTCGGCGCGCAAGACGTCCTCGGCGGCGTGCGCCAGCTGCCCGATGGCGGCGAGCCCCAACATGCGGGCCTCGCCCTTCATCGTGTGCAGCTCGCGCGCGACGTCCTCCGCGGCCTGATCCGCGGTTTCCTTCTCCAGGTCGATCACCCCCAGCTGAATCTTCTGGAGACGGTCGGTGGTGACCTCCTGGAACTTCTTCAGGAGTGATTTCTTGAGGGCCTCGGTGTCCATGGCCGGTGGGCGTTGGGGCCCGCTCAGCGAGCCCCGCAGCCCTCATCTCCCCTCGGGAAGTACTAGTCGGCCTTGAAGCGCTTGATGAGCTCGGCGAGTCGTCCCGCGAGCTGCGTGAGCTCGGCGGCGGCCCCAGTGGCCTGCTTCGACGCCTGCGTCGTCTGGCGCGTCACGTCCTCGATCTCGGCCATGGAGGCCACCACCTGCTCGGTGGCCGTGCGCTGCTGCTGTGTGGCCAGGTTGATGACGCGGGCCGCGTCGCTCGTCTCCTGCACGCCGGAGAGGATGCCCTCGACCGCCTGGGCCGCGACCGCGCCCAGCTTCTCACCGGACTCGGTGGCGGACTTGGACGCATCCGCCGCGCCGGCCGCGGCGGCCGTCGCCTCGCGGATCTCGGTGATGAGGTTCTTGATCTCCTTGGTCGAGTCCAGGACGTTCTCCGCCAGGCGGCGCATCTCCGCCGCGACGATGGAGAAGCCCTTGCCCGCCTCACCCGCGCGGCTGCCCTCCAGCGCGGCGTTCAGCGCCAGGAGGTCCGAGCGGTCAGCGATCTCGTCGATGACCTCCACCACCGTGCCGATGCGCTCCACGCGCTTGGACAGCTTGGCGATGGAGTCCGCCACCGCCACGCCGTCACTGCGGATCTGCTGCATGGCCTGGATGAACTCGCCAATGGCGCCGCGCCCCGCGCGCGCCGCGCCGAGCGTCTCTTCGGCCACGCGCGCCACGCTGCCCGCGTTCTCCGCGATCTGCGCGGAGGCGTGCTTCAGCTCCTCCATGGTCGCGGTCGTCTCATGGATGGCCGCGGCCTGCTCCGTGGAGGACGTCTCGTGCTGCGTGGACGCCGCCAGCACCTGGTTGGCGGAGGACGAGAGCCGCAGCGCCGCCTCGTTGATCTCGCGGACGAAGGTGCGCAACGTCTCGATGACCTTGCCGAAGCCCTCGAGCAAGGGCCCCAGCTGGGGGTCCTCGGTGGTGGTGTTCCACCGGGAGAGGTCGCCCTCGCGCACCAGCGCGATGAGCGAGTCGAGCGCCTGATCAATCTCCTGCGCCGCCACCTGCTTGCGGTGCTCGGCGGCCGCGAACTGCTCGAGCACCTGGTTGAGCAGGTGGCCCAGCTCGGCGGCCTCGCCGGACAGGATTTCACGAGGAACGCGCGTCTGGAGGTTGCCGGCGAGCACCGACAGCAGCGCGTCCGTCACGGGCTTGTATGGAGAGGCGGCGGGGGCGGCGGCAGTGCCGGCCTTGCTGGCCGCGGGCTTCTTGCCAGCGCGGGGCTTACCCGCGGGCTTCTCGTTCGGGGTCTCCAGTGACATTGCGCTCAGTGCCTTCCTTGAGTCTTCGCGGTTTCGACCAAATCGATGAGGAGCACGGGGCGAGGCGCCTGCTCATCCAGGCACACGCCCACGGCATAGGGAGCCGCCGCGACCGCGGCGGGCATTCGCCGCAAGGCGGCGACAGGAATCGAGCGGACCCCGTTCACGGCGTCCACCTTCAGGTGGCCCTCTCCCTCGGGCGTATCGAACACGAGGGCGCGCAGGCCCCGGTGCGGCAGCCCCAGGTCGGGCAAGGTGATATCCTCGGGCAGGGAACGATCGATGCGCAGCACCTGCGACGCATCCGTGCCGTAGAGCGCATCGCCGATGAGGAAGAAGAGGATGTCCACCTCGTCGGTCCCCGGCTCTGGCGCCAGCACGTCGTTCATCGCGCCACCGCCCGCTGCCTGGCGGTCTGCAGGAGCTTGGTGAAGTTCAGGAGGTTGATGGCCTCCTGGGTGCCCGAGGCCTGCACCACGCCCAACAGGTGCTCGGCGGCGGCATCGCCCCCGAGCGGAGGCGGGAGAATGTCCGACACGGGAATGCGCCGCAGGCCCAGCACGGTGTCGGCCACCACGCCGGCCACGAAGCTGCCGCTGACGCCGACGAAGAGGCGCGTGCGCGGCCCGATGCGAGCCTCGCCCTTGCTGAGGAAACGCAGCAGGTCCACCACGGGCAGCACCACGCCCCGGTGCCCGGTGACGCCCATGACGAAGGACGGGGTGCGCGGCAGAGGGGTGAGCAATCCGGCGCGCAGCACCTCCAGCACGTTCTCGCTGGGGACACCGAGCCGCAGGTCACCCACGCGGAAGCAGAAGAACTCCTGCTCCGGGCGGGCCTGGGTGGCCACGGCCCGTTCCGGAGCCATCCGGAGTGCACGCTGGAGGGGGGTGGGAGTCGAGATCAAGGCAGCAAAGTATCCGGATGCGACGAAAACCGGTCAAGGGCGCATCCACGTCTGCCCGCCTGGTCGCCGTTTCGATGGTTCGCGCTCCGTCAAAGGTGTAGGGTTGTGGCGGCATTCCATTGAGGAGGACGATGTCGCGCGTACTGGTCATTGATGACAGCCCGATGCTGGTGGAACTCACCGTCCGGGCCCTGACCGCCGCAGGCTATCAAGCGGTAGGCGCCCAGGACCTGGCCACGCTCGACCAGAAGCTCGCCGAGGGCCCGTTCTCGCTCATCATCATGGACGTCAACATGCCGGAGATGTTCGGCGACGACGTCGTCGAGTACCTGCGCCGGCACAAGAAGGTCACCGCGACCCTCGTCCTCTACTCGGACATCCCCGAGGCCGAGCTGGCCGCCAAGACGAAGGCCTCCGGCGCGGACGGCTACATCCTCAAGAGCGGAGGCCTGGAGGCCGTGCTCGGCGGGGTGATGCAGCTCATCGGCGCGCCCGCGCTGGGCGTTCCGGCGGCGGTGCCAGCGTCGATCGCCTCCCCCGCGGCCCCCTCCCCCACCCCGGCGGCCGCTCCGGCCGCGCCCAAGACGGTGGCGGGTGGGGCGCGCAAGCCGCGCATCCTCATCGTGGATGACAGCGAGATGACCGCGCGGATCATCGAAGCCGACTTGGTGACCAAGGGCTTCGAGGTCCACGTCGCGGACACCGCCGACAAGGCCACGAAGATCATCCTGAAGAAGCAGACGCGCCCGGACCTGGTCCTGCTGGACGTGCGCATGCCCAACGTGAACGGCGAGCAGTTCTGCCGCTTCATCAAGAGCAACAGCCTCTTCAAGGGCATCAAGGTGCTGCTGTGCTCCGGCGAGAACGTCGAGGAGCTGCAGCGCATCTGCCGCGAGGCCGGCGCTGACGGCTACATCCCCAAGGACGCGGTGATGAGCAACCTGGTCGCCAAGGAGCTGATGCCCGCGGGCGGCGAGTAGCCGGAACAGGCTCGCCGCCTCCTGGGTGGCCTCAGGGCTTCGCCGGAGCCGCGACGGCCTCCGGGGGACACGACAGCTCGTCCCCCAACCCCTTGATTCCGTCCTGCACCTCCGCGGACTGCGCTGCCTCGGGGCGCGCGGCCACGGCGCGACGGAAGGCGGACAGCGTCACGCAAGGCTTTTCCAGCTTCAGGTAGGCCATCACGAGCTGCTTGCGGACCTGTGCGGCCGCGGGCTGAAGCAGGAACGCTTCCTGGAAGTCCTCCGCGGCGGGGCCATTCTCGCCTCGCGCCGAGTGGGACATGCCGCGCCACACGCGGTAGTTCGCGTTCTTCGGCTGGGCATTCACCAGCGCCGTCGCATCGCGCAGGGCCAGTTCGTGCTCCTCCAACTGGGAGTGCGCCGTGTACGAGAGCTGGCGCAGCGCCACGTGCTCACCGCACTGGGCGATGAACGCATCCGACACGCGGCTTGTCTGCGCCAGGTTCTTCAGCGTGAAGATGAGCTGCGCATAGGCGAGGGCCTTGGCCTTGTC
Source organism: Citreicoccus inhibens (assembly GCF_019039035.1). Lineage (GTDB taxonomy): Bacteria > Myxococcota > Myxococcia > Myxococcales > Myxococcaceae > Citreicoccus > Citreicoccus inhibens. The sequence continues at coordinate 5,676 of NZ_JAHNZT010000002.1, read as the reverse complement.
GCACGGCGCCTGGGCCAGTTCCTCGCGCAGGCGGCGCACCATGGGCGCCTTCACGCCGTAGTCGAAGGCGGGCTCCTCGGGGGTCTTGTCGCAGCCCGCCGCGAGGAGTCCCGAGGTCAAGCCGAGGGCCCACAGCCCTCGGCCACGCATCATGGAGGAGGCAGTCACGCCTCAGCTTCTAACGCGCGGCTCGACGCGAGGGCAATCGCCCCGCCGCGTTGTCGCGCTCGTCGAGGCCCCGCGCGAAGTTGCCGATGACGAGCCCTGGTCGCGCCGCCTTCAGGCGCGTGAGCAGTTCGCGGACGCCCACCGGCTCACCGCCCGCGCCCTTGTCCCGCGCGACCTCCAGATACTGGAGCGGATCGATGCACAGCGAGCGCGTCTGGACCTGATCCACCTTGTACTTCTTCACCAACCGCTCCAGCGCCTTGACCTCGCCCTCGCGATCCGTGACGCCGGGGAAGAGCAGCAGGTTCAGCGCCAGATATGCCCCTCGCTGGCGAGCGAGCGCGATGGAGGCCTCCACGTCTTCCCAGCCATACTTCACCGGCTTGTAGTAGGCCGCGTAGAGTTCCTTCGACGCCGAGTTGAGTGACACGCGCACGGCATCGAGGCCCGCGTCCAGCAGCGCCTCCAGGCCGTGGGTGAGGCTCGCGTTGGTGTTGATGTTGATGGAGCCCTTGTCGGTGCGCTCGCGCATGTAGCGGATGGCCTCGGCGATGAACTTCCAGCGCGTCAGCGGCTCACCCTCGCAGCCCTGCCCGAAGCTCACCATGGTCCGGCCCGGAGCGCGCTCCAGGTGGTACAGGCCAATCTGGCCCATCTCCTCCGCCGTGGGCCCATCATCCATGCGCTCATGCGACGCAGGCGGACCCTCCGCGGGCTGATCCGAGATGCAGCCCACGCAGCGCGCGTTGCACATCACCGACGCGGGGATGGCGCCCTCGTCGCGCGCATAGAAGATGTTCTGCGACGTGAAGCACCGGTACAGCAGCGCGCACGTCTTGAGCTGCTTGAGCACGCGATTGCCCGGGAAGCGCTCCAGGTGCTCGGTCACCAGCGCCTTCATGTCCGGCGTGGAGTAGCGCTCAGGATCCCAATGCGAGCGGCGATCCGTGTGGATGGCCCACGCCACCGGCCCGTCCTCGCCCCACGCCGCCGCCGTGTATGCCCATTGCGGCAACACAGGCCCGTCACCCTTCACCTCGCCGGGCAAGAACGTGCGCGTGTACCCCGGTGGCAGAAGCGCGCCCACGGCGGACGGCACGAAGGTCTTCCCGCCTACTTTCATCTCGCGCACCAGCTCCAACTCGCCCGTCTCCGGATGGAGCCCGACCGGCAGCCGACCGGGCAGATGGACGAGCCGACCATCGGACGGCAGCGGAATGGGCTTGTCCTGCGGAGGAACGAGCTCTTCGCCGCTGCGCAGCGTGGCCACGAGATAGGGGTGCTCCATCACTCGGCCCTTGGGGTCCGCGAAGAGGAGCTTGGGTTCGCGCGTCATGTCCCGCTAACTACCATCGCGCCCGTTTCCCTTCGATGAAGGAATCCAGGTCAGGCGCAGCGCGTCCAACGCCTCGCGTCATATGCGCCACGAATACGACACGTGATGAAGCATTGCGCCCGAGGGCTGTGCACTCCTTGAAACCCAGGGGGCGCTGGTCTATGGGTCCGCGCACTTTCTTTCCCCTCTTCACCGGAGGCAGGTCGTGATCGTCGGAGTTCCCAAGGAGATCAAAACCCGTGAGTACCGCGTGGGCATGGTGCCAGCGGGCGTGCGCGCGCTCACCAGCGCGGGCCACACGGTGCTGGTCGAGACGAACGCGGGAGCGGGCTCGGGCATCCCCGATTCCGAGTACCAGCGCGTGGGTGCGAAGATCATCAACACCGCGGACGAGGTCTGGAAGAGCGCGGAGATGATCGTGAAGGTGAAGGAGCCCATCGCGCCCGAGTACGAGCGCATCCAGCCGGGCCAGATCATCTACACGTACTTCCACCTGGCCGGCGTGGATCCCGAGCTCACCAAGACGCTCGTCAAGAAGAAGGCCGCCGCGGTGGCCTACGAGACGCTGCAGCTCGATGACGGCAGCCTCCCGCTGCTCAAGCCCATGTCCGAGGTGGCCGGCAAGATGGCCATCCAGGTGGGCGCCGCGTGCCTGGAGAAGGCCCACGGTGGCAAGGGCATCCTGCTGGGCGGCGTGCCGGGCGTGCGCCGCGGCCGCGTGGCCGTCATCGGCGGCGGCGTGGTCGGCCTGTGCGCCGCCAAGGTCGCGGTGGGCATGGGCGCCGAGGTCACCATCCTCGACGTCAACCTGGAGCGCCTCACCTACCTGGACGACGTGTTCCTCGGCCGCGCGCAGACGCTGGCCTCGGACTCCGAGTCCGTCGCGCGCTCCGTGCGCGAGGCCGACCTCGTCATCGGCGGCGTGCTCATCCCCGGTGGCAAGGCCCCCAAGCTCGTTTCCAAGGAGCTCATCGCGGAGATGGAGCCGGGCTCCGTCGTCGTCGACGTGGCCGTGGACCAGGGCGGCTGCATCGAGACCTGCAAGCCCACCACGCACGACAACCCCACCTTCATGGTGAGCGACGTCGTCCACTACTGCGTGGCCAACATGCCGGGCGCCGTGCCCCAGACGTCCACGTTCGCCCTGACCAACACCACGCGCCCCTACGCCCGGAAGATCGCGGACATGGGCCTGGTGGCGGCCGTCAAGGCAGACCCCGCCCTGGCCCGCGCCATGAACACCTACAACGGCCACGTCACCTACGAGGCGGTCGCCAAGGACCTCGGCTACGAGTACGTGACCATCGCGGACGCGTTCGCCGGCCGGAAGTAAGCCCGCCCGCTCACCGAGTGAGTGAACGAGGGGAGGTGGAAGTCCCCGCGACTTCCTCCTCCCCTTTGCATCTTCTGGGAATAGAGTCCGCCGTCAGACGTATCCCGATTTCGGAAGCGGGCGTGCGGGCGACGTGGCGGGGATGGCGTTGTTGACCCTTCTGTTCCCGTGCATACATTGACGGGTAGACAACGACTCATTCCCCAATGGTTTCGGGCTCTTGGAAGGCGGGAGCATGTTGGACTTCAGGCAACCCAACCGGACGAAGCAAGAGTTCGAGGAGCTGGCGCTGGCCCATCTGGACCCGCTCTACTCGGCCGCGCTCCGTCTGACGAAGAATGAGCGGGACGCGGAGGACCTCGTGCAGGACACCTGCATGCGGGCCTACCGCTTCTTCGACAAGTTCGAGCGGGGCACCAACATCAAGGCCTGGCTCTTCAAGATCCTCACCAACACCTTCATCAACCGCTACCGGCGCAAGGTGAAGGAGCGCACGGTGGTGGAAGGCGTGGAGCGCGAGGCCGTTCACGAGCGCTTCGTGAGCCGGGACGCGACGGACTTCGCCGCGAACCCCGAGCAGTATTTCTTTGATCGGCTGCTGTCGGACGACGTGCTGCGGGCCATCGACTCGCTGCCCATCGACTTCCGGCTGGTGGTCATCCTCGCGGACCTGCAGGAGTTCTCCTACAAGGAGATCGCCGAGATCCTCGAGTGCCCGGTGGGCACGGTGATGAGCCGGCTGTTCCGCGGGCGGAAGCTGCTCCAGAAGACGCTGCGCGAGTACGCCGAGGGCCAGGGTGTCTTCCGGCAAGAAGGTCTGCCCTCTTCCATTCCAGCGGACATGGAAGAATATCGTCGTCGGAAGAAGACTGGGTAGTGAGCGGTTGGCCTCGGGCGCCCATGACCTGCCAGGAACTGGATCGACTTCTATACCCGTACCTCGACGGCGAGTTTCAGCCCGAGGAGCGGCTCGACTTCGAAGCGCACCTCTCCCACTGCGCGCCGTGCCAACGGCGCGTGGACGAGGAGCGGGGAATGCGGCAGATGCTCCGCCGCGCGGCGCGGCACTCCGTGCCTCGGATGCAGGCACCCGCCTCGCTGCGCTCGGGCATTCAGCTCGGGCTGCAGCGTGAGCAGCGCCGCGCGCAGGTGGGGCAATGGCTGCGCGTGGGCGCGGTGGCCTTGGTGATGGTGACGACGGGCGGCGGGTGGGTGGCGTTCCAATCCGGCCTGCGCCAGCGGGCCTCGGTGGAAGAGGCCGTGCAGCGCCACACGCGCAACCGCCCGCTGGAGTTCGTCGCGGGCACGCCGGAGATGATCGAAGGCTGGTTCAACGACAAGGTCGACCACCGCGTCACCCTGCCCCACCTGCCCCGGATGCGCCCGGTGGGCGCGCGCTTCTCGACGCTCAACGGACAGGAAGTCGTCTACGTGAGCTACGAGACGCTGCCGGATCGCACCACCGAACCTCAGCGGCGCGTGGGCGTGTTCGTCTACCCGGCGGACGGGCGCAAGGTGAAGGTCGAGGAGCCGCCCACGGTGGAGATGGTCGGACTGGACTCGAGCGCGGGCTACAACGTCGTCACCCTGCGCGAGAACGAGATCACCTACGAGCTCGTCACCGACATGAACGAGGCGGACATCCGCCGGCTCCTGCGCGACCAGGAGCAGAAGTCCTCGGGGCCGACGGCGCGTCCGGCGGCGATCTCCTCCGAGGCCACGTATCAACCTGTATCACTGCCGTAGTCCGGAATCGGGGCGTGGCGCGTGCTCGCGCCCCCCTGTCGGGGCTGCTTGCCCGCTGACCTGAATACCGGGCATTTCAGCCGGTGCGAAGATTGACGGTCCCATGCGTGGCCGATAGCCTCGAAGGCGTCTTTCTTCTCGCGCGCCGCTGCCCGCTCATGGCGTGCTCCGCGCGCCGAACTCCAGGACGGGCCGTCCCTCCATGTCCAAGCGAATCCTGATTGTCGAAAGCGACGCCACGCTCTCTGCCTCCTTGCGCCAGGCCCTGGAGGGCCGGGGCTTCTCGGTGACGGAGACGACGGACGGCAAGGGCAGCGTGGAGCTGATCCGGCGAGAGCGGCCGGAGCTGGTGGTCCTGGCGGTGGATCTGTCCGCGGGCCAGAACGGCTACCTCATCTGCGGCAAGCTGAAGAAGGACGACGAGCTCAAGAATGTCCCCATCGTCATCATCGGCAACCCGGATGGCTTCGCGGCGCACAGCAAGCTGAAGGCCCGCGCCGATGAGTACGTGGCCAAGCCCGTGGACACCCAGGTCCTCGTGGAGCGCGCGGGCGGGTTGATCGGCTTCCCGGAGCCGCCCGCCTCCGCCGACGAGGTGGTGGATGAGAGCCTCACGCTGGACGCGCTCGGCGAGGGCGACGAGCCGCTGACGGCGGACTTCGGCGAGGAGATCGCCGTCGAGGCGGGCGAGGAGCCCACCGTGGCCGGCGAGGAGCTGGACATGCTCGACGAGGCGTTCGGAGACATCTCCGAGCCCGTCACCGGCACCGCCGAGGAAGAGCCGGTGGTCGCGCCGCCGGAGACCGAGTCGGGCGACGAGGAGCTGTCCGCGCTGGACACGCTCGGGACGGACGACGACTCCGCCCTGGACTCGCTGGGTGACCTGGACGACGACGCGGACTCCGAGAAGACCGTCATCGGCTTCATGCCGACGGATCTGGCCCCGCCGCCCGCCGCGCCTCCTCCCCTGCCCGTTCGCGCCGCGCCGGAGCCGGCCCGCGCGCCCACTCCCGCGCCCACGGCGCATGCGCGCACGCCTGTGCCCGCCGCGCCTCCGACTCGCGCCGCCACCGTGACGCCGCTCGCGCCCGCC
>NZ_JAHNZT010000029.1 GCF_019039035.1 Citreicoccus inhibens | reverse complement strand
CTTCCACGACCTCAAGCGATGCCGCGCCGTCGCCACCCGCTACGACAAGACGGCGACCTGCTACCTCGCCGTCCTCCACGTCGCGGCCATGGCTCTGTGGCTGCATTAATCAGGGACAGCCCCTAGCGCGGGTTCCGGTGCGGACCGCCCTGGGCGAGCGCGCCTCGGCGTGGGGGCGTGAGCGCATCCAGCTCCGCCACCAGCGCCGGGACGTTGCCTCGGGGCACGGTGCGGCAGGGCAGGAAGCCCGCCGCCCGGTCCGTCGCGATGACGGGGATGCCTCGGGTGATGGCCCGGGCCAGTTCGGGCGGGTGGCTCTCGCACCAAGCGGGGGCGAGCACCGCGTCCACTCCGTCCAGGGCCTGCTGCTGTTGGCGGGTCACCACTCGGACCCGGGGATGCTCCAGGCGCATCAGGTCGGAGTCCTCGGAGGGGCGGACCCAGAGGGTCCATTCCGGGCGTGCCTCCAGGGCGGCCAGCGCCTCGGGTGCGCCCATCCGCGCGAGCGCCGGGCCCGCCAGGAGCGCGACCCGGTGCAAGTGCGTCACGCGGTGCCCCGCGGGGCTGTCCTCTCGTGGCGAGTCGAACGCCTCCGCGCGAGGATGCAGCTCTCGAGTCCGCTCGGCTGGGAGCCCCGCTCGCAGGAGTTGCTCGCGCGCGAAGTCGCCTCGCACCCAGATTTCATCCGCGAGGAGTCGCTCCGCTTCCTGCCGTGCCACGTCGCGGGCGCTGGCGCGGTGGTTGCGCAGGAAGTGCTCCTCGGGGTGGCGCGCGAAGGCCTCGTCCAGGTCCGCGTGCAGCGCGCGCAGGTTGGGCAGGTCCTCCACCAGCACGCAGCGGGCGCCGCGTGCCCGCGCCGCCACGAACACCTCTCGCGCCGCGAGGGATGGCGCGACCACGCGGGTCAGCGAAGCGGGGGGCCGAAGCGCGGCCAGGCGCGAGATGCCCTGTCGCACCGCGAACCGGGCGCGGAGCCGAGCCTGGGGGGTGCTCCCCCACGCGCGCAGCCCTGCCTCGAGCGCCGTCCACCCCGGCACGGACACCACCTGGCTGAGTTGTGGGACCTCCGGCTGACGACGGCGCACCGCCGCGCGCAGGCTCGCGGGAACGAGCGACGACGGCAGGCCCGGAAGCGCCCACGGCGCCAGCACGCGCGCGGCTGCCCCTCCGCGGCCCAGCAGCTCCGGCAGGTGCGCCACCCACTCGCCCGGCTCCGGCAGGATGACCCACTTCATCGGCCACCTCCCGCGGCATGGATTCCCCAGGTCGGTTCCCGGTCCGAGCGCGGGACCTCCACGCGGGCGTGGCACTCGGTCTCGCCGCAGGACAAGCAGGTGCGCCGCCGCTCGTGGGCGTGCAGCAGGCGCCGGCGGTTCGTGGCGATGACGCGCTCGTCCAACTCCGCGCCGTCGCGCAGGTCCACCACGCGCCGGACGACCCGGTTCAGGCGGAAGCGCCCCTCGGCGGTCTCCTCGATGCGGTCATCTTCCGCGCGCAGCTCCGCGCGAGTCCGGGCAGGGCGGGTGGCGTGGATGGAGAGCCGCAGCATGTCCCCCACCACGCGGGCTCCCAGCCGCACCGGTCCCTCCCGAGGGGCGACCACCAGATCCACGTCCGGCCACGCCACGGTGGCGTCCATTCCCCAGAGGGTGTTGGGCTCGGGCGGGACGGCCTCCAGCGTGTGCCCGTGGCGCTCCAGGATGTGCCAGCCCTGACGCGCGGCCAGGGCGAACAGGGCATTGGCCAGCAGGCAGATGCCGCCGCCCACCGAGGGCGTCAGGCACCCTCCGCTCAGGGCCAGGCCGTGACGGTACCCGGCGCTCGGGGCGAGGCGGCCCACCGTGCGCCAGAAGGACAGGGGGCGCTCGGGTGTCACCAGCAGTCCGTCAAAGGATGGGGCGGCCAGCCTCACGTTGTGCCGCTTTCCCGCCTCCAGCACCGGGTCCGCGTCCGGGTCCGCCCGACCCACCGCCACGGACAGGGTGCCCAGGCACAGCTCGTTCCCCCCGAGCGGGGCGAGCCGGGGCTCTGGCCAGCGCTCGGGGCTGGCCACCCACGCCGCCAGCCGCCGCGCCTGATGCACCACCCGCTTGCTCCGGTGCCACCCGAGGGCGGCGAGGGACCTGTCGACGAGCCGGGGCGCGAGCGAGGTGGGGGCCATGGTGGTCGCGTGTTGATGCAACGCGCCTGCCAGCGACCTGGGGGTGGGGTGGGAGACCCTTTCGGGTCGAAATTTCGGGGCTGGGAGGCGAGAGCTGCCGGATATGATGGGCGAGCAATGGGGCATTTCGAACAGGTGACCGCGTCCACCGCCACCGCGCTTTCGCGCCGGCCGGGCGGGGCGTCGCGCGCTCCGGTCTCCAGGACACCCGTGTCGTGCCTTCCCGGTCGCCGCCTGCGGCCCGGGGGGGAGGGTCGGGGCGCTGGGGGGCAGGAATGGCGGGCGGCGGTCCAGTGCTGAGCGGTGCCCTCGATTCAACGGATGGGCGGACCCGGCCGGGTGTCCGCTACAGCACCCATCCGCATGACGGTATTGGAGAACATCCGCCCACTCGTGAGGAGGTGGCCGGGAAGGCAGGTCGGGAAGTGGCCGAGGGGGCCCGATTCCTGGCGCACCTCATTCCGGTGACGGCGCGGGCATGAGCGGTACGGAGGCAACGGCGATGGCCGAGCAGAACGAGACACAGGGCAGCAAGGCGGAGGACCGGCGCGACTCGCCCCGGGTTCCCATCCGTCTGAAGGTGCGTCGCGCGGACAGCGCGGAGGCCTTCGTGGAGCGGGACGGTGACCTGTCCCTGGGCGGAGTGGGCTGGACGGGCGAGGGGGGCGCGACGGAGGGGGTGGTGGAGATCCGCTTCAGCCTCCCGAGCGCGCCGAACGAGCTCGAGGTGCGGGGCGAGGTGCTCGACGCGCGACAGGGGCCACACGGCCCTGTCTCCCGCGTGCGCTTCGTGGACCTGCCCATGGACGTGGAGTTGGCCATCGCGCGCCACCTGGACGACGTGCGATTGGCGAGCGGCTCGCGGTAGCGACACGAAGGAGGGCGGAATGGCGGAGGACATTCCCTGGGAGCGCCTGTTCGAGGAGGCCACGCGCGTGCGTCAGCGCGCGCATGTGCCGTACTCGCGCTTCCCGGTGGGCGCCGCGGTGCTGTACGCGGATGGCTCGGTGGTCGCGGGATGCAACGTGGAGAACGCCACCTACGGCCTCACCGTGTGCGCCGAGCGGGGCGCCTTCGCCGCGGGCGTGGCCCAGGGCCGCGCCTCACCGGTGGCCGTGGCCATCGTGGTGGACACGCCCGAGCCCTGTCCTCCCTGTGGCATGTGCCGCCAGGTGATGGCCGAGTTCGCCAGGCCCGGCCTGCCCGTGCGCAGCCGGAACCTGAAGGGTGACGAGGCGCGGTATTCGCTCGCGGAGCTGCTGCCGCACGCCTTCACCCGCGACTTTCTGTAGTTCATTCATCTCTAGGACATACCCAGTGGATCTGCTTCTCACCGGCGGCACCGTGGTGACGATGAACCGTGAGCGCGCAGTACTCGCTCACGCCGATGTGCTCGTGCAGGACGGTCGCATCGCGAAGATTGGCAAGAACCTGAAGCCCAAGGGCGCGCGGCGCGTGCTCGACGTGACGGGCAAGGCGGTGTTGCCGGGCCTCATCCACGGCCACCTGCACGCCTGCCAGACGCTGTTCCGGGGCCGCGCGGACGGGCTCGAGCTGCTGGACTGGTTGAAGCAGTGCATCTGGCCGTCCGAGGCGGCGCACGACGCGGACTCGATGCGCGCCAGCGCGGACCTGACCTTCGCGGAGCTCATCCGCTCGGGCGCCACGGCTGCGCTCGACATGGGCAGCGTGCATCACTACGACGCCGTCTTCGAATCTGCCCGCGACAGCGGGTTCCGGCTGGTGGGCGGCAAGGCGATGATGGACGCGGGCGACGAGGTCCCCGCGGGACTGCGTGAGTCCACCGCCGAGTCCCTGGCGCACAGCCTGGCGCTGCTGGAGCGCTGGCACGGGACGGAGGGAGACCGGCTTCGCTACGCGTTCGCGCCGCGCTTCGTGCTGTCGTGCTCGCCGGAGCTGTTGCGGGAAGTGGCTCGGCTCTCGCGCGAGCTCAAGGTGCGCATCCACACGCACGCCAGTGAGAACTCGAAGGAGGTCGAGGCGGTGCGGCAGGTGACGGGCCAGGAGAACGTGGCCTACTTCCAGTCGCTCGGAATCACCGGGCCCCAGTCCACGCTGGCCCACTGCGTGTGGCTGTCCGCCGAGGAGCAGGCGGTGCTGCGGGAGACGCGCACGGTGGTGTGCCACTGCCCGGGCTCCAACCTCAAGCTGGCGTCGGGCATCGCGCGCGTGCCGGAGCTGCTGGAGGATGGCATCCCCGTGTCGCTCGGCTCGGATGGCGCGGCGTGCGACAACACGCTCGACATCTTCCACGAGATGCGGCTCGCGTCGGTGCTGCACAACCCGCGCGTGGGGCCGCGCGCCATGACGGCCATGCGGGTGATGGAGATGGCCACGCTGCACGGCGCGCGCGCGCTGGGCCTGGAGGATGAGGTGGGCTCGCTCGAACCGGGCAAGCGCGCGGACATCACCGTCGTGGACCTGAGCGGTCTGCACACGGCGCCCGAGCCCGAGAGCGTCCTGTCCTCCATCGTCTACGCCTCGCGCGCCAGCGACGTCTCGCACGTCGTCATCGACGGGAAGCTGGTGCTCAAGGACGGCGTGCTCACCACGCTGGATGCGCCCGCGGTGATTGCCAACGCGCGGGCGCAGTCGGCCCTGCTCACCGCGCGACTGCGGAAGCGCTGACGCCCTCGGCCTCGCGGGGCAGGCGGAGGACGAAGGACGTGGCCCACCCGGCCGTGTCCTCCACCGCCAGCCGCCCCCCGTGGGCCTCGGCGGCGAGCTTCGAGAAGTAGAGCCCCAGGCCGTAGCCCCGTCGGCCCTCCAACTCGCGGGTGCCCTGCACGTACTTGTCGAAGATGTGCTCGCGCACCTCGTGGGGGATGGGCGGGCCGTCGTTGCGCACCGCGAGCCACAGGCAGTCCGCCTCCACGCCGGCTTCCATCCGCACGCGGCCACCGGACGGCGCGTAGCGCAGCGCATTGGTGGCCAGGTTCTCCACCACGCGGACGAGCAGCCCCGCGTCGCCCACCAGCTCCAGTCCCGCGGGCGCGCGCACCTCCAGCTCCAGCTTCCTCAAGCGCGCGGCCCCCTCGAGGGAGCGGCGCACCTCGTCCAGCAGGGGCTCCGCGGGGAAGGGCGCCTTTCGCGGCTCCAGACGTCCCGCCTCCAGTCGCGGCACATCGAGGAGGTCGGAGATCATCCGGTCCAGGCGCGCGGTGACGGCCAGTCCGGTGCGCACCGAGTCCACCAGTGGCCCGCCGGCAGGCAGCTCCTGCTCCATCCACGAGAGCGAGAGGGTGACCGCGGACAGGGGCGAGCGCAGGTCGTGCACGAGGAACTGCATGAGCTGCTCCTGGTGCGCCTGGAGGGTCACCAGCTTCTCGTTGCTGGCCTGGGCCTCGCCGAGCATGTGCTCGATGGTGCTGCGGGCCTCCTCCACTTCGCGGTGACGGCGCGCCTCCAGGTGTCGATCCACCTCCGCACGGGTGAGGGCCATGGCCAACGTGCGCAGCCGCCCCGTGCCGTAGTGACTGACGGCCGCGGTCAGCACCAGCGTCACGGCCCCGAGCACCACCGCCCCCCAGCCCACGCCCGCCTCGCGCATGAGCACGGCCTGCGCGACGGCCGCCAGCCCGGCCGTGCCGTAGACGACCGCAGGCATGAGGGACAGGCCGCTCAAGGCCACCACGAGCCCGAACAGGCCCAGGCTGAAGCCGGCCACTCCCGCGGGGAAGGGGGAGATGGGCAGCGCCAGCGCCTGCAGCGCGAAGACGAGCGCCACGTCCACCGCCGGCTGGGTCAGCCCCAGCCACCGCGCCATGGCGCGCCGACGCAGCAGGAACATCGTCACGGCCACGCCCAGGTAGCCCAGCAGCAGCGGCGGATAGGGCGCCCAGTGCGTGCCACCACGTGTCCACAGCGCCGTGCACACGCCCAGGAACAGGGTCGCGGCCACCACGCGCACCGCCGCGCCCACCGCCATCACCCGCTGCCGCTGGCTGCTCACCGCGCGGGCCAGGTCGTCGTCGAAGGGAGTAGGGGGAGCAGGCATCATCGCGGAGGGAGCCGGTTTTCCCCGCTTCTCCCTCCCACTTCAAGTTCCCGGTCTGGAAGGGAGAGGTCCCCGGGCGGGTTGCTGGCTTTGCGCCCGGGCGTCCTGGCGTCGGGTTGTCGGGCGCCGGCAATCATCGGGGCGAGGTGCGCGTAGCAACATCAACGAACAGGAGGCGATTCGGGCGGGTGCTTGCGGTCCATGGGGATCGTGTAAGGTGCCCCTGAATTCGCACAGGTGGAGGTAGCCGGCGACATGTGGGAACGATTCAAAAGAGCGATGCGGAGCTTCGCGGGCTTCTTCGTCTCCTCCATCGAGGACCCTGAGCTCATCCTCGAGCAGAACGTGCGGGACCTGAACGACCAGGTTCCCAAGATGAACGAGTCCATCGCCATGGTTCGGGCGAACGTGACGCTGCTGGAGAAGGAGAACGCCAAGACCCAGCAGGACGTGCGCGAGCTGACCGCCAAGGTGAAGGCGGCCATCCAGGCGGGGCGCGACGACCTCGCGGCCCAGTACGCCTCGCGGCTGCAGATCGAGAAGGACTCGCTGGCGCGCAACGACGCCCAGCTGCAGACGGCCCGGGCGGCGTACGAGAAGTCGCTGAACGTCAAGAAGGCGTTCATGCGCGAGAAGGAGAAGAAGACCCAGGAGGCGATGACCGCCATTCGCGAGGCGCGCCGCGCCAAGTGGCAGGCCAAGGTCGCCGACACCATGGAGTCCTTCACCGTCGCGGGCATCGACTCGACGCACGACGAGATGCTGCGCAAGGTCCAGGAGAAGTCCGCCATCAACGAGGCGCGCATGCAGATGGCGCTCGAGTCGGTGGACCATCAGGCCGCTGCCATCGAGGAGGAGGCCGAGAAGATTCAGGCCAACGAACTCGTGAAGCAGATGAAGATGGAGATGGGGCTGCTGGACAGTCCCGCTCCGGTGTCCGACGTCGGCTCCAGCACGGAGAAGACCATCGGCAAGAAGGTGGAGATCAAGTAGTCCTGCCCTCGGACGAGGCCTGCACCGACTCGGATGAAGCTGCACCGCGGACCAGGCCTCTTCTTGTTCCTCTCGCTCTGCGTGCTGGGCGCTGCGTACGCGCTCGCCTCGCGCGCGGGGTACCTCGACCGGCTCCAGGCGCGGTTCTTCCCCTCCGTGCGCGAGACGGTGCGGCTGTCCCCCGGAGACTTCCCGGCGGGCGTGGCCGCTCCGGTGGCGGACGTCGCCTCGGTGCCGCTGCGGCCCGTGCTGGTGGGCTTCACGCCTCGCGGCTCGGCGGCGGCGCTGCTCGTCGCCACGGGGGGCGCCACCACGCTGGATTCTCCGGCCCCTCCCTCCGGTGCCGCGCAGGGCGTCTTGAAGACGGCGTATGCGCTGGATGCGCGCGCTGTCTTGTTCGCCCGGGAGGAGGAGCTGCGGCAGGCCTTCGCCATCGGCGCCGAGAACGGCGGCGTGGACATGGCCACCTTGTCGGTGGACCGGCTGGCGTCCTGGGCGCCGCTGCTCCGAGACGCCGCGCCCCGCACGGTGTTGCTGGTGGGCCGCAGCCGAGGCCAGGAGGCGATGGCCGCGGTGGGCGTTGCGGACCTGGCCAGCCTCCGGGGCAAGCGCGTGGGCGTGTATCCGTTCAGCTCCTCGCACTACTTCGCGCTGTGGGTGCTGTCCCGCGTGGGCCTGCGCACCGCGGACGTGCGGTGGGTGGATCTACCGTCCACGCTCGACGCGGGGCGCGCGCTGCGCGAGGGCCGCGCGGACGCGGTGGTGGGGCTGTGGGGCGACGTGGAGCTGGCGGCTCGAGACCGAGGCGGCGCGGTGCTGGCGACGACCGCGGACGCGCCGCACCTGGTGGCCACGGTGCTGGTGACGCGGGGAGACTTCGCGGCCCGCTACCCGGATGCCGTGCGGCGGGTGCTGCGGGGCCTGCTGGATGCGGGGCAGGGCGTCCTGAAGGACCCCTCGGCGGGGGCTCGCATGCTGGGAGAGGTGGCGCCCTACCTGGGAGACCCCATCGAGGCCATCCGCAGCGCCCCTCCCGCGACGTTGGCGGACAATCGGGCCTTCTTCGGTCTTTCCGGCGAGGCGCCCGTTACCTATGACGAGCTCTTCCAGAGCGCCGCGTCCCTCTTCCAGAAGCTCAAGCGCGGGCCGGCGGCGCCTCCCGCGGAGGACACGCGGGACCTGGGCGCGCTGAAGTACGTGTCGGAGGCGCGCGGCCCCTGAGGCCGGGCGCGGGCAGGCAAGGGGAGTGGAACGTGGCGAGCAACCCCAACTACATCAAGGCGGCCTTCCTGATGCCCGCCAACCTCGTGGGGCTGGGCACGGCGGCGATGTCCGCGGCGCTCACGCATGAGCCGCTCCCCATGCTGGTGGCGCTGGGGTTGGAGGGGCTCTACCTGGGCGTCGCGTCGTCCATGAAGCGCTTCCAACGGGCCGTGCGCGCCAACACGCCCGATGACCCGGAGGCCGCGCGACAGGCCGTGGACGCGCTCCAGGCGGACCTGGCTCCGTCGCAGCGCGAGCACTACCAGCAGCTCGTGGGCCTCAAGGAGCGCATCCTCGCGAACTACCGCAAGCTGCCTGGGGGCAAGGTTCTGGTGGCGGACAGCGAGCCTCGCCTGGACGCGCTGCTCACGTCCTTTCTCCGGCTCATCTCCACGCTCAACCAGTACCGCACCTACCTGAACAGCTCGGACCGGGAGCCGCTGTCCTCGGAAGTGCAGGCCCTGGAAGGCGAGCTGGCCCAGGAGTCCAACCCGCGCCTCAAGGACGTGAAGGGCAAGCGGGTGGAGATTCTGCGCAAGCGCCTGGCGCGCTTCGAGCAGGCAGGCGAGAGCCGCGAGGTGGTGAGCCACCAACTGGCGGGCATCGAGGACCTGATGCGCCTGACGCATGAGCAGTCCATCGCCATCCGGGACCCGGAGAGCGTGAACCGGCAGCTCGACGTGTTGAGCGCCGAGGCCGAGGCGACGGACGAGACGGTGCGCCAGATGGAGCAGTTCCTCGAGTTCACCGAGGAGACTCGGGGGCCGCTGCCGCACGGGGGCGCCCGGGTGCGCTGAGCCGCGGGCCCGCGCCGGGTTCGTCGCCGAGAGACCTCGGACCCGCCCCACCTGCCGCGTGGGCGGGCGCGAGCGTCACCTGCCGTTCAACCCGGTTCCCCAGCCGGGGGCCGGACATGCGCCCCTCGCACGAATAGATTGACTCTCTGCTTCAGCCGTCCTGTCCTCCCGCCCATGCACCGTCGCGCCTGGGCCCCGTTCCTGTTCGTGTTGGTCGTGATGGCTGGCTGTGCTCGCTGCGGCCGGGACGCCGCGAGTCCGGGAGGCGCCACCACGAGCGTGGCCCGACGACTTCCCCGAGACGCGCAGGCCGCCGTCGTCATCAATGACCTGGGCTCGCTGGGCGAGAAGCTCGCGCGATTCCAGAACCTGAAGGTCGCCTCCTTCCTCGCGCAGCTGCAGAACGCGTCCTCGGCGGAGGGCTATGTCTCCGCCGTGATGCGGCAGGTGGGCGTGGACCTGCGGAGCCAGCAGGCGATGGAGGCCGCCGGCATCGACCCGAAGCGCGGGGCGGGCGCGGCGTTCCTGGGCGAGAACAGCGTCGTCTCCGTGTTGGGCGTCAAGGAGCGCGAGGCGCTCCAGCGCACCTTCGGAGGCTTCGCGCGCTCGCGCCTGGGCGCCACCGAGGAGAAGGCGTCGAAGGTGGACGGCGGCACGCTCGTCACGTTTGGCCGGGCGGGGGCGCAGCCGCTGCTGGGCATCCTGTTCCTGGAGCGCGAGTCGCTGGCGCTGCTCGGGGCGGGGCCCTCCATCCAGCGCCTGCCGGAGCTGGCGGCGATGGCGGAGGACCGTTCGCTCGCGCACGAGCCGGTGCTGGCCGCCTCCCTCGCGCGACTGCCCGCCGAGCGGGACTTCCACGTGTGGTTGCCGGGCGGCGGAGGGCTCGTGCCGGTGGGCACCGTGCAAGGGGTGACGCTCACGGGCCGCATCGACGAGCGCGCGGTGACGGTGCGCGCGGACGCGCCGTGGCCGGACTCGGAGGCGGCGCTGACCGCGTTGGATCCGAAGGACACGCCGGGCCTCGTGGGCTTCCTGCCCGCGGACAGCTTCCTGGTGGCGCGCTTCCGGGGCGACCCGGCTCGGCTCGACGGGGTGTGGCCGTACCTGGTGGGCCCGCAGGTGACGCGCGCCGTGCAGCAGGCGGGCTTCGACATGAAGACCGAGCTCTTGGACAACCTGAAGCCGGGCATGGTGTTGGGCCTGTCCCTGGCGCCCAATGTGAATCTGGGCGCGGGCATGCCGGAGCTGGACCTGCGCCGCACCAACCCGTTCCGCTTCGTGCACCTGGTGGCGCTCAGCGAGGCGAAGGACGCGGAGCGCGCGAAGGCCACGCTCGACAAGGTGCCCGGCGTCGCGGGTGGCTTTGGCGCCAAGGTGGAGACCGCGGACGTGCAGGGGCAGCGGCTGTACCTCACGTCCTACCGCGCGGGGGAAGGGGCGCACTTCGCGCTCGGCCCGGCGGGGAAGTTGGTGCTGGCCGCGCCGCGCGCGCGCCTGGAGGGGACCCTGGCGTCGCTGGGCCATACCGGAGGCGAGGGTCCCGTGGCGGCGGACCTGCGAGACGCGGGCGCCAACGCGGCGCTGACCGTGGTGCTGGACCTGCGTCGGCTGTCCGAGGCGGTGAAGGCGCTGCCCTCCGAGGCCTGGGGCATTGGCGGCTTCGCCATCAAGGCGACCACCGTGCGCTGGCTGGACGCGACGGATGACCTGCGCGCGGTGACGCTGGCGCTGTCCCGCAAGGAGAAGGCCCTCCAGGCAGAGGTGTCCCTGCGACTGACGCCCGCGCCGACGGCGTCCACCACCACCGCTCCGGCCACCCCGTGATTCGCGCGCGCGATGTCGTGAAGGAATACGAGGACGGGGATGGCGCCCGGGTGCGCGTCCTCGATGACATGTCGCTGGACGTGGAGGACGGCGACTTCGTCGCGGTGGTGGGCCCATCCGGCAGCGGCAAGTCCACGCTGCTGCACCTGCTGGGCGGACTGGACATCCACTACCGAGGCGACGTGGAGGTCGGCGGCGTGAAGTTGTCCGGGCTGGGCGACCAGGCCCTGGCGCGCTTCCGCAACTCGCACGTGGGCTTTGTCTTCCAATCGTTCCACCTCATCCCCAACCTGTCCGCGCTGGAGAACGTGCTGTTGCCCTCGCACTTCGGCGCGGGAACGGGGGATGCGCGCAAGCGGGCCGAGGCGCTGTTGGAGCGCGTGGGGCTGAAGGAGAAGAAGGACCGTGCGCCCGTGAGATTGTCCGGAGGCGAGCGGCAGCGGGTGGCCATCGCCCGGGCGCTATTCGGCGGCCCACGCCTGTTGCTGTGCGACGAGCCCACGGGCAACCTGGACGCCGCCACGGGCGCGGGCGTCATCCGCCTGTTCCAAGAGCTGCACCAGGAGGGGCTGACCGTGCTGGCCGTCACGCACGAGGACCGGATGTCCGCGGCGGCGCGCCGGGTGCTGCGCCTCAAGGAGGGCCGACTCGTCGAGGAGTCCTCGCCCAGCGCTCCGGTCGCATCTCAGGGGGCGCCATGAGGTTGGAGGCGCTGTCCCGGTTGGTTCGGTTGAGCCTCGCGCGTGAGCGCAAGGGCGCGTTCTTCTCCGCGTTCGGCGTCGCGATGGGCGTGGGCGCGCTCGTCTTCTTCGTGGGCCTGGGGCTGGGCGTGGGGCGGGTGATTCGCGAGAAGATCTTCCCCACGGACTCGCGACTGGTGGACGTGGTGCCGCCCGCGGTGTCGCTGGGCTCGCTGCTGGGCGGGGGCAAGCTGGATGCAGCCGCCGTCGAGCGGCTGGCGGCCCTGCCGGGCGTGGAGGCCACGTACCGCAAGATGGGCATCCGCGTGCCGGCGGTGACGCGCTACGACGGCAGCTTCTTTGGCGCGCGGCTGCGCATGGGCATGGAGGTCCTCGCGGTGGGCGTGGATCCCGGGCTCGTGCGCTCGGACGTGGCGATGGGTGAGTTCAAGGACGCGGGCGACGGACAGCCCATCCCCGCGCTCGTGTCCACGCGGTTGCTGGAGCTGTACAACAAGACGTTCGCCCCGGCGCGCAAGCTGCCTCAGTTGTCGGCGAACATGCTCGTCGGCTTCGGCTTCCCGGTGGAGTTCAACCGCTCCTACGTGGCGGCCACCGCGCCGGGCCCCGTGACCGCGGCGCAGGCGCAGGTGGTGGGCGCCTCGGACCGCGCGATGTTCGCGGGCATCACCATCCCGCTCGAAACCGCGATACGCCTCAACCGCGCTTCGGGCGTGGACGCGGACACCTTCACGGGCGTCACGTTGGTGGCCAGCGACCCGGCGCGAGTGCCCGCCCTCATGGAGGCCGCGAAGGCCATGGGTTTTGAAATCGATGACCAGGAGCGTCGCCTCGCGGAGAACGCGGGCGCGGCCGTGGCGCTGACCACCTCGGCCCTGGCGCTGCTGTCCGTCCTCATCTGCCTGCTGGCGGCGGTGAACATCGCCCATGCCATGTCCGCGTCCGTGCGTGCGCGGGCTCGCGAGATTGGCGTGATGCAGGCGGTGGGCGCCTCGCGCTCGGATGTCCGCAACATCGTGCTGGCGGAGGCCGGCGTGGTGGGCGCGTTCGGCGGCGCGGTGGGCACCGCCGTGGCGCTGCTGCTGGCGCTGCTGGTGGACCGGTTCGCGTCCGGCTACCTGCCCAGCTTCCCGTTCAAACCCGAGAGCTTCTTCTCCTTCCCGTGGCCCGTGGTGGTGGGGGGCGTGGTACTCGGCCTCGTCGCCGCGCTCTGCGGCGCGTACTTCCCCAGCCGTCGCGCGGCGGCCACCGACCCCGCCAGGACACTCGCCGGATGACGTCTCCCTCTCGAAAGACGCTGCTTGGCAACGCGGCGAGCCTGGCCGCCATCGGCTGGATTTATGGCGGCGACCTCCTGGATGCCCTGCGCGCGCGAGGCGCGGAGGTGGCCGCGTTCGGCGAGCTGCCCTCCGCGTCCCGCCCCGCCGAGGTGCTCGTCCTCGCCGCGGGCACGGCGGCGGTCACCGTCTGGGGCCTGCTGCGCCGCAAACCCGAGGGCTTCAAGGGGTACCGGCTGCCGCCCATCCTCTTGGTGGGCGCGCTCTTCGTGGACCTCGTCTTCGCCGAGAGCCGCGTGCCCATCGCGTCCGCGGACATGGCCTCCATGTCCCTCCAGCGCTTCCAAGAGGCCGCGCAACAGCTCGCCACACCCCTGTCGGTCCCGGCCGACCCGCGCGTCCTCCAGTCCCTGCTGGCGGAGCTGGGGCGTCCGCCGTACCTGCAGCACGGGCAGCCAGTCGGCGAGTACACCCTCCAGGTGCGCGAGGACTGCCAGGGCCCCGTTCGCGAGGCCCCGGGCCTGCGCCCCGGCACGCTCCTGTACTGCGTCGCCCCCGAGCGGAAGGGTGCGTGGGTGACCCTGGTGGGGCTGCCTGTCGAGAAGCGCTTCGGCACGCCCGAGGTGCTCTCCGCGGGAGGCGAGCCGCGCTTCGTGCTGGTCCGGCCCCATGAGGCAGGGGATGATGCCCAGGATGGGGAGGGGGACGCGTTCCGCGACGGCTCCGGTTTGGGGCTGTCGGGTGTCCCGGATGGCGGGGGCCCTGGAGCAGCCTCCGTCCAGCCTTGACGGCGGGTCACAGCCTCCCCGGGCTTCTTGGTGCGATGAGACTGCCCGTACGGTTGACCCTCTGGATGTGCGATCGCTAGGCTCCCCACGAACCCACACCGCGCCCTCACGTGACGACCTCTCAACCGAAGCGTCAGCCCATCCCGTTCGGGAAGTATCTCCTCCTGGACCGAGTCAACATCGGCGGCATGGCGGAGGTGTGGCGTGGCAAGCAGTTCGGCGCGAGTGGCTTCGAGCGACTCGTTGCCATCAAGCGCATCCTCCCGAACATCGCCGAGGACGAAGAGTTCATCTCGATGTTCATCGATGAGGCGAAGATCAGCGTCCAGCTGACTCACGCCAACATCGCGCAGATCTACGAACTCGGGCAGATCGCCACCAGCTACTTCATTTCGATGGAGTACATCCCCGGCAAGGACATGCGGGCGATCTTCGACCGCTGTCGCAAGAAGGGCGAGCCCGCGCCGGTTCCGCTGGTGGCCTTCTGCGTGGCCAAGATGTGCGAGGGGCTCGACTACGCCCACCGCAAGAAGGACGGGATGGGGCGCGACCTCAACATCGTCCACCGCGACATCTCGCCACAGAACGTCCTCATCTCCTTCGAGGGTGAGGTCAAGGTCATCGACTTCGGTATCGCCAAGGCGGCCGGCAAAGCGACCAAGACGCAGGCCGGTATCCTCAAGGGCAAGTTCGGCTACATGAGCCCGGAGCAGATCCGCGGCCTGCCGTTGGATCGCCGCTCGGACGTCTTCGCCATCGGCGTGTGTCTCTACGAGATGCTCACCGGCGAGCGTCTCTTCGTGGGCGAGAGCGACTTCAGCGTGCTGGAGAAGGTGCGCAAGGCCGAGGTGGCCCCGCCCTCCACGTACAACCGGCGCATCCCCGAGGCGCTGGAGCGCATTGTCCTCAAGTCGCTCGCCAAGGACGTGGACGAGCGCTACCAGTACGCCAGCGAGCTGGGCGACGACCTCCAGCGCTTCCTCATCACCAGCGACTCCATCTTCAGCCGCAAGGACCTCATGCAGTACATGAAGTCCACGTTCGCCGAAGAGGTGGAGCGCGAGAAGCAGCGCCTCGCCGAGTACGCGGACATCCGGCCCCCGGATGGCATGCTGGCCGCCATCGAGGCGGGTTTCAGTGGACCTCCGCCTCCGTCCATGACGCAGAGCATGCCGGCGATGACCGCCGCGCCGGCCAGCCCGGTTCCGGTGGTGGACCCCGTGGCCTCGCCGCCTCGGTCGTCCAACCCCGCCGCGCCCACTGCGCCCCAGGCCGTGCGTCGCGCGCCCACGCTCACGGCCCTGCCCAAGCTGACGGCCGCCACCGCCGCGCCGCCGCCCAAGGCGGACGAGGATCTGGCCACCCAGATGGTGGACCGAGATCAAGTCTTCAGCGACACCCCGGAGCCCACCACGCAGCCGGGCGCCGCCGTGGGCCGCGCCATCACGCCGCTGGAGTCCGAGGCGACGCTCGCGGGCAATGGTGACGACGACGAGAACGAGGACAAGACGGGCAAGACCTCCGTCATTCCTCCGCCTGCTCCGCTGCCGCCTTCGCCGCCGCGGCTGACCCAAGCTCCACCCCGCTCGTCGCTGACCAACGTGCCAACGCTGGCTCCGGTCGATGCGCCGCCCCGCGCGGGTCGAGGCGGGGACGAGCTGCCGCGCATCGTTCGCCCCGAGTCGCCCTCCGAGGCGATCCGGATTCCGCCGCACATCGCCCGTCAGGCCGCGTCCCCGCCGCGATTCCCGCCGCCGCCTCGGATTGAGGAGGACGATCCTTCCGAGCGCACGACCGCTCAGGTGGACGCCATCCCGGGCTCGCCGCGGAAGTCGCTCGACAAGCGACTCGTCTTCGGTGGCGCGGCGTTGGGTGTCCTGCTCCTGCTGGTCGCGGTGGGCTTCGCGATGCGGCCCGGCGCGCCCGTGCAGGGCTACGTGATGGTCGAGCTGAAGACGACCGACGCGAAGGACAAGGCCCAGGTCTCCATCAACGCCCAGCCCGGCGAGAAGTTCCCCTCCAACGGCTTTGTCCTCAAGCAGGTGGCCGCGGGTCAGGCCCTCATCGTGGTCAGCGCGGATGGCTTCGATACGGTCACGCAGACCGTGCAGGTGGCGGAGGGGGCCAGCCCCACGCAGGTGAAGGTGTCGCTCACGCGCCAGTCGCGCTCGATGTCGCTCGTCGTCTCCACGGATCCGGCCGACGCCGAGGTGAAGATCGACGACAAGGTGGTCCGGGCTCAGGGCGCCCGCGACATGCTCATCAAGGACGTGCAGGTCCAGGGTGACACGTTGCTCGTGCAGGTGTCCGCGCCGAACCACAAGCCGTTCATCCGGCGCATCCCTGTCACGGGCGTCAGCCCCTTGGAGGTGTCGGCGAAGTTGGAGACGGATGGCTACAAGGTTCGTGTCGACTCCAAGCCCGCGGGCGCCACCATCGTCATTGGGGGCAAGGAGCTGACCACCATCACGCCGGCCATCATCCAGGTCCCGCCAGGAATGCGTCAGCTCACGCTCCGGCTCAAGTGCTTTGCTGACCTCGATGTGGACCTGATTCCGCCTGCCGCTGGAGAGAGTCAGGCGACGGCATCGGGTTCGCTCAAGCGACTGGCCGGCCGCTGCCACTAGGCTTGCTGGAGTAGGACGAGGAGGCCCGCCCCGGGCGGGGCGGGCGCGCAGACTCCCCTGGGGGGAGTTCATGGAAGGGGTGTGCCCGTGACGAAGGTGCGCAAGGTGAACAAGGCGGATCCGCTGGCGGACCTGCCCAGGTGGGCGCAGCAACTCGCTCGCAAGTACTACACGAAGACGGTCAGCACCTTCCTCCTCTACGGCGCGGTGCGAGACCTCCAGCCGCTGATGCTGGAGGACGGTAGCCGCGGCTTCGGTACGCTCAAGACGTTCCTCTCCGAGGAACTCTTCGGCGGGCGTGACCATGTCCTCTTCTACGACCGTTCGTCCGGCATCCGCTCTGCTTCGCCCGAGACGCAGAAGGACCTGCAGCGGGCCATGGCCGGCTACGACGCGATGTACGGCACGGACTTCTCCAAGGTGCTGCCGCGAGACCCAGGTCGCGCGCTGCAGATTCTGGAGAACTACCTGCGCATGCGGCTGAGCGAAGGCCGCTCGATGGCGCTCGTCATCGACTTCGCGGAGACGCTGGTCCCTGGTGGCGAGATGAGCCACCTGTCCGCGGAGGACCGCTTCGTGGTGGCCACGTTGGACAAGTGGGCGCACGACCCGCAGTTCCTCGCGGGAGACGTGTCCGTGGTGCTGCTGGCCGAGAACCTGGCGGACATGTCGCCGCGGATCAGCCGCAATCCGTACGTGGCGCCCATTGAGTTGCCGCTGCCCACCGAGGACGAGCGCCTGGACTACGTGCGCTCCAAGCTGGAGGGCAAGCGCCTCCAGTCGCTCTCGGATGTGCCGCTGGCCGGACTCGCGAAGATGACCGCGGGTCTGTCGCGCATCAATCTGGATCGCATCCTCACCGAGGCCCTCGAGCGTGAAGTGCGCATCACGCCCGAGCTGCTGAAGGAGAAGAAGAAGGAGATGATCCAGGCGGAGTGCCATGGCCTCCTGGAGTTCATCGAGCCGGCGCACACGCTCGACGCCGTGGCGGGCCATGGCCGGGCCAAGCAGATGCTTCGGCAGGCCGCCCAGGCCCTGAAGAAGGGGCGCCTGGAGGTGATGCCCATGGGCTATCTGCTCAGCGGCCCCGTGGGTACGGGCAAGACGTTCATGGTGAGCTGCTTCGCCGGAGAGATTGGTATCCCGGTGGTGAAGTTCCTGAACTTCCGAAGCCAGTGGCAGGGCGTCACCGAGGCCAACCTCGAGAAGATCTTCAACCTGCTCAAGGCGCTGTGGCCCGTGGCGGTGATGATCGACGAGGCGGACACCTTCCTCGGCAACCGCGACTCGGGGGGCGACTCGGGCACGAGCAGCCGTATCTTCGGCTCCATCGCGTCCTTCATGGGCAACACGCAGTACCGCGGGAAGATCGTCTGGTTCCTCATGACCGCGCGGCCGGACCTGCTTCCCATCGACCTCAAGCGCCAGGGTCGTGCCGAGGAGCACATCGCGCTCTTCTATCCGCAGACGGATGCCGAGCGAGACGACCTCTTCAAGGTGATGAGCAAGAAGACGGGCGTGTCGGTGGAGGGCATCGAGTCGTTCTCGTCCTTCATCCCCAAAGAGGTCCGGGCCTTCAGTGGCGCGGACATCGAGGCGGTGATGGTCCGCTCGAAGTTCCATGCGCTCGCGGACGGTCGCGAGCAGGTGACGCAGGACGACCTCAAGGCCGTGCTCGCGGACTTCGTGCCGCCCAGCTATCCGCTGGAGATCGAACTCCAGAATCTGGTGGCCGTGCAGGAGTGCACCAGCCGCGAGCTGCTCCCGGAGAACTTCCGAACCCTGGACCGGGACTTCATCAGTCGTCGCGTCCGTGAGCTGAAGATGCTCCTGGAGGAGCAGTAATCGCCTCACGACACGGACACCGGGACGCCGAGGTTCGGGTCGTCCACCGTCTCCACCACGGCCACGCGGTCGCCAACCGAGAGCGCGTCGTACAGCGCGACGATGTGCTCGTTCGCGTGGCGCACGCATCCATGTGACACGTCCCCACCCAGCAGGGCGGGGGCGCTCGTTCCATGCAGCTCCTCGCCCGAGTGGCGGCCATTGGCCCATGACAGGTCGAGGATGCGCACGCCAAACACATGGCGGTCGTTCCACAGGCGCGCGCCCGCGGCCTCTGCCGCCACTTGATCCAACTTCGCGCGCACGACCTTGAGGCCGCGGTGCGTGGGCGTGTTCACCGTCCCCGCGGCATTGGGGAAGATGTCGAGCAGCTTGCCCTCAGGGTCGAACAGGAACGTGCGGTGTTCGCGCAAGGCCACCACCACGCGCACGGGCTGCCCGTCATAGAGAGGGACGGGGACGTGTTGGGATTGGCCGCGCGTCCCTCGGGCTGGCGCGAGTGCATCCAACGCGCGCAGGGTGGTGGTGTCCAGCGCGCCCGTGGAGCGCAGGTCGGGGAACATGGAGCGCGCGTGGATCTGGAAGTTGCGCAGTGCGCGAGTCGTGTCCGCGCCATGGACGCCATCCGCGCCGTTCAGCAGCGCGAAGCCCATGTCCAGCAGTGCCGCCTGAACCGCGCGCACGCCCTCTCCGCGAGTCCCCGGACCCAACACCTGTCCCCCCGCCACGACGTCCGCGAGTTGCGGCAATCCCGTGAAGCGAGCGTGTTCGAGGGGGGCGGCGACAGGGGAGGGGAGTCCAGCCGCGGGTGGCGCATCGAGCGGTTCGCGAGCGGGCCAGGGCTGCGTCGTGATGCGTGGTGCGTCGAGTGTCGCGGTGCTGGGCGGAGGCTGCGAGGGGGGACGCCGTGCTGCGTGTGTCGTGGCGACAGCGTGGCGAGGGGTCCAACCGAGGGGCGCGGCGATGGTCTCCGCGCGAGACGCAGGGGGCTCGGATGTCTTCGTGTCGAGACGGGCATCCCGCGGACTGGAGTCTCTTCGAGACGGGATGTTGCCCGGAGCGGGCTCGGCCGGCGCGGCTGCGTCCGTGAAGCCCGTCGGAGACGGCGAACTGGTGCGAGAGAGCGAGGTGAGCATGCCCTCGCCCACTGCAAGGACGTGACCGGGCGTCAGCGCCGAGCCACGTCCTGTCTCACGCCACCGTCTACTCCGCGCTCAAGTGCAGCAGCTTCCCGGTGGGCACCGTGCGGTGGTCCTTGATGTGGTTCCACCGCATGATGTCCTCCACCGTCACGCCGTACCGCTGCGACACGGACCAGAGCGTCTCGCCCTCGGCCAGCGTGTGCACCTTCTTGTTGCCACCCTGCGGCGCCTGGCTGGCCACGTTGGACGCGACCACGACGGTGCCCGAGCTCGTGGCGGCCTTCGCCACGGTCGCGCCGCTGGGTGCTGCCTGCGGCGACCAGATGAAGAGCTGAGTGCCCACGGACAGCGTCCGATTGCGACGCGGCAGGTTGTTCCACTTCTTCAGGTCATCCACCGACACCTGGAAGCGATTGGCGATGAGCCAGAGGCTGTCGCCCTCCGCCACGCCGTACGTCACGCGAGACTTGCCGTTGATGGTCTCGGTCTTGGTGGGGCCCACCGCGACGGGGGCCTTGGGCGTGCCAGCGGGGACTTCGTCCTCGGGCCGCATCGCCACCACGCCGCTGCGCCGAGCCTGCGCCACCTTGCTGGCCAGCGCGCCGCCCGCGTCGCCACTGCCACCGCGGCCCGTGGGCACTGGAATCACCAGCTCCGTGTTGAGCTTCAGCGTGCGCATGCCCTTCAGCCGATTCATCTGCAGGATGGCCTCGGGCGCGCTGCCGTACTTCAAGGCAATCTGAGACAGCGTGTCGCCGCGCTTCACCTTGTGCACGCGATACGTCAGGCGATCGATGGGCGATAGCTTCTGGATGTTCTCCGCGAAGCGAGGCCCGCTGCCCTTGGGGAGTCGCAGCATGTAGGGCTGCCTGGTGCTCGTGGGCGGCGTGCACCAGCGGCGCAGCTCGGGGTTGAGGTCCTGCACGTCCTTCACGCTCACGCCCGCCGCGCGCGCCACCACGTCCAGGTCCGTGGCGTCCGGCAGCTTCACCTCATCGTACTCCAGCGCGGACTCGTACTCGAACTCCTCCTCGGAGAATCCGAACGCGGTGGGGTTCTTCGCGACGAGCGCCGCGGCGATGAGCTTGGGCACGTAGTGCTTCGTCTCCTTCGCGAGCCCCTTCTCCTCGGAGATGGCCCAGAAGTCGTTCGTGCCCAGGCGCTCCATCATCCGACGCACGCGCCCGGAGCCGGTGTTGTAGCCCGCCCACGCCAGGTACCAGTGGCCCAGCTCGCCGTAGAGGTCCTTCAGGTACTGCGCCGCCGCGCGCGTGGCCTTGACTGGATCCCTGCGCTCATCCACCCAGAAGTCCTGGCGCAGGCCGTACTGCTTGCCCGTGCTGGAGATGAACTGCCACGGCCCCGCCGCGTGCGCCCAGGAGTAGGCATTGGTCGAGAACCCACTCTCGATCATCGACAGGTATACGAGGTCCCGAGGCAGGCCCTCCTTCTCCAGGATGGGCTGCATCACCGGCAGGTAGCGCGTGGACCGCGACATCCACTTGCAGAACCAGCGCCGGCCCGGCCCCTGGAAGAACTCGATGTACTGCGCCACCAGTGGCTGCATCTCCACCGGGATGTCGTAGCGGTCCTTCACCTGCCCGACGTCGAAGCGCGAGAGGTCGGTGATGAGCGGCAGGTCTGGAGGCGTGTCGTCCTCGCGGAAGGTGGCCTCCTCCAGCGCGTCCAGCATCCGCATGCGCAGCGGGTTGGCCAGGCCCAGACGGCGCAGGGACTGCATCACCTCGGCGCTCGGGCGCGCGCCTGGATCCAGCGAGGCACCTTCCAACGCGCGCAGCTCCTCCATCTCCGCGGACTCTGACTCGACCTCTTCGCTCTCGCCCGAGGCTTCGGACTCCAGCTCCTCCGCCTGCGGCGCGGCCACCGCGGGCGGCTCCACCGCGTGCGTGCCCGGAGGCGATGACGGCGCTCCGGCCTCCAAGGGAGGAACCGAGGCCAGGGCGAGCAGGAGCAGGCAGAGAGGCGACATGAGAGCGCTGAGAATAAGGGCCTAGAAGCAGGCGAAGGCCGCAGTATTCGCGCTTTTTCTTGACAGTCAAACTACGAGTCGCCGGGTATGCCCGAGGTGCGGACGCTCCGTGTGCGCAGGCGTCAGGGCGTGGACGGGCGCTTCGCTGGCTGGCCGACGTCCAGCGGCTTCCCGTGCCCCGGGCCGAGGATGCGCGGCAGGTAGGTCGCGAAGTCGAAGTGAGGCGAGTTCTCGGGGTTGTGGCAGGTCAGGCACGCCTCGCGCCCCGGCGTGGCCACGATGGTGGTGGGCCCCGGATTCTCCACGTGCAGCGAGCCTGGGCCGTGGCAGCTCTCGCAGCCCACGTTCTCGCGGCCCATCACTTTGTCGAGCCGGCACACGCCGCCTGGACGCTGCCAGCCCGTGACGTGACAGCCCACGCAATTGAGGTGGTACTGCTTGCCCGCCTGCTCCAGCGTCCCCCACGCGTGGCTGTGGAGGGTCTTCTCCCAGACGGCGTACGCCTCGGCGTGGCACTCGCGGCACGTCTGGGTACCCACGAACGCGGCCTGACCCTGCTGCGGTGCGGGGCACTCCTCGCCGTGCTCCTTCGCCCAGGCCAGGTTCATCTTCCCCACGTCCGAGTCGTAGGACGTCACCAGCGCCTGCGCGGCTGGCGCGGTGGGAAGGCTGGGATCCAACGGGAGGAAGCGCAGCGTGAAGCCGTTGCCCTCGTTGGTGGGAATGGGAGGCGCGGTGAGCAGGGCTTGCTTGCGCTGAGCCAATTCATCGCGCTTGCCCTGCTTGAGTGCTTTCAAGCGCGGGTCCACGCCCGGCAGGTTGATGTCCTTGTCCAGGAGCGCCATGCGCTGCTCCAGCGCGGACACCTCGCGGTCCGTGTCGTCCTGTGCGCGCAGGGGGGAGAAGGGCCCGCGCGTGGGCGAATACGTGAGGTCGATGCGCAGCAACGAGCGGCCCTTGCTCTGGAGCGCCACGACGGGCACGGCGGCGCGCACGCGCTTGTTCTCCTCGCCGCTGAACTCCGAGGCGGTGTGCGTGGCCACGACCACGTTCGCCGCGAGTCCGGGCAGCTCCGCCGCGGCCTGGGCGACCTCCACGGTCGTGTGCAGCAGGCCCACCACGAAGTCCGCCCCCTCGCCACGGGCGCGCGTGCTCAAAGCGACCAATTGCTCACCGGAGGTCGCGGACACCACGCCGACCTTGCGAGCCCCCGCGTCGAGCAACTTCACCTGTCCGGCCGGCAGCTCGGGCAGGTGCAGCGACTGACGGAAGGCCGCGCCGCGCGCGTCATCCAGCTCGCCCACCGCGCGCACGGACAGGCCCATCAGCTTCATGGCCTCCGCCAGCGCGCGGGCCTTGCGCTCTTCCTGGGGCACCTGGCCCGGCGGGAACGTGGACTCGCCGAAGAGGCTGTCGCCGCCGTCCACGTAGAGGACCGGGAGGGAGCCCGCGCGCGCATCCAGAATCTGCTGGGCCGCGCGACCGATACCGCCGCGCATGTTCTCACTGCATCCGCAGGGACCCAGATAGCCCCGCATGTCCGCGGACAGGAACAGGATGGCCCCGGTCGAGTCGTGGGCGGGAGCGGCGGTCTTGGGTTCGGTCTCGGCGGGCCTCGGCTCCTTGCGCATGCAGGCCGGGAGGACCGCGAGCAGCAGCGCCGCGAGGACCGAGGCGCGCATCACCAGAGGATGCTCTGCACCAACTCGTCGATCTTCTCGCCCATCGCCTCCAGGCCGTTCACCTTGGAGAGCGAGCCATCCGCGCCGACCTGCTCGGCCAGCTTGGACAGCTCATCATCGGGGAGGCTGGAGAACAGGACGATGGGGATGTCCTGCGTGCCGTATTCGTTCTTGAGGGTGCGGCAGATGTCCGTGCCCTTGGCCTCGGGCATGTGGATGTCCGTGAGGATGAGGTCCGGGCGCCAGCTCTGCAGCGTCTTCTCGAACTCCATCAGGGTCGACGTGGCGACGACCTCGTAGCCCCGCGCCTCGAGGACGGCCTTCTCCATCGCGAGGGTGATCTCGCTGTCGTCAATCAGGAGGATTCTTCGCTTCTCGGACACGGCACCCTTCCTTGCCCTCGGGTTCTAGCCTACCGAAACCCGGTGCACCAATGTCTTTCCCGTCCGCCCGTCCGCCCCTGGTGGGAGCAGCGCCATCTTTGACAGGCAAGACAGGTGAAAAGGAGTAAGGAAGTTCGTCATGACGCACCGTTCCCGCAGGGGCCTGGCGGCCCTCCTTGTCGCGTGGACCTTGGCGTGGGCCTGGCCCGCTGGGGCGCTCGATGCCGGCCTGGGGGCCGTGCCCATCGGCGTCGAGCGGCAGAACCCGCATGACGCCGTGCGAGGCTTCCTGGAGGCCGCGCACCGGGGCGACTACGCCCGGGCCGCCTTCTACCTGGACCTCGACTACCTGCCTCGGGCCGAGCAATCCACGCGCGGCTTCCAACTCGCCCGCCGTCTGAAGTTCGTCCTGGACCGCAAGCTGCCGGTGGACCTGTCCAACCTGTCCAAGGCGCCGGAAGGGGACCCCGCGGACCCCCGCTTCGATTCGCTGGGGGCGCTCCCGTTGAAGGGCGCCACCGTTCCCATCCGCCTGCAGCGCGTTGCGTCGGATGCCGGGCCCGTCTGGGTGTTCAGTGAATCCACGATGAAGACCGTGGACGAGCTGTTCGATGAATACGGCCCGCTGTTCGCCGAGACCTTGCCGCCGCTGTTCTTCGAGGGCACGTGGCTGGGGCTCGAGCCCTGGCAGTGGTTGGGGTTGGTGGTGACGGTGCTGGGTGGCCTGGCCCTGTCGCTGGTGCTGGAGCGCTTGATGCTCGCGCTCGGGCTGCGGGTGGCGCGCTGGACGCGCATCGAATGGGACGACGAACTGGTGGCCGCGGGCCAAGGGCCGCTGCGACTGCCGTTCTTCGCGGGCCTGCTGGCGGCGGGCTCGTCCTTCCTCTTGCTCCCGCGCCCGGTCCAACTGCTGTGCGACCGGGTGAGCTACTCGCTCGTCATCATCGCGGTCGCGTGGTTCATCCTGCGCTTCCTGCGCGTGTCCGAGGCCTTCGTCCAGGGCCGCGTGACGTCGGAGACGGGCGACGTGGGGCGGGCCCGCTCGCTGCGCACGCAACTGGCCGTGCTGCGCCGGGTCTTCGAGGTCGCCACCTACGTGGTCGGCGCGGCGCTCTTGCTGATGCAGTTCGAGGTGGTGCGAAACGTCGGCGTGTCCCTCCTGGCCTCCGCCGGAATCGCCGGCCTCGTCATCGGTCTGGCGGCGCAGAAGTCCATCTCCACGCTGCTGGCCGGCATCCAGCTGTCCATCACCCAGCCCATCCGCATCGGGGACCAGGTCGTCATCGAGGGAGAGTTCGGCACGGTGGAGGAAATCACGCTGACCTACGTCGTGCTCCGCATCTGGGACCAACGGCGCATGGTCATCCCCATCACCCAGTTCCTCGACAAGCCCTTCCAGAACTGGAGCAAGTCGACCCCCGAGTTGCTGGGCGTCGTCACGCTCCAGGTGGATTATTTCGCGGACATTGATGCGCTGCGGGTGGAGCTGCGGCGCATCCTGGAGAACGAGGCGCGGCATGCGTGGGACGGCCGCGTGCAGACGCTCGTGGTGCTGGACGTGCAGGACAAGACGCTGACCCTCCGGGCGCTGGTGAGCGCGGCCAACCCGGACCGGGTGAGCGAGCTGCGCTTCCTGGTCCGCGAGCGGCTGGTGGTCTTCCTGCGCGCGCGGCCCCAGTGGCTGCCTACCCTCCGTACCGAGACCCGGCCCGCCCCGTCGCTTCCCGACCCGGCGCCAGTTCCCCCATTGGCGGGACCTCGGGACTGACGGGGCGCGCGCACGCGCCGCTTGCGCCCTTGTTCGCGGCGCGTTGAATATCCCGCCGTGCCGCGCCGTCCACGCGCGCCGTGAAGTCGCACCCACTGCTTCGGGAGTCCAAGAGATGAAGCGTCATGCCAGGTTGTGCGGAGCCCTCGCGCTGCTGGCCGCCGCCGTGCCACTGACCGCCGGGGCCCAGTCCCGCGGCCGGACTGACGGGCCCGAGGAGTCCGAGTACGGCAAGGGCGGATACGGTGACAACCGCCGGGGCCTGTCCCTCCAACTGGACTGGGGCGCGGCCATCAACTCGGTGAAGCCCCCCCGTGGCGCTCCCGAGGGGCCGCCGCTCTTCGTCGGCGCCACCCTGTCGCTCTGGGGCGATGACTGGTACCAGCTCGATGCGAGCGCGGCCTATGTCTTCGACGGCGGTCGCTTCATCGGGATGATCGGCCCCACCTTCCGCACCTGGGGGTGGCCGCTGACCTTCACGGCGGGCCTCAAGGCGGGCGCCATCGTGAGCCCCAAGGGAGACGGCCTGCGCTTCGGCATCTCTCCCCAGGTGGGCGCCGAGTTCCTCCTCGGAGACTCGGAACGCATCGTGCTCGGGTTGCACTACTCCCCGGACATCCCCATCGGCGGCGACGGAGTGACCCACCGGCTGTACATGAACGTCGGATACCGGTTCTAACGCCATGATCGCCCACCTCCTCGCCGCCACCCTCGCGCTGGCCGCCGGTCAGGCTCCCCGTGCCACTCCCGCCGCGCGGGGAGGCCCGCAGCCGGCCCTGCCATTCCCCACCGGGGATGTGCAGACCTACAACATCATCCAGTGGGACCCGAACCAGCTCCCGCGCCTCTATGAGCGCTCGGAACAGCTGCCCCTCTCGGACGAGGAGCTGACGAAGCTGTCCCAGGCGGGCTTCGAGCCTGCCCAGCTCGTGAAGATGATTGAAGAGCGCCGCTGCGCCTGCGACGCGAGCGCGGACGGCCTCATCCGCTTGAAGAAGGCGGGCGTGGACAAGAACGTGCTGGCCGCGGTGTCGCTGCACTCGCTGCCGCCCAACCGGGCGCTCGATCTGCTGGTCACCCTCGACTTCACCGGCGAGGGGCGCACCGCGCGCGAGGCGTTCCTCTACTTCTTCGTGGATGACGGGGACCTCACCCGCGTGTTCACCGCCAACCTTCCGGAGCTGCTTCAGCGGCAGAACTCGCACGAGACGATGGTGGACCGCAGCGACATCCTCATCGCGCACACCGTGCGCCGCATCCAGCTCGCGGGCAACGTGCCGCTCAAGACGTATGGTCCGCACCGGGTGATGGTGGCCGCCAGCGCCAATCCCACGCTCACCCATCCGTCCCAGCTCACCCCGGCCGAGCGCGCGAAGTCCCAGACGTACACCTTCGACTATCCGCGGGGCTCGTTGCAGAGCCTCTGCCGGCTGACGGCCGGCTACCGCCGCGACGCGGTGCTCTCGTTCAAGTGGAACTTCGAGGGCAGCCGTTTCGAATGCGAATGGAACTAGGAGTCATGTGCCCATGAACACCCGCCTGCTGTTGTCCGCCCTCGTCGCCGCCTCGCTGACTGGCTGCTATGCCGGCCCGCGCGCCTTCACGCGTGGAACCTACGAGGACCCCAACACCATCGAGATGCTGTCGGATCGCTTCAACGAGAACGACCTGCAGCTCATCGCGAAGAAGATGGCCGAGTCCCTGGCCAACTCGCCGCGCTTCGTCCAGCCGCCCGCCCCCGGTCAGGTGCTCCCCATCGTGCTGGTGGGCAAGCTGAAGAACAGCACCAGCGAGCACATCGACATGCGGTCGCTGGGCGACAAGATCCAGACGGCGCTGGCGCAGACGGGGCGCTTCGCCATCGTGGATCAGCAGGCCCGCCAGGACATCGCCGAGGAGTACGAGTACCAGCAGTCCGGCTATGTCGACCCGAACGCGGCGAAGGGCCCGGGCCATCAGGCGTCCGTGGACTTCCTGATGACGGGCGACCTGGCCTCCATCGTCCAGGAGGTCGGCCGTGACAAGCTCGTCTATTACAAGATGACGGCGAAGCTGAACGACGTGCACACCGGCACCCTCGCCTGGACGGACGAGAAGCAGATCCGCAAGAAGTTCGAGAAGCGGGGGGTGAGCTGGTAGTCCCGGCCACCACGTCGATGGACTCACTGTCCTGGAGTCGCCGGCGCCCGCTGGGGCGGGGGGCGCTCGTGTTCGCGAGCCTCCTGCTCCTGAGCGGCTGTGCCACGGACTACGTCGCGCGCACGCAGGTCTCGCGGGTGGCGTACCAGTCCGAGGACTATGCCCGGGCGCTCACCGCGCTGGAGACCGAGGCGCAGCAAGCACCGCCGCAGGACCGCCTGCTGCTCCTGCTCGACAAGGGCATGGTGCAGCACGCGTCCGGACGGTGGGCGGACAGCATCGCCACGCTGACGGAGGCGGACCGGCTGAGCGGTGAGCTGGATGCGGTGTCCGTGCGCGAGGAGGCCATGACGCTCGTGAGCAACGAGCGTCAGCGCGCCTACTCCGGTGAGGACTTCGAGAAGCTGATGATCTCCGTCCTCCAGGCCCTGAACTACGCGGAGCTGGGCCGGGATGAGGACGCGCTCGTGGAGGTGCGGCGGGTCAACGAGCGCCTGGAGAAGATGATTGTCGATGAGAAGAAGCCCTACGAGCAGCTCGCCATCGCGCGCTACCTCGGCGGCGTGCTCTGGGAGGACCAGCACGACTGGGACGCGGCTTACATCGACTACGCCAAGGCGCTCGAGTTGCAGCCCCGGCTGGACACGCTCGTGGAGCCGCTGCTTCGGCTGGCGAAGAAGACCGGGCGCGATGACGCCTACGCGGAGCTGACCGCGAAGTACCCCAACGTCGTCCATCCCCCCATGGCGCCGGGCGAGGCCCAGGTGGTGGTGGTGGTGGAAGCGGGGCTGGCCCCGGAGAAGACCTCCACGTCACGCGACTACGGTACCTCGGGCGACCTCATCGAGGTCCCCGTGTACCGGGACCGAGGGCGGGCGCCGCGCATCCAGGTCCGACTGGCGGAGCAGTCCGCGCGGGCCGTGGCGGTGACGTCCCTGGCGGATGTGGCCAAGGTGCACCTCAATGACCGCATTGGCCGGATGCTGGCGAAGCAGCTGGCCGGGGCCATGGTGAAGGCGGGGCTGGCCGCGGGGGTCGGGGCGCTGACCAAGAGCAAGGAAGTGGGGATCCTGGCGTTCCTCCTGCTCAACGCGGGCAACGCGCCGGACCTGCGCTCCTGGTTGTCCCTCCCGGCCGAGTTCCAGGTGGCGCGCTTCCGAGTCCCCGCTGGCAAGCACACGGTCGAGGTCTCCTCCGGAGGGCGGGTGACCACCCACGAGGTGGAGGTCAGCCCGGGCCGCGTGGGGTTGGTGGTCGTGCGCCGCTACTGAGTCCGGGATTTTGGAGTAGGGTGCGCGCCCCATGTCGTCGGTCGTTGCCGTGGTGGTCCTCTATTCCTGCATCATCGTGTGCGGCTCGCTTGCCGGCGCGACGGTGGTCATCTTCAACGAGCGGCCCACCCGGCTGGTGACGTTCCTGGCCTTCGCGGCGGGCGTCATGTTCGGGGCCGCCTTCTTCCACATGCTCCCGGAGGCGTACCACGGGGGCGGTTGGTGGGCCTTCGCCATGGTGCCGGCGGGGTTCGTCTTCGTGCTCGTGTTGGAGCGCTACCTCGTGGCGCACGCCTGCGAGGAGCCGCCCGACTGCACCGAGCATGTCCACGGTCATGCCCTGGGCCTCACCGCGTTCCTCGGGCTCTCCACGCACACGCTGTTCGACGGCATCGCGCTGGGCTCGGCGGTGAAGGAGGGCGTGGGGATGATGGCGCTCATCGCCATCACCGCGCACAAGATTCCCTCGTCGCTGTCGCTCGCTTCCATCCTCCAGTCGGAGGGCAAGAAGCGCGGCCCCATCCTCCTGTACGCGGTGATGTACGGGCTCATGGTGCCGGTGGGCGCGGCCGTGTACTTCGGCTTCGACGCGGTCCTGAAGTTCCAGTCACTCGCGCCGCGCGCGCTCGCGTTCTCCGCGGGCACGTTCCTCTACATCGCGGTGTCGGACCTGCTGCCGCATGTCAACCGCCATGGCCGCGACAAGCCTGGACGCAACCTGGTTGCATTGGCAGCGGGGTTGCTGGTGATGCTTGCCCTCGCGCAGGTGACGGGCGGCATCGAGCACTGACGCTGTGGTCCAGGGGGCGTGCCGAGCGCCCGTCCGCCCGGCTGGCTTTGGCTGCGCCAGCGCTCCCCACGACGCACCATCCCGCATGCGGGCCTGTGCCATGGCGCAGGGCCCGAACTGGGAGGCCGCACCATGCTGCTCACCGTGGGGGACTTGATGTCCCGTGACGTCGTCACGCTGGATGAGTCGGATGGCCTGCTGCGCGGGGATGACCTGCTCAAGCTCAATCACATCCGGCATCTGCCCGTGGTGAGGGATGGGCAATTGGTGGGGCTCGTCAGCCATCGGGACCTCATTCGTGCGCTCGCGCGCCGCGCGGCGAACCCCACGGGGCCCATCCTGGGCGTCGCGGACATCATGACGCGCGAG
The DNA here is from genome assembly GCF_019039035.1 of Citreicoccus inhibens. Lineage (GTDB taxonomy): Bacteria > Myxococcota > Myxococcia > Myxococcales > Myxococcaceae > Citreicoccus > Citreicoccus inhibens. Next base: position 82,621 of record NZ_JAHNZT010000029.1, on the reverse strand, counting down.
TTGGACACCGTGCGCGAGGACCTCCCCGTGCGCGACGCCATCCACCACCTGTTGGACGAACGCTTCGGCTGTCTGTTGGTGGTGGATGAGTCGGGGCAGTTGGTGGGCATCGTCACCGAGTCCGACTTCATGCGGCTGGCGGCGCGGCTGCTGGACCGGGAGGCCCATTCGAGCGCGGGGGCTTCGCCGCCCATGCACTGAGGCGTGGCCGCCCTGCGTGGTGGAAGGGCGCCGCGCGACGGCAAAGTCCTTGGGGATTCGCCGCGGGTGCCGGAGGATGCGCGCGCCCTCGCGGCGCCCGCCCATGGAACGACGCAACGACTGGTATGAGCATCCGGAATACTACGAAGCCATCTTCGGCACGGACACCGAGCGCGAAGTGGACTTCCTCCTCGCGCTCAGCGCCAAGCACGGCACGGGCGGCAAGCAGTGGCTGGAGCCCGCCTGCGGCGCGGGCCGTCTCGTGGCCGCCGCCGCGGCGCGAGGACTCAAGGTCGCGGGCTATGACATCTCGGAGACGATGCTCGCCCACGCGCGCGAGCGGCTCACGCCCGCGCAGCGCCGCCGCGTGAAGCTGCGCGCCTCGCGCATGGAGTCCTTCGCCGAGCCGTCGTTGGAGGGACGCGTGGACCTGGCGCACAACCTCGTCTCCACCTTCCGCTACCTCGACAGCGAGGCCGCCGCGGTCGAGCACCTCTCCGGCACGCGCAAGCTGCTGCGGCCCGAGGGCATCTACGTGCTGGGCTTCCACCTGTCCGAGTACGAGCGAACCACCCCGGAGCATGAGCGCTGGGTGGGGCGTGTGGGCCGCGACTCGGTGGTCTGCAACACGCACGAGGGATTGCCGGACCGGCGCCTGCGTCGCTCGCCCATGCGCAACCGCCTGCGCGTCACGGGACCGGGCAAGGACTGGCTCATCGAGACGACGTGGTTCTTCCGCACCTACGACGGCGCCCAGGCCCAGCGCCTGTTCCGCGCCTCGGGCATGCGCGTGCTGGCCACCTACGACTTCGACTACCGCATCGACGAGCCCCTGGGCCGAGGCAGCCCCCGACTCGATCGCGTGTTCGTCCTCCAGCCGGCGCCTGACGCGGCGCTTCCTCGTCGCCCGTCACGCCGCGCGAAGCGCTGACCCGCATTCCACGCGGGTCTTGTTTCACCGATGGTCCCTGTTTTGCTCGGTGCGAGCGGGCAGGGCGTGTCAGGGGCCCCGGGCGGGGTGAGGTGGCGTGGATGCGTGCGGCGCGGACGCGGCGGCGTTCGGCTGGAACGCAGGACGCCCGTTCATTCCGTCCTGGCGCCTGGAATCTCGCGTGAATGCACGCTGGCACAAAGGCCGCATGGTGGAGCCGTGCACGCCGTGGTTGGGCGTGAACGCAGTCCTGAAGAAGCCTGAGCGCGGAAGGAGGGGCCGCTCCTTCCGCGCTCTTCATCTCCGCTACACTGCCCGGCCGGATCGGACCTGCCCCCTGAAGAGGCGTGGCACGGCGTCCGGACGGAGGTGAGTGGGATGCGAGACGAGATGGCCCAGTTGATGGCCGCGCTCAGGGATGCCAGGGACTTCGAGACGGCTGCGACCGCCACGCTGCGTCGCATGCTGGAGGTGGCCGAGGACGCCGTCGCCACCAGCCGTTACGCGGGGCGCGCGCGCGTGCTTCGAGGCATTGTCCACCTGCGGCAAGGGGAAGTGTATCGGCGCCTCGCGGCGCTGGATGTGGGCGCGTCGGAGATTGCGGACGCGGGGGTGGGCACACCGTTCTTCACCTCGGCGACGGCATGGCGTGCGGTCATGGAGCACCGCAGCGCGGTGTCCATTGACGTCAACGTGGGGACGGTTCAACCCCATGCGCCGGACGCGCCGGTGACGGGCGACCCAGGGCTGGTGGGCTTCCACAGCACGGAGAGCCGGCAGCGCTTCCTCGGGCGCCACGCGTCGCACGTGTGTGTGCTGCCGCTGCGCACGCCTGGCGGCATGGCGGGGATGATTTCCCTGGAGGCGGATTGCCTGGCCGCGATGGGCCAGGAGTTCGTCTGGCGCGGCATCGGTGAGCGCTTGCAGTTGCTCGGCGACGTGGCGGCGCCGTACCTCACGGGCCTGCCGCAGCGCCCGGTGGCCACGCCCCAGGTGGACGAGTTCCTGCCCGTGGTGGGCCGCTCCATGGCGGAGCTGTTGCCCATCCTTCGCGTCTTCGCGCTCCAGGACGAGACCATCCTCATCAGCGGCGCCACGGGCGCGGGCAAGTCGCGGCTGGCGCGCTGGTGCCATGAGCGCTCCAGTCGTCGAGGCAAGCCCTTCGAGACGTTGGACCTGGTGACCGTGCCGGAAGACCTTCAGATGGCCGAGCTGTTCGGTTGGAAGAAGGGGGCCTTCACGGGCGCGGTGCGCGATGCCCCGGGCAGCGTGGCGCGCTCAGAGGGCGGCACGCTGTTCATCGATGAAATCGACAAGCTGTCGCTCAAGGCGCAGGCGGGTCTGCTGCACCTCTTGGAGTCGCGCAGCTATCGGCCGCTGGGGGAGGGCACGGGCGAGCGGCTCGCGGACGTGCGCTTCATCATCGGCACGAACGCGGACCTGCACGCGGAGGTGCGCGCGGGCCGCTTCCGCGAGGACCTCTACTACCGCGTCAACGTGTTGCCGGTGCGCATGCCCGCGCTCCAGGAGCGCCAGGACGAGATTCCCATGTGGGCGCGCTACATGGTCAACCGGCGCCACCGGGAGCGCCAGCCCGAGGGCCATGCGCGGCTGACTCCGGAGACCGAGCGGCTCCTCGTGGCGAGCTCATGGCCCGGCAACCTGCGGCAGCTCGACAACATCGTGCGGCGCGCCTACACGCTCGCGATGGTGGAGCACGCGGGCGCGTCGGGTGAGCTGGTGCTGGAGGAGCGGCATGTGGCGAGGGCGCTCGACTACGAGCAGGCGCCCGCGGGCCGGCCCATTCCCGAGGCCCTCCGCGCCGCCGCGCAGGCCTTCGTCTCCGAGGCGCGGCGCCGCAACGCCCCACTCGACCTGGACCTCGCGGACGCCTTCCGAGGGCTCGTACTGGCCATGGCCATCCGACAGGTGGGGCGCGATGAAGCGTTCCGCCTGTTGGGGCGCGAGAGCCTGGTGAAGAACCGCAACCACCACAAGGCGCTCAAGCGCGAGCTGGAGAAGGTGGACGCGCTCTACAAGGCGCTCGGTGAGGACTCCTCGCCCTTCCTGGACTTGCTCAACTCGGAGGGCGAGGAAGCCGCCTGACGCCTTCGGTGCGTCAGTGCACCGCGTCTCCCAGGGGCTTGCGGTCCTCATCCCGCAAGCCCACCAGCACGCTGGTGCCGCTCTCCGCCACGCGCAGCTCGCCGTACTTCGCGTGCTCGTAGCGGTCGGCATGTCCCTCCTGGAAGAAGAAGGCCTCGGCGCCCAGCCGCACCCGGTTGTCTCGGATGCGGTAGCGCAGGCGGAACTCTCCGGGGGCCAACGGCACGTCCGCCGAATCGAAGCGGACGAACTGGCCCACGCCATCCGAGTCCAGGCGCAAGACGAGGTTGCCGTCGCGCGGGCGGCCCTCGTTGTCCCAGCCTTGGTCCGCGCTGATGGCGTAGTTGAGCTGCATGTAGTCGCCCTGCATCAGCGAGCGCGGATCCACGGGCGCGAGCCGCAGCAACACGGGCTGACCACTCGCGACCACGGCCTCCTTCTGCGCCACCAACACGAGCGCGGAGCCGAGCACCAGCGCCAACCCACCCAGGATGAACGGTCCACGCATCACTGCACCTCGGTCGTCAGGGTGGGGGCGCGCCGGAGCAGCAACTGCCGGGCGCCGAGCAACACGAAGCCGCTGCCCAACAGCGCGAGTGACTTGGCGAGCAGGCTCAACTCGAGGTCGTAGTAGTAGGCCGAGCCGAAGCAGAGCAGGAACACCACCGCCAGCCCGAGCGTCGCGGTGTCGCGCCGGTGGAAGCCCAGCAGCAGGATGCCCACGGCGGTGATGATGCCGGGCGTGTGGAGCGTCATCCCGGCGAGCAGGACGAGGGTCCCCGTGAAGAGCCAGGCCGCGGGGCTCAACGGGTTCATGTCCTGGTCCTTCAGGATGCACCAGCCCGCCGCGCACACCATCGCGGTCATGCCCACCGTGACGAGCACGGCCTCCTTGGGGCCCCACGGCATCTCGCCGAACTGCTTCTCCACGTGCACGAAGCCCCAGCAGAAGAGCAGGTACCCCACCACGGTGCACACGAGCCCGAGCGACACGGGGCGGAGCCACGGCGCCCAAAGCCCGCGCGCGAGCGCCGGTTGAAAGATGAACATCGCGAACATCATCCCCGCACAGGCGAGCATCCCCAGCGCCACTCCCCACGAGCCGAAGGCCTCGTAGGCCAGCACGGCCGCGGCGCTCGTGATGCCGAGCGTGGCCATGAAGCGCATGATCATGTCCGGGTAGAGCCAGAGCAGTCCGCCGCAGATCGCGACCTGCACCATCGCGACGGTGACGTGGACCTTCGCGCTCTCAATTCCGAGCAACTCCGCGCAGCCCGCCTCCATGCTGATTGCGCCCGTGAGGCACAGCGCGAGCGCGAGCTGTTCCAGGAACGGACCGGAGCCCGTGCGCCGCAGGAGGATGGTGCTCACCACGAGCAGGAACCCCACGCCGCAGAGGGCCTCGTCGTTCTTGGCGAGGCCCACGCACACGAAGAAGCTGATCATGAACAGCGCGGCCAGCCACGCGCCCGCGCCCATCATGGCCCTGATGAACCAGGGCGTCGCGACGTTCGCCTTCTGATACGTGGCCATGACCTGTCGCGACCGCTGCGCGACGTCGTCATCCACCCGCCCCTCCGCGCCGAGCCGCGTGAGGACTTCGTTCAGGGTCATTCGCAGCGCCATATCAGCCTTCCTCCGTGGCGCCCGTGGCCTGGGCCTCGTGGCGCAACCACAAGACCGTCAGTCCCAACTCGAGGATGATCAGCAAGGGCATGATGAAGAGGGCCACCGCATCCGAGGTGTGCCACTGCTTGTCGAGCACGTAGCCCGCTCCGGTCGTCACCAAGGTCATGGCGCACACCGAGGCCACGGTGAGCATGAACAGCTCCCCGCGCAGCTTGCGGTGCAGCGCGTAGGCCGCCGCCATGCACGCGAGCACGAAGAGCAGGGACAGTCCGTTGTTCCAGCCTCGATGCGAGGTGTCGATGATGAAGGCCACCGCGGCGCCCAAGGGCGCGGCCACGGTCATCACCGCGAGGAGCCTCGGCATCCATCGCCCCTGGAGCCAGCTCACGCCCGCGTGGGCGAAGTGCTCATGCGTGGCGCACGCCAGTCCGTTGAGCAGCCCGAGCCCCAGCGCCAGCCAGCCGAAGGTGTGATCATACGAGTCCATCCGCTGCTCCCAGAAGAGCACCGTGCCCGTGTTCACCAGCGCGAGCAGCAGCAGCCAGAGCGGCGCGAAGCGCGAGAGCGCGACCCACGGGAGGATGAGCACGCTCCATCCGATGAACAGCTCATAGGGGTCCGCGCCCGTCTGATAGATCTGGCCGTAGACGGCGAGCAGCGGACCCACCAGCACCGCCGAGGCGAGCAGCGCCATCTGTCCGGGCAGCCGCGTCCCCAGCTTCCAGGCGCCCAGCGACGTGCCCGCGATGGCCGCGCTGATCAACCCGAGCTTCGCGAAGCGATGCAGGGCCGCCCAGTTGTAAGCGAAGAAGTAGATGACCCCGGCGAGCACGAGCAGCGCGCCCAGCGACAGCAACGCGCGCGCGAGGAACGTCTGCCACGCGTCGCGCGGCGGAGAGGTCAGGGTCAGGTCCAGCGCGCGCTCACGCGCCGACGCGGAGAGCACTCCCGCATCGGCCAGGGCGCTCAGTCGCTCGGGGGTGGCTTGTAACTCAAGCAAGTCGTTGGGCACGGACGGCAATGTACCGGAAGTCGTGCGGGCGCCTCAGGCGTCCGGCTCGCCTGACTGCTGACACTGTCTGCGGCGTCCCCGTGCGCGGGTTCAGGACTCGGGCGGGGCCGCGCCCGCGAGGAAGGCCTTCAGCTCGGGGAGCAGCAGCTCGGGACGCTCCAAATGCGGACTGTGTCCGGCGTCCAGCTTCAGCAGGCGCACCTGGGGCAGGCGCCGCGCCGCCTCCTCGGCCAGGGGAGGGGGCAGCGTCTCATCCCGCTCGCCCCAGGCGAGGAGCACGGGCGCGGTCACCTCGGCGAGTCGCTCGCGCCGATGGAAGACGGGGCCGGTCAGCGGCACCAACGTGCCGAAGGCCTTCGCGGCCTCGGGTCTGCCCGCGCGCGGAGCGAGCAACTCGTAGCCGAGCGCACCCAGGCGCTGGCCCAGGGGCGTTGGTGGGGGCGGCAGCATCCGGTCCAGGGCCCACGGGCCCAGGTTGCGCGCGAGTCGTTCTGGCCCCGCCCGGAAGAACCAACGCGAGGCGCGGCCCATCTCGGGACCCAGGCCCATGGCGTCCACGAGCGCCAGGCGGGACACCGCCAGCCGGCCTCGCAGGGCGAGTTCCAGCGCCACCAGCCCCCCCAGCGAGTGGCCCACCAGCGCCATGGGACCCTCGACGAGGGTGGCCAGGCCTTCTTCCACGGGCTCGGTGAAGAAGCGCACGCCGTCCTCGGGCGTGCGGGGCGTGGCCTCCGGGGGCGGGGACTGGCCAAAGCCGGGCAGGTCCACGGCGAGGACCCGGTGCCCTCGGGCCAGGGCCGTCAGGAAGGTGAACCACATCGTCGCCGCGTGCCCTCTCCCGTGCAGGAGCACCACCGGCGGCCCCTCGCCACCCTCCAGGACGCGCAGGGCGCCCCCCCCGGGCAACCAGTGGACGCGAGGGGTGAGCGCGGGCGCGAACTGGGCCAGGAGGCCGGCCTCGACGGGGCCCACGGGCGGCGTTCGGCCCTCGGCGCCTTGCTTCCAGGCGGGCTCCCAGCGCGGCGGAAGCGACGTCGAGCGGGGGGAGGGGGGACGGGACATGGCGCGTTCCGGGGGGACTGCCTCGCACCTTACTGGAATGTCAGGCCCTCAGCGGTGTTGAGCCCGACGCCCGGGACACCCTAGGCTGCCCGCCGCCCAGCCCTTAGAGGGGACATGAACACGGACATCCGCGCGCTCACGGAACGCGTGCAGCAGGAAAGCAGCTTCGTCGAAGTCCTCAACCAGGAGACCGGGAAGGTCATCGTCGGGCAGCGGTACATGCTCGAGCGCATCCTCATCGGCCTGCTGTGCAACGGCCACGTGCTGTTGGAGGGCGTGCCGGGCCTCGCGAAGACGCTCACCGTTCGCACGGTGGCTGACTCGCTCAGCGCCACCTTCATGCGTGTCCAGTTCACCCCGGATCTGCTGCCCGCGGACCTGGTGGGCACGATGATCTACAACCAGCAGACGGCCGCGTTCACCGTCCGCAAGGGGCCCATCTTCGCGAACATCGTCCTGGCGGACGAAATCAACCGCGCGCCCGCCAAGGTGCAGTCCGCGCTGCTGGAGGCCATGGCCGAGCGCCAGGTCACCATCGGCGACCAGACCTTCGGGCTGCCCTCGCCCTTCCTCGTCCTGGCCACCCAGAACCCCATCGAGCAGGAGGGCACCTATCCTCTGCCCGAGGCGCAGGTCGACCGCTTCATGCTGAAGGTGAAGGTCGGCTACCCCACGCGCGACGAGGAGAAGGTCATCATGGACCGCATGTCCGGGGGCGCATCGCCTCGGGCGCAGCGGGTCATCTCGCTGGAGCACCTGGTCCGCGCGCGCGAGCTCGTCCACGCCATCTACATGGACGAGAAGGTCAAGGACTACATCCTCAACGTGGTGTTCGCCACGCGCGAGCCCAACCGCTACGGCCTCAAGGACCTGGCGGACTACATCCAGTTCGGTGCGTCGCCTCGCGCCACCATCGCGCTGGCCCAGGCCGCGCGCGCGCACGCGTTCCTGCGCCACCGTGGCTTCGTGACGCCCGAGGACGTGAAGGCCATCGCGTTCGACGTGCTCCGCCACCGCGTCGCGCTGACGTACGAAGCCGAGGCCGAGGAGCTCACTCCCGAGAAGATCATCCAGCGCGTGTTCGACCGTGTCGAAGTTCCGTGACGCCCTGACCCGCCGGCCGCACCTTCCCCGAGCGCCCCGTGCTTCCCAAGGACCTCATCCGCCGCATCCGCAAGCTGGAGCTTCGCACCCGCAAGGTGGTGTCGGACATGCTCGCGGGTCAGTACCACTCGGTCTTCAAGGGCCGGGGCATGGCCTTCTCCGAGGTGCGGCAGTACCAGCCCGGCGATGAGATCCGCGTCATCGACTGGAACGTCACCGCGAGGATGAACGAGGCCTACGTCAAGGTCTTCACCGAGGAGCGCGAGCTGACGGTGATGCTCTTGGTGGACGTGTCGGCCTCGAATGAGTTCGGCTCGAAGGACCGCACCAAGGCGGAGGTCACCGCGGAGGTGGCCGCGCAGATCGCCTTCAGCGCCATCGCGAACAACGACCGGGTGGGGCTCATCCTCTTCTCGGACCGGGTGGAGAAGGTCGTGCCGCCGCGCAAGGGCCGCACGCACGTGCTGCGGTTGGTGAGCGACATCCTCACGTTCCGCCCCGAGGGCAAGGGCACGGACCTGTCGGCGGGGCTGTCGTACCTGCGGCGCGTGGCGAAGCGAAAGGCCGTCACCTTCCTCGTGTCCGACTTCCTGGCCAAGGGCTACGAGAAGCCGCTGCGCCTCGTGGGCCGCAAGCACGACCTCGTCCCCGTCGTCATCGAGGACCCGCTGGAGCAGGCCTTTCCGCGCCGAGGCCTCGTGGAGATGGAGGACCCCGAGTCGGGTGAGCGCTTCGTCGTGGATACCTCGGATCCGGGCGTGCGGGGTCGCTTCGCGCGCGCCATGCAGGCCGCTCGCGACGAGCGCCGGCAGCTGTTCAAGAAGCTGGAGCTGGACCACGTGGAGCTGAAGGCAGGAGACGACCACGGCAAGGCGCTCGTGCAGTTCTTCCGCGCGAGGGCACGAAGGATGGCGGCATGACCCGGCTCTTCCTCGTCCTCGCGCTGTTGCTCGTCACCGCGCCTGTCGCGCGTGCCGCGCCCGCGGGTGCGCCCACGGTGGAGGCCGTCGAACCCTCGGGCATGTCGTTGAAGCTGGAGCCCGAGGAGGTGCGCATCGGCGAGCCGTTCACGTACACCGTGACGCTCACACACCCGCGCGATCACCGCTATGAACTGGTGGCGCCGCAAGGTGACAGTCCCTTCGAGGTGCTCGGGCAGATGCGCGAGCGCCAGGACGGCTCGGCATCGGCGACCACCACGTTCAGCCTGAAGATGTCCGCCTTCGAGCTGGGCTCGCAGAAGCTGCCGGACCTGTCCTTCGAGGTGGCCACGCCCGAGGGGCCGCGCACCTTCGCGGCGCCCGGCAAGATGATCCAGGTCACCGCCACGCTGCCGCCGGATGCGAACCAGCAAGGCTCCAACCTGTTCGACTTCAAGCCGCCCACCGAGGTGCCCATCCGCTCGTGGACGCTCCTGTTCGTGCTGGCGGGGCTCGTGGCCGCGGGACTCCTGGGCTGGGCGCTGGTGCGCTGGTGGCGCAACCGTCCGAAGCGCGTGACGCAGGCCCCTCCGCAGCCGCTGGACGTGCGCGTGCGCCGCTCCCTGGACCTGCTGCGCGGCGAGGGCCTGCCCGAGCGCGGCCAGGTGAAGGAGTTCTACTTCCGCTTGTCGGAGATCCTCCGCGGCTACCTGGGTGAGCGCTACGGGTTCGAGGCGCTGGAGTGCACGTCCTCGGAGCTGATGGCCTCGCTGCGCCGCAAGTCCACCCCGGGCCTGCCGGAGGACGCGCTGATGCGCTTCATCTCCGAGTCCGACCTGGTGAAGTACGCGCGAGCGGAGGCCACGCCGGACACCTGCCGTGGCGCGCTCGCGTTCGGCTACGAGCTGCTGGACAAGACGTACGTTCCACCCCCGCCCCCCTCCCAGACCGCCGATGCTGCCGGACCTCGCGTTCAATAACCCGGAGGTACTCCCGGCCCTGCTGCTGGTGCCGCTGCTGCTGCTCGCGGCGCTCTGGGAGCGCCGCCGCCGCGCCACGCTGCGCTTCTCCGCCGCGCATGTCTTCGCGCGCGGGGGCAAGGGCCTGCGCACGTACCTGTTGCCGCTGCTGCCCGTGCTGCGCGTGGCGGCGGTGGCCGCGGCCGTGCTCGCCATCGCCCGGCCTCAATCGCGCGACTCGCGCGTGCGCGACCTGAGCGTGGAGGGCATCGACATCGTCGTTGCGTTGGACTTGTCCACGTCCATGGAGGCCGGCGACTTCCGTCCGCAGAACCGCCTGCACGTCGCGAAGGAGGTGCTCGGCGAGTTCATCTCCAGCCGCGTGAATGACCGCATGGGCCTGGTGGTGTTCGCGGGCGCGGCCTACACGCAGGCGCCGCTCACGCTGGACTACGGCGTGCTGAAGGAAGTGCTCAAGCAGCTGCGCACGCGCGTGCTGGAGGACGGCACCGCCATCGGTGACGCCATCGCGACGTCGCTCAACCGCCTGCGAGACTCCGAAGCGAAGAGCCGCGTGGTGGTGCTCATCACCGACGGTGACAACAACGCGGGGAAGATTTCGCCCCTGGACGCGGCGGCCATGGCCAAGTCGCTCCACGTGCCCATCTACACCATCCTCGTGGGCAAGGGCGGCAAGGTGCCGTTCCCTGGCGGCACGGACCTCTTCGGCAACACGGTGTGGCGCGAGACGGAGATCCCCATCAACCCCGAGCTGCTCCAGGACATCTCGGACCGCACGGGCGGCGAGTACTACCGCGCCACCGACCCCGAGGGCCTCAAGCGCGGACTCCAGCAGGTGCTCGATTCGCTGGAGCGCTCGAAGCTGATGGAGGGGGGCGCGAGCGCGACGTACCGCGAGGACTTCCATCCGTTCTTGTTGCTCGCGTTCGGGCTCGCCGCGCTGGAGCTGCTGTTGCGCTCCACCTTCCTGAAGGTGTTCCCGTGACCCCCGTTGGACCCTGGCACTTCACGTTGCTTGGCTATCAGGCGGGGCTGGCGCAGCCGCTCTTCCTCGGCCTGTGTCTGGTGGGCCTGCTGTTGGGCGCGCTCGCGCTCGTCGCGGCGCTGCGGCGGCGCTCGCGCCTGGGAGTCCTCATCAACGAGCGGCACGCGGAGCGACTCGCGCCGGGCGTCTCGGTGTGGCGTCCCGCGGCGCAGGGCGGGTTGTACGGCCTGGGGCTGATGCTGTTCGGCCTCGCGCTCGCGCAACCGCAGTGCGGCTCGAAGAGCGAGCTGACCAAGCGCCGCGGCATCGACGTGGTGGTGGCGCTGGATGCCTCCAAGTCCATGCTCGCGCGCGACGTGCAGCCGAGCCGCCTGGACCGGGCGCGCCTGGAGCTGAGCACGCTGTTGGATGAGCTGAAGGGCGACCGCGTGGGGCTGGTGGTGTTCGCCGGCGATGCCTTCATCCAGTCGCCGCTGACGTCGGACTACTCGGCGGTGAAGCTGTTCCTGCGCGCGGTGGACCCGGAGATGATGCCCCAGGGCGGCACCAACGTGGGCGCGGCGCTGAAGCTGTGCAAGCAGGTGCTCGACAACGCGGACCGTGGCGCCAAGGAGCGCGTCGTGGTGCTGCTGTCGGACGGCGAGGACCTGATGGGCGAGGTCGCCGAGGCCACCGAGGCCCTGAAGGAATCCAACGTGCAGGTGCTGGCCGTGGGCGTGGGCTCTGAGTCCGGAGAGCCCATCCCCGTCTATGACCGGCGGGGCGAGTTCGTGGACTACAAGAAGGACTCCAACGGCGAGACGGTCATCACGCGGTTGGACCGCGCGGGTCTGACGGCCATCGCCGAGGCGTCCGGTGGCGCCTTCTTCTATCAACCTCGCGGCGTGGCGATGGGGCAGGTGGTGGAGCGCATCGACCAGATGCAGAAGAGCGAGCTGGAGAGCCGGGTGACCGTTCGTTACGACGAGCGCTTTCAGACCTTCGCCATCCCGGGGCTCGTGCTGCTGGTGATGGGCATGCTGCTCATTCCGTCGCGCCGGAGGGCCTCGTGAGCGACCGGCGGATGCGCAAGGGGCCCGCGCGCGCCTGGGCCTGGACCGTGGCGGGACTCCTGGGCTTGCCGGGGCACGCCTGGGCCGCGGGACCGCTGGAGAAGGACCACCCGCTGGTGCGGCGCGGACGCGAGGCCTACGACGCCGGGCGCTACGAGGACGCCCTGCGCGACTTCGAGTCCGCGCGGCAGGAGCGCCCCAATGACCCGGCGGTCGAGTTCAATCGCGCGGACGCGCTGGCCAAGCTGGGCCGCGTGGCCGAGGCGAAGGAGGCCTTCACGCAGGTGGCGCAGTCGGCCAAGCGCCCCGACCTGGCGGAGCAGAGCTGGTACAACCTGGGCAACCTCGCGGCCTCGACGGGAGACCGGAAGGAAGCGCTGCGTGCGTATCGCCGCGCGCTGACCTTGGATCCGCAGGACCAGCAGGCTCGGCACAACTACGAGGTGGTGCTGCGCAACCTTCCGCCCCCGCAGTCGCAGCAGCCAGATGGGGGTGTTGATGGTGGACAGGACGGCGGGCAGGACGGCGGCCGTCCGGATGCGGGCGAGGATGGGGGCGTGAAGGGCGATGGTGGTGCGCCCGTGGATGGTGGTACCGACGGCGGACCGGACGGGGGCGCGGACGGCGGCGATGGCGGCAGCGATGGGGGCCAGGGAGACGGCGGCGCGGATGGGGGTCAGCAGGGCCCGGGGAACGGTGATGGCGGCTCGGATGGTGGATCCGACGGAGGCCAAGGGGATGGCGAGGGCGACTCGCGCGATGGCGGCGCGGATGGCGGCAGCCCTCAGGAGCAGGATGAGGCGGAGGACTCGCACCGGGATGGCGGGACACCCGCCTCGGATGTCGACCGGCAAGAGGCCGAGCGCTTGCTGGATGCGATGAAGCAGAACGAGAAGAATCTCCAGCTCTGGCGTTTCCAGCAGAAGAAGAAGCCGAGGAAGCCCAATGAGAAGGACTGGTAGCGGCCGCGCGGCGTGGTTCGCCGTGCTTGCCCTGCTCGCCACGGCGCCAGCATGGGCGGATGACATCGAGTTCTACCAGACGGCGGACCGCACCGAGGTCGGCACCGAGGACGCCTTCCACCTCACGGTGGTGGTGGTGAACGCCCCGGCCAACGCGCAGGTGCGACTGCCGCAGTCGGAAGACTTCGAGGTGTTGTCCAACTCACGCAGCAGCCAGCGCTCCATCTCACTGTCGGGAGGTGGCCCCGCCGTCATCCAGGATGTGACGCGCCACATGCTCGTCCTGCGCCCGAACCGCGCGGGCTCGCTCACCATCCCGCCCGCCATCCTGAACGTGGGCGGGCGACAGATGAAGACCGAACCGGTGCGCGTCACCGTGAAGGAGGGCCACGCTTCCCAGGGCTCCGCACAGGGGAGCGCGCGTCCCGCGCTGCCGGACCCCTTCCGGAACATGCCGTCCACCGCGAACGACACGTTGGGGGAGGACGAGGAGGCGGACGAGCCCGTCATCCCGCGGGGCGATTCGGACCTGTTCCTGCGCTCCACGTTGGACCGGGACGACGTGTACGTGGGGGAGCAGGTGACGCTGTCGCTCTACGTCTACTCGCGTGTGGACCTGTCCTCAGTGGACTCCGTCACCATGCCCAAGCTGGAGGGCTTCTGGTCCGAGGCGGTGGAGAACCCCACGCAGTTGTCGAGCGACCAGAAGATTGTCGACGGCATTCCGTACCGTACCTATCTGCTGCGTCGCTCCGCGCTGTTCCCGGTGAAGCCGGGCGCGCTGACCATCTCGGCGGCGGAGGCGGACATCACCACGGGCTTCCTCTTCGCGGGCCATCGCGTGCACCGCATCGCCAACGCGTTGAAGGTGAAGGTGCGGCCACTCCCCGCGGGCGCTCCTCCGGGGATGTCCAACGCGAACGTGGGCAACTGGCGGCTGTCGCTGGACGTGTCCAACACGCGCGTGGAACTGGGCCAGCCTGTCACCGTGAAGGTGGTCCTGGAGGGGACGGGCAACGTCAAGAACATCACCCCGCCCAAGCTGACGGGCCCGGCCTCGTTGAAGGTCTATGACCCGACGACGACCGACAAGCTCACGCCCAGCCGCAACCGCATCCAGGGCCGCCGCGTCGTCGAGTACCTGGTGATGCCGCAACGCACGGGCGCCTTCACCTTGCCCGCGCTCGAGTTCCCGTACTTCGACCCGAGCACGCGCCGCTACGAGGTCGCGCGCACGGAGCCGGTGACGCTCAACGTGGAGGCGGGGGCCGGGGGCTCCACCTCGCTGGGCACGCAGACGCCGCGGCTGAATGACTCGGCCAGCGAGCAGAAGAACGTGCTCACCTCGGGCGGCATCCGGCCCGTGCGTTATCAAGCGCGCTTCGAGGCGCCCGCGACGCCGGTGTGGCAGCGTCCCTTCTTCGCGACCGCGGTGCTCGCGCCCCTGGGGTTGCTCGCCGGTGTGGCGCTCATGGGGGGCGTGCGGGGACGGCTGGCCACGCGCACCGAGGCAGGGAAGGGCAAGCAGCAGGCGCGCGCCGCACGCAAGCGTCTGGCCGCGGCGGAGAAGCTGCGAGCGGGCAAGGACGCGGGCGCCTTCTACGTGGAAGTGGAGAAGGGACTGCTGGGCTTCCTGGACGCGCAAGTGGGCGCGCCGTTGGGTGGGCTGACGCGCGACGCGCTCGGTGAGCGACTGGCCGCGGCGGGCGTGGACGCCGAGCGGCGCGCGCGTGTGCAGTTCGTGCTGGAGGCCTGCGACATGGGCCGCTACGGCGGCGGCGTGGAGCCGGCGGAGCGCCAGAAGGTTCTGGAGGCCGCCGCCGCGGTCATGGAGGGCTGGGGGCGATGAGCACCGAGACGACCCAGGGCTACTACTCGCCCGACGAGGCACAGGCGCTCTTCCAGCAGGCCAACGAGGCCTATGCCCGCGAGGACTACACGGCCGCGCGGGAGGGCTACGACAAGCTGCTGGCGCATGGTTTCGGCGGCCCGGACGTCCTCTACAACCTGGGCACCACGCATCTGGCGCACGGCGACCTGGGCCGCGCGGTGCTGTCGCTGGAGCGCGCGAGGAAGCAGGGAGGAAAGGCGCCGGACCTCGAGTCGAACCTCGCGCTGGCCCGTGCGCGTCAGGTGGACAAGGTGGTGGGCGCCACGGCGGATGAGCCCTTCCTGTCTCGCGTGACGGCCGCGACTGACGGCGCGATGGTGTCGTGGGTCTTCCTGGGCGCGTGGCTGGTGGGGTTCGCGCTGGTGCTCGCGCGGCGCGCGTGGCCCTGGGCGCGTGGCACGGTCACCGCGGTGCTGGCGGGCCTGTGCCTGACCGCGGCGGTGCCCGCCGGTGCGCTGCTTGCCGCGCATGTCTGGGTCCACCAGAACGTGCACGAAGCCGTGATTGTGTCACCCACGGTCGCCGCGCGAGAGCTGCCGCGTGATGGTGCGCGCTCGCTGTTCGAGGTCCATGCGGGCCTCAAGGTGCAGACGTTGGACGAGTCCGGACGCTTCGTGCGCATCCGCCTTCCCAACGGCCTGGAGGGCTGGGCCGAGCGCGACGGCGTGGCGGATATCTGACCCACTCCCGCGCGCCTCCGCGTGCCGCGACGTACGGGCGTGTGTGAGAAACAGGAGGGTGTCTGGCGACACCCCTGCGTGAGACACCGCCGCGCGCGGAATCTCCGCGGGGTGTCGTGAGTACTTCGCTACAGAACGGGCGGGGGTTGCTGGTGCGAGTGGTGCTGGCGGGGCTATACCCCGCCCCCGCGCGCAAATCGGCGCCACAGAGCCTGGCGAGGCTCCCGCATTCGAGTGAGGCCCGAGGGTCGATTCCGAGGAACGATGGCCGTCAACGCTCAGGCACCTTTCCACATCCTGCTCGTCGAGGACGAACCCGTCATCCGCGAGCTCGTCCGCTCCATGTTGAGCGATGGCGCCGTGGACGTGGTGTGCGCTGCGAATGGGTTGGAGGGCTTGAAGCTCGCGAAGAGTCAGCCCTTCCACCTCATCTTGATGGACGTGGTGCTACCGCAACTCGATGGCGTTTCGGTCTGCCGCATCCTGAAGAGCGATCCGTCCACGGCGGGCGTGCCGCTCTACATGCTGACCGCGAAGGCGAAGAAGTCGGATGTGGAGAGCGCCACGGCCGCGGGCGCGGATGGCTACATCCACAAGCCCTTCCGAGGCGCGGAGTTGATGGCGCTGGTGGAGCGGCTGCGCACGCGGATGGCTGCGTCGAGCTGACCGCTCGCGTTCCGCTCAGGGCAGGCGCGGGTGAAGGAAGCGCGCCAGGGCGATGAGGTCGTCCCAGTCCAGGGGACCGAACTCCAGGGCCACGCCATCCACCTCGCGCCGGCGAATCTCGCACGTGGTGACGAGCTCTCGGTCACCCGGCAGGGGCAAGGCGATGGTGAGCGTGTGCTGCGTCTCCGCCGCGTGGGCGAGCAGGAACAGGCCGGCCATGGACACGTCACGCGCCTGAGCCGACACGGTGCGCCCGGAGAGGAGCACCTTGACGGGGAGATTGGCCTCGACGCGAGGGTGGAAGCGTTCGGCCGTGCTGGGTGCACCAGGGGAGGTCATCACCGGGTCTCTCTCCTTCGCGAGCGACAGGGTGCGACAACTCTGGAGCAGCTCGGGCGGGAGGCAAGTTTTCGAGCAGTCCTTGCTCCGTCCACGTGGGCGGACGCCTTCTCCGAGGTGAGAGCGGCGCGTCTCGTCGCCGCAGGTGGTTCCGCCTGTCATTCCCACGGCTTGGCGGCTGGCATGCCCATTGGATTGAGCCCGCGGCGACCCATCGCCGGAGACATCCCTTGGACTCAACCCATGCACTTCCCTCGCTGACCATCACCCAGACCGTTGCTCGGCAGACGCCGCGAAGTGAGTTCGGTCCCACCCTCGCGCGAGCCGCGCGCGAAGTCGTCCGCACGGGGGCGGGGCTCGTGGGCGGGATGATTCCGGGGGGCCCCATCACGAGCGCGGCCATCTCCAGTGTGAGTTCGGTCGTGGCCTCAGGTGTCGCCTCGTCCGTGGGGTCGACGACGGTGCCGGTGAAGGGCGGCGCGAGTGTGGGGGGCAGCGGCGCGGGACAGGGCGATGCGTGGGACCTGATGGAGGCCCAGAAGCTCATGAACGCGGAGGGCCAGAAGTTCAACATGGCCTACCTCCAGCTCCAGAACGAGATGCAGCAGGAGAGCCGCGAGCACAACGCCATCTCCAACATCATGAAGGTCCGCCACGACTCCGCGAAGGCGGCCATCAACAACATCCGCTGAGGCACCCATGGGCATCGACAAGCTGGGGCCCGCGGGAACTGGGGCCGCGGGAGTCTCGCCGAGAGCGTCGTTTCGGGACGCGCTGGACGGTGCGCGGGAGGTGCCGAGGAGCCCGGGACCCTCACGCGCCTCGGGACCGCGAGAGGGCGCGGTCGCCGCGGAGCCCGCGCGGAGTCCGTCACGCGTGGAAGACACGCGCAAGGCATGCGCCGTGGTGGAGGGCGCGAAGTCCAACACAGGAGTGGACTCGGTTCAGTCCGCGCGAGCACAGCATGTGGCTCAGGTGTTGGACGGCGTCGATCAGGCGCGCAAGCAATTGGACCACGTCCTGAGGCTGGCCGAGTCCGGCCGCACCTTCACCGCCACCGAGTTGCTGGGACTTCAAGCGCGAGTCTACCGCGCGAGTCAGGAACTCGATCTCGCGGGCAAGGTTGTCGAGAAGGCCACGAGCGGCGTCAAGCAAGTCCTCCAGACCCAGATTTGAGGAACTCCTCGCATGCGTTTCCTGTGTCGAGCCGCGCTGCTCCTGTTCTGTCTTCAGGGCATCTCGGCCTGTCGTGAGCAGATTCAACATGGTCTGGATGAGCGGCAGGCCAACTTGCTTCAGACGGTGCTCATCGAGCGAGGGCTCGATGCGCGCAAGGTCGCGGAAGGGGGCAAGAAGCCCTCCTGGTCCGTGGAGGTCGAGGACGAGCATGCCTCCGACGCCGTTCGCATCCTGGCCGAGCTGGGATTGCCGCGCCCGCCCGAGGAGTCGGGCTGTGACGTGTTCGGGGGCAGTGGACTGGTGCGCACGCCCACGGAGGAGCAGGTCTGTCGAACGCGGGTGATGGAGCGTGAGTTGGAGAAGACGCTGCAAACCGTGGACGGTGTCCTGCTGGCGCGAGTGCATCTGGTGTTGCCTGCGCCACCTCGCTCGGGTCAACCGGTGTCCGCGTCGAAGGCCGCGGCCATGCTGCGGGCCGAGCCTGGTCGCGCCGCGCATTTGCGCCAGTCCACCGAGTCCCTCAAGACGCTCCTCGCAGGTGGTGTGGAGGGCCTCTCGCCGGATGGGGTGTCCCTGCTCGTGGATGAAGTGACGACCCGAGTGATGCCGGTGGCGCATCCGCGAGCCTCTCCGGTGGCGCGCCTGCGGATTCTGCTCGCAATTCTTGGCGTGGTCCTCACCGTGTTGGCCGTGGCCTTGGTGCTGGTGACGCTGAAGTTGAGGCACCATCGGATGCGGAGCGAGCCAACCGCCTCCCCGCGCCCGGTGCTGACGCCGGTCACACCGCGCAAGGCCACATGAGGGCCTCCGCATGGATGTGACGCGAGCGGGTCGGGCCTCACGGCCCGTGAGGAAGACAGTGGCTGCTCCGGCTTCGGGGCAGGCGGAGCCGAAGACTGCTGACCCGTTGTTCCTCCCATTGGAGCGTTGCGTCCTGGTGATTCACGTGCTGGGGCGGGAACGCGCCTGGGAGTTACTGGACGGATTGGTCGCGGCGGAGGCCGAGCGGGCCAGGGGCTTGTTGACGGAGGTCGCCCAACTGCCTTCGGCGCGCCGTCAAGCGAGGCTCTCCCTGGCGTTCGGTGAGCGAGAAGACGCGGCGGACCGCCTGCGCGCGGTGATGGCCTCCGCCAGCGGCTGTCTACGGAAGGCGCTCTACCGGGCCCTGCCGCCGTATCACCGCAGCCTCTTTCCAGGTCAGGCGCTCGAGGCGTCATCCCCGGGCGACGCACCGGGAATGGAGGCGCTCGCGGCGCGACTCATTCGCGAGGCGACGCGCTGACCCGCGGAGCGTCCGACTCCGCGTACTCGGCATCCGTCTCGCGGATGCCTCTCTCTCGAAACCGCCTGATTCCACTCGCGACCGTGTTGGCCGTGCCCGTGCATTGCCGTGGCGCCCAAGTCCATGACGAATCCGCTTCGTGCCTCCTCTGCATCCCAGCGCAACGCGCGTCCGAGTTGGCTGGCCATGCGCAAGCTCACCCGCGCGCATCAAATCCTGTCTCAGCGCCCCGATGTGGCTGCATTCGGGGATGCCGCATTGCGTGTCGCGTGTGAGGCGCTGACGCGAGAGCTGGACGTCGAGGTCACCGCGGAGGCACGGGTGTTGGAATCGGCGCTCGTCCCAGCCACGGGGCTTGGGACCGGGAATGTCTTCGCGGTGCTGGAGCTGTCCGCGGTGGGCGGAGTGGCGGTGTTGGAGCTGGAGCCCGCGCTGGTGTTCTCCGCGCTGGGGAGGTTGGCGGGAGCGGGTCGTCGAGCTGTGCCGTTGGACTCCCTCACCCGCCTGGAGGAGTCCACGCTGGTGTTCCTCTTGCTCGCGGTTCTTTCGGCGACGCGAGCGCAGGGCTCGCTCCATGACTTGCTGGGGCCTCGGCTGCTGGCGGTGTCGACGCGCGGAGAGGCCGTGGTGGCGCGGATGGAATCGCGTCGGCGTCACGTAGGCATCGCGCTGCGTGTCCGGCTGGGAGACGTCGTGGGCGGTGCGCGCTTCGTGTTGCCGGCGCACTCGCTTCAGGTCGCGCTTCAAACCCTGCCACAGGGGCCTGGGCGGGAGCCTCTGCCGCAGTGGCTGTCGTTGGCGGTGCCCGCGCGATGCCGCGCGGGTCGGAGCCGGCTCTCCCCGGGCGCACTGGAGACCCTGCGAAGTGGTGACGTCATCGTCTTCGAAGGTGTGCACCGCGAGGCGGGCCACCTCCGAGGTCCCGGACGCCTCCTCACGTCGGGGTTCTTCCTGAGCGGTTCGTTCCAGTCGGATGGTTTCTCGTTGAACCGCGCTCATTCGGGCGCGTCACCCCAGGAGTTGGACATGGCCGCAGTCAGTGAGTCGAGCGAGGGAATGCCCCCGCTCCCCGTGGATGTGGAGATTGAGCTGGCCCGCGTGATGTTGCCGCTGACGGAGTTGATGGGGATGCGGCCGGGGGTCCTGGTTCCGCTGCACATCAACGCGAGTGACCCGGTGTTGCTGCGCGTGGGGGAGCGCGCGGTGGCGCGAGCGGAGTTGGTTGATATCGAGGGCGAGGTCGGTGCCCGCATCCTCGCGCTGCTGCCATGAGGTGGGACGTGCGTGAATGGATGGCATCGCTTCCAATTCGGACGCGGATGATGTGGGCGGTCGCGCTCATGCTGGGTCTGCTGGCTGCCGCACCCTTGGGTGGAGGCGTGTCAGCGGTGACGCTGGCGCGAGGGCTTCTGGGGGGCTCGCTGGTGGGGGCGCTGGGTTGGTGGTGGTGGCGGCGGCGCGCGATGGTGGGGCCTGGCGTGGTGCCCCCATCACGCATGACGGTGGTGTCGAGGGCAGGGTTGTCTCAGCGCTGTGGTCTGGCCTTGGTGGAGGTGGATGGGCGTGGCTATCTGGTGGTGCACGGGGAGTCCTTCGCGGAGATTCGCGAGACGAAGAAGCCGCGCCCCTTCACGCGGTCGCTGCCCCTCCTGTGGCGCTCGCGATACCGCCGTGGTTTCCCCAAGGTGGTGGCGTGATGGGGCGGTTGCTGACCGGACTGGCGCTGCTGTTGCCCACGGCCTCATTCGGGGCAGGCGCGTCACTGTCGCAGATGTCCTACGCGGGAAACCCCGTGGCGATGATGGGGTTGCTCGCGCTCATGTCGTTGCTGCCCTTCGCGGTCTTGATGCTGACGAGCTTCTCGAAGATCGCGGTGGTGTTGTCCCTGGCGCGCTCGGCGATGGGAACGCAGCAGGCACCGCCTACCTTGGTCCTGACAGGGCTGGCCGCGGTCCTGACAGGGCACATCATGGCGCCCGTTGCGGAGCGCATGTACGACGTGGGGCGGGCCGCTTATCGCGACGTGGACTCTGGCACTGAGGTCTTGGACACGGCGGCTCGGGTCACCGAGCCCCTGAGGGCCTTTCTGCTGAAGCATGGCAGCGCGGAGGAGCGTGCCCGCTTCGCGGACCTCGCGCGCGAGCTGCGGCCTCCCGAGGAGGCCTCTCACGTGAAGGAAGAAGACGCGTTCGTCATCATTCCAGCCTTCGTCATCACGGAGCTGAAGGAAGCCTTTGAGATTGGCTTCATTGTCTTCCTCCCCTTCCTTGTCTTGGACATGGTCATTGCCAATGTGCTCCTCGCCTTGGGGATGCAGACCCTGTCCCCCAGTCAGGTGAGTCTGCCCTTCAAGATTCTGCTTTTCGTCGCGGTGGACGGCTGGGCGTTGCTCTCGCGTGGACTCATCTTGGGGTATCGGTGACATGACCCAAGACATGCTCCTCACCCTGGGACGCGAGGCATTGCTGTTGATGGTGCTGGCCTCGTTGCCTCCGATTGGCGCGAGCTTGGTGGTGGGATTCGCGGCGAGCCTTTTTCAGGCCACGACGCAGATCCAGGAGAGCACGCTCTCGGTGGTTCCCAAACTGGGCGCGGCCGTGGTGGCGCTGGTCCTCGCGGGTCCGTGGATCGCGGCGCAGCTCGTTCGCTTCACCCAGCAGCTCCTGATGCTCATCGCGGAGGTGTCGCTGTGAGCCCCTCGATGTGGGACGAATCTCTGACGGAGCTGGCGCCACACCTCGTCGCGGTGGCGCTGTGTGCGTCACGGCTCATTCCCATCTCCTTTCTATGTCCACTGCTCGGAGGTCAGGCCGCCCCCACGTCCGTGAAGCTGGCCCTGGTGCTGGCGCTCTCGTTGTTCCTGCATGTCGAAGCAGGGGTGCGCTTGCCGCAGGTCGTTGAGACACCCTTCGAGTTGGGCGCGCTCGTGGTGCGGGAGTTCGTCATGGGCTCGGTGATGGGGTTGGTGGCCGCATTGCCGTTCGACTCTGCTCGGATGGCGGGGCGCATGGTCGATCTCGTCCGGGGAACATCCGCGGAAGCGAGCCTGCCTGTGGCGGGAAGTCGCGAGGCAGCCTCGGGAGAGGGGCTCTACAACCTGCTGCTTGCGCTCGTGGTGTCTGGGAGTGCCTTCCCGCTCGTGCTCTCCGGATTGATCCGAGGCTTTGGCGTCGTGCGGTTGGGCGCCTTCGTGCCGACGGAGGTGGTCGCCGTGCGGGTTGCGACCTGGGTCGGGGCGGCCATGACGACGGGGCTGGCGGTAGGTGCACCGGTTGCCGCTGCGGTGTTGGCGGTGGACTGTTTTCTCGGGATGGCCTCGCGCGTCGCGGCTCAGGTGGACTTGAAGGAGCTGGGGGCTCCGCTTCGAATCCTGGGCGGGGGAGCGGTTCTCTGGCTTGGTGTGGGCGTCATGTGCGAGCGGTTGCTTTCGGGCGTCATGGCGAGTGGAGCGGCACTGGCCTGGCTAGGGGAGAAGGCTCAGTGAGCGGGGAGAAGACGGAGCAGCCGACACCCCGACGACTGCGAGAAGCACGCCGCAAGGGGCAGGTCCCCCGCAGTCGGATGTTGTCCGCCACTGCGGTGACACTGGGTGGGCTCCTGGGTTTTCTGTCTCAGGCTCGCGATGGGGGCGCGGAGTTGATGTCTTGGACCGCTCGGCTCCTGTTGGAGCAGCGGGCAACGGATGTCGGGATGGAAGCCGTGAGGCTCGTCGTGAGCCTGAGCGGCCCCGCGCTAGGGGGCGCGCTGCTGGCCGCTCTCGGGGTCTCCGTGGCGACGGTGGGGTTCGAGGTGAATCCGGCGCATGTGCTCCCCACGCTGGAGCGAGTCCATCCCATCGCGGGATTCAAGCGGCTGTTCAGCGGGCGCACGGTGTTGGAAGTGGGCAAGGCATTGGGCGCAGCGGCCCTGGTCGCCTTCGTGGTCTGGCGTGAAGTCGCCTCGAGCGGGGCCGATGCGCTGCGGACCATCTGGAGTGACGGATTGGGGAGCGCGAGGTTCTTGGGAGAGTGTCTGTCGAGGCTGTGTCTCCGCCTGGCATGGATGCTGTTGGGATTGGGCTTACTCGACTACTTCCTGGCGCGATGGCGGCATCGTCGGGAGTTGATGATGTCGCGAGAGGAAGTGCGCCGGGAGCACAAGGAGAGTGAGGGAGATCCTCGCAACAAAGGGCAGCGCAGAGCCCTCCACCGTCAGCTTGCGCAGGGCGGCGCGGCACGTGGAGTGCAGAAGGCCACTGCCATGGTTATCAATCCCACGCATATCGCGGTCGCATTGCGCTACGACGCCGCGGAGTGTGACGCCCCATATCTCGTCGCGAAGGGCCGTGAATCCGAAGCCCTGGCCTTGCGCGCGGAAGCGCTTGAGTTGGGCATCCCCATCATCCGAGACGTTCCGCTGGCCCGGAGCCTGGTTCATTTCGACGTGGGGGAACCCATTCCCGAGGAGCTGTATCAGGCCGCCGCCGTGGTGCTTCGGACTGCGCTGGAGGTGAAGGACTCGGACACGCATCCGGCGAGGTGGACGCCATGATTCATCGCCTCGAGAGAGTGTGGGCGAGAACATCGCCGGACGCGCTGCTGGCGCTGGCCATGGCCGCGGTCTTGGGCGCACTCATCATTCCATTGCCGGCGTGGCTCTTGGATGTGGGGCTCGCGCTCAACCTCGCGGTGTCGGTGGCGCTGCTCGTTGCATCACTGTACGCGCGCGATGCCTTGAAGGTGACTGCCTTCCCCACGCTGCTGCTCTTCACCACATTGTTCCGCTTGTCCTTGAACGTGTCGTCCACGCGATTGGCGCTCGCGGAGGGACATGCGGGGGCCGTCATCCAGGCCTTTGGTGAGTTCGTGGTGCGCGGCGACTACGTCGTGGGCGCGGTGGTGTTCGCCATCTTGACGCTGGTGCAGTTGCTGGTGGTGACCAAGGGCGCGGAGCGTGTGGCGGAGGTCTCGGCTCGATTCACGCTGGACGCGATGCCAGGAAAGCAGATGTCCATCGATGCGGACCTGCGAGCAGGGGCCATCGACCAGGCCGCGGCGCGACGGAGGCGACGCGACCTGGAGCGCGAGTCGCAGATGTTCGGGGCCATGGATGGCGCCATGAAGTTCGTGAAGGGCGACGTCATCGCGGGGTTGGTCATCGTCGCAGTGAATCTCCTGGGGGGCACGCTCATCGGCATGTTCCAGGGAGGACTGTCCTTGGCGGACGCAGCCTCCACGTTCGCGCTCATCGCGATGGGCGACGGGCTTGTGTCCCAGATTCCCTCGTTGTGCATCGCGGTGGCGGCAGGCCTCGTCGTCACGCGTGTGGCTTCGGAGAATGAATCGGACTCGCTCGGAGCGGAGATTGGCTCGCAGTTCTTCGGACAGGCGAAGACGCTCTGGGTCGTAGCGGGGCTGTGCGGTGCGCTGGCCTGCATTCCTGGCATGCCCCATGGGACGTTCCTGTTCCTCGGTGGCGCGCTGGGCGCGCTGGGCCATGTGTTGCGGAAGCGCCAGGGCTCGAAGTCGAGCGAGGTCGAACGGTCCTCCGCGGGCAAGGCCCCGGGTGTGACAGCTCCGACGGGGGCAGAGACACCGACGACCGAGCGCGGTGGTGCGCCCGTGGGAGTCGCGCCGCTCACGTTGGACCTCGCTCCAGACCTGACACCCTTGGCCGAGGCGGATGGGGGGGCCTTCGTGCACCGGACGCTCAATGCCGTGCGCGATGCACTGTTCTTCGAACTGGGGGTTCGTGTCCCCGGCATTCGGGTGAGGACCCAGGCGTCCTATCTGGGGCCTGGGGAGTACCGCGTGTTGCTGGACGAAGTTCCCGCGGGCGCGGGCCAGGTCGCGGTGGGGGCGCTGTATGCCCTGGCTCAACCCGGCGAGGTGGCCTTCCTCGAGGTGAAGGCGGAGCCTGCTCAGGAGCCCGCCACCGGGCGAACCATTTGCAGGGTGTCGGAGGCGGCGCGCGCTCGGCTGGAGATGGCGCAGGTTCCCGTGCGACGCGCCGATGAGCTCATCTCAGACCATCTGCGTGGGGTACTGAGCGCGCGGGCCTCCGCGTTGCTCGGCCTCCAGGAAGTGCAGCACTTGCTGGAGGGGCTGGAGGCTCAGGCTCCGGTCCTGGTGAAGGAGGCCATGCAGAAGGTGCCGCTGCCGCTGCTGGTGGACGTGCTGCGGCGACTCGTTCAGGAGCAGGTGAGCATTCGGGACCTGCGGACCATCCTCGAAGCGCTCGTCTCTCCAACGACGGAAGGTGATGCCGCCGCGCTCGCGGAGCGGTGCCGGCAGGCGCTGCACCGCTACCTGAGCCACAAGTTCGCGCCTTCCGGCCCCCTGTATGCCTACCTTGTGGACCCCGAGGTCGAGGAGTCACTCCGGAACGGGGGGCCTCGCGGTCCCGCGCTCGCGCCGGAGCGTGCGGCGGAAATCCTGGAAGGGGTGCGCCGAATCTCCACCGGAGGCCGCGCCGTGTTGCTGACCGCGCCCGATGTCCGACGCTCCCTGCGCAAGCTGTGCGAGGGCGCCTTCCCCGAGGTGGCGGTGTTGACCTACGGCGAACTGGAGGGGAGTCTGCAAATCCGCCCGGTTGGCCGACTCACCGCGGTGTCCGCGGGAGCCTGAAGACCGACGGCAAAGCCCTTCGGTCAGAGGGTGCCGGTTCCGCTGCCCTTGCTCTCGGACGGGGACGGCAGGTCCGTCTGGGCCTGCTGGGGGGCGGGGCGGTTGACCCGGTCTCGGAGCTCCTTGCCGGTGCGGAAGAGCAGGCCCCGCTTGGGCTTCACCGGGATGACCACACCCGTCTTCGGGTTGCGGCCCTGGTATCCCTGGTAGTTCTTCACATGGAAGGCGCCGAGACCGCGAATTTCAATGTTCTCACCACGGCAGAGGGCGTCCTTCATGGACTCGAAGATCGTCTCGATGGTGGCCTCAGCCTGCTTCTGGGTCACGCCTCGCTTGCCAACGAGGATGTTGATCAGATCGGACTTGAGCATCGGACGCTCCCGCAAACCCGGTGACCCCTTCGCAACAGGGCGCTCTGGCCCGTGGTCGAATCCAGAAAACATAACAGAACCCCTCCGTCATGCAAGCCGACGAGGCTTCCAACCACTCAGAAACGTTACGGATTTCGACCACCGGCCGCGACTCGAGGAGTGGATGCCGGGGGCTCCTCCCTCGTGTCGGGTCCGGGTCCTGCGAGCAGATCGACCCAGCGGGTGCGCCGCAACAAGTCGATGCCCGCGCAGTCAGCTGACTGAAAGAGCGGTTCGAGCTGCTCGAAGCCCGGGGCCTTCGGTCCTGTCCAGGTATCCGGCCCACCGGTGATCATCACGCCATGGACCGCCAGGGTCGTGTCCGCCAGGGTCAGCTCGGCGGGGTCCTTGGCGGGGAGCAGGCCCCCTCGGCGCGCGTGCTCCAGCAGTCCGCCTTCGACCATCCGGTCGACGACCTCGTGGACGAGGGATTCGGGGACGCGAATGCGGGTCGCGAGTTCGCGGGGTGATGGTGGGGTCCGTCCTTCCACCCAGCAGAGCGTGGCTTCCTGGGCGACTCGGGCGGCGACCAACTCGTTGGCGCGAGGGTGGCTCCCGAACGCGAACAAGGAATCGCGAAAGGACGTGTGCTCCACGGCATAGGCCAGCCGCGCGCCGAACAGCAGCAGCAGCCAGCTCACATGGACCCACGCGAGGAACAGGGGCAGGGCGCCCAGCGAGCCGTAGAGGGGGTTGTAGTGGAAGCTGCGCACGGCAAACTCGGCGTAGACCTGCTTGGCCAACATCCACCCCAGGCCCGCGACCAGTCCCCCCGAAAGCGCCGAGCGCACACGGACATGCGCGTACGGCGTCCAGTAGTAGAGCAAGGTGAGGCTGACGATGGCCGTCAGCGTGGTGCCGATGCCAATGAAGACAAAGGCATACGGCATGTTGGTCTGCAGGAAGGAGCGCACCGCGCCCGTCCCGGAGATCGACACCGCGAGGAAGAATGGGCCCAGCAGCAGCAGCCCCGCGTAGATGAGCAGCCGCGCCATCAGTGGCCGCTGACGGCGGATGCCCCACAGCTCGTTCACGGCGCCATCGAGTTGGCGCAGCAGCGAACCCGCAGAGAGCAACACGGCGAGGAAGCCCATGCTGCCGACCGCGATGGTGCTGCTCGGGTGCAAGAACCGGTCGAGGAACGCCGCGGACTCCTCGCGCACACCCGGCGCGAGCAGCTCGAAGATGACGAAGCGCAAGCGCTTCTGGAAGTTCTCCTGGTGGAAGGCCCGGAGAAGCACCAGTCCCACCGTCAGCAGCGGCACCAGCGAGAACATGCTGACGTAGGTGAGCGCCGCGGCTCGGAGGCGGAGGTTCTCTCCCATGAACCCCCGGGCCACCGTGCGCGCCGCGAAGAAGGTGTCCGCCGCGAACTGGCCCAGCGTCGTCGCGCCTACAGGTGCCCACAGGCGAGCCGCCCGCGCGAGCAGCCAATCCCGTACCGCCTTCGCATGAGAGGGGGAACCCGAGGCCACGGTCATCCTCACTCGCACCAGCCCGCACGGGCAGATGCCCGGGCGGAAAAGCGGCCCGCAGGGACGGGGGGGCGCCGCGAGGGGGATGGAGAGGGCCGGGCCATGCGAGTCGGGCGGTCCAGGCTAGCCAAACCTGGGGCGCCCGGGCCAGCCCACTCCGTGCGCTGTTCTGCCACAGGGTCACGCATCGCACGGACCCAACGGCGCCGCGTGTCCGCGCTGGAGGGCAACGCCGAGGCTGTTCTCCGCGAGGCCAGACGCGAAGTCTCTCACCCGCCAGGGGTTCCACTGAGGCTCAGCGGTGGGCTGGTGGCCCTTGGGCACGGCGCCGGTCGGTGGCTCATGGCCAACGTCGACCGGCGCCCCATGACTGCTTCGTGCGCTAAGGCGAGGCACTTGGGACGATGGAGGTCCCAAGGCGGTGCTGCGTCACTGCGTGAAGCCATGGGACCTCCGTCCCATGGCCTCACGGTGCGCGTCAGGCCGCGCCGCCGCCCGAGGGCTCCGAGCTGCCTCCCCCAGTCGAGGACGGCGGAGTCCCGCCGGAGTTGTCTCCGCCGCTCCCGCTGTTCGGGGGCGTCTGCCGCGCGGCGTGCTCACCGCCCCGCTCGCCGCGGTCACCTCGCTCGCCGCGCTCACCTCGGTGTTCGCCGCCGCCGCGCCGCTCGCGGTCACCGCCGCGCTCGCGGTCGCCGCCGCTGCGCTCGCGGTCGCCGCCGCGGTTCCGCTCACCGCCGCCCGAGCCTCCACCGCGCTCAGGACGCCGCCCCTCGCGCCGGTCCCCACCGCCGCCTCCGCCACCCCCGCCCCCGGAGCGCTCACGGTCACGGTCACGGCCGCCGCGGCGGTTCTGGTCCTGGCGGCCGTAGTTGCTGTCAGGCCGGCGCTGCTGCATGGCCAGCTCGCCATCTCCCGAGCCGGGAGACGAGGCCACCTTGTGCTCGGGGCCCGTCGCTGAGCGGCCGTAGATGTCGTACTGCTCGCGGTGGTAGTTCTGCTGCGCCTTGACCTGGATGGACTTGTTGTAGCGGTCCATCAGGTGGCGCAGCTCGTTGCGCTCCTCACCCTGGAGCAGCCGAGCCACCTCGGCATTGCAGTTGATGACGAGCGTCGAGTCCTTGTAGCCCGGCGCCTCGCGGCGAATCTCGCGGAAGATTTCGTACGCCACCGTGGTGGCCGTCTTCACGAAGCCCTTGCCGTCGCAGTACGGACAGTCCTCGTGCAGCACGCGGCCGATGGACTCGCGCACGCGCTTGCGCGTCATCTCCACGAGGCCCAGCTCGGAGATGCGCAGGACGTTCGTCTTCGCCTTGTCGCGTCCCAGCGCTTCCTGCAACGACTTGAAGACCTTGTCGCGGTTCTGCGCCTTCTCCATGTCGATGAAGTCGCAGATGATGATGCCGCCGATGTTGCGCAGCCGGAGCTGGTAGACGATCTCCTTGGCCGCCTCGACGTTGATCTTGGTGATGGTCT
This sequence comes from Citreicoccus inhibens, assembly GCF_019039035.1. Taxonomy (GTDB): domain Bacteria; phylum Myxococcota; class Myxococcia; order Myxococcales; family Myxococcaceae; genus Citreicoccus; species Citreicoccus inhibens. Next base: position 53,677 of record NZ_JAHNZT010000029.1, on the reverse strand, counting down.
CCTCGAGGCTCTTCTTGCCGACGTAGCGGCCCGAGTTGACGTCGATGGCGGTGAGCGCCTCGGCCTGGTCGATGATGAGGTAGCCGCCGCTCTTCAGCCACACCTTGCGCTGGGTGGCGCGCTGCAGCTCCTGCTCGATGCCGTACGCGTCGAAGACGGGCTCATCCCCGTCGTGCAGGACGACGCGGTCCCTCAGGGCAGGGTCCTGTGCGGTGACGAAGCCCTGGATGCGCTCGTACTCCTCCGGGTCGTCGACGACGAGCTTCTCCACGTCGTGGGCGAACAGGTCGCGCGTGGCGCGCAGGATGAGGTCCAGGTCCGGGTGCAGCAGGCCCGGGCCACCGCGCTTCTCGTTGCGGCGCACGACCTGGTTCCACACCTCGATGAGGAACCGGATGTCGCTCTCCAGCTTCTCCTGGGGAACGTTCTCCGCCACGGTGCGGACGATGAAGCCCGTCCCGGGTGGGCGCAGCCGATCCACAATCTCCCGCAGGCGCCGGCGCTCCTTCTCATTGGAGATGCGGCGGCTGATGCCCACATGGTCCACCGTGGGCATGAACACCAGATGGCGGCCCGGGATGGAGATGTGCGAGGTGAGGCGCGCGCCCTTCGTGCCGATGGGGTCCTTGGAGATCTGAACCACGACCTCCTGCCCGACCTTCAGCAGGTCCTCGATCTTGTCCGTCCGGCGCTGCTTGGGCTTCTCCTTCTCGTCCTCGCGCTTGTCGCGGCGCTGGCCCTCGGCCGGGCGGCGACCCTTGTCCTTCTCACGGGCCTCGCGGGCGCGGGGCTCGCGGGCCTCGCGGGGGGCGCGGCGCTCTCCGGACACGTCCGCCGGACGGGCCACGACGGCCTCGCCCTCGGGCGCGGGGATGATGTCGCCCAGCGCGGCGGCGGAGGGAGGTGGGGCCTCAGGGGAGGCCAGCGCCACCACGGCGCTGTCATCCGTGCCCGTCGCCATCGGCGCGGCTTCGGCCGGCGGGAGGACGGCCGCGTCGGTGGAGACCGCCTCCAGCACCGCGACCGCGACGGACTCGGTGGCGGCGGGGGCCTCGGGGCTCGCCTCGGCCGCGACGACCGCTCCCTCGGCGGGAACGACCACGACGGCCGCATCCTCCGTGGGGATGATCGCGGGCGACGTGGCCGCCAGCTCCACCACGGTGTCGCGAGGCAGCGCCTCGGTCAGCGGGGCGTTCACCTCGGGGCCCGCGGCCAGCGCCTGGGCCTCGGCTTCGACCTCGGCGGCGTGCGGTCCGGGCTCGTGGACGGCGGCTTCGGCGGCTGCCTCGGCGGCATCCGCTTCCATCTCGGTGGGGACCTCGGGCGCGTCTTCGTGCTCGCCCTCGGTCAGTTCGAACTGAGCGCGGGCGAAGTCAGGGTCATAGACGACGTCGCTGACATACAGGAACGCGGCCTTCTCCAGACCGATGTCCACGAAGGCCGCCTGCATGCCGGGGAGCACCCGGACGACGCGACCCTTGTAGATGTTCCCGACGACTCCCTTGTCCTTCTTACGCTCGAGATAGAACTCCGCGATGTGTCCGTTCTCGACGAGCGCCACCCGGGTCTCGCGACCCGCGGCGTTGATGACGAGGACACTGCTCATGGATGAATCCTGGACGCGCGCGCGGTAGGGCGGACCACACCGGACGGGGGGCGGCGGGGGGCCACACCTCCGAGCACGCTGCGAGGGGAGAGGCGGTTCCAGGCCCTCCAGTGAAGCCGTACACCCCGGAGTCTCCGGGGGGGACCTGCATCGCTGGGGTGAGGGCCAAGGGGACCACCGCCTGCTCCTCCGAGTTCATGTCGCCCCGCATTGCAACCGGCACCGTGCCGGGGGGGCCTGCTTCTCTTCAAGCGTTCGAGGCCCTCCACCACGCGCGTGGGCCGCCCGCCCCCTCTTCCTCACCCGGTCGGTGCCCATCCGTGGGCATCTTGGGGGGGTGTTTGGGAGCCCCGGTGCGGCTGACGCGTTCGGAGGGGTCTGGAACGCAACCCGTCGAAATTCCTGCCTGGACATGACGTCCGACAACGCGGAGCGTCACACAACCGTCCAGAAACACGACGAGTTTTCCACGCCCCACCAGGTGTGTAAAGGCAAGAAGCGTCGTTCATCCACTGGGATGCAGATGCCCTGCGTCTGTCCGCCCGCCCGGTCAGGCCTGCGCGGGGGCCTGCTTGCGGCCCTCGGGCTTGTCCAGGCGGCCGCGTGGGCGGCGCACGAGGCGCAGGCCGGTCCAGGTCGAGTCGATGAGGCAGATTTTGTTGTCCACGAGCCCGATATCGAGCGCGGCGTGGCGCACGAAGTCCTCGGACAGCGTCGACTTCACGCCCTCGCCGCCGGGCCAGCAGACCCAGATGCCCCCTGTGAGGGCCATGGCGCGCGCGAGTGCGGGCAGGCGTTGGACGAGCTCCTGGGCGTCCGGGGTGAAGAAGAGGATGACGTCCAGGCCCGTCTGCGCGGTGATGAGGAACTCCACTCCGTCCGGCAGCGGATTGAGCCGCTGGACGAAGCCGCGAGGCGGGTTGATGACGGAGACCTTGGACCCTGCCCGGATGCCCAGCATGGTCGGCAGGGACGCCAGCGCGTACGGCGTCATGAGGTGCGCTCCACGGAGAAGAGGCTGTACTCGCCGGTGGCCTCGCCGTCCGTGCGCACCACCTCGGTGACGTGCGCGGAGCGGGGGCCACGATGGCTCCACTGAATGAAGAGGTCGAGGGCGGCGGGCTCACCCTCGGCGACGGCTTCCACGCTGCCATCGCTCAGGTTGCGCACCCAGCCGGTGAGGCCCAAACGCTGGGCCTCGGCGCGGGCGCTCTCCCGAAAAGAGACACCCTGCACCTTGCCCCGGATTCGCAGGGTCGCGCGCCGCCGCGTGCTCATGCCTCGGTCCTCATCATCCTCTGGCGTCGCCTTGTAGCATCAGGAGGAACGCCTGCTCATCCAGGATTCTTACCCCGAGTTCCTGCGCCTTCTTGAGCTTGGAGCCGGCATCCTCGCCCGCGACGACGAAATCGGTCTTGCGCGAGACACTTCCGGACACTTTGCCGCCGCGGCGCTCGACTTCTTCCTTTGCTTGCTCCCGGGACATGCCGCTCATGCCTCCGGTGAGGACCACCGTCTTTCCCAGGAACGGGCCGCTGGTGCTCACCTGCGGCGGGGCTGGGGAGACGCCTGCTTTCAAGAGCGCCTCCACGGCCTGCTGGTTCTGCGGCTCCTGGAAGAAGGTGTGGATGACCTGGGCCATCACCGGGCCCACGTCCTTCACGCGGGTGATGTCCTCCAAGGTCGCGGTGAAGAGGCGGTGCACCTCCGGGAAGGCCTCGGCCATGGCCTTGGCGGTGGCGTCCCCCACGTGGCGGATTCCCAGGGAGTACAGGAAGCGGCGCTGCGTGGTCTGCTTGGAGTGCTCGATGGCCGCGAGCAGGTTCTCCGCGCTCTTGTCACCCATCCGCTCGAGCGTCAGCAGCTTCTCCTTGGTCAGCCCGTAGACGTCCGCGAAGGACTTCACGGTGCCGGTGGCCACGAGCTGGGTGGCCAGCTTGTCGCCCAGGCCCTCGATGTCCATGGCCAACCGGCTGGCGAAGTGGCGGATCTTCTCCACCAGCTGCGCGGGACACGAGGCGCCGGTGCAGCGGATGATGGCGCCATCCTCGTCCTTCGCCGCGGCCGCGCCGCACACGGGGCAGTGCGCGGGGAACTCGAAGGGCCGCGAGTCCGCGGGGCGCTTGGACAGCACCACGCTGACAATCTCTGGAATCACGTCACCAGCGCGGCGCACGAAGACGGTGTCGCCCTGGCGCACGTCCTTGCGACGCAGCTCGTCCTCGTTGTGCAGCGTGGCGCGGGACACCGTGACGCCGCCCACCTTCACCGGACGCAGGTGGGCCACCGGCGTGAGCGCGCCCGTGCGGCCCACCTGGATGCCGATGTTCTGCACCTCGGTGGACTCCTCCTCGGGCGGGAACTTGTAGGCCACGGCCCAGCGCGGACTCTTGGAGACCTGTCCCAGCCTGCGGCGCAGGTCCTCCTCGTCCACCTTCACCACCATGCCGTCGACCTCGAAGGGCAGGGCGTGGCGTCCCTTCAGTGAGTCATCGTAGGCCTTGCGGATGCCATCGACGCCCTCGACGCGGACGTAGGTGTTGATGGGGAGGCCGAGCTTGCGCAGGTGCTCCAGCTTCTCGACGTGGCTCTTGAAGGCGGGCAGGTCCTCGGAAGGGACGCACTCGTAAAGATAGACGGTGAGAGGGCGCGAGGCCGTCACCTTCGGGTCGAGCTGGCGGAGGCTGCCAGCCGCGGCGTTGCGCGGGTTGGCGAAGAGCGGCTCTCCGGCCTCCTCGCGCTTCTCGTTGAGCTTGCGGAAGTCCTCCTTGCGAATGAAGACCTCGCCGCGCACTTCCAGCCGCTTGGGCACCTTCACGCCGGCGTCCAGGGGGAACAGCTCCATGGGCAGGCTGCGGATGGTGCGCAGGTTGCTGGTGACGTCTTCTCCCGTGGTGCCGTCGCCTCGGGTGGCGCCCTGCACGAACCGGCCGTTCTCGTACCGCAGCGAGATGGCCAGGCCGTCCAGCTTGGGCTCGCACACGTAAGCCACCTGGGTGAGTCCGGTCAGCTTGCGGATGCGGTCCTCGAACTCCACGAGCCCGGCGTCATCGAAGAGGTTGGCCAGGGACAACATGGGGGCCGAGTGGACGACCTCTCCGAAGTCATCCACCGGCGCGCCTCCCACGCGCTGCGTGGGCGAGTCCGGCGTGGCGAGCGAGGGGTGCGCTGTCTCCAGGCCTTGGAGCTCCCGCATCAGCGCGTCGTATTGCGCGTCGCTGATCTCCGGCGAGTCGAGGACGTAGTAGCGGTGATTGTGGTGGGCCAGCTCGCGGCGGAGCTCAAGGGCTCGGGCTTCGGCTTTCTGGAAGGTGTCCACGGGGCGGGGTCCTTACTCCAATTCACGGCGTCATGGCGCGTGCCCCCGGTATGGAGGACTCGCGCCGTCAGTGGCTGGCGGAGCCCCACACTCTACGGCCGTGACCTGACACGGCGTGCGCGCGCCGTCGTCGGGGCCTCCGGAGGGAGTGAGGCCGTGAGCCCGAGCGCGCCTGAATCGTGCGAGGACGCCGCGCGAGGACGCAGCGCCCGACGCTCCTCCGTGCCGGGTCGTGGCCAGCGTGGAGACTCCTCGGGTGGGGCGCGCGGCGCGGGCACGGAAGAGGATGTGCTCGGATTGAGCCGTCGCGTACGTGTCCTCCTGGAAAGGGAGTCCTCGAACGTGGCGCCGTGTGCTCTCCGAGTCCGATAGGCCAGGGATGCCTCCCTGATGACCGCGGATGAGGCGCGCGTCCCCGCGGGTGTGCCTTGCCCGGACAGTCCATGGGGTCGGCGGCTGGGGCGTTGAGGCGTGACGGCTGTGTCACATCTCCGGGGCCACATCTCCGGGGCCACATCTCCGGGGCGCAGGTCCGGGCGGGAGCGGGAGGCCATCGACAATCACGCGATGGGAAGAGGGTGGGGGAATGAGGTGTTGTCCCCACCAGGAGCCCACCTCGGTCGCTCGTGGGCCCGAATTTCAATGACATAGCGTTTTCCAGGTTCAGGAGGAGGCCTCCCTCCGGATGCAACCTCCTGAAAAATGGGTCGATACGGGGCACGGATGCCTTGACAGGCCCAGAGGGGGTCAATAGTTTCCGGCGCGATTCATGGCGCAGGGGTTCCCTCTCGCCCGTCTCTTCCCAACCACAGGCTTCCGCCCACCTCCGTCCCGTTCTCGGACCCGGGTAGGGCTGCCCTCCTGGAAGGTGCTTCCGAGCGCCGCGCGGCACTTTTCCGCGTCTCCAACCTGCCCGAGCCCTCGGGCGTTCCCCCCTTCCGTTGCTGCCCTGTCATGCCCAAAGCACGTTCCCCCAGAGAGAAAGTCACCGGCCCCGAGCTCGTCTCCGTGGAGGCGGACGAGAAGCCCCGTCGCAAGCGCGCGGCGAAGTCGGCCGAGCGCTACGAGGCGCCTGAGAAGCCCTCTCGCACCCGTCGCACCCCGTCCCGGCGCGATGAGGCCGGCGAGGAGGCGAGCGCTGAGCCGCCCCGTCCCGTGCTGACGCCCATGACGCCCGTCTCCCGGCCGGTGCGCGACGACGACCTCCAGGAGGTTCGTTCCACGGAGGACGGTGAGGAGCTCGCCGCCACCCTGCCGCCCGCGCCGGAGTCCCCCGAGGCGCCCGCCATCACGGAGGTCACCCGCGACGGCGCGCCCATGCAGGTCATCAAGCTCAATGACCTGAAGCGGATGAAGATCACGGACCTGGCCAAGATGGCCCACGACGTGGGCATCGAGGGGTACCAGGGCCTGAAGAAGCAGGACCTCATCTTCGCGCTGCTCGGTGGCATCGCGGACAAGCGCTACGAGGTCCATGCCGAGGGCGTGCTGGAGCTGTTGAGCGACGGCTTCGGCTTCCTGCGCAGCTCGGACAGCGACTACCAGCCGAGCCCGGACGACATCTACGTGTCCCCCTCGCAGGTGCGCCGCTTCAACCTGCGGCCGGGCGACACCGTGACGGGCCCCATCCGTCAGCCGCGCGAGGGTGAGCGGTTCTTCGCGCTGCAGAAGGTGGACAAGGTCAACTTCGCGGACCCCATGTCGGACGCGGCGCGCGAGCGCATCCTGTTCGACAACCTCACGCCGCTCTACCCCACGCGCAAGCTCAAGCTGGAGCATGAGGCGGGGGAGATGACCACGCGCATCATCGACATGTTCTGCCCCATCGGCCTGGGCCAGCGCTGCCTCATCGTGGCGCCGCCGAAGGCGGGCAAGACGGTGCTGCTGCAGAACATCGCGCACGCCATCAGCCGCAACCACCCGGACGTCTACCTCATCGTGCTGCTCGTGGACGAGCGCCCGGAGGAAGTGACGGACATGGAGCGCAGCGTGCGCGGCGAGGTGGTCTCCTCCACCTTCGATGAGCCCGCCACCCGCCACGTCCAGGTCGCGGAGATGGTCATCGACAAGGCCAAGCGCCTGGTCGAGCAGAAGTACGACGTGTGCATCCTGCTGGACTCCATCACCCGTCTGGCGCGCGCTTACAACACGGTGGTGCCGGCGTCCGGAAAGATTCTCTCCGGCGGCGTGGACGCCAACGCGCTCCACAAGCCGAAGCGCTTCTTCGGCGCCGCGCGCAACATCGAGGAGGGCGGCAGCCTCACCATCATCGGCACGGCGCTCATCGACACCGGCAGCCGCATGGACGAGGTCATCTTCGAGGAGTTCAAGGGCACGGGTAACTCCGAAATCGTCCTGGACCGGAAGCTGATGGAGAAGCGCATCTTCCCCACGCTCGACATCAACAAGTCGGGTACGCGCAAGGAGGAGCTGCTCTTGTCGCCGGGAGACCTCGTGCGCATCACTGCGCTTCGGCAGGTGCTCCACCCGTTCACGCCCATCGACGCCATGGAGTTCGTGCTCAAGCACATGCGTCCCACGGCCGCGAACGCGGAGTTCCTCGGCTCGATGAACCGCTAGCGACGACAGGGGGCCGCATGCGCCGTTCCGCAGTCGTGCGTCTCGCCACCCTGGTGTTCGGGGTGGCGCTCTCCGGCTGTGACGTGGGCGCCGAGGACCTGCCCGGGGGTGACTCGCCCCCGGTGCTCTCGCAGCGCGCTTGCTACGCGGACTCGGACTGCGTGGCGAATGCTTGCTGCGGCGAGGGCACGGCCGTCACGCACCGCGTGGACGGGCCCAGCTGCGGCGGGGCCTCTTGCACGGGGCGCTGTCCGGCCAACAGCATCGACTGCGGCCGCTGCATCCCCACCTGTCGCAACGCCCGCTGCGCCGCCGCGTGCCAGTGACGCGGGCTCACGCCGCGGTCGAGGACTTCTCCACGACGGGCGACGGCGGCAGGGACTCCACCACCGGGGGCTGCGCCTTGATGCGCGCGTAGTCGAAGCAGGCCACGAGGATGGCGGCGCTCGGCACGGCGAAGAGGGCGCCCATCAGCCCGTAGAGCTGCTCTCCCGCGATGAGGGAGAAGGCGACGATGACGGGGTGGATGCGCGCGGCCTCGCCCATGATTTTGGGGTTGAGGAAGTACGCCTCGAGCGCGTGGATGCCGACAATCCACAGCAGGATGGCCACGCCCTTCTGGAAGCCGTCCGCCAGCGCGATGAGCACGATGGGCACCGAGCTCAGGATGGTGCCGAAGATGGGGATGAGGCTGAGGAACGTCGCCACCGTCGCGAGCAGGAAGGCGAACTTCACCCCGAACAACAGCAGGCCCACGAAGGTGAGCCCGCCGTTGACCATGCAGATGGTGAGCTGGCCGCGCACCACGCCCGACAGCGAGCGGTCAATGCGGTCCACCAGCAGCCTCGCGTCCGGGAGCAGCTCCGGAGGGACGAGCGTGCCGAAGTAGCGGCGGATGGCCTGGGCGTCGATGGAGAAGAACGCGGCCACCATCAAGATGAAGAACAGCATGAAGACGCTGGCCAGCACCGACGTGACGATGCGCCGCGACACGTTGACGATGTCACCCAGGTTCTCCTTCACCAGCGAGGAGCCTCGCGCCACCGTGTCCCCGAGCAGCTTCTCCAGGTCCAATGCCAGGCTGAAGTGCCCCGCGCCGCCCGGGCCGTCCTCGCCCTCCAGCGCGCGGTTGGAGAGGGCCACGGGGATGCCATGGTCCGCCAGCCACGTCTCGCCGTGCTGGGCCAGCTCCTGCACGTGCTCGGGCGTGAGCGTGTTGGCGAAGGCCGCGGCCTCGCGACTGACGCGGGCCAGCTCGCGGTAGAGCTGGGGCACCAGCGCGACGAAGAAGAGATACACGCCGAGGAAGAACCCCGCGTAGATGAGCAGCAGGGCCGTCCAGCGGGGGAGCGCCCGCCCGGCCACCTTGCGCTGGGTGAGCCGCGCGACCAAGGGCTGCACCAGGTACGCGATGAGCGCCGCGCCCGCGAAGGGCATCACCACGGAGCGCAGGGCGATGAGCACCCCCGCGATGGCCACCCAGAGCCCCGCGAGGAGGAGGAAGCGCTTGCGGCGGTCGGCGGTGGCGGCGATCGAGGCGTCAACGGGCGGCGACATGGCGAGCCCGGCTTAGGGCACCCCACGGCCCGCTGACAAGGGGCGCGCGTGCGACAACGGGCCTTCAGGCCTGGATGGTCGCCTGCCGCAGCCGTGCTTCCAGGCGCTCCAAGCAGTTCTGCATGTGGGCGCGCTTGACTCGGCCCTCGGTGGCCTCGCCCAGGCCCAGCATCTGCTCGGTCAGCCAGCGGCTGAGGAAGAGCAGCGGCAGGCGGTCCTCGGAGACCAACCCCCGCTCCAGGTAGCGCTTGTTGCGCACGTACTCGTCCAAGGCGTCGAACTCGCGGGTGAGCTCCCAGCGCGTCAGCCGCAGCGCCTCCGTGTAGACGGCGGCGGCGGGCCGGGGCCGGGGCTCGGTGAAGAGGGACGCGAAGGCCCCTCCCGTGTCCAGGTCCAGCTCCTGCACGGGCGGAGGCCAGGTCTGGAGGTCCTTGGCGAGCAGCTTCGCCACCTCGTCGAGGAGGTGGTCGATGAGCGCGACGGGCTTGAGGTCGAAGAGGTGGTCCCAGCGCGAGGGCATGGCGGCTCAGGAGCCCGCGGACGGGAGCGACACGAGGGTCGGCTCCACGGCGGGCTCCGAGACACCATACCCCAGCGCCAGCTCACGGCGGATGACCTCGTAGACGGAGCGCTTGGTGAGCAGCTCGCCGTGGGACACGCCAGGGACCTCCAGGTTGAAGACGTTGGGCTGACCGTCCACGTGGAGCACCGCCGAGGGCCACGGCGCCACGGCGTCCGCGCGCGAGTAGATGGAGACGAGCCGCACGTCGCGGGGAAAGGCCCCCACGCTCAGGTGCTTGATGAAGGGGGACACGGGCGTCAGCTGCCACATGGCGCGACTGGCCCAGCCGAGCGTCATGCAGCCCAGGTACGCGAGCTTCGAGCCTCGGTGCGGCGTGCCCAGCGTCACCAGGCTCCGCACGCGGGTGTCACCGCCCAGCCGCTTCACGTAGTAGTGGCCGATGAGCCCGCCCTTCGAGTGGCCGATGATGGTGAGCGGCCCCATGTCCGGGTGGCGCGTGTAGAGGCGCTCCACCTTGCCGCGGACGCGGTGGGCCAGCTCGTCCACACCCTGGATGTTGAGGCGATCCAGCATGCCGCCCAGGTGGAGGGTCCAGACGCAATAGCCGTCCCGACGCAGGCGGTGCTCCAGGACCTCGAGGACGCGGTGCGTGCTGAGGAAGCCATGCAGGAGCAGCACGGGCCTGGCGCAGTCCTGGAAGTCCGTGCGCCGAGGCACGGGCCTCGCTCGAGGCGTCAGGTGGAGATAGCCGGTGAGGTGCCTCCACCGGCGCATCAGCTTGCGGTACTGCAACACGAAGAGATTCATGGCGCCCCCCCGCACTCAGTGACCCGAAACCCATTTCGCCGACTGGGTTCACGATAAGGTGCGAGTCCGGCACACGCCGGAGCCAGCGGGGCGCAACCGTCCACATTCGCGCGAGGCTCAGCTTCCTCCGTCCTCGTCGAGGCCGCCCGCGTCGGGAATCCCACCATCGTCCGCGCCCGCGTCGGGGGCTCCGGCGTCCGGGATGCTTCCTCGGCAGCAGGCCGCGTCGCGGAAGTAGACCCCGGCCTGCGCGCACGTGACGTGGATGTTCCGGCGGTACGCGCTGCACCCCGACACGAAGCCGCGTCCATCACAAACAGGAGGCGCGGCGGTCGCCGGGTCGCACGCCGACAACTCCTGCGCGCAGACCGCGCGCGAGCGGAAGAATCGCGCGTCGTTCGAGTCGCCCGGGACGACGGTGCAGGTGGTGCCCTCGGCGCACTCCAACTCGGTGGGGCCGGTGGAGCAGGGGCCCACCACGCACGCGGTATCGCAGTTGAGCGCGATGCCATCGTCGCAGCGAGGCGCCAGCGAGCAGAGGTTTCCGTTGGAGCAGGCGCCCAGGGCGCTGGCGAGGAGGAGGACGAACAGGTGGCGCGGCACGCGGGGCCTCGGGAGAACGGCGAAGAATGGGAGCGCGGTGAAGTTGAGCAGGATTCGGCGCGCGGCGGGAGTGTCTCTCAATCGTCCAGTGGTGGGCAGATGCGAGCCCCTCGTTGCGCGTGCGGGACGCTGATGCGCGCGCGGACCCCGGCTGCTTTCCACCGCATGACGTTCGCCGACGCGCGCGGTTGCCGAGCCAGGAGGCGGTTCCTACCGTGTCCGGCGCCCGGTGCCCCACACCGGCCGCTCTTTGTCTCGTGCGCCCCCGCGCACCCCGAGGCCTCGCATGTCCGACGCGCGCTCGCTCACGCCGCAGCTCCCCGTGCTCCAACTGCTCATCGAGGGTCAGTGGACAGACCCGGTGGAGGGCGGCACCTTTCCGGTGACGAATCCCGCCACGGGCCAGCGGCTCTGTGATGCGCCATCCGGCACCGCCGCGGACGTGGACCGCGCCGTGAAGGCCGCGCGCCGCGCCTTCGAGTCCGGGCCGTGGAGTCGCATGACGGGCCGCGAGCGAGGGCGGCTCGTGCGCAAGCTGGCGGACCTGCTGTGGGAGCGGCGCGAGGAGTTCGCGCTCATCGAGTCGCTCAACAACGGCAAGACGTTCCGAGACGCGGTGCGCGGAGACGTGGCGCCGGGCGCGGGCACGCTCGCGTACTTCGCGGACCTGGCGGGCGGCGTCCTCGGCGAGGTGCTCCCGGTGGCGGGGCCCTTCCACACCTACTGCCTGAAGGAGCCCGTCGGCGTGGTGGGCGCCATCGTCCCGTGGAACTACCCCACGTGCCTCCTGTGCTGGAAACTCGGCCCCGCGCTGGCGTCCGGGTGCACGGTGGTGGTGAAGCCCTCCGAGTACACGCCGCTCACCGCGCTGAAGCTGGGCGCGCTCGCGCTGGAGGCGGGCTTCCCGCCGGGTGTGCTCAACGTGGTGACGGGCTACGGTGACCCCGCGGGCGAGGCCCTCGCGCGTCACCCCGACGTGGACAAGATTTCGTTCACGGGGTCGGCGCGCACGGCTCGTCGGCTGATGCAGGCCTCGGCGGGCAGCAACCTCAAGAAGCTGACCTTGGAGCTGGGCGGCAAGAGCCCTCAGGTCATCTTCCCCGACGCGGACTTCGACCGCGCGGTGGAGGCGTGCTTCTGGGGCATCTTTGGCAACAAGGGGGAGACGTGCAACGCGGGCAGCCGCGTGCTCGTGCATGAGCGTGCGTATGACGCGTTCGTTCCGCGCCTCGCCGAGCGCGCCAAGGCGCTGCGCGTGGGCGATCCGTTGGACCCATCCACGGAGATGGGCGCGCAGGTGAGCCAGCGGCAGCTGGACATCATCCTCGGGTACATCGAGACGGGCATGAAGCAGGGCGCGCGCGTGCTCGCGGGCGGTGAGCGCGACCTCGAGGGCGAGAAGTCTCGGGGCTACTTCGTGAAGCCCACCATCTTCGGCGACGTGAAGCCGGAGATGCGCATCGCGCAGGAGGAGATTTTCGGCCCGGTGCTCAGCTGCCTGCGCTTCCGCGACGACGCCGAGGCGCTGAGCATCGCCAATGGCACGCCCTATGGACTGGCCGCGAGCTTGTGGACGCGCGACGTGGCGCGGGCGCATGCGCTCGCGCGACAGGTGAAGAGCGGCGTGGTGTGGATCAACTGCTTCAACGAGTTCGACGATGCGGCGCCCTTCGGTGGCTACAAGGAATCCGGCTGGGGCCGGGACCTGTCGCACCACGCGCTGGAGGGCTACCTGCAGACGAAGGCGGTGTGGACCCAGCTGCCCTCGCTCCCCTGAGGTTTCCGTGCGGTAGCACCGATTGCGAAAGGGATGGCCCCATGTCGACGCGACCCAAGGCGAAGCTCCTCACGCATCCGACGCTGGCCCGGCGCGCGCGGACGAAGGAGCGGGGCGACGCTGCTCGCGGTGCCCCCACGCGCGAGGGTGGCTCGGACACCCTGCATCGCTGGATGGACGCGAAGGGCGTGCGCAAGGTGAAGCTGGGCGCCATCGACCTGGATGGTGTCTGGCGCGGCAAGTACGTCTCGCTCGACAAGTTCTTCAGCGCGGCCAAGGGCGGCCTGGGCTTCTGTGACGTCGTCTTCGGCTGGGACCTGGGAGACGAGTTGCTGGACAACACCGAGGTGACGGGCTGGCACACGGGCTACCCGGATGCGAAGGCTCGGGTGGACGTGTCCACCGCGCGCATCATCCCGTGGGAGCCGGACACCGCGGCCTTCCTGCTCGACTTCGTGAACCCGGATGGCTCGCCCTTCGAGGCCAGTCCGCGTCAGCTCTTGCAGAAGGTGGCCGCGCGCGCGCGACAGCAGGGCTTCCTGCCGAGGTTCGGCGCCGAGTACGAGTTCTTCATCTTCAAGGAGCAGCCTCACAGCCTGCGTGAGAAGGGCTTTCAATCCCTGTCTCCGCTCACGCCGGGGATGTTCGGCTACTCGTGGCTGCGCACGTCGCTCAACGCGCCGCTGGTGCACGCGCTCATCGATGGGTGCAACGCGTTCGGCCTGGACATCGAGGGCTTCCACACCGAGACGGGCCCCGGCGTCTTCGAGGCGGCCATCCGCTACGACGACCTGGAGAAGGCGGCGGACAAGGCGGCGCTGTTCAAGACGGTGGTGAAGGAGATCTGCGCGCGCCACGGGCTCACCGCGTGCTTCATGGCCAAGGTGAACCCCAAGCTGCCGGGCTGCTCAGGGCACGTGCACCAGTCCCTGTGGAACCTCAAGGGAGATGAGAACCTCTTCCATGACCCCGATGCGCCGCAGGGGATGAGCGCGCGGATGCGGCACTACATCGGTGGGCAGATCGCCCTGATGCCGGAGCTGACCGCGCTCTACTGGCCCACCATCAACAGCTACAAGCGCAGCGTGGAGAACACGTGGGCGCCCACCACAGCCACCTGGGGCGTGGAGAACCGCACCTGCGCCATCCGCGTCATCGGTGACAGCCCGAAGTCCATGCGCCTGGAGTACCGCCAGCTCGGCGCGGACATGAACGCCTACGTCGGCATGGCGGTGAGCCTGGCCGCGGGCTTGTGGGGCATCGAGAACGAGGTGGAGCCGCCCGCGCCCGTGCTGGCCAATGCGTACTCCGCTCGGCACGCCAGGCCGTTGCCGCGCACGCTGAAGGACGCCGTCACGCTGCTCAAGGAGAGCGAGCACGCGCGCGAGCTGTTGGGCGATGCCTTCGTGGACCACTTCGTCCGCACCCGCGACTGGGAGGTGCGCCAGTACGAGCGCGCCGTCACCACGTGGGAGCTGGAGCGCTACCTGGAACTCATCTGACAGGAGATGCCATGAAGCCGTTCGACATTCCCCCCGAGCCTCGCGTGACGGAGATGGCGTGGCCCACGCGCATCGTCTTCGGTGCCGGTGCCCTCCAGCGCCTGCCCGCGCAGGTGGCTCGGCTGAGGATGAAGCGTCCGTTGGTGGTGACGGACGCGGGCGTGGTGAAGGCGGGGCTCGTCTCGCGTGTGCTGGAGACGATGAAGACCGCGGGCGTGACGTGCGCGGTCTTCGACCGTGTGGAGCCCAACCCCACCGAGGCCGATGTCTTCGCGGGGCTGGAGGCGTATCGCCAGCAGGGCTGCGATGGAATCATCGCGCTTGGGGGCGGCAGCGCGCTGGATGCGGGCAAGCTGGTGCAGTTGCTCACCACGCATGAGCCTCCGCTCAGCCGCTATGACGACGCGACGGGCGGCGACCAGTTCATCCGCGAGGACGTGCCCCCGCTCATCGCCATCCCCACCACGGCGGGGACGGGCTCGGAGGTGGGGCGCTCGGGCGTGGTGACGCTGAAGGACACCGGCCGAAAGACGGTCATCTTCAGTCCGCACCTGTTGCCGCGAGCGGCCGTGGTGGACCCTGAGCTGACGCTGGGGCTGCCTCCCGCCATCACCGCCGCCACGGGCATGGACGCGCTCACGCACTGCGTGGAGGCCTACGTGGCGCAGGGCTTCCATCCCTTGGCGGACGCGGTGGCCGTGGACGGGATGACCCGCGTGGGGCGCTCGCTCGTCACCGCGGTGCGCGAGGGCGAGGACCTCGCCGCGCGCACGGACATGATGGTGGCGGCGATGGAGGGCGCCATGGCCTTCCAGAAGGGCTTGGGGGCTTGTCACGCGCTGGCCCACGCGCTCACGCCCATCTCCGGCGTGCCGCACGGGCTGGCGAACGCCATCTGTCTGCCGGTGGTGATGGAGTTCAACCGCGCGGTGTGCACGGCGCGGCTGGCGCGCGTGGCGGTGGCGTTGGGGGACACCACCCAGGCCCGCGAGGAGGTGCTCGCGGGCAACGCCGTCGAGCGCGTGCGGCAGCTCAACGCCGCGGTGGGGTTGCCCTCGCGCCTGCGCGACGCGGGCGTGCGCGAGGCGGACCTGCCGCTCATCGCGACGAAGGCGTTCCAGGACGCCTCGCACCAGGGCAACCCGCGCAAGGTCACCGAGGCGGACCTGCTCGCCCTGGCGCGCGAGGCGTACTGAGCCCTCGCGCGCTCCAGTGGCTCAGTCCTCCTCGGGCTCGACGGGGAGGACGGAGTCCGCGCCCGCGTCGGCGTTGAACGAGGTGCCGCCGTCGGACAGCACCACGCTGCCCGAGCCGGGAGACGGGCCCGCTTCGCCGCCGTCGTGCGGCGTGAACTCCAGCGTCTCCACGAAGACCTTGCCCGGCAGCCGCAGGTCCATGGCGCTGATGCGGTCCTGGTTGCGCAGGTCGAAGAGCTGCTGCGCCACCGGGCCGGCGGGGATGCGGTCATCCGTGAAGAAGACGAAGAGGCGGACCTTCCCCTCCTGCACCGGGATGCGGAAGCGTGTGTGCCCGATGGGCTTGTTCGCCTCGCAGCGCACGGACTGATTCTCGCGCGTCATGGTGAGCTGGCGGATGACGCCCTTCTCGGACATGGAGTACAGCAGGCAGTAGGGAAGCTGTCCCTCCGCGGGGAGCACCTCCACCTGCGCGCCCTGGACGGCGCGGACCTGGGCTCGCGCCGAGCGCTCCGGTGGCTTGTTGTTGTTGCAGCCCGTGGCCAGCGCGGCCAGCGCCAGCGCGCACGTCCAGCGCATCATGTGTTCCTCCTGGCCCGAGTGGTCGCGGGCGCTGGTCGCGAGCCTACTCGCGCTCCTCGGGTCGCTGGTAGACGACGACCTGCGGCGTCTCGTCCACGTACAGCCCCGTCACGGGCGTGCGCGTGCCGAAGGCCTCCCACGTGAGGAACTCGTGCTCGCGAAACTCCTGATGGTACTGATACGCGACGATGTCCGCCTCGGAGGGGGCGCCCACCGCGCGCAGGTCCTCGCGCAGCATCCCGTTGCGCTGATAGTCGCGGAACGAGAAGCCATTCACCTCGTGCAGGAAGATGCGCGCACCGGGCTTCGCGTGGGCGTTGATCCACGGCAGCACGCCCGTCACGTGGCTGGACCAGAACTGGCGCTGCATGCCCAGGGTGGCCGCGCCGGGCAGCCCTCCCGCCAGCTCCGAGTAGTACGCCGTCCCATAGGGGAACACGCGCGTCAGCGCCCACAGCGCGGGCGCGAGCAGGAGCGCGAACACGGGCACCAGCACCGCCACGCGAGGCACGGTGGGGCGGCGCTCCTTCACGTGTTCCCACAGCGCATCGCAGCCGCGCACCACGGCCGCGCCCGCGAGGATGCCCAGGAAGGGCATCGAGGGGAGCCAGTGCTTCACGCCACCGAAGTGCGGCACCTCGGGGTGGCTGATGACGAGGATGGACAGCACCGCGTTGACGCCCACGAGTCCCTCGGCGGGAGTCGGGATGCGAACCCATTCCCGTGCGCGCGGCGACAGGGCCAGCACGCTCCGGCCGGCGAGCGCGGCGAGCCCCGTCACCATGGGCGCGAAGAGGCTGGTGGGCACCGTCAGCGCCGTCTTCACCACGACATAGGTGAGCGGGAAGGGCGGCGCGCGCATGAGCGTGCCCAGATAGAACCAGGCGTAGTGATTGTGCGTGGCGTGGAAGGCCAGGTACCACGCGGTGCGCTCCACCGGCTGGTGCCAGAGATAGGGCCAGTGCAGGTAGAAGATGACGGGCCCGAACACCGCCATCGCCGCGAGCGGCACCAGCGCGCGCGTCACGCGAGGGCTCACCGGCTCCAGGTCCTTCAAGAGCCACGCGCCGCCCGACGCCATCCCGGCGAACAGCAGCGTGTGGGGGCTGAGCAGGAAGAACTTGCGCTGGAAGCCATCGAGCCCGCCCAGGCTCACCACGAGCAGGCCGTAGAGTCCGGCCACCGCGGCGAACAGGCCCACGAAGCGGAAGAGTCGCGCGCGGGCCTCGGGCTGGGACGCGCTCTCCGTCCAGGCGCGCCACAGCGCGAAGGGCGCCAGCGCGAAGGGCAGGAAGAGCGCGTTGTGCTTGGTGGCCAGCGCGAGCCCGAAGGCCACGCCGCAGCCCACGCCCCAGCGCGAGTCCTCCATCGCGCGCCAGAAGCAGTACACGACGAGCAGCCACATCGCGGCCACCGGCATGTCGAAGCACGCCAGCTCGGCGTTGAAGTACTGCCGCGGCACCAGGAGGAACGAGAGGGCCGCGAACAGGCCCGCCGCGCGGCCATACAGCGCGCTGCCCAAGAGGAAGCTCAGCGCGGGAATCATCGCCGCCAGCGCGAAGGCCGGGAGGCGGAACGCGGTCGCGTCGCGCACGAGGCCCAACGTGTCGTGGAAGAGCAGGTGGCTCAGCCCGAACAGCGTCTTCATCAGCGCGGGGTGCTCGTGGTTGTAGTCCCACGCGCGCACGATGGCCGCGTCTGAGAGGGCCTGCGTCGGCGCGTGGAAGAGCAGCCGGAACCAGCCCGCGTAGCCCTCCGCCGCCGCGAAGTAGACGCTCTCGTCGCGCGTGAAGCCCACCGCGGACTCGGTGAGGCACAGCGCCACGAAGGCCAGCGCCCACAGGGCCCACGCCAGGCGCTTCTCGTCGCGTGTGGCCGCTCGGCCCGTCATCCCCGGCCTCCCACCGTTGGCTCCAGCGCCATCACGTCCAGGCACACCTGCCGCGAGTCCGCGTTGTCCGCCTGCACCCAGACCTTCACCGTGCGCGGCGGGCCGGGCGGGAGGATGACCTCCGAGGTCTGCACGCCTTCACGCCCGGGAGGAACCGGGACCTCCAGCAAGCGCGCGTTGCTCGCGGCGTCGTCCACGCCCAGGTGCGCGGTGCTCAGCCGAGGGTCCTTCGAGTGCGCGAACTCGAAGATGATGCCCCCCTCGAGCCGCAGCCCGAGCCCGCCCGGCACGTCGTCGAACTCGGCCACCAGCCGCTGGGGGCCGCCCGGTGCGTGCATCCACAAGCAGTGGCGCGGCTCGTAGAGAATCTCGTGCCACTCCGGCGCGACGTAGAGATACGGCGGGCCGGGACACCGGTGCGCGCGGCCGTCGAACGGGCACTCGCGGCGCGAGCCATCCTGCTGCTCCAGGTACACGCGCGCCCGAGCGAAGGACTCCGAGGCCACCCAGCGGCGCGGTCGATACCGCCCGTTCTCATAGAGCCCCAGTGTCAGCGTGCCCGCGTGCGTGGCGGGGCCCGCCGCCTTGCGCCCCGGGAGGAACGCGGCGTCGAACGCGGAGACATCCGAGCGCGGAAGCTCCGGCTGGCCCAGCACCCAGATGCGCGGGTGCGCGGAGAGGTCCGCCTTGTCCGAGGCGAGCCAGCCGTAGATGGGAATCTCGGGGGGGAGGTAGAGGCGCGCGCGCTCGGCCCACCAGGGGAAGAGCAGCACGGCGTCCCCGGGACGGGCCTCGGCCCGCAGTCGCTCCGCCACCGCGCGGTAGTCCGCCTCCGAGGGAAGGCGGCCCGGCAGCCGGAGGTGGAAGAGCAGGCACAGGAGCGCGACGAGAAGCAGGCCCCCCAGCTCCACGAGGGGCAGCGCGCGCGTCAGCCTAGGACTTCGCAAGGCGAATCTTCTGCTCGCTCTTTTCCCGGCAGAAGGTGCAGAAGATGGGCTCGCCCTGGCTGAACGACGGCGTCCAGGGCGGGTACATCGAGCACCGCGGGTCCAGGCAGTGGTGCAGCTCCCAGAGGTGGCCGAGCTGGTGCAGCGCATGCCGGGCCAGGCCCTTGTAAGCGCTCTCCAGGTCCTTGTGCGGGTGGATGCTGAGCACCGCGCGGTCCTTGCCCTGGCGCGCGAAGCCCACGGTGGGCGCGGTGCCGCTCGGCAGCTCGCGGTCCTTGAGCTTGCGCGTGGTGAGCAGCAGGACCTTGTCGTCCGTGTAGGCGCGGATGCCCTTCACCGCGTCCACGAGCTTCTCCGCGTCCAACGGCTCGGACATGCCCGCGGGAATCTCCGCGCTGCCGCTGTGCTCGCTGCCCACGCCGAACGCCGTGTAGAGCGTCCGGTTGAACTTGGCGAGCTGCTTGTCGTCGATGGGGTCCAACGTCACGACGCGAATCACGGGGCGTCACCTCGGCGGAGGAGGGGCGGGGAGGCCATCACGTCACTCGCCCTCCGGTGGTTTCACCTTGGGCGGGCGACCGCGCTTCTTGGGAGCGGCGGGCGCGGCGGTCTCGCTCTCTGGCGGCTTGGGCTTGGGCGGGCGGCCGCGCTTCTTCGGCGGCGGAGGCGGCTCGGTGGACACGACCTCGGGCTTGGGCTTGGGCGGACGGCCGCGCTTCTTGGGAGCGGCCGGGGCCTCGCCCTCGGCGGGCTTGGCCTTGGGCGGACGGCCGCGCTTCTTCGGAGCGGACTCGTCGGAGGCGGACTCTTCGGACTCCTCGCCTTCACCTTCGCCCTCGGCGTTCTCCTCGGGCTCGGCGGGGGCCTCCTCCTCGGAGGGCAGATCCAACTCGCCGCCATCCAGGCCCATGAGGTCGCCGTCGAGGTCCATGTCGCCGTCCTCGCCATCGGGGCGAGCGAACTCGGCGGCGGTGCGCTTGGGGCGCTCGCGGCCGGGCGGGAACAGGACGATGTCGATGGAGTCCTCGGCGTTGACCTCGGCGGTGCCCAGCGCGGCGGCCACCTCCGAGACCAGCAGGTGCCGGGCGGAGTCGTACAGCTCACGCTCCTTGGTGGGCAGCGGGCGCAGCTCGCTCAGGACCTGCAGCGCCTTGACGACCTCGGCCAGGCCGAGGATTCCGCCCTGGGTCATCCGGTCCAGGTTGGTGCGCGCGCGCTGCTTCCAGTCCAGGTCCGCCTTGTCGCTGTCGGAGCGCAGGAACGCATAGATGCGCTCGACGTCCTCGGCGGTCGCGACCTTGCGGACCCCGATGGCCACGACCTTGGCCTCGGGCACCATGACGACCGCACCGTCCTCCTCGCGGCGCATGGTGACGAACGTGAGCTTCTGGCCAGCGACTTCCTTGACGTCAATCGCGGTGACGCGACAGACCCCTTGGTTCGGGTAGACGACCCGGTCGCCGACCGCGAGCTGGAGTGCAGCGGACCCTTCAGGCATGTCCCCCTCGAGGGCGAGTGAGAGAAGAACCGACGCGGACGCCGGTCGTAGCATTGAGCCACGCCGGACGCCACGAGTTTACCGGGGGAGGGTGGCCATCCGTTCTCCGGCGCGCTGGGACTCCAGCAGCCGGCCCAGCACCTCGTGCGTCCGCGCGTCCAAGGCCGCCTCGACCTGGGCATCGGTCGGACCCTCGCTCGCCGCGGACAGCTCGGGGCGCGCATCCACGCGGGACGAGAGCCCCGCCGTCGCCACCACCGCGAACACGACGACCACCATCAGCTTCTTCATGTTGAGTCCTCCGTGGCGACCCAGGGTAGGGGGAGCGCTCGGTGGATCAACTTTTCGGCAACAGGTCGCTGCACCGCTGTAGCGCCCGGTGGCTCATGGCGACGCGGGCGGCTTCCCCGCGAGCGGCATCAGTACGGACACGTGCAGCGTGAGACTGCCTGAGTTGTCGTCCGCCGCGTCGTCTGGGTACAGGAGCTCCAGCCACCGCGCGCCGTGCACCAGCGTGGGGTGGTTGACCTCCAGCACCTCCAGCGAGTCTGGATCCTCGCCGTTGCCATGCAGCGCGAGCACCTGGCTCACTGGCTCGCTGCCGGGGCCGCGCGTGCGTGCGGGCTCGGCGCCCTGGCGCACGAAGACCTCGTAGGTGGTGTTCGGATCCAACGCCCGCAGGGTGAAGCGCTCGGAGGGCAGGGGCGTCACCGTGTTGCGACGCGAGTCCAGCAAGAGGGTGGTGAGGGCGCCGGTGGCCTGCTCGCGCACGTGGACCTGGAGGGCGCCGCGGTTGTCGTCCACGCGCCCGTCCAGGAGGAACACGTAGAGCACGGCGGCCTGGCTGACCTCGACCTCTTCGTCGGGGCCCACCACGCCAAAGGTGCGCCGCGCGGGCAGGGCGGTGCTGCCCTCGACGAACCACGCGGCCTGCGCGGTGGGGACCGGGCCGCCCAGCGACACACGGCCCTCGGTGCGCAGGCCATAGGTCCGCGATGGATCCAGCCGCACGCGAGCGGCGGCCGAGGGCGGAATGAGCAGGACCTGCGCCGCGGCGGACAGCGACGGCGACGCCGAGGGTGTGAAGGTCGCCTCGTGGGACGCGGCCTCCAGTGCCTGCGCGCGAGAAGCAGCGGGCAAGGCCGCGGGCGGAGTGCGTCGCCGCAGTCGGGCATGGACGGCGAGGGTCGTGCCTCGCTCGGCGTGCAGCCGCTGGCTCCATGGCACCATGCCCGGCAGCGTCACCTCCACCAGGTGCTCCGTGTCCGAGTCCAGGTGGGTGACGAGCGCGGGCGTGGTGTCCGAGATGGGCCGGCCATCGACGCGCAGCATGGCCCCCGGCGGCGAGGAGCTCAGCTCCACGGAGAAGGAGTTCGTGCCTCCCAGGAACAGCCCCAGGCTGGTGGCCATCAGCGCCACGCCCACGGGCGCGAGCCACACGGCGCTCCGGCGCAGGCGGAACCGTTGGGGCGCGGGGGCGGGGGGCTCGGGGATGGGTTGGGTGGTGCGTTCGCCTCGGGGCTCGGGGGGGAGCGGTTCGGCGGGGACTGGCCTCGCGGGCTCGGGCGTGCTGTCCGAGGGGCGTGACCAGCGAGAGACCTCGGCGAGGAACTCGCGCGGCAACTGCACCGGGCGCCCCTCGGTGACGAGGTCGGGCTCGAACAGGTAGCCCATGAGATGCGCCAGCGCGCTGGAGGACACGTCCGGCGCGGCGAGGTGGAGGAAGCGCGCCAGGGACTCGGCGAACGCCTGCGCGGTGGGGAAGCGGCGCGAGCGCTCGGTGGCCATCGCCGTCAGCAGGATGCGCTCCAGCGCGGCGGGGATGGTGGGGTCCAACGCGCGGGGTGGGGCGAAGTCTCCGTCGATGATGCGCTGGAGCACCCGGTCCCGTGGCCCCTCGAAGGGAAGGCGTCCGCAGAGCAGCTCGTACAGGACGGTGCCCGCGGCGAACACGTCCGAGCGGGCATCCAGCGCCTCGCCGCGGGCCTGCTCGGGCGAGAAGTAGAAGTACTTGCCCTGCGCGGCGCGGGCCTCGGCCTCGTGGTGCCCGGCCAGCCGCGCGCGGGCGATGCCGAAGTCCACCAGCTTCACCTGCCCCTCGTAGCTGAGCAGGACGTTCTGGGGGCTCACGTCGCGGTGGATGATGTGCAGCGGGCGGCCCCCTTCGTCGAGGCGCGTGTGGGCGTAGGACAGACCGCGCAGCATCTCGATGCCCACCAGCACCGCGAGCGGCTGGGGCAGGGCGCGCAGGCCCTTGTCACGCGCGCGGCGGAGGACCCGCGACAAGGGGTGGCCATCCACCCATTCCATGGCGAGGAAGTACTCCCCTCCCACCTCGCCGAAGTCGAACACTTGCGCGATGTTGCCGTGACTCAGCCCCACCGCGATGTGCGCCTCGTTGATGAACATCGAGACGAAAGCGGTGTTTCCCGCGTAGTCCGGGAGAATCTTCTTGATGACGACAGGCTTGGTGACGCCCGCGGCAGCGGTCATCCGAGCGCGGAAGATCTCCGCCATGCCGCCCGTCGCGATGCGATCGAGCAGCGTGTACTTCCCGAATGGCTGGCCCGCGGGAGGCGGCGGCACGTTCGATTCGGCTCCTTCGTTGGGCAGCCCGCACGAAGACCGAGGAACGCTATCATGGACCCTATTAGACGCCATGGTTGGAAAATTCCGCTGAGCACACCCATTCGACACTTGACTGTTGCGTTGTTGTTGGCGTCCCCGGCCGCCCTGGCGGGTCCTGCCATCTGGGTGGCGCCCGCCCTGGCGAGTCCCGAGGGGCTCACCCTGGCGGGCCGGGTCCTGCAGGACGCCCCACGTCCGGGCAGCTCGCCGCTGTCGCGAAACCTGCGGCGTCTGCTGGCTCCGAACTGGGAGGGCGCGTCGGTGGAGGTGGAGTTCCAGGGCGTGAAGGCCTCCGTGACGAGCGGCGACGACGGCGCGTTCTCGGTGGACCTCCGGCCTGGGGAGGGGCATCGCTTCGAGTCCGGCCCATCCGTGGCGGAGGTGCGCGTGGCGGGAGCTCGGGCGCGCGCGCGGGTGGAGGTGGTCGCGGACGACGTGCCCTTCCTGGTGGTCTCGGACTTCGACGACACGGTGGCGGTGACGGGCGTGACGAGTGCACGGAGCCTGTTGACCTCCGCGCTGCTGCGGGACGGCCACACGCAGGAGGCGGTGCCTGGGATGGCGGCCTTCTATGGCTGTCTGCGAGCGGGCGCCGCGCCGGCGTTCGCGCTCGTGAGCGGCTCGCCCATTCAGTACCTGTCGCGGGTGCGAATGTTCCTGGCGCGCAACGGCTTCCCGTCGGGGTTCGGGGTGTACCTGCGCGACCTGGGGCCGGGGACGTGGTCGGGCTACAAGCAGCCCATCATCCGGCGGCTGCTGCGCCAGTTCCCGCAGCCCGTGGTGCTGGTGGGGGACTCGGGTGAGAAGGATCCGGAGGTGTACCGGGAGATCCGCGACGAGTTCCCGGGGCGCGTGAAGGCCATCTACATCCGCGACGCCGGCCACTCCGAGGACCCGAAGCGCTTCGCGGACATGGTGCTGTTCCAGGCGCCGCGCACCGCGGCCGAGCACGCGGCGAAGGCCGGACTCGCGAGCCCTGGATGTGTCGCGGCCTCGCTGCCCGTTGCGAAGGAGGCGCCGTGACGGTCCTTCGTGGGCGTGCTCCGTGGCGCCGAGGCGCGAGCCGTCCGGGGCTTGGCCCAGGTGATGGACACCGCACCATGACCGCCGCGAGCGGGCTCCCAGGCGCGGTGGCCGCCATGGGGCTGGTTCTCCTCCTGGGCGCGGGCTGTCGTGAGGACACGCCCGTGGAGCCGCTGCGCTCGTTGGCTCCGGCCCCGCTGCCATCGCTGGCGAGTGGCTCCGCGCATGGCTCGGACGCGGGGCGCGCGGAGGATGCCCTGCTCGAACTCGCGCCCGCGCCCGTGTTCGGTGAGCCGCTGCCCCAGGACGCCGTGACGGTGGTGCTCCACGGCGATGGTGCGCGCGTGGCGGGAGAGGACTTCGTGCCAGCTCGCCCCCAGGACGCCGCGCGACTCGGCGCGCGGATCGACGGGCGCGAGGTGCTCATCGTTCCGGACGCGGACACGTTCCTGGCGCAGGTCTCCGAGCTGTTCGCGGTGCTGAGGACGCACGCGGCCGAGGTGTGGCTGCAACACCCGGATGCGCCGGCGGCATACCCCCTCACGCTGCGCGATGAGGAGGGCTTCCGGGCCTGGTTGGATGATGTCGCGCCCGGAAGGCCGCGCATCATCCAGCGCGCGGACGGCTTCGAACTCGCCACGAGCGTGGGCAAGCTCCCGGGGCCGGACGCCAATGGACCTTCGGTGCCGGTGCGCGGCGGGCGTCAGGACCTCGCCACGCTGCGCCGCGGGCTGCGCCTGTTGAAGGGGCGGTTCACGACCACGGAGGAGCTGTGCCTGGTGCCCTCCTTCGGCACCGAAGTGGCGCAGGCCGCGAGGGCCCTCAGCGCGGACTATGTCGCGCGAGGCGAGCCCACCTTCGAGTCGCTCTGCCTCGTCTACCCCACGCCGCCCCGGCGCGCGGACGGAGGTTAGTCCCGAGCGCTCGCGTGCAGCGGGGTCTCCCTCGCCTGCTCGCAGCGGGTTGCCGGGTTGGGCGTCCGTGCTGACTACCCCACGAACGTGCCCCGCCGTACATTGCCTCCCGGGGCGTTGCGCGCGATGCCTCGCTCGGAGGAGTCATCCATGGTTGCTGTCGTCGAGTCCGCTGACCGTTCCCAGGCAGCTCTGGCCGGGGGAATGTTCCTCGCTCAGGAGGTGGGGGCCACGCCCTTCGTCACGCCCGAGTCCTTCACCGACGAGCAGCGCCTGTTCTTCAAGACGGCCCTGCAGTTCTGCCGCGAGCAAGTGCTGACGCAGGCGGAGCGCATCGAGGCGAAGGACAACGCGCTCCTGCGAGACTTGCTGCGCCGCGCGGGCGAATTGGGACTCCTGAGCGTGGACATCTCGGAGGCCCATGGCGGCACGGGCCTCGACAAGACGACGTCGCTGCTCCTGGCCGAGGCCATGGCGCTCCTGGGCTCGTGGTCGGTGACGTTCGGCGCGCACACGGGCATCGGCACGCTGCCCATCGTCTGGTTCGGCAACGCGGCGCAGAAGGCGAAGTACCTGCCCAAGCTGGCCTCGGGCGAGTGGGTGGCGGCGTACGCGCTGACGGAGCAGGGCAGTGGCAGCGACGCGCGCGCGGCGAAGACGAAGGCGGTGCGCTCCGCGGACGGACAGCACTACGTGCTCAACGGCTCCAAGCTCTACATCACCAACGCGGCCTTCGCGGACGTGTTCGTCGTCTTCGCGCAGGTGGACGGCGACAAGTTCACCGGGTTCATCGTGGAGCGCGGCACCCCGGGCTTCAGCGTGGGCCCCGAGGAGCACAAGATGGGCATCCGTGGCTCCTCCACGTGCCCGCTGTACTTCGAGGACGCGCGCGTGCCCGCCGAGAACCTCCTGGGCGAGCTGGGCAAGGGCCACAAGATCGCCTTCAACATCCTCAACTACGGCCGGCTCAAGCTGGGCGCGGGCGTCATCGGCGGCATGAAGCTGCAACTGGAGAACGCGCTCAAGTTCGCGCAGGAGCGCCAGCAGTTCAAGACGCCCATCGTTCGCTTCCCGCTCATCCGCGAGAAGCTCGCGCGCATGGCCTCGCTCGTCTACGCGCTGGAGACGATGACGTACCGCACGGCGGGCCTGGTGGATGGCCGGCTCGCCTCGAAGGAACGCTCGGCGCCGGACTACGACGCGCACCTCATCGCGGCCATCGAGGAGTACGTCACCGAGGCCTCCATCATGAAGGTGTTCGGCTCGGAGGCGCTCGGCGTGCTGGTGGACGACGCGGTGCAGATTCACGGCGGTGCCGGCTACATCGAGGAGTACCCTGTCGAGCGGGCCTATCGCGACGCGCGCATCAACCGCATCTTCGAGGGCACCAATGAGATCAACCGCATGCTCATCACCGGCATGCTCCTCAAGCGCGCGGTGAAGGGAGACCTGCCGCTGTTCGCGCTGGCGCGGTCCGTGGCGGATGCCTTGTCTCGCGCAGAGCGACCTCGGGCGCGCAAGCAGGATGCGCTCGCCGCCGAGGAGGTGGCCGCCGAGTGCGCCAAGCAGCTCGCGCTCCACGGCATGCGCCTGGCGACAGAGGCGTTCGGCACCGAGTTGGATCGCCACCAGGAGGTCATGGCGCTCCTGGCGGACGTGGTGATGGATGCCTTCGCGCTGGACTCGATGGTGACGCGCACGCGGCAGGTCGCCGGTGACGGCGCGCTGGACCCCACGCGGGTGGCGCTGGTGCGGCTGTACGCGCAGGAGTCCACGACGCGCGCCTTCGAGCGCACCCGCCGCGCGCTGTGCTCCATCTTGAAGGGAGAGGCGCTCCAGGCGGAGCTGAAGCGGTTGGCCACGCTGGACGCCTTCAGCCCGTATGACCCCGCCGAGCTGCGCGAGACGGTCGTCGCGGCCCTGGAGGTCGCGGGCGGCTATCCATACAGCGCCGCGTGACGGGCCCGCTCAGGGCATCCGCGACACGGCGTCCAGGCCAAAGCTGACCCGCGCCTGCCAGGGCGCGGGTGGCAGGGCCTCCAGCGCCATCAGCGCCTCCAGGCGCGCGAGCATCTCCGGGCGCAGCCGGCCGAACGTGGCGCCGAAGCCGGGCGTCACCGCGTCCGAGCCCTGCCGAGGCACGGTGGAGGTCCAGACGACCTCACCGTGCAGCATCAGCGGTCCCTCGCGCATCTCCAGCTCCAGGAGGAAGGGCGCGCCAATCTGCACCATGCGCGGCAGTGCCGGGGCCTCCACCTCCAGGCCCACGCCGCCGCGCGAGATGTCCCGCACGACGAAGCCGGGGGACTGGGGCCGATCATCCAGGGCGCGCACGTGGAGGGGCAGGCGCGGGAAGCGCCGCAATCCCGTGGCGTCCTCCTGGGCGAAGATGTGCTGGAGCACCGCGTCCAGGCCGCCTCGCTCATGGCCCGCGTCGTAGCGCACGGTGAGGCGGAAGCGGCTGTCTCCCATCCGCTCCACCTGGACCACCTCGCCCAACACCTCCACGGGGCGGGGGACGCCTCCCACGTGCATCTCGAAGGTGAAGAGGGTGCCCAGGGGCAGCCCGCGGCGCGTCTCCAGCGTGACGCCCCCCCGGCTCATGCTCCGGGTGTATTCGCCCACCAGTGACTGCGGCGTCTTGTAGGCCACCTTCAGTCGAACGTTCGTCGTCACGCTGTCCGACTCTCGGGCGGGGCGTGGAAAGAATCAAGTTCACCCCAGCTTCAAGGGTAGGCCACCGCACCGCGCCAGCCGGGTGACGCGCCAGGTGAGGTGCCCCGGAGCACGGCCCTTTGCCGGCCCCCCGCTGTTTCAACCTGTTGCGGTTTCTTGACCCCCCTGGAGGGGCCGCGTATGAATGCCGGCGTTGGGTGGTAAGGGGTGGGAAGGAGTGGCGCAGTTTCCCGTGGCGGGTTGAAAAGGTGGATCGTCCCGCGTGTTCCGAGGCGTCTATGAGCATCAGGTCGACGCGAAGGGGCGGACGAGCCTCCCGGCGAAGCTCCGGGAGACGCTGGTCGGCGCCTACGACGAGCGGCTCATCCTCACGACCGCGCTGGACCCCTGCCTTCATGCCTACCCGGTGCGGGAGTGGGAGGCCCTCGAGGCGTCCCTGGCGAAGCGCAACCCCATGGAACCTGGGGTCAAAACGCTGATGCGCCTGTACGTGGCCAGCGCGCAGGAGTGCCCCCTGGATCGGTTGGGGCGGCTGCTCATCCCGCCGTCGCTGCGCACCTACGCGGGGCTGGAGAAGGACGTGGTGTGGGCGGGGATGGTGAAGGTGATTGAGCTGTGGAGCCGCGAGGGCTGGGCGAAGGCGCAGGAAGCGGCGCGCCAGGAAGCCACCTCCGCGGACGTGATGCGCGTGCTCGCCGAGCTGCGCCAGCAGTAGGTCGGAAAGTCGACAGGAGCCGGAAGTCCCGGGAGGGTGGCACGCGTATGAACCAGGTTCTGGAGGTGCGGCGAGGCGCGGTGGCGGCGTTGGGAACCGAGCGGGTGGAGACGCTGATGCTGGAGGGCGAGCTGGGCGAGCAGGAGCTGACCGAGCTGTGCGAGGACCTGGGCCGCAAGCTGAACCGCGGCACGCGGCAGATCGTCCTGGACTTCCATGAGGTGTCGCACCTGAACTACCGCGGCGTGAAGCCGCTGATGGCGCGCGCCGAGGCGTTCCGCCGCTCCGGAGGGGACCTCAAGCTGTCCGCGCTGTCGCCGTACCTGGCCGCCATCTTCCGCGCGGCCGGCGCGCACGACTCCTTCGAGATGTATCCGCACATGAACGACGCTCGGGCGGCCTTCACGCTGTCGCGCGCCCCCTTCGTCTGACTTGCGCGAGCCTTTGGACTTCCAGCATCAGACCGTGCTCCTCCAGGAGACGGTGTCGCTGCTGCAGCCGGGAGCGGGGAAGGTGATCCTCGACGGCACCCTGGGGGGCGGAGGCCACTCGGAGGCGCTCCTCGCCGCGGGTGCGACCGTGGTGGGCGTCGACCGGGACCCGGTCGCCCTGGCCGCGGCCACCCAGCGCGTGGGCGCGAGCACCCGCTTCCAGGCGCGCCAGGGGAACTTCGGGGATCTGCTGCGCGTGGCGGCGGACCTGCTGCCGGTGGATGGCG
Source organism: Citreicoccus inhibens (assembly GCF_019039035.1). Taxonomy (GTDB): domain Bacteria; phylum Myxococcota; class Myxococcia; order Myxococcales; family Myxococcaceae; genus Citreicoccus; species Citreicoccus inhibens. The sequence continues at coordinate 24,615 of NZ_JAHNZT010000029.1, read as the reverse complement.
TGCTGGTGGACCTGGGCGTGTCCTCACCGCAGCTCGACGTGGCCGAGCGCGGCTTCTCGTTCTCCAAGGACGGCCCGCTGGACATGCGCATGGGGCCGGACGGTCCCACCGCGGCGGAGCTCATCGCGAGCACGGACGAGCGCGACCTGGCCTTCCTCCTCAAGGACCTGGGCGAGGAGCCCTTTGCCCGGCCCATCGCGCGGGAGCTCAAGCGCGCGCTGCCCACGCGCACGCTGGAGGCCGCCGAGGTCGTCAAGCGCGCGGTGCCGCGCAAGGCGTGGCCCACCCGCATCCACGTGGCCACCCGGACGTTCCAGGCGCTGCGCATGGCCGTCAACGGTGAGCTGGAGGCGCTGGACGCGCTGCTCGCCGCGCTGCCCAAGTTGCTGAAGGTGGGTGGGCGCGCCGCCGTCATCTCGTTCCACTCGCTGGAGGACCGCAAGGTGAAGGAAGCCTTCCGGTCGCTGGCGGGCCAGTGCACCTGTCCCCCGGGGCTGCCGGTGTGCGCCTGCGGGGGCGTGGGAGACTTCGCGCTGCTCACGAAGAAGGCCGTGGCGGCGTCCGAGCAGGAAATCGAGGCCAACCCCCGGTCTCGCAGCGCGCACCTTCGCGGCGTGGAGAAGATTCGATGAGCAAGACGTCCCCGCGTGGCTCCGTGTCCCTGACGGGCGTGCTGCTGCACCTGTTGCCCGCCGTGTTCCTCTTCGCGCTGTTCGCCGCGGTGGGCATCCTCCACGTCACCAGCCGCGTGCTGGTGGTGGACATGGGTTACCGGCTGTCCCAGGAGGAGGGCGAGAGCCGTGCCCTCGCGCGGGAGAACGACCGCCTGAAGCTGGAGCTGGCCACCCTCAAGGGGCCGGTGCGGCTGGAGCGCGTGGCGCGTGAGCAGCTGGGCATGGCCATGCCCGCGGGCGGCGCGGTGGTGTCTCTGGGCGCGGACTCGCGCCGGGCCCCGGCGTCGGCGACTCGGGTGGAGGCGCGCACCGCCGCGCCCTCGACTCGGGTGGCGGAGCGGGGGACGGCGCGGTGAGGGATTTCAAGGCCGCCAGGGCTCCCGAGCCCAACGCGAAATGGCTCAAGCTGCGGGTCCAGCTGCTGTTCGGGCTGTTCCTGACGCTCTTGGGAACGGCCTTCGCGCGCGCGGTCTTCCTCCAGGTCTTCGAGCAGGAGAAGCTGCGCGGACTCGCGCAGGACCAGTACGTCCGTCAGATTGAGATTCCCGCCCGCCGAGGTGACATCTTCGACCGGCGCGGCACGCCCCTGGCCCAGAGCGTGGAGGTGGACTCCATCTGGGTGGACCCCTCGCTCCTGCCGGACGTGCGCGCCGCCTCGCGCGCCATGGCCCGCGTGCTGAAGGTGGACGCGGACGAGCTGTTCGGCCGGCTGACGCGGGCCAAGCGCTTCGCGTGGGTGAAGCGGCAGGCCAAGCCCCAGGACGTGGACGCCATCAAGGAGCTGGGGCTTCCGGGCCTGGGCTTCACCAAGGAGCCCAAGCGCTTCTATCCCCAGCGAGAGCTGGCCGCGCATGTGGTGGGGCTGGTGGGCACCGACGGCCACGGCCTGGAGGGCCTGGAGCTGGCCTTCGAGGACGAGCTGTCGGGACAGAACTCGCGCCTGTCCGGCTTCCGTGACGCCAAGGGGCGCAAGCTGTTGGTGCAGGGCGCGTTGGATCCGCTCGAGCGGCAGGGCGCCTCGGTGACGCTCACGCTCGACCGGCACCTTCAGTACGTGGCCGAGAAGGCGCTGGCCAAGGCGGTGGAGGAGTCGCGCGCGGTGGCCGGGACGGCGGTGGTGTTGGACCCGCGCACCGGCGAGCTCTTGGCCCTGGCCAACAACCCCCGCTTCAACCCCAACGCCCCCGAGGGGGGCGACCGCGGCGCCATCCGCAACCGCGCCGCGCTGGACACCTTCGAGCCCGGCTCCACCATGAAGTCGTTCGTCATGGCGGCGGCGCTGGACCAGAAGCTCATCACCGCCGACTCGACGTTCTTCTGCGAGAACGGCGCGTGGCCGGTGGGCCGGCACACCATCAACGATACGCACCCCCACGGGAACATGAACATCGAGGGCATCCTCCAGGTGTCCTCGAACATCGGCACCGCGAAGGTGGCCAACGTGCTGGGCCGCGAGCGGCTGGTGGCGGCCTACCACGCGTTTGGCTTCGCCGAGCGCACCGGCCTGGCGCTGCCGGGTGAGGGCCGGGGCGTGATTCCCTTCCCCAAGGCGGACGTGGCCCTGGCCACCCAATCTTTCGGGCAGGGCATGACGGCCACCGCAGTCCAGGTGGCGGCCGGCTATGGTGCACTGGCCAACGATGGCGTGCTCATGCGTCCCTATCTCGTCTCCAAAGTGGTGGACCCGGACGGGGTAGTCTTGCTGGAGAACCAGCCCACGGAGCTGCGGCGGGTGGTCTCCGCGAAGACGGCCCGGCAGGTGGTGGGCATGCTCGAGAGCGTCGTGACCAAGGGAGGAACCGCGCCTCGGGCCGCCATGGCGGAGTACCGCGTGGCGGGCAAGACGGGCACCGCCCAGAAGGCGGACCCGGTGGCGCGGGGGTACTCGGACAAGCGGATCGCCTCCTTTGTCGGCGTGGTGCCGGCCGAGGCACCGCGTGCCGTGATTCTCGTCGTAGTGGACGAACCGAAGACGGACGTATACGGGGGGCTCGTGGCTGCCCCCGCCTTCAAGGAAATCGCAACCGCCGCCATGGCCCACCTGGCCGTGCCCCCGTCTCGCACGGTGGCACCACCAGAGGGAGTCGCGGCGGCCGTTCCCCTGGCGCCCCCCCCGGCGTCCAAGGCATCGGCCAAGGCAGCCCCCATCAAGGCGGCCCTGGCGGAAGCGGTGACCGAGACCCCGGAGCCTGGCACGGTGCGTGTGCCAGACGTCCAGGGACAGGCGGGCCGTGACGCGGTGGTGCAGTTGTTGGCCGCGGCTCTGGAGCCACAGGTACTGGGCAGTGGACGTGTGGTGTCTCAAACCCCCGCCGCCGGCTCAATGGTGGAGAAGGGGGCCCGGGTGACGCTGGAGCTCGCCACGCGGCAATAAGGCCGCGCCCGCTCCAGGCCCCGCGCTTGCAATACGTGTGAAGGGGAAGAGATGAAGCTGACGGATGTCCTCGCAGGGTGTGGAGCCGAGCAGACCTCGGGCGGCCGTTCCGCGGTTGACGTCACCGGTGTGACGCAGGACTCGCGGCGCGTGAAGCCGGGGGACCTCTTCGTCGCCGTGCCGGGGACCAGGGAAGACGGTGCCCAGTTCATTGGGGAGGCCGTGTCGCGCGGCGCCGTGGCCGTGGTCTCCGAGAAGCCAGTGCCCGCGTCCCAGGTGCCTTTCTTCAAGGTTGGCAGCGCGCGCAAGGCGCTGGCGCTCATCGCCGCCAATTTCTACGGACGCCCCGCGGACAAGCTCACGCTGCTCGCGGTGACGGGAACGAACGGAAAGACGACGACCACGTACCTGCTCGAGGCCATGAGCACGGCGGCCTACGCGTCCACGGGCGTGATTGGCACGCTGGGGTACAAGTTCGGCGGCAAGACGGTGGAGAGCCCGAACACCACGCCGGATCCGCTTGAGCTGCACCGGATCTTCCGGGAGATGGTGGACGCGGGCGTGGAGACGGTGGTGATGGAGGTCTCCAGCCACGCGCTCGCGCAGGAGCGGGTGCACGGCCTCACGTTCAAGGCCGCCGGCTTCAGCAACCTGAGCCGCGACCACCTCGACTACCACAAGGACATGGAGGACTACTTCCAGGCGAAGCGGAAGCTGTTCGCCGAGAACCTGTCCGCCACCGGCGTGGCCGTGGTGAACGGCGACGACACCTACGCCAGCCGCGTCTACAACGAGCTGCGCGGCCAGAAGCGCATGGCGTGGAAGTTCAGCCGCCTGGGCGCTGGCGAGGTCTCCGCCACGGACGCGACGTTCACGCTCCAGGGCATCAAGGCCACGCTCAAGACGCCCGCGGGTGACATCCCCGTGAAGAGCAAGCTGCTCGGGCCCCACAACCTGGAGAACATCCTCCTGGCGGCGGGCATCGGCCTGGGCGCGGGCTTCTCGCGCCGCGACGTGCAGGACGGCATCGAGCGCATGTCGCGCGTGGATGGCCGCATGGAGCGCGTGGAAAACTACGGCCCCGGGCCGGGGCCCGCGGTCCTGGTGGACTACGCCCACACGGATGACGCGCTCAAGCGCTCCATCGAGGCGTCGCGCGCGCTGGCCAAGGGCCGCGTCATCGTGGTGTTCGGCTGCGGCGGAGACCGCGACAAGGGCAAGCGTCCGCTGATGGGCGCGGTGGCCGCCGAGGGCGCGGACCTGGCCGTGGTGACCAGCGACAACCCGCGCACCGAGGAGCCCGAGGAGATCATCGCGCAGGTGACGCCGGGCCTGGAGAAGGGCGGCCTGCGCCGCATCTCCGTGGGCAAGGCGAAGAGCGGCGAGAAGGGCTACCTGGTGGACGCGGACCGGCGCGCGGCCATCGAGCAGGCCGTCAACCTGGCGAAGGAGGACGACGTGGTCCTCATCGCGGGCAAGGGCCACGAGGTGCACCAGGTCATCGGCGCCCAGAAGCACACCTTCGATGACCGCGAAGTGGCGGCCAAGGCGCTGGCGAGCCGCACGCCAGGCTGAGCCCAAGCCCACCCGTCGCCGCGCTCGCACACCGTTATGGCCGCTCGATTCTCCGACGACGAGGTGGTTCAGGCGACCGGGGCCACCCGGCGCGGCGAGCCGGTCCCCACCGGCTTCTCCGCGGTCTCCACGGATACGCGGACGCTCACCCCGGGGTGCCTCTTCGTGGCGCTCCAGGGCGAGCGGTTCGACGCCCATGACTTCGTGGACGCAGCGGCGCGCGGCGGCGCGGCGGGCGCGGTGGTGAAGCGCGGGCAGCGGCTTCCAGTCCTGCCCGAGGGCTTCGCGCTGTTTGAAGTCGAGGACACCCTGGCCGCGCTCGGCGGCCTGGGGCGCCACCACCGGATGCGCTTTGGCATCCCGGTGGCGGCGGTGGGGGGCAGCAACGGCAAGACGACCACCAAGGAGATGGTGGGCGCCATCCTCGCCGTGCGCGGCCCCGCGCTGAAGACCGAGGGCAACTTCAACAACGAGGTGGGCGTCCCGCTGACGCTCTTCCGCCTCGAGCCTCGGCACGTGGCGGCCGTCATCGAGGTCGGGATGAACCGGCCCGGTGAGATTGAGCGGCTCACCCGCGTGGTGCGGCCGGACGCGGGCGCCATCACCGTGGTGCAGCCCGAGCACCTCGAGGGGCTGGGCAGCCTCCAGGGCGTGGCGGAGGCCGAGGGCGAGCTGTTCCGCGAGCTGTCGTCGCGCGCGACGGCGGTGGTGAACCTGGATGACGCGCTGGTGGCCGCGCAGGCCGCGGGCTCACCGGCGAAGCGGCTGACGTTCGGGCGGGCCGAGGGCGCGGACGTGCGGCTCGTGGCCGTGGAGACGCTCGGGCGCGACGGCATGGTGGCCACGGTGCGGCACGCGGGCGTGGACTGGCGGGTGCGGCTGCACTTCGTGGGTCCGCACAACGCGCAGAACGCCACGGCGGCCTTCGCGGTGGCGCTGGCCCTGGGGTACACGCCGGAGGAGTGCGCGCGCGGCCTGGAGCAGGCGCGGCCCTACTCGCGGCGCTTGAATGTGTTGGACGGGCAGGGCGGCGTGGTGGTGGTGGATGATTGCTACAACGCCAACCCCGCATCCATGGAGGCCGCGCTGGCGACGCTGGCCACGCTGGTGCCCGCGGGTGGCCGGCAGGTGGTGGTGCTCGGGGACATGCTGGAGCTGGGCCCCGGGGAGTTGGAGGAGCACGCGAAGCTGGGCGCGCAGGCGGGGCGGCAGGTGTCGCTCGCCGCGTTCTTCGGGCCGCGCTCCTCGCGAGGGTTCGAGTCCGCGGGCCTGGGTGAGGCCGCGGCGCACTTCACGGAGGTCGAGCCGCTGGTGGCGTGGTTGAAGCCCCGGCTGCGCTCGGGCGACGTGGTGCTGGTGAAGGCCAGCCGCGGCATGCGGCTGGAGCGGGTGGTGGCCGCCCTGACGGGCACGGCCGCTCCTGGAGGGAGCCACTAAGTGCTGTATTTCCTGTACGAGGCCATCCAGAACACGGAAGCGGGGCGCATCCTCAACTTCCTGCGCTATCCGACGTTCCGCATCATCGCTGCGGGGGTGTTCGCGCTCCTGCTCGGCATGCTCATCGGGCCTCGGGTCATCGCGCGGTTGCGGCTGACGCAGCACGGGCAGAGCAACGTGCGCGAGGACACGCCGGACTCGCACCAGAAGAAGAAGGGCACGCCCACCATGGGCGGCGCGCTCATCCTGGTGTGCATCGCGGCCGGGATGCTGCTGTTCGCGGACCTCAAGAGCCGCGCCGTCTGGGTGATGCTGCTCTTGACGTTTGGCTACGGCTTCATCGGCTTCCTGGATGACTGGCTCAAGCTGTCCAAACGCAACTCGAAGGGCCTGGCGGGCCGCAAGAAGATGGTCCTCCAGACGTTCTTCTACCTGGTGGCCGTCTTCGGGCTCTTGTGCACGTGGACGAAGGCGGATGGCTCGTTCGGGCCCACGCTGCTCATCGACACGCGGCTGACGCTGCCGTTCATCCCGTCGCACTGGTTCAACCCGGACCTGGGCTGGTTCTACGTCCTGTTCGGCTGGCTGGTGGTGGTGGGGACCTCCAACGCGGTGAACCTCACGGACGGCCTGGACGGCCTGGCCATCGTGCCCACCATCGTGTCGGCCGTGACGTTCTGCGTGCTCTGCTACGTGGCGGGCACCACGCTGCACATCGCGGACACCGAGACGGTGAACGGGGTGGCGCGACTCACCGCCACGCCGCTCTACAAGTACCTGGGCATCCTCCAGGTGCCGGGCGGCGCGGAGTTGGCCGTGTTCTGCGCGAGCATCGTGGGCGCGGGCATCTCGTTCCTGTGGTTCAACACGTATCCGGCCTCGGTCTTCATGGGCGACATCGGCTCGCTCGCGCTGGGTGGCGCGCTGGGCGGGCTGGCCGTGCTGTCGAAGAACGAGGTGGTGTCCGCCATCATCCACGGCATCTTCTTCGCCGAGGCCCTGAGCGTGATGATCCAGGTGGCCTCGTACAAGATGACGGGCAAGCGCGTCTTCAAGATGGCGCCCGTCCATCACCACTTCGAGTTGAAGGGGCTGGCGGAGCCGAAGATCATCGTCCGCTTCTGGATCGTCGCCATCCTCTGTGGCGGCGTGGCGCTCCTGTCCCTCAAGCTGCGCTGAGCGCGAGCGAGGTTTCGCAGGCCATGACGACGTCGCTGTCCGGTCGGAAGGTGTTGGTGTTCGGGCTGGCCAAGAGCGGCGTGGCGGCCCTCCGCCTGCTGCTCGCGAAGGGCGCCCAGGTGACGGCGCTGGACGCGCGCTCGCGCGAGGCGCTGGGCGACGTGGCGACGGAGCTGGAGTCGCGGGGCGTGACGCTCGTGTCGGGGGCGACGCCCCCAGGCTTGCTCGAGCGCCAGGACCTGGTGGTGGTGAGCCCGGGCGTACCGCTGGCGCTGCCGGAGTTGCAGGCCGCGCGCGCGGCGGGCGTGCCCGTCTGGGGCGAGGTGGAGCTGGCCGCGTGCTTCCTCACGGTGACGCCGCTCTTGGGCATCACGGGCACCAACGGGAAGAGCACCACCACGGCGCTGACCGGTGAGCTGTACGCGCGCGCGGGGCTGCGCACGTTCGTGGGCGGCAACCTGGGCCGGCCGCTGGCCGAGGCCGCGCTGTCCCCCGGTGACTGGGACGCGCTCGTGGTGGAGCTGTCCAGCTTCCAACTCGAGGGCATCCACGCGCTGCGGCCCCACGGCGCGGCGTTGCTCAACCTCACGCCGGACCACTTGGACCGCTACGCGAACCACCAGGAGTACGGCGAGGCGAAGGCGCGCATCTTCCGCAACCAGCACGGCACCGACTTCGCGGTGGTGAACGCGGACGACGCGGACGTGATGCGCCTGGCCCAGGCGGCGCGCGTGCCGGTGTATGGCTTCAGCCTGACGGGCACGCCGGTGGTGCCCGCCCCGAAGCTCGCGGGGCTGGCGGTGGCGGAGCCCGGGGGCTTCCGTCTGGATGCGCTCGGTGAGCGCTACACGCTGACGAACCGCGCGCTGCGCGGGGCGCACAACGCGCAGAACGCCATGGCGGCCACGCTGCTGGCCCGCCTGGGGGGAGTGCCCTCGGCCGCGGCGCAGGCGGGCCTGGACAGCTACCCGGGGCTGCCGCACCGGCTGGAGAGCGTGCGCGTGCTGGAGGGCGTGGAGTGGGTGAACGACTCCAAGGCCACCAACGTGGACTCGGTGCTGGTGGCGCTGCGGGCCTTCGCGGGCGACCTGTGGCTGGTGGCGGGCGGCAAGGGCAAGGGCGCGCCGTACCAGCCCATGGTGGACGCGGGGTTGGGCAAGGTGAAGGGCGTCTTGACCATCGGACAGGACGCGGACGTGATTGCGCGGGCCTACGCGGGCGCGGCGCCGGTGCACGCGTGCGGCACGCTGGACGCGGCGGTGGCGCGGGCTCGCGAGCTGTCTCGGCCGGGCGACACGGTGCTCCTGTCGCCGGCGTGCGCGTCGTACGATCAGTTCAAGAACTTCGAGGACCGAGGCGACGTGTTCAAGCGCCTGGTCAAGGCGCTGTGACGCGATGAAGACCGCTCCTCCCACCGCCGCCGCCCCCGCGCCGCCTCCCGTGCGGTTCGACCCGCTGCTGTTGTGCGCGGTGCTGGGGCTCGTGTCGCTGGGTTTGGTGATGGTGTACTCGGCGAGCGCGGTGCTGGCGCAGGACAAGCTCGGCGACAGCCTCTACTTCCTCAAGCGGCAGCTGAGCGCGGCTGGGATGGGGCTGGTGGGGATGGCGGTGATGATGAAGCTGGGCTGGCGCCGGCTGGCGCGGCTCGCCTATCCGCTGCTGCTCCTGGCCATCGTGTTGCTCATCGCCGTGGCGATTCCGGGCATCGGGACGACAGCGGGCGGCGCGCGCCGGTGGATCCGCCTGCCGGGCTTCAGCCTCCAGCCCGCGGAGATCGCCAAGTTCGCGTGGGTCGTCTACCTCTCGTATTCGCTGGCGAAGAAGCGCGAGAAGGTGGCCACGTTCTCCATCGGCTTCCTGCCGCACCTGGCGCTGTGCGGCATCCTGGTGCTCTTGTGCATGCTCCAGCCGGACTTCGGCAGCAGCGTGCTGCTCGTCTTCATGCTGTTCGTGCTGCTGTTCGCGGCGGGCACGAAGCTCAGCTATCTGGTGGGCTCGGTGCTGCTGGCCTTGCCCATGGCGTACATCGCCATCGCGACCAGCCCGTATCGCATGAAGCGCATCCTGGCCTTCCTGGACCCGTGGGCGCACCGGCATGACGTGGGCTATCAGGTGGCCGAGTCGCTCATGTCCATTGGCTCGGGCGGTGTGACGGGGCTGGGCCTGGGGGACGGGCGGCAGAAGCTGTTCTTCCTCCCGGAGGCGCACACGGACTTCATCTTCTCCATCCTCGGAGAAGAGACAGGGCTCATTGGCGTGGGGCTGCTGGTCCTGCTGTACGGCGTGGTGCTGTGGCGAGGGGTTCGCGCGAGCCTCGCGGCGGGCGAGACCTTCGGGACGTACCTGGGGCTGGGCATCACGTCCATCATCGCGTTCCAGGCCACCGTGAACATGTCCGTGGCCATGGGCCTGTTGCCGACGAAGGGACTGACGCTGCCCTTCGTGTCCTACGGAGGAACATCCCTGGTGGTGCTGATGGGCGCGGCCGGTGTGCTGTTGTCGTTGAGCGCGAGCGCGCAGGGGGCCGTCAATCGCCCCGTGCGGACGGGTTCGGATGTTCGGGGGGTAACCGCGTGAAGGTACTCATCGCCGGCGGTGGGACGGGCGGCCATCTGTTCCCGGGCATCGCGCTCGCGGAAGAGGTGGTGACGCGCCACCACGCGAACGAGGTCGTCTTCGTGGGGACGGACCGCGGGCTGGAGTCCCGCGTGGTGCCGCGCGAGGGCTATCCGCTGGAGTTGGTGAAGGTGCAGGGGCTCAAGGGCAAGGGCTTCCTGGGCCTCTTGAAGGGACTGCTCGCGCTGCCGCTGGCGTTCATCGAGTCCTTCCGCATCCTCGCGCGCCAGAAGCCCGACGTGGTGGTGGGCGTGGGGGGCTACGCGAGCGGGCCGGTGGTGCTGGCCGCGTGGCTGATGGGCATCCCCACGGCCATCCAGGAGCAGAACGCGCTGCCCGGCCTCACCAACAAGCTGTTGGGGCGCGTGGTGCGCGTGGTGTTCACCGCCTTCGACGAGGCGCGCCGCTTCTTCCCCGAGAAGAAGGTCCAGCTCATCGGCAATCCCATCCGCCGCAAGCTGATGGACAACTACCTGCGCAGCAGCGCCGCGCACGAGCACTTCTCGCTGCTCATCTTCGGCGGCAGCCTGGGCGCCCGCGGCGTCAACGCGCGCATGTTGGAGGCGCTGGAGCACTTGGGCGACCTGAAGGAGCAGCTCTCGTTCTTCCACCAGACGGGGAAGAACGACGTGGAGAGCGTGCGCCAGGGCTACGCGGACAAGGGCTTCCACGCGACGGTGGTGGACTTCATCGATGACATGTCCTCCGCGTACGCGCGGGCGGACCTGGTGGTCTGTCGCGCCGGAGCCACCACGCTGGCCGAGCTGACGGTGTGCAAGAAGGCCAGCATCCTGATTCCCTTCCCGCACGCCACGGACAACCACCAGGAGGTCAACGCCAAGGCCCTGGTGGACGCGGGCGCGGCGATGATGTTCCGAGAGTCGGAGCTGACGGGGCAGAAGCTGGCGGAGACGCTCCGCGCGCTGATGTCGGAGCCGGCGAAGTTGAAGCAGATGGAGAAGCGGGCGGCCCTCCTGGGTCGTCCCGAGGCCGCCAAGGAGCTGGCGGACGTGTGCGTGGACCTGATGGTGCAGGCCTACGGCCCTTCGGGCCGGGATCGCGGCGCGCGAGAAGAAAAGAAGGCCCCCAGGAGCGAGTCGTGACCCGGTCCCCCCCCAGCAAGCCCGTCAGCCTGTTCAAGACGCGCCACGCGGCGCATGTGCACTTCGTGGGGATTGGCGGCATCGGCATGAGCGGCATCGCCGAGGTGCTGCTCAACCTGGGCTACCGCGTGTCCGGCTCGGACATGAAGGAGAGCGACATCACCCGGCGGCTCGCGAAGCTGGGGGCCACGCTCTTCGAGGGACACCGCGCGCAGAACCTGGTGCACGCGGACGTGGTCGTCATCTCGTCGGCCGTGCGCCGCGACAACCCCGAGGTGGTGGCGGCGCGCCAACGGAAGATTCCTGTCATCCCCCGCGCGGAGATGCTCGCGGAGCTGATGCGCCTGAAGTACGCCGTCGCGGTGGCGGGCAGCCACGGCAAGACGACGACGACGTCCATGGTGGCCACCGTGCTGTCCGCGGCGGGGTTGGACCCGACCGCGGTGGTGGGCGGCAAGGTGAACGTGCTCGACTCCAACGCCAAGCTCGGCAAGAGCGAGCTGATGGTCGTGGAGGCGGACGAGAGCGACGGCAGCTTCCTCAAGCTGCATCCGTCCATCGCCATCGTCACCAACATCGACCCGGAGCACATGGACCACTACGGGACGCTGGACGCGCTCCAGACGGCCTTCGTGGAGTTCTGCAACCGGGTGCCCTTCTACGGCCTCAACGTGCTGTGCCTGGACAACCCCAACGTCCAGGCGCTCCTGCCGCGCATCGAGAAGCGCTTCGTCACCTACGGCAGCTCGCACATGGCGGACTACCGGCTGGAGGGCATCTCGCTCGACGGCTTCACCACCACGTTCCATGCGTTCCGTCGCGACGAACCGCTGGGCGAGTTCCGCGTCCGCATGGTGGGCGCGCACAACGCCTTCAACGCGCTGGCGGTCATCGCCGTGGCCGAGGAGATGGACATCCCGCTGGAGACGGTGCGCGGCGCGCTCGCCGAGTTCGGCGGGGTGCAGCGGCGCTTCACGGTGCGCGGTGAGTCCGCGGGCGTCACCGTGGTGGACGACTACGGGCACCACCCCACCGAGGTGATGGCCACCCTCGCGGGGGCGCGCAAGGCGTTCGGTCGTCGCGTGGTGGTGGCCTTCCAGCCGCACCGCTACACGCGCACGCATGACCTGATGAAGGAGTTCGCCACGTCCTTCAACGACGCGGACGTGCTGTTCGTCACCAGCGTCTACGCGGCGGGCGAGGAGCGCATCCCAGGGGCCACGGGCGACGCGCTGGCGGATGCCATCCGCGCGCACGGACATCGCGACGTGACGTTCGTGGAGAAGCGCGCGGACCTGCCTCGGGCGCTTCAGGAGCGGCTGCGTCCGGGAGACCTCGTGCTGACGCTGGGCGCGGGCGACATCACCCAGGTGGGGCCGGAGCTGTTGACGCTGCTCAACGCCTCCGGGCCGGCGAAGGCGTAGACCATGGTCGAGCCGGGCGTGAGCACCGCTCTGGCCGCGCGCGTGGCGCGGCTGGAGGGCTGCGAGGTGAAGGCGGGCGAGCCCCTGGCGCCGCACACGAGCGTGCGCGCGGGCGGGGCGGCCGAGGCCCTGGTGCGGCCCCGTTCCCCCGATGCGCTGGTGGCGCTGCTGCGGCTCGTGCGTGAGGAGGGCGTGCCCTTCACCGTGCTGGGCGGCGGGGCCAACACGCTGGTGGGCGACGGCGGCGTCCCAGGTGTCACGGTGCGCGTGCCGGGAGACCTGTTCCCCGAGCAGGTGGACGTGGGGCCCGAGGAGGGGCGGCTGACGCTCGGCACGGGCTCGGCCATCGTCCGGTTGGTCAACCTGATGCGCGCCAATGGCCTGGTGGGCGCGGAGTTCCTCGCGGGCATCCCGGGGACATTGGGCGGCGCGGTGGCGATGAACGCGGGCACGAAGAACGGCGAGTGCTTCCGCGTGGTGGAGGCCATCGAGGTGGCCACGGCGGATGGGGTGGGGTGGTTGTCCAAGGCGCAGGTGCCGCACGAGTACCGGCACGCCTCGCTGCCGGAAGGCGGCGTGGTGACGCGGGTGCGCTTCGCGTTGCGCAAGGGCGACGTGGTCGCGAGCAAGGCGGCCATGGACGCGGACCTGGGCTACCGCAAGCGGACGCAGCCGCTCAGCCAGCCCAACTTCGGCAGCGTGTTCACCAACCCGCCGGGCGACTTCGCGGGCCGATTGATTGAACTCGTGTCCCTGAAGGGGCACACCCTGGGACGCGCGCAGGTCTCCACCCTGCATGCGAACTGGATCGTCAACCTGGGCGGCGCCGCTGCCCGCGACGTGCTGGGCCTCATCACCCTCATGCAGCAGCGGGTGCGCGAGGCGACGGGCGTCGACATGAAACCCGAAGTCAAGCGCGTGGGAGTGTTCCTGCCATGACCCGAGGCACCCGAGGCTTCACCCAGGCCGAACTCAAGACGAAGCGCGTGGCCGTCCTTCAGGGCGGCCTGTCCGCGGAGCGCGAGGTGAGTCTGCGCACGGGCGCGGCCGTCTCCGGAGCGCTCAAGGGGCTGGGATACGACGTGGTGGACCTCGACGTGGGCAAGGACCTGCCCGCGCGCCTCCTCGCGGAGAAGGTGGACGTGGCGTGGCTCGCGGTGCACGGCCGCTACGGAGAGGACGGCTGTCTGCAGGGCCTCTTGGAGTCCATGTTCATCCCGTACACGGGCAGCGGCGTGATGGCGTCCGCGGTGGGCATGGACAAGGTCTACGCGAAGGAGATCTTCGTCGCGCGCGGCATCCCCACGCCGCCGTATCGCGCCTTCCAGACGGCGGAGGCGGCGCTGGCGGCGGTGGATGCACTGCCCTTCGGCTTCCCGGTGGTGGTGAAGCCCAGCCGTGAAGGCAGCAGCGTGGGCGTGCACATCTGCAAGACGCGCGAGGCGTACGTGGCCGCGGTGGAGGACGCCGCGAAGTACGCGGGCACCCTGCTGGTGGAGCAGTTCATCAAGGGCCGCGAGGTGCAGGGCGCCGTGCTGGACAACGAGGCCCTGGGCGTCATCGAGGTGCGCGCCGCGCGCGAGTTCTACGACTACGAGGCCAAGTACAAGGCCGGCAGCGGCACGCAGTATCTCTTCCCGGCCCCGCTGGAGCCCGCGCAGTACGAGCGGGTGAACGCGGTCTGCCTCGCGGCGCACCAGTCGCTGGGCTGCGCGGGCGCGTCGCGCTCGGACGTCATCGTGACGGAGAGCGGTGACGTGTTCCTGCTGGAGATCAACACGCTGCCTGGAATGACGGCCAGCAGCCTGTTGCCGAAGATTGCCGCGGGGCGGGGCATCGACTTCCCGGCCCTCTGCGAGCGGCTCCTGCTGGGCGCGTCCCTGAAGGCCTGAGCGGCGTCCCCAGCGCCCCGTCCCGACGATGAGGCGCGCTCAGCGCTTCATCGGGTTGCCGAGCTTGTTGTTGAGCGCCACGGCCTCGCGCAGCAGCGTCGCGAGGGAGGCCGGGAGCTGCTGGCCGGCGCGAAGCCGCACGTACCGCATCCCCTCTCCGTCGCCCTCCAGGATGTGGTCCGGGTCGCGGAGCCGGCCACCGCGCCACAGTCCGATGGTCAGGTGGGCCTTGGCGGGCTTCGCGAGCACGAACGGGCCCGCCTGGTCCCAGATGGGGTGGCCCCACTTCACGTAGACCGAGGCCTTCGGCGCCGCCGCGGCCACGAGCGCTGAGAGCGCGTGCACCAGGTCCTGCTGCCACGACTCCATCTTGGCGATGAACGCGTCCACCGCCGCGTCCTGGGACGGGGCGGCCTCGGAGGTCGAGCCTCGGGCGGCCTTGGGCGCGGGCCTGGCCGCAGCGGGGCTCTTCTTGGCGGCGGGGGCCTTCTTCGCCTTCGCGGTCTTGGCGGGAGCGGACTTCTTCACGGGAGCCATGGGGTGGGGCCTCGGGTGGGTTGGATTCGCCGTTTCAAAATCACGTCGAATGGCCCTTCGAGAGATCGACACGGGCGCTGACGTTTCTCGCGACCGTGCCTCACCAACTCCGGGGGGCGCCAGCCCGCGAGCGAGGTGCTCCGGCGGCGCGAGACACCGCACGGTTCACTCCGCGGGGGGCGGGTTGTACTCCCACCGCCAGGGCATGTCCGTGGGGCCCAGGATGGCCTCCGCGAGCGCGGGAAACACCTGCGGGCCCTTCACGCTGTTCGAGAGCAGCAAGACACAACGCCGCCCCTGCTCCAGGCAGAGGAAGAAGTTGTCTGTCCAATCGTCATGCCCGCCCTTGAAGTACGCCGGGCCCGCACGCCCACGGAACAACACCACGCCCAACCCGGCCGACAAGGCGAGGTCCTGATTGCGCGCGTCGGTTTCGGTCAGCAGCGTAGGGAACTGGTGCGCCGTCGAAATGGCGATCTGCGAAGTGAGCATCTCCGCGCGAGCCCTGGCGGAGAGGCCCTCGCCTCGGACAAGCGCTGAGAGGAACTTCGCGTAGTCCTCCACGGTCGTGTCCATGGAGCCCGCGGCGCGGACACTCTCACGCCGCTTGTGGACTTGCGCGGTGCCGTGCTCGTCGTAGCCCGTGACGACGTTGGATTCGAAGTCGTCCCGCCAGACCATGCTGGTGCGCCGCATGCCGAAGCGCTCGAAGATGCGGCGCTTCATCTCCTGCTCCACGTCGAGTCCCAGGCCCGCGTCCTCCAGGACGAACTGCAACAGGTTGATGCCTTCGCCTGAGTAGGCGTAGCGCGTGCCCGGATCGAACTTGAAGTCGAGCTTCCCATTGGGATTGAGGAAGCGGAAGTTGGGGAAGCCGGCCGTGTGGCTCAGCAGCATGCGCGCAGTGAGCTGCTTCCAGCGCGGATCCGCCGCGAGGTCCGCGTACTTCGGATACGAGGGCAGCGGCTTCTTCAAATACCGCTCGATGGGCGTGTCCAACGTGAGCACGCCTTCGTCAACGAGCTGCAGGACCAGATACGTGAACACGACCTTGGTCAGCGACGCGCCGTACATGACCGTGTCGGTTCGCAACGGGGCGGATTGGCTCACGTCCCGGACGCCATAGGCTTTCAGGGACGCGACCTGCCCATCCTCGATGATGGCGACGGCGAGGCCCGGGAGTTGGGCCTTCGTCATGAGTCGATGAACGGTGTCATCGACGTCCGTGCCCGCGGTCGCCCGCACCTCGGCGGTGGGGGGCTTCGCGGAGGTCGCGGTCTGGGTGGCGCAAGCCGTGGAGAGGAACGCGCAGAGCATCGATGCGAGCGTGCCGCGGTGCAGTGAGGCCATGGCTGGGAGTATGGGCAACACCCTACATGCCCGCAACGTGGAGGGAGACCGTGGAGCCGTGAGCAAGGATGGGGACATAGGTTCCATCACTACTCGCGAGCCACCCGGGGATTGCGTGGAGCCTGGGGCTCCGTGGACACCCGGGCCGCGAAGTTGGGACGCGATTCGAGCGCGGACCCATGTCCGTTCGATGCGGTCACGCCGCGAAGAATGGGTGGCACCCCGCGTAGCGAACTCTCCATGACGGACCTGTCACGAGTGGACGGGCCCATGCACGCGGCTCCAGAGCGAAGAGGGCTCTGCACCGGTTTTGCACAGACCCCGAGCCTCACTCGAGAAGGAGAACCGCATGCGACGAATGCGTACGTGGACGGTCGGTGTGCTGGCGATGCTGGGCGGCTGTACCGAGAGCAAGGTGTCGCAGGACCAAGACGTCGTCCTGAGTGGGCGGCTCCTGGATGAGTCGGGCACCCCCCTTTCGGGTACGTTGCTGAATGTCTACCGCAGTGACAACTCGTCCTGTGGATTCACGATCTTCTCGTCGAGTTGGAGGACGGTGAAGACTGGCGCCGATGGCACGTTCAGGATGGACCTGCTGGGCGCGGATACGCGCAACGGGAGCATCGCGCGGTGCTTCGTGGCGCGCTCGCCCACGCAGAAGGAGGGGCGAAGTGTCGCGGCCTACTTCCTCATCCAGCAGCCGGACTCTGCGCTGCCCGCGCTCCAGGAGTGGACGGGCACGTTGACCTCCACCGTGGAGGCGCAGGGCGTGAGCGTGGGCTTCCGTCCCTTGTCCGCGACCCACGGGGCCGGCACGGATGAGCACTCGCTGACGATCGGGCCCTCGCTGGTCGAGCCCGTCTGGCAGGTGGCCAAGGCCGCCTCGCCGGTGCATCTGAGCGACTATGTCCTCGAGGACATGGACGGACTCAAGGCCTCCATCCACGTCACGCGCACGGCGAAGGTGGGGAGCGAGACCGTCGACTACACCTATTCCTCCGATTTGCTGGCCCTGCCGCGCCGCGCCCGCGTGCCCGTCAGTCGTGGCGCGACGTGCGCGTACCAGGACGCGAAGGCGCCCTGTGCCATCACGGACGGCGGCCTCGGTGGGCTCGTGCTCTTCGCTCCGGGGGTTCGCGATGTCTCATTGCAGCTGGCTCGGCCCGCGGTGCTGCGAAAGGCCGTGCTGCGCAGCTTCGAGATCTCGGGCACCCTGACCGAGGTGGTGTTGGAGGGGAGCGCGGATGGCACGCAGTGGGTGCCGTTGGTGAACCTCCTGGCCGGCGCGGGCGTTCAGCGCTTCATGGAAGTGGACCTCTCGGGCACGACGGCGGTGTCGCAGGTCCGGCTGCGCGCGGCGACGAAGGATGCGACGGCGGGACTCCGCTCGCTCGGGCAGCTCTCCGTCTTCGAGTAGCCCCGCGCAGGTGGTTCCCTTCGCGCCTGGGTCGATGGTTGGTGTTCGTTTGACACTAAGCGGGGATGCTGCGAGAGTGGCGGCGTCATGGACACCGCCTTCGTCGCCTTCGTCCCGCTCTCGAACTGGCTGCGCGGATTTGACCGCTACCGCATGCGGTACTCGAAGGCGCTCATCTCGGAGTCGACCTTCCCCGGCGCGTTCTACATGTTGAAGGAGGACGAGCCCTGGGCGCCGGGGCTCGACAAGGCTCGGCGGTTGGTGGCGAAGCTCGGCCGCGCGAAGGACCGCGTGGTCGCGCTGCGCGCCCGCCTGCCGACCTCGGGTGCCCAGGCCATGCGCCGCAACGATGTCACGGGCACGGGCATCGGGTGGCATTGGCCCGCTCCAGAGGTGCCACTGAGCGGCGTGGCTTGGGTCTCGGACGACGGCACGCTGCGCCCCACGATTCACGAGGAGGTGACCGCGCAGGCCTTCTTGCTCGACGACGCGGGGCTGACGCCCTGGGCACGCTGTCGGCCTCGCAGCTTCTCGGTGTTGCCGGTGGCGCGGGCGTGTCAGGCGCGATGCGCGTTCTGTTTCTCGAAGGCCAGCGTCTCGGACCTCGCGCGGCAGCGCAGTGCCTCGCTCGAAGTCCAACTGGCCTGGGCGGACCTCGCTCGAACGCGTGGGGCGGAGCGCGCCGTCATCACCGGAGGCGGCGAGCCGACCTTGCTGGCCCCGAGCCAATTGCGCGCCCTGGTCAGGGGCCTCGCCGAGCGATACCCCAAGACGCTCCTCATCACGAATGGGGCGCGACTGGATGCGGAGCAGGTGCGTGCCTTGCGTGACGAGGGGCTCACCACGCTGGCTCTCAGCCGTCACGGCGTCACCCGCGAGGACGACGCGCGCATCATGGGACTGTCGATTGACTCGGGGCCGCTCGCGAGCACTCCCGGGCTGCGCACCCGAGCCATCTGCGTGCTGCAGCGCGGTGGCGTGGAGGATGTGTCCAAGGTCCACGCGTATCTCGACCGCAGCGCGCGCGAAGGGTTTCACGAGGTCTGCTTCAAGGAACTCTACGTCTCCAGCCTCTCCGAGAGTGCCTGGGCCCCGAGCGCGGTGAATCAGTTCTGCGCCGCGAACCAGGTGCCCCTCGAAGTCGTGCTCCGTGCGCTGGATGCAGCGGGCTTCCGAAAGGTGGCGGAGTTGCCTTGGGGGAGCCCGGTGTTCGAGGGCGAGGTCGCGGGCCGAGCGCTGCGCGTGGCTGCCTATACCGAGCCATCCGTGGGGTGGGAGCGAACGAACGGCCGGGTGCGCTCGTGGAATCTCATGACGGATGGGACCTGTCTGGCGTCGCTGGAAGACCCTGCCTCGGAGCTGCATCGATGAACCACGAAGCCTTCCTCGCGCTGCGGGCCTCGTTGCGCGCCGGCCGCCCCGAGTTGGTGGACCTCGCGGAACTCAACGTCTACCGGAGCCTGGGGCCATCGTTCTCCGTCATCGCGCCGTCGCTGCATTCCGAAGCGCCGTATCGCTGTCACGTCGCGGAGCGATTCCTCGCCCACCTCGGGCTGGATGGCCAACTCAAGTCTCGGACGCAGGTCAGTCACGGCGTGCGGCGCTCCTTGCGAGCGCTGTTCGGGTGGCTCGCGTCGCGCAACGCTCGGGTGGGAGTCCCCGACGACGTGTATCCGGTGTACCTCCGGCTCGCGGAGGAAGCGGGCGTGGAGGTCCTGCGATTCTCCGCGAGAGAGGGGCTGCCCCCGCTCGAACAATGCGAGGCCCTCCTCCTCTGCGAGCCGCTCAAACCGTGGGGCCTCACGTTGCGCCGCGACGATGCCGAGACGGTGGAGGCCTGGGTCCGCGCCGCGCCGCGCCAGCGGGTGCTGCTGATTGATTCGGCGTACGCGACACCGCCCACGCCGTGGGTGCGCCGCTTGCTGGAGGAGGACCTGGCCTTCGTCCTCGCCTCGCTCTCGAAGGGGTGGCTCATCCCGGACCATGTGGGGCTTTGCGTCACTCCCGAGCGATGGCGAGAGGAGGTGCGTGCCGTCTTCGCGCCCCTGCCAAAGGACGAGCAGAAGCTCCGCATGGGTTACGCGGCGCTCACGGAGCACGCGTCGCGTCCGAGTGAGGTGGGCGCGCTGCTCGCGGAGCGGGCTCGCATCCTCGATGCCTACACGGCCCGCCGGCCCGGGCTTCGTACCTCGCGCTGTGTCGGGTACTTCGCCACGTCGCAGTGCTCCTTCGATGAGCTCCTCGAGCACGGTGTCCTCGGAGTGCCTGCCTCGGTCTTCGGAGGTCCTGCCCAGCTGAGCATCGTGTCGAGCCTGAGCGCCGCGGTCTCCTGACCTGTACCCATGCTCGCGCGAGGGGGAGGGCGTGCTCCTGCGCTATGGTGCGCCGCAGGAGGCTGGAGCGCACCCCCATGACGAAGTACCTCGTGAATCTCTCCGCGGCGCCCTTGGGGCATGAAGTTCCAGCGTTGCTCGCGAAGTTCGGCGCCTGGGTGGCCGAGCAGGACCACGGAACGCTGGGCGCATTCGATGGGCTGGTGGCCGAGCCCATCCCCACCGAGTGGAGCCCGACGAAGGCGGAACGGCTCCGGCGGGAGGGCTTCACGTTCCTGGGGTTGCCGGATGGTTCGTTGGTCGCGCTCATCCGCCCGGGCGCCATGACGCGATCGGCGGTGGCCTTGCTCGGCTCGGAGGGCGAGGCGAGGACGGTCGCGAACAGCCTCGAGGAGTTCCTGTCGCTGTGGGCGCAGGGCGAGACCGGGCTCGACGAACTCGATGCCGCGGACACGTCGGGTCGCAAAGCGCTGGTCGCGTGGCTGAAGCAGCACAAGCTCAAGGTGCCGAAAGGGGAGGACTTCGACTTCGCGACCTGGCTGGAGGGGGATGCGCCGCTGGCCACGGGCGCGGAGGCGGCCCCGCGCTTCACTCCGACAGAGGTGCTGGCCAGGCTGGGGCCGAAGACGCAGCGACTGGCCGCGGTGCTGGGCCGGCGCGCCGATGCTCCCGAGGTCGTCGCCTACGTGACGGAGGTGCTGGGGAAGAAGGTGCCTCGGTCCACCTCGGAGAACACGGACTCCGTGAACGTCTCGGCCCCCAAGCAGGGCGTGGAGCTGGTCTTCTCACACGACGTCCTCAACGACGCCTTTCCTCCGCAGCCGAAGACGGCCAAGACGTTCATTCCCTATGTCTCCACCGCCTGGGTGCGCGCCGCGGTGGGCGAGCCCCTGCTCGGAGTGCCCTGGAAGGCAACTTCGGAGGAGGAGGTCGCGCGAGTGCTCGGACCGCCCACGGGCCGACGCGCCGCCTTCGCGACCGAAGATGCGCTGACCGTCGCGTTCTGGACCTGGGCGCTGGACACCGCTGGGCACCTGGAGCTCGAACTCGAGTTCGATGACGGCATCACCGTCACTCTCTCCGTGAGGAGCGCGCGAGCGCTGGAGCGATACCCGGACATCACGACGGGACTCTTCGTGGGCTATGCCGCCACGCGAGGCTTGCTGGTCCCCGAGCGCTTCCCGGCGCATCAAGAGCTGCTCTCCGCCGTGGCGCGGCGCGAAGTCCAGGGCTCGCGCTTCGTCAAACAGGCACTCCCGCGAGGACTGTGGGACGACCACCTGCGGGATGCGCCGGGCCTTCGCAGTCTGGCCTACCGCTGGTTCCACAACATGAAGGGGCTGTGGCTGACGGAGGACCTCAAGGCGGTCTTTGGCAGTCGTCGAGGCGCCTTCGGGCACGACGAGCCCGTGCTGGATGACGACACGTGGGATGCGGTCGACAAAGCGGCGCCCGTGCTCGACCAGCGCTTGGGGGCGTGGCTGGGGAGCGTGCCTCGCTGAGAGGTCGCTGCGGAAGCGGCGCGAGGTCCTGCCCGGCGCGGGGGGGGCAGGTTCAATGGCGAGGTGAGGCGTGGATGTGATTGCGGTCAGAGTGCTGATTGTTGCGGCCACGGTGCTCCAGCGCATGGCCAACGCCGGACTCATCACGCCTGAGGAGTTCGCTCGCAAGCGCGAGGAGATGCTGGCCCGGCTCTGACCGTGAGAGTCTTTCCCGGCCATGCATCCTGTTGCGTCGCCGTGACCCGATGAGAGACATTCCCGGAGGGTTGAGTCCGCGCGGACTTCGCGTTTCGCTTCAGCGCGGAAACCCAGTCAGACGCATCGAAAGTTGCTGAGACGCAGGGTGAAGCCTCTACACTATCGACCATGTCACGATGGTTGATCGCGCTGCTGTTTCTCTCGGGATGTGCGGACTCCCCCTCGCCGTCGGATGCTGGGACATCGACTGAAACGCGAGATGCGGGTGGAGACGCGGGGACACCCTATGACGCAGGGGTTCGCGACGCCGGCACTTCGCCTGGCTGGGGTCATGGCAGCAATCCCGGCACCTATTCCAATGATGTGTGGACGCCTGGGCGCGACAACGATGGTCGCGTGAATGAGTCGAGTTGGGCGCTCGTGCCGCATGGTCGGTGGGTGAGTGTCTCGGGCACGAAGCTGGAGTCATTGGGCGCACAGGTGCAGGCCGCCATGCCCGGGTGGAAGGATTACGGCAGCAGCAGCTGGGGAGGCGTCACTGAGGCGTGGAATGCGCCGGCCTTCGACCTGGCTGGCCGCCGACTGTGGCGTCATGGCGGGGGCCATAGTGACTCGAGCAACAACGGCATCTACCGCTTCGACCTCGACTCGATGCAGTGGTCGATTGAGCACATGCCCAGCGACTCGCGGCTCTGGAGTCAGGCCTACCGCACGTCCGGCACCTTCGCGGGCTGCCCCGAGTCGCGCGCGGCCTACAACGCGGAGGCCGATGCGGGGACCTGGGCACAGCGCGACCACTGGTACTACGACGAGATCTACTGGGACCGCACCGCGAGCGACCCCATCGGCAGCCCCACGGCCCGGCACGTCTATGACGGCTTCGTCTACGTGCCCGAGACCCAGGAGCTCATCGTCGCGTGTCGCCGGCTGTGGCGGTACTCGCTGGGGGACCACAAGTGGACGCTCAAGACGCACCCGCGCGCCAACGGTGACGACACCGCGCTCACGGAGGAGATGATCGCGGTCCTCGACCACGAGTCGAAGCTGATCATTGGGTCCTGTGGTTCCAGCGGCCCCTTCGCCGCGGACTATGACCTGCGCACGAACACCTGGCTCGCGCCGCGCGCCACGTGGGGGAGCTGGGACTGGAGCGGTGGCGCCTATACGCAGGAAGGCGATGTCGTGACCATTTTCGTGCCGCCCAACAGCTCAGGTAACTATGCCTCGCCGGGCCGGTGGCAGCAGTACAGCGTGGCCACGCACGCCGTGCTCGCGTCGGGCTCGACGTGGAACTACGAGGGCGGGCTGTCGCTCGCGTCGTTCCCGGACACCGGCCACGCCACCGATGGGCACGGCATGGTCTACGTGCCAACCGAAGGTGTCTATTGGGTCTACACGAAGCTCAACAGCGGCATGGCGTGGCTGGAGCTGGACCTCAAGACGACGCCCGCGACGCTGCGGCCGAAGACGTTCGCCAACGCCGCGCCCGTCTTGCAGAGCGGAATCGCTCGGCGTCGAGCCATCTACTTCCCCAGCCTCGACGCCATCGTGTGGATGAGCCCTGGAGACAAGGACGTCCTCGTCTTCCGCCTGTGAGCGGCTGGTCGTGAGCGCGGCGGGCCGCCCCGGTGACGAACCCGTCACCGGGCGCGGAGTCGACCGGCTCAGTCCACGATGAAGAGCCGAGCGCCCGTCGTGGTCGACGAGCGATGGGCGCCGTCGTCATCGGCGACCTCGTAGCTCATCATGGGCCCGAGCTCGAAGCTCCGGCCATCCTGCAACTCGGTGAGCAGCGTCCCTTCGAGCACGAGCAAGATGTGTCCCCGGCGGCACCAGTGGTCCGCCACGTAGCCGGGGGTGTATTCCACCATGCGGATCCGGATGTCTCCGGCCTGGAGCGTTCTCCAGAACGCCTTGCCCGAAGTGCCCGGGTGCTCGGTGGGTTGGATCTTCCCCCAGTCCGTGGTGGTGAAGGGGAGGTTCGAGATCTTCATGGGAGATGCCTCTCGGTGACGGGCGAAGTCGCGTTCCAGGTGACGGGAGCGCGAAGTGCCTGGGATGTTCGAGCGCGTGCGCTGGCGTCTACTTCAAAGCGGGACAGGGCGCCGCGACTCATTCACTCCTGCTTGCGCGGATCCGAAGCGGTCCTGCGTTTGGCCGGGATGGAAATGAGGCCGAGGCGCTCGGGTTTCGCGCCGCGAGGGCGCCCTCTGGCTGGAGTGGAATCCCGTGAAGGGACTCGACGACAGCGCAGGGAGCGGCCCCTCGTTCCGTTCGAATGAGGCACGCGTGTCGCCTTCGCGCTGGCGTGGCTCCGTGCAGGTGGTGGGCGCGTATGTGCTCCTCGCCTTCATCGATGGCGTGCAGCTCTCCGTGTGGTGTTGCGCGATGGCCAGGCGCTGACGCTGAGCCGCATGGACCGAGCGCGACTGGAGCAACTGCGCGGCCACGCGTTGTGAGGGGCTCGCCGCCATGCCGCACGCGGCTCGTCCCTGGAGGGTCACGGCCCATCCCAGACCTCGGCGACTCATCCCCTCCTCGCCTGTTCGTTCGAGTCCCTCTCTCGCGGTCCTCTCGCCGGGAGTTCCCGGGCACTTCGTGGGGAGGATGTCATGAGGCAGTTCGCAGGGGCCATGTGCCTGACCGCGCTCGTCACCGCTTGCGCGATCGGAGCTGTGGGGCAAGGCAGTGGCCGCGGAGGAGAGGACGGCGAAGGTCGTCGCTTCACCGCGGTGGTCGTCGCCGTGATGCAGGCGTATGACTTGGAGACGCGGCCGGTGCGAGGACCTTCTTCGAGCGCTCGCTGAGCGTGGCGCAAGCCTCCGATGCTGCGCTGATGGCGTCGTATGCCTTCATGCGCCTCGCGGGGCTTGCCGAGGGTCAAGTCCCGAATCGTGTGTAGTCGGTTCGGAGGGGGTACGGGGGAGGAAAGCTCCTTGGCGGCATCATTCAGCGGTGCCTGGGTTTGAAGTCAGCAAGGCCATGTCGAGGTAGCGACGGTCAT
>NZ_JAHNZT010000028.1 GCF_019039035.1 Citreicoccus inhibens | reverse complement strand
ACTCTCTTTCAGCGGCGCTTCCGCGCGGCCTATTCGAGGTGCCCTAAAGAATTGACTGCGGTTTCCGCAATCTTCAATCTACTTGGGCTTGCTATTTGGTTTTCAAAGACCGAGTCGCTTGTCCTGCTCCGCGACTTTGTGCTACCGTCTCTTCTCGTCAGCACTCCGACTTTTCTTCCGTCAGAGAGCCGCGCTTTCTATTTGAGGCCGCGTCCGCTGTCAACCGCTGCTTTCGCTTCCTCTTCGGCGTCCTTCGAAGCCTCCAGCGCCGCCCAGTGGCTTCCGCTGTCTTCTTCGTCGGGGGCGCGGCTTCTACCGCTTCGCCGCCTCCCGCGTCAATCTGCTTCGTTGACCGCCGTATTTCGCTGTTCAAACCTCTCCGCAGAGTTCCTTCCACGCCAGCGCGTGGGCTCTTCGTCGAGGGGAGCGGCTTGTACCACTGCCGCTTCCGATATCAACCAACCGAACGCCTGGCTTTTGATTCTCGACTCCGACCCGCGTCCTGCGCCATCTCGCATTGAGACGACTTCCCACTCCACTCCCTCACCGCCCGCTGAACTCACCTCCGGGTCGACCGTCAGGAACCTCTCCGCAATCCCCTTCGCAAAGCAACGCGAGCAGGCCTGCAGGTCCTTTGAGCCAGACAGGAATCATCCCCTGTCAGCTTTCGGTCTTATTCGACATCCTTCACAGAACATGGGCGCACAGGCGCCTCCTCGCGAGACCGAACTTGCGAGGCCACCTCTTGGCAACGTGTGGGCAACACCGGGGTGTCGCTCGCGTGCCGCCGTGAGATGAGGGGCTTATCCGCCAGAAGAACGGGCAGCGCAAGAAGTTTGCTGCCTTCTGCTCCGGGTCGTGCCCCCGCACTCGCTCCGGGTTCGGGCAGGCAGGCCCCCCTGCCCGCCACGATCCCTCCTTCAGCTGCCGAACTTCAGCCGAGACAGGTCTACGCGGCCCCGCCGGCAGCGCTCCGCCACCACCACCGACTTGAGCTCCTGATAGGCGCGCTCGAAGTCATCGTTCATGACGATGTAGTCGTAGGAAGCGATGCCTCGCTCGATCTCCGAGCGGGCCGCGAGCATGCGGCGCCGGATGGTTTCGTCCGAGTCAGTCATCCGGTCGCGCAGCCGCCGCTCGAGTTCTTCCATCGAGGGGGGCAGCACGAAGATGAGGATCGCATCCGGGTGCTTGCGCTTGATGGCCTGGCCGCCCTGGACGTCGATGTCGAAGATGGCGACCCCCTTTCGGCTCCGGGCGTCATCCACCACGGACTGCGGGCTGCCGTAGAAGTGGCCGTGGACCTCGGCCCACTCCACGAACTCGTTGCGCTCGATCTTCTGCTGGAAGGTCGCCACGTCCACGAAGCGGTAGTCCACCCCCTCCTGTTCCTTGCCTCGGGGGCGGCGCGTGGTGACGCTCGTGGAGAAGATGGCCTCCGGCTGATCCTTGAGGAGACGATGGGCCAGCGTCGTCTTCCCCGCTCCCGAGGGAGCAGAGAGGACCAGCAGCAGGCCGGGTTGCAACACCATGGGCTCGTTCATTCGACGTTCTGCACCTGTTCGCGGATGCGCTCGACCTCGGCCTTCATCGAAACCACGCGCGCGGAGATCTCCGCGTGCTGGCTCTTCGAGCCGGTCGTGTTCACCTCTCGGTGCATCTCCTGCACTAGGAAATCCATGCGGCGGCCCGCGGGCTCGCGGCTGGCCATCAGGACTCGGAACTGCTCCAGGTGGATACCCAGCCGCGTCACTTCCTCGGCGATATCGGTGCGCTCGGCGAAGAGCGTCACTTCCTGGGCGAGCCGCTGCGGATCCACCGCGATGCCGCGCGCCAGCTCCGCCACGCGCTCGCTGAGCCGGGTCTGGTAGTCCGCCACGGCCTTGGGCGCCAGCTCCGCGACCTCGCGACTCCAACCTTCGATGAGCTTCATGCGCGCGTCCAGGTCCGCCTGGATGGACTGGCCTTCCGTCTCGCGCATCGCCTCCAGGGCCCCGAGGGCCTGCTCCAGCGCGACCTGCACGGCCTGAGTGGCCGGCTCGATGGCCAGCCCCTTCTCCTCCAGACGAATGACGCCCGGCTGGTTGGCCACGTGCGCCCACGCCACTTCGGCCGTGAGGCCCAGTGCATCCGCGACCTCGCGGAAGGCTCGGGCGTACTCACGGGCCAACGCGACATCCACGGTGGGGACATTGCCCGAGACGGTGGCGGCCTGGCGCTTCACCAGCACCTCGACCGAGCCACGGGCCAAGCGGTCCTTCACCGTCTTGACCAGCACGGACTCCAGGGGCGCCAGCTCGCGTGGCAAGCGGACCTTCACTTCGCAGAACTTGTGGTTGAGCGAGCGCACTTCGACGGAGACCTCTTCGTCTCCCACACGCGCGCGACCCGCGCCAAACCCGGTCATGCTCTTGAGCATCGGGCCGGTTGCTAGGGTCTTTCGGGCCGGAGGTCAAGGCAGCGTCTTGCGTCGCTTCCAGTTCTGGTAGGGTCCGCCGCGCAATGGCGTGGCACAAGCGGCTCGAACTGTGGGCAAAGCTGGCGCTGGCGCTCGTCGGGTCCGTGCTGCTCTGGCGCCCCGGTCGTCGCCGCCCTCTTGGAACTCCTCTCCCCGTCCCGCGCAGGGTCCTGCTCGTGCGGCCCGACAATCGCGTGGGCGAGGCCCTCCTCACGACACCTCTGATGCGGACGCTCAAGACGCACGTGCATCCCGCGCCCGAGGTCCACGTCCTCGTCCACGCCAAGGTGGCTCGCGTGTTGTCCGGGCACCCGGACGCGGATGCCGTCATCCCATTCGATCGGCGTCACCTGTGGCTTGGGCCCCTGGCCCCCGGCATCCGAGCCTTGCGCCGCCAGCGCTATGACGTGGTGGTGGACTGCGCGAACTGGGACGCGCCCTCGGTCACCAGCGCATTCATCGCGCGGATGGCGGGACCTCGCGCGGTCGTCCTCGGGCCGGCGGTATGGCCTGTGTCTCTGCTGCACTCCATCTCCGTGCCTGCTCGGGCGGACACGCGGCATGAGGCCCAGCAGCGCACGCATCTCCTCACGCCGCTGACTGGCGGCGCGGTGTGCGAGGGCTTGTCCTTCCGCGAGCCGACCCTCAGCCCTCCCATTCGGGCCTACCTGGAGGCCAGCTCGGGGCGAAAGCTCGCGGTCATCAATCCGGGGGGGCGCCTGGGCAATCGCCGCATTCCTCCCGAGGCCTTCGCCGCCGCTGCGCGTGCACTCCTCGAGCAGGGGCGGACACCTGTTGTCACCTGGGGCCCCGGAGAGGAAGCGCTGGCGCGAGGGGTCGTCGAGGCGGCACCCGGAGCGCAGCTCGCGCCGCCGACCTCCATCGATGAACTGGCTGCGCTCATGCGCTCGGCGGGAGCGACGGTGTGCAACAACACCGGTCCGATGCACCTCTCGGTGGCCGTTGGCGCGCCCACACTGGCGTTCTTCCTGCGCATCGACATGGAGCGCTGGGGCCATGCCCAGGCTCCGCATCGCATGGTGGACCTCACGGGGCTCGTCGATGGTGCGGGCGGCGTCGGGCTCGAAGCTCGCGCCGCGGACGAGGCCCGCAGCTTCGCTTCGGCGCTGGAGTCACGCTCCTCCTGAGCCGAGTCCCGATGAGCGGGGCCAGGGACTCTCGCGCTCGGGGACCATCTGCGGGATGCCGTCCTCGATGGGCCAGGCTCGCTGGCAGACGGGGCAATGCACCTGCGGACCTGCCTCGCTGTCGTGGACTTTCAGGGCGCCCTTGCATCGCGGACACCCGAGCACCTCTGTCAGGAGCGGCGACAGGGGCATGGCCTACTTCGACGCCTCGCGACCCAGGCGGCGCGCGAGGTCGGTGGTGCTGTGGTCCTTCGGATCCCCCGAGACAGCGGTCCGACCACCGTAGGCCCGCACTTCGTCTCCCTCGGGGATGGAGTCCGGCGTGTAGTCCGTCCCCTTCACGTGGAGGTCTGGCTGCAGGGCCCGGATGATGTGGCGCACGTTGGATTCATCGAACAGGAGGACACGGTCCGTGCACGCCAGCGCCGCGACCAGTTCTGCTCGCTCCAACTCCGGGATGTACGGGCGTCCCGGCCCCTTGTAGGCACGCGTCGAGGCGTCCGAGTTCACCGCCACCACGAGCACATCCGCGAGCGCCTTCGCTCCTTCCAGGTAGCGAACGTGCCCCACGTGGAGCAGGTCGAACACGCCGTTGGCCAGCGCGACGGTGCGCCCCTGCGCTCGCCACTGGGCACGCTCGCGTGCGAGCGACTCCAGGGACCGCAGCTTGTCCAACGTGCTCATCGCGTGCCCCGCAGCTCGCCCAGCAGTTCGTCCCGCGACACGGTGGCGGTGCCCGGCTTCTGCACCACGAGCGCGCCCGCGATGTTCGCGAGCCGAGCCGCTTCGCCGAACGTGGCTCCGGCAGCGAGGGCCAGGGAGAAGCTGGCGATGACCGTGTCTCCCGCGCCGGTGACATCCACCGCCGCCTTCGCCCCATATACGGGGATCAGATCCACGCCTCCGTCGGCGTCGAACAGCGCCATGCCATGCCGACCGCGCGTCACCAACAGGGCCTGGCAATCGAGGTTCTTGCGGGCGGCGTGCCCTGCCTCCAGCAAGTCCGCTTCCGAGCGAACTCGGTGCCCGGACAGGTGCTCCAGCTCGGGCTCGTTGGGCTTGCACACCGTCAGGCCGGTGAACGAGGACAGCGAATAACGGCTGTCTACGCAGACCGGCATCCCGTCCGCCGCGAGCTTGCGCAACGTCTCTCGGACCTCGTCGCCCACGACTCCCGCGCCGTAGTCCGAGACCACCACCGCATCCGCGTCACGCGCCGCGGCCTCGACCTGCTTCGCGATCGCCTTGCGGATGCGCGGCGACAGCGGACCTTGTTGGCCGCGGTCGACGCGGAGCATCTGCTGGCGTGTCGTGCTCACTCCGCCCGCGAGGATGCGCGTCTTGGTCTCGGTCTGAATGTCCTTGCCGCTCACCGCATGCAGCCGAATGCCCGCCTCGTCACAGAGCTTGCGCAACGAGCGGCCCATCGCGTCCGCGCCCAGCACGCCCACCGCGGTCACCTGTCCTCCGAGCGCTCGGACGTTGGCCGCGACGTTGGCGCCACCGCCCAACTTCACCTCCGACGACTCGTAGCGGACGATGAGGACCGGCGCCTCACGACTCACGCGGTCTGTCTGGCCGTAGAGATAGTGGTCGGCAACCAGGTCACCGATGAGCAGCACCCGACGCCGAGCGAACGCGGCGGGCAGGCGGGTAGGCGAAGGCAATGGACGTACGGGCGAGACTGCGGCCATGGGCGCGGTTTGTCCCACAGCCCCCCGCCCCTCACAAGTCGCTCGGACGCGGCGCCAGCCCGAGTGCCCGACGCAGGTGCGACTCGCCCTCCAGGAGTTCGACGCCCAGCCGTATCACCCAAGCCGAGTAGCCCGACGGGAGCCGCATCGCGTCCTTCTCCGTGGTGACGACCTCGGCGCCGAGTTGGCGGGCCCTTGCGTGGATCGCGCGCAGCTCGGACTCGGTGTAGGCGTGATGGTCCGGGAAGAGCGCTGCGTCGCGGAGGTCGGCTCCGAGAGACGCGAGCATTCGCAGGAAGCCTCCCGGCCGGGCCAGACCCGCCAGCGCGAGCACCGGCCGCCCTTGAAGCCATGAAAGCGGGCGCGTCACACCGTCCGGTGCAACCACCTCCGTAGGAAGGTAGCGCGTCACGACCCGGGGCAGCCCTTGGGTCCTCCGCGGCGAGGGGGAGGCCCCGTCCGGCGCGGCGCGGACCCAGAGGAGCGTGGCGCGGCGCAGGGCCGAGGCGGGCTCTCGGAGTGGGCCTCGTGGCAAGAGGTGGCCGTTGCCCAGCCCCACGCTCGCATCCATGACGACGACGTCTTCGTCTCGGGCGAGTCGACGGTGCTGGAAGCCGTCATCGAGCAGCACCGTGTCGAGTCCGAACTCGTCCCTGGCCCGGCGCGCTCCGGCCACGCGATCCGCGCCCACGAAGAGGCGGACCTGCGGACAGCGGGTCGCGAGCATCAGGGGTTCATCCCCCGCGTCTTGCACCGAGGGCAGCGGGACCGCCCCCGTGAAGGTCCGCGGCTCGGTGGACGCGCGACCGTAGCCTCGCGTGAGGATGCCCACCTTGCGCCCCTCTCGGACGAGCAGCTCCGCGAGGTAGAGCACCGCCGGTGTCTTGCCGGTTCCTCCTACGTTGAGGTTGCCCACGGAGATGACTCGAAGCCCCTCCACTCGCTCGGGGCGCATGAGCCCCGTTTCGTAGAGCGCGCCTCGGAGGCGAACGGCCAGACCATAGGGCCAGGACAGCAAGGTCAACGGCGAGAGCTGCAAGCGCCGGGTCCAGGACTCAGGCTTCGGCGGATAGAAGAGGCGCTCGAGCGCTGTGGATGAGGCATCGGCCGTTCCGAGCCGCATCGGGAGCTCGGAATCAGCCATGGCCGTAGAGGTCCAGGATGGTGCGGGCGATCTCCGCGTTCGTCGGGTGCGCGACCTCCGCGCGTTGGCCAGACAGGGAGGCGGAGACCACGGCCTCGACCGTGGGTGAGGCCACTCTCGCGTCCGCCAGGTCCGGCAACGCACCTTCTTCGACGGCGATGACTCGAACTCCGCTCGCTCGCGCCTGCGCCGCGGCGCGTCCGCTCCAATCGTTTCCGAGCCCGAGGATCCACACCTCGTCCAGCGCACGCAACCAACGGGCGAAGTCCTCTGCGCGTTGGTAGCCCGCGAATGTCACCGCACTCGCGAGCCCAAGCGTCGTGACCTGTCGCCGCGTGTCTTCCAACAAGGCGCCGTCACCGATGAGGACCAGGTGCGCCTCGGGGCGCTGCTCGCGCAGCTTCGCGAAGGCCTCCACGCCCAGCGCATGCCTGCGCGACGGCTGGAACGTGGAGATCATTCCGACGAGCGGAGCCCCGGCAACTCCCAGCGCATGTCGCAGCGTGGGCCTATCGGTCGCGGGCTCGAAGTGTGAATCCACCAGGGCCGGGAGCACCTGCCCCAGGCGTCCCAGGGCCTTGAGCTTGGGCAGCAGGGAGCGCGCCGGCACCGTATAGGCGTCCGCCCGGGGCAGCGAGGCACGCAGGGAACGCAGGGCATGGATGGACCGAACCAGCACGGCCCCTCGTGGACGTCCCCAGCGGGCCAGCAGGTGATCATGGCTGAAGTGCGAATGGACGACATCCACCGAGCGACGACTCAGCGCCCTCCCGTCGCGCCACATCCCCCAGGGCGGCGACTTCACCGACAACTCCAGGCCCCCTTCGTCCAACAGGCCGAGTTCGCGCAGTCGCGGAACCGCGGGCTCCTCGGCGGGGATGTCGACTCGCCGGCGATCCACCGCCACCGTCACCTCGTGCCCCAGGTCTCGCTGAGCGAGGGCGAGCAGCGCCACGTTCTCCGCGGGGCCGCTCCAGAATGGACTCGCGAGCAGATGGAGGATGCGCATCAGGGCTCCACCAACGACCGGTACAGCGCCGTCAACGCCTTGGCCTCGTGCTCGACGCCGCAGCGCGAGCGTGCCTCTTCGGAGGCATTGCGACCCACGGCTCGGGCTCTCTCAGGCTCGCGCAGGAGTTCGGTGAGCAGTTCGCGCAGGCCCTTCACGTCTCCGGGCTCGAAGAAGAAACCGGTTCGCCCGTGCTCGATCAGCGTGTCCAGGTACGGCAGCTTCGAGGCCACCACGCAGCACCCCGAGGCCATGGCCTCCACGTGGACCAGGGAATAGCCCTCGGCGTAGGACGGGTGCACCAGGATGGTCAGCCCTCGATACCAGGGCTCGATGACCGCCTGCTCTCCCGCGAGCGTCACCCGGTCCTCGATGCCAGCCCGGAGCTTGTTCACCCAGTCCAGGTCTGGTCCCTTCGCCAGCCCGACCAGGACAGCTTGCCAGTCCGGGTTCGCTGGCAACACGGGCCGCATGGCCTCGATGAAGTCGCCCTGCCCCTTCTCCGCGCGAATGCGGCCGATGACTCCGATGCCGTAGCGGCCCCCTTGCCCCAGGCTTCGCCACGCGTCGTCGCGATTCTCGGGGGGATGGAAGCGCGACAGGTCGATGCCATGCGACACGATGGACGAGGGGAGCCGGAACACCTCGGAGATCTGCTGCGTGAGCGCCACCCGAGCGTCCGCGCAACGCGCCAACCAGCGAGTGAAGCCGGTGGGCGCGATCGACGTGTGGCGCGTGAAGACGAGGCGCACATGGCGCCCCAACAGGCGCAACAGCATGCCCGCCATCAGCTCGTTGTTGCGGTGGGCATGCCACACGATGGGCTCACGTCGCGACCGGCGCAGCAGTTCGCCCCAGGTGATTCGTGGGAGCGACTCGCTCAGGCCCGAGCCGATGACGCGCGTCTCGTCGACCCGTTCGAGCGCTGGCACCACGGACTCCACGTGCCGCGTCACGCCCGTGTAGCGCGAGTGGAAGTGGGGATGAACGATGAGCGTCATCGGCGCGCGACCCCCGCGGTCGAGAAGAGCGAGGCCATCGCCTCGGCGTTGCGTTCGCTGGCTCCGGAGATGCCTCGCACCGTGGCCTCGGCCTGAGCGCCGAGGTGCTGACACTGCCGTGGAGCCTCAAGCAGTCGAGCCAGCTCCGTGTAGAGCGCGTCGGCGTCCTGGACCTGGACTCCGCCGTGGCCGTTCAGCACCGCGACGCTGTCTCGGAAGTTGTCCATGTGCGGACCGAACAACACGGGCCGGCCCTGCCCCGCCGGTTCGAGGATGTTCTGCCCGCCGCGCTTCGTGAAGGAGCCCCCGACGAACACCACCGTCGCCAGTCGGTACGCTCGCGACAACTCGCCCATGGTGTCCAACACCACCACCGATGCGCGCTCGGGGTTCCCCTTCGAGCGAAGGCCCGCGCGCAGGCCCTGCGCCTCGGCCAGTGCGACGATTCGCTCGGCGCGATTCACATAGCGCGGTGCAATCACCAGCCGCAGCGTCGGGTGCGCGGGGCGCAAGCGCAGATAGACAGCGAGCAGTTGCTCCTCCTCGCCCTCGTGCGTGCTGCCCGCCATCCACACGGGCTCATTCGTGGACAGCCCCAGTGCGTCGCGCAATGCCGCGTCCTCGCCGGCCGGCCCCGCGGTGAGCGAATCGAACTTCGTGTTCCCCGTGACGTGTACCCGGTCGGCCGGGGCTCCGAGCATCCGTGCCCGCTCCGATTCCTCGTCCTGGCGCATCAACATCAGGTCCAGGTCTTCGAGCGGATTGCCGATGAGGCCGAACAGCCGGCGATACCGCCCCACGTTCGCGGGCGAGAAGCGGCCATTCGTCATCACCACCCTCGCGCCCCCGCGCTTCGCGGCGCGAATGAGGTTGGGCCAGACCTCGGTGTACTCGAGCACCAGCACCCGCGGGCGGAGGGCTCGGACCGCCCTGCGCGTCGCGCCCCACAAGTCATAGGGCGCGTACACCACGCCATCGATTTGCGATGACAGGCGCTCCTTCGCCATCGCATAGCCACTGTCCGTCATCGTCGACAGGACGATGCGGCAGCCCGGGAAGCGGGCCCGCAGTGGACCGAACATGGGCGAGAGGGCCAGCAGATCTCCCGCGCTCGCGCCATGCAGCCACAGCAGCGGGCCCGTGCCCTCGGGCACGACTCCCGGCGCGTAGAAGCCAAGCCGCTGCAACAGGCCATGCCGCGTCTTCCGGTGCAGCGAGAGCACCGGAAACAGCAGGCCGAACAGCACATAGGTCGTGAGAACGTACAGGAGGCGCATGGGCCGACGCCTCGCCGTCTATCAGATGCCCGGGCCGCGCGGCAGCACGCGGACAGGGCTCGGGACGATCCAGGGGCGCCACTCCGAACCGAAGAAACGCCCGGGTGCGCGCACCCACACTTCCACCTGCGCCACTCCTGGCCCCGTCAGCTCCACGGACGTCGCATCGCGAAGGCGGCCCTCTCCCCAGACGCGCACCTCCACCGTGTCGGGATGGCGCTTGGGCAGGCGCACGGTGAGGACGTCCCCCACCCTCGCCTCGCGCCCGGCTGAAGCGAGGCCCTCCAGGGCGAAGCCCTCGGGTTCACCCAGTGCCCGAAAGGAGCAGACCGCGCTCCCGCTCGTGAGCGCGGACACCACCCGTTCGGCGGCCTCACTCGCGTTCTGGGGGAGCGGGCGCG
Source organism: Citreicoccus inhibens (assembly GCF_019039035.1). GTDB lineage: Bacteria > Myxococcota > Myxococcia > Myxococcales > Myxococcaceae > Citreicoccus > Citreicoccus inhibens. The sequence continues at coordinate 103,927 of NZ_JAHNZT010000028.1, read as the reverse complement.
GCACCACCTCTGGCGGCAGCACCATGGCCATCGCACGGAAGACGGATTCGTAGGTCGGCAGTCCGTGCGCGTCGTGTGCGCACAGCGCCACGCGGGGCTTCTCGTGGGACAGTTCCAAGAAGCGCACCATGGGCTCGGGCTCCGGCGCGACCATCAACATCACCCCGTGGACTGGATGGGTGAGCGATGCGCCCACGGCGGGCAGCAACCGCGAGATGGGGTTGCGCAGGGCCTGACGAAGGAACGTGTCCGCCGAATACAACTCAAAGCCCGGGACTCGCCGCGCGGTGTCGTCGTCTCGCCACGGGTTGCGACGTTGTACCGGATGCGCGAGGACGCCGGTTCCTCCCGCCGCCTCCACCGCGGACACCGCCGCGTCGGGAGGCATCCACGCTCGCACTCCCTCCAACGGCCGCTGCATCCCCAGCGCCGCGAGGTGTCCCGCCGTCGTGGAGAGCTCCACGCCCGGAATCATCAGGACACCGTCGATCCACTCGGGGACCCTCGGGGCGAAGTCGTTGTGATCCGTCAGCACCACGAAGTCCAGGCCCGCGGCCTTCGCCGCCCGCGCCACCTCATCGGGCGTGCCGCGCCCATCCGAGCGCGTCGTGTGCACGTGATAGGCGCCTCGGATCCACGCGGACGGGCGCGTGGGTTCATCCAGGGCCGGGTAGTCCACGAAGCTGGCCGCGAACGCGAAGAAGCCCGCGAACCCCAGCAGCACCAGCACGAGGCCCGCCAGCGCCCGAAGCGTTCGGCCGGCCAGCACCGAGGACTTCACGCCGCGCCCCGCTCGCCCGTGGTCTGCAAGGCCCACAGCGAGGCGTAACGTCCGCCCGTGCGCAGCAACTCCGCGTGGGAGCCGCTCTCCACAATGCGGCCCGCGTCCACGACGTGGATGACATCCGCGTTCGTGATCGTGGACAGACGGTGCGCGATGACCAGCGCCGTGCGCCCCGGGAGGACCTCGGCCAGCGCGGCCTGCACGTCGCGCTCGCTCTCGGGGTCCAAGCTGCTCGTCGCCTCGTCCAGCACCAGGATGGGTGCTCGTGACAGGACCGCGCGCGCGATGCAGAGGCGCTGCCGCTGACCACCGCTGAGAATCACCCCACGCTCACCGATGCGCGTGTCGTAGCCTTCGGGCAGGGCGCGGATGAAGCCGTCCGCGCTGGCCACTCGGGCCGCGGCCTCGACTTCTTCTCGCGTGGCCTCGGGGCGCGCCTGTCGCAGGTTCTCCACCACCGTGCCGTGGAACAACAGTGGCTCTTGCGTCACCAGGGCGAGCTGCGCGCGCACGCTCGCGGCTGTGTAGCGATCCGCGTCCACGCCATCCAGGAGCACGCGCCCTCGAGACGGCCGCTCGAAGCGCAAGAGCAGCGAGGTCACCGTGCTCTTGCCACCGCCACTCGCGCCCACCAGCGCCGCCACCTGCCCCACCTTCAAGTCGAGCGTCAGCCCATCCAGGGCCCGGCGCTCCCCATACGAGAAGGCCACGTCCTCCAGGCGCAGCGACGTCGTCACCGCGGGCGCGGGCCTGGCGTCCGGCGCGTCCTCCACCGGGTGACGCAGGTCGAGCACCGCGAACAGCCGCTCTCCCGCCGCGCCTGCCTGCACCGCGAACTGCGTCACGCGGCCCAGGTCCTTCACCGGCTGGTAGACCATCACCACCGCGGTCAGCAGTGACAAGAGCGCCTCGGGCTCCATCGCCCGCGTCGCCGCCGCGTAGCCCAACGCCGCCGCCAGGGCCGCCGCCGCGAGCACCTCCATCACACCGGGGACGCCCCCCCGCGCCCAGGCCGCGCCGACCACGGCGTCCTCGTGGGCCTTCGCGTAGGACTCGAAGCGCGCCAGCTCCGCCTTCTGGCCGTTGAAGGCCTGGATGGTGCGCAGGCCACCCAATCCCTCATGGAGCTGCGCGGCGATCTGCCCGAGCTGCGCCTGTCCCTCACGCGTGCCTCGCAGCACCTTGCGCGTCAGTCGCGACGCGGGCAGCGCCGCCAGCGGAATCACGCACAGCATCAGTCCGCCGAGCAGCGGGCTCATGGACAGCGCGACGCCCGCCAGCACCAGCACCTGGAGCGAGTCACGCAGATACGAGCCCACCGAGTACATCGCCGCCATCTCCACGGCCGTCACGTCCGAGGAGAACCGGCTGAGCAGGTCGCCCATCCGCTCGCGCGAGAGCTGCGAGGGAGACAGCGCGGTGAGCCGCAGGAAGAGGTCTCGGCGCAGGTCCTTCACCACGCCCTGCGCGAACAAGCCCATGAAGTAGAACTGGCCCAGGTAGCCCACGCCCTTCACCACGCCCACGCCCAGCACCAGGACCGGGAAGCCCCACAGCGCGGCCTCGCGTGGCAGGTCCGCCAGCCACGGCACGCGGTGCGCGCCAGCGAAGCCCTCTTCCCCCCCGGACAACAGGAAGCGCAGGGCCGGGCCCATCAGGTACGCGTATGCGCCCGTGGCGAGCCCCAGCACCGCCATGCACGCGAACGCCGTCACCAGGACGCCCACGTGCGGACGGGCATACCGAAGCAGACGCCACAAAGCCCGATGCATGGCTACTTCCCCACCTTCTGCAACGCGGCCTTCGCCAGCGTGGAGTACGGATTCAGCTCCAGCACCTTGAGCAGCTTCTTGCGCGCCAGGGGCGCATCCCCCAGGTCCATCTCGATGATGGCCGCGATGATCTGCGCCCGCTCCAGGTACGGATCCAACGTGAGCGCCTTCTTGAGCGACTTCTGCGCGCCGCGCGCCCGTTGCACCAGCGGCCCCGGCGAGCCCTGGTACGTGGCCCACGAGAGGTACGAGTAGTACTCCGGCTCGCCCGGGTTGAACGCAACCGCTTCCTCGAAGGCCTGCATGGCCGCGCGGAAGTCGCGCTTCTTCAGCGAGGCCTCGCCCCGCCGCAGGGCAATCTCCGCGTCCACGTTGATGGTCGTAGCGCGCCCCACCACGTCCTGCCGGCTGAAGAGATACTGGAGGTAGGCCTTGCGCTTCTCCTCCACGCTGAGGACTCGGTACGCCGCGGACAGCTTCTCCTGCACCGAGTCCAGCAGGTCCTTCAGGTCCGACAGGTCGAACTCGGCGTGGGTGTCCGGATGAAAGCGCATCGCGGTCTCGTGGTACGCGCGCTCCACCGCCTCCGCGTCCGCCGCGATGTCCAGGCCCAGGCACCCGAAGTAGCTCCGGGTGATGATGCGCACCGCCTCCTCGCGCAGCGCCGCGGCCGTCTCCCCAGGCATCGTCTTGCGCTTGCGCGGCGCGATGACGTCCGGAGCCGCCGCCGCGCTCAGGGCATCCGAGCCCGTGGCCACCGGCGTGGGCGAGAACGTCACGCCGCCCGTCAGCTTGAGGAACCAGAGGAGCGTGTACGACGCGCGCAGCTCCCCGCGGCCGTGCGCCAGCAGGTCGCGCAGCATGATGCGCCCGTTGATCTGCAGGGCGATCTTCAGATCCTCCGTGTCCAGCGCCATGGCCTGGAGGTCCCGGCTGAAGTCCGCCGAGCGCACGGCATACTCGGTCAGGTTCGCGCGCAGCGACGCGGCCATCACCTTCAGCGGGAACATGCGCCGTCCGCCCTGGAGCACGGGCGCGAGCGCCGGGGCCTCCACGGTGGCGACCTCGGAGGCGAACTCGTCTCCCGCGTAGAACGCGTACCGGCCCTCGCGCATGCTCAAGACGCGGCCGAGCATCTCCCGCGTGTAGTCCCGCAACAACTGCAGCAGGTCCTCGCCCGCCGCCTCCACGCCCGCGTCCGCCAGCGCCGCGCCGATGCGCAGCCCCGAGGACAGCGCCTCTACCACGCGCGACTCCTGCGCCTCGGTGAGCACGCCGCGCCCGCGCAAGAAGCGCGGCAACGAGTCCTGGCGGGAGGTGGAGTCGAAGCTCACCGCGCCGCCACGCAGGAAGAACACGCGCCGGGACAGGTCGCGGTGCGCGGCCACGAGCACGCCATCGCGGCGCAGCCGGTAGAGCCCATGCAACTGGGCGGGCAAGGGATAGCCGCGCAGCTCTCCGGCAATCACCGCGGGGCGAGACAGCGTCGCCAGGATGCCCGTCAGCGGGACGGCCTGCGCGGCGCGAACCAGCGGCTCCAGGCGAGGCACCAGCTCACCGGGCTTGAGCGGATCCGGAATGTACGCGTTGACCTTCAGGTCCAGCACCGAGGCCACGCCACGCGCGCGCCCCAGGTGCCCCTTGTCGATGGCGACGATGGGCACGCGCCCGCCCTGGCTGTGCGAGCGGATGAGGTGCACCACGTGCTGGCCCTCCACGCGGGGCAAGTCCACCGACAGCACGACGATGTCGGGATTGTCCGCCGAGAAGTGCTCCAGCGCCGTGATGGCGTCGTTCACCGGACGCACGGTGTATCCCGCCTGGGACAGCAGTCCGGTCAGGTGCTCCAGCGTGGGAGGATGGCTCTCGGCGAGCAGGAGCGTCTTCACAGGGGAGTCGCAGTCTACAACCTCCACCCGGTCTCGCATCAGGTACGATGCGTGCCCTGCCCTCATGACGTCTTCCGCCCCCCGCATCCTCGTCGTGGCCGGCGAGGCCTCCGGCGACGCCCACGCCTCCGAGCTGGTCGCCGCCCTTCAAGCCCTCCGACCTGACCTCACCTTCTTTGGAATGGGGGGCACGCGCCTGGCCGCCCGAGGGGTGGAGCTCCTCTTCGACGCTCGGGAGGTGTCCGTCATGGGCATCACCGAGGTCCTCCCGCGCATCCCCCGCATCCTGCGGGTGCTCCATGGGCTGGCCGCCGCCGCCGCCGAGCGCCGCCCGGTCTGCGCCATCCTGGTGGACATCCCGGACTTCAACCTGCGCCTGGCCAAGAAGCTCAAGGCGATGGGAATCCCCGTCGCCTACTACGTCTCGCCGATGATCTGGGCGTGGCGCCGTGGGCGGGTGCGCACCATCAAGCGGCTCGTGGACCGGATGCTGTGCATCCTGCCCTTCGAGGAGGCGTTCTACCGGGACGCCGGCGTGGACGCGCGCTACGTGGGCAGCCCCGTGGTGGAGCAGGTGCCCGCGCCCCAGAGCGCCGCCGCGTTCCGAGCGCAGCTGGGGCTCAAGCCGGACGCGCCCACGCTCGCGCTGCTGCCCGGCAGCCGCATGAGCGAGATTCGGCGCATCCTGCCCACCCTGGTAGGCGCCGCGCGCCAGCTCCAGGCCGAGCGGCCCGGGCTCCAGGTGGTGGTGCCCGTGGCGCCCACCATCGCCCGCGAGGAGGTCGTGTCACGATTCGATGGCAGCGGGGTCACCCCCATCCTGGTGGACGGCCACGCGCCCGAGGTGGTGGGCGCCAGCGACGCGGCCGTGGTCGCTTCTGGGACGGCCGTACTGGAGGCGGGGCTCATGCAGCGCCCGCTGGTCGTCGTGTATCGCGTGTCACGCATCACCTACTGGGTGGGCCGGCTGCTGCTCCAGGTCGCGTTCGTGTCCCTGGTGAACCTGCTGGCGGGCCGGCGCGTGGTGCCCGAGCTGCTCCAGGGCGAGATGACCCCCGAGCGCATCGCGGAAGAGGTGCGGCAGGTCTGGCTGCCCGGCGCCCCCCGAGAGGCGATGGTCCAGGGACTGGCGGAGGTCCGCGAGCGGCTGGGCGAGGTGGGCGCGGCCCAGCGGGCGGCCGAGGCCGTGCTGGAGCTGCTGCCCCCGCGCCGCGTTTAGGGTATGTCGCCCCGACATGAACCGCGCGCTGGTCTGCATCCCCACCTACAACGAGCGCGAGAACATCGAGCCCATCACCCAAGCGGTGCTGAAGGCCGACTCTCGCGTGGACATCCTCATCGTCGATGACAACTCGCCCGACGGGACGGGGCAGATCGCCGACGCGCTCGCCGCGAAGGAGCCGCGCATCCGCGTGTTCCATCGCGAGAAGAAGGAGGGACTGGGACGCGCCTACCTCGCGGCCTTCCGCTGGGCCCTGGCCGAGCCCTACACGTACATCCTGGAGATGGACGCGGACTTCAGCCATGACCCGCGCTTCCTGCCCCTGCTGCTGGACGCGGCCGAGGGCGGCGCGGACCTCGTGCTCGGCTCGCGGTACGTGACGGGCGGCGGCACGGTGAACTGGGGCGTGGGCCGGCAGGTCATCAGCCAGGGAGGCTCGCTCTATGCGCGCACCATCCTGGGCGTGGACGTGCGAGACCTGACGGGCGGGTTCAAGTGCTTCCACCGGCGCGTGCTGGAGGCGATGGACCTGGACGCGGTGCACAGCACGGGATACGCGTTCCAAATCGAACTGACGTATCGCACTTTGCGCAAGGGCTTCACCGTGCGCGAGGTCCCCATCGTGTTCGAGGACCGACGTGTGGGTCACTCGAAGATGAACAAGAAGATTTTCCTCGAGGCGCTCGGCATGGTGTGGAAGCTGCGCTTCACCGTGTAGCCCCGAACCGGCCGTTCCGTCATGTCCAGCTCCCTGTCGCTCTTCCTCGTCTCCCTGTCCGCCGTCTTCTTCGTGGTGGACCCCATTGGCGTCGTCCCGCTCTTCCTGGCGATGACGGCGGGGGACTCGCGCGACAAGATTCGCCGCACCGCCCTGCGCGCCTGCCTGGTGGCGTGCGGGCTGATGCTGTTCTTCGCCCTCTTCGGCAGCATCATCTTCAAGGTGTTCGGCGTGTCGCTGGGCGCCTTCCGCGTGGCGGGCGGCATCCTGCTCCTGATGACGGCGCTGGACATGCTCCGCGCGCGGCCTGCCGCCACGCGCACCAGCCCGACGGAAGAGCAGGAAGGCGCCGTGAAGGAGGACATCGCCATCGTCCCCCTGGCCATCCCGCTCCTGGCGGGCCCGGGAGCCATCGCCACCGCGATGGTGCTGATGGCGCGAGGGGGCTCGTCGCTGCGCACGATGATTCCCGTGCTGGCCGCCATCGTGCTGACGTTCGTGTCCTGCTACTTCATCCTGGGCGCCTCCAGCCTGGTGCAGCGCGTGCTGCGCCAGTCGGGCGTCGCCATCCTGGAGCGCGTGTCCGGCCTCATCCTGGCCGCCATCGCCGTGCAGTTCATCGCGGATGGCGCCAAGGACCTGATGCGCTAGCCGCGCCTCAATTCACCGACACCCACGAGGCGCCCCTGCGCTTGAGCGTCCCCTGCGGCTTGCCCGCCTCCGCGGTGAGCTGCTCAGGGCTGGCGCGGCGCGCGTCGTAGGCATAGCCGCCCTGCACTTCCTGCAGATACACCACCACCGCGTCGACGACGTTCTCCTGCACCACCCGGAACGTGGGGTCACCGCACTGGGGCTCACCCTGGAAGAAGCGCTCCAGCATGGACTGGTCCGGGTGGCGCACATAGACGACGACGGGCACCTGGCCCGCGCGTCCCTCGGAGACAATCTGCTGCGCGGCGAGCGACGGCGAGGGCTGGTGCATCACCGTCTGCACCAGTTCGCACTTGTGGGCCTCCACATCCCGACGCGGAGCGAACGGCAGCGTGCGCGCACAGCCGCTGACGGCCAGGAGCGCCAACGGGAGCGTGCCCAGCATCTTCCGGAAGGGACGGGAGCCTGTCGTTCGCATGCGTTTCACCTCACAGTGGGTGCCACCGGGGGGTGAAGGGCGCGTCCTTCAGCGACGGCTCCTCCACCGCGATGATGTACTCGGCGCGACGGTTGCGGGCCTCCGCCGTCTCGTCGGGGGTGCGCACGGCCAGCGACTGCTCGCCGAACCCCTCGTAGAACACGGGCACCCGCAGGCCCCGCTGTCGGAACGCCGCCGCCAGGCTGCGCGCCCGCCGCAAGGACAGCGCGCGGTTGTCGTCCGCGCCCCCCACGGTGTCGGTGTGCCCCACGACGTAGAGCCGCAGCGCCGCGAAGCGCCCGTACTTCACGAGCGCGTCCCGGATGAGGCCGTAGGTGGTGTCGAGCTTCGCGCGCTCCGCCGCGGGAACGTCCGCGCGGTTGGACGCAAAGCCCACCTCCTCGTGGGGGATGTCCACCTGCCACGGGAACACATCCACCCCGGTGTAGAAGTCCGCGGTGTCGAAGGCCTTGAGGGCCACCTTCATCACCCGGCCCTCCGCCGCCGGCCAGGTCACCTCCAGCGGCGTGCCCGCGGCGGCGCCGTGGAAGTCCACCTCGCCCTCGAATGCCTTCTTGCCGGTGTCCATCAGCACCACCACCTCGGTCTTCCCCGCCGAGCGCGACAGCGTGAAGCGCAACCGCCGCGCGGCCACGTCCACGTCCTCCTTGCGCACGTCCAGGCGCAGCGGGCCGAAGAGCTCCGTGTCGAAGGACAAGGGCAGCGTGGCGGGCTCCGCGTCGGAGAAGCGCACCGTCAGCGCCCCCTCGTAGTGAAAGCGTCCGTCCGGCTGCGGGAGGGGGATGCGGCGCGTCACGCCCGGCGTCCCGCCGCCCTTCACCTCCACCGCCTGGCCGTCGCCACGCTTGAGCGTCACTTGGAATCCCTCGATGGGTTCGAGGATGTGCACGAGCAGCGTCGGTGTCCCCTCCCCCTTCGCGGCGCGAGCCTCCAGGGAGACCCGAATGGCGTCGGCGAACGCGGGGACGGGAACGCACAGCAGGACAAGGCAGCGGAGCAGAAGACGGGCATTCATGCGCGGCGGCACCGGGGTGTCGCGGGCAGGGTGGCGGTGCAACCCCAGCCCGGCAGGAGCGATTCCCGACAGGCTAGGCCGAAGCCTCGGGGCGCGGAACGCTCCGCGCGCACGACGGTGAGCGGCCCGACATCCATGCGCGGGGAATGCTGGCGACAGCGCGTCGCAGCACTGGGGTCACACTGACGGAGCCGCGCGGTAGGAGCCCAACCACGGGGGCGGCCGGGGAACCGAGCCGCCCGTGGGCCGTCAGCGCACGCCCACCAACGTGATGCCGCGCGCCTGGGCGCCGGCGAACAGGGCGGGCGCGTCCAGGAGCACCGTGCGCCCTACCTCCAGGGCCAGCACCGTGGCGCCGACCTCCTCCATGACCTCCAGCGTGCGAGGCCCCACCGCGGGCAGGTCGAAGCGCAGGTCCTGCTGGGGCTTGCAGCGCTTCACCACCACGGCGCCCTTGCCACCCAGCTTCGCGCCGCGGCGGATGGTCTCGTCCGTCCCCTCCACCGCCTCCAGCGCGAGCACATGGCCGTTGCGCACCACCACCGTCTGGCCCACGTCCGCCTGCCCGAGCAACACCGCCACCTCGCGCCCCAGCGCCACGTCCGTCTCCTGCGCGGGGTGCAGGCGCGGGCCGGCGAGGTGTCCCTCGGGACACAGCACCTCGCCCAGGTAGTCCGTGGGCGCGATGATGGTGATGCCGCGTGACTCGAAGTCCGCCGCCACCGCGCGCAAGAGGGCGTCATCCCGGAAGCTGCGCAGCCGAGAGATGATCCGCACCGCGCCCAGGTCGGGCCGCGCGTCGGACAGGGCACGAACGCGGCCAATGCCGCCCGCCATGGCGGCCTGCTTCACGCCCGCGCCCAGGAAGGCCTTCTGGATGCGATCCACCTGCCCCACCCGAACCCAGGTGAGCTGGTCGACCTCGGCCGCCAGCGCCGGGTCCGTCTCTCCCCGGTGCGCCACGGCCACCACTTCCTGCCCGCGCGCACGGGCCGCCCGCGCGAAGAGGAAGGGGAGCTGGCCGTTGCCCGCGATGAGCCCGATTCGCTCCACCACCCCTCCCATGCGCGCCGCTAGCGCGTGAGCCCGCGCTTGCTCTGCGCGACGAACTCGATGAGGTGGTCCACTTCCGGGTGCCCCGAGAGCTCCGCGCGAAGCTGGGCCAGTGCCTCCTGCAGCCCCTGCTTGGAGCGGAACAGGATGCGGTAGGCCTCCTTGACGCGAGCGAGCTGCTCCTCGGTGAAGCCCGCGCGCTCCAGGCCCACGGTGTTCAGCCCCACCAGCGTCGCGCGGTCGCCCTGCACCGTGCAGTACGGGGGCACGTCCATGGTCACCATGGAGCCACCGGAGATGAAGGAGTGGCGCCCGAGCCGCGTGAACTGGTGCACCGCCACCAGCCCGGAGATCTTCACCGAGTCGCCCACCGTCACGTGCCCGGCGAGCGCCGAGCCGTTGGCCAAGAGGCACTCGTCGCCCACCACGCAGTCATGCGCCACGTGGCTGTTGGCCAGGAAGAGGTTGCGGTGTCCGATGCGCGTGACACCGCCGCCGCCCGCCGTGCCGAGGTTGAGCGTGACGAACTCGCGAATCTGGTTGTCGTCTCCGAGGATGAGCTCGGTGTCCTCGCCCGCGTACTTGAGGTCCTGCGGCGCCGCGCCCACGGAGGCGAACTGGAAGATGTGGTTGCGCTCACCCAGGGTCGTGCGCCCCTCGATGACAACGTGAGGCCCTACGCGCGAGCCCGCGCCAATGGTCACCTGGGGCCCGATGACACTGAAAGGCCCCACTACCACCGACTCGTGCAGCCGGGCGTCGGGGTGAACCACCGCGGAGGGGTGAACCTGAGCCATGACGTCTCCTCTTGCTCGCGTGCCGACGACGCTCAGGACGCCTCGGCCCCGGAGGCCTTCGCGTCGGGATCCTTTTCCACCACCGTGGCGAGGAACTCACCCTCGGCCACCTTCGCGCCGTCCACGTGGGCCGTGCCCCGCGTCTTCCAGACAGCGCCCTTGTGGCGCACCACTTCAATGACGAGCTCCAGCCGGTCCCCGGGCACCACGGGCTTGCGGAACCGCGCGCCGTCGATGCCCATCAGGTAGGTCACCTGACGGGTGGGGTCCATGCCCTCGCTCTTGTACGCGAGGATGGCCGTGGCCTGGGCCATGGCCTCCAGGATGAGCACGCCCGGCATCACCGGGTGGCCCGGGAAGTGGCCGTTGAAGAAGGGCTCGTTGATGGTGACGTTCTTGTAGGCCGTCAGCTTCTGACCCGGCTCGAACGCGACCACCCGGTCCACCAAGAGGAACGGGTAGCGGTGCGGCAGCAGGCTCTGGATCTCTCCAATGTCCATCATCCGCCCTTCTCCTTCTCGAGCATCTCCACCCTGCGGCGCAGGGCGCGTACTTCCTTGAGCACGTCCGCCAGCTGTCCCACCGCGGCGCTGGCGCGCAGCCACTCGCGGTGCGGCACGGCGGGACTGCCGCTGACCACCTGTCCGTCTTCCACGTCATGGGCCACACCGGACTGGGCGCCCACCTTCGCGAGGTCGCCCACCCGGATGTGTCCCACCACGCCCACCTGCCCCGCGAGCACCACGCCCGTCCCCACTTCCGCGGAACCGGACACGCCCGCCTGCGCACAGATGAGCGACAGCGGGCCCACGCGCACGTTGTGAGCGATCTGCACCAGGTTGTCGAGCTTCGTCCCACGCCCGATGACCGTTTCGCCCACCGTCGCGCGATCGATGCATGTGCAAGCACCGACCTCGACATCGTCCTCGATGCGGACGATGCCCACCTGGGGAATCTTGAAGTGCTCCGGCCCCGCATCCCCCTCGGGGTTGAAGGCGAAGCCAAAACCATCCGCGCCCACCACGCACGAGGCGTGGAGGATGACACGCGAGCCGACCACGCACTGCTCACGCACCGTGACGTTGGGGTACAGGACACAGTCCTCCCCCACCTGGGCGTGCGCTCCGACATACGCCCCGGAATACAACACCGAGCGGGCGCCGATTCGTGCACCCGACTCCACCACCGCGCCCGGCATCACCGTGGCCTCGGGGTGGACGCTCGCCTCGGGATGGACGTGCGCGCCCGCGCGCACCCCCGCGGCGGGACGCGCCACGGGGTGGAACAGCCGGAGCAGGCGCGCGTAGGCCAGGTGCGGGTTGGACACCCGAACCAGGGACACGCCCTCGCGCGTGGGGGCATCCGAGCCCACCAGCACCGCCGAGGCCCGGGTGGACTCGAACTGCCGGCGGTAGCGCGGGTTTCCGTAGAAGGACACCTCGCCAGGGCCGGCTTCCTCGAGCCCGTTGAGGCCATGGATGAGCACAGCAGGGTCGCCGAGGAGCTCTCCTCCCACGTGGGCGGCGAGCTCCCCGAGCGAGCGCGAAGCGGGCATGGGCTGCACGCGCGAGACCGCCTACTTCTTCACCGGGGCATCCTTCGCCGCCGGCGCCGTCTTCTTGGCGGAGGTGTTGTAGCTGCGGATCACCTCGTTGGAGATGTCGTACTGGGACAGGGCGAACACGATGCCCGAGTCACGCTTGTCCAGCACGAAGCTCAGCCCGTCGCGCTCGGCGATGGTCGCGATGATCTGGTCGATGCGGTTGACGATGGGCTCCATGGCCTGGCGCTCCTTGTTGGCGGCCTCAGCCCGGCTGCGCTCGTACTTCTGCGCCAGCTCCATGACCTTCTTCTGGAGCTCGGTGGCCTTCTGGACCTTGGTCTCCTCGGACATGGCGCTGGCCTGCTTGTCGAGGACGTCCTTCTCCTTGCGCAGCGCCTCCTGCTCGCGGTCGATCTCCTTCTGGCGATCATCCAGCCACTTCTGGAGGCTGGCCTTGGCGGCCTTGCCATCGTCCACCTCGAGCAGCACGCGCTGCAGGTCGACGTAGGCCAACTTCAGGTCAGCGGCCGAAGCGGCGGCCGGCAGGGCAAGAGACAGGACAGCGGCGAAGGCCGCCAGAAGGCTTCGAAGCGACATGTTCAACGACTCCTCGGGGAAGGTGTACAGGCTCCGACGGGTGGTTCCCGGACGTGTTCAATCCACGTCCGGGCGGGCTGGCCGGAACGCCAGGGCACAAGGCCTATCAGAAGAAGTTACCGATGGTGAACTCGAACAGGATGGGTTCGTCCTCAGGCCGCTTGGTGAGCGGGATGCCCCACTCGAAGCGCAGCGGGCCGATGGGCGAGAACCACCGGAAGCCGAAGCCCACCGAGTGGAACAAGCCAAGCGGGAGCTTGTCCTGTTTGTCCTGGAAGAAGTTCTCGTGGATGCCGAACGCGTTGCCCGCGTCGTAGAACACCACGCCGCGCAGGCCGGCCTTCTCGAAGATGGGGAACTCCAGCTCGAAGTTGAAGATGAGCTGCTTGTTGCCGCCCACTCGGAACTCGGTGACGTTGGCGTCCGGGTTGTCCGCGCGAGGCACCAACTGCGTGGGGCTGATGCTGCGCAGGAAGTAGCCGCGAACCGAGTTGATGCCACCCACGTAGTAGAGCTCGCTGATGGGCAGCGGCTTGTTGGCGTTGAGCTGCTGGATGTAGCCCAGCGTGGCGTTCGTCTTGAAGACGAGGCCCAGCGGCAGCGGGAAGTACAGGCGCGAGTACGCGGTGTACCGGTTGAACAGGAAGCTGCCGCCCAGGAAGTCCGGGGCGAACTCCACCGCGCCGTAGTGGATGAATCCGCGCGACGGGAACAGGCGGTTGTCGCGGCGATCGAACGAGAGCGACAGGCGCGCCGCGCTCGTCACGCCGGATTGGAACTGGTTGGCCAGCAGCACCGCGCCGATGTTCTGGCCCGCCTCCACCGTCACCCACTCCCGCGTGTAGCCGATGGTGCCGAGCAGGTCGTCGATGAACTGGTAGCCGATGGAGACCGTGCCACCCGTCGAGTTGCGGATGAAGCCCTCGTAGTCCGCCTGGATGCGGAACGCCTCCACGGACAGGAGGTAGTTCGTGTCCAGGAAGTACGGGTCGTAGAACGACAGCTGCACCAGCGAGCGCAGACCGGAGATCTGCGCCGACGCGGACACGCTCTGGCCCCAGCCCAGGAAGTTGTTCTGGGACACCTGCGCCGTGAAGATGAAGTTCTCCACGTTGGAGAAGCCCAGGCCGATCTGGAACGTACCGGTCGCCTTCTCCTTCACCTCCACCTGGAGGACGATGGTGTTGTCCGCGCTGCCCGGGTGCTGGGTGATCTCCACCGTCTCGAAGAAGCCGAGGGCGGTGACGCGCTCGCGGCTGCGACGCACGCCGCTGCCGTTGTACAGCTCGCCTTCGTAGACGCGCAGCTCGCGGCGGATGACCTTGTCGCGCGTCTTGGAGTTGCCCACCAGGTCGATGCGCTCGATGGTGACCTGCGGCCCCTTCTGAACATCGAAGGTGAGGTCCACCGTGCGGTTGTCCGCGTTCACCGAGGTGACCGGGTTGATGTTCGCGTAGGCGTAGCCGCGGTCGTAATAGACGTCCGAAATGGACTGGATGTCCGTGGAGAGCTGCGATCGGTTGAAGCGCTCGTCCGAGTGCGACGTCATCAGCCGCGACAGCTGCTCCTTGGAGACCTCCAGGTCACCGGAGAAGTCGATCTTCCCGATGTCGTAGGCGTCACCCTCCACCACGTGGATGGTGATGTAGATGTAGCGCTTGTCCGCGGACAGCTGGATGGTGGGCTTGTCGATGCGGACGTTGATGAAGCCGCGGTCGTAGTAGGCCACCTGCATGACCGCCAGGTCGCGCTGGAAGGCCTCCTCGCGGTACGTGCCCTCGCCGGTCACGAAGGAGAAGTAGCCGCCCTCCTTGGTGATCATCGTCTCCTTGAGCACCGCGGGAGGCACCTTCTCCGCGCCCACGAAGGTGATCTGCTTGACCATCACCTTCGAGTGCTCGTCGACGAGGAACACCACGTTGACCGCGGCGCCGTTGTCCACGGGCTCCAAGCGGTGGCGGACCTCGGCCAGGAAGTAGCCCTTCTCGACGTACTTCTCCTGGATCTTCTTCTGGGTCGCGCGAACCGCTTCCAGGTCCAGGATGGTGTTGGCCTTGACCTCGATCTGCTCCTTCAGGTCCTCCTGGCTCAGCTCCTCGTTCCCCTGGAGCTGGACGGCCTTGATGATGGGCCGCTCGGCCACGCGCACCACGTACGCGATGCCCCGGGGGAGCCGCTGCACCAACAGCTGCACGTCGGTGAAGTAGCCCAGCGCCCAGACCGCCCGCAGGTCATCCTGGGTGAGCTGCGGATTGAACGTTTCACCGACACGCGTGCGCAGCGCGCGGCGGACCGCCTCGGACTCGACGCGCCGGTTCCCCTCGACGCGCACCTCGAAGACGCGGTCAGGATGGGACTCGTCATCGGGGCCAGGGGCCTCGGCGACGGGGGCATCGGATGCGGCCCCGGGAGTTGCGGGCGCGACGGAGGACGGGGACGGAGCGGGCGTACCCGCGTCCACCTGGGCGCGGACGAGCGCGGGCGCCAGCGTCCACCAGGTGGCCGCCAGGAGCGGGAGCAGTGACTTGCGCAGAACGGGGAGCCTCAAGTGCAGTCCGGCCAGAGAAAGGCGGGGCAATGTACGGGATGGGGGGAGCGCCCCTCAATCCAAAAGCGTGCAGGCATCAGGCCTCCGACACCTGGCCGCCAGCCAGCCGCAGGCGGCGGGGCATGGAGCGGGCGAGCGTCTCATTGTGGGTCACCACGACTGCGGTGATGCCCAGGTCGCGGTTCACTTCCCGCAAGAGCTGGTGAATCCCCTCGCCGGTGGTCGGGTCCAGGTTTCCCGTGGGCTCGTCGGCGAGCAAGAGGGCGGGCTTCAGGACGAGCGCGCGCGCCAGGGCCACGCGCTGGGCCTCGCCTCCGGACAGCTCGCCGGGCCGGTGGTCCACCCGCGCGCCCAGCCCCACGCGCTCCAGCAGCTCGCGCGCGTAGGTGTAGGCGCCGCCGCGGTCGCGCCGCTGGATGAGCGCGGGCATGGCCACGTTCTCCAGGGCGGTGAACTCCGGCAGCAGGTAGTGGCTCTGGAAGACGAAGCCGATGGAGTGGTTGCGGAACTCGGCGATCTCCGCGTCGTTCATGGCGAACACGGAGCGTCCATCGAAGAACACCTCGCCGGCCGCCGGGGCATCCAGCGTGCCCAGCACGTGCAGGAAGGTGCTCTTGCCCGCGCCGGACGCGCCAATCATGGACACCAGTGAGCCGCGCTCGATGTCGAGCGACACGCCGCGCAGCACGTCAATGCGCTTGCCGTGCAGGAAGTAGCTCTTGAAGACATTGCGGATGGACAAGAGGGCCATGGCTACTCCGCCTTCAGTCCTTCCACCGGCTCCACGCTGCTCGCCTTGAGCGCCGGGTAGATGGAGGCCAGATACGTGACGAGCACCGCGATGACCACCGCGAGCGCCGTCTGGACCGGTTCGATGCGCACCGGGAGCGCCGGGATGTAATACACCTCCGGGTCCAGCTTGATGCCGACCTTCTCGATGAAGACGCACCAGGAGAGGCCGGAGAACAAGCCGAGCAGGCCGCCCGCCACGCCGATCTGCAGTCCCTCCGCGAGGAAGATCTTCACGATGCCGCCGTCCGGGACGCCGAGCGCCTTGAGGACGGAGATCTCCTTGCGCTTCTCCAGCACCAACATGATGACCGTGGCCACGATGAGGCCGGCGGCCACGACGATGATGATGGAAAGGATGATGCCCATCACCAGCTTCTCCAGCCGCAGCGCGGAGAAGAGGTTCTTGTTCATCTCGCCCCAGTCGCGGGCGCGGTAGGGGTAGCCGCCCAGCACCTTCACGACCTGGTTGGAGATGCGGCGCGCGTCGTCGATGTCCGCCACCTTCAGCTCGATGCCGGTGGCGCCCTTCACGTTGAAGAAGTCCTGCGCTTCCTTGAGCAGGATGTAGACGAACTTGGAGTCGTACTCGTACATCCCCGAGTAGAAGATGCCCGCCACGCGATAGGCGCGGCTCTTGGGAATCGGACCCGTGGGGCCCAGCTCCGTGCCGAGCGGCGACACCACGTTCACCCGGTCCCCCACCACCACGCGCAGCGACGCGGCCAGCTCGCGCCCGATGATGATGCCCGGGAGCGTGGGCTGCGCCTTGCCCTTCGCGGGCGTGCCGATGATGGGGTCCAACTCCTCGTCCTTCGGGGGCGCGCCGTCGTCGTCCAGGCCGCGGCGCGGCAGGATGCGGTCCGGGTGCTCCAGGTGGGCCAGGTCTCCGCCGGGCAGGATGTTCTGGGGCAGGTCCGTCACCTCGCCCACCGTCGCCGGGTCGATGCCCTTGATGACGACGCCGTCCACGTTGCCCTCGGACGCGATCATCACCTGATTGATGATGAAGGGCGTCTCACCCACGACGCCGGGCACCTTGCGGATCTGCTCCATCACCTTGGCGTACTCGGGCATCTCGCTGGCGTACTTGTTCACCACCGCGTGCGCGTTGGTGCCCAGGATCTTCTGCTGAAGGTCCGCCTCGAAGCCGCTCATCACGCTCAGGACGATGATGAGCGCCATCACGCCCACGCCCACGCCGCCCACCGACAGCGCGGTCATCATCATGGTGGGTGACTGCTCGTGCTGCTTCATGTGGTTCTGCGCGGCCGCGGCGGCCAGCGGATCCGCCATGCCCAGCGCGCGCACGCGGGTGCGCTCGACGGCGGCCTCCGCGCCTCGGATGATGAAGTAG
Source organism: Citreicoccus inhibens (assembly GCF_019039035.1). Taxonomy (GTDB): domain Bacteria; phylum Myxococcota; class Myxococcia; order Myxococcales; family Myxococcaceae; genus Citreicoccus; species Citreicoccus inhibens. Next base: position 86,693 of record NZ_JAHNZT010000028.1, on the reverse strand, counting down.
ACGAGCAGCGGCGGGATGATGCCGAACATCAGCACCGCCAGGGTCCCCAACAGCAGCGACGGGCGGAACACCGCCACGTGGCGCCGGGCGACGAACAGCTCGAAGCCCAGCTTCAGATCCACCCGGCCGCTGCCCGCGGCGATGAACCCGGTGTTGATGCCCAGCACCAGCGCCAGGACCAGCGCGGTGAACACCAGCCAGTACGCCAGCTCCGGCCGGCCGATGAGCCCCGCCACGTACGTCACCTCGCGCAGCCGGTAGCCGAGCGCGAGCTGGAGCGAGGGGATGCGCTCCATCAGGGTCAGGATGACGGGGACCGGGATGCCCAGGTAGACGACGCCGATGGTCGCCTCGGGCAAGGACAGGCGCTGCGCCCGCGAGGCCCCCACGAAGCCCGAGATGAAGGCCACGAGCGACGCGGAGCACAGCGCGATGGCGAAGGCGACCGTCGGGGCCAGGGCGAGCCCACCGCCCGAGGAAGCACGGCTCGCGCCCCCCAGCTCCGGCGAAGGCCCCCCGCTCGACAGGAAGGTCTGGAGGAGGATGAGCACCAGCTCCGCCAACAGGATGCCGCCGCCGTAGGCCCCCAGGGTGCTCCAATAGAAGTCCCGGTAGCGCGCCAAACGGGGGTACAGCGGCGCCCCGGCCGCGGGGCTCGGGCCCTCAGAGGATGCGGGGCGACGGCGGATGCCCGCCGCGACGAGTCCCCAGCCCCCCAGCCAGACGAGGACGCCGGCGATGAGCATGCGCGGCCCGGCGATGGGCAGCGCCGCGGCGGCACGCTCCGGAACGAGCGCCAGCGCGTCCACCGCTTGGACGAGCCCACCCCACCCCACCAACGACAGGCCCAGGGCGCCGGCCGTCTCGGCCCACGCCGCCGACTCGGTGATGGCCACTCCGAGGAGGATGGCGCCGACGAGGGCCACCAGGGCCCCCGTCCAGATGAAGCTCCAGCGATAGACGGTCTGCCGTTCGGCGGGGTGCACGCGGCCTCCTGGCTACTTCGCCAGTGGCTTGAGGAGAGGAAACAGGATGACGTCGCGAATGCTCTGCGCGTCCGTGAACAGCATGGCGAGCCGATCAATCCCGATTCCTTCACCGGCCGTCGGCGGCATGCCGTGCTCGAGGGCGCGGATGTAGTCCTCGTCGTAATCCATCGTCTCCTGCTGCCCCCGCTGCTTGGCGTCCAGCTGCGCCAGGAAGCGACCCTTCTGATCCAACGGGTCGTTCAGCTCGGAGAACGCGTTGGCGATCTCCCGCCCGGCCGCGTACAGCTCGAAGCGGTCCGTCACCTCGGGGTTCGCGTCGTTGCGGCGAGCCAGCGGGCTCATCGACGTGGGGAAGTGGGTGACGAAGGTGGGATGAATCAGGGTGGACTCGACGTGGTGCTCGAAGAGGGCCCCCACCAGCTCGCCGTGGTTCATGGTCTCCACGGCGCGCCGCTCGGCCTCGGCGTGGGACGTCTTGAGCAGTTCGTGGCGCAGCCGGTCCGGGTCCGCCATGTCCTTGTCGGACAGGCCGCTGACCGCCTCGCGGATGGCCTCCACCATGGAGATGCGCTTCCAGCCCTTGCCGAAGTCCAGCACGTGCTCGCCGTACTTCACCTTGGAGTCGCCGGTGACGGCCACGGCCGCCTCGGAGATCATCTGCTCGGTGAGGTCCATCAGGTCCTCGTACGTGGCGTACGCCTGATAGAACTCCAGCATGGTGAACTCGGGGTTGTGCCGGGTGCTCACGCCCTCGTTGCGGAAGTTCCGGTTGACCTCGTAGACGCGCTCGAAGCCGCCCACCACCAGCCGCTTGAGATACAGCTCGGGGGCGATGCGCATGTACAGGTCGATGTCGAGCGCGTTGTGGTGCGTGCGGAACGGCCGCGCCGCCGCGCCCGACACCAGCGGGTGCATCATCGGGGTCTCCACCTCGATGAAGTCGCGCGTGTCCAGGAAGTTCCGGATGAAGCGCACCAGCTTGTTGCGCCGCAGGAAGACCTGCTTCACGTCCGGGTTGGACACCAGGTCCAGGTAGCGCTGGCGGTAGCGGATCTCCACGTCCGTCAGGCCGTGCCACTTCTCGGGCATCGGGCGCAGGGACTTGGTCAGCGGCGTGAACTTCGTCGCGGAGAGCGACAGCTCGTTCGTCTTGGTGCGGAAGATGGGGCCGGTGACCGCGAGGAAGTCACCCACGTCGCACTGCTTGAACACCTCGTAGGCGGCGTCGCCCAGGGCGTCCTTCTTCATGTGCGCCTGGATTTCCCCCGTGCGGTCGCGCAGCTTGATGAAGGCCGCCTTGCCGAACGAGCGCATGGCCACGATGCGGCCCGCGACGTCGTAGGGAGCCGTCGCGGCCTTCTCGAGCTCCTCGGCGGACTGGTCAGCGTGTTTCGCGACGATCTCCGCCGCGGTGTGCTGCGGCCGGTAGCCATTCCCGTACGGGTTGAAGCCGGAGTCCCGCCACTTCGCGGCCTTGTCGAGCCGCTGCTGGTAGATCTCCTGCTCCTTGGACCCGAGATCCGCTTCGGGACCGCTCTTGTCGACTGGGGGCTTATTGTTGTTGTCGTCCATGACGCGCTTTCAGAAAGGCGCGGCACGCTAGCCAAGCGGCCCTCGGGACGCAACGCATCACGGAGGCCCGCTCGCTCGCGCGGACAGGTGCCCCCAGGTCGCGGCGAGTGTTGCGCTTCATTTCCTTCACCGCGAGGACGCGCCCTAGATGACCGTCATCACGAAGACGGCCACCGCCGCGGCCACCAGCAGCGTGACGAGGATCTCCACGGGGAAGCGCTGGTGGGCATGGGCCAGATGAATCCCCCGGAGCCCGAACCGCCGCTGCCGGCGCACACGCCCCATCACCCGGGTCGCGAGCGCGGGTGGCGCCTTCTCCCGAGGCACCCCGCGCAGCCGCGACACCGTGCGGGCGTAGCGCTCCCACCCTTCCCGGCACTCGGGGCAACCATCCAGGTGAGCCCGCACGCACTTCTCGCGCGCTGCGTCCAGGGCCTCGTCCGCGAGCGAGAGAAACGCCTCCCGCGCCTCGCGGTGACTCAGCCGGGGTTCCACGTCCGTCGATTGCTCGTGAGTGCCGCTCATGGCTCCAGCCGCCCCAGGATGTCCGCCAGCTTCTCGCGCGCCCGATGCAACCGGCTCTTCACGGTTCCCTCGGGCAATTCAGTGATGTCTACGATTTCTTCGTAGCTCAGGCCCTCGACGTCGCGCAGGGCAACGAGCATGCGCGCATCGGGCTCGAGCTGCGAAATCGCCTGCTGCACCCGCGCCCGCTCGCGCGCGGATTCCAGGGCCGCGTCGGGGCCTGGGGGCGCGCCGAAGACCTCCACGTGGTTGCCCGCGCTGAGCTCATCGAAGGCTTCCGAGCGGCCCCGCCCTCGCCGCTGGAGGTACTTGAGGCGGTTGATGCAGTGGTTCTTCGTGATGCGGAACAACCACGTGGACAAGCGCGAGTCCTCGCGGAAGCGGCGCATGTTCTGATGCACGCTGACGAAGACCTCCTGCACCAGGTCGTGCGCCTCCTCGCGGTCGCCCACCATGCGCACGCAGAAGTCATAGAGCCGGTCCTCGTATTGGTGGACCAGGGTCTCGAACGCGTCCGCCTGGCCGCGCCGGAGCCGGGCCACGAGGGCCTGTTCCTGGCGCCGGGCCTCCAACGCCACGGACACGCCCGGACCGTCCTGCCCCAAATCGAGCGCCTCGCTCGGTGACACCCGTGTCCTCCCGCGTCCAGCAGCGTACCGCGCGCCGAGGCAGAGACATCCGCGCCGAGGAAAGGTTCCACGAATCGGCGGCCATTCCCGTCAGGCCTGGATTCGCCTTGGCTCCCCGCCCAGCCCTCCAATTCCGCAATCAGCGCAATCAGGCAGCGACATTGTAAGAAATCGAGGACTCAGCTACAGCGCGGAGACCTCGCGCGGCGTCGGACTCGGCGCATCCGTAACACCGGGGACAGGAGCACGGATGCCCTTGCCTGGAGCGCCCTGGGAGTCCTCCTCGGCCCGACGCGCGTCGCCGCCGCACGTGCTGCTGGTGGAGCCCGCTTCCGATCGCGCCGCGCGACTGACCTCGCTGCTCCAAGGCACGGCCTGCACTGTGGTGCCGGGCCTGGAAGCAGCGCGCGCGGCGTATGACGTGTTCCGGCCGTTGATGGTGCTGGTGGGCCACGCGGCGCTGACCGCCGAGAACAGCCCTGGGTTCCAGTGCCTGCGCACCCACCCCACCCATGGCGATGTGCCGCTCGTCGTGCTCGCGGACCCGGAAGCACCGGCCCAGGTGCTGGAGTCGAGCGCGCGCAGTGGCGCAGATGACTGCCTCTTGGGTCCAGTCCGAGCGGCGCAGTTACAAGCTCGGGTGCGGCTGCTGGTGGGCGCGCCCGGAGCGACGCACTCGACCGCGCCGGGGGTGCTGCTCGTGGGCGAGGCCGCGGGCACGCCCCACGGACTGGGCGCGGCGCTGGAGCTGAGCGGGTTCCACGTCGTCTATGCGCAGACCGTGGAGTGGGCCACGCGGCTCGGCACGCATCCGGGCGCCGCGCCGCTCCAACTCATCGTCGTCCGCGCCGAGGGCCTCGCACTCCCCGAGCCCGTGCTGACGGACCGACTGCGCCCCTTGTCCCAACTCTCGACCCCACTGCTGGTCTGGGATTCAGGCGATGCGGGCAGCATCCTCGCTCGCGTGCAGGCGGTGCTGCGCCGTCCGCTTCCAGACTTGCGCGTGCACGAGCGCGTCCCATTCCACTGCCCCGTCGAGTTTCGCGAGCCGCGAGGAGACGGCCTGTGGAGCGCGAGCCTCGCGCAGGAGCTGAGTCCCGGTGGCCTCTTCCTGCGGACGCTGGCCCCCGCGCCGGAAGGCGCCGCGCTGGAGCTGCGCATCCACCTGCCCGCGTCACGTGACGCCTTCGAGGTCTCAGGGGTCGTCGCGTGGGCCAATCGCCCGGGCCCACGGCGCATCCACGCCTACCGCATGGGCATGGGCGTGCAGTTCGTCGGGATGAGTCCGCGCCGGCGCATGCAGCTCAAGGAGATCTGCCGCACCGCCGCGACCTGACGGTCCCTCTCCAGGGCAAGGAGGCGCGCCGCCATCCGTCGCGCCCCCCGCGTAGACCCGGGCCTTCTGAGGCGCCCTTGGACTCAAGGTGAAACGACGAAGACCTCTCCCTCGGGGTCGACCTCGAAATGCAGAGCCCCCCGAGCCTGTCCCACGACAAACAAGGCGTAGCGCCCCCTCGGGCGAAGCGGACAGGGCCCCTGAATCACCGCGAACCCCCGGGGCGTCTCTCCATAGCGCAAGAGCCGAACGCCGTTGCGCTCTCCGAACGGCTCCGCCCTGAGATGCCAAGAGAGCTCCCCCGTGGCGCCATCCAGCACCTGGACCGTGTCATAGCGAGGCGGGTCCATAGGTGAGGGACCTTCGATCTCGAAGCGAGGAGCAGGGAGCCGCGCCTCGCCCTCCAGCAATGACACGCGAAGCGATGGGCGGCAGGCCGAAACCAAGACGACCGCCAGCATCGAGGCATGAGTGAGCGGGTGGAAGACTCGAGCCCGTGACACGGCTCAGGGAGCCCCTTGGCCGGCGCGGACCTGGGCAAGCGCCGCTCTCAGTTCAGCGGTGTAGTCCGTGCCATCCACATAGAAACGGCTGTTCGGACTGTCGAAATAACCAGCGCGTTGAGCGCTCGACAAGAACTCCGCCTGCTGCTCCGGATTGAACTGGCTCCAGGGCTTACCCGCCGCCAAAGCCTTCTCGAATTTATACCCGTCACCCAGTTCTTGCGCCACCAGCGCCTCGCTCATGTAATCCGTCCCCCCATTCTGGTGCTGCCAGACATGTCCGGCCTCATGAACGAGGGTCTCCGCCGTCAACGGCAAATCATCCGGCGGCACATAGATGGTGTCTCCATGGGTGAAGGCACGACCAAAGGCGCTGAATATCCCCGCCTTGCCTTCCTTCAATCGCACCGCCGAATAATCAATGCTGTCACCATAGACACCACGAAGCGTGGCGATCTCGTTGGAGCTCAGCTTGCGCCCCAACGGCTCCTGCCCGAGCAACGTCTGCATTGCACTGATTGTTCGACCGCCCGACATGAGCAGGACGTCAATGGGCGTCTGAATGAATGTCTTCACCGCGCCCATCGACATCTGCTTGAGGCCCTCGCCCACATGGCCCCGAATGAGCTTCCCAAATCCGCTGAGGAAGGTTCGAGCCCCCTCCTGGATATTGCGCAATGAGCCCTTGAGGCTATTCACCACCCCCGTCGCCAGACTGTGCAATCCATCGCCCACCCGTTGTCCCACCGTCCGAACCACACGGGCCACGGTGCGGGCTGCATTTCCGACCAGCCTGGCAGCACGACTGACGAAGCCACCGACGGCCCGGGCCGCGCCCGAGACCGCGCTTCCGACGGCGCGGACCGCTCCCGAGACCGCCCTACCAACGTCCCGGACCACGCCACTCACGGCCTTGCCGACAGCGTTGCCCACGTCGGAGAAGAAGTTGCCAATGCGCTCAAAGAGTCCCCTGAACTCGACCGCGGTTGCCTTGCCGTCGACCTGGATGATGCCCTTGTCATTCTCCGCGCGGATTGCGTTCACCTGCGCGGGCGACAACTTCTCCCCAGACAGGATGCGTCGAAACAACTCGCCCTCGTCGCCCGCGGCGTCTTGGACATTCAACTTCGTGTCCAGATGGTGGCCAGCCTCTTCGACAAACGTCGATGCGGCCTCCTGCGGCGACAGCGTCTGGTTGATGAAGACCGTCCCAGATTGCGAGTCATAGGCGCCATATGCGCCGCCCAGGGTCTCGGGAGAGACGAGCCGGACCTTGGGCAGCCATCCGTAGTCACCGGCCTGGGCCTTCTGGCGATAATTCTCGGCCTGGATGGCGTTGTAGCCATCGCCAAACACCGTCCGCATCGTGTCGTGGAATCGCTTCTTGTCCGAGGCCAGCGCACCGAACTCACGCCGGAAAGTCGACGCGATATCGGGCGCGGGGCTCGCAAACTCACTGCGCGCCAGAAACCCCGTTCTGTGCGCAGCAGTCTGGGGAAGCATTCCCCCGGTCCCACGCATGGGGGACGGACTCCGTGGAACCGAAGCCGTGCGCGGCGATTGAGACGGTACTCTCGACGGGATTCGCATCAGTCCACCCCCAGGTCAGCCATCACGGCAAATCCAGTCTACGCAGAAATTCATGCATGGACTTGAACCGGCGAGGCGTCTGCCTGGCTGATGACCGAAACCCGACAGTACGACGGCCCACGCCGAGGCACTCAGCGCAGAGCAGGCGACCGCGAACCGCCGCGACCGCCGGTCCCTCCCCCAGGATGGAGAGGGACCGGGGTGAACCGCGCTAGTCCAGCGCCGCGTTGCGGTTGGGGTTCTTCACGCCCAACAGCTGCGAGACGATGAACTCGTCCAGGTCTCCGTCCAGGACCGAGTCCACGTTGCCCGTCTCCACGCCCGTGCGCAGGTCCTTCACCATGCGGTAGGGCGCGAGCACGTAGCTGCGGATCTGCGAGCCGAACGAGATGTCCTTCTTCTGCGCCTCGGCCGCGTCACGCTCGGCCTCGCGCTTCTTCATCTCCAGCTCGAACAGGCGGCCGCGCAGAATCTGGAAGGCCATGTCCTTGTTGGCCGACTGCGAGCGCTCCGTCTGGCAGGTGATGATGATGCCCGTGGGCAGGTGACGCAGCTGCGCCGTGGACGACGTCTTGTTCACCTTCTGGCCACCGGCGCCACCGCCGCGGATGAACTTCAGCTCGATGTCCTTCTCCGGGATGTCGATCTGGATGGTGTCATCGACCTCCGGGTACACGTCCACCGAGGCGAAGGCCGTCTGCCGCCGCGCGTTGGCGTCGAACGGGCTGATGCGCACGAGCCGGTGCACGCCCACCTCAGCCTTCAGGTAGCCGTAGGCGTTCTCACCCGCGATGCGCAGCGACACGTTCTTGAAGCCCGCTTCTTCGCCGGGCTGCTCGTCGCTGATTTCGACCGTCCAGCCCTTGGTCTCGGCGTAGCGCGAGTACATGCGCAGGAGCATGGCCGCCCAGTCCATGGCATCCGTGCCGCCCGCGCCCGGGTTGATGTCCATGAAGCAGTTGTTGTGGTCCTGCGGCCCGGACAGCATGCGCGCCAGTTCGAGCTTGGCGACCTCGCCCTCCAGCGAAAGGAGCGAGTCCTCCGCCTCCTTCGCGCTGTCCGCGTCGTTCGCCTCCGCCGCCAGCTCCATCAGCACCTGCGCGTCATCCAAGCCGCGCATCGCCTTGTCGAAGGTCCCCACCTTGGACTCCAGGGTGGACTTCTCCTTCAGCAGCGCTTGCGCCTTGGTGTTGTCATCCCAGAAGCCCGGCTGGGTGGAGTCGCGTTCAATCAGCGCGATGCGGGACCGCTTGCGGTCGAGGTCAAAGATGCCCCCGGAGCGCGGACAGGCGCTCCTTGAGGCCGTTGATCTTCTCCATCGAATCGTTCGCCATGGTCGTCTTCGTCCTTCGTGTGAAAAGGTCGTCTCAGGAAGTCTTCAGGGAGGGCACGGAATCGCTTGGACGCGCGGAGGCTCGCTCGGAGCCCGGCCCTCGCGCCAGCAGTCGGTCCAGCCAGAACGCCCCCGCCATCCCCACCGAGATGGGCAGGATGAGGGCGATGAGCCGCCAGTTGTTCTGATCGAACAGCGGCAGCACCTTGAGCACCCCGCCCAGCACGCCCGTCGCGGCCAGCAGCGCCCACACCCACTTGAGGCGGGCGCGGACCTTCGCGCTGCCAAACGCCATGCGCACGCCATACGGCAGCGCGAGCAGCGTGACGGGATTGGCCAGGAACAGGTTCTCGTTGTGGTACGTCACCGTATGGTTCGTCACCAGCCACATGACGAACAGCGCGGTGCCAGGGATGCCGAGCACCAGCCCGAGCACCGCGTTCTCCACGCCCCACAGCACGCGGGCCAGCTTGCTGCCCGTGCGCCGCTCCCAGGCCGCCAGCCCCAGCGCGCCGCCCCCGAGCAGCACGCCCAGCGCGAACACCCACGGGCCATAGTTCGGCGGCTCGGCGGGGGGACGGGCCCGCGTGGCCTCGTAATAGTTCCACTGCTTCGCCACCAACGGCACGGGCTGGCCGTCGGCGCCGGGGACCTGGATGGCCGCCACCTGCTGCTCCAACTCGTCCGGGAGGAAGGCCTCCTCCCAGCGCGTGATGGGGTGGTCGATCTCATTGTTCATCATGAAGTCGAGCAGGATGCTCATGGGCGGATTCACCGCGGTGTATCGCCGCGTGTGCTCGCGCAACGTCATGCGCCCCGCCGCGCGGTCGTACTCGCGCAGCCGGCCCCCCGTCCCCTGGTCGATCATGTCGCGCAACCGCGTCACGCAGTTGTCGTCATAGTGGTGGTACAGGTAGTTGCGGTTCTCCGGCAGCACGTTGTCCGCGAGCAGCTTCGCCATGCGCACGCGCTGCTCGGGCGTCAGGTTCAGCTCCTGAACGCGCACGTCCCGGTTCTCCGACTTGTAGAAGCGGAACGTGCCGTTGACGCTCGACTCGCCGACCCAGAACTCCAGGCGCCCCATGGCGAAGTGGGCGAGCATCGCCTCGTCGAACGTGAACATCCCGTAGTTGTAGAGGCGCTGCTCCTGATGCTGGCGGTCCACCACCACCAGCGAGCCATGGCCCCACCACGAGGGCACGTCGTCACCGGGACTGAAGGTCACCAACCAGATGGAGAGGTCCGCGCCCTGGCTCTCGCCGGTGCCCCAGGGAGGCGCGGAGGCGGCGCGGGCGGGAGACGCGCCCCAGAGCAGGCCGAGCAGACAGGTGGCGACGAGCGTCAGGCGGTGCATGGTTCCATCCAACACACGGGAGGCAGGCGCGCCTACCTATCACGCGCGCCCGCCGGCTCAACCGTCAGGACGCCCCTTTGTCGGGCGGACGGGTGCCCCCCGTCACATCAGGCTGCGGGCCCGGCGCGCGCGGGAGTCGAGTTGCAGCGAGTCCGCGACCATGCCCCGCTCGCCCAAGAGCTGCTCCTCCAGCGCCGCCATCCGCTTGGCGTCCCGAGGCTTCTCGTGGTCATGCCCCAAAAGGTGCAGCAGCCCGTGCGCCAGGTAGCGGGACATCTCCGACTCCAGCGTCCGCTCGTACTCCTTGGCCTGACGCTTCGCCGTATCCAGGGAGATGACCACGTCGCCGAGCGGGCGGGGCCCAGGCGTGCCCTTGGGCAGCTCCCCGGCCGGGAAGCTCAGCACGTCAGTGGCCTTGTCCTTCTGGCGCCACGTGCGGTTGAGCCGGCGGATGGCCCGGTCCCCGACGAGCGACAGGGACAGCTCGCAGCCCGTAAGCCCCAGGCGCTTGAGGTAGTCCCGAGCCCGCGTGGTGAGCAGGCGCTCGTACTCCTCGCCCTGGCTGTGCGCCACCTGGACCGTCACGGTGTTGTCCGTGGGCTTGGCCTCGGGCTCCTCCATGTGGGCCAGCTCCGGACGGAACGCCGGCGCGCAGATGGACCAGTAGTCGCACGCGCCCTGGCCATCGTTGCGGTACACCACCCTCCGGCCTTTCGGCACGAGCCCGACTTCCCCCGGCTGGATGCGCTCGCGCTTGCCGTCCACGACGAGGGTCAGCTCGCCCGTGAGGACCAGCACCATCTCGTCGAACTCGGGGCATTGCGCGGGCTCGACCCAGCCCGGTGGCGCGAGCATGCGCGCCACGGACGCCGAGGCGGTCCCCGTGCTGGCGGCGCCCACGAACTCCTCGATGCGCTTGCCGTCATCGCGGGGAATCACCCGCCCCTTGCGCAGCCTCACACTGATGTTGCCCTTGCGACTCATGTTCCCCCCGCCGACCGGGCCTTGGCGTCCTTGGCCTCGGGCTTCGCAGCACCACCCTGGGCCACCATGAGCTGCGGCAGCCGGCCAACTCCCACCGCGCCCGCCGGATACACCGGCCGCGCATGGTAGATGCCTTCGAGCGTGTGCAGGAAGGACTGGGCGATGAGGTTGAGGTCCTTCAAGGTCAGGTCGCACTCGTCGAGCTGACCCTCTGAGAAAATGACGTTGATGATCTTCTGCACCTGGGCCTGCAGCTTGGCCGTGGTCGGGTCCGGCAGCGAGCGCGTCGAGGCCTCCACCGCATCGGCGATCATCACCAGGGCCGCCTCGCGGAACTGCGGCTTGGGCCCGGGATAGCGGTAGATGCTCTCGTCGATGGGGGGCGCGCCCTCCTTGCCCTCCTGCTCCTTCATCGCCTTGTGGAAGAAGTAGCCCACCGTCCGAGTGCCGTGGTGCTGCGGAATGGCGTCCGCCACCAGCTTGGGCAAGCGGTACTGGCGGGCCATCTCCAGTCCTTCCGTCACGTGGCGCTTGATGATGACCGCGCTCATCGCGGGCGCGAGCGTGTCGTGCCGGTTCTCGCCCTTCTGGTTCTCACCAAAGTAGAGCGGGTTCCGACCCTTTCCGATGTCGTGGTAGTACGCGCACGAGCGGGCCAGGAGCGGGTTGGCGCCAATCGTCTCGGCCGCGTTCTCCACCAACGTCCCGATGATGATGGAGTGGTGATAGGTGCCGGGCGCCTGGACGATGAGCTCCTTGAGCGCCGGGTGGTTGAGGTTCGCCAGCTCCAGCAGCTTGATGTCCGACGCGTAGCCGAACGTGGCCTCGATGAGCGGCGTCAGCGCCATCACCATCACGGGCACCGCGAGCGACGTGCCCACGAACGCGCACAGCGCGGTGACGAGCGTGTCCACCGCCAGCCCCTTGCCCTCCACCAGGAAGAGGACGAGGACCGCGACCAGGTTCGCACCGCCGGTGACGAGGCCCGCTCGGAAGATGCCCACGCGGTCCTTGGCCTTCACGATGCGGTCGGCGGCCACCAGCGAGCCCACCAGCGTATAGATGCCGAACGACAGCGAGTTGCCCAGGAGCACGCCCGACAGCGAGGCGAAGACGATGGCGAAGAAGAGCGCCAGCTCCTGCGTGAGGATGAAGCGCACCAGCATGGCGCCCGCGGCGACCGGGAACGCGTAATAGAAGGCTTCGATGGGCAGCGCGGTGTAGCGGTCCTGCACCGCGTCCGCGATGGACACCCAGACCTGCAGGAGCCCCAGCAGCCCCACCAGCAAGAGCCCCAGCAATACGCTGTCCTTGCGCGTGGGCCGGAAGCGCCGGAAGGCCGCCTGGCAGAAGGCGTGCGTGGCCACGATGAGCAGCGCGACGAGCCCCGTGCCGCCCACCTGGAGCTGGAGCAGGTCCAACCGGTCCGTCTGCGCGCGCATGCCGCGGAGCATGACGAGGTGGGTCTCGTTGACGAGTTCGCCATCACCGATGACGCGCTGGCCCTTCTTGATGGAGATGACCGCGTCCTTCACGGCCTCCACCGCGAGCCTCCGCCGAAGGTCCGACTCCGCGATGTTGATGGTGAGGTTGGGCCGCACCAACCGCTTGGACAACCGGAGCACCGCGCGGCGCTGAGCGCCCGGGGCATCGGCCAGGACATTGCCCGGCACGGAGGCGAAGCGGTCCAGCTCCTGGTGCGCCTCGCGAACATCCGAGACCTGGGGCGCGGCGCCCGACAGCGTCTCCTCGTTCTTGTGGCGCAAGTCCCTCACGGTGAGGCCCTGCGGGGCCTCGCGCGCCAGCTCCTCCCGGGAGCCGGCCACGTGCACCGGACCGCGCTCGGAGCGGTACGCGCGGTCCACCAGCAGGAGCGTGGCGGCCTCGGACTCCTCGGAGAAGCCGGCGGCGAGCAGCGCTTGAAAGTCCTCGGACTCCAGGCCCGCGTCGCGCTGGCCGAAGAGCAGCTCCTGGAATTGGCCGAGCATGTCCTCGCGCTCACGGCGCTGGCGCTCCAAGGCCTCGGGCGTGGGGGCCGGCGCGCGTCGAGGGCGGCGACCTTCCTCGGCGCCATGCTCCTCCGCCTGCGTCTGCCGCTGCTCCTCCAACCGCTCGCGCATGGTGGCGAACGCGGTCCGCACCGAGGTGCGCACATTGCCGACCACGGCGGGGTTGAGGTCGTACACGGGCCGCACGGCGCCCCGGGCCTCCACGCGGCGCTTCTCCGTCATCGCCTGGTGGACGATGTCGTAGTCACGCGCGGCCTTGAACCCAGCGGGCGAGCTGGCGCGGAACGGCTTCCCGACGTGCTCCTCGGTGAGCGCGGGAATCTGCTGGCTGTAGAGGCCCGGCGAGATGACGAAGCCCGCCCCCACCGCCACCGCGAACAGCAGGACGAACTGGATGGCGCGGCGCCCCCACTCCCCCCCTCCCCATCCCAGACGCATGGCGAGCGCGTCCAATGGGCTGGGCCCGGGGGGTGATGACTCTGGTTCGGCCATGGGGCTCCTCACCCTAGGAAAGGCGTGGCACCTCCATCAAGGACGCACGCCCGCGAAATATTCGTGAGGGTGGGTCATCCAACGTCCGCCTGCCAGCCCCAGGGCAAGACACTTGGGTGGGCAGATGAAGCCAGACGTAGGAGGGAGCAACACCCTTCCCGCGCATGCGAGGCGCGGGAAGGGGCACGTTACCTCAGGCAGCCGAGTCCGGGGGCGCGACGGGTGCCGGGGGCGCGCTTTCAGCGGTCGCGAGCGCCGCGGCGGCGGCTTCCTTCTGGGCGACCTCCGCCTTCTCGTAGGCGCGGATGACTTCCTGGACGAGCGGGTGCCGCACGACGTCCAGGTCCGAGAACTCGGCGAAGTGGATGCCCTCGATGCCACGCAGCACGGAGCGCGCGTGGTTCAACCCGGACATCTTCCCGGTGGGCAGGTCCACCTGGGTGACGTCGCCGGTGATGACCGCCTTGCTGTTGTAGCCCAGGCGGGTGAGGAACATCTTCATCTGCTCGACGGTGGTGTTCTGCGCCTCGTCGAGGATGACGAACGCGTCGTTGAGGGTGCGACCGCGCATGAACGCCAGCGGAGCCACCTCCACCACGCCCTGCTCCACCAGGTGCGCGGCGCGATCCACCGCCATCATGTCGTGGAGCGCGTCGTAGAGCGGGCGCAGGTAGGGGTTCACCTTCTCGGCGAGGTCGCCCGGCAGGAAGCCGAGCTTCTCACCCGCCTCCACGGCGGGACGCGCGAGGACGATGCGCTTCACCTTGCGCTCCTGGAGGAACGCCACCGCCATCGCCATCGCCAGGTACGTCTTGCCCGTGCCCGCGGGCCCGATACCGAACACGATGTCGTGGGAGCGGATGGCGTCCACGTAGCGCTTCTGCGCGATGCTCTTGGGGGAGATCTGCCGGTTGCCGGAGCTCTTGAGGACCGAGCCCAGCATCACGTCCTGGAGGTTCTCGGCGCCGCGGCCGAGCACCTTGATGCCCTGCTCGACGTCCTCGCGGTACACGGGGCGACCGGCGCGGATCATCCCCTCCAGGTTCTCCAGCAGGCGCACCGCGAAGGCCACCGCGTCCGCGGGGCCGGACAGGAGCAGCTCCGTGCCGCGCTGTCCCACCCGGACACCGAGGCGCCGCTCCATCAACTTCAGGTTCTCGTTCTGGTTGCCGCACAGCGCCAGGGCCGTCTCGTTGTCACGGACGTCGACCTTGGCGGAGGTGGGAGAAGAGGCAGGACGGGCGGCGGGCACTTCCAACGTGGCGGGGTTTCGCAATGCGCGTGGTTCCTCGGTCAGTTGTCGCTGTCCTCAACGTAACGCCGGCCCTCGGGCTTCGAAAGACGACGTGAGGCACAGGCTAGCGCAAGGGCGGCAGAAGCACGAACCGCCGAGCGGGCAGCCGTCGGTAGTAATACTCTTCCCGCCACGGGTAGCGCAGTTCCTCCTGGGTCAACAATCCAGCGTCCACCAAAGCATCCAGGTGCTCTGGCAATTCGCCGTGCTCCAGTTGGAACACCTCAAGCGCAGCGGCGATCCTCACGCGCTGCGATTGAGAAATCTGACGCTGCGCCGCCGGATCCGCGAAGCCCGAGGCCGCCGCATCCGCTGCCCCCGGCCACTCCACGCGCGCGCCCACCACGGCCACGCCCGAGAGCACCGCCATGGTGGCCACCACCCGAGCCACTGCGCCCGCGACCCGAGCAACCAGCCGCTCTTCCCCTGGCACGGGCACCCGCCCCTCGGGGTAGATGGGCCGCACATACTCGCCGTTGACCAGGTTGTAGAGCGCCTTGCAGGTCTCGAACTCCCCCACGCAGCACAGGTCCACCAGCTTGCGCAGGTCACGCCCCGAGGCGATCTCCTCGTAGACGCGCCGCTCGGCGGGCCCGATGACACCCAGTTCGCCGCCCTCTTCGCCCGGACGCGCTTGGGGCAGGGCCTTGAGCCGCTCGAACGTCATGTCGTCGCGGTTGATCTTCCGCCGGATGACGGGCCACTCGTCCACCATCCGGAAGCCCTCCATCAGCACCGTCTCCGCGCGCAGCGGGCTGATGGCATCCGCGTCCGGCTCCACGGGCTCCTGGATGAACTCGTAGGTGCCCGTCTTCCACGTGAAGAGGCGGTAGAGCGTCTCCGTGGCCTGCAACTGCATCATCTGCTGGAAGCGCTCGGCGGTGAGCGCGTGGCTCGCGACGAGCACGTCTCCCAGCCGCTTGAGCGTCCGCCGCTGGGCTTCCAGCGCCGCCTCCAGCTGCGTCTCGGTGATGAGCTCGGCGCGCACCAGCATGGCGCCGATGAGGTCCTTCTTCTTCCGGGTGATGCTCTCGGCCTTGATGATGTGGCCGTCCCGGAAGCCGACGCGCACCTCCTGGTCCTTGATGCGGAACTCCAGCGTCCCGGTCTTCTGCTGCTGACCGATGAGCTGGAGGATGTCACCGATGCCGAAGTCCTTGAGCGTGCCTTTCAGGGACATGGTCGTTCAGGCCTCGCCCCGCTGGAGCCGCGACAGCCCCCGCAGCGACAACAGGTAGATGAGGAGCAGGAGCAGCACCGCGGGCCCGAGCTTCAGGTACAGGGGCGCGTCGCCGTAAGGCACCCGCACGAGCCCCTGGCGAAGCACCAGCACCGCGACGGCGAAGAGGAACGCGAAGGCGTACAGGGCGCCGCGCACCGGCCGGCCCGTGAAGACGTGGCCCGCCCCGGACACCAGCGCGCCCAGCACGTAGGCCGCTCGCGAGCCCCACGTGCGATGGCGCTCCACCTGGTCCTCCTTGCGCGCCCGCAGCTCCTTGGGAACCAGCCCCCGCCGAGAGAAGACGTTCACGCACTGGCCACACTGCTTGCTGCCCTGCCCCAGCTCCCGGTCGCAGCGCGTGCACACTGGCCGGCCACACCGCTCGCAGACGCGCGCGGCCTTGAGCGGCCCGGCCGCCGCGCCGAACGCCACCGCGAGCAACGCGCAGACCGCGGGCAGCGCCCAGGCCACAGGCCCCGGCGCCACCCCGCTCGCGAGCCAGCGGCCCACCTGGGCCTCCACGCGGTCCGCGTCGCGCGAGCCATCCGCCAGACCGAGCCACTCGGAGTCCGGCATGGCGGGCGCCAGCATCAGCAGGTTCACCAGCGGCCGCTCATCCGGCGGTGGCTCCCGGCGCAAGAGCGAGCCATCCAGCGCCTGCGCGGCCGCGCTCTCGGTGGCGGCCCGGTCCAGTTCGGCGCCCACCTGCTCATCCGGGAGCGCCCGCGCGCGCCGGCGGTGGATCTGCGCGAGGTTGTAGTGGGGCGCCGCGAGCGTCGCGTCCGCGCCCGCCGCCTGGGTATAGAGCTGCACCGCGCCTTCCGTGTCGCCCAGCCCCATCAGCGTGTTGCCGAAGCGGATCAGCATGCGCGCATCCCCGCCCCGCAGCGCCGAGGCCGCCTTGAAGTGGGTGCGCGCATCCTCCAGGAGCCCGCGCCGCGACTCGTACCAGGCCAGGGACTCGGCCTCCGCGAAGGTGGCCTTGCGCTGGCCGAGCCGCTCGCGCACCCGCTCCGCGGCGTCCTGCGCGGACACCCCGCCCCGCTCCAGGACATAGACGTCCTCGGCCACCGTGCCCGCGAAGGCCGTGACGCGCACGAGCCCGCCGGCCGCGAGCGGCAGCACGCCCAGGCCCGCCAAGAGCACCGCGGCCACCGCCCGCTCGGCGACCGAGAGGTACAGCGACACCACGGCGAAGCCGATGAGGAGCACGGGCAAGACGCCCCAGCCCAGCACCAGCGGCAGGCTCAGCAGGAGCACGCCCAGGACGGTGGACTGCCAGCGGGACACGACTCTGGGCAGGAGGTGATGGAAGTCGTGCAGCGCGTAGCGCAGCCGCCTCAGGATGAGCACGGCCACCACCACCATCGCCGTCGCGGCCCAGGCCATGAGCCCCAGGGCGCCCAGGTCCGCCAGCGCGGGCCTTCGGTAGCGCGCGTCCAGGGCGAGGGCCACCCAGGCCTCGCGCAGCTCCCCGCCCCAGCGCCCGGCGGACAACGGATCCGCGGCCACGTAGGTCTCGGCGCGCGCGAACCGCACCGAGGGAAGCCGGGGTGAAAGCTCCACCGCGAGGTCCAGCAAGCGCAGCGCGCCGGTCACGTCCCCCGCGCGCCGCCGCACGGCCGCCTCGCGCGCGAGCCCCACGCTCAACGGCTCCAGGCCCAGCGCGAGCACCTCGTCCTTCAGCTGGGCCAACTCCTTCAGCGCCGCCTCGGCCGTGGCGTTGTCGTTGCGGCTGCGCGCCTGGCGCCAGCGGTCCCACACCGCCAGGAGGTCCGCGTCCGTCACCTTGGGCGCCAGCACCGGGGTCAGCGCGGGGCGCGGCGGGGGTGGAGGGGCCGCGGGGGCGGGCGCGACGACGGGGGCCACGGGCGGAGGCGCCACGACCTCGGCGGCCTTGCCCTTGCCAGGGCGCGAGCGAGCGGGCGGCTCCTCGGCCTCTCGCTCGGAGTCGTCCTGCTCCTGGGAGTCATCGGGTGGAGAGGCATCCTCCGCGTCCGGATCCACCTCCTGAAGGCGCGTGGGCGCCTGGAGCTGCGCGGACGCCCCCAGGGGGACGAGGAGCACGAGGGCGCTGCAGAGGGCCAGCAGGGAGAACAGGCGGATCATCCGGGGCGCCGATGATAGGCCACGGCCGGGGCCCCTCAAAGGGGACGACCACTCCGGGGGGCCCGGATTTCCGAGCATGCGCCCACCACAGCGCGTGTTACAGGACGCGCGAAATGAGCGGAGGTGAACGCATGGCGGCGCCCGGGACCGAGCTGGAACGACTGGTGGGAATCATGAGCCGGCTGCGTGCCGAGGGCGGCTGCCCCTGGGACCGCGAGCAGGACCTGCGCTCGCTCCGCCCGTACCTCATCGAGGAGGCCTTCGAGGTTCTCGACGAGATGGACCGGGTGGCGCTCGGCGGGCCGTGGCGTCCGCTCTGCGAGGAGCTGGGAGACCTGCTGTTCCAGATCGTCTTCCACGCGCAGCTCGCGGCGGAGCTGGGCGAGTTCACCATGGCCGATGTGTGTCAGGCCATCAGCGACAAGATCACCAGCCGCCATCCCCATGTGTTCGGCGCCGAGCAGGTGGACGGCGCCGAGCACGTGCTCGCCAACTGGGCGAAGCTGAAGGCCGAGGAGCGCAAGCGCAAGACGGGCCGCGCGGGCTCGGTGCTGGACGGAGTGCCCACCGCGGCCCCGGCGCTCCTGCGCGCCGAGCGCCTCACCGAGAAGGCCAGCCGCATCGGCTTCGACTGGCCAGACCTTGCGGGGGTTCGCGGCAAGCTGGACGAGGAGCTGCGCGAGTTGGACGAGGCCATCGCCTCCGGCGACCGGGACGCCATCGAGCACGAGCTGGGCGACGTCCTCTTCTCCCTGGCCAACCTCGCCCGCTTCGTGAAGGCCCCCGCCGAGGACGCGCTGCGCATGGCCAGCCGCCGCTTCACCGCGCGCGTCCAGTACATCGAGGCCCGTCTGCACGAGGAGGGCGTGCCCTTTGGCGAGGCGACCCTGGCGCAGATGGAGCGCCACTGGCAGGGCGCCAAGGCCGCCGGGAAGGCCCTCCCACCTCCCGTGAAGTCCACGCCGACTCCGTCCACCACCCTGAACCTCCCCGTGGCGAACCTGAGCGCCCAGCGGGCCTTCTGGGACGCCGTGGCCCCTCGCCTGGGTTGGACCGTGGAGGCCCCCTCGCCGGAGTCCGCCACCTACACGGACGGCGCCCTGCGCTTCCGGTTCCACCCGGGCGCCAGCCCGGCCCAGGGCACTGGGATGACCGTGGAGGCCCACTCCGCCCACGCCGTGGGCCGATTGGCGCGCCTGTTGGAGTCAGACCACCCGGGCAGCCTCCAGACCCAGGCGCCCGGCCGGCTGGCCTTCCGTGATCCTGCGGGGCTGGTGTGGGAATACATCGCCCCTGCACCGTGATTCCTCGCCGCGATCGCCGTCAGATCCTGCTCGCGGGCGTCCGGGAGCCGGAAATCCGGGCCCGGAGCGCACGCGCGCCTTGACGCCACGGGGGCGTCGCAGTAAGGACGGCCCCTCTTTTTCCTTGCCTTCCGCTGGAGCATTGCCTTGGCCAACACCAAGTCCGCAGAGAAGCGTCACCGCCAGTCCCTGAAGCGCCGCGCCCGGAACGTCACGGTGCGCACCAACGTGAAGGAGGCCGTCAAGGCCGCCCGCGAGGCGATCGCCACGAAGGATCCGGCGAAGAAGACGGACTCGCTGAAGGCCGCGTCCAAGAGCCTGAACAAGGCCGCGTCCAAGGGCGTGCTCCACAAGCGCACCGCCGCGCGCCGTATCTCCCGGCTGGCCAAGGCCGCCGCGAAGCAGGCCTGAGCGCGACTCACGTCGTGGAGGGCCGAATCCCGGCCCTCACCAGGCGCTGGCCAACCGAGCGTATCCGTCCCGCATGAGCACCTCCGCCAGTCGCGCGAGCGCTGCCTGCCGGTTGGCCTCCGCCTCCAGGATGTCCCCCGTCCCCTGAAGGTAGTCCTCCGTCCCGGAGACCACCGTCTCGCCGAGCACCCGCTCGTCCTTCATGAGTCGCAGTCGGACCATGGACGTGACGCGGTAGTTATTCGCGATGATGGTGGGGGACGTTCCCACGTTCATCACCGTCCCTTCGATGCGCCCATCACACGCGGCGCCTGTCCCGAGCCGGCCGGCCTGCGTGAGCTGCTGGCGCAGGAAGCGCGTGAAGAGCGTCTCCAGCGCGGGCTCGGCCGTCTCGTTGCCCATCACCGGGGCGCAGACGGAGTGGAGGCCCTCGGGCAGGTTCGCGCCCCAGGGCGTGAGGCGATAACCACACCCGACGAACAGCGACGACACGAGGACCAGCGCCGCGCCCGCGCGAGGCCGGCGGACGCACCAGAAGGGACGCATGGCGGAGCACCCTACCCGCCCTCGCCTCTCCGTCAAGCGCGTGGGCGCTCGGGCTCCTCCTGAGCCGTGGGGACCACCGTCACGCCCCGCTCACGCGCCATCGCCGCCAGCGCGCCCCAGGCAGCCTCCAGGCGCGCCTGCCGCGCCGAGCCTCGCAGCGCCATGCCCAGCGGCCACCGAAGCCGGGCACCGCCCGTCACGTCGAGCGTCAGTGCCCGGTGGCGGTAGAGCCCGGCCAGCAGCACGCCCATGACGCCCGCGACGAGCCCCATGACCTTCATGTCTCGCGTGGGCGCCCAGAGTCCGAGCGCCGCGAACGCGAGCAACCCGAGTGCCTCCAGGTACGGCCGGCGCTCCCACTCCAGGCGCCGCACGCGCGCCCATGGCACCGTGGCGGGAGGCCCATCTGGCCGCCCCTGAAAGCTCAACTGCTCGGGGCCCGCGAACAGGCCCCGGCCCCGCCCCAGGTCCAACCGGACTTCCACGGTGGACCGAGGCGCCTCCGGCAGCGGCTCGCCACAGAAGACGCAGCGCGGCGGCCCCTCGGGCTGGGGCCTGCCGCACGCGCGGCACATGACGAGGACCTCGGCCGGCACCTGGCGCTCGCCTCAGCCGACGACGAAGTTCACCAGGCGCTTGGGGACGAAGACGAACTTGCGCAGCGTCTTGCCCGCCAACGCTGCCTGCACCTTCTCGTCCGCCTCGGCGATGGCGCGCACGTCCGCCTCGGCCGCGTCCGCCGCGACGTGGATCTCCGCGCGCAGCTTGCCGTTGACCTGCACCGCGTACGGAATCGTCTCGTCCACCACGAGCGCCGGATCGAACGCGGTCCAGCCGTCCTGCACCGTGAAGTGCTTGGCGCCGTAGGCCTCCGCCAGTTCGTCCGCGATGTGCGGAGCAATCGGCGTGAGCACCACCGCGAGGATGCGGATGGCCTCGGCCATGGCCGCCTTCTCCGCGGGCGTCTCCGGCGCGCCGAGCAGGTAGAGCGCGTTGACGCACTCCATCACCCCGGCGATGGCCGTGTTGAAGGACAGCCGCTCGATGGCCTCGCCCACGCGCTTGAGGCACTTGTGCGCCGCGCGGCGGATGTCGAGCGCCTTGCCCTCATACGGTCCGGAGTGCGTGGCTCCCGCCACGGCCGCGTGGTGCGTGGCCGCGAGCGTCCACACGCGCTTGAGGAAGCGGAACACGCCCTCCACCTGCTTGTCGGACCAGTCGAAGTCGCGCTCCGGCGGGCCGGCGAACAACACGTAGGCACGCGCCGTGTCCGCGCCGTACTTCTCCACGATGCTCGCGGGCGCCACCACGTTGCCCCACCGCTTGGACATCTTCCGGGCATCCGGCCCGTTGACGATGCCCTGGGTGATGAGCCGCGTGACGGGCTCGTCCACGGGCGACAGCCCGAGGAGCTTCATCACCCGGGTCCAGAACCGGAAGTAGAGCAGGTGCATCACGGCGTGCTCGGGGCCGCCCACGTACACGTCCACCGGCAACCAGCGCTGCGCCTCCTTCGGGTCGAAGGGAGCGCCCTCGAAGTGCGGCGAGAGGTAGCGCGCGAAGTACCAGCAGGAGTCGACGAAGGTGTCCATCGTCTCCGTCTCGCGGCGCGCGGGCCCCTGGCACTTGGGGCACGTCGCGTTGACGAACGACGGCACCTTGGCGAGCGGCGGCTCGCCCTTGCCCGTCAGCACCTCCTGCACGTCAATCTCGGGCAGGCGCACCGGGAGCTGCTCCACGGGCACGGGGATGCCCTTGCGCTCCGGGTCGCACTTCTCGCAGTAGACGATGGGGATGGGCGTGCCCCAGTAGCGCTGGCGGCTGAAGCCCCAGTCCTTCTGGCGGTACGTCACCGTGGTCCGCCCGCGACCTTCCTCCTCCAGCTTCGCGGCCATCTTCTGCCGCGCCACCGCGGACGCAAGGCCGGTGTACTCACCCGAGTCCACCAGCACGCCGTACTCCGTGAACGCCGCCTCGAGCGCGTCGCCCGCGGGGAGCTTGTCCCCCGCGGCCGGCTGGATGACGACCTTCACGGGCAGCTGGTACTTGCGCGCGAAGGCGAAGTCGCGAACATCATGCGCGGGCACGCTCATCACCGCGCCCGTGCCATAGTCGCTCACCACGAAGTTGGCGATCCAGATGGGCACCGGCTGGCCCGTGAACGGATTCACCGCGTACGCGCCGGTGAAGACGCCTTCCTTCTCCGCGTCCTCGCCCAGCCGCTCCGTCTTGGACTGCGCGCTCATCCGCTTCGCGAACGCCTCGACGTCCGCGCGCCGCTCCGGCGTGGTCACCTGCGCCACGAGCTTGTGGTCCGGCGCCAGCACCACGTAGGTGCAGCCGTAGATGGTGTCGATGCGGGTGGTGAAGACGCGCATCGAGGCGTCATGCCCCTGGACCTTGAACTCGGCCTCGGCGCCATCCGAGCGGCCAATCCAGTTGCGCTGCATGGCGGTGATGCGCTCGGGCCACTCCTTGAGCGTGTCGAGCGCGTCGAGCAGGTCCTGCGAGTAGCGGGTGATGCGGAACGCCCACTCGGGCATCTCCTTGTCCACCACGGGCGAGTCGCAGCGCTCGCAGACGCCTTCCTTCACCTGCTCGTTGGCGATGACCGTGAGGCAGCCCGTGCACCAGTTCACCTTGCTGAAGCGGCGATAGACGAGCCCGCGCTCCAGTATCTGGATGAAGAACCACTGGTTCCAGCGGTAGTACTCGGGCTTGCTGGTGTTGACCTCGCGCGTCCAGTCGTAGCTGTAGCCGAGGCTGCGCATCTCCTTCTTGAACGAGGCGATGTTCTCCTCGGTGCGCACGGCCGGGTGCACGCCGTCCTTGATGGCCGCGTTCTCCGCCGGCAGTCCGAAGGCGTCCCACCCCATGGGGTGCAGGACGTCAAAACCCTTCATCTGGAAGTAGCGCGCGAAGACATCCCCGATGAGGTAGTTGCGCACGTGCCCCATGTGCATCTTCCCGCTGGGGTACGGCAGCATCTCCAGGATGTACTTCTTCGGGGCGTTCGGGCGCGTGCCTGCCCGGAAGAGGCCCTCGCTCTCCCAACGGGTTTGCCACTTGCCTTCGATTGACTGCGGCTCGTAACTCTCGTTCATCGCCATGGCGTGTGAGTCTCTTATGAGAGGCCCGCCCCCCCGAGCAACAAGTCTCACCGCGCGGGAGTTGCCCGCCTATCAGGCAATGCGAGCCCCAAGACGGGCGGACGAGGCCATCGCACCCGGCTGACCGCTGAAAACACCCGGGTCCATCCCCTTCCCTCCCGGCAGGCCGCATGGGTCCGACCCCCGCGTCGCGGCCCCCTGGGTCGGGGCGGCGCCCGGCCGGCCGCGTGCCGGCGGGCGGGAAGCGCGGGAAGGGTGGTCTCCAGGCTTGCCCTCGGGCCCGGGCACGGCTAACTCGCTTTTCCGACTTCGCTCAAGGGAGAGCGTCATGCAGGTGGTCAGTGTGAAGAGGGCCCTGTCGGGCTCGGTTGAGGCGGGGACGAAGGTGGAGGTGCGCGGCTGGGTGCGCACGCGTCGTGACTCGAAGGCTGGCATCAGCTTCGTCAACGTCAGCGATGGGTCGTGCTTCGATCCCATCCAGGTGGTCGCGCCCAATTCGCTGCCCAACTACGCCGAGAAGATCCTTCACCTCACCGCGGGCAGCTCGGTCATCTGCCGCGGAACGCTGGTCGCGTCGCAGGGCAAGGGTCAGGCGTTCGAGATCCAGGCGGACGAGGTCCAGGTGCTGGGACTCGTGGATGACCCGGACACGTACCCCATCCAGCCCAAGCAGCACTCGCTCGAGTTCCTCCGCGAGGTGGCGCACCTGCGCGTGCGCACCAACACCTTTGGCGCCATCACCCGCGTGCGCAACAGCGCGGCGCAGGCGGTGCACCGGTTCTTCCACGAGGAGGGCTTCTGCTGGGTGAACACGCCCATCGTCACCGCCAGCGACGCCGAGGGCGCCGGGCAGATGTTCCGCGTGTCCACGCTGGATGCCATGAACCCGCCGCGCACGCCGGAGGGCAAGGTCGACTGGCACCAGGACTTCTTCGGCCGTGAGGCGTACCTCACCGTGTCCGGCCAGCTGAACGTCGAGGCGTACTGCCTCGCCATGTCCAAGGTCTACACGTTCGGGCCCACGTTCCGCGCCGAGAACTCGAACACCACGCGGCATCTGGCCGAGTTCTGGATGATCGAGCCGGAGATCGCCTTCGCGAATCTCCACGACGACGCGGATCTGGCCGAGCGCTTCCTCAAGTACGTCTTCAAGGCCGTGCTCAACGAGTGCGCGCCCGACATGAAGTTCTTCGAGGAGCGTCAGCAGAAGGGCGTCATCGAGCGGCTGGAGAAGTTCATCCAGTCCAGCTTCGAGCGCATCGACTACACGGACGCCATCGAGATCCTCAAGAAGGCGAAGAAGAAGTTCGAGTACGCGCCCGAGTGGGGCAAGGACCTGCAGACCGAGCACGAGCGCTACCTCGCCGAGGAGCACGTGGGCCGGCCCGTGGTGGTGATGAACTACCCCGAGCAGATCAAGGCCTTCTACATGCGCATCAACGAGGACGGGAAGACCGTCGCCGCGATGGACGTGCTCGCCCCCGGCATTGGCGAGATCATCGGCGGCAGCCAGCGCGAGGAGCGTCTGGACGTGCTCGACCAGCGCATGAAGCGCTTCGGCTTGGACCCCGCGCATTACCAGTGGTACCGCGACCTGCGCCGCTACGGCACGGTGCCGCACGCGGGCTTCGGACTCGGGTTCGAGCGCCTCATCGTCTACATGTGCGGCCTGCAGAACATCCGCGACGCCATTCCCTACCCGCGCGTTCCGGGCTGGGCGCAGTTCTGACGCACCCGTCGCCTCGCGACCTCCCTGGGTTGACGCCAGGGAGGCCGTGGCTATCGTGAGGCGGTGTTCCGGCGCATGCGTCAGATGATCCGCGGGCTGAGTCTGGCGCTGACGTGCGCCATGCTCGCCCTGGGCGCTGGCGCTTCCGCGCATCCGCTCCCCACTCGCGAAGATTCGATCGCGGTCGTCATCGGCCGGAGCGTGGCGGCACCGCGCCCGTCGGCCGTCCGGCGCGCGACCCACGCGGCGCCCCTTCGCGTTCGCGCGCGCCGTGTCCAGGCGTCACGCCCTCGCGCGCGCTGGACAGCGACGCGCGGCACGGCACCTCCGCGGCGCCTGTTCCTCCACCATCGCGCGCTCCTGCACTGAGTCGCTTCCGAGGCCCGTCCCCGGAAGTGTTTCTCTCGTGTCCTGGAGCACGTCATGTCCTGGTTCGCACGTGCGGGCCGCGCCTTCGGGCGTGGTCTCGCGACGGGCGCGCGCCTGCTCACGCGCGCCTGCAAGCTCGCCCTCATCCTCGTCCTCGTCGCCCTGCCCAATCCCCTGGTCGTGGTCCTCTCCGCGCTCCTCACCCGAGAGCGGCGCAACCTTCCGGCGGAGGTGCTCCGCAAGAAGCCCTAGGCCCCGCCATCACTTCGCGGGGGGCCCGAGCCCCGCTCGCTGCGCGGCGATGGCCCCCAACGCGGACCAATCCAACGCGCCCATCCCCTGCGCCAGCCCGCCGAGGAGGTTGTCTCGGACGAGGCTGGCCAGGGGCATGGGGACCTCCGCCGCGCGCGCCGCCTCCAGCACCAGCGACACGTCCTTCAACCCCAGGCGCAGCGCGAAGCCCGCGGGCGAGTACTGCTCCTTCGCGACCGCCGTCGCGTAGCCCTCGAACACAGGCGAGCGCGCGAAGACGGACTGGAACACGTCCAGGAAACGGGCCGGCTCCACGCCGGACTTGCGCACGAGCGCGAAGGACTCCGACAGGGCCTCCAGCATCGACGCGATGAGGAAGTTCCCGGACAGCTTCACGACATTGGCCGCCGACGGCTCCTCGCCCAGCTCCGTGAGGCCGCGCCCCATGGCCGAGAGCAACGGGCGCACGCGCTCCACCTGCGGTGCCGGCCCCGCCGCGAGGACCCAGAGCTGTTTGGATTCGGCCGCCGCGGGGCGGCCGAACACGGGCGCGGCCACATAGCCCTGGCCCGAGCCCGCGTGCACCTGGGCCAGCTTTCGCGAGAGCGCCACCGAGAGGGTGCTCGATGAGACGTGCACCGCGCCCCGCGCCAGCCCCGCGTGGACGCCCGCGAGCCCCAGCGTGGCGGTCTCCGCGGCCGCATCGTCCGCGACCATGCTGATGACGACCTCGGCCTCCCGCGCGGCCTCCGCGGGCGTGGCGGCCACCGTCGCGCCCGCCTGCTTCAGCGGTTCGGCCTTCGCTGGCGATCGGTTCCACACCACGAGGGAGTGTCCAGCGGCGAGCAGATTGCGCGCCATCGCCGAGCCCATGTTTCCCAACCCGATGAAGCCGACCTTCATGTGCCGCCTCCTCGCTCGAGCCCTGGCCGCATTCCTCACCGAAGCGACACGTCGCGCGAGCGCGCGGAGTGTAGTGAGGCCGCGAGCACCGCCCCGTCACGAGGTCGCAGCACTGTTCAACGGCCAGCGCATCGCGCGCCTACTCCGTCTGCTCTTCCGACAGGTCGAGCGACTGGAAGACGCGTCCGAGCCAGCGGATGCCCAACGCGACCTCGCCCGCCAGGACTCCCGCCGCCACGACGCCCGCGACGCTGAAGGCCCACGCACCGAAGCGATCGAACAGCGGGTAGCCCACCACCAGCGCCACGAAGGCCGCGGGGACCAGCCCCACCAACGTCACGACGAGCGTCCCCGCCAAGGTCAGCAAGCGCTGGCCTAGCGCCTCGATGCCGCGCGCGCGCTCCATCCCCACGGGCACCCACGCGGGAAGCAGCACCACCGCCGCGTTCTGCACGAACAGGCCCGCCAGCGACAGCGCGGGGAGGAACGCCATCAGTCCAAGCAGCGCGGGCACCCAGGCGCCCTCGAAGCCCAAGTCCTCCTCACGGCCCAGCAGCAGCGCTCCGGCCAACAAGGCCACCTGGAACGCGCCCAGCGTCAGCGCGGACGCCGCCAGCTCCGCGCCCACCACCTGCCAGCCCGCCAGTGGAAGCACGCGCAGCAACTCCAGCTTCGGCAGGTCCATGCGGAGATCCATCCGGAACGCGCTCGGGCCCACCACCGCCATCACCACCGCCATCGTGAGGCACACCGGGCTCACCACCCGCCGCGAGTCCTCCAGCACCGTCGGATCTCCCAGCAGCGCGGCCAGCGTCCCGCCCAGCACCACGGTGATGAGCAGCCAGATCAACCCACCGCCCATCCGCTGGCGGGCGATGAGGTTCTTCCAGATCAGCGCGACTTCCGGCCGGCCGCGCGCCCTCAGCGCGAAGGGCTGCCGCCCCACGCGAATGCCACCCATCGCGGCCCCACGCCCCGGAGCACGCACGGCCCGCGCTCGCTCACGGGCCTCGGCGCGGACGAGCGCGGACTCCTCGAAGGGCGTCTGCGCCCACCACACCCAGGCGTAGTGCACGACCAGCAGGAAGAGCACGGGCGGGAGCGCGGCGAGGAAGTCCTCCGTGCTCTTGGCCAGCGCGGGGCCCACCAGCAAGCGGCCTGGCCACAGCACCGCGCGCGGCCCCGGCGCGTCGAGGAAGGTCAGCAGCCACTGACGCCCCTGCCGCGCCGACGCGAAGCCCGCCGGCAGCGGATGCGCGCGCAGGGCCTCCAGGACCACCCACCCCACGCCAGCCAGCCCCAACGCCAACACCGCCCAGCGCGCGAACACGACCCAGCCGCCGCGCGCCGCCCACCGCGTGCGCATGAACGACGCCGCCGTGCCATGCAGGGACAGCGTGGTCAGCGACAGGCACGCGCCCAGGAAGAAGAGCCCGGGATGGGCGCTGACCAACCTTCCAACGAAGAGCGTGGCCGCCAGCGCGCCCGCGGCGGTGCCCAGCACGCTCCTCGCCAGCTTGTAATGCAGCAGCGCGCCGCGCGTGACGGGCGCTGGAAACAGCTGCTGCACCTCCGTCTCCGTGAACGTCAGCGAGGGGCGATCCGCGCCCAGGGCCCACGCGCTGAACAACGTCCCCCACACCGACACCACCAGCGACAGCTCCGCGAAGAGCCGCACGCCTGGAGACGCGCTCCCCGCGCTGTCGCGGAGGAGCAGCGTGCGCCCCACGAGGGAGTACAGATAGGCGAGCCCCACCAGCGCCCCCACGAGGTAGCGCGGACGCTTCAGCCGCTGGAGCTGGCGCAGGACGCGATTGCGCCCCGAGCGCACCCACACGAAGAGCACCGCACCATGCAGGCTCACGGTCCGCTCTGCTCCAGGCGCGCGGGGTCCGAATCCCCGCCCGTGATGCGCACGAACAAGTCCTCGAGCGAGGCGTTCGCGCCCCCGGGCCCGCTCAGTCGCTCGCGGATCTCCGCCAGCGTCCCCAGCGCCACCACCTGTCCCTTCGCGATGACGAGGATGCGGTGGCACAGCTCCTCCACCAGCGGGAGCAGATGCGACGACAACACCAGCGCCGCGCCCTGCTCCGCGCGGCGCCGCAACGAGGCCTTCATGCGGCGAATGCCCAGCGGATCCAACCCCGTGAGCGGCTCATCCAAGAGAATGAGCCGAGGCGCGTGCAGGAAGCCGCACGCGATGGACAGCTTCTGCTTCATGCCGCGGGACAGCTCGCCGGGCAGCGCTCGCTCGCGGCCTCCCAGCTCCATCTCCTCCAGCAGACCGCGCGCCCGAGCCTCCCAGTCCTCCACGCCATAGAGCCGCGCCGTGAAGTTCAGGTGCTCCCACACCGTGAGGTACTCGAAGAAGCGCGGTTCGTCCGGCAGGAAGGCCAGCTCTTGCTTCGCCTCCACCGGCATCATGGCGAGGTCATGGCCCGCCACGCGCACACGCCCTGTCGACGGGGGCAGGATGCCGGCGAGGCACCTCAGCGTGGAGGTCTTCCCCGCGCCATTGGGTCCCACCAGTCCCAGGACCTCGCCGGGCGCCACCCGGAACGTCAGCCCCTGCACCGCCCGCACCGCGCCATACGTCTTCGCCAGCCCTTGCACGTCCAGGACGGTTTCCATTCGCCAGCGCGGCTCCAGGGAAGTCATTCGAGGTTGAGCAGTTCCTTCACCGTATCCACCACCACCTTGGCCTGCACGGGTTTCACCAGGTACGCGCTGGCGCCCAACACCATCGCGCGCTGCCGGTCCGCGGCCGCCGCCTCGGTGGTGATGACGACGATGGGCACGGTGCGGTGGTCGGTCGCCTGCCGGATGTGGCTGATCAACTTCAGCCCGTCCATCAACGGCATGTTGATGTCCGTCAGCACCAGGTCGAAGCGCCCCTGCGTGGTGAGCTTCTTCAGGCCCTCGGCGCCATCCTGCGCCTCGATGCAGGTGACCCCACCGAGCCGCTGGAGTGCGTACATGATGCTGCGCCGCATGGCCTGAGAGTCATCCACCACCAGCGCGCGGAT
Organism: Citreicoccus inhibens; assembly: GCF_019039035.1. Taxonomy (GTDB): domain Bacteria; phylum Myxococcota; class Myxococcia; order Myxococcales; family Myxococcaceae; genus Citreicoccus; species Citreicoccus inhibens. Next base: position 57,102 of record NZ_JAHNZT010000028.1, on the reverse strand, counting down.
CTGCTGCGACATGCACGCAGCCTAACACCCTGGCCCCGCGCGGCCCGGGAATGTGTCCGGCGCTCCCCGCTCGAAATCCGACAACGCCCGTCAGGTGCCTCGGCGCCTTCGCACCAGCGACGCCAGGGCCGGCCCCATCTCCCCCAAGGGCAGCACCCGCTTCACCGCGCCCGTGGCGATGGCCTCTTGCGGCATCCCGAAGACGACCGCCGTCTCCTCGGACTCGGCCCAGACCTCGCCGCCCGCCGCGTGCACCGCCCGTGCGCCCTGCGCGCCATCCGAGCCCATGCCCGTCAACACCACCGCCACCGCCCGAGCGCCCAGCACCTGCGCCACGCTCTCGAACAGCCGATCCACCGAGGGCGCGTACTTGTCCTGCCCCACCGGCGCCGGCGTGTGCAGCTCCAGCCGCCCCGAGCGCTCCGACACGACGAGGTGACGTCCCCCCGGCGCGATGAACACGTGTCCGGGCTCCACCACGTCGCCCTCGCGCGCCTCGGTCACCGTGAAGGGGCCCATCCGGTCCAGGCGGTCCGCGAACGCACGCGTGAAGTGGGCGGGCATGTGCTGCCCCACGAGCACGCACGGCGAGGGTTCGGACGTCAGCCCCTCCAACAACCGCTGCACCGCGGGAGGCCCGCCCGTCGACGCGCCGATGGCGAGCACCTGAGGCGCCTCGTTCGCCACCACCGGGCCCCGAGCTGGCGCGGGGATGCGCGCGGCCGTGCGCACGTGGCGAGCCGCGCGCACCTTCTCCAGCAGCTCACCGCGCAGCTGCTCCAAGGACTCATGCGTGCCGCGCGCGGGCTTCGCGATGAAGTCGAAGGCGCCCAACTCCAGCGCCTTGAAGACGTCCGAGCGGTGCGCATAGCTGGAGATGACGATGACCGGCGTGGGCGCCGTGCGCATCAGGAGCCGCAAGAAGGTGTAGCCCCCCAGCCGAGGCATCTCCAGGTCCAACGTCACCACGTCCGGCTTGAGCTCGAGGACCTTGCGCAGGCCCTCCTCTCCGTCCGCGGCCCGGTCCAGCACCCGCACGTCCGGGGCCGACTCCAACAGCGTGGTGAGGGTGCGGCGGTTCTGCGCCGAGTCGTCGATGACGAGCACGGAGAGCGGCCGGATCATCAGCGCCCCTCTCCGCCCGGCAGCTCGGGCTTCCGGTAGACGAGGTCCCCGCGCAGGTGCACCAGTTCGAAGTCCGCGCCCAGGTTGAGCAGGTTCTCCGAGTGGCCGAGCAGCAAGTAGCCCCCCGGATTGAGCCGGTCGCGGATGATTCGCAGCACGCGGCGCCGCGCGGATTGATCGAAGTAGATCATCACGTTGCGGCAGAAGACGACGTCCATGCGCGCCACGAGCTGGCTGCTGGCCTCGTCCAGCAGGTTCTGATGCCCGAAGCTCACCCATGCCCGCACGTCGTCGCGCACGCGAACGCGGTTGCCTGGCAGCGGCACGAAGTAACGCTCCAACAGCTCCGGTGCTGTCGCCCGCAACGCGCTCGGCCCGTACTCCGCTCGCCGCGCCGTGGCCAGCACGCGCCGGGAGATGTCCGTCCCGTACACCTCCACGTCCCACTCGTCGAAGCGCCGGCTCTCCTTGAGCAACATGGCCAGCGTGTAGGCCTCCTCGCCGGAGGAACAGCCGGCGGACCACAGGCGCAGTCGCTTCAACCGTCCGTTCCGCTTCTCCAGCAGGGGAAACAGCTCATCCGTGAAGGCGCGGAGCTGGACGGGCTCGCGGAAGAAGTACGTCTCGTGCGTGGTGAGCGACTCGACGGCCGCCTCCAGCTCCGCGTGGCGCTGAACGTCGTAGCGCAGGAAGCGGTGGTAGGCGCCGAAGTCCGCCAGGTGCAAGGCCTCCAGGCGAGGCCACAGCCGGCGCTCCATCACGAACTTCATGTCGTCGTGAACCAGGATGCCGCAGTGCGAGTAGACGTGGTCACGCAGCAGGCGGAACTGCTCCACCGTCATCTCTGGCCGACTCTCATCGAAGCGTGCCACCCGAGTCCCCCCTCCTCGCCCTATCGCCGCGACAGGCGCTCCACCGCATCCAGGAGCGCCCGCCGCGCCAGGCTGTCCGTCTCGGCCCCCAACGCTCGCTGCGCCATCCGCAGGGCCGCTTCGGCCCCAGGCCCCTCCACCTCCCCCAAGACCCTCGCCGCCGCCGCGCGCACATCCCACTCGGCGTGGCCCAACAGCGCTTCGGCCAGCGTCAACCCTGGCGGCGTCCCCGCGCCTGCGGCCAGCGCGGCCTTCACCACCTCCGAGTCCGCATGGCCCGCCGCGACGCGGAGCACCTCCGGGCCCACCGCCCCCAACCTCGCGAGCGCACGCACGGCCTGCACCGCCAGCGCGCCGTCCTCGTGACGCGCGAGCAACTCCAGCTCCGGCACGCGCTCCAGCGCGCCACACTCGCCCACCGCATCCACGCCCGCCAACCGCACGCCCAGGTCCTCGTCCGCGAGCGCGGGCCGCAGCAGTGCGGCCGCATCCGGCCCCCCCAGGCGTCCCGTGGCGCGCACCGCCGCGATGCGCACCGCCGCGGCCTCGTCCGCGAGCGCCCCACGGGCCAACTCGCCACCCGCGCGGAAGTCCACCTCGCCCGCCGCCTCCACCGCCGCCGCGCGCCACGCGGGCTCCGCGTCCCGAGCCAGGCGCCGCAGCACCGGCAGCGCGAGCGCGCCACCTACCCGCCCCAGCACCGCCACCGCCGCGGGCGTCGCGCGCCGCGACACGGACTCATCCAGCGCCTTCAGCACCGCGCTCGCATGGGGCTCGGACAGCGCGACCAACGCGCGCATCGCCGCGCCCGACAGGGACGGATCTCCAAGCAGCTCGACCAGCGGACGCACGGCCTCCGGAGCGCTGGTGCGCCCGAGGGCCCGAACCACCACGGCGCGCAGGTCATCCTCGGCCCAGTCGAGCAGCGACTCCAGCGCCGGCACCGAGTCGGCATCCACCAGGTCCACCAGCGCCTCGGTCGCCGCCGTGCGCGCGGGCAGGGACAGCTCTCCCATGTGTCGCAGGAGGACCCGGCCCCCCTCGGGGCCCAGACGCCCCAGCGTGTGCAGCACCTCGCGCAGCAGCCGGTCCTCTCGCGCCACCTCCGCCACGGGCACCGCCAGCGCCGCGTCCTCCAGCACTCCGGCCGCGAGCAATGCCCCGGCCCTCACCGCCACGTCGTCCGACTCCAGCGCCCGCTGCACGCGCGCGGATGCATCCGGAAGCTTCGCCAGCGCGCCTCGCACGAGCCCATCCAATTCGTCACGCCGGGCGCCATCGCGCCGCGCCACCTGCGTGCCCAGCGCGCCCAAGGCCGCCTCGAGCACCGAGCGAGCCCCCGCGCCCAGCCCCGCGCAGACGCGCTCCAAGGCCGCACGCTCGGGCCTCAGGCCCAGGACACGCAGGGCGCTGCGCCGCAGGCTCGCGTCATCCGCCAGCGCCAGTGCCACGTCCAGCGGAGGCGGCTGCCCCAAGAGCGCCAGGCCCTCCAGTGCCGCCAGCCGCAGCAGCGACTCGTCGGCGTCCAGCAGGGACTCCAGCGCTCGCGCCGCGCCCGCGCCCCCCACGCGCCCCAGCGCTTCGGCGGCGGACACGCGCACGTTGAGGTCCCCATCGCCCAGGGCCCGTACGAGCACGGATTCCACCACGTCGCCCCGCCGCCCGAGCTGCCCCAGGATGTCCGCCGCGAACTTGCGCTGATCCGGATCCTCGTGCGCGAGCAAGCGCACCAGCGGCCCCAATGCCGCGTCCCCCAGGCCCGCCAGCGCCTCGGCCGCCGCGTTGCGCGCGCCCGCTTCGCCTCGCTCGCCCAGCACGGAGATGAGCCGCGTCGCCACCCGAGGCGCCTCCGGCAACCGCTGGAGCCCCTCGGCGGCGGCGTGCCTCACGCGCCAGCTCTCATCGTGCAGGCCGCCAATGAAGGACTCCAGCGCGTCCGACGCGAGCGGATCCAACGCCTGCATCGCCCGGTAGCGCTCCTCCTCGCGCGAAGGCACGTCGGCCACGTCGCTCATTCCGCCCCTCCGGGCCGCGCTGCCTCGCGCTCCAGCTCCGAGCGCAGGAGCGCCTTGATGTCCAGCAACAGGCGCAGCCGCTCCGGAGGCCCGCACACGCCCACCACGAACGGAGAACGTCCCGCGCTCACCACGGCGGGCGCGGGCTGGATGTCGCCCCGGCGCACCCGCAGCACCTCCGCCACGCGGTCCACCCGCACCACCACGCGCCGGTTTCCCACCCGGCACACGAGCAGCCGCGTCTTGGGCGTCGCGGGCCCCTCGTGTCCCTGCAAGCGCCGCCGCAGATCCACCACGGGGAGGATGGCGCCACGCAGGTGCAGCACCCCTTCCACGAACGAGGGCGTGTGCGGGATGGGGATGACGCGCTGGAGCGGGAGAATCTCCTCCACCCGCTGGATGTCGAGCACGTACTCCTCGCGGCCCACGAAGAAGGCGCACAACTGCACGACAGGGTCATGCGCGGCGGCGTCCGCTTCCGTCACCGCGCGAGGGCGGCGCGCCAACAGGTTCACGGGATTCGTCATGAGGCGAGCGCCAGCTCGGGGTCCAGGAGGATGTAGAGCTGCGCGCCTCGGCGGCCGAGCCCCACCACACAGTCGCGCTCGCCACGAAGTCCCGGCGGCGCGGCCTCCAGCATCGAGGGCTTGAGCCGCACCACGCCCTGCACGCTGTCCACCCACACGCCGGCGGGCCCCTCCTCCGTCTTCAACACCAGGATGCGCGCCGCGCGGGGCGCCGGCAGCGCCTCGGGGCCCGCCACCCTCGCGGGCACCTCCGCCAGCCGCAGGCGCAGCTTCACGTCGTACACGGGCAGCAGTTCGCCGCGCAGGTTCATCACGCCCAGGAGCCACGGCTCCGCCCGCGGGATCTCCGTGAGGGGTGGCACCTTGCAGATCTCCCGCACGGCGAGCAGCGGCACCGCGTAGCACTCGTCCTCCAGCAGGAAGGACAGGTACTCCTCGGGCACCTCTTCCACGGCCTGGGGCGTCACGCCGTGGCTGCCGGCCGCGAAGTCCACCAGCCCCGAGACGTCCTCGTCCGGCCGGTAGAAGAAGTCGTCGAGCAGCGCGTCGAAGCGGGGCACAGCGGCCAAGGATAGCAGCCCGCACGGTGCGGTGCGCGGGCTCAGGCGCGACGCCGCTCCTGAGCGATGCCCTCCTCCAGCAACTCCGCCACATCCAACACCAACACCGTGCGCCGGTTGCCCAGGTCCGTGGCCCCCGAGATGCCTCGGACCGAGCGCAGGCGACCGCCCAAGGGCTTGGTGACGATGTCCTGTTGGCCGTGCAGCTCGTCCACCGCGATGCCCATGCGCTGCTGCGCCAGGCCCACCACCACCACGAAGTGGCGCCCCACCGGGCGCTCCGGCAGATGGAACAGCCGCGCGAGGCGCAGGAAGGGCAGCGTCTGGCCCCGCAGGTCCAGCACCTCGCGGCGCTCCACCGTGCTGATGTCCTCGGGCCGCACCGCGAGGATCTCCAACACGCTGTTGAGCGGCACCGCGTACGTGCGCCCGCTCACGCCCACCACCAGCGCACGGATGATGGCCAGCGTCACCGGCAGCGTCAGGTGGAACGCGGTGCCGCGCCCTCGCTCGCTCCACACGTCGATGATGCCGGACAGGTTGCCCAGGTTGTTCTTCACCACGTCCAGGCCCACGCCTCGGCCGGACAGCTCGCTCACCCGGTCGCGAGTGGAGAAGCCGGGCAGGAAGATGAGGTTGAGCAGCTCACGGCGGCTCATCTCCGCGGCCTGAGCGGGCGTGACCAGCCGCCGCGCGAGCGCCACGTCGCGCACGCCCGTCTCGTCGATGCCCGAGCCGTCATCGCTCACGCTGATGACGACGTGGTTGCCCTTCTGCTCGGCGTGCAGTTGCACCACCGCGCGCCGCGACTTGCCCGCCGCGAGCCGCGCCTCCGGAGGCTCCGCGCCATGGTCGATGGCGTTGCGGATGAGGTGCATGAGCGGATCGCTCAGCTCCTCGACAATGAGCTTGTCCAGCTCGACCTCGCCACCGCTGATGGCGAAGTCGATCTCCTTCCCCGCGTCGCGGGCGATGCGGCGCACCAGGCGGGCCAGCTTGTCGAACACCTGCCCCACCGGGACCATGCGCGCTTCGAGCAGCCCTTCCTGGAGCGCCTCCAGCTTGCGCTCCAGCTGCCGTGTCTCGCGCGCCAGCTCTTGCCCGAAGAGCTTCGACACCGCGATGGCGCCGTCCTGCCGCGTCGTCTCCGCGAGTCGCTGGAGGTTCGCCTTGATGAGCAGCAGCTCGCCCACCATGTTGATGAGCCCGTCCAGCCGCCCGATGTCCACGCGCACCGTCTGCGTCAGCGAGCGCAGCGAGGGCTCCGCCTCCGGACGCGCCCCGCCCGCATCACTCGCCAGGGGCGCCGCGCTCTCCACCGCTGGCACGGCGCGCATGCGCGGAGGGACCCCAGGCGCGGAGGGAGCCCCCTCGCCCGCGGGCGGAGCAGTCTCTTCCGAGGGCGGCGGAGCGCGGGCGGCCTTCTTCCGCCCTCCACCCCGTCGGGCTTTCGGGCTGGGGGCCCCTTCGGGCGACGCGGCGGTCGCGACCGGCATCGCCCCGACGACCGGGCGCACCGGAAGCTGGAACAGCTCCGCCGGAGTCCCCAGCAGGCCCGAGGTCAGCGCATCGCCGTTGACCTGCGCGCCGAAGATGAGATCGAAGGCGATGCCGTTCACCCCGCCCGGCCGCGCCGACGGCAAGGTGCTGATGATCTCCCCGAGCGGCTTGAGGCGCGCGTTCAGGTCCGCCAGCCCCTGGTCAAAATCGGACAAATCGAACGCGGCCCGCACGCGCCAGAGTGACACCTCGCGGCGCACGTTCTCGCGTAGCCGGTGCTCCTCGTACTCGGTGAAGACAGCCCGCACCTGCGGGTCCAGCTCCAGCCGCTCGAGCGGATCCTCCTCGGCGGCGCGCGGAGGCGAACCCAGCCGAGCCAGCCGCGTCGCCATGTCCTCGGCGCGCCGGCTCAGGCCGTCCGTCTCCTCGCCGCGCGACGCTTCGGCCAGGAGGGACTGGAAGGTGTCCAGCGCGTCCACCAGCGAGTCCAGCACCGCGTCGTCCAGCCGCAGGCGCCCCAGCCGCAGCCGGTCCAGCAGGTCCTCCGCGCCGTTGGCCAGCCGAGCGATGCGCTCCTGTCCGAACAGGCCCGCCAGCCCCTTGAGGGAGTGCGCCGCGCGGAACAGGCCGTTGACCCGCTCGGGGTCCGCGTCGTCGCGCCCACGCACCTCATCCAGGGCGAGCAGGTCCCGCCCCAGGGCATCCAGAATCTCCGTGGCCTCGGCGACGAACTCCGCCAATGCCTTGGTGCCGGTCATCACGGGAGCTTCAGGTACCGCCGCAAGAGCCCTTCCAGACTGCCCGCCACGAACGGCTTCACCAGGTACTCCGCCGCGCCCAGGGCCATGCCGCGCTCGCGGTCCTGCTCCCGCCCCTCGGTCGTGATGATGAACAGCGGCACGTCCCGGTAGTTGGGGTTCTTCTTGACGAAGTTGATGAGCTCCAGCCCGTTGATGTCGGGCATGTTGATGTCGGTGATGATGAGGTCGAACCGGTGGCGAGGCAGCAGCTTGAGCGCCTCGAAGCCGCTGGAGGTGCTGATGGCTTCCACCTCGTCCACGGCCTCCACGGTCGCGGCGATGAACTCGCGCGACGCCTTGGAGTCCTCCACGATCAGCACCTTGAACCTCATGCGCGCTCTCGCCCCGGGCCCCCGATGCTATCAGACTCGGGGTGCGTCCGCCGAGCGTCAGCCCTTGCGGGCTGGCAGCAATCGCACGAGCGCCTTGTCCGCCAGGAGGGACACCCGTCCGCCCTTGAACGCCGGCAGGAAGTGCCGCTGGTAGGCCTCCATCCGGGCGGTGTCATCCAGGAGCCCCCCCGCGGGGACCTCCAGGGCCACCGCGTTCACCTGCGCCCGGCCCAGCACCTTCGCCGCGCCGGCCAGCGCCGCCCCCAGGGCCGCCGCGTCCAGCTTCTTCCGGGGCCCCAGGCCCACCACGAAGATGCGCGGCACGGGCAGCTTCCCGTCCGCGGGGAGGAGGAGCCAGTCGTCCTTCACCCCGGTGAAGAAGCCCCCCTGGAGCACCCGCGACAGCGCGCCGCACAGGCGCCAGTCCACGAACCCCGCCGTGGCCGGCAGGGGGCGATCGTCCTCGGCCACGAACAGGCACAGGGCGTCCACGTCGCCCAGCGCGTCCAGGCCCTCGAAGCCCACATCCAGGGGGGTCGTCTGGCTCACGGCTTCCCGAGTGCGACCGCCACGCGGTCCAGGAGGCCGTTGACGAAGGCGCTCGACTCCTCCGTCCCGAAGTTCTTGCCCAGCTCCACCGCCTCGTTGATGGACACCTTGCGAGGGATGTCCGGGCGGTACTTCAGCTCGAAGATGCCCAGCCGCAGCACGTTCCGGTCGATACGGGACATGCGGTCCAACCGCCAGTTGTGGCTGTGCTTCTCGATGAGCTGATCAATCTCGGCCAGGTGGCCCTGCACCCCGTCCACCAGTTCGCGGGCGAACTTCACCGCGTCCGGCTCCGGCTTGCCGTCCTCCTGGGAGGCCGCCCACGCCGAGGCCAGCGCCTCAGCCGCGCTGCCACTCGGGGTCATCTCGAGCTGGTAGAGCGCCTGCAGCGCCCGCTCGCGTCCCGTTCTACGCGCGCCCATCCGCGTTAACCCTTCTTCTCCGGCGCGGACATGCGCGCGAAGAGATTCACCATCTCGATGCACGCCACCGCGGCCTCGGCGCCCTTGTTGCCCGCCTTCACGCCCGCCCGGTCAATGGCCTGCTCCACCGTATCGCACGTCAGCACGCCGAACGTCACCGCCGTCGCCGGGGTACCCGCCGCCGCGTTGAACGCCACCGAGCCGATGCCCTTGGCGCACTCCCCGGCCACGTAGTCGAAGTGAGGCGTGCCGCCCCGGATGACCGCGCCCAGCGTAATCATTCCCGCGTACTGGCGGGTCTCCGCGACGCGGCGCGTGAGGCCGGGCAGCTCATACGTACCCGGGCAGCGGAAGACATCGATGTCCCCATCCGCCACGCCGTGACGCACCAGCGTGTCCACGGCGCCCTTCAGCAGCTCTTCGGTGATGAAGCTGTTGAAGCGCGCCACGCAGATGGCGAACCGGCCCTTGGGCGGGAGGAAATCCCCTTCGAAATAGCGAGGCATGGCGCGCGTCCTACACCATCCGCGCGCCCGCGTCGCTACTCCCGAGCCCCACCGAAGCCAGCGGCCCGCAAGGCCGCCTCGGTCAGCCCAGGGCCCGCCTGCCCGCCCCGCAGCGTGAACAGCCGGGCCACGTACTTGCCAATCAGGTCCCCCTCCAGGTTCACCCGAGACCCCACCCCCTTGGCCCTCAGGGTGGTGCGCTCCTGCGTCTCGGGGATGAGCTGGACGCTGAACCGGTCCGCCCCCACGGTGTTCACCGTCAGACTGATGCCGTCGATGGCCACCGAGCCCTTCTCGATGAAGCAAGGGGCCAGCTCGGGGGGCAGGGCGAACACCATCACCCACGAGCCCCCTTCCGCGTACGTCTCCAGCACCTGACTGACGGCGTCCACGTGTCCCGCCACCAGGTGCCCGCCCAGGCGGTCCCCCAGGGCCAGGGCGCGCTCCAGGTTCACCTTGTCCCCGGGCCGGAAGGCGCCCAGGGTGGTGCGCCGCAGCGTCTCGGGCGCCGCTTGGACCTGGAAGGTGTCCGCCGAGCGCGACACCACCGTGAGGCACGCGCCCTCGACGGCGATGGACTCGCCCAGCTCGAACTGGGCCGCGCCCAACGCGGTGCGAATCCACAGGTCGGTCATCGCGCCGGGGACGACGCGCTCCACGACCCCCACATCCTGAATGAGACCGGTGAACATGGCGCCGGGCTTATCACCAAAGGCGAGCCCGGACGCGCCCGCGCGTCACAGCAGCGCCTGGAGCAGAACGTCCTCTCCAATGTGCTCCAAGGTGAGGCTCTTCACCTTCAAGGCCTGGGACATGGCCTGGACGCCCAGGTCGCCCGCCCACGACAGGCCCGAGGCCCCAATCAGCTTGGGCGCCAGGAAGAGCGCGAGCGCGTTGGCCCGCCGCTCGCGCAACAAGGAGGCGTACAGCTCCGAGCCGCCCTCCACGAGCACGTGGCTCATCCCCGCCTTGGCCATGCGGCGCAAGAGCGCGGTGAGGTCCACGCGCTCCTTCTTCGCGCGCACCTGCCACACGTCCACGCCCAGCGCCGCGAGCTTCCGCGCCTTGCGCCCCTCGGGATCCTCCAGCGTGGCCACCACGGTGCGCGCCGAGCTGCGCTGCGTGAACACCGTGGCGTTGGCCGACAACCGCAGCCGCGAGTCCACCACCACGCGCACCGCGTCCTTGCCGCCGCCACCGGGCAGCCGCGTGGTGAGCTTCGGGTCATCCAGGCGCACGGTGTTGGCCCCCACGAGGATGGCGTCCACCCGGTCGCGAAGCTGGTGCACCCACGCGCGAGCGGCCTCGCCCGTCACCCAGCGCGAGTCGCCGGTGGCCGTGGCCAGCTTGCCGTCGAGCGTGACCGCAGCCTTCAGGGTCACCCACGGCAGGCCCGTTTTCAGCACGTGGAAGAAGGGCCGGTTGAGCGCGTCCGCCTCGTCCTGGAGCACGCCCGTCACCACCTTCACCCCGCCACGCCGCAGCCGCGCCACGCCCTTGCCGCTCACCAGCGGGTTTGGATCCGCCGAGCCGCAGAAGACGCGGCGCACGCCGGCCTCCAGGATGGCCAGGCTGCACGGCGGCGTGCGGCCATAGTGGTCGCACGGCTCCAGCGTCGTGTAGAGGTCCGCGCCGCGCGCCTTGGTGCCAGCGGCCTCCAACGCGACGACCTCCGCGTGGGCCGTGCCGGCCTTCTTGTGATAGCCGCGCGCGATGATCCGGCCGCCCTTCACCAGCACCGCGCCCACCACGGGGTTCGGGCTGGTGCGCCCCAGGCCCTTGGAGGCTTCCTCCAGGGCGATGCGCATGAAGAACTCGGCCACCGCGCGGTCGAAGTCCGCCGCGCGCTTCGCCCGAGGCGTCCGGGAAGCCTCCAACCGTGCCCGCGTCAGCAACCGCATACGCCCTTCCTAACCGCCCTTGACCGGAGGCGCAGCAGGCTTTGCCTTGCGCTCGCGCTCCGAGTCCTCGAGCAGGTCCTTCAACTCGTGCATGAACTCGGCGATGTCGCGGAAGCTGCGGTAGACGGACGCGAAGCGCACATAGGCCACTTCGTCCATCTGCTGGAGCCGGCGCATCACCTGCTCGCCCAGATAGGACGAGGGGACTTCCTTCTCCCCCATCCCCTGGAGCACCCGCTCGATGTCCTCGATGGTGGACTCCATCTGGTCCACCGACACGGGCCGCTTCTCGCAAGCCTTCTTCAGGCCACTGAGAATCTTCTCCCGGTCGAACGCCTCGCGCCGGCCGTCCTTCTTCACGATGAGCGGGTAGAGCTCCTCCACCCGCTCATACGTGGTGAAGCGGCGCTTGCACGCCAGGCACTCGCGGCGCCGGCGAATGACCGAGCCCTCGTGCGACTCGCGCGAGTCGATGACCTTGTTCTCGGCGTCCTGGCAGAAGGGGCAGCGCACGGGAGGGGACAGGCTCCTTCTACTTCAGCCGCGAGGCATACAGCGGGAAGCCCTTCGCCAGCTCCTTCACCTGCCCGCGGATCCGCGCGAGCGCCGCGTCGTCCTGCGCATGGTCGAGCGCGTCGCCGATGAGCCGGCCCACCACGGCCATGTCCGCCTCGCGCATGCCGCGCGTGGTGATGGCGGGCGTGCCCACCCGGATGCCGGACGTGACCATCGGCTTCTCCGGGTCGAACGGAATCATGTTCTTGTTCACCGTGATGCCGGCCTTGTCCAGGACGGCCTCGGCCACCTTGCCCGTGAGGTTCTTGGGGCGCAGGTCCACCAGCATCAGGTGGTTGTCGGTTCCGCCCGACGTCAGCCGCAGCCCGGCGGACTTCAGCGCCTCGGCCAGCGCCTTCGCGTTGGCGACGAGCTGCCGCTGGTAGGCCTTGAACTCCGGCGACAGTGCTTCCTTGAAGGCCACCGCCTTGCCCGCGATGACGTGCATCAGCGGCCCGCCCTGGATGCCCGGGAAGATCTGGCTGTTGATGGCCTTGGCGAACGGCTCGCGGCTGAGCACCATGCCACCGCGCGGACCGCGCAGCGTCTTGTGCGTGGTGGTGGTGACGATCTCCGCGAAGGGCACCGGCGAGGGGTGCACGCCCGCGGCCACCAGGCCCGCGATGTGGGCCATGTCCACCATCATGGCGGCGCCCACCGCGTCGGCGATCTCACGGAACTTCGCGAAGTCGATGGTGCGCGGATAGGCGCTCGCGCCCACGACGATGACCTTGGGCTTGTGCTCCTTGGCCAGCGCCTCCACCTGCGCGAAGTCGATGGTCTCCGTGTCGCGCGTCAGGCCGTAGTGGACGACCTTGTAGAGCTTGCCGGAGAAGTTGAAGCCCGCGCCGTGGGTGAGGTGTCCGCCGGAGTTGAGGTCGAGCGACAGCATCGTGTCACCCGGCTTCATGAGCGCCATGTACGCGCCCATGTTCGCCTGGCTGCCCGAGTGCGCCTGCACGTTCGCCGACTCCGCGCCGAACAGCGCCTTGGCGCGCTCGATGGCCAGGTTCTCGGCCACGTCCACCACCTCACAGCCGCCGTAGTAGCGCTTGCCGGGGTAGCCTTCGGCGTACTTGTTGGTGAGCACCGAGCCCACCGCTTCCATCACCGCCGGACTGACGAAGTTCTCCGAGGCGATGAGCTCCAGGCCCTCTTCCTGGCGCTGCGTCTCCTCTCGGAGGACGTGCGCGATCTCCGGATCAACCTGGGCCAGCGTGCGGGTGTTCTCCATGGGTTCCCTCGGTGCAAAGACTGCGGGTAACGGGCGAACTAGCCCTGCGATTCCGCCTCGCGAATCTTCTGGACGCGCTTCTCATGGCGCCCGCCCTCGAAGGCGGTGGACAGGAACGCCTCCAGGATGCCGCGCGCCACGCCGGCGCCCACCACGCGCTGGCCCAGGCACAGCACGTTGGCGTCATTGTGGGCGCGCGCCATCCGAGCCTCGAACTCGGTGGTGCACAACGCCGCGCGAACGCCGCGGTGCTTGTTGGCCACGATGCTCATGCCAATGCCCGTGCCGCACACGAGCACGCCGAGCGTGGCCTCGCCCGCCGCCACGGCCCGCGACACCTTGGAGGCGAAGTCGGGGTAGTCCACCGACTCACGCGTCTGGGGGCCTGCGTCCTCGTAGGCGACGCCGCGCTCCTTCAGCGCCGCGACCAGTTCCTGGCGCAGCTCGATGCCCGCGTGGTCGGAAGCAAGGAGGATTCTCACCCGGGACTCCGAAGAAGGCGGGGCGGTCAGGGCTTGCGCCCCCCGCCCCGGAAGAGAGGGTCTCGGAGAAGCCCGCGCCTGGACGGACGCGAGCCACCGAGCCGTGGACTACTTGAAGCGCTTGAACAGCAGCACCGCGTTGGTGCCACCGAAGCCGAACGAGTTGCTCATCACCGCGTCCACCTTCGCATCGCGCGCGTGGTTGGGGACGTAGTCCAGGTCGCACGTCGGATCCGGCGTGGTCTGGTTGATGGTGGGCGGCAGCACGTTGCGCGTGAGCACCTGCACGCTCACCACCGCCTCCGCGCCACCCGCCGCGCCGAGCATGTGGCCCGTCATGGACTTCGTCGACGACACCGCCAGCTTGCGGGCGTGGTCGCCAAACACGGTCTTGATGGCCTTGGTCTCGTTCGCGTCGTTGAACTCGGTGGAGGTGCCGTGCGCGTTGATGTAGCCCACGTCCTCGGGCCGCATGCCCGCCGTCTGCAGCGCCAGCCGCATGCACCGCGCTGCGCCCTCGCCCTCGGGCGCCGGCTGCGTCACGTGGTAGGCGTCCGAGTTCGCGCCATAGCCCACCAGCTCCGCGAGGATGTTGGCGCCGCGCTTCTTCGCGGCCTCCATCTCCTCGAGGATGATGATGCCGGCGCCCTCGCCCATGACGAAGCCATCCCGTTCCTTGTCGAACGGGCGGCTGGACCCCGCGGGGTCGTCATTGCGCGTGGACAGCGCCTTCATCACCGCGAAGCCACCCAACCCCAGCGGGGTGATGGAGGCCTCGGCGCCACCGGCGATGGCCGCGTCCGTCTCACCCAGGCGGATGGACTTCCAGGCCTCGCCAATGGCGTGCGCGCTGGTGGCGCACGCGGACACCGGGGCCCAGTTGGGGCCCTTGCAGTTGTAGCGCATGGAGATGAGCCCAGGCGCCATGTTGACGATCATCTGGATGATGAAGAAGGGCGACAGCCGGTCGAACCCCTTCTCCAGGCCCTTGCGGTGCTGCTCCTCCAGGGAGGAGATGCCACCGATGCCCGAGCCGACGATGACGCCCACCTTCTCCGGCGCATAGCCGTTGGGCGTATCCAGGCCGATGGGAATCCCAGACTCCTTCACGGCCATGTCCGCCGCGGCCATGGCGTACTGCGCGAACAGGTCCATCCGGCGCACCTCGCGCCTGTCGATGAACTCCTCCGGAACGAAGTCCTTCACCTCGCCCGCGATACGCGCGTCGATCTTTCCCGGGTCGAACCGGGTGACGAGACCGATGCCAGACTTGCCGGCGAGCATCGCCTGCCAGTTCTTCTCGGTCCCGGTGCCCAGCGCCGAAATCATTCCGGTGCCGGTGACGACGACTCGACGGTTTGTCACGTTCCTCTCCGCGCTGGCCGCGAAGGGCATGGGAACGCCGTTACCAGCGCTCCACCTGCCCCGACACGCCGTGGTGCTACAAGCTACTTCTTGTGGGTGTTGATGTAGTTGATGGCGTCCCCGACCGTCTTGATGTTCTCGGCCTCCTCGTCGGGGATCTCGACCTCGAACTCCTCCTCCATCGCCATCACGAGCTCCACGATGTCGAGGCTGTCCGCGCCAAGGTCCTCGATGAAGGAGGACTCGGGCTTGATCTCATCCTCCCCCACCCCGAGCTGGTCGGCGATGATGGACTTGACCTTGGACTCGACGACCTTGGGGTCGATGGTTGACGTCGACATAAGTGTAGAACCCTCCAGGGGGAACCAGATGGGGCCCCGGCGTTACTCCCGGGCCGATGTAAGGCGGGCGCGGTATATCCCACGCCCGGCGGCAATCCAACCGCGGCTTACATGTACATGCCGCCGTTCACCTTCAGGACCTCACCGGTGATGTAGGACGCCGCGTCACCCGCGAGGAACAACACGGCCCCCGCGACCTCATCCGCGTTGCCCAACCGCCCCAGCGGGATGCCCGCGGTCATCTTCTGCCGCAGGTCGTCATCGAGGTGGGACGTCATGTCCGTTCCGATGAACCCTGGAGATACCGCGTTCACGCGGATGTTCCGACTTGCCAGCTCCTTGGCGACAGACTTGGTCAAGCCGATGAGTCCCGCCTTGGAGGCCGCGTAGGCGGCCTGGCCGCCGTTGCCCATCTCGCCCACCACGGAGGTGAGGTTGATGATGGCGCCGCCGCGCTGCTTCATCATGGGCCGGCTGGCAGCGCGGATGAGCGCGAAGGCGCCCTTGAGGTTGGTGTCGAGCTGCTTGTCCCAGTCCTCGTCCTTCACGCGCATCACGAGCCCGTCCACCGCGACGCCCGCATTGTTGACGAGCACGTCGATGCGACCATGAGCCTTGACGATGTTGTCCACGGCGGTGGCGCATGCGGTGGCGTCCGCCACATCGAAGCGCACGGCCTCGGCCTTGGCGCCTGCGCCCTGGAGCAGGGCGACCGTCTCCTGCGCGGCCGCCTCATTGCCCACGTAGCTGATGACCACGGTGGCCGCGCCCGCCTTCGCGAACGCCAGCGCACACGCCCGGCCGATGCCACGCGAACCGCCCGTCACCAGCACGACCTTGTCCTTGAAGCCGCTCATGCCGCCCCCAGCGCCGCGAGCACCTTGTCCAGGGTCGCGGTGTTCTCCACGTTGAACGTCTCAATGTCCTTCGTGATGCGCTTCACCAGGCCGCACAGCACCTTGCCCGGCCCCAGCTCAATGACGCGCGTGACGCCCTCGGCGTGGAGGGCCTCCACGCACTCAATCCACCGCACTGGCGCGCTCACCTGCTCCAGGAGCAGCGGCACCACGCGGGCCACGTCCGAGTTCGGCCGCGCCTCCACGTTGGTCACCACCGGCACCCGCGGCGCGGAGAGGGACACGCGGCCCAACACCTCGGCGAGCCGCGGCTTCACGGGATCCATCAGCGCGCAGTGGAACGGCGCGGACACAGGCAGCGGCATGACCTTCTTGGCGCCCGCATCCTTGCACAGCACGCCCGCGCGCTCGACGGCGGCGGCGTCTCCGGCGATGACGGTCTGCTCGGGCGAGTTGTAGTTGGCCGGGGACACCACCTGCCCCTGCGCGGCCGCATCGCACGCGGCCTTCACCTTGTCCGGCGCCAGGCCGAGCACGGCGGCCATGGCCCCCACGCCCGCGGGCACGGCCTCCTGCATGAACGTGCCGCGCGCGCGCACGGCCCGGGCGGCATCCGCCAACCCCATGGCCCCAGCGGCCACCAGGGCGGAGTACTCGCCCAGCGAGTGGCCCGCCACGAAGGCCGGCGCAGGACCGCGCTTGGAGAAGACGGCGTGGACGGCCAGGGACACCGTCAGGATGGCCGGCTGCGTGTTGGCGGTGAGCTTGAGCGCCTCTTCGGGGCCCTCGAAGCACGTCGTGGAGAGCTTCTCTCCGAGCGCATCATCCACGGCGTCGAAGACGGCCCGGGCCTCGGGGAATGCCTCGTAGAGATCCTTGCCCATCCCAACGACCTGACTGCCCTGCCCCGGGAAAACGAACGCGACCTTCGACATGTTGCGGTCCTACCTCCTGTTGTCCTACCAGCGCACCACCGCGCTTCCCCAGGTCATCCCGGCGCCAATAGCCATCATCACGATGATGTCCCCGCGCTTCAGGCGGCCAGCGCGCAGCGCTTCATCCAGGGAAATGGGCAGTGAAGCGGACGACGTGTTGCCGTACTTGTGCAGGTTGAGCCAGCACTTTTCGCGCGGAATCTCCAGCCGCGCCAGCACCGCCTCCAGGATTCGGAGATTGGCTTGGTGCGCAATGACATGGTCGACCTGGCCCGGCTCGAGCCCGTGCGCCGCCAGGGCCTCGTGGGTGGAGTCCACCAGGGCTCGCACGGCGAACTTGAAGACCTCCCGGCCGTTCATGTGCACGGTGTTCAGCCGCTCGTGCAGCACCTCCTCCGTCATGGGCATGCGCGAGCCCCCGCCAGGGATGGTGAGAATCTCCGCGTGGGCGCCGTCCGTGCGCAGGTGCGTGGAGAGGATGCCGCGCGGAGGACCCGAGTCGTCGGTGTCCGACACGGGCGCCAGCACCAGCGCCCCGGCGCCATCGCCGAAGAGCACGCACGTGTTGCGGTCCGACCAGTCGAGCGACCGGCTGAAGAGCTCCGCTCCAATCACCAGGGCGCGCCGCGCCTGCCCCGTGCGCACGAACTGGTCCGCCACGCTCAGCGCATAGAGCGAGCCCGAGCAGGCCGCGGCCACATCGAAGGCAAAGGCGCGCCGGGCCCCCAGCTTCGCCTGCACGAACGCCGCGCAGGAGGGCATGGGCATGTCGGGCGTCACGGTGCCGACGACGATGAGGTCCAGGTCCTCGGGTTGGATGCCCGCCATGGCCAGCGCGGGCCGCGCCGCCTGGACGGCCATGTCGCTGGTTGACTCATCGGGCGCGGCCTGACGGCGCTCCTCGATGCCGGTGCGTTCTCGAATCCACGCATCGGTGGTGTCAACGAGGCGCTCCAAGTCCTGATTGGTGAGGACGCGCGAGGGGGCGTACGAACCGGTTCCGACGATTTGGGTGCGTTCCACGGGAACTCCGGAGTGTCATCGGACCCCAACGCTCGGCCATCGTTCTCTAATCGGATTCGTTAGCGTCTGTCGCCTTCTTTCCCTTCTGCTGGGCAGGGAGCCATGCAGCCGCGTTGCGAATGCAACGTGTCATCTCCTCGTGCATGCCCGAGCGCGCCGCCTGCAGCGCCGTGACGAGCGCGTTGAAGATGGCGCGCGGCGACGACCGGCCGTGCGCGACGATGCCCACGCCCTGGATACCGAGGAGCGGCGCGCCGCCATACTCGGCATAGTCCATGACGCGGCGCAGCCCCGCCAAGGTCGGCTTGAGGAGCAACGCGCCGAGCTTCTCGGGCAGGCCGCCTCGCTTCTCGATGGCCTGCCGCATGAGCCCTGCCATGCCCATGCCCACGCCCTCGGATGTCTTGAGCACGACATTTCCGGTGAACCCATCTGTCACGACGACCTCCACGTCGCCGGAGAACAGGTCCTTGCCCTCCACGTAGCCCACGAACTCCAGCGGGGAGCCGCGCAGCAGCGCGCTCGCCTCGCGGGTGAGCACCGTTCCCTTCGAGGGCTCCTCGCCGTTGGAGAGCACCGCCACGCGAGGACGCGCGATGCCCAGGCGCATCCGCACGTACGCCTCACCGAGCACGGCGAACTGGGCCAGGTGCAAGGGCCGGCAGTCCACGTTGGCGCCCGCGTCCAACAACAGGCACCGCCCGCCGCCCTTGAGCGCCGGGAACAGCGCCGCGATGGCCGGCCGCTCGACCCCGGGGATGCGCCCCAGCGTCAGCAGCCCTCCAGCCATCACCGCCCCGGAGTTGCCGGCGGAGACCAACGCGGACGCCTCGCCATCGCGGACGAGCTCGAAGCCCACCCGGAGCGAGGAATCACGCTTGCGTCGGAAGGCCGCCGACGCGTGCTCGTCCATCTCCACCACCTCAGAGGCATGGCGGAAGAGGACGTTCTCGGGCGGCTCCGCTTTCTCCAGCACGGGACGCACGCGGGCCTCATCCCCGACCAGCACGACTTCGTGCCCGGGGTAGGCCCGCGCGAACAGCACGCCTCCATCAACGACGGCACCGGGGGCGTGATCGCCGCCCATGGCATCGAGGACGAGGCGCACTGGCGTGGCGTCCGTGGACTACGCCTGCGTCGCGATGACCTCTCGGCCGCCGTACGTTCCGCACGCCGCACAGGCGCGGTGAGGAAGCACCGGCTCCTTGCACTTGGCGCACTTGATGACCTGCACGGCCGACCGCAGGTTGTTGTTGGCCGCCCGGCGGCGATCCCGGCGCATCTTCGACGTCCGCTTCTTGGGAACTCCCACGACTCACCTCGGCTTCGATCCCGTCCCCCCCCGCGCCTTGCGAGGGGCATAGGGACCGTCAGTTCAGCTTGATGTTCTTGAGCGGTGCCAGCCGAGGGTCAACGACCTTCGTCTCACAGCCGCACTTCTTCTCATTGAGGTTCTGGCCGCACTGCGCACAGAGCCCCTGGCAGTCTTCCCGACAGACCGCGTTCATCGGGAGCGCGAGCAATACCTGTTCCCGGACGATCGGATCCAGATCGATCGTCTTTCCATCGAAGACCTGCTGGTCCGCCGACTCCAGCTCGAACGAGCCTCCGGACTCTCCCTGCCCTCGCTCCTTCTTCTCCATGGACGACTCATCGTCGTCATTGAAGTCGTCGCCTCGGGCCAGGGACTCCGGCACCAGGTTGAGCAGGAAGGACACGGGCAGGTCGAGCGTCACCTCGGCGAGGCAGCGCTTGCAGGGCGCCTTCACGTGCGCCGTGAGCTTGCCCTCGAGCAGCACGCCACCGCTGACCTTGCGGAAGGTCGCGTGGAGCGTGGACGGACCGGTCGCCTGAAAGCCGGTGTCCGTGCCGGGCGCCGCGCCCTCCAGCACCTCCGTCAGCAGAGGGAGACCCACGGGCTCGTCGAGCGTCAGCCCCGTCTCTTTGATTTGTTCAATCTTTACGACCATCTACAAGGCTTCCAGGCAAAAGGGCGCGCAACATAGAGGGACTCCCCCTTGCAGTCAACACGCCGGAGTCCACGATCGGCTCCGTGTCCTCGACACCCCATCGTGACGCGTCGGCCCACGCCCACAATGGATCCCTCGGACACGCCTCTGGTACTTTCCACCTACTGATGCGTCGTCAAGCCACCAGCATGCGTGTGGGTGTCTGTATCCTGGGAGTGGCGCTCGCCGTGCCCAGCTCCGCCCGTCCCCTCTTTCCCCCTCCCCATTTCTCACAGATTGGGCTCGCGAGCCCGGAGATTGCCCAGGCACGGGCCCAGTTGGACGCCGGTGAGTTTGAGGCGGCGCTGAAGACGGTGCAGGCGGGCCTGGACGCGCCGGACGTGACCGATGATCAGCTCGTGGAGCTCTACCGCCTCCAGGGCCTCACGGCGCTCTACCTCGGCGACGAGACGCTCGCGCGCGCGGCCTATGAGAAGCTGCTCCAGGCCCGCCCCGACTTCGAGCTGGCCCGCAGCGCCCCGCCGAAGATCCGGGCCCTGTTCGCGAAGCTGAAGGAGGACATCAAGAGTCGCCGGCTGCGCCCCGTCACGCTGGAGGTGGACCCCATCCCGGACCCCACGCCAGGTGAGCCCGTGGTGGTGACCGCGACCATCCAGGACATGGCGCTGGGCGCCCGAGCGCGCCTCTTCTACCGGCGCGTGGGAGCCCAGGGCTTCAACTCCGTGGACTTCTCGCGAGAGCGCGGCGCGCCAGAGCACTACCGCGCGACGGTGCCCGCCTACGAGCTGCCGGCGGAGCCCACCTCGTACGAGGTCGAGTACTACTTCGAGGTCGCGGACGCGGCGCAGCGCCGGCTGGCCGGACGCGGGGATTCGTATCAGCCACTCGTGTTCCAGGTGATGCCCCGGGCCGTGGCGGCCCCGGCCGTCGCCGAGGACACCTCCCGGCCCTGGTACAAGAGCCCCTGGCTGTGGGTGGCCGTGGGCGCGGTCGCCATCGGGGGCACGGCGGGGGTCGTGGCCCTCTCGTCCTCGGGGGAGCGCGGTCGCGTCCCCATCACCGTCCGCGTGGATCCGCAATGAGCAAGCGCCTCTTCCTTTCCGCCGCGCTGTGCCTGGGGCTCGCCGCATGCGGCTCCGAGTCCCTCGATGAGGGCGCGAACCTGGGCATGGAGCTGCGCGTCAGCGCCTCGGCCGCCAGCCAGTTGGGGGCCTTCCAGGTCGTCGTCCTCAAGGACGGCTCACGCCGCAGCTGCGCCGACCTGCAGCGCACCTGTCTGGCCGGACAGGTGACCTCCGACGCCCTCCTCATGCTGACCAACGGCGCTGGCCACCAGGCCCGTGCGCTGCGCTTCCCGGTCAACCTGGAGAGCGCGTCCCAGGCGCTGGAGGTGGACGTGCCCGTGGGCCGCGACTACGCCCTGGTCATCGAGGCGCTGTCCTCGGACAGCCCGCCGCGCTTCCTGGGCAGCTCCTGCAACTACCTCCGAGAGGTCAACGCGGGCCGCAACGCCACGCTGGTCGCCGCGCCGCTGACGCTCGCCGCCCAGGACTGCGACCCCACGCTCGCGCCGTGAGCGACCCTCGGGCCGCCCGGCGAGCGGGCGAGCCCGGAGCGCTGGGGTTTCGTCGCAGGCTTGCTACAAAGCGCACGACACGGATTCTGGTAGGGGGGCCGGACACATGGCACGCATCCTGATCATCGAGGACGAGCAGGACCTCGCCGGGCTCGTCGACTACAACCTTCGCGCCGCGGGTTTCGAGACCGAGTCAGCGAACACGGGCGCTGGCGGGCTGGCCCGGGCGCGCGCCGCCCCGCCGGACCTCGTCCTGTTGGACCTCATGCTCCCCGATGTGGCGGGCGGCGAGGTCCTGCGGATGCTCAAGAGCGACCCGGACCTCAAGAAGACCGCCGTCGTCATCGTGAGCGCGCGCGGCCAGGAAGCCGACCGCATCCAGGGGCTGGAGCTGGGCGCGGATGACTACGTGGTGAAGCCCTTCTCCGTCCGCGAGCTGCTCCTCCGCGTCAAGGCCGTGCTGCGCCGCGCGGACGCGGAGGAAGGCCCCGCGGCGGTGCTGTCCGCGGGGGAGATCAGCCTGGACACGTCGCGCCATCAGGTGCGCGTCAAGGGCGAGGAAGTGGTGCTCACCGCGCTGGAGTTCCGGCTGCTGCGCACCCTGCTGGAGCGCAGCGACCGCGTGCAGACGCGCGAGGTGCTCCTGTCCGATGTCTGGGGCATTCAAGCGGAGATCCACACCCGCACGGTGGACACGCACATCAAGCGCCTTCGCGAGAAGCTCGGCCCCGCCGGCGACATCATCGAGACGGTGCGAGGCGTCGGCTACAAGCTCAGCCCCCCCTGAGGCGACATGTCCCTGCGCACCATCCTGGTCCCGCTGCTGCTTCCGGCCGCGCTGGTGGCCGTGTTGCTCGCGCTCTTCGGTCAGCCGGGAGGCGCGCTGGCCGCGTCGCTCGTGACGCTGGCGGGCTCTGCCATCGCGCTGGGAACGAGCCGACAGGTGTCCGAGCAGCAGCTTCGCGCCCTGGCGCGCAAGACGCTCGGGCGCGCCGATGGCAACTCGACCATGGGCCCGCCATCGGACCGGCTCGATGAGTTCACCAGCCTGGAGGGCGCCATCGACTCGCTCCACTCCCAGCTGTCCGCGCGCAACGCGGAGCTCATCCAAGGGGCGCGCACGCTCACCGCCGTCCTGGACGGCATGGCCGAGGGCATCTGGGTCACCGATGCCGAGGGCACCGTGGTGCGCCACAACGACGCGCTCGCGCAGATGCTCCACCGGCCCGCGGGCGGAATCATCGGCCAGCGACCGCTCGCCCTCATCCGCAACGAGGCCCTCAACGACGCGGTGATGCGCGCCTGTCGCGAGGGCGAGTCCACGCGGCTGGAGCTGACACTCGAGGGCCTGTTTCCTCGCACCCTGTCGCTGCGGGTGACGCCCCTGGGGGGAGACCTGCCCGGCAGCGCCGCCGTCTTCCATGACGTCACCGAGCTGCGCCGCCTGGAGAAGGTGCGCAAGGACTTCGTCGCCAACGTCTCGCACGAGCTGCGCACGCCCATCACCGCGATTCGCGGCTACGCCGAGACGCTCCAGGGCGGCGCGCTGAACGACCCCCACGTGGCGCCCAAGATGGTGGACATCATCCACCGCCAGTCCGAGCGCCTCTCCGAGCTGGTGGAGGACCTGCTGGAGCTCTCCCGCCTGGAGGCCCGCGAGGTGCACCTCCAACAGGCCCGCGTCCCCCTGGCCATCGCGTCCGCGCGCGCCGCGGAGGCCGTGCGCATCAAGGCCGAGGGCAAGTCACAGCACATCGAGCTGCACGTGCCCCCCGACCTGCGCGCCCAGGGTGACGAGCGCGCCATCGAGCAGGTGCTCCTCAACCTCCTCGACAACGCCGTGAAGTACACCCCCGCCGGCGGCCGCGTGGACGTCTACGGCACCCTCGAGGAAGGCCGCTGCGTGGTGCGAGTCCAGGACACCGGCGTCGGAATCGAGCAAAAACATCTTTACCGGATATTCGAGAGATTCTACCGCGTGGACAAGGGCCGCAGCCGGGACATGGGCGGCACGGGGCTGGGGCTCTCCATCGTGAAACATCTGGTGGGCGCCATGGCGGGGGAGATCAAGGTGGAGAGCCAGCCGAACGTGGGCAGCACCTTCACGATTTTTCTGCCCGCGGCTACCCCGGAGGCGGCGACCGGATAGGATGGGCGCGACCATGCGGGTCGCCATCCTCGCGGACATACACGGCAATCTTCCTGCCTGCGAGGCGGTCCTCGAGGACATCGCGCGCTCGGTCGCCCCCGACTACATCGTCGCGGCGGGTGACCTGGCGCTGCGCGGGGCCCACCCCCGAGAGACGGTGGAGCTGCTCACCAGTCGCTGCGACTCGCTGCTGATGGGCAACACCGACTGCTACCTCGCGGGGAACTACCTGGGCGGGGCATACCGCGAGCGGGACCACTGGAAGACGGAGCTGCTGCGCTGGACGCGGGATCAGCTCGGCGACACGCTGCTTCAGCAGCTGGGGAGCCTGCCCTTCTCCGTGCGCTACACGCCGCGCAAGGGGCAGGACCTGTTCGTCTGCCACGCCAATCCGCGCAACCTCGAAGAGTCCCTGGACCCCACGCTGGACGACCACGCGGTGCGGCGCTTCTTCACGCACCTGGACGCCGCGGCGTGCGCCTTCGGGCACCTGCACTTTCCCTATCGCCGCCGCGTGGGGCGGATGCTCATCGCGGATGTCGCCAGCGCGGGCATTCCGCGCGATGGCGATCTGCGCCCCGCCTACGGCGTCTTCACGTTCACGCCCAAGGGCTGGCGCGTGCAGATCCGCCGCGTCCGCTACCCGGTGCGCAAGGCCACCCAGGCGCTCACCGCGCGGCGCGTGCCCGGTGGGCCGCTGCTCATCCACAAGCTGGTGGAGGCGCGCTACCGCCACCACCACGCGCTGATGGAGGCCGCGCGCCGCCACTCGGGGCTGCCTCCTCCGGGGCCCGTGCTGCGGCCGCCCCCTGGCTCCGCTTCGCGTCAGCCGGTGGCCGCGCCGTGTGATGACGCCCCGCCTCCGGACGTGGATCCGTCGTCGCTGCCCACCGACATGGATGGCACGGTGACGGACGCCACGCCGCTGCCGCTCGACGTGCTGCACGACCTGGACGGGTAGGTCCCCGGCGACCAGCGGGCCTGTCCACTCCCGGACGTGCGTGGCCCATTGTGACGAAGAGCGGGCTTTCACGCCCGATGCCTCGCGTTTCCTCGCGCACCTCCAGATGCATCCGCCGGCTCGACGCCTTAGCCATGGAGGGCGGCGGCTCGAGAGGAGGGGCGCATGTCCTGGTGGACGGTCGGACTGTCGGTGGTGACGCTGTCGCTCGCCCAGGCGGGCACTCCTCCTGAGTCCCCCCGAGCCGTGCACACCGACAGCGCCCCCTTCTGCGAGGGCGAGTACGCGGACAGCTTCTCGGCGCTGTCCGCCCAGGCGCGGGCGTATGAGCAGTCCACGCGCAAGTACACCTACTGCGTGCGCAGCACCGCGACGTATGAGTGCCTGTCGTACGGCCCCGAGGGCAACGTGCGCCGCAGCCGGACCCAGGTGTCCGCGCACGGCACGGCGTTCGCCTATCGGCAGCAAGGCGGCGAGACGCTGCTGCTCACCAACGAGCACGTGACCGAGTGGCCCGCCGTCACCGACGAAGCCCATCCGGTGGAGGGCGTGGCGCCCGGGTGCAAGCGCGTGGGGGACGGGCTGCGCATCGTGGACAACGAGTCGGATGCGTTCGAGCGCGACGACATCCCGCTGTCCCGCGTGGTGAGTGATCCGCAGCTCGACATGTCCATCATCAAGACGAAGTCGCCGCTCGCGGTGATGCCGTGGAAGGTGGGCCGGAGTGCGTCGCTGCGCGAGCGGACTGTGGTGGACGTTCGCGGGTTCCCGCTCGGCGTGTTCAACGCGACCAACGTCGGGAAGGTCATCTCCGCGTTCGACCACGATGAGTACAAGGACTGGAACCACGATGACTTCGTCGTGGATGCGCTTCTGTCTCCGGGCAACTCGGGCTCGCCGGTGCTGGCCATCTCGTGCAAGACGGGCGAGTTCGAGTTGGTGGGCGTCTATCACGCGGGATACTCGCGAGGCAGCGCGCTCAACGTCGTGGTGGGGATCGACCAGGTGCGCGACCTGATGACGACGCTGCGACGCAGCACGCGGCGGGCCTCCGAGGAGAACGCGCCCTTGGATGCGTCCGCGCGCGAGCGCATGGCCAAACGGGTGGAGGCCACCGCCACGCCGTTCTTCCCTTTCGGGAACCGGACCGCCGCGGTGTATCCGCGCATGGATGGCTCGCTGCTCTTCGCGATCTACGGGCAGGACTTCCCGCGCAAGGTCTATCCGCTCGTGGTGCTCGAGGACCTCAAGGCGCGCGTGCCGGGCGTCTTCGGTGAGCCTGGACGCGTGTGGTTTGGCGGCGAGCGAGGTCTGCGCGAGAGCCTCCGCGCCGAGCAGGACGCGGAGCTGCAACAGCAACTCGCGCGGCTGCTGGATGCGTTGCGGCGGGACGCGACCCTCGCCTTCTCCTTCCAGGAGGCGCTGCCTTCCTCCGCGGAGTCGCGGCAGACCTTCGATGCCACGGCTCGGATGCAGAAGGCGCTCGACCGGTCCATCAACGCGCATCGAGATCTCAGCGACACCGCCGCGGAGCTGGCGGACCACCTGGCCCCCAAGCCCTCGGATGCGGCGACCCTGGCGGAGACGCTCCTGACGCTGCCGAGACCTCCGCCAGCGGGCGTGGGCATCCATCTGGGAGAAGGACCGCTCTCGCCTCCTCGCGCACCTCGGGCGCCCGCGTCCGCGACCCAGCGCGAGGCGAGGAGCGACTCCGCGCCGCCCCGCCCCGTGGCACGGTAACGGCGTCGGAGGTACGTCCGCGCGCGGTGCACTGGTAGCGCCTCGGACTCCGCCCTCGAGGAGCAATGCTCGGGCGCTAGCCCACCGGGCACCCGAGCGCGGTGCTCCCGGTTCCGTACCGCGAGGCGCGGCGGCGCTCCGAGGCTGGACCGCTGAGCGATGCGGCGCTCCGGCGCTGCGCTGGAGAGCGAGGGCTTCGCGTCCGCACCGATGCGCGAACGTGACGCCCCTGCATTCGATCGCCGTGCGAGCGCGAGACTTCGGCGCAGCGCCACGCGCGCGCCACGATGCCTGGGTTCCTTGCCGGGGAGCGAGCGGGGAGCCCTCCCCTCGCGGGACGGTGCATCCCCAGTCGCGTCCCTAGATTGCGGGGACGTGGACACCACCCCTGAATCAGCGCGCGGTGACTCCCTGCCAGACGGGCGGGCACGCCGGCCCTTGCCCCCACAGCTGGGGGGCTTGCTCAAGGGGCTGACGAACCAGGAGCGACGCTTCTGGGCCATGGTGGTGGGCGTGGGCCTCATCTCCGGCCTCGGCGCCGTGGCCCTGCTCCAAGTGCTGCGCGTCACCCAGAACCTGTTCTGGCACGTCAACGGCGATGAGTTCATCGCGGGCGCGATCGCCTCTCCCGCGTGGCGCCGCTTCCTCGTCCCGGTCCTCGGCGGCGCGCTCGTGTCCCTGGTGTCGCTGCTCGTGGGCCAGCCCCTTCGCGGCCACGGCACCGCGGGCATCATCGAGTCCATCTGGGTCAAGTCCGGACGACTCCCGCTGCCGCGCGCGCTGTTCCGCGGCCTCGTGTCCATCATCGTCGTGGGGCTCGGCGCGCCGCTGGGACGCGAAGGCGCGCTGTTGCAGACAGGCGCGGCCAGTGGATCCGCGCTCGCCCAGCGCCTGCGCTTGGGCCCCGGACAGGCCCGCTTGCTCGTGGCGTGCGGCGCCGCGGCGGGCATCGCCTCCGCCTACAACGTGCCCATTGGCGCGGCACTCTTCGGACTCGAAGTCTTGCTCGGCAGCTTCGCGCTGGAGCTGTTCGGCCCCATCGTCGTGTCGTGCGTCGTGGCCACCCTCGTGTCCCGCACGCTCATCGCGGATCACCCCAGCTACGTCATCCCGCACTACGTCCTCACCCACCCACGGGAGCTGCTCCTGACGCTCCTGCTCGGGGTGTTGCTCGGGGCCGCGTCCGCGGGCTACGTGCGCGGCATCAACGCGCTGTCGGATCTCCTCGACCGCGCGCCAGCGTGGCTGGCCCCCTTCCTCCCGTTGGCCGCGATGACCGTGGTGGGCGTGGCCGCGATGGGCTGGCCGTATCTGCTCGGCAATGGCTATGACCCGGTGAACATGGCGCTGCACGGGTCGCTCCCCTTCCTGCTGCTGGTGGGCCTCCCCCTGGCAAAGCTCGCGGTGACTTCGTTGTGCGCGGGCGCTGGCGTCCCAGGCGGGCTCTTCACGCCCTCGCTCTTCTTCGGCGCGCTCCTGGGCGGCGCGTTCGGCGTGGTGGTGGGCCACCTCGCGCCCGGGGGCGCGCCGAGTGGCGCGTACGCCCTGCTGGGCATGGGCGCGGTGCTGGCGGGCACCACGCACGCGTCCGTGTCCGCGGTGCTGATGATATTCGAGATGACCGGCGACTACGGCCTCATCCTGCCCCTCATGCTGGGCGCCGTGGTCTCCACCGCCGTGAGCCGGTGGTTGGAGCCCGAGTCCCTCTACACGTCGGTGCTCAACCGCCGCGACGTGCGCGTGCCCGACTCGGTCCCCTACTGGCTGCGCGAGGAGGGCGTGCGCGGGATGCTCATGCCCGTCACGCAACGCGTGCCGCCTTCCGCGCCCTTCGATGAGGTGGTGGTGCTCCTCCTGGAGCAGCCCCCCGGCATGGACCTGTACGTCACCGACGAGAGCGGGCGCCTGCTGGGAGTCATCGTCCTGGACGAGCTCAAGGGGCACCTGCCGGACCACTCGCTGCTCCAGGCCACGGTGGCCGCGGACGTCATGGACCGACGCGTGCAGCCAATCACCCCCGGCCTGTCACTCGCGGAGGTGGCCACTCGCTTCGCTCGCACGCCCCTGGAGCGACTGCCCGTGGTGGATGACGCGCGGCACCTCTTGGGCACCATCTCCAAGACCGAGGTGTTGAAACACGGACGCTTCTAGCCCCTCACGAGGAGACTCGTCGCATGGACAACCGGGCCCGCGCGTGGAGCATCGCCGCCCTGGCCCTGCTGTGCTCCGTGCTCTCCTACGTTCTGCTGCGCTCCCCGCCCCACCCGATGCGTCCAGAGCGCTCCGCCCCGGCGGCCCCCTCCGCGCCCGAGCACCCGTATGACGCGTACCGAGCGTGGCCCATGTTCCAGGGTTGGCCTCTTCCCCAGGTGCCGGGGCACCCACCCGCGGCGGAGCACCCGGAGCCGAAGCCCCCGCCCTGACGCCGTTCCGCGACCGTGAGCAGCCAGCCGGCCGAGCCATGGCTCGCCAAAGGGGTTGTGCACGGGACGCGGGAGAGGATGATGCGCGTCGCGTGCTCGCCACCCCTTTCAACTTCGTCGCGCTCGTGATGGTCGTCTCCGTCGTGGCGGGCCTGCTCGGCTCGCTGCTGGGACTCGGCGGCGGGCTCATCCTCATCCCCATCCTCACCCTCGTGCTGAAGGTGGACATCCGCTACGCGGTGGGCGCCTCCATCGTGTCGGTCATCGCCACCTCCAGCGGCGCCGCCGCGGCCTATGTTCGCGATGGCCTGGCCAACATGCGCGTGGCGATGTTCCTGGAGCTGGCCACCACCGCCGGCGCGCTCACCGGGGCGTTGCTTGCGGGCGTGGTGGGAGGCCGCGGGCTCTATCTCCTCTTCGGCGCGGTGATGGCGTACTCGGCGCTCGCGATGCTGCGCAAGCTGCGTGAGCAACCCACGCGCGCGACCGAGGCGAACGACGCGCTGGCGGATCGCCTGGGCCTGCACAGCAGCTACTTCGATGAGGCCTCGGGGAGAGAGGTGGCCTATCGCGTGCGCCGGCCGCTGGTCGGGCTCGGGCTCATGTACGTGGCTGGGACGGTGAGTGGCCTGCTGGGCATCGGCTCGGGCGCGCTGAAGGTGCCCGCCATGGACCTGGCCATGGGGCTGCCCATCAAGGTCTCCTCGGCCACGAGCAACTTCATGATTGGTGTGACGGCGGCGGCGAGCGCGGGCATCTACTTCGCGCGCGGCGACATCGACCCGTTCATCGCGGGCCCCGTGTGCGTGGGCGTGACGCTGGGCGCGTTCGCGGGCTCGCGCTTCATGACGAAGCTGAGCAGCGGCTGGCTGCGCGCCCTGTTCGTCGTCGTGCTGCTGTGGGTGGCCTTCGAGATGCTGCGCAAGGGCGTGCACGGATGAGCCTGTCCTCCCCCAATCCACGCCCGAGCGCGCCTGTCGCGGCCCCCATTCCCCAGGCGCCCGCGCTCACGCCGGAGCTGCTCATCAGCATGCTGCTGCGAGGCGGCGTCATGCTGAGCCTGTCGCTGGTCGCCGTGGGCATGGGGCTGACGTTCTTCCACCACCCCGACTACTTCTCGTCGTCCACGGCGCTGGAGCGACTCACGGCGCCGGACCACGGCCTGCATCGCTTGACGGATGTCTTCCAGGGCGTGCTCGCCGTGCGCGGCCAGTCGTTCGTGATGGCGGGCCTGCTGGTGATGATGTCCGTGCCGGTGCTGCGGGTGGCGCTGTCGTTGGGCGTGTTCCGGCTCCAGAAGGACCGCGTCTTCGTCGCCATCACCGCGGCGGTGCTCGCGCTGTTGCTCGTGTCCTTCCTCGTGGGTGGAGTGGAATAGACAACGCCCGCGCAGTTTGCGCGCTTGTCAAACACGGACGGACGGGCTGCTCTACAACGCGCGCCCATGGCCGCACACGACCTGCCCCTGCTCATCGTTCGCCACGCCGTGGCCGAGGACTCGAACTCGCTGGGCGACGAAGCCCGCGCCCTCACCTCCGAGGGACGCATCGCCTTCCGCCAGCACGCGCGCAAGCTGGCGCGCCGCGTCCCCTTGCGAGGCATCCTCACCAGCCCCCTGGTCCGCGCGGTGCAGACCGCGGAGCTGCTCGCGGATGCCTTTGGACTCTCCGAGGTGGAGGTCGCGCCCGCGCTCATGCCGCTGGGCGGCGCCCACAAGCGCATCATCAAGCTGGCGCGTGAGCGCGGCCCGGGTTGGGCCCTGGTGGGCCACAATCCCTCGCTGGAGCGCGCCGTGGCGCTCGCGCTGGGACACAGCCTTCCGGACAAATTGAGGAAGGGCGCCGCCGTCGCGCTCATCCCGACCGATCAGGGCTTCACACTCGGGTGGGTCGCCTCGCCGGGCCGCGACTTGCTGCGCCCCTGACACCGCCTCGCCCCACCACGCCGACTTCCGCGACGACGGGACGAGCGGCGAGACCACTGCAAGTCACCCCCGCGCACCTCCCCATTCTTCGAGAAATCGGAGAGTGCGGAAGGCCCTTGAACAAGGCTTGCGCCGCGCACAATTCCAGGTCAGGAATACGCTGAGCGACGAAGTGTTCGGGGTGCAGGTGATGTGTCTTCAGAAGGCCAGACACAACAAGACGTCGGCTCAGGGGCTGAGCGGTGAGTCCGCGCGAGATGCGCAGACCGCCCTCGGGCTCGGCGTGACGCTTCGCCTGCCGCTGCTGGCGCTGATCATCATTGGCCTGGGCTTCCTCCCGGGCGTGATGGCGCCCGCCAAGCCCTTCACCCCCACGGTTCGCGTGGGCCAGGGACAGGGCAACGGGCAGCAGAGTCCCTTCGAGGAAGACCATCACCGCACGGACCTCGCGTTCAAGGTCTTCGCGGCGAAGCCTCGGAGCACGCCTCGGCTGGGAGGGCGTCCCCTCCTCGGCGGCCCCGAGCTGGATGCCTTCCTCGCCCGCCTCCTGAAAGACCATCCGCTGCCTGCCGCGGGCCTCTGTGGCCCCAGCGAGCCGCCGGATGACGTGGCCTCGCGCCTGCGCCGCAGACAGCTTCCCCGGCGCTGCGCGGCGCCCGAAGACGAGCCGCTCGTCTAATCCTCGCAGTCTGACTCGCGACCTGTCTGTCTCGGCGCCTGGCAACACCAGACGCCGAATGGCCCCGTCGCGCGCGCCATCCTGAACGTCCTCTGCCGGGCGCGTCGCCCTTCGTGTGTCTTTGGACCCGCGAAGCGACGCGCATGGCCGGAGGCCCACCCTCTCTCCGGCAACATGCTCAATCCCTCACATCCACAATCCATCGACGTCGTGCCCCGTCGGCCTCCCGATGGGAGAAGAAGACGCACGCCGCTGCCCGCGCCCCGCCCCATGCATGAGCGGGCGAAGGGCTCCCCGCGGAGCGCCCCCGGAGCGGCGACGCCCCGACACGCCTCGCGCGAGCTGTTCCAAGCCTGGACACGCGCCTGGGGCGAGGTCCTCACCGGCCGCCACCTGCCCGCGGACCTCCTGGCCGGCATCACCGTGGCGGCGGTGGCGCTGCCGCTCAACCTCGCCCTCGCGGTGGCGAGCGGCCTGCCTCCCGCGGCGGGCCTCATCGCGGGCGCCATCGGCGGTGGGCTCGCGGCCATCTTCGGGGGCGCGCCCCTGCAGGTGACGGGGCCAGCCGCGGCGCTCAACGTGATGGTGCTGGCCATCGTCGCGGAGTTCGGCGTGGCGGGCGCGGCGGCGGCGGCGCTGCTCATTGGCGGGCTGCAGATCGCCATGGGGCTGGCGCGCGGCGGCAAGCTCATCCGCCTGGTGCCGGAGTCGGTGCTCGTGGGCTTCACCACCGGCGTCGGCATCAAGCTCCTGGATGGCCAGCTCCCGGAGCTCTTCGGCTTCGACTACACCGTGGCGCAGCTGGCGCAGATGCTGGACCGCCCGGAGTGGCTGCGCGACGTCTCCTACACGGCGGTGCTCTGCGGCCTGTTCGTCGCGTTCCTGGTTGTCTCCACCCAGCAGTTCAAGCGCTTCCCCGCGGCGCTGGTGGGCATCGCGCTCATCACCGCGCTGGCCGAATACCTGGGCTGGGGCATCTCGCGGGTGGGGGATGTGCCCTCCTCGCTCCCCTTCCCGGCGCTGCCTTCGATGGAAGGCAGTCAGTGGCTCACCCTCGCGTGGAAGGTCCTGCCGCTGGCGCTGCTCGCCGCGGCCGAGTCCCTGCTCGCGGCGCGCGCGGTGGAGCGCATGGCCCCCACGGCTCCGCCGCCACAGTTGGACCTGGAGCTGATCGGGCAGGGGGTGGCCAACACGGGCTCGGCGCTCTTCGGCGGCATGCCCGTCACGGGCGTCATCGTGCGCTCGGGCGTCAACGTCCAGAGCGGGGCGAAGACGCGGCTGTCCGCGCTGGTGCACGCCGCCGCGCTGCTGCTCGCGGTGCTCTATCTGTCCCAGCAGCTCGCCATCATCCCCCTGGCGGCGCTGGCCGGACTGCTGTGCGTGGTGGGAATGCGGCTCATCGAGCTGAAGACGCTGCGCCACCTGTGGCACACGGAGAAGCTGGGCGCGGTGGCCTTCATCGTCACCGCGGTGGGCACCGTCACCGGACACCTGGTGGCGGGACTCGCGGCGGGCATGGCCATCCACGGCGTGCACCTCTGGCTCACGCGCAAGTCGCGCGCCCAGGCCCGGGAGACGCAGGCGCGCAAGGCCACCGGCATCCGCGCGGTGCTCCACAAGGACCGCGCCGAGGCCCGCCAGCCCCACGGCCACGAGGCCCCGCCCCAGGACCATGCGTGGCTGCGCAACATCCGCGCCCGAGCACACCGGGCCGCCTCCGCCTTCGTCCACGAGCAGGCCGCCGTCATCGGGCGGGTCACCATGGGCGAGCACGTGCACATCGCCGCGGGCAGCTCGGTGCGCGCGGACGAGGGCTCGCCGTTCTTCATCGGAGACAACTCCAACGTGCAGGACGGCGTGGTCATCCACGCCCTCAAGGACAAGCGCGTGCGCGTGGGCGGCGAGGAGTGGGCCGTCTACGTGGGCCGCAACGTGTCCATGGCCCACGACGCGCTGGTGCATGGCCCGTGCTTCATCGGGGATGACACCTTCGTGGGCTTCAAGGCGGTGGTGCACGACTCCGTCGTCGGCTCGCACTGCTACATCGGCATTGGCGCCGTGGTGGTGGGCGTGGAGATTCCCGACGGGCGCTTCGTGCCGCACGGGATGATCGTCGACACCGCGGAGAAGGCGGAGAAGCTGCCGCTCGTCTCGGCGTCCCACCTCGAGTTCAACGAAGACGTGGTCGACGTGAACCGCGGGCTCGCGTCCGCCTACCACAAGTACGTCAAGGCAGGCGCCCTCGTGCACGTGCCCACCGGGCACGGACCGCACGGTGAAGCGCAGCTCTCGAACAGCCCTGGAGCGCTCGCGCGACGGCCGCGAGGCCCGGGCCGCTTCTGACCCCATCCATCCCTTCGGAGGTTTCTCTCGTGACGTTCTTGTTCGGAATCCTGGGCGGCGCCGCCCTCTACGGCGCCTTCATCCTGAGTCGTTGTTTCTTCCAAGTGGAGCAGGGCCAGCTCGCGGTGCTCACGTCGTTCGGCCGCGCCGTGCATCGCGAGGAGGACTCGCAGCGGCTGCGCACCTACGGCCCCGGGCTGCACCGGAAGCGGCCCTGGGAGAAGGTCATCCATGTCCCGATGATGGAGCAGAACCTGGACCTGTCCGGCGAGGAGGGAGGCCGCACCGCCATGGCGGCGGACGGCACCCTCCTGCGGCTGGACTCCATCCTCCGCTACGTGCCGGTGGAGCGGGAGCTGAGCCACTTCCTCTTCGGCTTGCGCTCGCCCATCGAGCACATCACCGGCCTGTTCACCTGCCTCTTGCGCAATGAGATCGCCAACTTCCGCGAGGCGCCGGACAAGGCCCCGAGCGGAGCGGAGGAGCCAGGCTCGTACGCGCTCATCCGGCGCGAGCGGCGCATGCTCAACGCGCGCATCGAGGAGTTCTGCCGCACGCGCATCGGCCGGCGCTATGGCGTGGGCTTCAACGCGGTGGACCTCACGGACGTGCTGCCTCCGGACGAGTTGGCCGACGCGCTCAACGCCGTCATCCAGGCGCGGTCCGAAGCGGACGCCACCCACGCGCGGGCCGAGGCCGAGACGCAGCAGCGCGTGCTCGCCGCCGAGCGGGGACTCGCCATCGCGCGGGCGCACTCCAAGGCCGTGGAGACGGAGATCGGCACCCTGGGCCGCTACCTGAGCGAGCTGGCCCAGAAGAACACCCTGCACCACTACGTCGCCCGCCGCCGCTCCGAGGTGACGTCCGATGCCCGCACCATCTACCGGAAGGACTCGCGATGAACTCCCCTGACACCCTGCACTTCTTCGGTGGCCTCGTCCTCGGACTCGCGGCCCTGCCCTTCCTCTTCGGCATCCTCCAGCGCCTCGCCCTCCAGGTGGAGGACGAGGAGGCCGTCATCGTCACGCGCTTCGGCCGGCTGGAGCGCGTCATCACCCGCCCCGGCTGGCACTGGCTGCTCGCCCGCGCCCTGCCCTGGGTGAAGACGGTGCCCGTCTCGCTGCGGCGCGACTTCCGAGAGTTCAACAACATCCACGTCAACGACGCGCGCGGCACCACCGTCATCGTGGACCTGTGGTTGGAGTTTCGCATCGCGGATCCCGCCAAGGCCCTGTTCGACGTGGCGGATTGGGATCGCTCGCTCAACAACCTCGTCACCCACTCGGCCATCTCCATCCTGGGCAACCGCGAGTTCCAGCAGATCCTCTGCGACCGAAACGAGCTGGGAGACCTCTTGCAGCGCGACGTCGCCGCGGAGACGGCGCGCTGGGGCCTGGAGGTGGACGCGGTCCTCATCCGCAACGTCAGCCTCCTGCCCGAGGTGTCCCATCAAGTGCTGGAGACCATCTCCGCCCGACTGGAGCGCGCCAAGGCGGACATCGAGGAGGAGGGCCGACAGCGCGTGGCGCTCCTGGAAGCCGAGACGGAGGCACACATCGCGGGCATGGTCGCCGAGGCCAAGGGCCAGTACCCGTCCGCGGTGGGACGCGCGCTCGCCGCGCTGAGCCATGAGCCCGAGGTCCTGGTGGCGTACCAGGAGCTCTACGAGCTGTCCCTCATCCGCCCGCATCGCACCATCGCGTTCAGCGGCTTCAACGGCGAGCTGCGCGCGGTGGACGCCGCCATGCTGTTGAATCCCGCGGGCGCCGAGCACGCGGGGCGTGAGCACTCGGGCCACGAGCCCAATGCCTTGGAGCGCGCGGCCAAGCCCCTGCCTCGCAGCTGAGGACCGCTTCCTCGCCCGCGTCCTTCCGTGACGCGGGCGAGGAGGGCAGTCACGAACTTGTTGCCGGCGTGTCACGCGGCGGCAAAGCGACGCGCTCAGAGTGCGAGGCCGCCATGTCCCATGTCCTCATCGTTGACGACGAGCGCGATCTCGCCGAGCTGATCGATTTCAACCTGCGCGCCTCTGGCTTCACCACTCGGGTGGCGGGCACTGGAGAGGCGGCGCTCACCGCGGCCCGGGAGCAGCCCCCCGACGTCGTCCTGCTGGACCTCATGTTGCCGGACATGTCCGGCGTGGACGTCTGCCGTCAGCTCCGGGCGAACGTGCACTCGCGCGACGTGCTCATCGTCATGCTCACCGCCAAGAGCGAGGAGGCGGACCGCATCCGCGGCTTCGAGGTGGGCGCGGATGACTACGTCGTCAAGCCCTTCTCCGTGCGCGAGCTGGTGCTGCGGCTCAAGGCCATTGTCCGCCGCGGCGGCACGCCCAAGGACGGACTGCAGCCGCTCGCGCTCGGGCCCCTGCGCCTGGACGTGGCGTCCCATCGCTTCTACGTCGACGAGCGCGAGGTGGCCCTCACCGCGCTGGAGTTCCGCCTGCTGGAGCACCTCATGACGCGGCTGGGCCGGGTGCAGACGCGAGAGCTGTTGCTGGAGGAGGTCTGGGGGCTGTCCAGCTCCTTGGAGACGCGCACCATCGATACGCACGTGATGCGCCTGCGCGACAAGCTGGGGACGGCGCGCGCGCTCCTGGAGACGGTGCGCGGCGTGGGCTACCGCATCGTGGATCCGTCGGCCACGTGAAACTCGTTGCCGCGTTGTCACGAGAGGGACCTCAAATGGCCACAAGTGCTCCGTAGAAGACAGTCCGCGGTCTTCTCAGGAGCCCTCCAAACACATGCGTAACCTCCTTGTTGCCCTCCTCACCCTGACATCCAGCGCGGCCCTGGCGCAGTCCGCCGAGCCCCAGACGCCGGCCGTCTCCGAGACGCAGCCCACCGAGGCCACCGCCGCCGCCGAGCCCACCGTCGATGAGCGGATGACGACCGCCGAAGGCAAGGTCGCCGCCCTGGAAGAGCAGAACGCGACGGCGCAGTCCGACCTCTCGGCCCTGAAGAAGTTGAAGATCTCCGGCTACATCCAGGCCCGCTACCAGTACCAGGAGTCGCTGGATGACTACGGGACGGGCGGCTTCAGCCGCTTCACCGTGCGCCGGGGCCGCCTCAAGGCCACGTACACCACGGACCTGGCGCAGGCGATGCTCCAGATTGACGCGACGCCCTCCGGCGTGGTGCTGAAGGACGCCGAGGCCACGCTGTTCATCCCCGGCACCAAGCAGACGTGGTCGCTCACCGCGGGTCAGACCAAGTGGCCGTTCGGCTATGAGGCGCCGCAGTCCTCCAGCGACCGCGAGTTCCCGGAGCGCAGCCGCGTCATCCGCGCCTTCCTGCCCGGCGAGCGCGACCGCGGCGTGAAGCTCAACGGCCGCTATGACTTCCTGCGCCTGAACATCGGCGTGTTCGACGGCAACGGCACGGACTCCGGCACCGTCCAGGACAACGACAAGGACAAGGACGTCATCGGCCGCGTCGGGTTCGACCTCAAGTGGATCGCCGGTGGCGTGTCCGGCTGGTACGGCGACTCGCTCGGCAAGCTGGCCAACGACGAGTTCCGCACCGCCTACAAGCGCACCCGCATTGGCGCGGACCTCCAGGTCTACCTGGATGTGCTGCCCATCGGTGGCACCGCCCTCAAGGGCGAGTTCATCGCCGGCAAGACGTTTGGCGGCGCGAACAACGCCACCAACCTGAACGCCTCGGCCCACGGCTACTGGCTGCTCCTGGTGCAGAACCTCGGCCTGAGCGACGCGGTGGCGGTGCGCTTCGACAGCTTCGATGCCCGCAACGGCGCGCCCAACGTGGAGGCCAACGGCGTGCCGGGCGCGAACAACACCGTCAACACGGTGGGCGTCCTCGTGCAGCACTACTTTGGTGAGAACCTGAAGGTTTCGGCGGTCTACGAGATCCCCATGACCGCCAAGGTCGCCGACGCCAAGGACCCGAAGGACAATCTCTTCACCCTGCAGATGCAGGCGCGCTTCTAGGCCACGACCTACCTTTTCCCCAGGAGACAGTTCCCATGAAGAAGACTCTGCTCTCGTCCCTCACCGCCCTCGTCGCCCTGGCCACCCCGTTGGCCGCCCAGGCCGGCACCCTCACCGTGAAGGGCTCGGACACCATGGTCATCCTCGTCCAGCGCTGGGCCGAGGAGTTCATGAAGAAGAACCCGGGCACCAAGGTCCAGGTGACCGGCGGCGGCTCCGGCACGGGCCTCTCCGCGCTGCAGAACGGCACCACGGACATCGCCATGTCCAGCCGCGAGATGAAGGAGGCCGAGCAGGAGAAGCTGCGCGCCCGCTTCAGCACCACCGGCGTGGAGATCCCCGTCGCCAAGGACGGCGTCACGTTCTACGTGAACGAGACCAACCCCGTGACGGCGCTCACGGTGGAGCAGCTCAAGGGCATCTACCTGGGCGACACCACGAACTGGAAGGACGTGGGCGGCCCCGCGGCCAACATCGTCCTCTACTCCCGCGAGAACTCCTCGGGCACCTACTCCTTCGTGAAGGACAACGTGCTCGGCGGCGATGACTACGCCGCCAACGCCCAGACGCTGCCGGGCACCGCCGCGGTCGTCAACGCGGTGGCCAAGGAGAAGAACGGCATTGGCTACGGCGGCGCCGCCTACGCCAAGGGCGTCAAGGAGCTGAAGATCAAGAAGGGCAGCGAGGAGTTCGCCCCGACGGCGGACAACGTCAAGAGCGGCAAGTACCCGCTCTCGCGCAACCTCTTCTTCTACCTGCGCAACAAGCCGTCTGGTGAGGCCAAGGCCTTCATCGACTTCACGCTCTCGCCCGAGGGGCAGGCCGTCGTCACCAAGGTCGGCTACTTCCCCGTGAAGTAACGAGCGTCACACGAATGTCACGCGAGGCCCTCGGCTGCTATGGATAGACAGGCGCTCATGCAGGAGCAGAGTCTCGCGTCACCGGTGCCCGTGCCGACCCTGTCGGCGGCGGCGCGGCGCCGGCAGTTGAAGGAGAAGGTCATCGCGGGGTTGGTCACCGCGGTGGCCTTCACGGGCATCGCGGCCCTCATCCTCATCCTCATCTTCGTCGCGAAGGAGGCGCTGGGGCTCTTCACGGATCCGCATGCCCGTCAGGAGGCCAGCCTCTCCAAGATGTTCCTGCCCCAGGTGACGCGGCCCGGGCGCCCGGCCACGTTCGTGTGGCAGCCCGTGTCCAGCGTCCCGAAGGTCAGCATGATTCCGCTGTTCATCGGGACGCTGAAGACGACCCTCGTCTCCATGTTCGTCGCCGTGCCGCTGGGGGTCTTCGGCGCCCTGTTCGCGGCGGAGTTCGCCCCGCGCCGGCTGCGCGAGGTGCTCAAGCCCACCATCGAGCTGCTCGCCGGAATCCCCTCGGTGGTGCTCGGCTTCTTCGCGCTGATGGTGATGGCCAGCTTCGTCCAGGACCTCTTCGGCCTGGAGTCGCGGCTCAACGCGGTGGTGGCCGGGCTGGGCCTCGCGCTCGCCATCGTCCCGGTCATCTTCACCGTGTCCGAGGACGCGCTCACCGCGGTGCCGCGCAGCTACCGCGAGGCCTCGCTCGCGCTGGGCGCCACGCCCTGGGAGACCGCGTGGAAGGTCGTCCTTCCGGCGGCGGCCCCCGGCATCCTCGCCGCGTGCGTGCTGGGCTTCGGCCGCGCCATCGGTGAGACGATGATTGTCCTCATGGCCTCCGGCAACGCCGCCATCGTGTCGGCGCGGTTGGGGGATTCGGTGCGCTCGCTCAGCGCCACCATCGCCGCGGAGATGGGCGAGGTGGTGGTGGGCAGCCCGCATTACTCGTTGCTCTTCTTCATCGGGGTGGAGCTGTTCGCCTTCACCTTCGTGCTCAACATGTTCGCCACCTCCTGGACCCGCAAGGTCATGAAGCGCCTGACGGGAGGGGCGGGATGAAGCACACCACGCGCAAAGCGGTGGGCCTGGCGCTCACGTCGCTCACCGGGCTGGCCGCGTTCGTCATCGTGGCCGTGATCGCGATCATCCTCCTGGACGTCGTGCGCGGGGGCGCGGCGAACGTCTCGTGGGCGTTCCTCACCCAGCCCCCCACCGACGGCATGATGGGCGGCGGCATCTTCCCCGCCATCTTCGGCACCGCGGCGCTCACGCTCCTCATGACGCTGGCGGTGATGCCGGTGGGCGTGCTCACCGCGCTGTACCTGCACGAGTACGCCCCGCCCGACTCGCGCATGGCGCGCTGGGTGCGCGTGGCCGTGGCGAACCTGGCGGGCGTGCCCTCCGTCGTCTTCGGCCTCTTTGGCCTGGGCTTCTTCATCCTCTTCGTGGGCAAGGGCCTGGACCGTGCGCTCGGCTACGAGGAGATGCACTGGGCGCAGCCCGGCATCCTCTGGGCCGCGCTCACCCTGGCGGTGCTGACCTTGCCGGTGGTCATCGTCTCCACCGAGGAGGCCTTGCGCGCCGTTCCGTTGGATCACCGCACGGCGAGCCTCGCGCTGGGCGCCACCCAGTCCCAGACGCTCGTGCGCGTGGTGTTGCCGGGGGCGCTGCCGGGCATCCTCACCGGCGCGGTGCTGGCCATCTCCCGAGGCGCGGGCGAGGTGGCCCCCATCCTCTTCACGGGCGCGGCCTACTTCCTGCCGGACCTGCCCACGCACCTCAACTCGCAGTTCATGCACCTGGGCTACCACACGTACGTGCTGGCCACGCAGTCACCGGACGTGGAGGCGACACGCCCGCTGCTGTACGCCACCGTGCTGGTGCTGCTGATGCTCACCTTCGCCCTCAACCTCGTCGCGGTCATCATCCGGTCGCGCACGCGCCGCAAGGCCGCCTCCGCCGGACACTGACGGTACCCGCCCACCATGCCCCTCCAGTCCCCTTCCCCGCGCAACAAGATGGAGGCGCGGGAGCTCACCCTGCGCTACGGCAGCAAGGTGGCCATCCGCACCATCTCGCTGGCCATCCCCGAGCACCAGGTGACGGCGCTCATCGGCCCGTCCGGCTGCGGCAAGTCCACCTTCCTGCGCTCGCTCAACCGGATGAACGACCTCATCCCGGGCACGCACCACACCGGCACCATCCTCCTGGATGGCACCAGCATCCATGACCGCGCCCTGGACGTGGTGGACCTGCGCCGCCGCGTGGGCATGGTCTTCCAGAAGTCCAACCCCTTCCCCAAGTCCATCTTCGAGAACGTCGCCTACGGGCTGCGCGTGGGCGGGCTCAAGGACAAGGCGGCCCTGAGCGCGCGCGTGGAGAAGTCCCTGCGCGGCGCGGCGCTGTGGGACGAGGTGAAGGACCGGCTGGACGAGAGCGCCCTGGGCCTGTCCGGCGGCCAGCAGCAGCGCCTGT
Source organism: Citreicoccus inhibens (assembly GCF_019039035.1). Lineage (GTDB taxonomy): Bacteria > Myxococcota > Myxococcia > Myxococcales > Myxococcaceae > Citreicoccus > Citreicoccus inhibens. The sequence continues at coordinate 16,158 of NZ_JAHNZT010000028.1, read as the reverse complement.
GCATCGCCCGCGCGATGGCGGTGGAGCCCGAGGTGCTGCTGATGGACGAGCCCGCCAGCGCGTTGGACCCCATCGCGACGGCGAAAATCGAGGAGCTCATCCACGAGCTGAAGTCGACGTACACCATCGCCATCGTCACCCACAACATGCAGCAGGCCGCGCGGGTGAGCGACCGCACCGCTTTCTTCTACATGGGAGAGCTGGTGGAGTGCGGCCCCACGGAGCAGATCTTCACGAACCCGCGCGAGAAGCGCACCGAGGACTACGTCACCGGGAAGTTCGGGTAGGAAGACACCACATCATGCCGGCGACCCATACCGACAAGGCGTTCGAGCAGGACCTGCGAGACCTTCGCGAGAAGCTGCTCGCCATGGGGGCCAAGGTGGAGGCCCTCATCGCCAACAGCGTGCGCGCCCTCACCGAGCGCGACTCCCCCCTGGCCGAGAAGGTCGTCAGCGCCGACCGCGAGGTGAATCGCCTCGAGGTGGAGATTGACGACCTGTGCCGGCGCATCCTCGCGCTGCGCCAGCCCGCGGCCAGCGATCTGCGCCTCATCACCACCGCGCTGAAAATCGTCACCGACCTGGAGCGCATTGGCGACCTGGCGGTGAACCTGGCCGAGCGCGCCATGGACCTCAACATGGTCCCGCCGCTGGCGCCCTACGTGGACATCCCCCGGCTGGCGGACCTGGCCCAGCAGCAGGTGAAGAAGGCGCTGGATGCCTTCGTGTCCGGCGACGCGGACAAGGCCGAGGACGTCCTCAAGGGCGATGACCTGTTGGATGCCCTGTTCCTCAAGATCTTCAACGAGCTGCTCGCGTACATGATGGAGGACTCGAAGAACATCCGCCGCGCCACGGCGCTGATGTTCATCGCCAAGCATCTGGAGCGCATTGGCGACCACGCGATGAACGTGGCCGAGATGGTCATCTACATGGTGCGGGGCAAGGACGTGCGCCACCCGCGCAGCCGCAACCTCACCGCCGAGTAGCCCGGGGGCGGGCTTCACGCGGCTGTCACGCCGAGTTGCCCGCTCCGCCGCCCCCGCTTCGCCAGACCGCCTTGGAGAGTCCCTAGCCTGGAGGCATGATCCTCGCCTCCAGCCTTCTCCTGGCAGCCGCCTGTGTCGGCCTCTCGGCCCTGGTCATCCAGTACGCGCTCGTGCTGCGGCACCGCCGCGAGCCCCCTGCCCGGCCCGCGCGCGCCTCGCGCCCCGGCATCTCCATCCTCAAGCCCCTGTGTGGCGTGGACGACGACCTGGAGGCGAACCTCGCCCAGTTCGCCGCGCTGGACTATCCGGACTACGAAGTCGTCCTGGGCATCAAGGACGTGAGGGACCCGGCCTGGGACGTCGCCGGCGAGGCGGTGGCGCGCTGGCCGCAGCGCTTCCGGCGAGTGCAGCAGGTGGGCGAGCCCGGCCTCAACCCCAAGGTGAACCAGCTGGTCACCCTGGCCGCCGCCGCGCGCCACGACCTTTGGGTCATCAGCGACAGCAACACGCGCGTGGCCCCGGGCTACCTGGATGAGATTGCCGCGGCCTTCGAGGATCCGTCGGTGGGCTGCGTGACCCATCCCGTCGCGGGGCTGGGCGAGGAGACCTTCGGCTCGCTGTTGGACAACCTGTACCTGACGTCGAGCGCGGCCGCGGGGATGATCGCCGCCAAGCGCTTCGCCGGGCAGGACATCGTGGTGGGCAAGTCCATGGCCCTGCGGCGCGAGGATGTGGAGGCGCTCGGCGGCTTCTTCTCCGTGAAGGACGTGCTCGCCGAGGACTTCGTCATCGGGTTGTGGGTGACGCGCAAGCTGGGCCGGCGCGTGGTGGTGGCGCGCGCGCCCGTCTTCAACGTCTCGCTGCGCAAGAGCGTGGAGGCCTTCTTCCAGCGCTACCTGCGCTGGAGTGTCATTCACCGCACGGCGGTGTCGCTGGGCACGTACCTGGCCCAGTCGCTGCTCAACCCCGCGCCGTGGGCGCTCCTGGGCGCGCTGCTGGCGCCCTCGCGATTCACGGCCGCCGCCGCCGCGCTCGTCGTGGTGGGCAAGGTGCTCGTGGACCTGGCCGCCCTGCGCGCGCTGCGTCCCGGGCCCGTGCCCCTGAGCGCGGCGGGCGCGGTGCTGGTGAAGGACGCGCTGCTGTTTGCCGCATGGTGCCACGGCCTGTTCTGCCGCACGGTGAACTGGCGGGGCACGAAGCTGCGCGTGGGCCCGGGCACGCGGCTCTTGCCGGCGCCCGTGCCTGGGCTCGATGCCCGTCCCGCGCCCGCGAACGAGGCCCTGCTCGCCGGCGATTTCATCGGGTGACCGGGACGTTGCGCAGCGCTTGCGACGCATTCACACGGCAGCCCTTACGGTGCCTCGGGACGATGACTATCTCCACGCCATGCCGCCCCTCCGAACGCTGGCGCACTTGTCGGATCTTCATCTGGACCTGAGCCCCGCGAGCGACGCCGCGGCGGCCTCCCTGGTGGAAGCCCTGCTCAAGCGGAACGTGGACCAGGTCGTGGTGACGGGCGACTTGACGCACCAGGGCGCGCGCTCCGAGTTCCACCGCTTCCGCCACCACTTCGCGCCGCTGCTCGACTCCGGACGGCTCACCTTCATCCCGGGCAACCACGACCGTCCAGGCGACGACGTGGGCCGCGGCTGGATGGACGGGCACAAGGTTCGCACTGTCGAGCGCGAGGGCCTCTTCCTCGTCTGCGTGGACTCCACGGGCGAACACAACCGCAACTTTTTCAACAGCCACGGCGAGCTGAGCCGCGCGGTGGTGGACCAGGTGGACGCCGCGTTGTCCGAGGCGCCACACGACGCTCTCGCCGCGGTGCTCCTGCACCACCACGTGCTGCCGCTTCCCGAGGAGAGCTTCCCGGAGCGCCTGGCCACGCGGATGGGATGGCCGCATGCGGCGGAGCTGGCGCTGGGCGCGGAGCTCGTCAAGCGAGTGGCCGGACGCTGCGACCTGGTGTTGCACGGCCACCGCCACGTCCCCCGCGAGCGAGACCTGGGCAGCCCCGGGGGCCGCGCGCTGAAGGTGTACAACGCGGGCAGCTCCACCGACCTGGGCCGCTTCCGTCTGTTCCAGCACGCCGCGGGGCGACTCGAGGGCACGCCCACGTGGTGCCGGACGACGCGGCCCTCGCAGCCTCGGACGGCGGCCCACAACGTGATTCCCGCGCTCCAGTACCTGATGGGCCAGCTGGGCGGAGCGAGGGGGCAGCGCCCGGCGGCCTGAGCCCCCCGCGAGCGGCATGCGCGCGCCACTTGTCGCGAATGCCACCCTCCCCCAGGGGCGTTGTCCCCCTGTCAGCTGTCAGGGAGGCTGCTTGGGTCGACTCGCCGTGGGAGATGAAGCGCGAAAGGTCCTGGTCGTGGATGACGACGCCGACTGGAGGGAGGTCCTCCGGCTGAGCCTGGAGGAGCTGGGCTACGAGACCACCGAGGCCGCCAACGGCCAGGAGGCGCTCGACTCGCTGCGGCGCGGCGATCGCTACGGCGTGATGCTGCTGGATTTGAACATGCCGGGAGTCAGCGGCCAGGAGGTGGTGGCGCAGCTTCCGCCAGACACCCAGCCGCGCATCGTCTTCCTCACCGCCGCCTCCGCGCAGGACGTGGGGGCCGACCTCTTGTCCGGTCCTCGCTACTACCTGCCCAAGGGCGCGAGCCGCGACCAGCTGGCGCTCCTGCTGGAGTCGCTCGGCGCCTAGGGCGCGCCCGGCACGGAGGCCGCCATCGGCTCGGAGCTCGTCATCATCCTGCTGCTCGTGCTGGCCAACGGCGTCTTCGCGGGCGCCGAGCTGGCGATTCTCTCCGTGCGCAAGACGCGCCTGCGGGAGCTGCTCGAGGAGGGCAGCCGCTCCGCGAAGTCCGTGTCCGCGCTGCGCGATGACCCCGAGCGCTTCCTGGCCACGGTGCAGATTGGCATCACCGTCATCGGGGCCACCGCGGCGGCCTTCGGCGGCGCGAGCATCGCCCGGCGACTGGGCGACGTGCTTTCTGGGTGGGGGCTCTTGTCCGAGGCGCGCGCGCAGCAGGTCGCCTTCGCGGCGGTGGTGGCCTTCGTCTCCTATCTCTCCTTGGTGTTGGGCGAGCTGGTGCCCAAGTCGCTCGCGCTGCGGACCGCGGAGCGCTACGCGCTGCTCATCGGCCGGCCGCTGAATGGGCTCGCGTGGCTGATGCGGCCCTTCGTGTGGTTCCTCACCGCCAGCTCCAACGTGGTGCTCCGCCTCTTCGGCGACCGCACGAACTTCACCGAGTCCCGCCTGTCACCGGACGAGTTGCAGCAGTTGGTGGAGGAGGCGGCGAAGCAGGGCGCGGTGGACCCGCGCGTGGGGGAGATCGCCACGCGCGCGTTCGAGCTGGGCGACCTGATGCTCCGTGACGTCATGGTGTCCCGCGAGCGCATCGTCGCGCTGCGGCGCCACGCGCGGCCCGAGGAGATTCGCCGCGTGCTCCTGGAGCGCGGCCACTCGCGGCTGCCCGTGTACGAGGACACCCTCGACAACGTGGTGGGCTACGTCATCGCCAAGGACTTGCTGGGCATCGCGTGGGAGGGCGACCTCATCGTCCTGGAGGACGTCATGCGTCCGCCCTTCTTCCTGGTGGACACGATGCGGCCCATCGCGGCGCTCAAGGAGTTCCAGCGCCGGCACATGCAGCTCGCCGTGGTGGTGGACGAGCGCGGCGCGGTGGTGGGGCTGGTGACGGTGGAGGACCTGCTGGAGGAGCTGGTGGGCGACATCCTCAGCGAGTCCGAGACGCCCGTGGAGAAGGTGCGCCGCGAGGGCCCCCAAGAGGCGCTCGTGCTGGGAGAGACACCCCTGCGGCAGGTGAAGCGAGAGCTGGGCGTGGACCTGGAGGAAGGCGAGGACTACGCGACCGTGGCGGGCCTCACCATCGCGCTGTCGGGCGGAGCCATCCCCGAGCCCGGCACGCGGCTGCGCCTGAAGGACGGCACGGAGTTGGAGGTGGTGGACGCCACACCGCGCCGGGTGCGCACGGTGCGCATCCACCTGCCTCCGTCACCCAAGCCCGCTACGGATACGGAGTGACCTCGATGGCCTCCGCGCTGGGCCCCTGGCCCGCCTCGTTGAAGGCATTCACGACGAAGCGATAGGTGCCTGGATCGTTCGGGTAGACGGGCTGCTCGACGAAGTGGTCGCCCGTCCCGGTATAGCCGATATCCGCGCCTCGGAACTGGATGTAGACGCCAAAGCCCAGCTGGTCGCCGCCGCCCGTGTCCGCGACCGCGAACTCCAGGCGGATCCGCGGCGGCTTCCCGTCGTCGTGGAGGAAGACCACCTTGTTGATGATGGCGACGGACGGGATGGTGCGGGGATGGAAGACGGCGCTGAGCAAGGGCGTCCCTCCCACCACCTCGTTGTTCGCGACCACGCGGGCAAGGTACTCGACGCCGTTGGTGAGCCCGGTGAACGTGGCGGTCAGCTCGGTCACCGTCTGGGTCGCGACGTCCTTGTTCGTGGCCCGGTGGATGACCGTCACCGTGTACGAGACGATGGGCATGCCATTGGGCTCAGGGGGCAGCCAGGAGAGGACGACCTTCTGGTTGGTTGACAGGTCCGTGATGTCCCGCGGCGCATTCGGGACGACCCTGGGACGAACCGCCGCTGAGCGCGCGGACTGAGGACCATCTCCCAGCGAGTTGGTGGCGGCCACGCAGAAGGTGTACGGCCTTCCGTTGACCAGCCCCGTCACCTCGGCGGTGGTGCCACGGCCGGGCACCGGGAGGCTCCGCGCGGCCTTGCCCTCCTCGAAGACCCAGACCGTGTAGCCCACGATGTGGCCACCGCCCTCGCTCGCGGGCGCATTCCACGACAGGGACACCCTGGAATCGCCCGCCGTGACGGTGAGCGATTCGGGCGCCCCCGCCTGCTCGATGTGCGGGACGACCACCGCGTTGTTCGCGGGAACCTCCGTCCCATCTCCACAGGCCGTGCCGCCTCCCAGCGCCACCAGCATCCCCACCACACTGAATCCGAGACAGCGCCTCATGTCCGCTCCTTTGTCCGGCCGGCCTGAACGGCGGTGGACTCTACGCATCCCCTCTCATGTCACAAACAGGAAACCACACGGAGCGAAAGAGCAGCCTTCACAAGGAGCGGATGCGGACTGTCGGCGGCCGGGGCTATTTGCAGACGCCATCACAGGGGTAGCGCCACCAGGAGCCGCAGCCACTGCTCTGCCGGTGGCACTTGCCGGGTTGGCACTTGCCGAGGCTGCAGAAGGCGCTCTGCAGGCTACATTTGCAGAGGTTCGCGGTGGTGAGCGACAGCCCCGGGTCCGTGTCGGGCGGCCCCAGCGTTCGGATGAGGGCCTGGGACTCCTGGGTGCCAAAGGCCTCGACCACGGCGGCCTCCACCTGGGAGGTGTCCACCGCGGAGGCGGGCTCGAAGACATCCGGGGTGAGCACGGCGAGGATGGCGTCGAGCACCGCGAGTTGCTTCAGCGTGAGCCGTGGATGGTCACGGCGATAGGCCTGCACATGCTCGCGCCAGAGGGCGGCCTGCTGCGCGGGGGACAGCACCTGGAAGGCGGCCTCGCGATACAGCACGGGATGCGTGCTCAACCCACGGAGGTCCGTGGGCACGTTCGCGGAGTTCTTCACGAGCCAGGAGACGAACTCCGTGTTGCCCCCACGGCACTCCTCATCCGCGGCAGCCGTCTCGGGCAGAAGACAGACAAGGCCCAGCAGGAAAGCGGTCCCCCGTATCGCCAGCGTGCCAAGGTGTCGCATCGAGTGCTCCAGGGATGGGCGGCGGATTCCGCAGGCCTTCACCCCTACGCTTCCGCGCTGGCGACTCGCGACCCCACATCTTCAATCTCAGACTGAACGACATCCGAGCGAACACCTGCCGACATCCGCGAGGTTGGCCAACGAACGCCCCGGCCCTGAACTGGTAACGCCCTGAACGCTTGCGCCAGGACAAGGCCACGCTCACGCGACGACCGCTCCTCCGCGGCCACCAGTCCTGGTCTGGGGTCGTCATCGATGAGGGCACCACCTGGGTGCACCAGGTGGTGCCACAACCGGGCCCGATGGGCTCGGCTCCGGCTGCGGGCCTAGTTAGGGCACGTCAGGGCTGGCGTCCAGGCCTCCACCTTGTCGATCAGGAGCGTCGAAGGGAGCTGGGTGACGCCAGGGATGATCTGGTTTGAAGCCCAGCCGTTCCCGCCAGCTTCGACATTGAGGTTCAGGAGAAGCTGCATTGGCCCCAATGTGATTCCCGAGGTCGCCGTGTAGAGGAGGACGCCATCCACGCTGACGCTGATGCGATCCGAGCGCCAGTCCAGCTCATAGACATGGACCGACTGGGCATAGGAAGCCATGGCAGTGTGCTCGCAGTCCGGACGCCCCCTGCGAGGAGTCGTCGTAGAAGGAGTGCTGACCGCAGCAGCCGCCAAGGCACGTCGACCCAGCCATGCACGCACCCGCACAGCAGGGTTCACCAAACCCTCCGCAACTCATGCATGCGCCGGCCACACACGTCTTCCCCGCCCCGCACCCTGCCTGGCACGTGCCAGTCGGGTCAGGCACATCCGCCTGAATGAAGACAGGGTTCTCGCCCGAGATGGGCACCCACTGCGGGGCGGAATGGGCTTGCGTTGGAGAGAAGCAGGCGACGAGGAGGGCAACGGCCCAAGCGACATGCGTGGAACTCATCCGATTGGGATTCGACATATCCGCCATCCCCCTACGGCAAGACATCCATCGCATACACCGTAGAGCCCCATCCCGTGGTGGTGACGGTTTCATCCGTGAAGACATTCACATGTTTGTCGGCCATGAACGCCGCTGCCGCAAGAGCCTGTGCCTTCAAGGTGAACCTCCCGGTGCGATTGTGATTACCGCGGGGTGCCACTCAGGAAGACGCATGTCCCTGGCAACCTCTGGCACACACCTCCAAGCGTGACGCTAGTCCTGGGCGACAGAGAGCTGGCCGCGCATCTCGCCGTAGTAGGTGTGTGCCTTGGTGTGGAGGTTGAAATAGAGCACGCCCTTGCGCGCGAGATACTCCAGCCCCGACAGCGTTCGCGTCTGGTTTGGGAGCCCGATGTCAGACGGGCAGCTCTCCGGCAACGAGGGCTTCAGGCCCGGCATGTCCTTCACGAAGCGCACGTTCTTGTTGGTCAGCTCCACCACCAGCTTCCCTTGCGAGAACAACTTCGACGGGCTGTCCACCTCGCCGAAGTCCACGATGATGGGCCCCAGGAACCCAGGCGGCCCGCAGTGGATGTGAAACATGAGGATGTCCGCGGGATTGACGCCCTGGATCTCCACCTCCACGTAGGCGCGGCTCATGTCGCGGCTGAAGCGCAGTTGCCCATGCCCCCGAGACTTGCGCTCCTCGCGCGGAATCGATGGCGCCGTGGCGCCCAGACTCTTCTGGAGCAGCTTCGGCGTCTCGGACTCCTCGCCCGGCTCCTGCGCGGGGCTGAGGAAGCTCTCATACGTGACGTAGGTCGTCGCCCCGAGCGCGGGGTCCTTGGCGTAAGCCTCCAGCGACAACAGCGGAATCATGACCGCGAGAACCGTCAGGGCGCGCATGGGCGTTCTCCTCTCTGCAAGGGAGCGTCCTGAGTAGCGCCGCGCGGGTCGTGCTCGAAGTCCAAAGACGGCCAGCGGATGGCCGATATCTGTGCAGGGTCGCCTGCGAGCGACGCGGCCGACTCACGCTCCCGGCGCGCTCACCGCCGCGAACGCGGGCCCCGCGGGCGCGTGGCGCAGGCTCCGGCGGAACTCCCCGGGCGACTGCCCGATGTGCCGCTTGAACGCCTTGCCAAACGCGCTGTCCGTCTCGTAGCCCACGGCCTCGGCGATGTCTGCCATCGACGCGTCGCCCGCCATGAGCTGGGTGGCCGTGTGCATCCGCCACCCCGTGAGGTACGAGAGCGGGCTCTCCCCCAGGACCTTCTGGAAGCGCGCCGCGAACGTCGAGCGCGACATGCTCGCCGCCCGCGCCATCGTGTCCACCGTCCACGGGTGCTGGGGCCGCTCGTGCAACTGCTTCAACACCTTGCCGAGCTGCGCGTCCTCCAGCGCGCGCAGCCAGCCCCCCTTCTCGCCCGGGAAGGACTCCACATGTCCGCGCAGCGCCTGGACGAACAGGACATCCGCCAGACGCGTGGACACCAGTTCGTGCCCAGGTCGCCCCGCCTCCATCTCGGAGGCGACGAGTTGCACCAGCGACTCCACCCACCGCGTGGAGCGGCTCCCATCCCCCTTCATGTGCAGCACGCGCGGCAGGCCCGAGAGCAGCCGACTCAGCCACGTGCCCCCGAGCCCGAAGCTGAACGAGATGAGCGTCGTCTGCGGCCCCGTCCCGCCATGGCGCAGGACCCCGCCGCACTCAGCGCCCACCTCCGCGTAGAGCTCCGGCAGCGGTCGCGTGGACGTCTTGGGTGAGTCCCGCAGCGAGTGCGGCCCCTTCCCCAGGATGAAGACCCAGTCCCCCGCCGCCAGGGCGATTCGCTGCCCATCCACCTCCAGCCAGCAACCCCCGCGTGAAACCGCGTGGAAGAAGCCCGGGTGCTCCAGGTCGAGCGAGATGCCCCACGGCGCGCTCAACTCCAGCCGCCCGTACACCTCGGTCTTCAACTGAAGGCTGCGCAGCGCATCCGCCAGGACATCCATTACCCGCTCCCGCCCTGGACGATTGGACCAGAGATGCGGAGCTTCGCACATGGTTCGTCCGGAGGCATCGGACTACTTCTACGCCATCGAAGGGAGTCCAGACCATGCAGACAGAGACCTCGCAGTCCCCCTCCATCCCCCAGCCCCTCCGCGTGCTCGCCGCCGGGCTGGCCACGGCCATCCCCGCCGTGCTCGTCACCACCGTCGCGGTGCACACCGCGCCCCACGTCCAGGGCATCGGCTTCTTCCCCTCGCTCCGCTACGCCGTCCTCACCCCGGTGTCCGTGGCGATCGCGCTCGCCGCGGCCATGCTCTACCGGCTGCTCATCTCGCGCAGCGCTCGGCCGCGCGCCGTCCTCGGTTCGGTGCTCGCGGGCCTCGGGCTGGTGACCGTGAGCGCCCTGGCACTCGCGGGCCCCACGGGACTGGTCAGCGCCGCCCTCCCCGCCGTGGCGGTGGGCGCGCTCGCGCTGGCCTGGCTCACGCCGCGCGCGGTGCAGCGGCCGGCACGCTCACGCATCAGCCTGACGCTGCTCCTGTTGCTCGGCGCGCTGGAAGGGTGGGCCTTCCTCGCCGCGTCCGCCCATGAGCCCGCCCTGCCCAAGGGCTCGCCCGTCGCCTTCGACGTTCCCTCCGAGCTGTTCGACGCGGCGCCCCAGTTCGTCACGCTGCCGAGCGGCGCGCGCATCCACTACGTCGACGAGGGCACGGGCCCCACGCTCCTCTTCCTGCACGGCAATCCCGCGTGGTCCTTCCAATGGCGCACGCTCATCCAAGGCCTGCGCGGCTCGTACCGCACCATCGCGCTCGACTACCCCGGCTTCGGAATGTCCGAGGCGCCGGCGGGCTACGGCTTCACGCCGCGCGAGCAGAGCCACGTCGTCGAGGAGTTCGTGGAGCAGCTCCGGCTCCACGACGTGACGCTCGTGATGCAGGACTGGGGCGGCCCCATCGGCCTGGGCTTCGCCACCCGCCGGCCCGAGCTCGTGCAGCGCATCATCCTCGGCAGCACCTGGGCGTGGCCCACGCAGAAGAACGTGCCGCGCGGCATCTTCTCCGTCATCGCCGGGGGGCCGGTGGGGGAGTTCTTCCAGATGAACTTCAACGGGTTCGCGTCGTTCGGGCTCCAGAACGGCATCGTCCGGAAGCTGGCCCCGCAGGAGCTGGACACCTACCTGCGCCCCTTCGTCCCGCTGGAGCGCCGAGGCATCGCGGCCTTCTACCCGCGGCAGATCACCGCCGCGACCGACTACTTCACCGAGGTCGAGTCCGCCCTGCCCCGACTCGCGAACAAAGACGCCCTCATCTTCTGGGCGCTCAAGGACGAGGGCTTCCCGCGCGAGGACCTGGAGCACTTCCAGCGCGTCTTCCCGCGGAACCGGACGCGCGAGTTCGCGGAGGCCAATCACTTCTTCTTCGAGGACACCGCGCCCCAGATGCTCCCCGAAATCAAGGCGTTCCTCTCCGCGCCCATCTCCAGCCGCTGACCTGCGCGCCGCTACTTCTTCCGACGCGGCAAGCGCGTGGCGAGGCCCTCCAAGATGCAGTCCAATCCCTGGTCGAACGCCACGTCGAACGAGGGATGGGTGGCCTCGCGCATCACCTTCCCCAACATGGGGAAGCGGCCCGTGGCCACCATGCGCTCGAGGTACGGCGACGTGGCGTGCTGCCACTCCTTCTTGGTCATCCCGCTCTCGCGCTCCGCGCTCCGTTCGCTGGCCTCGTTCCGGATGGCGCCAATCACGAACGCGTTGACGGTGCCCACGGCCTGGAGAATGGCGTCCACGGTCTCGAACCCCGGCGCGCCGTCCAACGCCGCGAGCGCCGCCTCCAGGTACGCCAGGGCGTGAGGCCCCAGGTGGATCCGCCCCACCAGCAGATCCACCAACCACGGATGCGCGTGAGCCGCCCGCCGCGTGCGCTGCGCCATGGCCCGGAGCGCCTCGCGCCACGAGCCCCGCAACGGGCCCTCGGCCACCAGCTCCCCGTAGACGGCGTCCACCATGAGCTCCAGCAGCTCCTCCTTGGTGGACACGTAGCCGTAGAGGCGCATGGGCCCGGCATCCAGCGCCGCCGCCACCTTCCGCACCGACACCGAGGCCAACCCCTCCGTGTCGGCCAGGGTGAGCGCGGCGCGCACAATCCGCTCGCGGCTCAGCGGCTCGGGCTTCGGGCGAGGGGCCGGCTCGGGGCGCTCCCAGATGAGGGCGGTCTCCGGCTCGCGCGGCTTCTGGCTCATCCCGGCCCCTCTAGCCGCTCCCCCGCGACCTTGACAACCCGTCCGGCCTGGATACGGTGTATCGATCGATACACCGTATCGAAAGGACGATACCCTCATGGAATCCACCCCGGTGCTCATTGTCGGAGGCGGGCTGGTCGGCTTGTCCGCCTCGTTGTTTCTCGCGTGGCGCGGCGTCCCGTGCGTGCTGGTCGAGCGCCACCCCGGCAGTTCGCCGCACCCTCGGGCGATTGGCTACACGGCGCGGACGCTGGAGCTGTTGCGCGCGGTGGGGCTGGAGGAGCGCATCCCGCCCATCCCCGCGAACTTCCAGCTTCGTCGCGCGCGGGTGGAGAGCCTCGCGGGCACCTGGTTCGAGGAGTCCCCATGGACGCCGGAGCGCCGCTCGGAGCCTCGCGTGGAGCAGTCCCCGTGCCGGGGCGCGGCCGTCGCGCAGGACTGGCTCGAACCCCTGCTGCGCGAGCGCGCCATCTCGCTCGGCGCCGACATCCGACTGGAGACCGAGCTGCGCCACTTCGAGCAGGACGCCACGGGCGTCACGGCCACGCTGCGCCGCCGAGACGGGAGCGAGGCCACGCTGCGCGCGGCCTATGTCATCGCGGCGGATGGGCACCGCAGTCCGGTGCGGGAGGCCCTCGAGATTGGCCGCTCCGGACGCGGCCACATGCGCACGGTGCGCAGCGTCCTGTTCCGCGCGCCACTCGACGCGTATCTACAGGCCGGGGTCCGCCAGTTCCAGATCGAGCAGCCGGGCCTCGACGCGTTCCTGACCACCTACGGAGATGGGCGCTGGGTGCTGATCTTCTCGGACGACGACGAGCGAGACGAAGCCACCCTGCGCACCCTGGTATCCCGCGCCATCGGTCGCACCGACGTGGACATCGAGTTGCTCACCACGGGGCGCTGGGAGTTGAGCGCGTTGATCGCGGACCGCTTCGCCGCGGGCCGGATCTTCCTCGCGGGCGACGCCGCGCACACGCTCCCGCCCAGCCGGGGAGGCTATGGCGCCAACACGGGCATCGACGATGCCCACAACCTCGCGTGGAAGCTCGCGGCGGTGCTCTCGGGCACGTCCGGGCCGGCCCTGCTCGACACCTACGACGCGGAGCGCCGGCCCATCGCCTGGCTGCGGCACGACCAAATCTTCGCGCGCCCGGACTACCGGGCCGAGGCCGCGGGCGTGGCCCAGGACACGCCCATCTTCGACGACGACGCGATGGAGTTCGGTCAGCTCTATCGCTCGACCGCGGTGCTGGGAGCCGCGGCGGAGCTGCCCCCCGCGCGCCGGCCCGAGGAGTGGGCCGGCCAGCCGGGCACGCGCGCACCGCATCTCTGGGTCCGCCAGGACGAGGCACGGCGCTCCACCCTCGACCTGCTCCAGCGAGGCTGGGTGCTCTTCTCCGAGGACCCTGCTTGGGCCTCAGCCGCGACGCACGCCGCGCAAGCCGTGGGGCTCCCCGTGGCCTGTTTGCACCTCGGCACCACGGTGCAGCCAGAGGACCTCTCCGCGTTCCGCACGGCCTATGGGGTGAGCCCGCGAGGCGCCACGTTGATCCGCCCGGATGGTTACATCGCCTGGAGAGCGATGGACCTCCCCGCGTCACCGGCCGAAGCCCTCACCGAAGCCCTCGCCACGGCGGCCTGCGCCGCGCCTCGCGTGAGCCAGCCGCGCCCGTGACCTGTGTTGGCCTGCCGCTCCTGTTTCAATGGAGCCTTGCAGGCCGAGGAAGCAGCCACCCGCGCGAAGAGCTGAACCCAACTGGCGCGCGGAGCGCCCAGGCTCCGGCAGGCATCCGCCGCGGGTCTGGCGGAGTCACGCGAGGACGCGACACTCGGGGCAGCGCGTCCTCGCGGCTCTGAGCCTCACCGCGCGCGGCGGAGCAGTGGGCCCGGGCAAGCCCAGTCCCTTACTGGATGTAGAGGTTGGCCGTCCGCCAGATGCCATCCGTGCCCTGGATGCTTCCGCTGAACGAACCGCTCGTCACACCGGTGAGTTGGAAGGTGCGCTCCGTGCCAATGTAGACGCCTCCGCTGAAGATGGGGCTGGTGCTCGTCCACGTCACGGCGGTCCCCGCGAAGGAGCCATAGAAGGCACCGGTGCTGTAGTACTCGCGAGTCTTGACGGTGACGTTGCCGTTGAAGTCCCCCGTCGTGGTCGTCTTGCCCGACGTGGTCTCGCAGCCGATGAGCGAGTCGCACACCTGGAAGATGGAGAGGGAGGACGTCCCCATCGCGGTCTTCTCACCGCGGGGCTGCTCTGCCTGCGTCGCGGCGGGCTCGGGCTGAGCCGCCTCACGCGTCTCCGGGCCGCACCCCATCATCGACAGACCGAAGAACGCTACCGCGGCCGCGCTCACGGCCAGACGTGGATTCATCATGTCAGGACCCCCTATGCGCGCCCGAACCGAAATGGGCCGGGCGCGTCCCAATAGCATACGTCTCCCAGTCAACACTTCAATCCGCAATCACAACCACCACACGGGTCATCTTCGCGTCCCCTGAGTCAGCCCCGGACTCTGGGTTGGTGGCGCCATGTGTCTGCAATCACCCGGCATGAAACACCCGTGACACTTGCGCCCGGCAGCCCCCGCACGAACCCGCCTTCTGCCTCTCGGGAGGCACGAAGCATCCCCGCCGTGCCTCGACCTTCGAGAGGGCGCATCGAGTCAACAGGTGAGGAGTCCCAGCCGTGCATGCCTGAGTCCGCGAGGGCTCAATGCAGACATCATCGCGGGCGCGGCCCCCCCACAGCCCACGCGCGCCCGTGAGGCATTCGCAGCGGCGCAGAGCCGTCTTTCCTGCAATCGAGGGTCACGGGCGACGTATCCTCGGTACCATGCGACTCCGCCCTCATTGGCTTCTCCTCTCGCTCACGGTGGCTTGCGCCACCGCGCCCTCGGCTCCGACGACACCGTCCATTCCCGCCCCCGCGCCCGGCAAGCCCCTCGCGCTGCCGAGCCAGCTCAAGGAGGGACGCTTCGTCGTCCATCCCCGCACCTCGAGCGGGAAGGAGGTCGCGCTCTTCACCGACACCGGCGGAGGGCTGTACGTCACCGAGTCCTCGGTCCGGGCACTCGGAGTCCCCTTGGAGAACGAGGAGAGCGCGACGGGCGCTCCGGCGCGCCCCGCCATCCGCATCCCCGCCTTCAGCCCGGACGCCTGGATTCCGCCCCTGCTCAACGAGCAGATCACCGTCACCGTCATGCCGGACGGCATCGCGAAGGCGAACACGTTTGAATGGGACGGCATGCTCGGCCAGGCCTGGTTCGCCGGGCGGGTCTGGACCTTCGACTATCCGCAGCAGAAGCTCTGGCTGCGCGCCCCCGGAGATGTCCCCACCGTCGACGCCGCGCATCGCGTCTCGCTGGGCTTCCCGACGACCGCGGAGGGAATTCGCCAGGCAAACTTCCCCCGCATTCAGATCAAAGTGGATGGCGAGACGCTGGATCTCCTCTTCGATACCGGCGCCTCCGTGCTGCTGACAAAGGGGGCGCAGGATGCCCTCGCGGACGGACGTCCGGCGGACCGAGCCACGAGCTTCATCACCCGCTCGGTGTTCGAGCGCTGGCGGCAGCACCACCCCGAGTGGCGCGTCGTGGCAGACGCGGACAGCCGCATCCCCAACTCATTCCTCATCGAGGTGCCGTCCGTGGAGGTCGCTGGCTATACCGTGGGCCCGGTCTGGTTCACGACCCGAGCCGACCCGAACTTCCACCAGGGCATGTCCCAGTTCATGGACAAGATCGTCGAGGGTGCGCTGGGTGGCAGCGCCCTGAGCTACTTCCGCGTGACGGTGGACTATCCCCAGGCAATCGCCGTGTTCGAGCGGCTCCCCTGAACCACCGGGGATGAAGAGTGGCGCGAGTCAGACCGACAGACGCTGACTCGCCAGGGGCGGGCTGACGCCTTCGATGTGCGTGCGCCCGTCCTTAGAGCGTGTTGAGATGGACCGCGATGCGAGGCGGCGCAGCATGAGGCCAGTCATTGCAATGGGATGAAGGCTTCGGACGAATGCTTGTGCCACTCGTAGTCCCGAGCCATGGCGCGATGCCCCTGGATGGTGAGCGCCCTGTTCGCCCTCAACGTCGTGATGCACGCCGTGGTCCGGGCCCTCTGGAGCGACCTGCCCTCCCCGCTGCTGCACGTGGTCAAGTCCCGAATCGTGTGTAGTCGGTTCGGAGGGGGTACGGGGGAGGAAAGCTCCTTGGCGGCATCATTCAGCGGTGCCTGGGTTTGAAGTCAGCAAGGCCATGTCGAGGTAGCGACGGTCATC
>NZ_JAHNZT010000027.1 GCF_019039035.1 Citreicoccus inhibens | reverse complement strand
GCCGCAGTGGGGCGCGCGCCAGGGCCTGCGGTGGGCGCCGCTCCGGGGCCGGTGGCGGGCGCGACGCCTGGACCTGCCGCGGGCCGTGCGACGCCTGGGCCGGCGGTGGGAGCGGTTCCGGGGCCGGTGGCGGGCGCGACGCCTGGACCTGCCGCGGGCCGTGCGACGCCTGGGCCGGCGGTGGCCGCCGAGGGATTGGGCTGGGGGCTCGCGCCTCCTGCTGCGGAGGGCTGGGCTGCCGTGGCGTCGGCGACGGCGGGCGTCCGGTTCGGCGCCGCGAACGAGACCGCGTCCAGCTCCTTCAGGAGGAACGCGAGCCGCAGGAGGTGGTCCGCGTCCTGCGGAAAATCGGTGAGGAGCTGCGCCACCGAGCGCACGCCGTCGATGACGGAGAGGGCGCGCACCTCATGCGGCGTCAAGCGCAGGTCGGTGGCGGCGACGATCCCCCCCGACTTCATGATGGGCAGCTGCATGACCGCGGCCAGCCGGCGCTTGAGGTCCGCGGTGGGGAGCCGCCGCACGGCGTCGCTCAGCACGGCCCATCGATTGCCGAGCGGCATCGCCTTGGCCCCGGGCAGCTCCCTGGGCTCGAAGGTGAAGGTTCCGGACTCGGCGCGCAGGGCTCTGGCGAGGAGGAGCTGCGCGCGCTGGGTGAGGTGCGTGAACGCCGTCGCGGGCTGCAACAGCCCCAGCCCGAAGAGCGCGGTCAGCAGGTCTCCACCGAAGCGATCGCGAGCCGCCTCCGCCTGCTGAAGCTGTTCCCCGGTGATGAGCTTCGCGCCCATGAGCGAGGTGCCCAGCGCGTCGTCCACATGCGACGAGTCGACGAACTCGGGGTTGCCCTTGCGGAAGTGGATGAGCTGCGTGCGGTCCGACAGCGTGAGCGTGAGCAGGCCCGTGTGCTCGCCCGCGCCGATGCGCCCATAGAGCCGAATGGGGGAGTGCTGCTCGAGCCGTCCCTGAGCGGGTGGCGAGAGCGGGGACTCGTGGTCGGGAACGACGGCCGGGGGCTCCGCGGGCGCGACCGTGGGGCTCGCGGGCGCGGGAGGGCGAGCCGTCGCGGTGGGGGCGACCGGCGCGTTCGGAGGGCTTGCGGGCGCGGGCGGACGGGCCGCGACCGGCGCGGTCGTGGCAGGGGCGACCGGTGGGCTTCCCGGGGCAGGCGGACGAGCCGCCGCAGCAGGGGCGACCGGCGCGTTCGGAGGGCGCGTGGTTGCGACGGCGGGATGCGCAGGGCGGGGCGCGGTGCCAGGCGCTCCGGCTCGGGCCGCGTTCGGCGGCAGGCCGGAGGCCGGGCGTGTGACGCCGGGGCCCGCGACGGGGGCGGCGCTTCGGGGGGCGCCGGGGGCCGCGCCCGGTCTTCCTACGGCTCCGGGCCCCGCCATGGGCGCGACGCCGGGACCCGCGACGGGAGCGACACCGGGGCCCGCCATCGGAATCGAGCCAGGACCCGCGATAGGGGCGACGCCGGGGCCCGCGATGGGCGCACCACCGGGCCCTGCCATCGGGCCCACGCCAGGGCCTGCCGTCGGCATGGCTCCCGGGCCCACACCTGGGCCGGCTCCCGGACGTGCTCCAGGCGCGGCGCTCGTCGGGCCCACCATCGGCATGGCAGGACCCGCGACGGGCTGGCCACCGGGGCCCACGACAGGTGCACCCGCGGCACTGGGGCCCGCCATGGCCGCCGCGGTCCCGGCACTGGTGGGAACCGGGGTGTGCCCGATGGGCGCGACGGCGCGGGCGGTGCTCGTGGCCTGGGCGGTGGCCGCGCCCGGGTCTCCCCACAGCTCTCGTGGGAAGACGTCTCGGACATCCGGGAAGCGCCACGGGAAGGCGAAGTTGAGCCCATCCTCGGAGACCTGGAGCGTGCCCTTGATGGCGCCGCTGTCGACGAGCAACTCGATGGTGGGCGGGGTCAGGGGCCCCCAGACGGTGCCCCGATCGTTTCGGACCCAGTACTGCCGGACCTCACCCTCCGCCATGCGCGGCTCCACTCCCGTGTCGAGTCATCGAAACCTATCGCTCCCGTCCCGCGTCTCAAAGCGGCTGTGGGGCCAGAGGGCCTCACCCCCAGTCAGGGCGCGGCACCCTCCAGCGCGGCCATGCCCACCACGGCGAGGCACGCCGGGTCCCCCTGCGGCTCCGCGGGCGGATCGAAGCAGTACACCTCACTGTCGAAAACCTTGCACACCCCCGCTGGCGTCGCCGCGCACGCCACCTTCGAGAAGGCCACCGTGCACGTGTAGCCGCACACCGGGCCGCTCTCGCTGATCCGACACGTGGGCGCGGGGATGCCCCGGCCCCAGGCGCACAGCGCCGCGGGGGTCGGGTCGAAGCAGGTGACCGTCCCGTTCTGGGCCTTGCACACGCCCGCGGGAGTCTTCGCGCAGCGCACGCCCTCGGGCGCCGAGACGCAGTTGTACCCACAGGCGGACTGCATGCCGTTGCTGCGGCACTCGGCCTTGGGCGCCTCCTTGCCGTAGACGGCGAACACGGCGGCGGGTGGATCAAAGCAGGTGATGTCTCCGTTGCGCGCCTTGCAGAGGCCCGCGGGCGTGCTCGCGCACTTCACCTTGCCGAACTCGGTGGCGCAGCCGTAGCCGCACGCCACCACGCCGTCGAGGGTCTTGCACTCGGGCTCGGGCAGCGCCGTGCCGTACGCCTTCGCCGCGTAGGCGGGCGGGTCGAAGCACACGGCTTGTCCATCCAGCACCTGGCAGCGTCCCTGCGGCGTCTTCGCGCAGCGCACGCGCTGTCCGTCCGACTTGCAGCCGTAGCCGCACGAGACATGTCCATCCACCGAGCGACAGGAGGCCTGGGCGGGATCCGGCGGCGTCGGGGGCGCCGCCAGGGTCAGCGCCAGCACGGTGACCAGTGTGGTGAGCATGGGGGCATTGACGCCCAAGGCGTGCTCGGGCGCAAGCAACCGGCCAGGACGCTGGGGGGCGCGCGTGATACTGGGGCCGCCGCACGTGTGGAGGTAGACCCTCGGTGGACGTGGACATCAGCGCGCTGAAGCTCCTGTTGCTGTGCCTGGCCGCCCTGTGCGCGGGACTCGTGGATGCCATCGCGGGAGGCGGCGGGCTCATCACCTTGCCGGCGCTCCTGACGGCGGGCCTGCCGGTGCACATGGCGTTCGGCACCAACAAGGGCCAGTCCGTGTTCGGCTCGTTCGCGGCGATGGTGCGCTTCGCGCGCGCCGGACTGGTGGACCGGAAGCTGGCGCGGGTGACGTTCCCCTCCAGCCTGCTGGGCGCGCTGCTGGGCGCGGGGCTGCTGCTCCTGGTGAAGCCCGAGGTGCTCAAGCCCCTGGTGCTCGTGCTGCTCATCGCGGTGGCCATCTTCCTCGCCTTCCGCAAGCAGCCTCAGGTGGCGGAGCGGCCCGAGCCCATGCCGCACGCGCGAGCCCAGGCGGTGGGGGCGCTCATCGCGCTCGTGCTCGGCACCTACGATGGGTTCTTCGGGCCCGGCGTCGGCACGTTCCTCATCGTCGCCTTCTCGTCGCTCCTGGGGCACTCGCTGGCCCGGGCCTCGGCGGACGCGAAGGTGGTGAACTTCGCCTCCAACCTGGCCTCGATGACGCTGTTCGCGCTGAAGGGCGTGGTGCTGTGGCGCGTGGCGCTGCCCATGGCCGCCGCGCAGTTCTCCGGCGCGTGGATGGGCGCGCACCTGGCCGTGAAGGGCGGCGACCGGCTGGTGCGCCGCGTGGTGCTGGGCGTGGTGGTGGCGCTGGTGTTGAAGCTCGGCCGAGACGTGCTGCTCGGCTGAGCCGCGCGCGGGCGCGTCAGCCGATGTGCACGAGCAGCGCGTCGCCGCGCCGTGCCACGGCCGCGGCGAACTTCCGCAGCTCGTCGAAGTAGGACAGCAGCTCCTCGAGCGGATCCACGCCGTCCTCCAACATCTCCTCGTCCCAGGTGCCCGGGTAGATGTCCTGGGCCTGCAGCGCCTCCGGGTCGAAGCGCTGGCGCAGCGTGGCGGGGCTCAACGTCTTCAGCGCGTCCGCGAGCTGCTTCACCTGGGCCGGCGCGAAGATGCGCGCCGTTCCTTCATCCGAGGGGATGTCCCCCACGTCCTCGCCGCCGCGCACCAGGAAGTCCAGGGGCGCGGTGCCCTCCCACGGCGTGCCCGTCAGCAGGTACTGGAGGCCGTGCCACGCCTCGCCGATGTCCAGCTCGATGAAGGTGGCGCCGCGCGCATCGCCGAAGTCCTCCTCGTCGTCGAGGAAGGACTCCAGTTGCCCGGGGGCCTGGAGCAAGGCCTGGCGCTGCGCGTCCGTGGCGCTGCGCAGGGTGCAGAGCATCTCCATCCCGATGACCTCCTGCCTACTCCACGACGACGAGCTTGGCGTTGTTCTCCACGGCGGTGCCTTCCTTGGCGAACAGCTCCGTCACCTTGCCCGCCTTGGGGCTCTTGAGCTCGTTCTCCATCTTCATGGCCTCCACCACCACGAGCCCCTGGCCCTCCTTCACCTCGTCGCCCACCTTCACCAGCACCTTCACGACCTTGCCGGGCATGGGCGCGGTGATGAGCTGCTTGCCCTCCACGGAGAAGCCCGCGGTGGCCGCGCGCAGCCGCAGCCGGCGCTCGTCCGCCACGTCCACGCGCGTCACCTGCCCGCGCACCAGCACGCCCACCTCGTCGCCGTTCTCCTCGAACTCGACGCTGTACGATTGCCCGTCCACCAGCATGGACATGGTGCCGTGCTCCAGCGCCAGCGCGTCCACCTGGAACGTCTTGCCATTGACGGTGAGCCGGTAGCGGTCGTTCCCCAGCGACTCCAGGTCGACCGGCACCGCTTCCTTCTGGCCCTGCTGCTTCGTGAAGTAACGCATGGAAGGTTTTCCGAGAGCGAAGGGGGATGCGGCCTAGCGGCGGTTGCGCAGCGCCTGGCGCCACGGGCTGACGCCGCCCGTTCCTGCGCCCGAGCCCTGGGCGCTCGGCAGCGTCTTGGCGCGCTTCTGGTCGCGGTTGTACGCGTAGACGGCGCTGGCCAGCAGCGCCACCTCGCTCAGGCGCGGATCCTCCACGCCCATCAGCGCGTCGTGGTTGCGCGTGAGGAAGCTCGTGTCGTAGTCGCCGCCCACGAACTCCGGATGCGCCAGGAGCGCCTTCAGGTAGCGGATGTTGGTGGTGATGCCCTTCACCACGTACTCGCTCAGCGCGCGCTGCGCCCGGGCGATCGCCTCGGCCCGCGTGGGAGCCCACACGGACAGCTTGGAGATCATCGGGTCGTAGAAGTTGGGCACCGTGAAGCCCGGGAACACGCCCGAGTCATCGCGCACGTTCGGCCCGCCCGGCACGCGCAGGTACGTAATCTTCCCCGGGCTGGGCATGAAGTTGCGCGAGGGGTCCTCGGCGTAGACGCGCACCTCGATGGAGTGACCGTTGGGCGTGGGGGCCTCCAGCAAGGGAAGCTTCTCGCCCTCGGCGGCGCGGATCTGCAGGGCGACGAGGTCCAGCCCCGTCACCCACTCCGTCACCGGGTGCTCCACCTGGAGGCGGGTGTTCATCTCCAGGAAGTAGAAGTTGCGGTGCACGTCCACCAGGAACTCCACCGTCCCGGCGCCCACGTAGTTGACGGCCTTGGCCGCCTTCACCGCCACCTCGCCCATCTTCGCCCGCAGCTCCGGGGTGAGGATGGGGCTGGGCGTCTCCTCCACCACCTTCTGGTGCCGGCGCTGCGCCGAGCACTCGCGCTCGTTCAGGTGGATGGTGTTGCCGTACTGGTCCGCGAACACCTGGATCTCCACGTGGTGTGGCTTCTCCAGGTACTTCTCGATGTAGACGGCGTCGTTGCCGAAGGCGTTGAGCGCCTCGCTCTTGGCGGAGCGCCAGGCGGACTCGAACTCCTGGAGGCTCTCCACGCGCCGCATGCCCTTGCCGCCGCCACCGCCCGCGGCCTTGAGCATGATGGGGAAGCCGATCTTCTGGGCGTAGTCGCGGGCCTCGCCCTCGGTGGCGAAGGGCTCGGTGGAGCCGGGCACCACGGGCACGCCGGCCTTGATCATGTTGGCGCGGGCGCGGGTCTTCTCGCCCATGGCGTCCATGGCGGAGGCGGGCGGACCGATGAAGGTGATGCCGGCCTTCTCGCAGGCGCGCACGAAGGACGCGTTCTCGGAGAGGAAGCCGTAGCCGGGGTGGATGGCGTCCGCGCCGGACTTCTTCGCGACCTCGAGGATGCGCTCCTGGACGAGGTAGCTCTCACGCGAGGGCGGGGGGCCGACGAAGTAGGCCTGGTCGGCGGTGCGGACGTGGAGCGCGGAGCGGTCCGCCTCGGAGTAGACGGCCACCGTGGAGATGCCGAGCTCCTTGCAGGTGCGCATTACCCGGATGGCGATCTCGCCGCGGTTGGCGACGAGCACTTTGCGGATCTTGGGCATGGGCGCCCCTCTAGCACGGGCGCCCGGGTTTGCCGACCCTACTTCCGCATGCCGCGGTACTGCTCCATGTAGGCCCGCGCCTGGGCCAGCTTCGCCTCCACGAACAGGTCGTCTTCGTCCGGAACCGGGGCGGGCGCGGGCAGGAGCGGCTGGGTGGCCGCGCCCCCCGAGCCGAAGTCCACCGCCGCCGCCAGGAGATTGCGCGCCGCGTCGCCGCTGAACAGGTGCGAGAGCGTGGGCGTCTCCACGCCGAGCCACCGCGCGCCCTGGCGCACGACGTCCAGGTACTCGCCCTCGGACGCACGGGCCGGGTAGCCGGGGACGGCGAGGCACGCGCGGGCGTAGCTGTGCTCGCGGTCCACGTAGAGGCCGAGCGTCCGCTCGCGACACTCCTGGGCGAGCCCCTTGGCGATGGCGTCCAGGTGCTCCTCGGGCGAGGGGCCCTTGCCGCCAGGCAGCGGCACCTCGGCCACGTGCCAGCCCGCGTCCGCCAGCCCGTCCGGACGGTGGGGCACCCAATGGGCCTCGGGCGGGGGGACGTCCAGCGCATCACAGACGCGCTGAAGCGTCGGGGGCAGGGCAGGGAGGGGGCCTTCGACGTCGGACACGAAGAAAACGAGGCGGCGCAGGGTCACGCGGGCAGCTCCTTGGGTAGCTCCCTGAAAGCCCACGCGCCGCCCGAGAATTTCCCGGACGGCGCGCGCCTGCCTGCCCTGCGTCCGGAGGAGGGCGTCCTCCGGGCGACGCGGGATTACAGCGGGATGTTGCCGTGCTTGCGCGGCAGGTTCTCCTGGCGCTTGTCCTTGAGCATCTCCAGGGCGCGGATGACCTTGCTGCGCGTGTCCTCGGGCCGGATGACCTCGTCGATGTAGCCCAGCTCCGCCGCCTTGAACGGGTTGGCGAACTTCTCGCGGTACTCGGCCACCAGGCGCGCGCGCTCGGCGTTGGGGTCCTTCGCCTTGAGCAGCTCGTTGCGGAAGATGATGTTGACCGCGCCCTCGGGGCCCATCACGGCGATCTCCGCCGACGGGTACGCGTAGTTGATGTCCGCGCGGATGTGCTTGGAGGCCATCACGTCATACGCGCCGCCGTAGGCCTTGCGCGTGATGATGGTGATCTTGGGGACCGTGGCCTCGGCGTACGCGTACAGCAGCTTGGCGCCGTGGGTGATGATGCCGCCCCACTCCTGGTCGGTGCCGGGCAGGAAGCCGGGCACGTCCACGAAGGTGACGAGCGGGATGTTGAAGCAGTCGCAGAAGCGCACGAAGCGCGCGGCCTTCACGCTGGCGTCGATGTCCAGGCAGCCGGCGAGCACCGCGGGCTGGTTGGCGACGATGCCCACGCTGCGCCCGTTCATGCGCGCGAAGCCGACGACGATGTTCTTGGCGAAGTGCTCCTGCACCTCGAAGAAGTGCTTGTTGTCGACGACCGCCCGGACGATCTCCTTGATGTCGTAGGGCTTGTTGGGGTTGCTCGGCACGAGCGTCTTGAGGGACTCCTCGGCGCGGAACGGGTCGTCGTCACACGGCTGGGCGGGCGCGTCCTCCTGGTTGTTGGAGGGGAGGAACGAGAGCAGCTCGCGGGTCATCACGATGGCCGCCTGCTCGTTCTCCGCCGCGAAGTGCGCCACGCCGGACTTCTGGTTGTGCGTGAGCGCGCCGCCCAGGGCCTCCTTCGACACCTCCTCGTGCGTCACCGTCTTGATGACGTCCGGGCCGGTGATGAACATGTAGGAGGTGTCCTTCACCATCATGATGAAGTCGGTGATGGCCGGCGAGTACACCGCGCCGCCCGCGCACGGACCCAGGATGAGGGAGATTTGCGGCACCACGCCCGAGGCGAGCGTGTTGCGCAGGAAGATGTCCGCGTAGCCCGCGAGGCTCTCCACGCCTTCCTGGATGCGCGCGCCGCCCGAGTCATTCAGGCCGATGACCGGCGCACCCACGCGGGTGGCCATGTCCATGATCTTGCAAATCTTCTGGGCGTAGGCGCCGGACAGCGAGCCGCCGAAGACGGTGAAGTCCTGGGCGAAGACGAAGACCTTGCGGCCCTCGACGGTGCCGTAGCCGGTGACGACGCCGTCGCCGAGGATCTTCTTGTCGCCCATGCCGAAGTCGTTCGAGCGGTGGGTGACGAACTTGTCCAACTCGCAGAAGGAGCCGGGGTCCAGCAGCAGGTCGATGCGCTCGCGGGCCGTGAGCTTGCCGGCCTCGTGCTGCTTGGCGATGCGGTCAGCGCCGCCGCCTTGCTCGGCCTGCTGCTCCATCTGCTGGAGCCGTGCGCGGAGAGGATCCTTCTCGGGGGTTCCGTCCATGGGGCGCCGTCTACCACACCGGCGCGCGGCCCGCGCGTGTCCCGAACCAGCGCCCGGGCCCCGCGCGCCCGACCCGGCGCGGTGCGGCATGGCCTGGGGGGAGGGCGGTCCTGCCCCGGGGCGCCGGGCGGTCCGGGTGGGTAGATTGGCGGTGGGAGGCCGTTCATGAGCGTCATCACCCTCGCGAAGCAGGGCAAGAAGGTCGTGCTGGACAAGCTCGCCACCTCGCCGGACAAGAAGGTGAAGCGCGAGTCGGCGAAGGAGGAGTTCGAGGCGCTGGGCGCCGAGCTCTTCGACCTGCAGGACCTCCAATGGGGGGCCCGGCTGAACTCGGTGCTCATCGTCCTGCAAGGGCGCGACACGGCCGGCAAGGACGGCACCATCAAGCACGTGGTGGGGGACCTGAACCCGCGCGGCGTGGCCGTCACGTCCTTCGGCGTGCCCACGGCGGAGGAGAACGAGCACGACTTCCTCTGGCGCGTGCACAAGCACACCCCGCGCCTGGGCGAGTTCGCCATCTTCAACCGCTCCCACTACGAGGACGTGTTGGCGGTGCGCGTGCACAAGCTGGCGCCGAAGCCGCTGTGGAAGGCCCGCTACGGCCACATCCGCGACTTCGAGGAGATGCTGGCCGAGCACGGCTGCATCGTCCTCAAGTTCTTCCTCCACATCAGCCGCGAGGAGCAGGAGCAGCGCCTGCTGGACCGGGAGAAGGAGCCGCGCAAGGCGTGGAAGATCAGCGCCGGCGACTGGGATGACCGGCGGCACTGGGGCGACTATTCGCAGGCGTACCAGGATGTCTTCGAGCAGACATCCACGCCGTGGGCGCCGTGGACGCTCGTGCCCTCGGATGCGAAGTGGTACCGCAACCTGGTGGTGGCGCGGCGGGTGGCGGAGGCGCTCCGGCCGTACCGCAAGGCGTGGCAGGAGCGCCTGGATGAAGTGGGCACGCGCAAGAAGGCGGAGCTGAAGTCCTGGCGCAAGAAGCGCTAGTTCGGCTTGGAGAGCAGCCGGTCCACGGCCTCCACGTCGATGGCGTAGCGCGCGCGCAGCTCCGTGACGGACACCTCCCAGAGCTGTCCCCACGCCGCGCCGAACAGGGGCTGCGCGCGCTGGCCCAGGAGCCAGCCGCGCACGAGGGCGCGCAGGCGCGCGTCGCGCTCGGCGAAGGCGTAGAGCAGGGTGTTGGCCAGTCCGCCGGTGAGCACCGCGAGCGCGAACGGGCTGCCAATCTGCGCGAGGCTGAAGGCCTGGACCCCCAGCTCGCCGGCCACGTCCGCGGAGAAGCCGGTGAGCACGTGCCACACATCGTGCGTCTCCAAGAGGTGCGCGCGGACGTAGAGCGCGTCCGTGGGGGCCTCCATGCGCGGGAGCGCGGCGGGGTCCAGTCCGTTCACGCGCAGGTGCTCCGAGTAGCTGCGGCCCAGCGTGCCAGGGGGAAGCGCTCCCAGCCACGTCAGGTCCAGGTGCCCCACGCGCGGGCGCTCGCAGAAGGCGCGCGCCACGGCGGGGTGGCGCTGGAGGTTCCGAGCCAGGGCTTGGAGTGACTCGGGCGGCACCAGCACCGGGGCCAGCTCCAGGATGTCCGTCAACAGCGTCGGGTCGCGCACCGCGTGCGTGGCCCGCCAGGCCGCCTTCGCCCACTTGAGGGGATTGTGCATTGCTTCCTCCGCTGCTCGCGGTGCCGCAAGCGCACCGTTGTTGAACCACCGGCGCCCGCCCGGCCCGCGGGGGCGACCGGGTGTTCGCGGGTGGGCTGCCCGCAGGCGGACGCCCTGAGCCCGCCGCTGCTCGGAATTGGGAAATGGGCGCGAGGGGCTCGGAGCGCAACCCCTCGGAACCTCGCGAAACGTTCGTTGGCGCACGCGATGCACAAGGGGCCAGCGCGGTGCGGCGCTGCTCCACGCCAGCCCATCGCACGAGGCACCACTTCCTGCCTGCGTGGAGAGGAGAGCCGTCATGATCTGCAACGAGAGCGGGGTCGACCGTTCGCTGCGTGTCCTGGAGGGGTTGGTGATGTTGGCGTTGGTGGTGGCGGGGCCGCGCACGCCGTGGGGCCTGGTGGGGTTGGTGCCGCTGCTCACGGGCGTGTTGGGGTACTGCCCGCTCTACGCGCTGCTCGGCGTGAGCACGCAGCCGAGCGGGCTGGTGTCCGTGCGCGGCATGCCGTGAAGCGCTCGGGTGTCCTCTTGGCCCGAGGCGGGCGGACAACCGGGCTCCTTCCTGTCCCGTGCGCGCGTCGCCGGTGGGATGGAGCTTGAGACTCCGGACCGGGCCCATGCCTCCAGTGGCCCGCGCGCCACCAGGATGCTCCGGAGGAGGGCCGATGCCAGCCACCACACGCGGGGGACTACAATTCGCGTCGTTTCGCGGCATCCCCATCCGCGCGCATTTCTCCCTGCTGCTCATCCTTCCCCTGTTGGCCTTCCTGTTCGGCGGCGCGTTCCGTCGCGCGGCGGAGGTGGCGCACCTGCCTCCCGAGCGCCTGGCGGGCTCGCCCTTTCTCTGGGGGCTGGTGGTCGCCGTCGGGCTGTTCGCCTCCGTGCTCGTCCACGAGCTGGCGCACACCGTCTACGCGCTCCGCCACGGCGGCCGGGTGCGGGGCATCACGCTGATGATGGTGGGCGGTGTGTCCGAGCTGTCCGAGGCGCCGCCGCGTCCGCGCGACGAGGCGTTGATGGCGCTGATGGGACCGCTGACGAGCCTGGGCCTCGCCGCGGTGCTGGCCGGCGCGACGTGGCTCCTGCGCGACCTGCACGCATTCAACCTCCAGTTCGCCTGTTTCTACCTGGGCACCCTCAACCTCTTCCTGGGCCTGTTCAACCTGCTGCCGGCGTTCCCCATGGATGGGGGACGCATCGTGCGCGCGGTGCTCACCAGCCGATGGGGCCCGCTGCGCGCCACGCGCGTGGCCGCGGGACTGGGGCGTGGGTTCGCGGTGCTGCTGGGGTTGTGGGGGCTCGTGCAGCTCAACCCGCTGCTCGTGCTCATCGCGTTCTTCATCTTCCTGGGCGCCGAGGGCGAGGCGCGGCAGGTGCGGATGAAGGTGACGCTGGAGGGCATTCCCGTGGCGCAGCTCATGTCGCCTCGGCGCGTGGGCGTGGACGTGGGGGACTCGCTCTGGGATGCGCAGTGGGCGCTGCGGCGCGAGCGCGTGCCCGTGCTCCCCGTGACGGAGGAGGGGCGCCCGGTGGGGCGGGTGACGTTGGAGGCCCTTGGCGCCGTGCCCGAGGATGAGCGCGGTCACCGCACCACGCGCGAGGTGATGCAGTCGCCCGCGGTGACGGTGTCGCTCGCGGACGACGGGTGGACGGCGGTGCGGCGCATGGCCGAGGCCCAGGTGCCGCAGCTCGCGGTGGTGGAGGAGGACGGGCGCCTGGCGGGGACGGTGGACGTCACCGACGTGCAGCAGACGCTGGCCCTGCACGCGTCGCGGACCGAGCGCGAGGAGCGCCGCGGGCCGCGCTGGCGTCAGGAGCGGCCCGCCTGAGCCCGAGGTGCTCGGGGGTTACTGCGCGGGCGGCAGGGCCCACGTCATCGCGAAGCGGTGGCCTCCGCCGGCCGCGCTGTCGAGCCAGCCGGTGAGGCGCTCGCTGCGCGCGAGCAGCGGCCCCAGCTCCGAGCTGGCGGCGAACATCGCCGCGAGGCTGTCATCCCCCATGACGTCCAGGAGCGACACCTGCGACAGGCCCCGCGCCAGGCGCTTGGGGTCCACCGCGAACTCCACCGCGTGCTGCTGCGCGGTGGGCGCGGCGGGCAGCACCCCCAGCAGGGCCTGCGTCACGGCCTCGTCGTTGCCCATCACGAGCTGGTTGCCCTTGAGGCGCAGCACCAGCGTGCCGCCCTTCACCGCGAGCGCCCAGCCGTCCGCCAGCGGCTTCGCGCCCGGGAACTGGCCCACGGGCTCCAGGGCGGCCTTCGCCGCCGCCGCGTCCTTCACCTCGGCGGCCAGGGCCTGCCGTCCGGCGAAGAAGCGGCCCGTGGCGGAGCGCAGCGAGCCGCGCACCTGCACCGCGTCCACATCCAGCAGCACCGCGCCCGTGAGCTGTCGGGCCACCGCCGCGGCCACGGCCTTCACCCCGTCCGCCGGGCACTCCGGACACACGGACTGCACCGCGGTGCGCACCGAGCCCAACGCCTGCGCCACCCCGGCCGGGGCAATCTGCGCGCGCGCGACGAGGAGCCCCTCGGGCTTCACCGCGCCGTAGGGGCTCGCGGCCAGCGCCTGGAAGGGCGGCAGCGGCAGCGTGGACGCGGTGCCCTCCACCTGGAGCGAGTTCGCGGTCCCATCCAGGCCCAGCACCCCCTCGGGCGTCTGGAGATACAGCACGCCCGGCACCTTGCCCATGCGCGCGTCGGGCGTGGGCGCGCGGCCCACCAAGCGCACCGCTTCCTTCAGCAGCGCGCCGCGCTCGTCGGAGCCGCCGAAGGCGCAGGCCTCGTCGCCCTTCAGGGCATAGCCCACGCTGCCGCCCTGCGGACGCGGCAGGCTCACCGTCGTCACGCCCTTGGCCGCGACGGGCTTCACCGCGCCGTTGGGGGCCAGCGCCTCGGCGGCCTTGGCCTGGAAGGTCTTCGCGTCCTTCAGGTGCGTGCAGGACACCCGCCCGTCACCCCGCATGGACACGGTGGCGGGGCCCGCGGCGTCGATGCCCAGCGCGGCGAGCGTCTCCGGGTGCGCGGGATCCAACTCCAGGAAGGGGTGCAGCTCGGGCCGCCACGCCGCGGGCCGCAGCAGGCTCGAGTAGGTGCCCGCCCGCTCCAGGAAGGCGGTCAGCCCTTGGACCCGGTCGAACTGGGGCACGTGGACCACGGTGTTCGCCGAGGCGGCGATGCGGGGAGCGGGGGCTGCGGCCAGGGAGGCGGCCAGGGCGAGCGCGAGCATGCCCCGACGTGAGAGCAGACGTCCTCCCCTGTCAAGGTGAACGGCGCCTAGAACGCGCCACTCAACGTCAGGCCGCCACCGTTGGCGTTCATGGCCAACGCGGGCAGCACTCCGAGTGCTTCCGGCGTCGTCAGCTCATACGCCACCACCGCGCCCAGCACGGCCACGGGCGCGCCCACCAGCACCCAGGTGGCGCCTCGGTCCTGTGAGCCCCCCACGAAGGCCGCCACCGTGCCCGGCACCCCGCCCGCGAGCGCTGCCAGGAGGCTGCCCCGCCCGTCCAACAGCGTGCCCACCGTCCACGTGCCCAGCCCCGCGCCCAAACCCAACCCCAGCGACGGCAGCAGCGCCGAGCCGCGCATGCGGTGCCACGGGAAGTCCTGCCGCGTGGTCCAGCCCTTGAGCCCCAGCCCCAGCGCCGCCCCCGCCGCCGCGCCGCCCAGGAAGGCCCCCGCGGGCCGCAGCAGGCCCGGCTCGGAGGTGACCGGGGTGAGCGTCGCCTCCTGTGCGCTCGCGCGTCCCGCGAGCAGCGCGAGGGCCAGCCCCGCGCCCCGCGCCAGCGTGCGCGAGGGGTGAGGCCGGGAAGGGAAGACGCGACTCGGACAGGGGGACTGGCTCAACGCACTCCTCCTCGCGACGGGGCCGTGGGCCGCGCTAGAGGCGGCCGGCGTTGGCCCATTCAATCATCCGCTCCGCCAGCTCCTCGGCGTTGCGGCGCAGGTGCGCCAACTGAAGCACCTCGTCATCCGTGCGCGCCAGCGCGAGCCGCCGCGTCAGCCCGTCCGCGAAGCGCACCACCTGGGCGATGCTGACGTAGAAGCGGTCCTCCAGCACGCCCGCGAAGCGCGCCACCTCGGCGTCCACCCCGTGCCCCTCCGTCACCAGCGCCTCCACCAACGCCTGGCGCGCCACCGGGTGCTCATACTCCGCCGGATGGCGAAGCTGGCGCTTCCACGGCTGCGCCTCCCAGCGCAGCCGCGCGGGGTCCTTGGCCACCCACGTCGAGCGCGTGTCCGCGCCGCCCAGGCGGGGTGCGCCTTTCTCTCCTGGCATCCACAAGCCCATCTCCATCAGTGCCCCCTCTCCACTACGGGGTCCGTCCACAGGCATGACTGACATCGATGCATCACTCCATCCGCGTGGGTACGTCGCAGCGCGCCACCGGCGCGGACCGGTGGCACGAGGTAATGACGCGGTCGCCCCGAATCCTTGGGGAGGGTGCCCGTGAGGGCATCGTTGACAGGGAGCGGGGCGATCGGGACAGTCCGCCGCGCCATGGCGACCTACCCCGCGACCCCCCGCGAAGCCTTCCAACAGCTGCGAGCCCTCGCCGAGGACCTGCGCCAACCCGAGCGTCGGGCCCTGGCCCTGACGGAGCTGCGCGCGCTGGCGGAGCTGGCGCGGGGCAAGCCCGAGAACGCGCCGCTGCGGCTGGAGCAGGTGGTGGTGGCGGTGGGCGCGTCGCAGGAGCGGCTGGAGCTGTTCCTGTTGCCCTCCATCTTCGCGCCCGAGGCGTGGGCCTTCACCTTCCTGGAGGGACTCCTGAAGGTGCCGCTGGACGAGTACGCGGGGAAGCGGCTGGTGGAGGTGGGCTCGGGCTCGGGGTGGATCTGCCTGGCGCTGGCGAAGTTCACCGGCCTCGCGCGCATCCACGGCATGGACCTCAACCCGCACGCGCCGGTGGTGGGGGTGTGCAACGCGTGGCTCAACGGCGACGAGCAGCTCGTGTCGCGCCTGTCCTTCGGCGAGAGCGACCTGTTGCGGGGCCTGCCCGAGACGCCGTCCTGGGACTTCATCGTCGGGTGCATCCCGCAGGTGCTGCGCGGCGAGGGGCTGCCGGCGGAGCTGGAGCTGTCGCAGGCGGATGAGCAGGCGCTCTACGACCTCTCCAACTACTGCACGCTCCAGAACGTCTATGAGGACCACTTCGGCCTGGGCCTCATCGCGCGCCTGTTGGACGAGGCGCCCGAGCGGTTGGCGCCGGGAGGCCGGCTGCTGTTGAACCTCGCGGGCCGGCCGGGGCGCGCCATCATCGAGCGCATGTTCACCCGCCGGGGCTTCGCCACCCGCGTGAGCGTGGCGCGCCGGGTGATGCAGGCGGCGGACACGGACATCCGCCCGCTGGTGGCGCTGGAGCAGCGCACCGGACGCGAGTTCGAGTTCTTCATGGAGGCCCACAGCCCCGAGCCGCTGCGCGCCGCGACCGCGCTCGGGTGGCTGCAGGCGGGCAATCCCATCTGGCACGAGGTGGCCGTCTGGGAGGCGAACCTCGCCCAGCCGCGCGAGACGCTGGCGCTGCGCGCGTCGCTCCGGAAGCTGAGCATCGCCGCGCTCCAAGAAGAGCTGGACCTGGGCGCTGCGTCCGCCGAGCAGCTCGGGTTCGCGGCGTCGCTGGCGGGGCGATTGGCGCGCACGCCGGAGTTGCCGTACGCGCACGAGGCGGGCGACGCGCCGTTCCGCCGCATGGTGGCGCGCTACCTGGACCGTTACTTCGGGCTGCGGCTGGCCGAGGACGCGCTGTTCGTCGCGCCCGAGCGTGAGCAGGCGGTGTACTCGCTGCTGTTGTCCATGTGCGACCCGGGCGACGAGGTGCTCGTGTCGCGCAGCCTGCACCCGCTCTTTGCCCGCTCGCTGGACAAGGCGGGCGTGCGCGCCACGGTGACGCACACGTCGCTCGGGGAGATTCAGCGCCTGTTGGCCGCGTTCGACGTGAAGGCGGTGTTCCTCACGGTGGAGCCCGGCGAGCGCACCAACCTGGCCGTGCTGCGCGACATCGTCGCGGAGGCCGCGCGGCGCGGCATCTGGGTGGTGCTGGATGAGAGCGCCTTCTTCAACATCACCGGGGGCGTGGAGCCGCGCACGCTGTTCGAGTTCCTCGCCCGCGAGGTGCCTTCGCCCAACCTGGTGGTCCTCTACGGGCTCATCAAGAACGCGGTGTGGCCGGACCTGGAGCTGACGCTGCTGTTGCCCGTGCCGGAGCCCCTGCGCGCCGACCTGGAGGTGGCCGCGGAGGTGACGTACTCGCGCATCAGCACGCTGGCGCAGTGGTTCTACGAGCGCACCTTCGCGGAGCTGCTCGCCTTCCGCCTCGCCTTCGCGGAGCCCGCGCCTCCCGCGCCGCGCCCGAAGCCGGAGAATCCGCTGCCGCGCTCGCAGCGCATCGCCCACCTGTCCACGTTCCCCGCCTTCCTGCCTCGCATCTTCCGCGAGGAGGATCCCGAGCTGGTGCGGTTGGACTACGGCGAGAACGAGGGGCCGCTGCCGCCGCCGCTGGTGGAGGGACTCGTCGCGGCCAGCGTCGCGCCGCCCGCCGCGGGCACGCAGACGGGGCTCGCCGAGGCCCTCACGTCGTTCCTCTTGGAGACGCGCGGCGCGCGCTATTCGCCGGACGAGCTGGTGCTGGCTCCGGGCGTGTGGCCGCTCGTGCATCACCTGGGCGTGGCGCTGCGCCAGCGGTTGGGCCGCGCTCCTCGCGTGTTCCTGGCCACGCCCTGCTACGGCGTCCTGCCGCCCACCTTCGTCGCGGCCGGATGCGAGGTGGAGCTGGGGACGCTCGCGTCGTTGCTCGCGCGTCGGGGCGCGGGTTCGCCCGACGCGGTGGTGGTGTCCCAGCCGTCCAATCCCGCGGGCACGTACCTGACGCACCAGGAGCTGGTGGCCCTGTCCACGTACGTGGTGGAGCAGCGGTGCCTGCTGGTGTCCGATGAAATCTTCGGCCTGGTGCACCTCACCAACCCCACCGCCGAGACGGTGCACAGCCCTGTCACGCTGGAGGGCGCGGTGCCGGGCGTGGGCGCGCGCACGGTCATCCTGGGCGGGCTGTCCAAGGAGTTCGCCGCGGGGGGACTGCGCGTGGGCTGGCTGGCCACGAGAGACAGGGCGCTTGCTCAAGCGCTGCGCGACAGCGGGCCGGGCGCGCTGCATCTGCCCACCGCGCGCGCGGCGGCGTACCTCTACGCGGCCTATGCGCGCAGCCCCGAGGGGCAGCTCTTGTACGCGGCGCGGCACCGGGCCCTGCGAGACTTCCTGGGGAAGATGCGCCGCGAGCTGGCGGAGAAGCGCGCGCTCCTGGCGGAGGTGCTTCCGGACGCGGGGCTCTCCGAGTCCGCTGAGGTCGGCGGCCTGTTCCTCGCGCCGCGCGTGACGGCGTGGCTGGGCCGCGAGGTGGATGGTGAGCGGCTCACGCCGGAGAACCTGCCGCGCATCGTCTACACGCACACGCGCGTGGTGCTCAACGGCGGCGCGTGGTGTGGGGATCCGGAGCGCGTGCGCGCGGTGTTCTCCATCCCGATGGCGAAGCTCTTGCGGGCTCGGGACAGGCTGCGCGCGTTCGGGATGATGGTGCGCACGCGCTGAGGATGCTGGCTGGTTGACACGGAGCGAGCCCCACGGGCCACTGCCGCGCGGACGCGCGGCGCGGCACACTGCTCCCCCGGCACCGGCGCGCGCGGAGGCCGCCGGGCCTGATGGGGGGGATGCGCGATGGGCGAGCCCGGGCCACGGCCGGCGATCGAGCTCCTGGATGTGCACAAGTCGTTTGGCGACCAGTCGGTGCTCGCTGGGGTGAGCCTCGTGGTCCCCGAGGGCACCACCTGCGCGCTGTTGGGCGTGTCCGGCTCGGGCAAGACCGTGCTGATGAAGCTCATCGACGGATTGCTCCAGCCGGACCGAGGCACGGTGCGCGTGGCGGGCGAGGACCTGTCCCGCCTGGGCGTGGTGGACCTGGACCGGGTGCGGCGCAAGCTGGGCATCCTCTTCCAGGGCGGCGCGCTGTTCGACTCGCTCACCGTCTTCGACAACGTCGCCTTCCCGCTGCGCGAGCGGGCCCGCCTGCCCGAGCGGCAGGTGCGTGAGCGCGTGCGGCGCGCGCTGGCGCTGGTGGACCTGGAGGCCGCGGCGGACCAGTACCCGGGCGAGCTGTCGGGCGGCATGCTCAAGCGCGCGGCGTTCGCTCGCGCCATGGTGCTGGAGCCCTCGGTGCTGCTCTACGACGACCCCACCGCGGGGTTGGATCCGCTCAAGACGCGCTCCGTGGTGGACGTCATGCTGATGGGCAAGCAGCAGCTCCACGCCACCTCGCTCGTCATCACGCCGGACGTGGCCACCGCCTTCGAGGTGGGGGACCACCTGGCCTTGCTGCACGAAGGGCGCATCGTGGAGCACGCCGCTCCGGACGCGTTCCGTCAGTCCCGGCACCCCGCGGTGCGCGCCTTCCTGCATGACTGGCTGGAGCGCCGCGCGCAGCACGCCTCCTCGGACTCGACTGCTTCCCACTGAACGTTCGGGGCGGGCCTGTTCACGTCGGGACAGTCCCGGCGAGCGCGGTGTGAACGCAGTGGACCCATCGCGCCCGCATCGTGCGGAATCGCCGCGAGGAAGCGCGGTGCCTCCCGTCCCGCGAGAGTCAGGGCCCAGCGAGGCCCTCGGGGTATGTCATGCCAAACCTGCTCGATCTGCCACGCCAGGCCTTGCTGGATTTTCGCTCGCGCCTGAGTCACCTGCCGCTGGTGTCTCAGCTCCAGCGACGCAATGTCGTCCCGGAGAGCCTCAACCTGTCGAGCCCCGCGCCCCAGGACTCGATGCTCGCGGACCCCGAGCGCGTGGAGGTGTGGCGGCTGGCCATCGAGCGTTACGTGCGCACGGGGCAAGTGGTGGTGGACGTGTGCACGGGCACGGGCCTGCGCACGTTCCTGGCTGCCTCGCGCCACCCGCGCAAGCTGTACGCGGTGGATGACTCGCGGCTCTTGGACACCACGCAGTGGGTGGCGCGGCGCAACGGCCTGGACCACATCGACTTCGTGCGCGAGCCGCTCCGGCGCTTCCAGTCGGCGGAGCGCGCGGACGTGCTCCTGCACGAGCTGCTGGGAGATGCGCTGTTCGACGCGGGCATGGTTCCGCGGATGCTCGACATGCGCTCGCGGTTGCTCCGGCCGGGCGGGCGCATCCTGCCCAACCGCTTCGAGGTGTTCGTGGAGCCGGTGCAGCTGCGCGACGAGGCCTGCATCCCCTTCATCTGGAGCCAGCGCTTCCCCAGTGTGGACTACCGCTGCCTGCAGTCGCTGCGCGAGGCGATGAGCCCCTCGTACTTCACGCGGCTGGTGCGCTCGTACGAGGTGGAGCACCTCTTGTGCGAGCCCGAGCCATCCTTCGCCTTCGACCTGGAGACGATGGCCGTGGACGGTCTGCCCAGCGTCGTCCGCTACGAGCGGCCCGTGGTGGAGAGCGGGCGCGTGGATGGCCTGTGCCTCTTCTACAAGGTGGCCTTTGACGCGGAGCTGTCCTTCACGGTGTCGCCGCTGCGCGGGCGCCACCACACGGGCATGACGCTCTTGCGCGTGGACCCGCGCGAGTACGAGCGCTTCGAGATGCTCTCCTTCGAGTTGGAGCTGCCGGACCCGGCGGATGTCCGCACGTGGCGCTGGCGGTTTCTCTGAACGATTGCGCGGACCTTGCTCCGCGGGCCGGTTGCGGGCGAGAACGGCGCCATGTCGGCCCGAGAGCGGATGGCGAGCGCGGACGCGGCGTGGCTCCAGATGGAGGAGCCCGCCAACCTGATGATGATCACCGCGGTGCTCTGGTTCGAGGGACGCCTGGACCGGCAGCGCCTGCGGGACGTCGTGCGCGAGCGGCTGGTCGAGCGCTACCCGCGCTTCCGCCAGCGCGTGGAGACCGGGCGCCCCGGCGCGCCGCACTGGGTGGATGTGGAGGACCTGGACCTGGACGCCCATGTGACGTCCGTGGAGGTGGCCGCGCCGGGTGACCGGGCCGCGCTGGAGGCGCTGGTGGGGCACTGGATGAGCGTGCCGCTGGAGCGCTCTCGGCCGCTGTGGCACCTGCACGTGGTGGAGGGCGCGAACGGCGGCGATGTGCTGCTGGCCCGGCTGCACCACTGCATGGCGGACGGCATCGCGCTGGCGCGGGTGCTGCTGTCGCTCACGGATGGCGCCGAGGTGGAGGTGCCTGTCCCGGAGCCCCGGCGCGTGGAGACGCCGGGGTGGATGCGGCTGGCGCTCGGCGCGATGAGCGTGGCGGGGACGGCGCGCGCGGCGCTGCGCAAGGGCGTGCAGCTGGTGCAGGAGCCCATCCTCGCCGGAGACCTGATGCGCGAGGGCGCGCTGGGCGCCGCGGCGCTGGGCAAGCTCCTGGTGATGCCGGCGGATCCTCCGTCGCCGCTGCGGGGACCGCTGGGCCAGGAGAAGCGCGCCGCGTGGTCCACGCCCATCCCGTTGGCTCGGGTGAAGGCGCTGGGGCGCGCGCTGGAGGGCACGGTGAACGATGTGCTCCTGGCGGCGCTCGCGGGCGCGGTGCGGCGCTACCTGGAGTCGCGCGACGCCCCCGCCGAGGACGTGCACGTGCTGGTGCCGGTGAACCTGCGGCCCTTGGATGAGCCCGTGCCCCGCGCGCTCGGCAATCGCTTCGGCGTCGTCTTCCTGCGCTTGCCCGTGCATATCGAGGAGCCTCGGCGGCGGGTGCGCGAGCTGGCGCGTCGCATGGAGGCGCTGAAGCGGTCTCCCGAGGCGGTGCTCACCTTCGGCGCGCTGGAGTTCCTCGGGCACACGCCGGCCGCGGTGGAGCGGTGGGTGGTGGACGTCATGGGGACGAAGGCCTCGCTGGTGGCCACCAACGTGCCCGGCCCCAAGGCGCCCGTGTCGCTGGCGGGCACCCGCTTGGAGGGCCTGACGTTCTGGGTGCCGCAGGCGGGCCACGTGGGGCTGGGCGTGAGCCTCTTCAGCTATGCGGGGCAGGTGACGGTGGGCGTGGCGGCGGATGCGTCGCGCGTGCCTGAGCCCGCGTCGCTCCTCGCCGCCTTCGACGCGGAGCTGGATGCGCTCGATGCCGCGTGCGCGTAGCGCCCGCCGTCACATCAGGCCGTGCTCCTCCAACTTGTTGTAGAGCGTGCGCCGGCTGATGCCGAGCAGGCGCGCCGCCAGCGTGCGGTTGTCTCCCGCGCGCTTGAGCGCGTCCTCCATGGCGTGCCGCTCGGTGTCCTTGCGCCGCGACTCCAGCGTGCCCGCTTCGGCGTTGCCAGAAGCTGCCTCCACCGCGGGCGAAGGCGCGACGGGCATGAGGGTGAGGCCGGGCTGTCGTCCCAGCTCGCGCGCCACGTCCGCGCCGGTGAGCTGGGGGCCATCCGAGAGCACCACGAGGCGCTCCATGAAGTTCTGGAGCTGCCGCACGTTGCCGGGCCACGGCTGGGCCTGGAGTGCGGCCAGCCCCTCCGGCGTGAGCGTGAAGGGCGGGCGTCCGTTGGCCTTCGCGTGCACCTCCAGGAAGTGCAGGGCGAGCGCCTCCAGGTCCTCGGGGCGCTCGCGCAGGGGCGGCAGCCACACCGGCACCACGTTGAGGCGATAGAAGAGGTCCTCGCGGAACTCTCCGCGCCGCACCATCTCCTCGAGCGGTCGGTGCGTGGCCGCCACGAAGCGCACGTCGACCTTCACCGTCTGCGTTCCGCCGAGTCGCTCGAACTCGCGCTCCTGGAGCACGCGCAGCAGCTTCACCTGCACGGCGGGGGAGATGTCGCCAATCTCGTCGAGGAAGAGGGTGCCCCCGTGGGCCAGCTCCACGCGGCCCGGCTTGCGCGTGGCGGCGCCGGTGAAGGCCCCCTTCTCGTAGCCGAACAGCTCGCTCTCCAGCAGCGTGTCCGGCAAGGCCGCGCAGTGCAGCTTCACGAACGGGCCCTCGCGTCGCGGGCTGTTCTCGTGGACGGCGCGCGCGGCCAGCTCCTTGCCCGTGCCGGACTCGCCGCGCACCAGCACCGTGGCGGTGCCCGTGGCCGCCTTCGCCAGCAGCGCCAGGGCTTGAGACAGCGCCGGGCCCTGACCGACGAACGCGCTCCGCGACTTCAGCGGCGCGCGCGGGGCCTCGCTGTACGCGCCCACGAGCGCCTTGCGCACCGTGAAGAGAATCTCCTCCCGGTCGAACGGCTTCAGCATGAAGTCCGCGGCGCCGGCTCGCATCGCCTCCACGGCCAGCGGCACCGTGCCGTGCGCGGTCAGCAGGATGACGGGCACCTCCGGCCAGCCCTTCGCCACCTCGGTGAGCAGCTCCATGCCGTTCATGCCCGGCATGCGCACGTCGCTGATGACCACGTCGATGGGGCGGCGCGCCAGGCACGTCAGCGCCTCGGCCGCGCTCATCACCACGTGCGGCGTCAGGCCGGCCTGCGCGAGCAGCGCGCCCAGCACCTTGGCCACGGCCGCGTCGTCATCCACCAGCAGGACCTGGCCCTTCAACGGCTCGTTCACGCGGCTTCTCCGTGGGGCTGCCGGGCCGGTGACGCGGATGCCGTCGGCAGGTGAAGGCGGAGAATCGTGCCACGCCCCTCGTTGCTCGTCAGCGCCACCGAGCCGCCGTGCGCCTCCACCACGCGCCGCACGAAGGCGAGCCCCAGGCCGCTGCCCGAGGCCTTGGTGGTGTAGAACTCGTCGAAGGCCCGCTCGCGCGTGCGGGCGTCCATGCCCTCGCCGGTGTCCTCCACCGCGAGCGTCACGCCGCCCCCATCCTCCGTGGTGCGCACGGTGAGGGTGCCGCCCGAGGGCATCGCCTCGAACGCGTTGCGCACCAGGTTCTCCAGCGCGTGGGTCAGCAGGTCCTCGTCTCCCACGAGCGCCGGCAGCGTCGGGGCCAGGGCGCGCACCAGCGCCACCTTCCCGGGGTTGGCGAAGGCCTGGAGGGACAGCACGCTGTCCACCAGCCGGTGAAGGTCCAGGGGGCGCATGAGCGGCTCCACGCGCGCCAGTCGCTGGTAGGTGCCCACCACGCCGTCGAGCCGCTCCACCTGCTCCAGCAACAGGTCCAGGAAGTCGCCGTGCGCATCCCAGGGTTGGCCGCGCGCGTGCTCCTCCTTGAGGTACTGCGCGGCGCCCTTCATCGCGGCGATGGGGTTGCGCAGGTCGTGCGCCATCTGCGCGGAGAAGCGCCCGAGCGTGGCCAGCCGCTCCAGTCGCTCCCGCTGGGTGACGAAGGCGGTGACTCCGCGACGGGCCGCCGCGAGCATCGCGAAGGTGATGGTGGTGGTGCCGATGACCAGCGGGCCCGCTTGGCCCGCGAACAGCCAGAAGACCGCGAGGTAGGCGAGCACGCCCGACAGCGCCAGCACGCCCGCGGACAGCGCGCCACTCGCGCCCTGGTCCTCACCGAAGAGTCGGAAGCGCAGCGCCACCGTGGCCATCACGGGCAGGCCCAACAGCGTGCCCAGGCTGCCCAGCCTCGGGATGCTCAGGCCCACGTCCGCCGCGAAGTCCGTGAGCAGCAGCGCCACGGTCAGCGCGAGCCCCAACAGCACGAGCCCCGCGCGAGCCCGCTCCTCGGCTTGTCTCGCGCGGAGCAGGTGCGCGCCCAGCAACCAGAAGCCGGCGGCGAGCACCGGCAGAGCCAGCGCACCCATCAGCAAGGCCAGGCGGGCCGGCGTGCGCCACACGGCCAGGGCCGGAGTGCTCGGGCTCGCCAGCAGCGCGAAGCCGACGGAGCCCATCACCGCGTAGGCGCCGTACATCGCCCAGGCCGAGCGCTTGCGGCGCCCCACGAAGGCGAGGATGAAGTGCAGCGCGCTGGGCAACATCATCAGCGCGGCGAGCGCGCCCACCAGCCGCCAGTCGGACTCCCCCGAGCGCACCAGCGCGAAGGACGCGAAGTCCCACGTCGACAGGCAGATGCACAACAGCGACAGCGGGAGCGCCAGGACGCCGCGCCCCACGCGCGCGAGCGAGAGCCCCGCGAGAGCGACCAGCCCCGCGCACGCCACGAGACTGAGCCACATCGCGCTCGTCATGGCGTGCGGACGGCTCCTTGGGTCAGAGCATTCCCAGGCGGCGGGCGTTGGCCAGGTCCACGGCGGCGGCTTCCCAGCGACGCACGGCCTGCTCGCGCTCGGCCTCGGGCGAGTCCGCGTAGAAGCCCAGCGTGTCGTTGAGCGCGCGGCTCAGTTCCTCGATGGCGGCGAGGCGCACGTCCAGCTCGCGGTGGCGCAGCGCCGCGACGAGCCAGTCCGCGCGGCGACGGCTGCGGTTCTCCGCCCACCACGCGGTCCACTGACGCGGCTGGAGGCCGAGCGTGGCGCGCGTCACCTCGCGCAGGGCCTCGGCGGCGGCCTGGGCGCACATGGCGTCGTCGCTGCCCGTGAGGTTGATGAGGCCCTCGATGGACTCGCGGTCGTGCAGGGCGCCCAGCGCGCGCGCGGCCAGGGAGCGGCGCAGCGGATCTCGATTCGTCAGCTCCTGGCGCAGGTCGCGCAGGGCCACGTCCAGCCGCGGCAGGTGCTTGAGCGCGGCGG
Source organism: Citreicoccus inhibens (assembly GCF_019039035.1). GTDB lineage: Bacteria > Myxococcota > Myxococcia > Myxococcales > Myxococcaceae > Citreicoccus > Citreicoccus inhibens. The sequence goes on along the minus strand of NZ_JAHNZT010000027.1, from coordinate 93,072 downwards.
CGGCCACGCGCGCGGCGCTGGAGATGTCCGGCTCCAGGTCGAACAGGCCGCGCAGCACGCCATCCACCAGCTCGACGAAGGGCAGGCTGCCCGCGGTGAGCAGCGCGAAGTAGCGCGTGTCCGCGTCGTTCGAGTCCAGCAGCGGCGACAGGGCCTGCGCGGCCGAGCGGCCCAGGCGGGAGAGGGCGCCCGGGATGGGGCCCAGCTCGTCGGCCTCGGGGAGATCGACCACGGGGAGCCGGCTCCACGCGGTGGGGCCGGGGAAGTGCTGGGCCAGCACGCGGGCGCTGGCCTCGGGCGAGCGCGCCAGCTCCGCCATCGCGCTGGAGCGCTGGGCGGCGTCCGGGCCGGTGAGGCGACGGAGCAGCGGCGTGAAGTCCGGAGGTGGGCGCTCCTCTTGCGACATCACCCGAGGCGGCACGGTGGCGGCGCGTCCCAGGTTGCCCGCGGCGCCGCGTCCGAAGAACGGGCTCCAGCCCAGGCCGGCCGCCATGGCGGGCGCGGGGGTGGGCTGGAGGCTCGCGCCGGGCGGCACGTCCTCGTCGATGGCGAAGTCGGTGGGCTCGTTGCCTCGCAGCTCGGACACGCGCTGCTTGCGGAAGAGGATGAGCTCCTGGAAGGCGGCGGGCAGGTCCTGGCAGAACAGGATGTAGTCGGACAGGCGGCGCTGGCTGATGGGCTTCTGCCCGCAGTCTCCGTAGAGGATGGCCACCAGGCGGCCCTTCACCTCGACCGGGTACAGGAACACGGTGCGCGGCGCCTGACGGCCGAACAGCTCCAGGTAGTGCTTGGTGAGCGCGTCCGGGGGCAGGGGGCCCGCGTAGCTGCCGCGGGTGACGGCCACGGTGCGGAAGACGCTGCTCGCGTCGAGCGGGATGGACACCTGGTGGAGCGGCTCGCCGAGCATGCCCTCACCCCGTGCATCCCAGCCCACGCCCGCGCCGCGCATGACGGCGAAGGCGGACACGTAGTCGAACGTGCGGCGGCCAAAGCGCAGCGCGACGTCCATCAACTTGTCGCGGTCCTTGGAGGCATCCTTCAGCGCGGCGCGTGCCTGCGCCAGCGTCCAGTCCGGGACATCTTGTCCAGAGGGCGGCTGCGCGGCGGGGCGAGCGGCGGCCTCGGGACCGCGCGCGGGCTTGGGGACGGAAGGGTTGCTGAAGACGAGGAACGACGGCTCGGTGCGCGGCGGAGGCGCGGGCGGCTCGTTGCGACCGGGCGTCGGGATGGCCGCGAAGCGCATCGTCGGAGGACTGGTGGGCGGCGGCGACGGAGGCCACACCTGCGGGGGCGCCGCGGGGCGCGGAGCCTGGGGCGGCGCGAGAGGCCGGCTCCCCTGCGCCGAGGGCGTGCCCTGTGGAGACACCACCGTGGTTCCACTCGGCGGCGGGGGCTGGTGCGCAGGCGAGGCGGACGACGTCCCGCTCGGTGCGCCGCTGCCCTGTGGTGCGCCCGACTGAGCCTGTGTGGACGAAGCGCCCTGCGGCGCCCTCGCCTGTGCGGCTGCGGCGTTCTGCGCCTGCGTGGACGACGTCCCGTGCGCGGCGCCCTGCTGCGAAGCCGCTGCGCCCTGCGCGGAGGCGGTGCCGTGCGCGGCGCCCTGCTGCGAGGCCCCCGCGCCGTGCGATGCCTGCGCGGACGTGGCCCCAGGTGCCGAGGCCGTCGCACCCTGCGTGGAGGCGACACCGTGAGGCGCAGCCGCGCCCTGTGCGGACGCAGCCCCGTGAGACGCGGGGCTTCCCTGCGCGTGCGCGGACGAAGCCCCGGGCGCGGTCACTTGCTGCGAGGGCATCTTGCCCTGCGGCGCCTGCTGAGCGGGCGCCGAACCGTGCGACGCGGCCGTGCCCTGCTGTGCACGCGCGGGCTGCGATGGCGCCGTCCCACTGGCGGGCGCGGTCGCCGGCTTCGCGGGAGCCGCGTCGCTCGGCATGTTCAGCCGGAGCGGCGCTCGCACGAAGGCGGGCGGAGGCACCGTGGTGGCCTCGGGCGGCGGAGGCGGCGGGCTGTTGAGGCGCAGCGGCTCGCGCACGAACGCGGGCGGTGGCACGGCGGCGGGCGCGGGGCGAGCCTCGGTGGGGGCGGGCTCCTGCGCCACCGAGCGCGCCAACTGCTCCACCATGTCCTCGGTGAGCGAGTCCTCGTGCGCCTCGGGCGGAGGCGGGGGCGGCGTGGCCTGCCGCTCCGGATCCAACATCGCGGAGAGCTGCGAGAACCGAGGCGCGAGCGGCTGCCGGTAGATGATCGAGATCCACTCTCGAACGCGCAGCTCGATGGCGACCCACAGCTCCAGCGGCTTGCCGAGCAGGAACCCGACTTCCTCCAGCTCCTTCTTCGGCACCGGATATCCACACGCGACGTGCAGCGTGTTGCCATCCAATGACAGAGGCACCACGCACAGCCGCTCGGCGATCTTCGGCGGGATGAAGGACGCGACGTCCGGGTTCGGCTCGAAGTCGATCAGGTTCACTGGCTTGACGCCGGAGACCTCACCGAGCAACGCGAGCACATCCTGCTCACCGAGCCCGCGCTCCAGCAGCGCCGTGTCGACGTGGTCCCCTTGCGTCTGCTGCTGACGCAAGACCTCCCCGGCCTTCTCTTGGGTGAGCAGGGTGCGCGAGACGAGAAGCTGGGCGAGGCGGGCTGGCATGAAGGGCGCGGCATCTTACGGCCGCGGCCGCAAGGAACAATGAGTCGTTACTCAGCGAGTCGTTGCTCAGCTCGGTTGGACGACGAAGGTGGACGTCAGCTTGTCATGCAACGTCTGTCCGCGGCGGTCGAACAGCGCCATCCAGAATCCACCGAGAAACAGGAAGAAGGACAGGCTGGCCAGCATCGCACGGAGGATGGCGCGCCCCGGCGCGGGGGCCAGGCCGTGCGTGTCCACCAGCCGAAGCCCGAGCAGCAACCGTCCGAGCGTCCGCCCGTTCCACAAGATGGCCGCCACCGCGCAGTAGACGGTGGCCAGGACGAGCATCAGCACGACGCCCGGCAGCAGCACGGCGTGCAGCGCGCGCAGCCACGCGACGAACGCGTCCAGTCCGGTGAGGCCCACCTGGTGCGGCGCCTTCACGCCCGCCACGGAGGACGCGAGCGTGATGTAGGCAGCCGCCACGGCGCCAATCGCCGCGGTGTCCACGCTGAAGGACAGCACCCGGCGCCACAGGGAGGCCGGCCGGGCGTGCACCTCGTCGACGCCCGGGGTCGTGGGCGTGCGCGGCTTCAGCGCGACCCCCGGGAGCGGGCCCTGGGGACGGGCAACGGCCGGCGGCTCCATGCGCGCGGGGGTCAGCTCCACGTGGGGCGGCTCCATGTGCGCGGGGGCCTCCACGGGGAGGTCGTCCATCTGCGGCAAGAGATCCGGGGCTGGCGTGGAACCCAGCACGTCCAGGAAGAGCGGATCCGTCTCGGTCGGCGCGGGCGCTACGGGGACCGAGGCGCGGTGCACCGGCGGGGTCCCGTAGGCGGGCGTCAGCGGAGAGCCCACGGGGGGCAGCTCATAGTCCGGGGCTGGCATGCGCGGCGCGGCGACGCCCGGCAGCGCGTGCGACATCTCCGTGGGGGCAGCCCGAGGCGGGGCCATCGGAGCGACGGCCTGCGGAGCTGCCATCGGAGCGACGGCCTGCGGAGCTGCCATCGGAGCGACGGCCTGCGGAACCGCCATCGGCGCGACGGCGGGCGGGGGGGCCATCGGAGCGACGGCGGGCGGCGGGGCCACGGCGCGCGGCGCGACCATGGGCGCCTGGGCCGGCGGCGTCATCTGGGGGGCGGCGGCGCGCGGCACTGGCGGCTGCTGTGGGGCCACCGGGGCGGCTGGCCGAGCCATGGCAGGCTGCTGTGGCGGAGCGGCCATGCGCGGCGCGGCGGGCTGCGCGGGAACGCCACCCAGAATGGCGGGCTGCGCGGGAACGGCGGGATGGGTCGCGGCCATGCGCGGCTGCGCGGGCGGGGCGATGCGTGGGGCGGCGGGCTGCGCGGGGACACTCCCCGGGGCGGCGGGCGCGGCCATGCGCGGTTGGGCTGGAGCGCTTCCCGGAACGGGCGGCTGCGCGGCCCCGCGAGGAACAGGCGGCTGCTGCGGCGCCGCGACGCGGGGCGCGGGCGCCTGCGGAGGCGGCGCGGCGCGAGGCGCGGACGGGCGGACCGCCGGAGTCATCCCGGGAGGCGTCACCGGGCTGCGCGCGAGGTCGGAGAAGGCTGGCACGGCGTTGGGAGTCGCGGCGCGCTCCGGCGAGCGGCGGTCGATGTGGATGTCCCGGTCGAGCAGGCTGGGGACAGCCGGCACGGGCGCGTCACGCAGGGTCGTGGCGCAGGCGGGGCAATCTCCCTCGGGCGGCAGCGTGGCTCCGCACTTCAAGCACTTGGACAACGTTTCCTCCCGGCGATGCAGGCAGCGGCCGCCATGAAAGGCCGTCCCAGCGCGGGGAGCAAGAAAAGTACAAGCCCCCGAGGCCCCTCGCCCGGGGAACCGTCAGGGGCTCGTCACCCTCACGCCCTAGGCGTGGACGCGTCGGTGCTTGTTTGCCGACTGCACGATGAGCAGCACGATGATGGCTCCGACGATGGACATGATGATGCCGGAGGTTCTCAGCTCGAAGAGCTTCCCGTTGCGCTCGAAGAGGGAGCCGATGAGCCCACCCACCAGCGAGCCGACCATGCCCAGCAGGGTGGTGGCGATGAGCCCCATGCTCTGCCGCCCCGGGAGGATGGCTCGGGCAATGAGGCCCGCGATGAGACCGATGATGATGAACGCGATGATCCCCATGAATGGTTCTCCTGTGGTGGGACCGCGCACGGCCCCGGATGGGAGAAACGTAGGAATCCCAACTCGGACGTGAGAACCAGGGAGGAAGGAGCGCCTGCCTCCTCGGCGGTCATCCGAGTTCGCCATCCAGGTGCATCATCACCGCCAGGGCAGCCAGCGCGGCGGTCTCCGTTCTCAGGATGCGCGCCCCCAGCGTGACGGGCTTCGCGCCGAGCGCCCACAGCGCGGACACCTCCTCGCGGGCCAGTCCTCCCTCGGGGCCCACCACCAGCGCCACGGGCGTGCCTGGGCCCGCGGCGCGGAAGGCCTCGCCCAGCGGCACAGCGGACTCTTCTTCATCCAGCACCAGCACCACAGTGCCCGGCGCCAGGGCGCGCACGGCCTCCGCCAGCGGCCGAGGCGCATGGACGGGAGGCACGTCATTGCGGCGGCACTGGCGCGCGGCCTCTTCCACAATCTTCATCCAGCGGCCGGTGCGCTCCACGGCCCGCTTGGGCTCCAGCTTCACCACGCTGCGCACGGTGTCCACGGGCCAGAACGCGGAGGCGCCCAGCTCGGTGCCTTTCTGGAGCACCCACTCGAGCTTGTCGCCCTTGGGCAACCCCTGCACCACGGCCACCTCGCGCCGGGGCGGCGTCACGCGCGCCGCGCCAAGCGAGAGCCGCACGTGCTCCGGCGTCAGCTCCACCACGCGCGCGTCGCAGGCGCGGCCCTGCCCGTCGAACACCTCCAGCGCGTCGCCCGCCTCCAGCCGCAGGACGTGGACGAGGTAGTGGCGGCGCTCGTCGGTGAGCGTCACCTCGGAGGGGATGGGCTGGGGCAGCGGGACGAAGAGGCGGACCACGGCGGCGGGCTCCTGGAAGGGCCGCAGGATTCAGCAGGACGCCGCCGCGCGCCAGCCTCGCGTCACGGCGGGTCCTGGGAACTTCACCGGAACCCCCTGGCAGCTACACGGCGACGCGGGTCGCGGCGCTCCCGACCGACGTGGCCCGCGCGTGTAGCTCGCGCTTGAAGCCCATTCCGAACAGGACGAGCGTCAGCAGGTACACGGGCTCGATGAAGAACAGCAGCGGACCGCCCAGGGACAGGCCGTGCGTCTTCTTCTCGAAGACGACGTGCGCGCCCACCACCAGCGCGAAGCGCGCCACCATCACGCCCAGGGCCACGCCCGCGGCCACGCCCGCGGGCAGGCTCGCCACCGCGAGGGCCGCCAGGAGCGTGGGCACCAGCAGCGGAACCATGAGCAGGCCCGCGGTCCACTCCAGCGTCAGCGCGTAGAGCACCACCGCGGCCACGAGCGCGTGCGCGGCCGTGAGGCCCAGGCCCCCGGGCAGCGCCACCCACGCGAGCGGAACGCACAGCGAGAAGATGAACAGGTAGGTGCCCACGAAGTGCGCGGCGCGGCTCACGCCGTTCTCGTGCAGGGGCATCCAGGCGCGCAGCTTGTCAGCGAAGGTCATGGCGAGGTCCAGGGGCGCCTCACGCCCGAGCGGGCGCGGCGGTCTCCGACTTCAGCGCGTAGTCCCCGGTGAGCAAGGCCACGAAGAACAGCGGCCCCACCAGCGCGTGCACCAGGTTGGTGAAGAACGAGGGGGACTTCTTCTCCCACACCGCGTGGCCCGCGAACTGGATGGCCCAGCCGCCCACCGCGATGGCCACCACGGACCACATGGGCATCATCCGCCCCAGCGGGATGCACAGCGCCATGTAGAGCGACACCGCCAGCCCCAGCTTCACGTCCGCGCGCAGGTACCACAGCGTCACGAGCGCCCACGCCACCAGCCCCAGCGTCAGCATTCCGCCGGGCAGCACCGGCAACGCCACCAGCTTCACCCAGTCGAGCATCGCCACGATGTGCAGCACGATGACGGGGATGGCGATCTTGTGCGTCAGCCGGTTCGTCGGGTGCTGGTGCGCGGACGCGTACTCGTCGAAGAGCGCGACCACCTGGGGCTTGAGCATGGGGGTCTCCAAGGAAAGAGTCGTTTCGACTCTCTAAGGTAGGGGATGTCCGCGCCGGTTTCCTGGCCCGGCGCGCCAAACTCCTGGCCCGGGACGCCAACCTCAGGGGCCCGCGTCCGAGCCCACCCCGTCCCGCCATGCCCTCGGCGTCTTGCCTGTCCACCGCTTGAACGCGCGGTCGAACGTGCTCAGCTCCGCGAAGCCCAGGAGGAACGCCACCTCGCTCACCCCCAGGTGCGGATCCGCCAGGTACTGGCGCGCGAGCGTGTTGCGCACCGCGTCGACCTCGTCCTGGAACGTGGTGTCCTGCTCTGCCAGCCGTCGCTGGAGCGTGCGCGCGCTCACGTGGAGTCCCCGAGCCACCTCGGCCATCTGAGGCGCGCCATCCTGGAGCGTGGCCCGGATGGCCTCGCGCACGCGGACGGCGAAGTCGCCGCGCGCGGGCTCGGTGGCGGGCGGCGGAGGGGGGGCGGTGGCGGCGCGCTCCAGGACGGAGAGCAGGGCGGGATCTCCTCCCGTCACGCGCAGGTCCAGCGTGGCGGCGTCCAGGGTGAGCGCGTTGTGGCCAGCGCCGAAGCTCGGCGTCACGCCGAAGTGCTCCACGAGCGGCGTGAGGTCCGCCGGCGCGGGATGCGCGAAGGCGACCGCGCGGGGCCGCCAGGGCTGCTCGGTGAGCTGCCGGCCCGCGTGTACGAAGAGCGCGAGCCCGAACTCGCTGGCGTGGCGACCGTAGACGAGCGGCTCGCCGGGGATGCCATAGGTGAACGTGCCGCCCTGGGGGCCCAGGTCGCGGTAGGCAGACGTCCACGCTGGGTCGAGCAGCGCCATGTAGCGGGCCAGCGCGCGGAACGTGTCGCGCAGCGTGGAGCAGGCCCGGGCGATGTACTCGACGAGGCCATAGGTGCCTCGGGGCAGGCCCTGCGCCACGTGCAGCCCGAGGAAGGCATCGCCGCTGAGACGCTCGGCGGCGTCCAGCAGGGCGCGCAGGGTGGGCAAGGGCAGGCGGACCTCGGGCAGGGCCTGCGCATCCAGGGGCAGCCCGAACTCGCGCACCAGCGCCCCCGGCTCATGCCCGGTCGCGCGCAGGTGCGCGAGCAGCGGCCCCACGAGCTGCGACCGCACCTCGGCCGTGGGCCCGGTGGACTGCCGCGGAGGCTGGGAGGAGGGAGGCGTCACCACGCGGGAGCGGAGGCTAGCGCGCCCCGCCCCCCGGGTTCCAAGGGCGGAGGGCCCTCAGCGCTTGTCCAAGTCGATGCGAACCCACTCGCCCTGCTGCGCGCCCTCGAGGACCGTGCAGCCCAGCTTGCGGTAGGCGTCCTCCACGTCCTGGCGCTGATGGGCCAGCACGCCGGCCAGGATGAGCCTCCCATGGGCCTTGGCGACGATGAGAGGCGCCAACTCGATGAGCGTGTTGGCCAGGATGTTGGCGAGCACCAGGTCGAAGGTGCCGGAGACCTGGGTCAGCTCGCGGCCGGACACGTCGATGTCCGGGGTGCCGTTGTCGACGCAGTTCTCCTGGGCCAGCTCCACGGAGGTGGGGTCGTTGTCGGTGCCCACCGTGGCGCCCGCGCCCAGCTTCTTGGCCGCGATGGCGAGCACGCCCGTGCCGGTGCCCACGTCGAGCACCGTGGCGCCCGGGCGGGTGGCCATGAACGTGTCCACGGCGGCCAGGCACAGCGAGGTGGTGGGGTGGTCGCCGGTGCCGAAGGCCATCTTCGGCTCGATGACGATGCGCACCTTGTCCTGGGGCGCCTTGTCCGCCTCCCAGGGCGGGCCCACCCAGAGGCGGCCCACCTGCACGGACTTGATGAGCGACTTCCACTGCTCGCTCCAGTCCTGCTGGGGCTGCTCCTCCAGGCCGTGGCGGGCGTGGGGGAAGGACTCGGCGATGCTGGCCTGGGCGGCCTCGGCGGTCTCGCGATCCTCGAAGTAAGCGACGATGAGGGCCTCGCCCGGGGCGGGGGCACGCACGCCCGGCATGGTCGGCTGTTCGCGGTCGCGGACTTCCAGGCCCAGGGCGTTGCCCTCGTGGAGGAGGTCCTGTGCGGCCTCGGACTCTTCCTCGGGCAACTCCACGGTGAGTGACAGATAGGTCTGGGACATGCGGGCCCTTCTACCGCACCGTGCGTAGCGTGGGAGCGCCGTGAGACTCGCTCAAGTCTTCTGGCCCCTGCTGTGCCTGACCGCCTGCTCCGGTCCTCCCGCCCCCGACGTCGCGGTCTGTCAGGACGTCATCACCCGGCTGTGCGCCTCGCTGAGTTGCCCCGGCGTGGTGGAGACCCTCTCGGTGGGCCCGGCGGACTGCGCGGGCACCTTGCGGGAGCGCACGGGCTGCGGCACGGAGGCCTTCGCCTTCGTGGAGCCCTCGCGGGACCGCTTCCTGGATTGCCGTGAGCCATTGCTCCGTCAGGGGACGGCGCTGAACCAGCTGCCCGCGTGCTCGGACGTGCAGCGGGCGCTGTCGGACTGCCCGGACATGACGACCTTCTTCCAGGGGGCGACGCCATGAAGCGGGTGGGCGTGGTGCTGCTGGGATTGTCCGTGGGCTGTGCCTCGCTGGACGCGGACCGCCGGGTGGAGCGAGGCCCCGCGCTGCGCACCGAGACCCGCGAGCACACGCTGGGAGAGCGCGTGACGTTCGCGTCGGTCGAGACGTCCTGGCCCCAGCTCACGCTGCGCTTCTCCACGGCGGACATCTGCCGCACCGAGCAGCACACGCAATACACGGAGACCGTGGTCACTCAGCGGCGCACCACGCCCGCGGCGGCAGCGGTGAGCACGGGAGGCATCCTCACGGCGGTGGGCGGCTTCCTCGTCATCGGCCGGTCGCTGTTCTCGGATAAGCCCAACCGGGACACCCTCGACGAGGACGGGCACTACGGCGCCTCCAGCCGCAAGGTGGCGACGGGGTGGGGCGTGGGCGTGCTGATTGTCGGCGTACCCGCGCTCGTCACCGGAATCATCCAGCTCGCCACCGCGAAGGAGGAGCGCGAGACCCGCCCGGCGGACGAGCTCACCGCGCTGCGCGAGGTGCCCTGCCAGCCCGCGCCCGCGGAAGGCCAGGTGACGCTGTCGGGCCCGCTCGGGCCCGTGGTCGAGCCGCGCGCCACCCAGCAGGGACAAGTCACCTTCTCCGCCCATGAGTTGCAGGGCCGGGAGTGGACGGCGGTGCAACTGGATGCCGCCCCGGTGCTGCTCATGGGCGAAGGCCAGACGCGGCTGGAGTTGTTTCGCGCGTGCCTGCCCTGGCTGACCTCAACGCCTGACGCACAGCGGCTCGTGGAGGAAGCGCGCCTTGTGCCCGAGCGACTGCGGAGCCTGCGTCAGCTCATCCGAGGGTGTTCCGCGATTCCCGGCGCGCCCACGGGCCCGTGGTTGCAAGCGATGGATGCGGCGCTCGAGACGCCCTCCCCGGGCGCAGGGCCGACGCCGCAAGCCCCCTCGCCCGCGAGCCCACCTCCTCCCTGACGCGCCGCTCAGACGTAGTAGGTGATGGCGAGGATCTCCTTCGCGCGCTTCTCTCCGAAGTACTCCTTGAGGACCTCCTGTGCGTTCTGGAGGTCCTGGAACTTGAGGGTGCTGCCCAGCGGCTTGTCCGGATGGACAATCAATGCCTCTCGCCGATACGCGCGCGTGATGGTCTTGAGCGCCTCCTCGTCGATGCGCAGGTCCTTCCACGACAGGCCCAGCGTGGTCGCCGCCAGCTCCATGTCCTTGACCGTCGGCCCGCGGAACTGCTCGACCGATGAGAGCGGCCGGGTCTGCACGCCGAGGAAGGTCGCTCCCGGCTTGACGCGCTCGTGGGCCTCTTCAATCACCTTGGGCAGGTACGTGGTGCCTTGCAGGCCCATGCCCAGCAAGAGCGTCTCCATGTAGGTGAGGAAGAGGGGCGCCTCGGCCTGGTACGTCTCCATCATCCGGAGCACCACGTCCGATTGCGGCGCGAGCCCCTGGAGCTTCCCGCAGATGGTCGTCGTGGCGTAGCAGGCGATGGCGCACGCGAGGTCGAACGGGGTGTCCCCCACTGACGCGCGCTCCGTCAGGGTCGAGTAGAGCACCCCCACCATGAGGTCGAGCGTCGCGCCCTGGGAGACGCGGCTGTCCACGAAGCGGCCGACGAGGTCGAGCGCGCCCTGGCTGTTCTCACATTCGCCGCACTGCTTGGCGAACTCGACGTCGCCCGCGGACAGCCAGTTGTTCGCCCAGGTGCAGTGCTTCTCCACCACATCGAGCACGTCGCAGCTCCCCGCCTTGCTGCACTGGGTCTCGAACTCCTTCAAGTGAATGAAGGGAGTGGAGCCGGTGGGCTGCGTCTTCGGGTAGTAGCTGATGAGCGCGCGGGAGCGATCCAACTCCTTGCGCAGCGCGCTGCCCGACCACCCTCCTGCCACCGCCTTCTTCTTCGCGAGCGCCAGGATGACCGCGCGGTACACCGAGCAGAGCGCGAAGCAGTTGGCGCGGATGTAATCGCCGCTGGACACCGTCAGCTGGCCCAGCACATCCACGAGTCGCCCGATGAGCGTCTCCGCGAGCCGGTCGGACGTGGCGTTCTTGAGCGTGGACTCGGTCCCGTTCCACACGGTCGACAGCCAGGTGATTTCATCCTGGACCAGCCAGTGCAGCGTCGCCTTCGAATCCACCAGGCTCAGCGCCTGGACCGCGACCGCGCGCACGGGCCGGACCTGACTCTTCGCCCCCGAGCCCAGGTACGCGGCGTACTCCATGAACCCGAACCGGATGCCCACGGCGATGCTGGCGCGAGCGACGACCGCGTGCGCCTTGGCGGAGGCCTTGGTGATGGCGACGCCCACGCCCTTGGGCAGGAACTTGCGCAGCGGAGGCTGCCCGCTCTTCGCGACCAGGAGCACCTTGAGATCGCTGTACCACTTGCTGGTCAGCGCGTTGACGGGCTGCTTGTTGCTGAGGATGCCGTCCTGCAGCGCCTTCTGGCTGAACGTCTTGCCGAACTCATCGCTGAACTTCGCGCCGTACGTGTCCTGGAGCAGCGTGACGAGCCCGTCGAGCGTTCCTCCATGGGTCAGCTGGAACTGGGTCCAGCCCGAGATGCCCTGGATGTTCTGTTGCTTGAGCTCGCGGTACGCCGCGAGGCAGCTGCGCAGCGACTCCGTGCCCCGACAGTTGGCGCAGCCAAACTGATGCGAAATCTTGTGGGCCTCGTCTCGATAGGTCTTCAGCAGCGCGGCGTACTTCATCGACGCGAAGTACCGCCCGAGCCGTGAGCTGTCATAGGCCTCGTTCGGGTCGTAGCCGTCGTCCTCTATCTGCAGATAGAGATTTCGGAATCGCTTCCGCATGGAGCCCAGTCCTTCAGGTCAATGAACGTGGGACGGATATGTCAGGGACGGCACAATCCCTATCACGAGCCCCACACGCGGTCTGCCCGGAGGCCGGACGGACTCACGTCTGGAGCTCGTGAGGTGTGCGGGTGCCACCTGACTCACTCCTGTCGCGCCATGCCGCGACAGGAGTGGCCGTGCGCGCCACGCTCAGGGCCCGACGATGGCGAGCGCGGAGTGGTTGAAGTCGATGACCTTCCGCGCCACGTCGCGCACCTCTTCGGGAGTCACCGCCGCGACGCGGTCGGCGTAGTGGAGGAAGTTCTCCTGATTGAGGCCGTAGCAGGTGTCCAGCGCGAGGAGCGCGGCGCGGGCGCCGTTGCGCTGCAACCCAATCTCATGCGCGCCAATGAGGTTGCGCTTGGCGCGCAGCAGCTCCGCGTCGGGGATGGGCTCGTCGCGCACGCGCTCCAGCTCCGCGCGGATGCCCGCGAGCGCGGCGTCCACCTTCTCCGGGCTCGTGCCCATGTAGACGGCGAAGTAGCCGGGGTCGACGCCCTCGACGGAGAAGCTGCTCACGCTGTAGGCCATGGAGCGCTTGTCGCGCAGCTCGACGAAGAGCCGCCCTCCCTGACCGGACAGCACGGTGGAGAGCACCTCCAGGGCGAACCGCCACGAGTCATCCACGCGCGCCGCCTGGAACCCGAGCACCAGGTGCGACTGTGCCCGCGCGAGCAGCTTCTTCTCCTGCCGAGGAGCGCTGGGCGGGGCCTCCAGGGGAATCACGGGCGGCGGCGCGGCGCGGCCTCGCGACTTGCCGAAGTACTCGTTGGCCAGGGCGAGCACCGCGTCCACCTTCACGTCACCCACCACGCTCAACGTGAGCTGAGACGGGTCCAGATGGGCCGCGTGCCAGGCGTGCAGGGCCTCAGGGGTCAGCTTCTCCACCGCCGCCTGCTCCCCCAGGGTGGACATGCGATACGGATGCGCGTGGAAGAGCGTCCGCGAGAAGAGGTCGAGCGCCACGCCGGAGGGCTTGTCCTCGCGCGTGAGGATGTCCTGTAGGAGCAGCGTGCGCTCCCGCGCGACTTCCTCCTCGGAGTACGACGGATTCGTCAGGCAGTCCGCGAACAGGCGGAAGCCGGCCTCGAAGTGGCGTGAGAGGAAGTCGCCGCGCAGGCCCACGGAGTTTCGGCCACTCTGTCCGCTGAGCGTGCCCGCGTAGGCATCCACGAGCTGCGAGATGTCGTCGGCGCTGTGCGTGGGCGTCCCGCGAGTGAGGCTCCGCGCGAGCAGGGCGGAGATGCCGTTGTCCGCGACCGTCTCATAGCGCAGGCCACCGGGCAGCGCGGCCCGCAGGGCGAACAGCGGCACCGCGGGCTCCACGCGCACCACCACGCGAGCGCCCGACGACAGGCGCTCCTCCACCACCTCGGACGCGCTGCCGGTCCGAGACACGCCTGGACGGGACGAAGGCGCCGAGGCCCCACCGGGTCGAGACCGACGCGCGGGCGGCGTGACGGGCTCGCCACGCGCGGCCCGGTCCAGCGCCTCGTTCACGTGGGCCTCGGTGAAGGCCGCATCCGGCGGCAACAGTCCGGTGACGACCGCGTGCTCCAGGCGCAGGTAGCGCTCGGCCACGTCGCGCAGGTTCTCGGGCGTGAGGCGGCGGATGTCCTCGTGGTAGCGGGCCTCGGCCTCCAGTCCGCCGGGGCTCGTCTGGTACGAGCCCAGCTTGCGCGCCGTGCCCTGCACCGTCTCACGCTGGTAGACGGCCTCGGCTTCGACCAGGGCCTTGGCGGTGGCCAGCTCCTCCTCGGACACGCGCGTGGTGCGCAGCGTGGACAGCACGCGCGCCGTCTCCTCCAGGGCCCGCGCGGCATTCTGCGCGGGGAACTGCAGCGACGCGGCGAAGAACCCCGGGTTCTTGGGCGTGTACGCATACGCGTGCACGTCGTTCACCAGGTTCTGCCGGCGCTTCACCTCGCGCACCAGCCACGAGGCGTCTCCCTGGCCGGCGATCATCGCCAGCACATCCAGCGCCGGCACGTCCGGGTGCTCCGACTGGGGGATGTGGAAGGCCAGGTGCAGGTGGGCCTCCTTCACCGGATCCGCACGCAGGAAGATGCGCCGGCCCGTGGGGGCCGCCTCTTCCGGGCGCGCGACGGCCCCCTCGTAGGGACGGCCCCAGTCTCCGCCGAAGATGTCGTCCACCCACTCGCGCAGCTCGGCCTCGCTCAGGTCGCCGCAGACCGAGAGCACCAGGTTCTTGGGCGTGTAGTGGCGCCGGTAGAACTCCAGCACCTTGTCGCGGGTGAAGCTGCGCACGCTCTGCTCGGTGCCGATGACGGGCAGCCGGTACGGATGCGCCTGGAAGACGGTGGAGAACAGGTCGCGCGAGGCGCGCCGGGTGGGCGTGTCGAGGCTGCGCTTGATCTCCTCGCACACCACTTCGATTTCGCGCGACAGCTCCTCGGCGTCGAAGGACGAGCGGCGCACCGCGTCCCCGAGGATGTCCAGGCCCGTGCGCGCGAACTGGCTGGCGATGACGATGTGGTAGACCGTCTGGTCAAAGGATGTCCAGGCGTTGATCTCCCCGCCATGGGACTCCACGTCGCGGGCAATCTCGCCAGGCCCTCGGCGCTCGGTGCCCTTGAAGAGCATGTGCTCGTGGAGGTGGGCGAGCCCGGCCTGGTCCGGTCGCTCATCCGCGCTGCCGGCCTTGACCCAGACCTGGAAGGCCGCGACCTTGGCGGCGTGCTGCTCTTCGAAGACGACGGTGAGCCCGTTGGGCAGGGCGTAGCGGATGGCCATAAGGAGCGTCCGAAGCTGTCACCGCGCCTGCGGTGAGGCAAGGCGAGGTGTGATGTTTCCCTCACTGGCTAACGTCCAGTGGCCTTGGCGTCGAGGGGACTGTGCACCCGGCCTCCCTCGGGGGGAGAGGAAGCGCCAGGGGGCTTCACGCGTCCCTGGTGGAAACCGCCCGTGGCCAGTAACCTGTGGAACGCACATGCCGTCGTCACCCTCGGACGAGGTGGATCCGTTCGCGGACCTGCGGGACATGCTGGACGATGGCAACGCCTCCGTTGCCTCCCCCCCTCCGGCAACCCCCAGGCCTCCTTCGGTTCCCAAGCCCGTCTCCGCACCTTCGCCCGCGGCTTCCGCCCCGCCGCCCCTGCCGCCGCGTCGCCCGGCCGCTGCGGCTCCGGCCGTCCCGGCGAGCCCGGCCCCGGCTGCCCCGAGCGTGGCCGCCCCCGCCGCGGTGGTGCGCAGGCCCCTGGGCAATGACCCCTTCGGCGAGCCTCCCGAGCCGCGCCTGCCCATGGGCGCCTCGCCGGAGGACAAGCTGGAGTTCTTCCGCGCCGTCGTGAAGCAGAAGACGGAGACGCTGGCCCGGGCCCGCACGCTCTACGCGGAGCGAGAGGGCGAGCTGGCTGGCGTGAAGGTGTCCCTGGAGAAGGCGCGCAAGGAGTCCGTCGAGGCGCGCACCCTCCTGGCCGGCGTGAAGGACTCGCCGGTGAAGCTGACCCAGGCCACGGAGGTGGCGGCGCGCGAGGAGAGGCGCGCGACGGCCGCCGAGGCACGGGCCACCGAGCTGGAAGCGAAGCGCGCACAGGCCGAGGTCGAGCTGGCCGCGGTCGAGGCGGACCGCAAGGACCTCGCGCGCGCCCTGGCGGAAGTCGAGGCGGAGCTGGCGCGGCTGGGCGCGGACCTCCAGTCCGAGCGCGAGTCGCGAGGCTCGCTCGCCGAGGAGCTGGTCGGAGCCAAGGAGGCCCTCGGCCTGGCGCAGGACCGGGTCGCCGAGCTGGCCGCGGAGAAGTCCGAGGCGAAGGGCGCCCTGGAGGCGGTCCAGGAGCAGTACCAGGCCACCCTGGCGGACGTGGAGCGGCTGACGGCCGAACTGGACACGGTCGCCCAGGAGCGGGACGCGGCGACCCTCCGCAGCGCCCAGTTGGAGGCCGCCCTCTCCGAGGCTCAAGGCGCGCTGGGAACCCTGGAGAGCGAGAGCGACTGGTCCAAGAGCTCGCTGGAGGAAGCCCAGTCGCGCGCGGTGACGTTGGAGGCCGAGCGCGACGATGTGCGCCGCCAGCTCGCCGTGGTGGAGGAGGGGCTCCGAGGACTCCAGGTCCAGGTGTCCGAGTTGGAGCGAGCGCTCGCGCTGAAGGACGCGGACGCCGTGGGGTTGCGCGCCGCGCTCACCGCGCGCACCACCGAGGCGGCGGAGCTGCCCGCGCTGCGCAAGGCCCTGGAGAACCGGACCGCGGAGCTGGTCCAGGTCCAGGCGCGAGTGACGGCGCTCGACGCGGAGGCGGCCCGAGCCCGCGAGGAGGTCGAGGCCCAGGCGGCGCGCGCGGAATCGCTGACGGCCGAGATTGCCGGGCTGAAGGAGCACCTGGAGGCCGCCGAGGTCGAGCAGGTCTCGCTGCGCGACCGGATGGAATCGGACGCAGCCGCTCTGGGCGAGGCGGTGCACGAGGCGGAGGCGAAGGTCGCGGAGCTGTCCGCCGGGGTCGAGGCCGCGCGCGCTGAGCGGGATGCGCTGAAGAAGGACCTCGCGGTGGTGGAGATGAAGGTCGCCACCACGCAGGCGGAGCGCGTGGGGTTGTCGGCCCGCGTGACGATGTTGGAGACCGCGTCCGGGCAGCGCGAGGCGGAGCTGGCGCGACTGCAAGGGGTCGTCTCGCAAGCGCAGGGAGACCTCGCGCTGGAGCTCGCCCGTCGTGAAGCCGCCGAAGCGGCGCATGAAGACGCAAGGCTCCGGGCCGCTGAAACCGAGGCCCGCGTGGACGCGCTCGCGCAAGTCGAGGGCGGCGCACGGGAGCAACTCGAGGCCGTCACCGAGCAACTCGCCGCCGCGCGGGCGGAAGCGGACAAGGTGGACCGCCTCCACTCGCGCGTGAAGATGCTGGAGGGAGCGCTGGAGACCTCCGAGGCGAAGCGCCGAGCCGCGGAAGCACAGGCCGCTCAAGCCGCAAGGGCCAAGGATGTGGAGGCCAAGCTGGCGCAGACCGAAGCCGCGCTGAAGGCCGAGCAGGCCGCGCGAGCGAAGGATGTCGAAGCGACACGAACCCCGCTGGAAGCGAAGCTGGCGCAGGCCGAAGCCGCGCTGAAGGCCGAGCAGGCGGCACGGCAGGCGGTCGAGTCGAAGCCGGCCGCAGCGAGCATGGCCGCGCCTTCCGGCTGGGAGGTCGAGCGCGACCAGCTCAAGGCGGACGTTGCCTCCATGAAGCGCAAGCTCATGGCCGCCGAGACAGCGCTGGAGACAGCGGCCAGCCTGAAGGCGAAGGTCGCGAGGCTGGAAGCGCAATTGAAGGGCGGGAAGTAGGGTTTGAGCCGCATGCCTTTCTCGTCCCCCATCGACCCGCTGACGGGCATGGCCGCCGCGCGCTTCGGGCTGTACCTGCACTTCCCCTACTGCCTGGCCAAGTGCCCGTACTGCGACTTCGCGGTGGCGGTGGCCCGACAGATCCCCGAGGAGCGCTACGCGACGGCGGTGCTCGCGGAGCTGGATGCTCGGTTGGCGGCTCAGCCCGCTCTGCGCACGCGCCCGCTCGACTCGGTCTTCCTCGGGGGAGGCACGCCCTCGTTGTGGCATCCCCGGCACGTGGCCCGAGTGCTGGACGGGCTCGCGGCGAGGCTGTCCTTGTCTCCCGGCGCGGAGGTGTCATTGGAGGGCAACCCGGAGCGCGCGGATGCCGAGCGCTTCGCGGGCTTCCGCGCCGCGGGCGTCAATCGATTGACGTTGGGCGTTCAGTCCTTCCAACCGCAGACGCTGAAGGCCCTGGGGCGCGCGCATGACGCCGCCATGGTGGAAGCCGCGGTGGACGCGGCGCGGCGCGCGGACTTCCCCGTGCTCGCCCTGGACTTCATCTACGGCGTGCATGGACAGACGCGCGAGCAGGTGGAAGCAGATGCCCTGCGCGCGGTGGCACTCCAGCCCGAGCACCTGTCCACCTACGCGCTGACCGTGGAGCGCGAGGTGCTCGCGGAGGACACGCCGCTGGCGAAGCAGCTCGCGCGCGGCGAACTCCAGCTCCCCGAGGACGACGAGGTCGTGGCCATGGCGCGCACGCTGCGCGAGGTCTACGGCGCGCACGGCCTGGGCCGGTACGAGGTCTCCAACCACGCGAGGCCAGGACTCAGCTCCCGGCACAACGCGCTCTACTGGACGGGCGGGGAGTACCTCGCGCTGGGCGTAGGCGCCACGGGCATGTTGCTGACCCCCGAGCCGCACCGGTACGTGAACCAGCGCAGCCCCGAGGTCTACTTGCGCGCGGTGGAGGAGGGGCGTCTACCCGAGGCGAGCCGCGAGCCCCTGAGTCAGGACGAACTCTTCGCGGAGCGACTGTCCATGGGGTTGCGGCTGGTGTCAGGAGTGGACTGGGAGGCCGTGTGTGCGCGATACAGCCAACCTGTGGAGTCGCGGCGCGGAGAGGTGGCCCAATTGGTTGAGCACGGATTCGCGACGCTCCGAGAGGGGCGGCTGGCCTTGACGGACCGGGGCCTGGATGTACACAGCGCCGTCTGCGCCCGGCTGCTCTAGCGGTCCGCGCCCGAGGGAACCTGAAACGCCATGTCGAGCTCCTGGATGTTGTGGATGTTCTTCTCGCTGCTGACGGGGCGTCCGCTCCTGTCGCTGGTGCTGGTGGTGGTGACCCTCTGGTCCATGGACCGCTTCACCTTGCAGGTGCTGCCCAGTCCGCTGCGGAGCTTCAAGCGCTGGCAGCGCGCCGGTGAGCTGGCGGGCGCCATCCTCACCAACCCGCATGACCGCCGCTCTCGCGCCGAGTTGGCGGACATTCGCGTGGGGCAGAAGCGCTACGCGGAAGCCGTGGACATCCTCAAGCCCAACCTGGACGCGGGCGACGACGACGTGGACACGCTGTTCCTCCTGGGCGTGGCCTACCTCGGGGCGGGCGATGCGCGTCGCGGCGAGCTCCTCCTGGACGAGGCCGCGCGGCAGAACGAGTCCTACCGGCAGGGCGCCATCGACTTGGAGCGCGGGCGCTTCCGTCTGGAGCGAGGCGACGCGAAGGGCGCGCAGGAAGCCCTCACGCGATTCCTCCAGGCGCGTCAGGGCACAGTGGAAGGACGCTGGCTGTTGTCTCGCGCGCTGGCCCTGCAAGGCAACGCGGATGCCGCGGCCGACATGCGCGAGGAAGCGTGGCGCGAGTACTCAGTGGCGCCGCGCTTCCAGCGTCGTCGCGAGCGCGGCTGGGCGTGGCGCGCCAATCCCCGCCGCCCTGCGCTGTACGCGGTGCTGGCGCTGGTCGCCCTGGGCGCGGGCATCTACGTCTCCCGCCACTACGTTCCGCCCGCGCCGAACGGCGGCTACGGGATGAACCGGTATGCCGGTGACAGCGCGGACGAGTCCGGCGCCGAAGACTAACCACCGCGCCGAGGCGCTCGAGTGAGCGCCTCGGCCGGACTCAATTGGCTACTTCGGGCCCAGGCCGTTGATGGTGGTCCGGTCCGTCTCGTCCAGGCCATCGCCGTCGGCAAGGTTCCACACGGCATGCTGCAGGTCCATTGAACCGGGTGGGAGCTTCTTGTTGGCCAGCTGCGCGAAGAAGTCCTGGAAGTCCTTGTACTGGGTGATGGGGCCAGGACGGAATTCGTCATCCGGGAAGCTTCCGACACGGTCCGCATTGAGGCAGTACAGAAACAGGGGGACATAGAAGTCCTGTCCGGGGGGCAGCTCCACGGTCTCGCCCTGGATGAGGATGCCGTTCTGCACGTCCAGGCTTTCCGAGATGAAGATCATCCCGGATGGGAACGAGACGTGGATGATCTGGGTCGTCGTGTTGCGCAGCGCCAAGCACAGCCGGACCATGTCGCCGCTCCCGCGACCGTCCGACTCCTTCTTGTCATGGCACTTCTCTGGGAATACAGCGTT
This sequence comes from Citreicoccus inhibens, assembly GCF_019039035.1. Taxonomy (GTDB): domain Bacteria; phylum Myxococcota; class Myxococcia; order Myxococcales; family Myxococcaceae; genus Citreicoccus; species Citreicoccus inhibens. The sequence goes on along the minus strand of NZ_JAHNZT010000027.1, from coordinate 73,154 downwards.
GTAGCTCTTGATGGTGGGGTTGATCCACGCCACCCCTGCGGGCAGGCTGAACGGGGCACCCTCCGGAGGCTTCGTTGACACCCCCATGCCCGGACGCTCTGCTCCGGCTCCCGGATCATCGGTTGTGCCGGGATCGTCCTTGTCACTGCAGGCCGCCGTGCACAACACCGCCACCAGCAGGCCCACCTTCATACCCACGTGCCAGTTCATGCCCTGCTCCTTTTTGCCGCTGCCTTCTGCTCCGCTGCACGGCCCAGTGGAGCCCGTCTATCGGTCGAGTAGCCGGCTGCCATGGACTTGAGGAAAAACACAACGGGTCGTATGTGACATTTGTGTGACATCTTCGATCCCTCGCCAGCCCCTCTTCTAAGTCCCGGTACACTCCGGGCATATGTGGATTCCAGGGATGAATGCGCGAAGTCGTGAGGGCGGACAGGCGGCCGTAGAGACGGCCATCGTCCTGCCTCTCTTTGTATTCCTGATCCTCGGGACTCTCCAGCTTAGTCTGATGCATCAGGCCCGGCTGATGACGAAGTACGCGGCCTACAAGGCCGTGCGGGCTGGCTCCATCCACAGCGCCAACGTGGCTCAGATGGAGAAGGCCGCCCTCGGGGTGCTGCTCCCCATGCTGAGCAAGTCCTCCGGCGGGGCGGAGTACATCAAGACCGTGACCAGTGGCACGGACTTCGCCGCGAAGTTCACTTGGCCAGAGGTCAACCGCAACCTGATGCCGGATACCGGCATGAAGTACGCGGTGGTTACCATCTGTGGGCCGACAACCCAAACCGCGGGTCTGAGTGGCAGGGGAGAGTACGACTTCGACGACCCAAAGAACACCGCGAACGATGATTGGGATCAGGGACAGCGGACCAAGCTGCGCGTCCAGGTCACCTTCAACTACCGGATGCCAATCCCCTTCGCGGACATGGTTCTCTTCAATCTCGCCCGCGCCCGAGAGCTCCCTTCTGTGCTTCGTCTGGGGAAGACGCCGCAGAACAAGCGCCCATTTCATGATTTCGGTCAGTACGACGCGGCTGCAAGCAACCGTCACTATATCTTACCCATCCGCGCCACCTACACGATGCGGATGCAGTCTAACTTTTTTCTCTCCAAAAACCCTCTTCCGAAGGACAACGAATGCGTCTTCACCTGGAAATGAAGCGGCGTAAGGCGCGTGGACAGTCTTTGGTTCTGTCGTGTCTGTCATTTCTGATTATGGCGCTGATGACGACGCTGAGCTTCAATCTCAGCCATGCGCTTCGGGAGAAGGTCAGCCTTCAGCAGCATAGCGACAGCCTTGCCTATTCCATGGCCGTCATGGAGGCGCGAGCACTCAATTATTACGCGGCCAGCAACCGCGCCATCGCCGCTTCCTATGTCGCGATGACGAGCATGCACGCGTACGTGTCCACGGCGAGCTTGACCGCAGACATGCTAAGCGCGGCGAAGATCAATTTCTATATCATCGCCGGCATGGAGTTCGCGCAGTGCGCATGCTGGACCTGTTTCATGCATTGCGTCCACGGATTCAAGGCCATCAGTATCGCCGGTAAATACGGAAACAAATCCAGAAGCTACGGCAACAAGGTCAAGAATCTGGATAAGGACATGGAGAAGGTTGTCGATTACCTAGACCGAATGATCGACACCATTCATGCTTCTCAAGACGCGGTACATCTCAAAACAGCTCAGACGGTATTGGACGGCAGTTCAAATGACCTGAAGGATCTGACCGACTACAACGTTCCGGGGGCGACGACTCTCCCGATGGCCGTCGGGGGCCTGAACGCTAATGAGTTCAACTGTGCCGTGGATGGCCTCCCTTGCCCAGGGGGCGAATCCAGCACATCACGTCAGGCGGCGAGCAGGACCATGACAGAGGTCGCCAACGCCAGTCGACCCACTTGGCCGTCGACTCGGGCAACGGGCCTTCTCTCCAAGGTTCTTCCCATGGTCGTCCTGCATCCTTCGTTCCTTCAGGAGTTGATGTCTGACATCCCTGGGGAAGGTGCCCATTTTGCCCTCCCACTCCTCAGTGTGGGCGCCTCCACTGTTACAGATGCGACGCGCAACTGGAACACGACCCGGTCTGGCAGCGAAGGGAAGATGGTGATCTCGAAGGAGGCCCACGGTGCCATGTTCGACCAATGGAAGCATGGCGTCGGGCCGTATTACCCATTCGATGCCGAGGTGTATAGCAATAGCAATAATGGTAGCCACTCTCCAAGCGGTACCCATAGCGGTAATCATAAGTTCGAGGGTGTTAGTGCCAAGGCTCTGACGAGCTGCATTGGCTCAGGTAACTGCTTCATGAAGTTCCGAGGTAGCTCGGACGAGAAGAAAGATTACGGCCAGCCGCGCGTCTACAGCTACGTCACCAAGAAGATGCGCGTGGGCGACGTGTCCAAGGCCGACTGGGAGATCAACTCAGCGGCCACCATCAAGTTCAAGCACGGAGCCCAGGGCACGGGTGAGCTTGTTCTTGCTGCAGACGAGGGCGCCGCTCTGTCCAAGGCGCTCGTCTACTATCATCGCTTTGGTGAGAATGGCTGGCGTGAGGCGCCCACGCTCTTCAACCCGTACTGGCGTGCCAAGCTGCATCCATTCCGAGACGGCCAGGAGGCGGCCAAGGTCCTCGGCCTGGCTGGCAATAAGGACGGTGCCATGATTGCCAACGTTCCGGGGGTGTCCCTGTGAAGAATACCTTGCGTCAGCGTCGACACGTACGTGGGGCCGCGGCGGTGGAGACGGCCCTGAGCATGATCGTCTTCATCCCCGTCTTCATGTACGCGATCTTCCTGGACGACCTCCTGCGCTATTCGCTGGACTCGCAGGAGGCGGCACTGTCCACGGTGTGGGATTTTACCGTGCAGGACTACACCAAGGACCTCAAGAAGGCACCAGCCAAGGCGCCGGTCGGTGGATCCACCATGATCCAGAAGCAGGCCCGCCTGATGTTCTGTGACCACGAATCGGGGAAGGATCGTCCAAAGGAGTTCGTCACGGTTTCCAGCAGTGATCCGGATGGTGACGACACCGTGAATTACAAGGACTGTGCTGACACGGACCACCACAAAGCCATTGTGGCCCACCAGTGTTGGATCAATCCCAAAGCCAAGCAGGTGACGTGCGAGGCCGCCGAGACAGGTAAAGGCAACCTCGGTGTGCCTATCCACAATGAGTACATGAAGAAGTACACCACTGGTGGGATAATCAAATGCTCCGCTCGGCTCATCGTGGAAAACTACCTGCTGCCGGAGACGCTATTCCCTCAATTCAGCGAAGTTGACAAGCTCGCGAAAGAGCGTTGGCATGGACAAGGCAAGACGATCCACGACAACGCGAATCAGGGCACCAACGACAACGCATACTACATAAAGGAACAGGGGTTGGCGATCCTCACGGACACGTGGGCGCTCACTACGCCGGCGGATACTCGCCCAGGAGACAAGAGCGGCGAGTTCTACGAACGGATTGCGAACATTTATCAGAACCCAATAAACATTGGTTACCCGATGGCGGCGTTGTCCTCAGCGACCTTCTTTTCAAGGGCGCTGAGCGACAATCTGCTGAGCCCAACGTTGCTGGCAGCCATGGACAGGAATATCGGGGGCCTCCAAGCAGACAACCCTCTCAAACCCAATCTCGCTATCGCGCCACAGAAGGGCGCCGCGCCGACGGAAGAGATTACGGTGGCGGGCTCGCCGACCAAGTTCTTCAATACAGAGTGGCAGGACTGGGACAAGAACCGCACGAAAGACAGCTACAACAAGCGCGGGAGCAACTACATGGGCTGCAAGCAGGCTGAGAAGTGCTGAAGCTGCTTCGCACCAGCCTCGCTATTCGGCTGTCGCTATTGCTGTTCGCGGTGACCGTGGCGGGCGCGCTCCTGGGCTTCGCCTGGGAGGATGCGGTCTACTCTCGCGAGCCAGACTCTCCGCTTGAAAAGGCGGAGCTGAGGGCTGCCGAGATGTTGCCACCCCCTTCCCGCTCGCCGGAACGTACGCGGGAGGAGCAGGCCATCCTGGCGCGTTCCTTGTCGGGCTTCCCGCCGTATCCAGGCGTGTCGAGCGCGCCCGAGGCCCTGGCGGCGGATTACCTGGGGCCAGATGTCCCCATCGCAGTCGCGTGGTTCTCCACGAAGGATTCGCCTCGGCAGGTGCTATCCCACTACCGTGGCCTGCTGATGGATGCGGGGCTTCCTCCTCTGAGCGCGGACCTGGGGACCAACGGTGGTTACGTTGGGTATTGGAGCCCCGCCGATGACGAGGTCCGGCTGGTCTCCGTCCTTGCACAGAGTGGAGAGACGCTGGTGTTCGTGTCCGCCGGGCAGATGGCCAAACTGGCCGACCGGGGCTTGAGAGTGCCGGACTGGATGCCGATGCCGGCCTCGGCGGTGGATCCCCAGTTCATCTCCTTGAAGATGGAGGGCGCCACGAATCACGTCGTGACCGGCAAGATGGCTGAGGACTCGCTTGCTGAGTCCGAGGCAGACTGGCGGAAGGCGCTGGGCGGGCGTGGTTGGCACATGGGCAATACGGCGGAGTCCATGGGCCAGACACGCGCCTTCGAAGTGAGTCATGATGGAACAGTGGGCCAGATGCTGCTGCGGCAGACCGGCACCGGCGTGGAGTTCAACCTGTCGCTGATGCAGCGTGCTCAGACATCAGAATGAGCGCCGAACGGAGGACACGAGGATGAAGCTGCTTGGAATGTGGACCCTGGCGAGTGCCCTGGCTCTGACGTTGGTGAGTGCTCCGGCGCGGGCGCAGAGCTGCTCGCGTGGGTGCGAGAGCGATGCCGAAGTCTGTAAGGCCGTGTGCAAGAAGTACGGGGGCAAGATGGCGGGCAAGTGCAACGAGGCGTGCATGGAGGAAAAGGACGCCTGCCAGAAGGACTGCAAGACGGGGGGCTATACCCCGCGCAAGGGAGACACCGATGACGCCCACGCCTCGCACTGAGCTGCGCCGCCGTCGGCGCGGTCAAGCCATGACGGAGTATGCCGTGGTGACCGCGGCCCTGTTTGGCTTCACCGTGTTGAGCTGGCCGTACACCGTGGCCCTCATCAACGGGCTCAACAAGTACTTCCAGTCGATGTACTTCGTCATCCAGTCGCCCGTGCCCTGATGCGTCGCCCGTGCCCCGTCCCCCACTGAGCGGGACGGGGCCGGCGCTCCAGGGACCTCAGGGCGCCACGGTGGTGACGAACTCCGCCTTGCCATTGGCCACCTTGAGCACCACGGCCTCCTTCACGGCGTCGCGGTTCGCGTCCAGGTTCACGGTGCCCGCCACGCCCGGGAAGTTCTTCGTCGCGGCGATGGCGTCGCGGATGGCCGGGCCACTCAAGTCCGGCGCGCGCCGCATGCCGTCCACCAAGAGTCGCGCGGCGTCATACGCCAGCACCGCCACGCTGTCCGGCACCGCGCCGTAGGCCTGCTTGTACTTCTTGAGGAAGTCCTGGATGCGCGGGTCCGGATTGTCTGGTGAGTAGTGATTGGAGAAGAAGCTGCCCTCCAATGCCGAGCCGCCCAACTCGAACAGCTTGTCCGAATCCCAGCCGTCTCCGCCGAGCAGCGGCACCGTCAGCCCCACCTCGCGGGCCTGCCGCGCGATGATGCCCACGTCCGTGTAGTAGCCCGGCACGAACACGGCCTGCGGCTTCACCTTCTTCAGCGCGGTGAGCTGGGCGCGGAAGTCCGTGTCGCCCTTGGAGTAGCTCTCGTTGGCCGCGACCTCGCCACCGAACTCCTTGAACTTCTGGTTGAAGACGTCCGCGAGCCCCACGGAGAAGGCGCTCTTGTTGTCCGTGAGCACCGCCACCTTGTCGAGCTTGAGGTTCTCGCGCGCGAACTTCGCCATCACCAGGCCCTGGAACGGGTCGATGAAGCAGACGCGGAAGATGAAGTCTCCCTTCTTCGTCACCTCGGGGCTCGTCGAGGTGGGGGTAATCATTGGCACCTTCGCGGCCTGTGCCTTCTCCGCCATGGCCATGGACACCGACGAGGCGGCTTCACCCAACACGGCCAGCACGTGGTCCTGTGCGATGAGCCGCGTCACCGCCTGCGCGCCTTCTTCCGGGCGGCCCTGGCTGTCGTAGACGCGCACCGCGACCTTCTTGCCCTTCACGCCGCCCGTGGCGTTCACCTCATTCAGCGCCAGCTCGATGCCGTTGCGCGCCGAGATGCCGAACGTGGCCTCGCTGCCGGTCAGGCTGCCCACCTCGCCGATGAGAATCGTGTCCGTGGCGGACCCGGCCTGGGCCGCGCCGACCTGCGAGCCCTCCGAGGATGGCGCGGCGGACGCGGTTTTCTTCTCACAGGCCAGCATTGGCAGGGCCAACGCGGCGAGCAGCAGTGGCAGGGGAAGGCGCATCGTTCGTGCTCCTCACGGGCAGTGCGGCGAGGCCCCACCCTAGCGCCTACCCGCCGACGGGAACACCAGGGGGCCCCTCGGGCGCAGGCCCTCCTTCCCGACAGGACTGCTCGGCCCGTTGATTTGAATGTGGACTGGAGCAGTCCACATTACGTAAGAGCGCGCTGCGGCCCGAGGGCCTCGGCGAAGGAAGGAGACACCCGCACCTATGCTCCGGATGAGCAAGATGACCGACTACGGCATCGTGTTGATGACCGAGTTGGCTCGCGCAGACGGGGAGACCCGGACGACGCGCGAGCTGGCGGCGCGGACGCGCGTGCCGCTGCCCTCGGCCAGCAAGGTGCTCAAGGGCCTGTTGGCGGCGGGGCTGGTGGTCTCGCACCGTGGCGCGAGCGGAGGCTACGGCCTGTCTCGCCCGGCTCCCGATATCTCCCTGGCGGAGCTGGTTGCTTCGCTGGAGGGGCCCGTGTCCCTCACTGAATGTGGCCAGCACACGTCGGGCGGCGCCCCGTGTGAGCTGGAGTCCGTGTGCCAGGTGCGCAGTCACTGGCGGCTCATCAACCAGGCCATCCAGGAGGCGCTGGGGCGCCTGACGCTGGCGGACCTGTGCGCGCCCGCGCCGCGGATGCCCGAGCGGCTGGTGCAACTGGGCCGAGGCTCGAACGCGGTGGCTCCGGCCGCCGCCGCTGTTTCCGTTTCCGTTCCAGGAGTTCGTTCATGAGCACCGACACCCTTCAGGAGCTGACTCGCAAGGGCTACTCGGCGGGCTTCGTCACCGACGTGGAGGCGGACACGCTGCCTCCCGGGTTGGACGAAGACGTCATCCGGCAGCTCTCGCGCAAGAAGGGGGAGCCGTCCTTCCTCCTGGAGTGGCGGCTGAAGTCCTATCGCCACTGGCTCACCATGAAGGAGCCGCGCTGGCAGGCCGTGCGCTACGCGCCCATCGACTATCAGGCCATCCGCTACTACTCGGCGCCCAAGCAGAAGCCGAAGAAGGGCAGCCTGGATGAGGTGGACCCCGAGATTCTCCGCACCTACGAGAAGCTCGGCATCCCGCTGCATGAGCAGAAGCTCCTGCAGAACGTGGCGGTGGACGCGGTGTTCGACTCGGTCTCCGTGGCCACCACGTTCCGCGACAAGCTCTACAAGGCGGGCGTCATCTTCTGCTCGTTCTCCGAGGCCGTGCGCGAGCACCCCGAGCTGGTGGAGCGCTACCTGGGCTCGGTGGTGCCGTACTCGGACAACTTCTTCGCGGCGCTCAACTCGGCGGTCTTCAGCGACGGTTCGTTCTGCTACGTGCCCAAGGGCGTGCGCTGCCCCATGGAGCTGTCCACGTACTTCCGCATCAACGCGGCGGACACGGGCCAGTTCGAGCGCACGCTGCTCGTCGCGGACGAAGGCGCCACGGTGAGCTACCTGGAGGGCTGCACCGCCCCCATGCGTGACACCAATCAGCTCCACGCGGCGGTGGTGGAGTTGGTGGCGCTGGATGGCGCGAACATCAAGTACTCCACCGTGCAGAACTGGTACCCCGGCGATGCCGAGGGGCGCGGTGGCATCTTCAACTTCGTCACCAAGCGCGGCATCGCGCACCGCGACGCGAAGATTTCGTGGACGCAGGTGGAGACGGGGTCGGCCATCACCTGGAAGTACCCGAGCGTCATCCTCAAGGGTGACAACGCGGTGGGCGAGTTCTACTCGGTGGCGCTCACCAACCACCGCCAGCAGGCGGACACGGGCACGAAGATGGTGCACATCGGGAAGAACACCCGGAGCACCATCGTGTCCAAGGGCATCTCCGCGGGCCACGGGCAGAACACGTACCGGGGGCTGGTGAAGGTCCTGAAGAGCGCGCAGGACGCGCGTAACTACACGCAATGCGATTCGTTGTTGCTCGGTGACAAGTGCGGCGCTCACACGCTGCCGTACATCGAGGTGAAGAACGCGTCCTCGCAGGTGGAGCACGAGGCGTCCACGTCGAAGATTGGCGAGGACCAGCTCTTCTATTGCCGGCAGCGCGGCATCTCTCAGGAGGACGCGGTGTCGATGATCGTGAACGGCTTCTGCCGACAGGTCTTCAAGGAGCTGCCCATGGAGTTCGCCGTGGAGGCGCAGAAGCTGCTCGGGGTGAGTCTGGAAGGGAGCGTGGGGTAACACATGGCACTGCTGTCTGTTCGCAACCTGCACGCCCGCGTGGGCGACAAGGACATCCTCAAGGGCATCGACCTGGAGGTCGGCCCCGGTGAGGTGCACGCCATCATGGGGCCCAACGGCTCCGGCAAGAGCACCCTGGCGGGCGTGCTCGCCGGCCGCGAGGCGTACACGGTGACGCAGGGCGAGGTCTCGTTCGACGGGCAGGACCTGCTCTCGCTGCCCGCGGAGAAGCGTGCGCTGGCCGGCGTGTTCCTCGGCTTCCAGTACCCGGTGGAGATTCCGGGCGTGGGCAACCTCCACTTCCTGCGCACGGCGCTCAATGCGCAGCGCCGCTCGCGCGGCCTGGAGGAGTTGGATGCGATGGACTTCCTCCAGCTCGCTCGCGAGAAGGCGAAGCTCGTGCAACTCGACACCGCGTTCATGAACCGCTCGGTGAACGAGGGGTTCTCCGGCGGCGAGAAGAAGCGCAACGAGATCTTCCAGATGGCGGTGCTCCAGCCTCGGCTGGCGCTGCTCGATGAGACGGACTCGGGCCTCGACATCGATGCGCTGCGCATCGTGGCCGGTGGCGTGAACGCGCTGCGCTCGAAGGAGCGCGGCATGGTGGTGATCACCCACTATCAGCGGCTGCTCGACTACATCGTTCCGGACCGCGTCCACGTGATGGCGGCGGGGCGCATCGTTCGCTCGGGTGGGCGTGAGCTGGCGCTGGAGCTGGAGGAGAAGGGCTACGGCTGGTTGGGGTTGGAGCAGGCGAAGGCGCCGAAGGAGGCGCGGTCGTGACGTCTGGCCTCGCCCACTACCTGGACGTGGCGACGCGCTTCCAGGCGGAGCGCGCGGATGCTCCTGTCTGGCTCAAGCGCCTGCGTGAAGAGGCGCTGCGCCAGTTCGAGCGACAGGGGCTGCCCACGCCGCGCGATGAAGAGTGGAAGTACACGAGCGTGGCGCCCGTGGAGGCGCGGCCGTTCTCGCTCCCGCGCGAGCTGGTTGGGAGCGCGGACGTGGCGGCCGAGGTGGCGCGCCTGTCGAGCGCGGGTCCCCGGCTGGTCTTCGTGGATGGGCGGCTGGACTCCTCGCTGTCGGTGCTGGGCGGTCTGCCTCGCGGAATGACGCTCAAGCCCCTGCGGGATGCGCTGCGTGATGACGAGGCGGTGCTGGCCGAGGTGCTGGGGCAGCGTGCTCGGGCGGAGGCCCATCCCTTCGTCGCCCTCAACGCCGCGTTGCTGGAGGACGGCGTATTCCTTCGGCTGGGGCGCGGAGTTCGCGGCGAGGCGCCGGTGCAGGTGCTCTTCCTGTCGCGCGCGGGCGGTGAGGCCGTGCTGTCCAGCCCGCGCGTCGTCGTCGTGGCCGAGGAGGGCAGCGAGGCGACGCTGGTGGAGACGTATGCCGGCGCGGGCGCCAGCTTCACCAACACGGTGACCGAGGTGACGCTGGGCGACAACGCGAGCCTGAACCACGTGAAGCTCCAGGTGGAGGGCGACGCGGCGCTGCACCTGGGCGTGCTGCACTCGCGCCTGGGACGAGACAGCCGCTTCGCGTCGCACGCGTTCAACCTGGGCGCGGCGCTGGCTCGCAACGAAGTCCATGCGGCGTTCGCGGGCGAGGGCGGGGACTGCACGCTCAATGGCCTCTTCGTGGGGCAGGGCACGCAGCACTTGGACCACCGCACGGACCTGGACCACGCGGTGCCTCGGTGCACGAGCCGCGAGTTGTACAAGGGCGTGCTGGATGGCCGCGCGCACGGGGCCTTCCATGGACGCGTGCGGGTGCGCGAGAACGCGCAGCGCACGGACGCGCGCCAGACGAGCCGCAACCTGCTGTTGTCGGAGACGGCGCAGGTGGATGCTCGGCCGCAGTTGGAGATCTTCGCGGATGACGTGAAGTGCGCCCACGGCGCGGCGGTGGGGCGGTTGGATGAGAACGCCTTGTTCTACCTGCGCTCGCGCGGCATCGACCGCGCCCAGGCCGAGCAGTTGCTCACGCATGCCTTCGCCAGCGAGCTGGTGCGGGCCGTGCCCGAGGGCAACGTCCGAGCGCGCGTGGAAGCGATGCTGGCGTTGAAGCTGCCGGGCGCGCCCCGGCTCGAGGTGACGGCATGAGCACGCCTGGATTCGATGTGCGCCGCGTCCGCGCGGACTTCCCCATCCTGCACCAAGAGGTCCGAGGCCGACCGCTCGTCTATCTGGACAGCGCGGCCACGGGGCAGAAGCCCCAGGCCGTCATCGACGCGCTGACCCGCTTCTACACGCACGACAACGCCAACGTGCACCGTGGCGTGCACATCCTTTCTGAGCGCGCCACGCAGGCATACGAGGACGCGCGCGAGTCGGTGCGGCGGTTCATCAATGCCCGCGACGCGAAGGAGATTGTCTTCATGCGCGGCACCACGGAGGCCATCAACCTGGTGGCGTCCACGTACGGGCGCAAGCACGTGGGGCCCGGGGACGAGGTGCTCATCTCCGCGATGGAGCACCACTCCAACATCGTCCCGTGGCAGATGGTCTGCGACGCGGTGGGCGCGAAGCTGCGCGTGATTCCGGTGGATGACCGGGGCGAGCTGAGGATGGACGCGGTGGACGCGCTGCTCACCGAGCGCACGCGCATCCTCGCGGTGACGCATGTTTCCAACGCGCTGGGCACCGTGAACCCCGTGCGCGAGCTGGTTCGCAGGGCGCACGCGAAGAACATCCCCGTGCTGCTCGATGGCGCGCAGGCGGTGACGCACCTGCCGGTGGACGTGCAGGACCTGGGCTGCGACTTCTACGCCTTCAGTGGCCACAAGCTGTTCGGGCCCACGGGCATCGGCGTGCTCTACGGCCGGTTGGACGTGCTGGAGGCGATGCCGCCGTATCAGGGCGGCGGGGACATGATCCTCTCCGTCACGATGGAGAAGACGGTCTACAACCGCGTGCCGCATCGCTTCGAGGCGGGGACGCCGGACATGGCCGGCGCGGTGGGACTGGCGGCGGCCATCCACTATCTGGAGTCGGTGGGGATGGCGGCCATCGCGGCGCATGACCAGGCGCTGCTCACCTACGCGACGCAGGCGCTGAGCGCGGTGCCGGGCCTGTCGCTGGTGGGCACGGCGAGCGAGAAGACGGGCGTCCTGTCCTTCACGCTGGCGGACGTGCATCCCCACGACGTGGGCACCATCCTGGACCGCGAGGGCGTGTGCATCCGCACGGGCCACCACTGCGCGCAGCCGCTGATGAAGCGCTTCGGCGTGGCGGCCACGGCGCGCGCGTCGCTGGCCTTCTACAACACGCCCGAGGACGTGGACGCGCTGGTCCGAGGGCTGCACAAGGTGCGGGAGGTGTTCCAGTGAGCTCCGACTTGCAGGACCTCTATCAAGAGGTGGTGCTGGAGCACTCCAAGCGCCCGCGCAACTTCCGCGCGGTGCCGGACGCCAACCGGCAGGCCGAGGGCTACAACCCGCTCTGTGGCGACCAGCTCTCCGTGACGGTGCACATGGAGGGAGACGTCATCCGCGACATCGGCTTCCAGGGACAGGGCTGCGCCATCTCTCGCGCGTCCGCGTCGCTGATGACGGGCGCGGTGAAGGACCGGACGCTCGCGGAGGCCGTGGCGCTGTTCGAGCAGGTGCACGCCCTGGTGACCGAAGGGCCCAGCGCGGTGGACGTGGAGTCATTGGGCAAGCTGGCCGTGCTCTCGGGTGTGAGCGAGTTCCCCGCGCGCGTGAAGTGCGCGAGCCTGGCGTGGCACACGTTGCGTGCCGCGCTGGAAGGCCGCTCGACCTCGGTGTCCACGGAATAGGGAAGGAGAGGCGGACATGCGAGGCATGATGACGGTGCTCGAGCGCGACGTGGACGCGATGCTCATCCCCAGTGGGGACAAGGTGTCGCTGCCCGCGGGCGCGGAGCTGCGGGTGATGCAGACGCTGGGCGGGAATGTCACCGTCCAGGACCCTTACGGTCAGCTCTTCCGCATCAACGAGAAAGACACCTCCGCGCTGGGCGCGGACTTCGCGGCGAAGGTCCCCGAGGCGAGCGCTCCGACGTCGGACGCCTCCGCGGAGGAGTTCAGCGAGGAGAAGGTCTGGGAGCAGCTGCGCACCGTGTTCGACCCGGAGATTCCGGTGAACATCGTGGAGCTGGGCCTGGTGTACCTGTGCAAGGCCACGCCGTTGCCCGAGGGTGGCCAGCGGGTGGACATCCACATGACGGTGACGGCGCCGGGCTGCGGCATGGGGCAGGTGCTCGTGGAGGATGTCCGCTCGAAGGTGTCGTCGCTGCCGGGCGTGAAGGAAGCCCAGGTGGAGCTGGTGTGGGAGCCACCCTGGGACCAGAGCCGCATGACGGACGTGGCGCGGCTCCAGCTCGGGTGGATGTGAGCGTCAGCGGGTGGCGGCCAGACGGTGCGCGGTGAGACCGAGCGCCGCCGTGGCCAGCACGCCCGCGAAGACCTTGGGCCAGCGCTTTCGTGTGGGGGCGGGCTCGCGGTCGCGCAGCTCGGGCACGCGCTCCTCGAAGAGCTCCACCATCGCGCGTTCGAGGGCCGCGAGGTCGTGAGGGTCTCGGCTGGTGACCCAGTTGCCGTCGCGCACCACCGGCTCGTCCACCCAGAGGCCGCCCGCGTTGCTCACGTCGTCGCGGATGCCGGGCCACGAGGTGAGTCGACGTCCCTCCACCAACCCCGCGGACACGAGCACCCACGGCGCGTGGCAGATGATGGCCATGGGCAGGTCCAGCGTGTCCGCGTCGCGCACGAAGTCCAAGGCGAGCGCGTTCTGGCGCAACAGGTCCGGGCTCAGGAAGCCACCTGGTAGCACCAGCGCGTCGAAGTCCGCGGCCTTCGCGTCGCGCAGCGTGGCGTCCACGTGGCGTGCTCGGCCCGGAGTGTGTCGCGCCATCCCCTGCACCGCGCCGGGCTTGAGCGAGACGAGTGTCACGGTCGCGCCCTCGTGCTGGAGCTTCCTGACGGGCCGCGTCAGCTCGGCTTGCTCGAAGCCCTCGGCCGCCAGCACGGCCACTCGCATCCCGGACAGCTTCTTCATCGCGGCCTCCCTCGGAGTGGGCGTGGTCGCACGGCCCATTGCTGTCGGAGACGATGGGGATGGCGCGAGCCGAGGGGAACCGCGCCGCGCGGTCCGCGGACCAGCCCCTGCCCGTGCCCTGGCGTGGCGGCGTCCAGTCGAGGGCGCGCTGTCTCGGGGTGGCGTTGTCCCGCGCGGGGCGGGCGTGCTACCGACCGGACACGTGCGCGGCTTCGCTCCGGCTTGTCCGCCGAGGCTCGGCCGCCGGCTGCCTGGAGGCCCTTCGCATGCTCGCTTCGCTTTCGTCCGGTTCCTGGAGTCACCTGGTGGCGGCCTCGCTGGTGATGCTCACCTGGGGGTGCGCCGCCAGCACGCGGTCGGTCTCCGCGAAGCGAGACGAGGCGATGATGCACGAAGAGGCGGCGCCTCGGCCGAAGCCGAAGTGGGGCCTGGTCATCCACGGCGGCGCGGGGGTGATTTCGCGCGAGAACCTGTCCCCGGAGCGCGAGGCGGCGGTGCGTGCCGCGCTCGCCCAGTCACTGCAGGCGGGGCATGCCGTGCTGGCTCGGGGAGGCAGCAGCCTGGATGCGGTGAGCGCCGCCATTCATGTGATGGAGGACTCGCCGTACTTCAACGCGGGCAAGGGCGCGGTCTTCAACCATGATGGGGTGAACGAACTGGACGCCGCCATCATGGATGGCCGGACGCGGGCCGCGGGCGCGGTGGCGGGCGTGCGTCACATCCGCAATCCCATCGACCTGGCGCGGATGGTGATGGAGAAGTCGCCGCACGTGATGATGGTGGGCGACGGCGCGGAGGCCTTCGCGCGCTCACAGGGCATGGAGTGGGTGGATCCGAAGTACTTCTACACGGAGGAGCGCTGGCAGTCGCTTCAGCGCGCGTTGGAGAAGGAGCGCGAGACGCAACCGTCGGCTCCGGCGTCGTCGCTGACGCCGGGATTGGATCCGGTGACGGGCGACCACAAGTTCGGCACGGTGGGCGCGGTGGCGCTCGATGCCTCGGGCAACCTGGCGGCGGGCACGTCCACGGGCGGCATGACGAACAAGCGGTTCGGACGGGTGGGGGACTCGCCCGTCATTGGCGCGGGCACCTACGCGGACCCTCGCTGCGCGGTGTCCGCCACGGGGCATGGTGAGTTCTTCATCCGCTACACCGTGGCGCGCGACATCTGCGCTCGCGTGGAGTACCAGGGCCTGCCGCTGGCCGAGGCCGCTCATGTCGTCGTCAACGATGTGCTGGTGAAGGCGGGCGGCGAGGGCGGCGTCATCGCCATGGACCACCAGGGCAACGTGACCATGCCCTTCAACTCCAGCGGCATGTACCGCGGCGTCATCGGCGAGGACGGTGTGCCGCACGTGGCCATCTTCCAGGAGTGAGCACGCGGAGCTGGAAAGGGCCTGCTGTGTCTCGCGGGGGCGTGGCGTGGGCTGCGGAGTGGCCTCATCCGGAGGCATGTCGGCCGCGGCGAAGGGCGTTAGGGTGGAGGCATGTGCCGCAACATCAAGCCCCTGTTCAACTTCGCGCCGCCCGCCACGGACGAGGACATCCGCGCGGCCGCGCTCCAGTTCGTCCGGAAGATCGCCGGGACGCGCAATCCCTCGAAGCAGAACACCGACGCCTTCGAGGTCGCCGTGGAGGAAATCTACCGCAGCTCCAAGCGCATGCTGGAGGGGCTCGTGGCGACGACTCCGCCGCGTGACCGGGCCCGCTTCGAGTCCATGAAGCGCCTGCGCTTCAAGAAGGCCGAGCGCGCCCGTCCCCAGGAATGACGAAGGGCCCCGGGCGGGTGCCCGTGGCCCTGTCCGTGACTGCGTCGTCGTGAGCGTTACTGCTTCACGAGGAACATCTCGCGCACCTGGATGAGGTCCACGTCTCCCGCGAAGGCCGAGAACTTCTCGTAGTCACGCGGGGAGATGCGGTTGCGCGGCACCTGGAGCGACTCGTTGAGGGTCAGGGTGCGGCCCTCCTGCTTCTCCGCGCGCGCGAAGTGGCCGAAGTCGCTGTCCACCTTCAGCGACGCCTGCGGATCCGCCAGCTTCCAGCCCTGGGGCATGGTCAGCGTCACCTGCGTGCGGCTGGCCTCCATGCTGTCGATGAACAGCGGCGTGTCGCGCGAGCTCAGCTCCACGTAGCGACGCCCCAGGAGCGCGGGGAAGGTCAGCGCGCCCAGCACCATCTTCTGGTCGCCCTCGAGGCGGCCGAAGCGCGGCACGGTGAACTCGTAGTGCAGCACGAACGGCGCGCCCACCTCGGTCGTGCGGTCCAGCTTCACCGAGGACAGCTCCGCGCCCCCGAAGTAGCGCGACACCGCGCCCTGGAGCGCCTGGTTGCGGCTCTCGGCGGAGAGCTGCTCGAACGCCTCGGCGATCTGCGCCGCCTCGAAGCCCGTGTAGACCTCGTCGCCCTTGCCCGTGAGCTTCCCGTCCGCGGACAGCTCCAGGTCCAGCTTCACCTGCTTGCCCGGACGGTCCTTCAGCGCGGGCGTGGTGACCTTCTGCTGCGCCTTGCCGGGCTCGGGCATCAGGTACGCCTCGCGCTCGCCCATGGCGGTCTCGGGCAGCTCGCCGAACGGGCCGAAGCGCACCGAGGTGTCCACCCAGACCGGCGCCTCGCCCGGGACCTCCACGCGCAGCGCGGCGTAGGGCAGGAGCTGCTCGTTGGGGAAGAGGTACGGCGCGGGCGGCGTGTTGAAGGTGCGCACGGCGGCCACGCGTGAGGGGATGCCCAGCGTCTCCAGCCCCGCCTTCAACACCGTGAGGCGGCTGCCTCGGTCCTGAGCCACCGTGGAGGCCGCGGACTGACCCAGCCCCGTGTCGCGCCCGGAGAAGCGCTTCATCACCGCGGCGTGCAGGGCCTTCACGGCCTCCAGGCCCTTCTTGCCCTCGGTGGCCTGCTTCGCGAAGGCCTCGACCTCGGTGGTGCGCTGCCAGCGGTCCTGGAACGCGTCGCCGTACACCTGCACGAGCCCGTCATTGCCCGTGGCGCCGGTGCCCACGACGACGAACGGCAGGTACTCGTTGCCAGAGGGCGGCGCGTCCGGCTCGGGGATGAAGGGCGGCACGCGGCGGGCGTCGTAGTGGAAGACTTCCTGGTCGCCCTGCACCACCGGCTCCGGCGCCTTCATGTTGTGCGCGTCCACGCGCAGGTTGCTGCCCTTGGGCGCCACCACCGTGTACGTGGACCAGGCGTTGGGCTGGTTGGCGATCTGGAAATAGAACGCGGACGCGGCGAAGCCCGGCTGCGCGGGGCCGCGGTCGCCCTCGGCCAACAGGTACTCGACCTCCACGTAGTCGCCCACCTGCACGCCGGGCAGGCTCATGGTGTCCTTGCCC
Organism: Citreicoccus inhibens; assembly: GCF_019039035.1. GTDB lineage: Bacteria > Myxococcota > Myxococcia > Myxococcales > Myxococcaceae > Citreicoccus > Citreicoccus inhibens. Next base: position 56,282 of record NZ_JAHNZT010000027.1, on the reverse strand, counting down.
TCGATGTTCTCCGGCTCCAGCACGCGGCCGTCGGCCTTCAGCGTGCGCAGCGCGAGCAACTGCGCGCCGCGGGGCAGGTTGACCTCGGCGATCTCCTGCACGCCGGACTGCTCCAGCGCCTTCTGGATGGTGTGGATGCGGTTGACCAGCGAGCCGTCCGGGAAGGCCTGCACGGCGGCCGCGTCCAGCACGTAGGCCGCGGCGCTGCCGCCCGTGACGGGCGAGGCCTCGTACGCGCGGATGGCCTCGCGCCCGTCGATGGCGTGGGCCTGGAGCAGCTCCTTGCCCGTCTTCGCGCGCTCCACCGCCCGGCGCAGGGTGAGGTCGCTGCCGTCCAGCATCAGCGCCTGCTCGCGCAGCGCCAGGGCCTCGGCCTTGTCGCCCGCGTACTCGCGCACGTCGGCCAGGCGCTCCAGCAGCTCCTTGTTGCGCGGCCAGATGGTGAAGAGCGAGCGCAGCACGCGGGTGGCGTCATCGAAGCGGCGCAGGCCGATGTACGCGTTGGCGAGCGCGGCGCCGGTGGTGACGTTGTCCGGGTCCCGCGCCAGCATGGTGGCGTAGGCCTGGGCCGCGGCCTCCGGCTCGCCGCGGGTGCGCGCATGGTCCGCCTGTCGCGCCAGCGCGCCGGGGCAGTTCTCCTGCGCGCCCATGAGCATGTCCGCGCGCGCCACGGCGTCGCGCTTGCGGGCGAGGTTGTACTGGAGCGCCACGGCGTCGCAGAGGCCGGGCTGGGCCTCCAGGGCCGCTTCGAGCGCGACCTCCGCCTGCGGATCCACGTCCAAAGCGAGCGCCGCGCGGGCCAGCATCAGGTGCACGGCGGAGCCGGTGGGCTTCGCCGCGTCGCGCGCGGTCTTCAGCGCCTCCAGGGCCTGCGCCGCCTGGCCTTCATCCAGGAAGAGGTCCGCGCGCAACAGCTGCGCGGCCACGTTGCCCGGGTCCTTGGCGAGCACGGCCTCCAGGTCGCGCGTGGCGCGGCCACGGGCCACCTTCGCGGGGATGGTGCGGTCCTGCGAGGCCAGCTCCGCGCGCAAGGCGAGCAGCGCGGGCGAGGTGGGCTCCACCGTGGCCATCAGCCGCCGCGCGCCATCTCCATCGCGGCCCATGCCGTCGCGCACGGCGAGGAAGGTGGCGAGCGTGTCCCCGGCCTCTCCACGCAGGGCGGCCGCGAGGTCCTCCGAGGTGGCGTACTGGAGCGGGGCCTCGGCGGGGGGCACTCCTGCGCCCCATGCTGGAGCCGCGCCCGTGGCCGCGGTGTAGCGAACGGCCGAGGGCTTTCCGTCCGCCCGCAGCAGCGCGAAGGTGAACACGCCCGTGGTCTCGTCGCGCGACACGCTGGTCACGATGCGGTGCTTGCCCGGCTTCAGCGACACCGCGCGCGCCGTCACGGTGGAGGCCGCGCGCGTCCAGCGCTGGCGCTCCAGCACCGGCGTGCCATCCAGCAGCACGCGGTGCGAGGTCTGGCTCACCGAGCGCACCACGTAGTCACCCGGCTCGGTCACCTCGGCGTCGAACGCGAGCACGTACATGTCCCCGTGGCCGGGCTCCCCGCCCAGGTCCAGGCGCCCGTCTGGCGCGTGCACGGTGCGGGTGGCCAGCGGGCCGAACGCGCCGGTGAAGGGGCCCGCGAGCGAACCGTCCTTCTCCGGGGGGAGCAGGTCCCGGAAGGAGAGGATGTGGAAGGGCGAGAAGGGGCCCACCACCGTCGCCTCGCTCACGCCGCCCAGGTCCTTGAGGTCCTGCGCCTGCCGCGCGGTGTCGCCGCGGAAGGTGTGGATGGACAGGCGCGCGCCCCGGAGGAGATACGCCGCCTCACCCTGGACGCCCGCGGCCAGCGCGGCCTCGACGCCTTCGAGGATGCTGTCGTCCATCGCGGGCGAGGTGCCCACCAGGTCCAGCGCGTAGCGCGCGGCGGGCACCGCGAGCGGGTGGCGCGGCGCGCGCTTCACCAGCTCCAGCGAGGCGGTGAGCGCGGGGGCCGTGCGGCCCGCACGGCGCGCCAGCAGGGCCTGACCCTGGAGCGCGTACGGGTCGTTCGGATCCTTGGCGAGCGCCGCGTCGAAGCGCTGCTGGGCGAGCGCCGCGTCTCCCGCCATGAGGTACGCGTGGAAGCCGGCGAAGGCGAGGGTGCGCGCCTCGGGGGAGCCGCTCTGCGCGCGCTCGGCGGCGGCCTCCAGGACTCGGGGCGTGACGGTGGGCTTGGGGCAGCCGGTCAGTCCGGCGACGAGAGCGAGCGCGGCGAGGCTGCGGTGGAGGGTGCGCATAGGAGTGTCGAGGGATAGTGCAATCCCACGCACGAGGCCATATTCCCTGCGCCTTCTCCGAATGCGCGGCTGCTACCGGCGCTTGGGGGGCTTGGGGGGAGGCTGCTTGATGGGCTGGCGCTTGGGCGGGGGCGGTGGGGTGGCGACCCGCTTGGGGGGCACCACGGCCTTGGTGGGCACCGCCACGGCCACCGTGCGCGTGGGCGGCGGGGAGACGGCGACCGGTGCCTCCACCGGGAGCGGGGGCGCGCGCCGGACCGCGTAGGTGAGGCCTTCCGCGCGGCACGTCCCCTCCACGCAGCCGAACGCGGGGGTGGGGGCCCCGCCGAACTGCTCCTGCCAGCCGGGGCCCAGGTCGAGCGGCTCGGCGATGGCGCGGCGGTCCTTGCCGCTGCCGACGTAGGCCTGGAGCACGCCGTCGGCGTCCAAGGACAGCTCCAGCCGGGCCTCGCCCTCGGGAGAGGCGAGCCCGAGCATGGTGCCGCGGCGCTCGCCCAGCGCCCACTCGAGGGCCAGCGGCGCGCCCGCGCCGTTGTGCAGGAGCGCCACGTAGCGGCCCGTGCTGCCCACGAGCATCAGCGCGGCGACGGGCTCCGGGGCGGGGCCGTACAGCATGGCGCGCGCCCGGCGGCTGAAGGTGGGCGGAGGCGCGTCGGCGCGCACGCGCGCGGTCAGCTCCGCGATGTCACCCTCCAGGCCCACCACGTCCAGGCGCGCGCGGCCCACGCGCGACTGCCCGTCCACGGCGGGGAACACCAGCGCCTTCTCCTCGAACGCCACGGGGCGTCCGGCCACCAGCACGGAAGGGGCATCCGGGCCTTCGCCCAGCACCACCTTGCGCTTCTCCGCCCCCGTCTCCAGCCGGCCCGTGCCCGTGCGGGGCGAGGGCGGCCCGAGGTCCGCCATGATGGCGGCGCCCGGTGCCACCGCGGGGCGCCGCTCACCGGCGCGCAGCCACGCCACGCCCAGCACGGCCAGCGCCGCCAGCACCACCACGACGGCCGCGGCGCGCAGCGTGGCGCCCACCAACCGGCGCATCGCGTGGCGGAAGCGCTGCATGCGCGTGAGCCGCAGCGGCGCCAGCGAGGGCAGGCTCCCTGGGACCAGCGGCTCCAGGTCCGTGATGAGCGCGGTGACCGTCTGATAGCGGTCCGCGGGGTCTGGCTTGAGGCAGCGCGTGACGATGCCGTCCACCCGCGGATCCAACCCCGGCCGGCGGCGCGAGGGCAGGTCGAAGGTGCCCAGCGGCACCTCGCCGGTGAACATCTCGTAGAGGATGACGCCCAGCGAGAAGATGTCCGCGCGCGCGTCCGCGCTCTTGGCGTCCACGCGCTGCTCGGGCGCCATGTACGACACGGTGCCCATGGACACGTGCGTGGACGTCAGGGCGTAGCGCGAGGAGGCGTTCGCGTCGTCCAGGAACGAGGCCAGTCCGAAGTCGGACACCTTGGCGATGCCGCCGGCCTGCTGGTCCAGCAGGATGTTCTCCGGCTTCAGGTCCCGGTGGATGACGCCGCGGCCGTGCGCGTACTCGATGGCCCGGCAGATCTCCAACATGCGCCGCAGCAGCACGGGAGAGTCCTGCGGGGGCGTGCGCATGAGCTCGCGCAGGCTGGGCCCGTCCACGAACTCCATCACCAGGTAGTAGGTGGTGGTGGTGTTGCCCTTGTCGACGATGGAGACGACGTGGGGGTGGCTCAGCGCGGCCAGGGCCGCGGCTTCCTTCTGGAAGCGCGCGATGAAGGACGGGTCCTTGGCCAGCTCCGGGTTGAGCAGCTTCACCGCGACAGTTCGGCCGAGTGACAGCTGGGTGGCCTTGTGGACCTCGCCCATGCCTCCCGTTCCAACGAGCTTCTCGAGGCGGTAGCCGGTGATGAGATCCGGGGTGCGGTGCCGGCTGATCGCCGTGGGTTCAATCGAGGACATGGGGGGGCGTGCGCGGCCCGCAGGCTAACAGATTCGCGGCGGCGCGGCGGCGCGCTGTCTCCCCGACGATGGGCCCGGGTAGAGCCCACCCCAGCAGTCAGGCAGGCGGGCCTGACGGGCTCACGAGTCGCTGGGGGCCGTCTGCAGCACGGCGCCGCGCAGGGTGGAGCGCACCTGGTTGAGCGAGGCGCGCATCTGCGCCTGGCGCACGGACGCGCCCACGGCGCGGGCCAGCGACTTGAGGATGGAGATCTCCTCCGGCCGCCACACCCGCGCGCGCTCGCAGTCCTCGAAGCCGATGAACCCCCACCACTCGCGGGCCGGGGTGATGGGGCAGAGCAGCGAGGAGTGCACGCCCTGCTGCACCAGCAGCTCGCGCATCATCACCGGGGCCTCCGCCGTGGGGCACGCCACCGCGAGCCCGCCCTCCAGCATGTCCGCCCAGCCCGGCGCGAAGTCCCGGAAGGCGAAGGTGCGCAAGGAGGCGTTGGCCAGCGGCGAGGCGATCCCCGGCTTCGCCCACGCGTGGCGCAGGTCCGCCACGAAGCGGCCCTTGGTCGAGAAGGAGGGGGCGCGGTTCTCGAAGATGAAGGCCCGGTGAACGCCCAGCGTATGCGCCACCATGCCCAGGGCCTCGGCGCCGGTCGCGGGGACGAGCCCCTTCTCCAGCAGCAACCGCGAGGCTTCGGACACTTTGACGAAGGCTTCGACCATGGGGGTTCTCCCGATAGGTGGGATGGGGGGATCCACACCTGTCGCGAATGAGACGTCACTCGCTTAAGTCGTATTAAGCCGATTTCCCGCCGTCCTGTCAAATCACAGCAATGCTGGAAGGGTCGGAGGGCAGCCGAGTGGACGGGGAATCCCCAGAAACGCCACGAGGGCGCCCCTGTGAAAGGGCGCCCTCGGGTGACTCCGCGAACGCGCGGAGGACAGCGAACTACTTGGTGGCCGGGGCGGCCGCGTCCTTCGCGGCAGCGGCCTTCTTGCCGCCCTTCTTCGCGGCCGGCTTGGCCTCCGGCTTGGCCTCGGCGGCAGGAGCGGCCTCAGCGGCAGGAGCAGCGGCCTCCGTCTTCGCCTCGGCGGCGGCCGGCTTGGTCTCCGCGGCGGCCGGGGCCGGGGTGTTGGCAAACGCGGTGGTGGCGGCGAGGACGGCGGCGACGATCAGGGTCTTCATGGAACGCTCCGATGCGACGGTCCGGCGCGGAATTGCGTCGGCTTGCGGACAGGGGCTTGAGCACCCGCCATGCCAGGACTGCATTCACAGCAACTCCGCTGGGTTCGCGCGCTGCCCTCCCGTTGCGCCTGGGGAGAAACTCCTCAGTTGGAATGCAAACATTGGGTGCAGGCTCCCCAAGCAGGCGCGGGTTGCTTTGACGACACCCCCTCTCTTGAGCAAGCTGCGTCGGCCGTCCGCGTCAGAATCATGCGATGGCAGGCCCGGCCCGTTCTCGCTCCGCATGTCGCGGGGCCAGGGGCAGGGAGAGACGGTGTATGCGGTACCTCCTGGTCGCAACGGGCGTGGCATGGGTCGGGACGGGGTGTGCCGCGGTGGGCATCGCACCCGAGCGGCTGGAGGCCCAGGTGATCGAGGCGGACCGGTGGCAGCGCGCCTATCAACAGGAGCGCGAGCGCACCGAGGCGCTGGCGGTGCGGCTGGCCGCGACGGAGGCCGCGCTGGAGGAGCAGGCGCAGGAGCGCGCGGAAGCCGAGCAGCTCGAGCGCGCGCTGCGGGTGGACGAGCTGGGGCGCGCGGAAGTGGAGCGCCACGCCCTGGAGGAGCACAACGCGCAGCTTCAGGCGAAGCAGCGCGAGCTGGCCGCGATGCACGAGGAGCTGTCGGACGTCTGGTACGAGTCCGCGCTGGAGCGCGCGCGCCGTCGCACCTTGCCGCCGCTGCCTCATCGCCAGGGAGAGGATGGGGGCTCGGCGGGGGCTGACGACGGGACCTCTCATTGATGCGCCGAGGTCCGTGCCGGGTGGAGTCACTGGCGTGATGAGTTCCCGGACGCCGCTGCGGGGCTACCGCGCGGGCTTCTTCTTCGTGGTGGTGCTGCTGTCAGCCGTCACCGGCTTCACGCTGTGGACGGAGATGCGCACCGGGCGCCAGGTGGACGGGTTGGTGGGCGAGGCCCTCAACCGCGCGGATCTCATCGGGCGCATTCGCGTGTACGTGATGTCGCTGGAGTCCGCCATCGAGGCGCACATCCGGGCCACGGACGACGCCGAGCGCAAGGAGGCCGACGCGGTGATGGAGGAGATCCTCTCCGACATCCGGTTGGCCTCGGACGCGTACACGCGCGACATGCCGCTGGGCGAGAAGGCGGTGTGGCTGCGCTTCAACGCGGCCTGCCAGGGGCTGGCGGATCAGGTCCGCGCGGCGGCGGTGTTCTCTCGCCAACGCGAGGCGGAGCGCGCGCGCCGGCACCTGGTGGAGGGCATCCGCCCCATGGCCCTCGAGGTGGATGCGCTGGCGGGGCAGCTGGCGCAGGAGAACTCGGATGGCACGCGCGAGCTGTTGGGGCACCTGGCCACGCTGCGCGTGCGCAACACGGCCCTGGGCGCGGGGGCCACGCTGCTGGCCATCCTCGTGTCCATGTTGGTGGGCCTGCACATCATGTCCGTGCTGCGCCGCCAGGACGCCACCATCCAGGGACAGCTGGAGGAGTTGGGGCGGCACAACCAGGAGCTGGATTCGTTCACCCGGCGCGTGGCGCACGACCTGATGAGCCCGCTGGCGCCGCTGAAGGGCTACCTGACGCTGGTGCGGCGCTCGGGCGAGGTGAAGAACCCGGGCGTGCTGGAGATGCTGGCCCAGTGCGAGTCGAGCGCGGTGCGCATGGGCGAGCTCATCGAGGCGCTCCTGCGCTTCTGTCGGGCCGGGACGCGCGGCGAGCACACGGCGGGCGAGCTGGACACGGCGGTGAGCACGCTGCTGTTGGAGGTGAGCCAGACGGCCGCCGCGCAGGGCGTGGCGCTGGAGCGCGAGTTGGAGGCGGGTGTGGCGGTGGACTGCCCCGGCCAGTTGCTCCAAGTGGTGGCGCGCAACCTCTTGTCCAACGCGGTGAAGTACACGGCGGGCCGGCCGGAGCCTCGGGTGACGGTGCGGGTGGCCACCGCGGGCACGGATGCGGTGCTGGAGGTGACGGACAACGGCCTGGGCATGAGCGCCGCCACGCAGGCCTCGTTGTTCCAGCCGTTCTTCCGGGCGCCCGAGGTGCGCGGCATCCCGGGCCACGGCCTGGGACTGGCCACCACCCGGCGCGTGGTGGAGGCGCATGGCGGCACGCTGGTGGTGCACTCCGAGGAGGGGAAGGGCACCCGCATGACTGTGCGCTTCCCCAAGGTCTCCGGTTCCACGCTGACCGGAGGAGCGCCCGCGACCGTGGAGTCCGGGCAGAACCGTGCTAGTGCAGCGCGCAAGGCCCTCTGATGAGCACAGCGCGAATCCTGGTCGTGGACGATGACCCGCATGCGCGGGACCTGTTGCAGCGGTTGTTGGGCATGCTCGGGTCGGTGACGCAGGCGGCGGATCCAAAGGGCGCGGCCGAGCGCATCGGCGAGCAGCCCTTTGACCTGGTGCTCACCGACATGGCCATGCCCGAGCCCGGCGATGGGCTCAAGGTGTTGCAGGAGGTGCGCACGCACCTGCCGGACACGCCCGTCATCGTGGTGACGGCGTTCGGCAACATCGAGGGCGCGCTCGACAGCATCCAGCAGGGCGCGTTCGACTACCTGCCCAAGCCCTTCGACGTGGACGCCATCCTGCGCGTGGCGCGGCGCGCGCTGGAGCAGAAGCGGCTGGTGGAGGAGAACCGCACGCTGCGCAAGCAGGTGGAGCGCACGTCGCTGGTGGGCCGCAGCCCCGCGCTGCTGGAGGTCTACAAGCAGGTGGCTCGCGCGGCCACGAGCAACGTCCCGGTGCTCATTACCGGCGAGACGGGCACGGGCAAGGAGATGGTGGCCCGCGCGCTGCACCGGCGCTCCACCCGCGCACAGGCGGCGTTCATCCCCGTGGACTGCGGCGCCATCACCGAGTCGCTGATGGAGAGCGAGCTGTTCGGCCACGCGAAGGGCAGCTTCACGGGCGCCTCGGGCGCGCGGCGCGGTCTCTTCGAGGAGGCCCACGGCGGCACGCTGTTCCTGGACGAGATTGGCGACGTGGGGATGAAGGTGCAGTCCCAGTTGCTGCGCGTGCTCCAGGAAGGGGAGATCCGCCGCGTGGGCGAGAGCGTCCCGGTGAAGGTGGACGTGCGCGTGCTCGCGGCGACGAACAAGGACCTCAAGGCGCGCGTGGCCGAGGGTCTGTTCCGCGAGGACCTCCTGTACCGACTGGACGTGGTGCACCTGCACCTGCCCCCGCTGCGCGAGCGGCGCGAGGACATCCCCTCGCTGGTGGATCACTTCGCATCGCTGCATGCGCGGGGTGGGGCCCGTCCGGTGGTGACCACGGACGCCATGGCTCGGCTGACCGCGTATGACTGGCCGGGCAACGTGCGCCAGTTGGAGAACGTGGTGGCGCGCGCGCTCGCGCTCAACGTGACGGGCGTGCTGGGGCCGCAGGACTTCCCCGAGCCCATTGGTGACGCGCCCAAGCGACTCACGGGTGGACTGGCCGGAGACCTCCCCAGCCTGGCTGAGCTGTCGCGGCGCTACGCGGCTCACGTGCTCCAGCACGTGGGTGGCAACAAGAGCGAGGCGGCGCGGTTGCTCGCGGTGGACCGCAAGACGCTCTACAAACTGCTGGAGACGCCCGAGCAGGGCGAGCCCCCCCTTCCCTCGGGAGAGGGGCGGAGCTGAAGGCCGTACCCAAGTCAGCCGCTTCGGAAGAAGTCCCCGCGCGCCCGGTGCTCGCGGTCTCGGCGGTGCGCAGGCGCCATGGCGACGCCGTGGCGTGGACGGGCCGTCGTTCCAGGTGAAGTCTCGCGCGGACAGCATCCACGTCGAGGGCGTGAACCTCGCCACCGAGCGCTCGCGGGCGCTGGAGCGCACGGACTTCGCGGCGATGTACGCGCCGCTGCCGGGCAACCTCACCGTCGTGCAGGACCTGCGCATCTTCGGGTTGCTGTACGGGGGGCCTCGCTGGTGGCCCGCATCGAGGAGGTGCTGGCGCAGTTCGGCCTCCAGGCGTTCCTGGACGTGAAGTGCGGCGTGCTCTCTTCGGGTGCGCAGACGCGCGTGGCGTTGGCCAAGGCCCCGTTGAAACGTCCGTGGCTCTTGTTTCTCGACGAGCCCACCGCATCGCTGGACCCGGCGACGGCTCAGGACCTGCGCGCGAAGATTCGTGTGTTCGCCGCCGAGGGGCCCGGCGGGGTCCTCTGGACGTCGTACGGCCTGCACGATGTGACCGCCTGTTGTTTCTCGCGCGTGGGCGCATCCTGCTCGAAGGCAATCCGTGGACGCTGCCGCGCGAGCACGGCAAGCAGACGCTGGAAGGACTCTTCATCACCGTCGCGCGCGAGCCCCTCTCGCTGGGAAAGGCGTGAGCGCCATGCGCCTGGGTCGAGTCGCCGCCATTACGCTGCGCCAGTTCTATCTCTTGCGTGAGAGTCCCGCGCGCGTGCTGCCCCTGTTCGCGTGGGTGGCCCTCGACATGGTGCCGTGGGGGGGCATCGGCCGCTGTCTCAACCGCGTCACCGCGGCGGGCTTCAACTTCGTGCCGGTGCTGCTGGCGCGGTGCTCCTCAGCGAGTTCTTCACCCGCGTGATGCAGGAGGGGGCGATGGCCTTCTTCGAGGACGTCGGGTCGCGCAACACCCTCAACTTCTTCGCCACGCCGCTGTCCATCGCCGAGTACGTCACGGGCATGGTGACGTCGAGCATCGCGACCGGCTCCGTGGGGCTCGTCGTGACGTGGGTGTTGACGACGGCGGGCTTCGGGTTGTCCTTCTCCGCCTACGGGCTGGCGCTGTTGCCGTTCCTGCTCAGCTTGTTCTTGTCTGGCATCGCGCTCGGCGTGTTCGGAAGTGCGCGGGTGCTGCGGTTCGGGCCCGCGTCGGAGTGGTTCGTGTGGCCCAGCCCGAGCCTGCTGTCTCCGTTCGCCGGGGTGTCTCATCCGGTGTCCACGTTGCCGCACTGGACGCAGGCCATCTCGCGGGTGCTGCCGCCGTCGTATGTGTTCGAGGGCATGCGCACCATCCTCGCGGGCGAGGCGTTCCCCGCGTCGTCGCTGGTGTGGGGCACGGGGCTCGCGGTGCGGCACATCCTGCTCGCGTGTGGTTCTTCACGCGCGTCTGCCAGCACGCGGTGCGCACGAGGCTGATTGCTCGATACCGCGCGGAAAGTTTGAGCTGAGCGCGGCGTTCGGTCCGCCCGCGGGTCATGGGTCGCTGCCCGCAAGGCGACGGGAGGCCGCTGACTTTCCGTTCCTCGCGGCAAGCGCCGTTGCGGGCGCACGGGATACGCACTCCCGCCGCGTCTCGCGCAGGGGATCGCACCTGAGACGACGTTGAGACTGTCAGCGCGGATCCGTACCGTGTCTCGCAGATGACGCGTTGGCTCCCGCTCGCTCTGCCGTTGTTCATCGCCGCGTGTTCCGCTCCTGCTCCCGATGCTCCTGCCGTTTCGGGTGCTTCCTCCTCGAGAGGAGGCCCCGACTCGCGTTCTGAACGCGAGGCCGCGACGGAGGCGAGACTCCGAGAGGAGAGACCGTCCTCCGCGAACGGGGACACGGAGGCGTCTGGTGCTCCGAGCCTGAATGAACCGCATGCACCCGCTGCGGAAGAAGCCCAGGCGGTTGCAGAAGCGCATGGGCCATCGCCCTCGGATTCACCTGTCGTGGCTGGCGCATCGCCGGCCTCGGGTGGAGCGCTTCCGGCCGCGGACCCATCTGGTGTGCCACACGCGACAGAGGGGGAGGCCAACACACAGGATGCGCTGCGTGCGGGCACGGACGTGGGGGGAGCCTTCGCGGCTCCGCACACGATGGGGCACGACACGGCTGCGGCTCCTTCGCGCGGAACAGCTGCTGCTCCGAGCGGTACGGCTGGTATTGCTCCGAGCGGCACTGCTGACTTGCTGTCCACGTGGCGCCGCACGGATCCGCAGGCTGAATCCGGGCGGCCTCGGGGCGAGCCTCCTCCCGTGGTCGATCTCGCCTCCGAGCCGCAGGGCACACACGCAGGCGCGGAGGAACTGTCCCTCAGCGCGGGCCCTCACGCTTCTGGCGCGTCCCGCTCCGAGCAGGAGGAAGCCCTTCCTGGTGAGGACACCCCCGTCGTCATCACCGAGGACGATGTCCCCATCCTGCCGCTGGGCCCGGACGGCGAGCCCCTCGTGGACGCCGAGGCGCCAGTCGATTCCGAGGTCCCTGTGTTGGAGCCCGAGCCTCGCGTGACCTCAGTGGGCGCGGACGCGGGCGTGGTGGTCATCGCGTACGCCCCGGATGCAGGCTCGCTGCGGGTTCGCCGCTCCATCGCGGTTCGCTCGGAGCCTCGGCAGAGTTCGGAGCCGCTGGGCACGGTGGCTCAGGACATGCGCGTGCGTTGGAAGGGCGCCATGCGCGGACCCGACTGCGAGGCGTGGGTGGAGATTGAGCCCCAAGGCTGGGTCTGCGAGCGCTATCTGGAGCCGAACTTCCGCGAGCCCCGCGTGCGCGAGCTGCCCCGCGTCCTGGATGGTGAATTGACGCCCGGCATCTATGCGCGCGTGGTGGGCCACCGCGTGCGCGCGTACCCGAGCCTCGCGCTGGCGCGCGCGCGTCGCAAAGGCGTGCTCCTCAAGGGCTCGGTGACCGTGAAGCTGAGCGGACAGGTGAAGGTCGGACGGCGCACGTTCTGGCGCACCACCGATGGCCGCTACTTCGAGGCGCGCGCGCTGCGCGAGTATCGGCCCTCGGACTTCAGCGGGCTCGACGCGGATATGCTGTCCGAGCTGCCCAACCCGTTCGCCTGGGCCCAGTCTCGCACCACGCCTCGCGCCGCCGTGGAGGTCCGCCGGGCTCCCGATGCGCACGCTCCGCGCGCCACGGTGCTCCCGCCGCGCACGCTGGTGGCCGTCCATGAGCTGTCCGCCGATGGCCGCTGGGTGCGCATCGCCGACGGATACTGGGTGGCGCGCGATGACCTGCACGTCGCCTGGTATCTGCCGGCTCCGCCGCAAGTGGAGCCCGGCGAGCGCTGGCTGGACGTGGACCTGGATGCGCAGGTGCTCGTGGCCTACGAGGGCGAGCGGCCCGTCTACGCGACGCTCGTCTCGTCCGGAGCCCCGGGCACCGACACCCCCGAGGGCCTCTATCGCATCTGGGTCAAGTTCGCCGAGGCCGACATGCGCGGCCGCACGGGCATGGCCTCGTACACGGTGGCCACGGTGCCGTGGACCATGTTCTTCCAGGGGGACTTCGCGCTGCACACCGCCTACTGGCATGACCGCTTCGGCGAGCCGGTGAGCCACGGCTGCATCAACCTGGCGCCCAAGGACGCGCGGGCCCTCTACGCGTGGACCGCCCCGGAGGTACCCCTGGGCTGGTCCATGGTCCATGCGACGCATGACGTCCCAGGCTCGTGGGTGCGCATTCGCGGGCAGTCGCGCGTCGTGGCCCGGCCCGGCCGCAAGGTGTCCGTCGCGGTGAACACCCGCTGAGCTGGCACGGAGACGGCCCCCCATGGCTTGCTCGGATTAGAGTGAGCCCATGCCCCCCATCTCCACGCTCCTGGTGTTCCTCGCCGCGACGCTCACCCTCAACGTCACGCCGGGGCCGGACATGCTCTATGTCCTCGCGCGCTCCGCCAGCGAGGGACGCAAGGCGGGCTTCGTCTCCGCGCTCGGCATCGCGGTGGGCTGTCTGGTGCACACGTTCGCCATCGCGGCGGGCCTGTCCGGCATGTTGATGGCGGTGCCGCTCGCCTTCGAGGTCGTGAAGTACGCCGGCGCCGCGTACCTCGTGTTCCTCGGGCTCAAGGCCCTGCTGAGCAAGGCCCCCGCCACGCTCCAGGCGCCTGTCGTGGAGCGCGCGCGCATGGGCGCCATCTTCCGCCAGGGCATCGTCACCAATGTGCTGAACCCGAAGGTGGCGCTGTTCTTCCTCGCCTTCCTGCCGCAGTTCGTGGACCCGTCGCGCGGGGCGGTGACGGGGCAGTTCGTGCTGCTCGGCGTGCTGTTCAACGTGTCAGGCACGCTGGTGCTCGCGTGCGTGGCGTGGGCGGCGAGCGGGGCGGGGCGGTGGACGAAGCAGCGGCTCGGCGGCGCGCCGTGGTTCCAGCGCGCCACCGGCGCCGTGTTCGTGGGCCTGGGGCTGCGGCTCGCGCTGCTGGAGCGCAAGTAGCCGCGCGCCTTCAGCCGCCGAGCACCGACACGGTGACACGCCGCCGGTGGGGCGACGTGCGGTGCTCCCAGACGTAGACGCCCTGCCAGGTGCCCAGGTCCGCCGCGCCGTGCTTCACCGGCACGGTGAGGGAGCTGTGCGTCAGCACCGTGCGGATGTGCGCGGCCATGTCGTCCGGCCCCTCCGCGTCATGCTGGAACAGTGGATCCCCATCCCGCACGAGCCGCGAGCAGAAGGCCTCCAGGTCGCGGCGCACGTCCGGGTCCGCGTTCTCGCAGAGCACGAGCGACGCGCTGGTGTGATGCAGGAACACGGTGCACAGGCCCTGCTTCGCGCCGCTCTCGCGCACCGCCTCCTGCACGTCGCGGGTGATGTCCACGAAGTCGCGACCCCGGGTGGACACCGTCAGCTCCCTCGCGTGGTACATGCGCGCCTCCCGCGTCGGTCCGCCCGCTACAGCCGCGCCACGAGGAAGGCCGCCAGTCGCTCCATCTCCTCGGACGCAATCGTGTGGGGCCCGTCGAAAGGTAGGAACTCCACCGCCAGGCCGGACTCCACCAGCAGGTCGCGCAGCCGCTCGGCTTCCTGGAAGGGCAGCACGGGGTCGTAGCGGCCATGGGCCTGGAACACGGGGAGCCCCTTGCGCGCGGCGGCGCGAGTCCGCCACTCCGGCTCGGCGGTGAGCGTGCCGGAGAGGATGCTCAAGCCCGCGGGCGCCTCTTCCAGCCGCAGCGAGACGTCCGTCGTCACCATGGCGCCCTGGCTGAAGCCCCCCAGCACGATGCGGCCGTAGGGGAGTTTCGTCGCGGCGGACAGCGCGGACACGGTGTTCATCACGGCGCGGCGCGCGGCCGGCATGCCCGGAGGCACTTCCTGCGTGAAGCGCGTCCAGTCCCGCTGCTGCCCCATGAGCAACTCGGGCGGCAGGTGGAACCACGCGCGCCCCGCGGGCATGCCGAACTCGGCGAGCGTCAGCGGGGCGGCGGGGAACACGAAGCGGACGGACTCGGCGAGCCGAGGCGCCAGCGAGGCCAGCTCCGGCGCCAGCGCGACCAGGTCCGTCCCCGGCGCGCCGAAGCCATGACACAGGACGACGGCCAGCGAGGGCATGGCGCCCTCGGGCAGCGCATCCACCACGTGGCAGTCCAGGTCACCGAGCCGCGTCGAGACCTGCCGCATGCGCAGGTTCGTCACGGCTGCGAGTCGCTCACCTGGATGGACTGGATGACCACCGGCTCCGCGGGCTTGTCCTGCGCGTCGCGCGGCACGTTGGAGATCTTCTCCACCACCTCGTAGCCCTTCACCACCTCACCGAAGATGGTGTGGCGGCCGTTGAGGTACGCGGGCGTGGAGGTGGTGATGAAGAACTGGCTGCCGTTCGTCCGCGGGCCCGCGTTGGCCATGGCCAGGATGCCCGGCTTGTCGAACGAGTGGCTGCCCTGGAACTCGTCCTCGAACCGGTAGCCCGGGCTGCCGCGGCCGGTGCCGGTGGGGTCACCGCCCTGAATCATGAAGCCGGGGATGACGCGGTGGAAGGTGAGGCCGTTGTACAGCGGGCGCCCCTCCACGCGCTGGCCCGTGGCCGGGTCAATCCATGGCTGCTCACCGCTGGCGAGGCCCACGAAGTTGGACACCGTCTTGGGCGCGTCCTTGGAGAACAGCCGCACGACGATGGGGCCCTGATTCGTCGTCAGGGTCGCGAAGAGCTCCTGACCGTCCAGGGCCTTCTTCTGCCAGCCCTTGGCGGTGGCGGCGTCGGTGTTCAACTCCACGCTCTGCGGCGTGGTCGTCGTGGAACTCTTGCCGCCGGACTGTCCTTCCTTCTCCTTGGAGCAGGCGGTCAGTGCGAGGCAGAGGAAACCCAGGGTCAGGAGGCGAGTGCGCATGGCGCGCGCATCCTATTCCGCTTTGAGGTCGCGCGCGGCGTGGAATGCGAGGCGGCCCGTCCCTTCGTTCCCGATGGAACGAAGCGGGCGCCGCCGCGCGAGGGCCCGGGCAAAGACAGACACCGCCGGTGATAGCCAGACACCCCGAGTCACCGCGTGGGGCGCGTGACAAACCGTCTCAGGCGGCTTTCTTCATGCTCAGGTTGGGGTCCTGGGCATCCGCCTGCGCGAAGAACTCCCAGTCCAGCACCATGCCGATGCCGCCCTTGTCGTTGTAGAAGGCGATGGGGCCGTGCGCGGTGAAGAGGATGAGCGAGTCCTCGATGGCCGTGGTGGCCTCGTGCTCCACGCCAATGGGCTCGTACAGGTAGTCGCCCGTGCGCGTCAGCCCCTGCCTGTCCCGGGTGAGTCCCTGGAGCATGAAGATCTCCGCGGCGCCCAGGTGCTTGTGCGGAGCGAAGACGGCGCCTGCCTCCATCTTCAGCATCACGGTCCACACCCCCGTCTCCGCGCTCACCCTCAGCAGCCGGTACGCCGTTCCCGGGCCCAGCGGCTTCCACGGGAGCTCCGAGCTGTGCACCAGGACATCCATCATCTGCCTGTTGGCCATGACAGCCTCCTTGGTTGACCGTCGTGTTGCTACAACCATTCTAACGCCCCAAACAGAAAACCTTGCAAGTTCGGTCAACACGGAATGTGTCGGTGTTTCACGTCAGGCTTCAATCAAAGACACGGGGCAGAAGATTTCACGCACGCTGTCCGTCGCGTGATGACGCGGGTCGCATTTTCTCATGCGGTAGCAGGGGAACCCGTGGGGTGCGTGTGACTGAGCGAGCGGGCGAGCGAAAGTGGTCCTGCCTTCCGCGCGGAAGTGGACCTTTTGAGGAGACCACTTCGCCGCGATAGTGCCGCGCGTTCGTCGCTCGCCCCACGCCGTGAGGAGTCCACCATGCGCCCCGCCGCCCCGAGTCACACGCCCCACTTCTCCTTCGTGCTGGAGACCCCCGCGGCCTCGCCGGAGGCCGCGCGCGAGCACTTCCTGGCCAGGCTGTCGGTGGAGACGGACGCGGCCGACCTGAAGCTGGACCTGGAGCGCGGGTGCAAGGGCTTCGTCGTGGTGGATACCCGCTCCCCCGAGGCCTACGCGCGCCGACACATTCCGGGCGCCCTGAATCTGCCGACGCGCACGCTCTCGGCCGAGACGACGGCGGCGCTGTCCAGGGACGAGGTCATCGTCGTGTACTGCTGGAGCCCGGGGTGCAATGGCGCCACGCGGGCCGCCGTGCGTCTGACCGCGCTGGGCTTCCGCGTGAAGGAGTTGCTGGGCGGCATCGAGTATTGGGTGAAGGAGGGCTTCCCCACCGAGGGCGCGCTGCCCCGCGGCGTCCCGGTGTTCGGCATGCAGGGCGAGGTGTAGCGGCTTGCCCCGGCTCGGGCCCAGGACACGTTAGGCTCGCGAGACATGCCACGCGGCGCATCTCCCTCGTCCTTCCTTCCGTCGCTCCAGGGGTTGCGCCACGAACAGGGCCCCCTGCACCGGCAGCTCTACGAGCGGCTTCGGGAGGCCATCCTCACGGGCGGCCTTCCTCCGCGCGGACGCTTGCCCTCCACGCGCGCGCTGGCGGAGCGACTGGGGTTGTCTCGCAACACGGTGGAGCAGGCCTTCGCGCAGCTGGATGCGGAGGGACTGTTGGAGCGGCGCGTGGGCTCGGGCTCGGTGGTGGCGCTGCCCGAGCGCGCCCGTCCGCCGCATGGCGCGACTCGTGTGGCCTCGCGCCGCCCGGTGCCGCCGCCCGTGTTGAAGGGCCGGGCCCGGCGCGTGTCCGAGCTGCTGTTGCCGGAGCAGCCCGCCGACCTGCTCCCGCTGACCCCGTGCATGCCCGCGTTGGAGGCGTTCCCCTTGTCGCTCTGGCGGCGCTCGCTCCAGCGTCAGGGGCGAAGCCAGGGCGCGCGGCTGCTGGCCTATGGGGACGAGGCGGGCTGGCGTCCCTTGCGCGAGGCCGTGGCCTCGTACGTGGCGGCGTCTCGCGGGGTGCGTTGCGGATGGCGTCAGGTGCTCATCGTCTCCAGCACACAACAGGCGTTGGACCTGGTGGCGCGCCTGTTGTTGGAGGACGGCGACGCGGTGTGGCTGGAGGAGCCGGGCTATCTGGGCGCGCGCGCCGTGTTCTCATGGGCGGGCGCGCGGCTCATTCCCGTCCCGGTGGATGACGAGGGGCTGTGTGTGGAGCACGGCGTCTCGCGCGCGCCCGACGCCCGGCTGGCGTACGTGACGCCGTCCTATCAATACCCGTTGGGCCTCACGATGAGCCTGCCGCGTCGGCTGGCGCTCCTCGACTGGGCGCGGCGCGCGGGCGCGTGGGTGGTGGAGGACGACTACGACAGCGAGTTCCGCTACACGTCGCGTCCGCTCTCCGCCATGCAGGGGCTGGATGACGCGGGGCGCGTGCTGTACGTGGGCACCTTCAACAAGGTGATGTTTCCCTCGCTGCGGCTGGCGTACCTGGTGTTGCCCGAGGCGCTCGTGGAGCCCTTCCGTCGCGCGAAGGCCCTGACGGATGGACACACGGCGCCGCTCACCCAGGCGGCCATGGCGGACTTCATGGAGCGCGGCCACTTCACCGCGCATGTGCGGCGCATGCGCGGGCTCTACGCCGAGCGCCGCGAGGCCTTGCTGGAGGGGCTTCGTCGATTGGCCTCGGAGCGGCTGCGGCCGGTGGGGTCGGCCGACGCGGGGATGCATGTCTCCGTGACGCTGGCGGGGCGCGAGGACGATGTGGCGCTCGTCGCGCGCGCGGCCCGGCGTGGGTTGGATCCGCGGCCCTTGTCCATTCACTACCTCGGGCCTCGGCGGACGCGAGGCCTCGTGCTGGGCTTCTCGGGCGTGGAGACCGCCGCGCTGCGGACCGCCGTGGCCGCGCTCGCGTCGGTGCGCTGAGTCACAGGCGCGAGGTGTCCGCGGGCTGCCCCAGGAGGAGGCTCCCCAACAGCTCCATCGTGGCGGGCGCGACCATGGCGTGTTGCGTGGCCGTGTGGATGTCTCGGAAGCAGCGCTGGAGCGGGCTGGCGCGGAACACCGCGGTGCCTCCCGCGGCCTCGTACATCCGGTCCACCACGCGCGCGGCGCTCCGGGTGGCGTGCGTGAGCGAGAGTCGCAGCTCCGCGCGGGTGCGCACGGAGACCTCCTGTCGCGTGGCCTCGTCAAAGGCCGCGTGGAGGGTCTCGAGCACGAACGCGCGGGCCGCGCGCAGGGTGGCCTCCGCGTCCGCCACGGCCTCTTGCGCGGCGGGGCGCGCGGCCAGCAATCGCCGCTCGGCCAGGAGGGTCTTCCGCGACGCGAGCGCCACGAGTTCGTCGATGGCACGGCGCGCGATGCCCAGCGCGACGGCGGGGATGCCCAGCGCGAGCATTCCGAACACGGGGAAGCGGAACAGCGGGCGCTCCACGGTGGGGCGCCCGCTCATCAGCGAGAGGCCGTGGGACTCGGGCACGAAGACCTCCTTCACCGCCATGTCTCCGCTGCCCGTGCCGCACAGCCCCGAGGCGAACCAGGTGTCGTGCAGCGCCACCTGCCTGGCGGGGAAGAAGAGCAGCCGGGTCTCCGGCATGCCGTTGGCCTGCATGCGCGGCGCGCCTCCCTCCATCAGCACCACGCCGCCCACGAGCCAGTCGCTGTGTTGGCTGCCGCTCGCCCAGGTCCAATGTCCCGTGGCGCGGTAGCCGCCCTCGACGCGCTCGGCGTGGCCCAGGGGCGCGGCGACGCCGCCGACGATGACGTCCGGGGTGGCGAAGACTTCGCGCGCGGCTGGCTCGGGCAGCCAGCCTGAGGTCACCGCCGTCGCCGCGCCAATCATCCCGCACCAACCCGTGGAGCCGTCCGCGCGCGCGAGCGTCTCCAGCGCCTCGAACAGCCGCGCGGGGTGCAGCTCCAGTCCGCCATACGCCTCGGGGATGACCGCGCGGAAGAGGCCGGTGTCCGCCAGCGCGCGCACGAGATCCTTGGGCAGCGTTCGCGCCGCCTCGATTTCGTCCGAGCGCGCGGCCACGTGAGGCGCGAGGGCTTGGACATGGGACAGCAGCGTCGAGGCAGTGGGCCGCTCGCGGGCAGGGCTCGTCATGCGCGGGAGCCTAGAAGGTCGGTCCGCCGGATTGCCATGAGGCCACGGCGACACCCGACCGGAGGTGCCTCATCGCGAGATGACCTCTGCGGGGGGCTCCTGCGCGTCCACCGTGACGATGACGATGTCGCGGCGACGGATGAGCGAGACCAGCTCACCGGGCGCGGGCACCCTCGCGGCGTGCGTCTCTCCCGCGCCCTCGGGGAGGAACAGCGCCTGGCCCTCCTCCAGGTAGAGGACGGGGACGTGGGCGCCGAGCGACGCCGCATGGTCGGGCGTGAAGACGCGCACGGCCCCGCGTGAGGTGGGCGCTGGGATGTCCCGTGTCTTCACGGCTCGGCGTGCGCTGCGCGCGGGCTCACGCAGCAGGCGCGGCAGGTGCGGCTCGATGAATCCGAGGGTCAGCAGCATCAGCGGGATGAGAAGGCGCATGACGCTCCTTCGCGCCCGGCGACGGGGCCGGGCGCGTGGAAGAGGAGGGAGAGAGGGCAGGGACCGTCAGGGGACGCGGGTGACGTCACACCGGCCAGAGGCATCGCGTGCCAGGTCCTCGGCCAGGGACCGCAGCAGTGTCTTCGACATGGGCGAGCGTGCCTCACCCTCGTCCGGGTCCTGGGTGAGCCACTCGGCGACGCGGCCCAGGCTCGCGGCGGTCACCACATGGAGGCGGACGTTGATCCGCACCACCCAGCGCTCATCGGTAGCGGGGGCGGTCTCCAGAGACCAGGCCACGCGCTCCAACTCCAGTGGCTCCGTGCCCGAGGCGAGCGGTCGCCCGTCCAGGACGTAGCCGCCGCGCGTGAAGGCGAGCACCTGCGTGAGCACGGCGCCCTCCACCCGCGTGTCGAACCAGAGCGCGCGTTTGCGCAGGAGCGTGAGCTCCACCTCCAGCTTGCCGGCGAGCCCCAGTTTCACCAGGCGCTCCAGCTCCGATGACATGAACGCGAAGGCCTGTGACTTCACCAGCACGCGCCGCCCGGACACCGTCGCGACGCAGGCGACGTGAGGCTCGTCCGCGCGCGCATTGGACGCGAGCAGTCCCGTCGCGGCCACCCACGCCGCGCCGAGCCACCGCCCGGTCCGGTTGACGTGACGTCGCATGGGCCTCAGAAGGTCCGCTCGAAGAACAGGCGGGCTTCGGGTGTGGCCGAGGCCTGGTCGTCCGTGCGCCACGCGACGTCGAAGCGCACGCCCTCTCCGAAGTGGAAGCTGCCGCCCGCGCCCAGCCGCGCATCCGCCCAGCCCTCGGTGGAGTGCACCGAGCCCACGTCCGCGAAGAGGCCGAACGCGTGCCAGCGGTACTCGCAAGTGCCAAGCACCGACACGTCGCCGCGGAACTCCTTGAAGCCGTAGCCGCGCAGCGCCGTCCAGCCGCCCAGGGCCTCCTGCTTCTGGAGGGGCAGGGCATGACCGCCCGCCACGCGTGCACGCAGTTGGAGGCCCGAGTGCCATCCCGTGGGAAGCTCCGCCGTCGCGTCCGCCACGAGCTTCCAGAAGCGGGCATCCGCCCCGTCCTCGTTCGGGCCGTGGCCCACCTCCAGCGTGACGAGGCTGCGCAGCGCGAGCCGGCGGTCATCGTCCGAGTCCAACTGGAACAGCGACGTCTCCGGCGTGCGGAAGAGTGAGCCCACCTTCGTCGAGGCCTTCGCCTCGCTGGCGTACTCCAGGCGCGCCACCACGGACTCGAAGCGGCCCTCGCTGATCGGCGAGTTGGTGAAGGGCGCCGAGTCGCGACGGAACAGACTCAAGGGCGGCGCGAAGGACTGCATCGACTCGTAGCGGTCGTTGCGGTACTCGACGCCGACGAGCGCGGTGTCCGTCCAGCGGACCGTGGCGAAGGCCGCGAGGCCCTTGCGTCGGAAGTACTCTCGGTCCGGCCGGTTGATGAGGAACGAGTACAGCGCCGAGTCGATGTCGCTCATGCGCCAGCGGTCGGACGTGTCCGTGAAGTCATGCGCCTGCACGCCGAGCTCCGCCACGGCGGCCGAGGGGATCTGCGCCTTCAGTCCCGCCAACAGGTTCAGCCTGCGCTGGCGGCGCGTGCCCTCGGGATCATCCGGAATCTCCTGGTGCCGCAGGCGCAGCGGCACGAAGAGCGCCGCGTCCACCGTGGGGTTCACCCGGTTGCGCGGGTCCCAGGCGCGAAGCTGCGTCGTCACGCCGGGCGCGAAGCCCGTCACCTGCGTGTGGACCGGCAGCGGGCGGAGCCGCAGCGACACGGGGCGCGGACGCAGATAGACGACGAGCTTGCGGCCCTCCAGCGAGAGGCCCTCCGTGTCCCAGTCCCACGCGCCCTCTCCGAAGTAGCGCGTCCAGGTCCACTCGGGGTCCGGTGACTCTTGGGTGTGGCGTCGCGGCGGCTCCTCGGCGATGGCCGCGTGGTAGCGCCAGCCTCCCTCGGGGACGGGTTCCTCGGTGACTCGGACCTCGCCCTTGGGGTCCAGGCCGTCATCGCCCACGTCCTGCAGCCTGAGGAAGGGCAGCCGTGACTCCAGGCGGCGGGCCGCGCGGCGTGCGTCGCTGCGCAGGAAGACATCGCCCTTGTTCAATCCGAGGGCTTCGCGCACCTGCGCCGCGGTGTCCGCGTCCACGCCCCGCACGTCCACCTCTTCCAGCCGGCCCTCATCCACCTGCACGCGCAAGCGGCCCTGGGCATCGAGGTCCGCGGTGAGGTCCGCGAGCAGGTAGCCCTCGTCGCGCAGCTCGCGCAGCGCGTGCTCCAGGGCGCGCGGCACTCCGCCGAGCATGATGCCGGGATGGAAGACGCCGCGCTCCACGCGAGCGAGCCACGCCGCGGGAGGCTCGCTGGACGGGCACGGACGCGACACGGACAAGGTGCCCCGCGCGCCATGGACGCGAAGGGTGGCCACGAAGCCTGACGGGCGCTCCTCGTCGTTCTCGTCCTCGTCCTCGTTGTCCGTGTCTTCGTCGCGGAGGTCCGCGGTGCGGAAGAAGAGCGAGTCCATCAGCTCGCGGGCCTGCACGTCCTGAAGACCCGCGAAGGTGACGCGGGTGATGAGCGGGTTCTCCTCCAGCGTGACGTCGAGCACCGTGGGCGCGCCCTCCGCCATCTGCACGCGAGGCTCCACGCGCGCGAAGAGGCCCGTGCGAGCCAGCCGATGCAGCAGCACATCCGCCTGCCGCGCATCGACCGCGCCCTCATCGGGGATGCCCACGAGCGAGCGCACCTGGCCCGCGTCGAGGCGCTGAAGTCCATGCAGCTCGATGCGGCCGACATCATGCGCGCGGCCATCGATGCTCAGCCGCAGCGGCGCGAGGACGGAAGGGGTCCCCGTGTCGTCCGAATCGTCCCAGTCCGACTCGGGGCAGCGATGCCGGCTCGCTGAGCCACGAACGGAGAAAGACAGGGTCGCGCCCCTCTGGTCCTCGCGAGCACGCGCCGTGGAGAACTCCACTTCGGCGCGAGTGGCCGGGTCCTCCGCGCGCATGGCCGGAGCGTTTGCTGGCGTCTCGGGAGGTGCGGACGCGTCGGAGGGTTGCGCCTCGGGTCGCGGAGTGGCTTGCGCCTGGGTGTGGGGGGGCGCGGGCTGCGCGGGGGCCAGGGGGGGCGCGCTCGGCTGGGATTGCGCGGTGGCCGTGAACGAGAGGAGTGAGAGCAGCAGCGCGGTGCGTTTCATGCGCGACAGGGAGAGCACGGTCCGTTCCAACAGGAGGCTCGAGGCAAGTGCCCGAAAGGATTGGCCGCAGTTTGCCAGCGAGATGTCACGGTCACATCCGGATGTTCCAGCGCGATGTGAGTTCCACATCGGACGTCCGTGGGGAGCGGAGGTGCCTCGGTGCGTCATCATGGCCCTTTCCTCGTGCCGCCATCACACACGGGCGGCGGACAACGCCGGGATGCAGTGGATGTCCGAGCGCGCTGAGTCGAACTGCGTTGAACGCCCGGTATGGGGGCGCTCGTGGCTCGCTCATCCGACCTCGCTCCAGCGCTGGCAGGCTCAGGTGACCGGGAGCCCCAGCGCTCGGATGCGGCGATAGAGGTTTCCGCGGTCCACCTGAAGGAGCCGCGCCGCGCCCGCGATGCTTTCGCCCTCTTGGAGCGCGGCGCGGATGAGGTCGCGCTCGAAGTCCTCCACGTGCTCGCGGTAGCTCTTCTCGGAGAGCTTCGGGCTCGGTCCTCGCGCGGGTGCGGTCGGCGCGCCGAGTGAGGCCGCGCTCAAGGTGAGCGGGCCGTCGCCACGCAGGAGGTTGGCGCGCTCGACGACGTTGCGCAGCTCTCGCACGTTGCCGGGCCAGGAATAGGCGCGCAGCGCGGCCTCCGCTCCCGGCTGAAGCTCCAGGGACACATGCGGGCCCGCGAACTCCGCCGCGAAGGCACGGGCCAGCGGCAGCAAGTCCTCCAGGCGCTCTCGCAGCGGCGGAACCTGGAGCGGCAGGACGTTGAGGCGGAAGTAGAGGTCCTGTCGGAAGCGCCCTTCCTTCACGCCGCGGGACAGGTCCTGGTGCGTGGCCGCGAGGATGCGCACGTCCACCGGCACGGGCGTCGTTCCTCCCAGCCGCTCCACTTCCTTCGTCTCCAGGACACGCAAGAGCTTGGCCTGGAGCTCCAGCGGCATGTCGCCGACTTCATCGAGCAGCAGCGTGCCGCCCTGGGCCTGTTCGATGCGGCCCACGCGCCGGGACAGCGCGCCGGAGAACGCGCCCTTTTCATGGCCGAACAGCTCGCTCTCCAACAGCGTGGCGGGGATGGCCGCGCAGTTGACGGCGACCAGCCGCCCCTTGCGCCCCGAGGCGAGGTGCAGCGCGCGCGATACGCGCTCCTTGCCCGTGCCCGTCTCGCCGGTGATCAGCACCGCCGTGTCGCGAGGCCCCACGCGGGTGATGAGCTGACGCAGCGACTCCATGGCGGGGCTGTCCCCCACGAGGTGCCCGGGGCGCGCCAGTTCGCCGAGCAGCCGCTCTCGCTCCTCGCGCAGGGTGTCCAACGCGAGCGCGTTGCGAATGGCGGTGAGGAGGCGCTCGGGAGACGGGGGCTTCTCCACGAAGTCGGTGGCGCCCAGCTTCAGGGCCTGCACGGCCTCGGCGGGGGAGGCCTCACCAGACAGGACGACCACGGGCGCGGGCAAGGGCCGGGGCAGACGCGCGAGCAGCTCCAGGCCCGTCTCACCGGGCATGCGCAGGTCCAACAACATCAGCGCGGGCGGAGGCGTGGACGCATCGAGCAGGAGGCGCGAGGCCTCGGTGGCGGAGGAGGCTTCGAGGACGGTGAAGCCCTCATCCCCCAACAGCCCGCGCAGGGCCTTGAGGACGCCGGAGTCATCATCGACGACGAGAACGCGGAGGCCGGGCTTCATGCGCGGGGCGTGGGCGGAGACAGGGGGAGGTCCACCAGCGCCAGCGTACCGCCCTCGGGCGCGGGCTCCAGGCGCAGCACGCCGCCGTGCTCGTGGACGATCTTCTGCGCGATGGGCAGGCCCAGGCCGCTGCCCTCGGGCTTGGTGCTGAAGAGCCCTCGGGTGAGCGCGGGGCCCTCCACCACGTGCGGGATGCCGGGGCCTCGGTCGTGGATGACGACGCGCACGGCGCGGGCATCACGCGGTTCGATTCGCACGCGCACGGGCCCGGCGCCGGGCGGCGAGGCCTCGGCGGCGTTCTTCACGAGGTTGCCGAAGAGGCGGCGCAGGCCATCCGGGTCGGCGTGCAGCGCGATGTCCTCCGCCGAGGTCAGCTCCACCGGAACGGGCGAGGTGCCCTGATAGAGCGCGCACACCTCGGCGAGCAGCGGCTTCAGCGCCACGGGCTGGAAGCGCGCGGCCGGCAGTCGCGCGAAGGTGGAGAAGCTCTGCGTCATGCGCATGAGGAGGTCCACCTCTTCCTGGAGGAGCGCCACGGCCTCGGCGATGCGGGTGGGGTCGGGGGAGGTGCTCGCATCCGTGCGGGACAAACGCGCGAGCGACAACTTCATTGCGGTGAGCGGATTCTTCAGCTCGTGCGCGAGCGCGCGGGCCACGTCCTGCCACGCGGCGATCTGCTCGGCGGCGCGCAGCCGGTCTCTCTGGGCGAGCAGCTCCTGGCCCATGTGGTTGAAGCGCGCGAGGAGGAACTGGAGTTCGTCGCGCGGGGGCGCGGGGGTCGGCAGGCGAACGCCCAGGTCTCCGCGCGCGTAGGCCCACATGCCATCGGTGAGCGTGACGATGGGGCGGGTGAGGGCGCGGCCCAGCAGCACGGCCGCGCCCGCGAGCAACACGGCCGCGACGAGCACGAGGCCCGCGATGAACGCGGGAACCCTTCGCGCGAGGGCCCGCCGCGCGAGCTCCGCTTGCGCCAGGTTGAGCCGCGCCTCGCGCAGCGCGTCTTGCGAGAGCCCGCGCGATTCCATCTCGGAGGCGACGTCCTCCAGGACTTGCTCCACGGGCGCGATGGACACGGAGAGCACGCGCTCCAGCGCCCCCTGCGCGAGGATGCCCAACAAGATGAGGGGGACGAGCCCCGTCACGAGCATCACCGCGAGCAACCGTCGGCGGAAACGCAGCGGAGGGCGCTCGGGTCCGGGCCTGCCCGAGTCGAGGGTTGGCGTGGAGGACGCGGAGAGGGACGGAGGGCCGCGCATGGTGGGCCGTTCATACCGCACCCGCGCGCTCGTGGCCCTCGCTGGGTGACAGTCTCCTAATACTGGAGTCGGACGCTCGGGGCGGTCCAGCATCCGGCACGCCCCCACTCCCGTGGTAGCCATTCCCGACGAGAATGAATACAGGTCGAGGGACCATGTCCCGACTCCTTCTCGTCTCGAACCGACTGCCCGTCACCGTCAAGGTGGAGAAGGAGAACGTCTCCGTGGTGCGCAGCGCCGGCGGCCTCGCCACCGGGCTGAGCCGCCCGCACGAGCGCTCTCAGGGCACGTGGCTCGGATGGCCCGGCGACGTGTCTCGGCTGTCGCCACAGCAGCGCGGGCAGGTGGAGTCCCAGCTCGCCGCGCAGCGCTGCGTGCCGCTGTACCTGTCCGCCAGCGAGGTGAGCCGCTACTACGAGGGCTACTCGAACCGCGTCCTCTGGCCGCTGTGCCACTACCTGCTGGACCGCGTCCCCCGCCAGGACCGTGACTGGGACGCCTATCGCAAGGTCAACGAGCGCTTCGCGGACCTGATTGCGCGCCACTATCAGCCCGGGGACACGGTCTGGGTGCACGACTACCAGCTCATGCTGGTGCCCGGGCTGCTGCGCCAGCGGCTGCCCGAGGCGCGCATCGGTTACTTCCACCACATCCCGTTCCCGTCCTCCGAAATCTTCCGCACGCTGCCGCACCGCAAGGAGCTGCTGCGCGGCCTGCTGGGCGCGGACCTCATCGGCTTCCACACGGTGAGCTACGTGCGGCACTTCTCGGGTTCGCTGACGCGGCAGCTCGGCTTGGACACGGACATCGACTGTGTCCACTGGCAAGGGCGTCAGGTGCGGGTGGGCGCGTTCCCCATGGGCATCGACGCGGCGGCCTTCGAGGCACTGGCGAAGGACCCCGGCGTGCTCCAGGAGGTGACGGCCATCCGCAGTCGCGCGCACGGGCAGCGCATCTTGCTGGGGATTGATCGGCTCGATTACACGAAGGGCATCCCGCGACGGTTGCTCGCGGTGCAGCGCCTGTTGGAGCGCGAGCCCGCGTGGCGCTCGCGGCTGCGCTTCATCCAGGTGGCGGTGCCGAGCCGCACGCAGGTGGATGCCTACGCCGCGTATCGCGAGACGGTGGATGAACTCGTGGGGCGCATCAACGGCCTGTACGGCACCGTGGACAACGTGCCGGTGCATTACCTCTACCGCTCCGTGGGCGAGCGACAGCTCACCGGGCTCTACCGCGCCGCGGACGTCATGCTGGTGACGCCCGTGCGCGACGGCATGAACCTGGTGGCCAAGGAGTTCTGCGCCGCGCGGCCGGACGAGGACGGCGTGCTGGTGCTGAGCGAGTTCGCGGGCGCCGCCGCCGAGCTGCGCGAGGCCGTGGTCATCAATCCCTACGACGTGGAGGCCATGGCGGACGCCATCGAGCAGGCGCTGGAGATGGGCGAGGACGAGCGCCGCGCCCGCATGCGCGCCC
Source organism: Citreicoccus inhibens (assembly GCF_019039035.1). Taxonomy (GTDB): domain Bacteria; phylum Myxococcota; class Myxococcia; order Myxococcales; family Myxococcaceae; genus Citreicoccus; species Citreicoccus inhibens. The sequence goes on along the minus strand of NZ_JAHNZT010000027.1, from coordinate 28,786 downwards.
TGCGCGAGCAGGTGAAGACCCGCGACGTGCACTGGTGGGTGAACGCCTTCCTGGAGCGCCTCCAGTCCCTGCCCGCCGTGACGGCGAGGGCGCGCCCGGAGAGCGGCGCCGAGGCGCTCGCGCGCATGCGGGCCGCGCCGCACCTGGTGCTCCTCCTGGACTACGACGGGACGCTGGTGGGCTTCGCGCCCACGCCGGAGCAGGCCTCGCCGGACGCGGAGTTGATGACCTTGCTGGAGCGGCTGGCCACGCGGCCGAACACGTCCGTGCACGTGGTGAGTGGACGGCCTCGCGAGACGCTGGAGGCATGGTTCGGTCACCTGCCCCTGGGCCTGCACGCGGAGCACGGCCTGTGGACGCGCGAGGGCCCCGGGAAGTCGTGGGCCATGCTGCCGGGCGCGGCCTTCGAGTGGAAGGACCGGGCGCGGCCCGTGCTCAAGTCCTTCGCGGAGCGGGTGCCGGGCTCGTTCGTGGAGGAGAAGACGGCGTCGCTCGCGTGGCACTACCGACTGGTGGACCCCGAGTTCGGCGCGCTCCAGTCTCGCGAGCTGCGCCTGCACCTGTACGAGGTCTTCGCGCAGGAGCCCATGGACATCCTCCCCGGCGACAAGGTGGTGGAGGTGCGCCCGCGCGGCGTGCACAAGGGCCGGGTGGTGACGTCCATCCTGGAGGGCCAACCCGACGACAGCCTGGTGGTGGCCGCGGGAGATGACCGCACGGACGAGGACCTCTTCGCCGCCGTGCCCGAGGGCGGGCTGACGATTCACGTCGGCAACAAGCCCACCCGCGCGGCGTACCGCCAGGAAGGGCCGGTCGAGCTGCGGCGCCTGCTCGCGGGGCTGCTCACGTGAGCCCCGCGAGTCGCTGATGCGACGCTAGCGCGACGCCGTCTTCACGCCCGGGCCCTGCAAGAGCACGCGGCGGCCGAAGGCGCGGTCCACGCGGCCGAGGAACTCGCGGAACTTCGGGTAGTCGTCCGCCTTGATGCGCGCCTGGGTGAGGGCCACTTCGCCCTCGGCGATGAGGGTGCCCTGCTCCACGCGATAGGAGAGCTTGAGGCGTCCGAAGGGCGTCTGCTCCTCCACGGCTTGCGGCAGCTCCGCCACCGTGTAGCCGCCCGGCAGCGTGTAGCGCAGCGCGAACGTGTTGAGCCACGGGCCCTGCATGACCAGGTCGAAGCGACGCTCGGCGAGCGCGGCGTAGGCCTGCTGATACGTGCGGCCCGTTCCGAAGGGCAGGAAGCGCAGGCTGCCGCCGGGGAGCACCTCCGCGTAGCGGGGGATGCTCATCCGGAAGTTCAGCGTGACGTCATCATCCAGCTTTGTCGTGTCGCTGAGCTTCACCTCGCGCACGGTGAGGCCGGGGAAGCTCTGCGCCCAGGCGCGCTCGAAGGTGGACTTGCGCGTGGCCTCGGGGCGGTACGCGCGGCGGTAGTCCGGCGCGGACTGGCCCGCCACCGTGCTGGTGCCCTGCACCTCGGCGCCGCCGTCCGGGCGGAGCGCCACGTCCATGGAGAGCTGCGTGGCGTTGTCCTCGGCCTTCGCCTCGGGGGTGACGAGGAAGTTGCTCTTGCCGTCCGGATCCACCACGAGGACGTTGGCCACGCGGTCCGCGCTGGGCATCTCCTTGGCGCCGTGGAACTCCGCCGTGCCGTCCAGGTACAGGTCGAACTTGGGCACGTAGGTGATGGCGTGGTTGAAGGCCGCCAGTGACGCGGGCTCCGCGTCCAGCGTGCCCAGGTTGCGCATGCGCAAGAGCACCAGCCGGCTGTCCACGCCCGCCACCTTCAGCATGGCGTGGATGAGGCTCGCCTTGTCCTTGCAGTCACCGAAGCGGCGCGCCAGCACGCGGTCCACGCGGTAGGGCTTGAAGCCGTGGATGCCGAACTCCAGCGCCACGTAGCGCGTGTTCGTCACCACGAAGGAGTAGATGGCGCGCACCACCGCCAGCTCGTCCTTGCGGTCCACGCCCTGGAGCACCTGCTCCACCGTCGCCTTCAGCTCCGCGTTCGGCTGGAGTTGGTCACGCACCAGGCCCCACCAGTAGCGGCCCACCTGGTCCCACGTCTTGTACGTGGAGACGTGGAGGTTCTGCGCCACCTCGGACCAGCCGGGCATGCCGGGCTCGGGCACCACCTTGGAGACGCTGCGCGCGTTGAAGCGGTACAGCACGCGGCCCGCGTCCACCGTCTCCTGCGCCTGCTGCACGCCCGCCAGCCGGCTCTTGTTCCAGTACAGGGGCCGCTCCTTCGGCATGTCCACCAGGTACTGGAAGCGCACCTTCGGGTAGACGCCCTGCACGCTCTCCACGTCGCCCCAGTAGTCCGACAGCAGGTTGTCCTGCGCGGTGTCGTCCAGCCGGTACGTCAGCTCCAGCGTGTCGCCGGCGGCCAGGGACGGGAAGGAGATGACCTTGGCGCGGGCGTCGTAATACATGCCCGTCCACGGCTCGTTGATGTTGCGGTCGTTGTCGCCGTAGCTCTCCACCACCGAGCCATCCGGCTTGGTGACGCGGGCGCGCAGCACGCGCACCTCCTGCCGGTCCGGCGAGTACGTGACCGGCAGGCTGCGGAACGAGTCCACGCCGCGCTGGTTCAGCACCTTCACCACCATCTGCTGGAGGCGGCTGGACAGGCCGCTCTTCTGGACGCGGACGTAGGTGTTGTCGACCAGGTAGACCGCGTCCTCGTTGGCGTAGGCCTCCGCCTCCTTCTGGAGCGGGCGCGCGTCCACCAGGTACTGCGTGCCCGCGGCCTCGGCCTCGCCCTTGAGCGTGCGCAGGGCCTCCTTCAGGCCCGGGTTCTGCGGACGCAGCGCCAGGGAGCGCTCGAAGGCGGCCAGCGCCAGCTCGCGCTTGCCGCCGGCGAGCAGCGCGCGGCCTTCGCGCTCATGCACCTCGGGCTCGTCGGGCGAGAGGGCCTTGGCCTCGGCGAAGAGGGCCGTGGCCTCGTCCACCTGACCGTTGGAGGCCTTCAGCTCGGCGAGCCGCACGCGCGCGCCGTTGTCGAAGGGGTTGAGCACCAGGAGCTGCGCGTACTCGCGCTCGGAGGCCTCGATCTGTCCCGCGTCCGCGAGCAGCGCGGCGAGCTGGCGGCGGGTGCCGGTGTCATCGAAGCGCAGCGCGAGCACCACGCGCATGCGGTCCATGGCCTCCTTCGAGCGGCCGAGCTGGCGGGACACCTGCGCCGCGGCGCGCACCACGCTGGGAATGCGGGGGAACTGGCGGAACGTCTCCTCCACCAACTGCTGCGCCCGGGGGCGCTCGCCGAGCGTCTCGTACGCGCGGGCCAGCAGCAGGCGCGCATCCGCCGAGTCCAGGTTGTTCTCCAGCAGCGCCAGCACGCGCTCGGGGTGGCCGCGGTCCAGCTCGTGCTCGGCCAGCGCCACGCGGGCATCCATGTACGCGGGGTCCGCCTTCACGGCGGCCTCGAGGAAGCGGCGGCGGTCGTTCAGGTCATCGCGCTGGGTCTCGCTGGCGAGGTACTGCAGGCGCGCGTCCTGCGGCGCGGCCTCGGCGGCGAGCGCGGCCTCGGTGGTGGCGGTGTGCTCGCGCTCGTCATAGGCGCGGAAGTACGCCAGCACCTGGGCGTAGTCGCCGCGCAGCGCGGCGTCCTTCGGGCTGCGCTCCACCAGGGTGCGCAGCGACGAGGTGAGCGTGGGCAGCGCCTGGGGCGCGGGCGCGGCGTTGCGCTCCAGCGCGGGCGCCTTCGCGGGCAGGTTGGCGCGCGCGGAGGTGGACTCGGAGCGCAGGTAGAAGCCCAGGGGACCGGACTCCTGGCACACCTTGAGGAGCACGCGGTTGAGGCCCTTCTTGAGCTTCACCGACACGCGCGCCTGGTCGGGGCGGGGCAGGTTGTAGCGGTCCTCCTTCGCGGCCTGCTGGCCGTTCACCCACAGCCGGAAGGCGCCGGAGGTCCCCAGTCCCAGCGTGACGCGCGCGTCCTGCGGCATGTCCAGCCAGGTGAGGGCGTAGGCCACCGACTCGCGATTGGGCCGCACCGCCGCGGACAGGTCGACGTAGCCGTCCGCCGGGCTGACGGACAGCTTGCGCCACGCGGCCTCGTGGCCCTTGGCCGCGGGGTAGCGCGCGCCCAGGTCCAGCGCGGCCGCCTCGGGGCCGAAGTCCGTGTCGCAGCCGGCCTTGCCTTCGTTCTCGAAGCCACCGACGACGTAGTAGTCCCCGATGAAGCCCAGCCACTGGCGGACCTCATTGGCGCGGATGAGGCGACCGCGCGAGCGCTCCACGTCCATCAGCAGCATCTGCGCGGTGGCGCGCGTGCCGGGGTCCGCGCTGCGCTTCGAGGCCAGCGACTGGTAGGTGCTCACCAGCGGGGTGAGGTCCTCCACGTCGTCAATGAGGCCATGGACTCGCAGAAGGGCGGCCGCGCCGCGGGGCGAGGAGGCCAGGCGCTGGGCCTCGGCCATGTAGCCCTTGGCCGTCTCATCCGCGCTCGGCTTCGCTTGCACCAGGAACGGGCAGGTGAGCACGAAGACTGCGGACAGCCATTTGAAGCGCGACATCCGTTCTCCTCGGTAGGGACTCCAGCGCGGGTGGTCCCGCGTGGGCCTGGGGCGACGACGGCGGTGAACAGGCGGCCCCCCCTGGGCCTTCCCCTGCCATGTAACGCCGAGCGGCGAGCAGCCAACCTAGAACGGATGGCGGTGTGGGAGAAGTGGGGAGGCGGGGGCTCAGGTGAGCGTGAACGCGCGGGCCAGGGTGAGCACGTCCACGCGCACCGCGCCCGCCGCGAGCAGGGCCGAGGCCGCGGCCCGCGCGGTGGCGCCGGTGGTGAACACGTCATCCAGCAGGACGAGCGAGCGACCCGCGACCTCCGGGGGCGCACGGAAGGCGGTGGCCACGTTGGCGGCGCGCTCGGCTTCGCTGAGGCCCACCTGTCGGCGCGTGTCGCGGGTGCGCTCGAGCCAGCCCGCCGGGGCCTCTCGCCCCGACGCCTTCGCCAGCGCGCCCGCCAGCAGCTGCGCCTGGTCATACTGGCGCTGACGGAAGCGGTGGGTGTGCAGTGGCAGCGCCACCACCGGGCCCGTCGCGTCCGTGAGGAAGCGCCGTGCCTCACCCGCGAGCAGCGCTCCGAGCGGCGCGGCCAGCTCGGGGTGGTCCTCGTACTTGAACCGATGGATGGCGCGGGCGATGGGCCCCTCGTGCGCGAACGGCGCCCACGCGCGGGTGAAGGGCGGTGGGGCGGCGCGGCAGCGGGGACAGGTGTCGGCCGGGAAGGTTCCGGGCTCGGCGCAGGTGCGGCAGCACGCGGGAGGCAGGCGCTCCAGCGCGGTGTCGCAGGACTCGCAGAACGCGGAGCCTGGGCCGGACAGCACCCGGGCGCACGCGATGCAAGCCGGTGGGTACAACAGGTCCAGGAGCGCCGTCAGCACGTGCTACGGCGCCTCCCGAGGCGGCGGGCCCGAGTCCTCACGGCAGCAGGCCCTGGCGATTCATCTCCGGCGACGTGGGCAGGCCCATGACCTTGCACAGCGTGGGCGCGATGTCCGCGAGGATGCCGGGGCGCAGCTTCTGTCCGCGGAAGTCCGGGTGGATGAGGTGGAAGGGCACGGGGTTCAGCGTGTGCGCGGTGTGCGGCTCGCCCGTGACGGGGTCGGTCATCTGCTCGCAGTTGCCGTGGTCTGCGGAGATGGCCATCACCCAGCCGTTGCGCTCGCACGCCTTGCCCAGAATGCCCAGGCACTCATCCACCACGCGCACGGCCTGCATCGCCGCGTCCAGCCGGCCGCTGTGGCCCACCATGTCCGGGTTGGCGAAGTTCACCAGCGCGAAGTCGTACTTGCCCGAGTCGAGCCGCTTCACCAGCTCCGCCGTCAGCTCGCGCGCGGACATCTCCGGCTTCAGGTCATACGTCTTCACGTCGCGCGGGCTGGGCACCAGATGGCGGTCCTCGCCCGGGTAGACGACCTCGCGCCCGCCGTTGAAGAAGAACGTGACGTGCGCGTACTTCTCCGTCTCGGCGGTGCGCAGCTGGCGCAGCCCCTGGCGCGACAGCAGCTCCGGGAAGATGTCTTGCGGCTGGTCCGGCCCGAAGGCCACGGGCAGGTCGAAGTTCTCGTCGTACTGGGTCATGCAGACGTAGCGCCCCAGTCGCAGCCCGCCCCGGTCGAAGTCCTTGAAGCTCGGATCCGCGAGCGCGCGCGTCATCTCCCGAGCGCGGTCCGCGCGGAAGTTGAAGAAGAGGACGACGTCGCCATCCTGGATGCGGCCCACCGGTGAGCCGTCGCCGTGGGTGATGACGGTGGGCTTCACGAACTCGTCCGTCACCTTCTCCGCGTACGAGGCGCGGATGGCGGCGAGCGCGTCCGGAGCCTTGGGGCCCGCGCCGTGCACCATCGACTCGTAGGCGAGCTGCACGCGGTCCCAGCGCTTGTCGCGGTCCATGGCGTAGTAGCGCCCGCTCACGGTGGCGATGCGCGCGGCCTTGGTGTCCTTGAGGAATCGCTCCAACTCCTCCACGTAGCCCAGCGCGCTCTGCGGCGGCGTGTCGCGGCCGTCGAGGAAGGCGTGCACGTAGACCTGCGGCAGCGCCCGCTCGCGCGTGGCGCGCAGCAGCGCATACAGGTGCTCCATGGACGAGTGCACGCCGCCCGGAGACACGAGCCCCAGGAGGTGCAGCGCCTTGCCGTCCGCCTTGGCCTGGTCCATCGCGGCGCGCAGCACCGGGTTCTGGGCCAGCTCGCCCGAGGCCGCGGCGCGATTGATGCGCACCAGGTCCTGGTAGACGATTCGCCCCGCGCCGATGTTGGTGTGCCCCACCTCTGAGTTGCCCATCTGGCCATCGGGCAGGCCCACCGCGAGGCCGGCGGTCTGAAGCTCGGTGGAGGGGTAGGGATGGGTCAGCCGGTCGAGGTGCGGCGTGCCAGCGAGCAGGATGGCGTTGGCGTCGCGCTCGGCGCGGATGCCCCAGCCATCCAGGATGCAGAGCAGGACCTTGTGGGCGGGTGTCATGCCCGAACCCTAATCACGCGAGCGCCAGGGCGGAGAGCACAAAAGTCGCGCGGCGGGCTTTCCAGAGGGCCGGCCGGCCTCTCATGGCGCGCGTCGCCGTCGTGACGCGTCGGTGGGGTCATGGGGTCGATGGGCCGTCCGCTGGCTCGCCCTCGGGACGCCTCACCGGGACGCGGGCGCCGGGGCGTCCAGACAGATGGCGTGGCTGGCCCGAGCGATGGACGCCTCCGAGGGCCGTCCGCCCGGGTTCTCCGTGGCCAGGGCCTGATTGAGCGCGATGAAGGGGCGCAGGCGCTCCTCATAGCGACGGAACGCCCCGGTGTAGTCCCCCTGGGCGCGAGCCAGCTCCTCGGCCAGGACGTAGGCGCCCACCAGGGCCATGCTGGTGCCCTGGCCCGACAGCGGTGAGGCGCACCACGCGGCGTCACCGAGCAGCGCCACGCGCCCCGAGGACCAGCGCTCCAGGTGCACCTGGGCCATCGCGTCGAAGTAGAAGTCAGGGGCGTCCCACATGGCGCGCAGGATGCGAGGCGTCTCCCAGCGCAGGTGCGCGAGCCGCTCGGCCACGAGTCGCTTCTGCGCCTCGGGGTCGCGCGAGTGCGTGTCCTGGGGCGCGCCGCCGAAGCCGACGGTGATGCGCAGCTCGGTGTTGTCGCGCACGGGGTAGATGCCGAAGCCCGCGTCGCCATCCCGCATCCACACCTGCCAGTGGTCCAGGTTGAGGAAGTTCTCCGCGCGGAAGATGGCGAGCTGCGTCCCCAGCGGGCGCACGCAGTCCGACTCAGGACCGAAGGCATGGCGCCGCACGTTCGAGTGCAGCCCGTCCGCGCCCACCACGAGGTCGAAGTCGCGCGGCGGGCCGTGCTTGAACGCGACGTGCACGCCTCGCGCGTCCTGCGCGAGCGCGGTGATGGAGTCGCCGAAGCGGTACTCCACTTGCGGCCGGGTCGAGTCGAGGAGCATGCGCGTGAGGTCCTCGCGCAGCAGCTCCAGGTCATCACTGTCCAGCGGTCCTGCGCTGAAGGTCATCTCGGTGGTGCGCATCACCTCGTTCCCGTCCGGGTCCAACACGGACATGCCCTTCATGCGCGTGCGGACCCGCTGCGCCTCGGCGAGGAACCCCATGCGCTCGATGACCTGGAGCGCGGTGCCGCGGATGTCGATGGCCTGTCCACCCATCCGAGGCGCGGGCGCCTGCTCGACCACGGTGGGCGCGAATCCATGGTGACGGAGCCACCACGCCAGCGCAGGCCCCGCGATGCTCGCTCCGGAAATCAGGACGGTCTTCATGGCGTCTCCCTGTACGATGTACACGGTGATGTGTACGCCGTACGCGGAGGGGTGCCAATTGGCCGGAGCGCGAATCTACCCTAGGACAGCGCAGCGCTGGGGACGACGTGCACAGGGCTGTCCTAGGACAGCGGCGAGGTGCCCGTGAGCACGCCCACGCCTGCTCCCTACCTGCGCATCGCCGGAGAGCTTCGGCGGCGCATCGCCTCCGGAGCCCTCGCGCCGGGCGCGCGTCTGCCTTCGACTCGGCAGATCGCTCGCAAGTGGCGCGTGGCGCTCGCGACGGCGACGAAGGCGCTCAACGTCCTGCAGCAGGAAGGCCTGGTGCGCGGCGAGCCCCGCGTGGGAATCGTGGTGCTCCCGCGCGGAGCGTCCACGCCGCCAGCGCCGCCTCCGCAGCCCGAGGACCCCGAGCGAGGGCTGACGCGCGAGCGCATCGTGCGCGTCGCCATCGAGATGGCCGATGCCGAGGGACTCTCGGCGCTGTCCATGCGCGGTGTCGCGTCACGGCTCGAGGTGTCGACCATGTCGTCGTACCGCCACGTGCGCGACAAGGAGGAACTCGTCCTGCTCATGGCCGACGCCGCGTTCGGAGCGTACGTCTACCCCCAGGTTCCTCCCGAGGGATGGCGCGCGCAGTTGGAGCTGGCGGGCCGCGCGCTGTGGTCGCTGTTCCGCCGTCACCCGTGGCTGGCCCAGCTCAGCCCGCTCTCCAGGCCGCTGCCACTGCCCGGACTGCTGGCCCATGCGGAGTGGTCTCTGCGCGCGTTGAAGGCGCTGCGTCTCGAAGGCGCGGCGTTGTTGGATGCGCATGTGCTGCTCTTCAGTCACATGCAGGGGCTCGCCTCCAACCTGGAGCGAGAGGCCCAGGCCGAGGCGGCCACGGGCCTGTCGGACGACCAGTGGGGCGCGGCCCACGAGCCCGCGTTGAAGTCCGTCGCGGAGTCGGGGCGCTTCCCTGTCTTCGCTGCCCTCCTGCGGGAGCTGCCCGCGGAGGGCTACACGTTGAACCTCGATGCGCTGTTCGAGCAGGGGATGAAGGCCCTGCTGGATGGCTTTGCGCACTCCTTCGCGCGACGGAAGAGGCGCGCCGCGAAGTAGTCAGGGGCCGCTACGGCATGCAGCCACACCAGCACTTGCCCTCGTAGTCGCAGATGCCACAGCGCGGTGCCCCGCAACCACGGTCACACTGAGAATTCATGGTGCACACCCAGCCCGCGGACGCGGGCTCCTGCTGGGCTCCCGCGACGAAGCCCAACCCCAGACCCAGCATCAGCGAGGCGCCCACCAGCAGTTGCTTCAGCATGACGACCGCTCCTCCAGAAGCGCGCGACCTATTCGCGCTACATCTGCATATCATGTAATTCGTGCGAGCTGTTCAGCCGCGCAGCGAGAGGGAGAAGGCCAGGGCGGACGCGAGACAGGCGACGGTGCGCACGGTGTTCCACAGCGTCCACCGCACCTGGTAGTCCGCCCAGAGCCGAGTGCCCTCGCTGCTCGTGGGGTCCACCACCGCGAGCGCCTCGTTGAGCGGCACATTGCCCAGTCCCGTCACCCCGATGTGACCCACGAGATAGAGCACGCCGCCCGCGAGCAGGAGGAGGGCATGGGGCTCCTGGCGACCTCGCGTCAGGGCGTAGATGATCAACGCCACGCACAACACGGCGGTGCCGGCGAAGGGCGTGGCGAACGCTGGGTGCAGACGCCCCCCGCTCACGATGGTGGCGTTGATGGACTGCATCGCCGCCAGTCCCTGCGCGGGCGGCAACCGCGTCAGTGCCCGCATGAGGAACGTGGAGAAGGGCAGGTAGACGCCGGCCATGAGGCCGCAGCCGAGTGCGGCCAAGAGCTTCGCGATGAAGACGGAGCGGTCGAGCATGGGGGACCTCATGAGCTCAGGCCGCGGCGCCGGAGACGGCCACGGACCGACCAATGAACGCCGCGCTCTGGGCCGCATGCGCGAGGAAGCGTCCCACGCTGTTTCGCGAGACCTTCATGCGCTCGGTGTCGCCGTCCGTGGAGAGCGCCGGCATGGGCTGCTCGGGTGCGTCGGTCAGGTGCACGGGCTGGGCAATCACCCAGTCGAGCCCGCTCTCGCGGACCACCTGCTCCTGCTTCTCCGTGTCGGCGATCTGCGGCTTGAGCAGGAGTTTGAAGAACAGGGCGTCCACGGTACCCAGGCGATGGCGCGTCACGCCCACGCCGTAGCTGGTCTGCACCACCAGCTTGCGCACCCCGTGGCGCTGCATCGCGGCGACCACATTCCGTGTCCCCGCCGAGCGCACGTCCATGGGCGTGTGCGCCGCGCCCAAGACGCGCACGCGCAGAGGGTTCTCGCGAATGCCCAACGTGATGATGACGGCGTCCTGCCCCTTCACGGCGCGCTCCACATCCTCCAGGTTCATCACGTCCCCCACGAAGGTGTGCAGGCGCTCCCGCCCGTTTCCCATGGGCTCGGCGCGCCGCGTGAACGCCGTGACCTCATGCCCCGCGGACAGCAACTGCTCCACCGCCGCACGACCCGAACCACCCGTGGCACCCAGAACGAGGACCTTCATCTGCGACTCCATGGCAGGGGGGAGAAGCGCCGCGAAGTCGCGGTGGGCTCGCCCTGCATGCCATCCAAGATGCGTTTTTGTAGCTGGCTTCTCAATGCCTGGGAGTCGCTGGTTCATGCTCATTCGTCCGGAACGCCTGGACGAGCGATGCGGCAACGCCGATGCTCGGGCCATGAAGAATCCCTGGACGCGGGTGGACCCGGTGGGCGAGGCGCTGCACCTGCTGCGGATGAGCGGCACGTTCTATTGCCGCTCCGAGTTCACCGCGCCGTGGGGGCTGGCGCTGCCACCCATGGACGACTGCCTGATGTTCCATGTGGTGACGTCGGGGCGGTGCTGGCTGGAGCTGGAGGGGCTGGAGCCGCGGTTGTTGCAGCCCGGGGACTTCGCGCTCGTGCCGCATGGAACGGGGCACACGCTCACGAGCGAGCCGGGTGTCCCCACCGCGAACCTGTTCGACCTGCCGCGCGAGCTGCTCAGCGAGCGCTACGAAGTGCTGCGACACGGGCAGGGTGGCGCCCCCGCGAACCTCATCTGTGGCGCGGTGCGCTTCGACCATCCGGCGGCGCGCCACCTCGTCAAGCTCCTGCCGCGCGTCATGTGCGTGGATGCCTCGAACGAGTCGCAGGCGGAGTGGCTGGGGGGCACGCTGCGCTTCATGGCCGCGGAGGCGCGCGGGCTGCGTCCCGGCGGCGAGGCCGTCATCACGCGGCTGGCGGACATCCTGGTCATCCAAGCCATCCGCGCGTGGTTGGAGCAGGACCCCGCGGCGCGGACCGGGTGGCTGGGGGCCTTGCAGGATCCGCAGATTGGCCGCGCGCTGGCGCTCATCCATCGCGAGCCGGCGCGGCCCTGGTCGGTCGAGTCGCTGGCCGCGGAGGTCGCCATGTCGCGCTCGGCGTTCGCGGCGCGCTTCACCGAACTCGTGGGCGAGCCCGCGATGCACTACGTGGGGCGCTGGCGCATGCACGTCGCGCACACGTGGCTCCAAGAAGAGGACGGTGTCTCGCTGGGGGAGCTCGCCAACCGGATGGGCTATCAGTCCGAGGCGGCCTTCAGCCGGGCCTTCAAGCGCTTCCTCGGGATATCGCCGGGGGCCGCGCGCAAGGGCGGGGGACGAGGCGCCTCGGGTGCGCTCCCTGTTCCTCCCGGCCTGGATGCGTGAAGCTGCCCAGCCGCACCGGATTAGCGTATGCACGTCCGCGTGAGCGCCTCCGACCCCCGTGGAATCCTCTTCGACCTCGACGGCACGCTGGTGGACTCGCTGCCGGACATCATCGACAGCTTCCTCCACTCCTTCACGCACCTGGGCTTGCAGTCGCCCTCCCATGCAGAGGTGCGCGCGCTCATCGGGCATCCGCTCGATGCGATGTACGCGCGCTTCGCGCCCGCCGACCGCGTGGACGCGCTGTGCGTCACCTACCGCGAGCACTATCCACGCAACTTCCACCGCCGCTCGCGCCCCTTCGCGGGCGTGACGGAGGTGCTCCAGGTGCTGCGCGAGCGCGGCTATCTGTTGTCGGTCGCGACCACCAAGCGCAGCGACATGGCCCACCGCTTCGTGGAGGCCATGGGACTGTCGCCGCTCCTGCACCACGTGCAGGGCACGGATGGCTTTCCGCACAAGCCCGCCCCGGACGTGATTCACCGCGCGCTCGCCGCGCTGGGCACCGGCGGCTTGTGGATGGTGGGTGACACCTCGCTCGACCTGGGGGCGGGGCGCGCGGCGGGGCTGCGCACCTACGCCGTGACGTGGGGCACGCACTCCGTGGAGGAGCTCACCGCCGCGGGGCCGGATGAGTTGCAGCCCAACCTGCTGCGACTGCTGGAGCTGCTGCCTCCGCTGCGCTGACCCGTCCTCGCGGGTGTTGTCCGGATGGCCCCGGCCTGGAGTGCCGCTGCCGCGTCCAAGGGGGCGTGCGTAGGTTCGCGCCTTGCGAGGAGCCAGCATGGGGCGAACTGCGACGGGCATCGAAGGCGTGGTGTGGGGCATGGCCTGCATGACACTGGCCGCGTGTGCACCGGGAGACGGTTCCGCCCCCTGGCCCGATGGATGTCCCGGCGCGGGACCGCGCGAGGCTCCGACCGCGGTGGCCCTCCCGTGGGAGGTGGTCAGCGGTGGCTCGCGAGGGGTGACCGCCTATGACGCGCGGCCCGCCGTGAATCCCGCCGTGGACCAGCAGGAGGATGGGCTCCCCGTCTTCCACCTCTTCGTTCCGGATTCCTTGCCGGACGACGATGACGAACACCCCGCGCGCCTCTACCACCTGGGGCGCTGCTACGCGCTGTCCCTGAAGGCGCATGGCAGCACGTCGCGGGCCTTCCCCAAGCGCAGCTACACGCTGGAGTTCGAGGGGGACACGTTCGATGCCGCGCGCCACAAGGTGACCCTCGTCAGTCCCTTCAACGACAACTCCTACCTGCGCACGCGCCTGGCCTTCACGCTGTGGAACCTGATGTCGCCCGAGCACGCGCAGGTGCAGACCTCCAGCGCCGTCGTCTACGTGAATGGTCGCTACGAGGGGCTCTACACCGTGGTGGACCACATCAACCGGCACTTCCTGGCGCAGCAAGGGTGGGACGCGCAGGGCGAGCTGTTCAAGGCGGTGGACTGGGACGCCAACTTCTCGCGGCTCGATGAGAACGGGAAGCCCAAGCGCGCGCTGAATCAAGGCTTCGAGAAGAAGGACGGGGAACCCAAGAAGGGTCGCGAGGCCTTCGCCAACATCGAGGCGTTCACCGCGTTCGTCGCGGATGCGTCACCCGAGGACTTCGTCGCGCACCGCGAGGAGTGGCTGATGTCCCGCGACTATGAGGACTGGTGGGTGTTCAGCACGCTCATCCAGACGCGCGACGCGGTGGCCAAGAACGCGTACCACTTCCGCGACTCCGGGCCGGAGGGGAAGTGGCGCTTCGTGCCGTGGGACCTGGACGCGAGCTTCGGCCAGGAATGGGACACGCGCCGCGTGGACGCGGAGGCGTGGGACGACTTCGCCGCGCCCAATCAGCTCTTCGCGCGCATGCTCGCGGCCCCGGACATCGCCGGTCCTCTGCGTGCGCGCTACCGCGCCCTGCTGCACGGCAGCCTGCGGATGGAGAACGTCCTGGGGCTCGTGGATGTCGCCGCCAGCGAGGTGGCGGAGGCGGCGCGCAAGGACGAGCGCAAGTGGGGCGCGGCCTACGCCACGTTCCCGCGCTGGAGCGGCCGGCCGGACCTCGTGGGCCATGACGACGAGGTGCGGAACCTGCGCGAGTGGGTGCAGCGGCACTGGGCGTCGGTGGATCAACAGCTCCGCTGACGCGCCTCGCGCCGGGCTCACTCCGCGGTGTGCGCGCGCGTCTTGTAGGTGAGGACGGGGGCCAGGGTGGCCACCACGCGGCAGAGGCCCGCTTCGACGAGGTCCGTCACCACGCGGTCGATGGCCTTGTACGCGGGCGGCGCCTCTTCGTAGAGCAGGTCGCGGTCCTCGCAGATGACGTGGCTCTTGAACGTCGTGCGGGTGAGCGACTCGGCGGTGAAGCGCTCCCGGATGCGCTCGCGCGCGGCGGTGCGGGTCCACTTTCGCCCCGCGCCGTGCGCCAGGCTGTGTGCGCTGAGCACGCCGCTCCCGGTGGGTATCACCAGGTAGCTGAGCGCTCCGCGACTGCCGGGAATCACCACCGGCCCGGCGTCCGAGGGCGCCGCGCCCTTGCGGTGCAGCCACGTCACCCGGTCCGGTTCGCTCAGGCGGGTGATGCTGTTGTGACAGACATCCAACACGCGCCGGCCGCCCGCCCCGATTCCATTCAGCATGCGCGTGGCCACCACCGCGCGGTTGGCCCGGCCCCACTCCACCGCGGCGTCGTGGCGCGTGAGGTAGCCGCGCGCCTCGTCCGAGTCCGCCGCCAGTCCCCCTGCCGCGTGCCGGTCCACGTGCGAGCGGAGGATGGATTCGCCCAGGCCGCGTGAGCCCGAGTGCACGAGCAGGAGCAAGCGGTCCGCGGCGAGGCCCAACGCCTCGAAGACGCGGGCGTCGTGCACCGCCTCCACGCGCTGCACCTCGGCGAAGTGATTGCCGCCACCCACGGTGCCCAGCGCGGCCTCGAAGCCCGTGGGCTTCACGCCGTGTTCGGCGAGGGCGGCCTCCGCGTCACCCGCCCAGGGGGCCTCCAGGTCGAGCTTGGCGGCCCAGCGCTCCGCCTTCGCCTTGCGCACCGGCAGGTCCGTGTCCCACAGGCCCATGCCACAGCCGATGTCGCCGCCGACGAGATAGGGATAGATGCAGCCCTCGGACACGAACGCGGCGCCCACCGGCGCGCCCTTGCCGGGGTGCAGGTCCGGGAGGCCCACGGCCTGACGCATGCCGGGCCAGCGCGCCACGGCCTCCAGTTGTCGCACCGCCTCGCCCTCCACCCACGATTGGGGCGACGCGATGACGCGGACGAGGGGCTCGGAGGAGGCAGCGGAAGGACGGGAAGGGTCGGGCAGCAACATGGCCGGCTCCGACGGGGGCTTCGCGGAGCGCCTGACGGTCCGCCCCGCGGGGGCGCCGGCCTACTTGTGGTAGGGCTCACCCTTGAGGAGGGTGAACGCGCGGTAGAGCTGTTCGACGAGCACCATGCGCGCCATCCGGTGGGGCAGGGTCATCTTCGAGAGCGACAGCACCCGGTCCGAGGCCGCGCGCACGCGGTCATCCAGGCCCTCGTCCCCGCCGATGACGAACAGCAGGTCCTTGGCGCCTGTCTGCGCCTTGCCCACGTAGCGGCTCAGCTCCACGGAGTCGAGGAGCTGGCCGCGCTCGTCCAGTGACACGAGCCAGTCCTGGGGCTTGCGCCTGGCGAGGATGGCGTCGGCCTCGGCGGACTTCGCCTCACCGGCCTTGAGCTTCTTCCCGCTGGCTTCGGACAGCTCCACCAGCTCGAAGCGCGTGTAGTGCCCGAGCCGGCGCGCGTACTCCTGGACCGCGGGCTCGAACAGGCCCGAGCGGTCCTTGCCAATGGAGAGCAGGCGGACCTTCACGTCAGGACAGCTTCTCCCGGGGGGCATCCGCCCACAGGCCGTCCAGGTCGTAGAAGGCGCGCACGTCGCCGAGGAACAGGTGCGCCACCACTTCGTCGTAGTCCAGCAGCACCCACTGGCCCGTCTCCATGCCCTCGGTGCTGAGCGCGCGGACCGCGTCCGAGCCCTGCTTGAGCTGGATCTGCACGTGCTCCGCCATGGCGCTCACCTGGCGGTCCGCCTCGCCGGACGCGATGACGATGTAGTCCGCGTACGAGGTCATCCCGCGCATGTCGAGGATGACGACGTCCTGGGCCTTCTTGTCGAGCAGGAGCTGGCCGATGCGGTGGGCCAGCGCCTTCGCATGGGCGTTCTCGGCGGGGGGCGGCGGCGGCGCGACGACGCGGGCCTTCTTCTTGGCCGGCGCCTTCTTGCGCGCGGGAGCCCGGGGGGCCGCGGACTTGGACTTGGGCTTGGCCGCCGTCTTCTTGCGCGCGGGGGCCCGCGTGCCGGTCTTCTTGGGGGTGCTCGTCTTCTTCTTCGTAGCCATGTGGAACGGCACCCTACCGCACCCTTGGCAACCCGCCAGCGGTCCTCTATCTGCTTCCGTCCATGAGCGACGCCCGCCTCGAACAGTTCAAGAAGATGGTGGCCCAGTTCCCCGCCGCCCCCATGGCCTGGTTCTCCCTGGGCAAGCTGCACCTGGAGCGCCGGGAGTACGCCGAGGCCATCCAGGCCCTGGAGTCCGCGGTCCGGCTGGACCCGAACTATGCCGCCGCCCTGGTGTCCCTGGGGGATGCCCATGCCGCGGCGGGCCAGACGGAGCAGGCGCGCGAGGTGTTCGGCCGGGCCCGCGCCCACGCGCTCTCCCAGAACCACCCGGGGCTCGCCGAGGAGATCGACGCGCGGCTCGAGGACCTCGGCTGAGCGGGACTACGGGGCATCCCGCCAGGTGATGCCCACGCCCATGAGCTGACGCGAATACGACAGACCGTTGTGGGGCAGGCGCGTACTCCACAGGCCCCAGGACACTTCCAGGTCCACGTGGTCGCTCACCGGCCGCGTCAGCTTGAGGGACAGCGAGTCCTGTCCCTCGTCCTCCTCCACGAGGATGATTTCGGGCGACAGGTAGATGCCGTCCGGGTAGCGCGACAGCCCGAGCGAGCCCTGCGCGAACAGCGACAGCCGCCACGGCAGGCGCACCCCCGCGTTGGCCGTCACGCGGTGGCGCAGCATGGTCTCCCCGAAGCTGTTGGAGTCCGTCTCCTGGTACGTGTACGTGAGCCCCAGGGCCACCGGGCCTCGGTAGGCGTAGCCCGCGCCCACCTGGAGGGAGCCGTCGCGGCGGCGGGTGAACGTCTGGGGGACCCCGTCCGTGGCGAGCCGGGCCTCGGTGCCGTACCCGCGTGAGCCCCAGCTCCCGAAGACGTTCAGGCTGTGGCGCCGGTTGAAGCGATAGCGGGCGAGCCCGCCAACCTCCAAGCCGCCGAAGTTCGCCGCGGCGTTGGGGCGGTAGACGAACCGCCGAGGTCCCAGGTTGAGGCGCAGCGCGAGCCGCACGTCCGGGGCGTACTCCGCGAACAGGCTGGCCCCCAGGTCCGAGTAGGCGCGCGAGCCACCGCGTCGGTCCTTGGCGTGGCCCTCCACGCCCAGGCCCCACTCGGTCCCCAGCGCGAGCGAGCCCTCCACCGCGCCAGATTGGATGAGGGTGTCCTCGCCGGGGAAGGCGCTGTACTTGCGCGCGCCCAGCTCGTAGCGGCCGAGCAGCTGGGTGCGCTCGCCCGTCCGTCGTGCTTCGGCGGCGCCCAGCACGCTGAGCGCGATGTCCGCGGTGGACGGTGCGCCCGGCCCGGACGCGTAGTCTCGCGGGGCGTTGCTGTCCACCAGCAGGCGGGCGGTGCCCTTCAGCGCGGTCTGCCAGCCCTCGGCGCGCGCACCTCCCCCGAGCGCGGCGACCAGGACGATGAGCAGCGAGCGGAGGCGGTGAGCCAAAGCGCGCGCACCATATCCCGGCCCCCGCTCGCATGCCCCAGCCTCGGGGGAGCGGGCCCCCGTGGCCTCGCCGGGGCCTCAGGTGGACGCGGCGGGGCGGCCTCTCCGGTGACGGGCCGCCCGGGCACCCGATACATTGCGCCCATGCGCTTCATGTCCGTCCTCGCGGCGGTGGCCTGCCCCTGGCTCGTCGCCTGCTCGTCCTCGTCCTTCATCACGGAGGTGAAAGGCGAGACGACCGTGCCCGCGAGTCCCCCGGGGGTCGAGACGCCCCTCAATGCCTTCCCCGCCATCAGCAGCTTCGCGGCGCTGGACTTCGACCAGAACCAGGACTTCAAGAACCAGGGCATCTCCAAGTCCGACGTGAAGGGCGTCCAGGTGCGCTCCGTCACCTTGAAGATGCTGGGACCGAATGATCAGGACCTGCGCTTCCTGGACGCGCTGGAGTTCTTCGCGCGCGCGGGAGACCGGCAGTCGCGGCTCGCGCACCGCGAGGGCATCGCGGAGGTGCAGCTGTCCCTGCCCAACCCCGAGCTGCCGCTGCGCACCGAGGACGTGGACCTGCGCGACTTCGTCGCCGCCCCCACCATGGGCATCATCGTGCGCGGCAGTGGCCGATTGCCGGAGAAGGAAGTGCGCCTGCAGGCCACCGTGGTGCTGGACGTGGCCGTGAGCCTTCTCTAGGGCGCTGGCACCGGAGCGATCAGCTCCTTCGCGCGGCGCTCCAACGCGGTGGCGCGGCCATCCAGGTCGCGCACCAGCGACTCCAGCCGCGAGGCCTCCGCCTCCAGCTCGCCCAGGTCCTCGGGCGCCCCCGAGGCCAGCGCCTGCGCGCGCGGGGCCACCCCGTCCGTGCGGCGGTCCGTCGCCCGGTAGGTGTTGAACGTCAGAGGGGGACTCGTGGGCCCCCCCTTGCCGGGCTCCTCGCCGGGCGACGTCGTCGGTCCGGGCGAGTCCCCCGCGTTCACCATGGGCGGCGCATCCGCCAGGGAGCCGCCTCCGCGCCGCTGGGTCGTCTCCACCTCGAACCCCCGGCTCGCGCTCGTCCGCAGGCGCAGGTGCCGGTCGTGCTCGTCGAACATCGACTCCTCGCCGAGGAAGTCGTTCATCCGGCGATCCAGGTCGCGCTCCTCGCGCACCTCGGTGATGCGGGCACGCAGGGCGCCGAGCCGCAGCCGCGCCTTGTCCTGGCTGTCGCGCAGCGTGTCCGCGCGCGCGAGCAGGTCCTCTGGGTCATCCCCTCCCGCCGGTGCCTCGTTCAGCGCGGGCACGCGCGAGGCGGGCAGGGCGGCGCGCACGGCTTCGCGCTCCATCCGGACCGTGCGCATCTGCTCCAGCAACTGGGTCCGCTGCGTCCGCTCCGAGGTGCGGTCCCAGGCCGCGCGCAGCCGGGACAGCTCGTCGGACAGCTCGGTGTGCAGCGTGAGGTGGGCGCGCTCCACCTCGGTCTCGGCGCCTGACACCGACTGGGCCAGCCCGGTCAGCGTCCCGCTCAGCTCCTGCGAGCGGCGCAGCGCGGTCTCCAGCTCCGAGCCTGGGGCCAGCCGCCCCTGGTGTTCGGCTTTGAGCGTCTCGATGCGCGAGGCCAGCCCGTTCAGCTCCTCCCGCAGGGCCTGTTGCCGGGTGCGCAGCGAGCGGGCCTCCGCGCGCGCTTCCTGGGCCCGCGTGCGCGCCACGTCCAGCCCCGAGGCCGCCCCAGCGGGGGCCCCGAACGCGAGACAGGCCAGCATGACGAGGGCGCGCAGCTTCATCTCCAGGGGTCCTTCAGCAAGGCGGATGCCAGCTCGCCCGTGTCCTATCCAATCCCCCCGGGTGGACGAAAGCCCCGGCGCTCCAAGCACTTGGCGCGCCCGAGGGTGGGCGAGGGTGGGCGAGGGGCTGGTGGAAAGTCATGGTGCCAGGGCGGAAGTGATGGATTTTCGAGGCTCACCCCTCCTCGGGGCGCTCTCCCTTGGGGAGGAAGCCGTACTTCTCCAGCTTGTAGTACAGCGCCGAGGTCTTGATGCCCAGCAGGCGAGCCGTCTCGGTCTTCACGCCGCCCGCCTTGTCGTAGGCGCGGGCGATGAGCTGCCGCTCCAGGTCTTCCAGGATGTCCGGAAGCGGGCGATCTCCGTGTGGCACGGGCAGCCCCGCGTCCAGTCGGGCCGCGCCGCCGGTGAGGTGCGAGGGGAGGTCCGCCTCGGTGAGCACGTCGCCCTCGGCGAAGACGAGCGCCTGCTCGATGCAGTTCTCCAACTCGCGCACGTTGCCCGGCCAGGCGTGGCGGGTGAGGGCTCGCAGCGCGCCGTCATCCATCCCCGTCACGCGGCGGTTCACCCGCGGGCCGTGCTTGGCCACGAAGTGGCGCGCGAGCAGGGGCAGGTCCTCGGGGCGCTCGCGCAGGGGCGGCAGTTGGAGCGGGACGATGTGCAGGCGGTAGTAGAGGTCCTCGCGGAAGCGGCCCGCCTTCACCTCGGCCTGGAGGTCGCGGTGGGTGGCGCTCACCACGCGCACGTCCACCTTGAGCGTCTCTTCTCCGCCCACGCGCTGCAGCTCGCGCTCCTGGAGCACGCGCAGCAGCTTGGTCTGCACGGAGGCGGGAATCTCGCCCACCTCGTCCAGGAAGAGGGTGCCGCCGTCGGCCAGCTCGAAGCGGCCCAGCTTGCGCTTCACCGCGCCGGTGAAGGCGCCGCGCTCGTGGCCGAACAGCTCGCTCTCCAGCAGCGTCTCGGCGAGCGCCGCGCAGTGCACCACGACGAAGGGGCCGTCCTTGCGCGGCGACTCCTGGTGGAGCATGCGCGCCACCAGCTCCTTGCCGGTGCCGCTCTCGCCGCGCACCAGCACCGTGGCGTCCGTGGCGGCGGCCTTGCGCGCCTGGGCCAGCAGCTTGCGCACCGGCTCGCTGTCTCCCACGAGGCTGCCATGGGTGAGCGCCGCGTCCGCGTCGTGCGCGGCGGTGCGCGCGGTCAGCTTCTCCACCTGACGCCGCGTGGCGGACAGCTCCAGGCCCTTGTCCACCTTGGCGCGCAGCACGTCCGGGGCGAAGGGCTTGGTGATGAAGTCGGAGGCGCCTTCCTGCATGGCCTGCACGGCGGTCTCGATGGTGCCAAACGCCGTCACCACCAGCACCACGGCGTTGGCGTCCGCCTGCTTGAGCGCGCGCGTCACCGCGATGCCGTCCATGCCGTCCATCTTCAGGTCCGTGACGACCAGCTCGAACGGGGACTTCTTGTAGGCCGCCAGGCCCTCGGCGCCGCTGCGCGCCGCGGAGACCGCGTGGCCCGCGCGCGTGAGGGTGACGGTCATGCCCTCGCGCAGGGTGTCGTGGTCGTCGATGACGAGGATGCGGGCCATGGGTGCTCGGGCCTCCGGGGCAAGAAATATCGCGGACGCGGGTCCTGGGCGCGCGCCCGGCGTGGCACCCTACACCGGGCGCGGTCGCCCGCACGCTCGGCATGCGAAGGCGCTGGCGCCGCGCGCGGGAGTGGTGTCTATCCGCCGCATGTCCGACGCCTCTGTGTCCCCGCTCCAGGAGCTGCTCGCGCGCCACGTCCCCGAGGACGACAAGGAGCGCGAGGACCTGGAGCGCATGCGCCACTTCGCCGCCGTGTTGCCCCAGCCGTTCTCGCGCGCGCAGGCCCCCGCGCACTTCACCGGAAGCGCCGTGGTGGTGGACCCCAAAGGGCAGCGCCTCGTGATGTTGCTCCACGCCAAGGTGAAGCGTTGGCTCCAGCCCGGAGGCCACGCCGAGCCCGCCGACGGCGGACGCATGGAGGCCACCGCGCTGCGCGAGGCGCGCGAGGAGACGGGCTGCCGCGTGAGGCTGCATCCCGCCGCGCCCGTGCCGCTGGACGTGGACGTGCACGCCATTCCCGCGCGCAAGGACGAGCCCGGCCACGAGCACCTCGACGTGCGCTTCCTCTTCGTGGCGGACAACCCTGAAGCCCTCGCGCATGACCCCGCGGAGTCATTCGGTGCGCAGTGGCTCACGTGGGACGAGGCGCTCGCCCGGGCCGACGAGGCCCCGCTGCGCCGCTTGCTGGAGAAGGCCCGCCGCATCGCGTGACGGCACTCCGGGGACGGGCCGGCGGTCCCCGCTGAACACCCGCGGCCTTCCGCGGGGCCACATCCGGCGCGCTTCGTGCGAGGCCGGGCCCTGGGGGTATGGCCGAAGCGGAAAGTTGTATCCACCCTAGGAGGGGTCGGGTTGGGCGAGGGCCGAAGGGAAGGCCCATTGCTCCCCGGGAGACCGGGAGGGGGAGTTCCATGTCGTTCACAGGGCAAGGGGGCGCGCATCCGGCGCCAGGCCGGGTTGCCGTGGCGTCGCGGGCGGGCGCGGAGGGTGGGCGCTACGCCCCCGCCGAGTTGAGGGCCACGCCGCATCCCGAGTGGTTGCGGACCGTGCTGGCGCGGCTGGAGCCCGAGTGGCGCGCGGCCTGTTGGCCCGCGCTGTTCGCGGAGACGGCGCGCGGCGAGCATCCCCCGCTGCGGTGCTGGCGCCGGGTCCTGAGCCAGTTCTTCGTCATCGTCGAGGCCTTCCCCAAATACATGGCGCTGTCGCTGGTGAAGACGACGTACGGCAAGCGCGAGGGCGACGCGAGCGCGCGGCGGTGGCTGTTGCGCAACCTGGCCGTCGAGGCGCGGCACGCCGAGTGGTACATCGACTGGGTGCGCGCCATCGGCGTGGAGCCGGCCGCGCTCTTCCAGCAAGAGCCGCTGCCGGAGGTCGCCGCGCTGCATGACTACCTCGTGGAGGTGTGCGCGCGCGGCACGTTGGCCGAGGGCGTGGCCGCGTCCAACTGGGCCATCGAGGGCATCACCGGCGTGTGGACCCGCGAGGTGGAGCAGCCCTTTCGAGCCTACGCGGACGATGGGGCGCGCATCGACGCGACGTCGATGATGTGGCTCAAGGCGCACGCGCGCTACGACGACGCGCATCCGGACGAGGCGCTGGAGCTCATCAAGCTCGCCACCGACGACACCACCGACGAGCCCGCGCGCGTGGAGGTCGCGGCGCGCACGGTGCTGCGGCTGTACGCCACGGCCATCGCCGCGTGCGTCTCCGATTGACGGACGGCGACGCACACCCTGCGACTCGGACTCCGGACCGCGGAGGCGCGGCGCGTGTCCGCTGGCTCGCGTCCCCGCGAAGAATCGTGTCGGCCAGCCGGCAGCGCGCCGGACTTTCGTCGCGATGCGCTGCGGAGGTCGGCCACGAGGGCCAGTGTTGAGGCCGGGCCGAGCGCCGCGCGCCTCCACTGACGCGACGCGGAGGGCCCACGAGGGGGCGCCGCGTCCATGCGTGAGGAAGAAGAGAATGACATCCGGGTGCATTCCCGGCGTGCGCTCGGTGTCTTCACGGCCTGGGTGCTGCCGGTGGCTCCCGTGGCCGCGTACCTGAACGGGATGACCATGGGCGTGTCGGGCCGCGACGGCGTGCTCGCGGTCGCCGTGGTGCTGCCGCCCATCGTCGTCTTGCTGGGCCTCCTCTATCCCTACGTCACCCTGCGCGGGTTGCTCGCGCATGCCCTGCGCACGCGCGTCGCGGATGCGCCGGGCGCGAGGCTGGAGCGCATCCTGCGGCTGCCGTGGCGCGCGGCGCTGGCGTCATCGTGCGTGGCGTGGACGCTGGGCGGGTTCTTCTTCAGCCTGCCCGTGTGCCTGTGGTTCCAGAAGGACCTGTTCCGCGTGGGCGTGGGCACGCTCATCGGGCTGGCGTGTGGCGTGGTGCTCGGCTTTCCCATCTGCATCACGCTGGAGCGGGCCCTCCTGCCGCTGGCCCTGGCCGAGCAGCGCCGTCAGCCGGAGGTGGTGCTGGCGGGGAGGGGGCTGTCCTGGCCCCGGCTCGCGTGGTTCCTGCCCTTCACCTTCGTGGGCTCCACGCTCTCCACGCTCATGCTCAGTGGGTGCGTGGTGGTGATGAAGCTCCTGCACCTGCGGGACACGCTGATGGCGCAGATGGTGGCGGATGGGGCGCACCGCTCGGCGGCCCGGGTGATGGCGCTGGGGGACGCGCTCGCGTCCGAGCTGGGCTGGGCCCTGGCGTGGGTGGGCGGCATCCTCCTGCTCCTGCCCACGGCCACCACGTGGCTGCTGGCGCGGCGGCAGGCGAGCGCGGCGGGCGCGGTGCGCACGGCCATCGAGTCCCTGGCGGCGGGCCGCGCGCAGGCCCCCGCGTGGGTGTCCACCGACGAGATTGGCGACCTGGCCGCGGGCATGAACGCCGTGCTCGCGAAGCTGCGGCGCCTGCCTCGGGCCTTGCAGGCCTCCGCGTCCCAGTTGAGCGAGGCCGGCGGCCACTTGAGCACCGCCAACGACGAGCAGCGCGAGAGCATCACCCGGCAGGCGGCCGCCCTGCGCGAGGCGCAGGTGACGAGCGAGGAGATCAAGCGCACCTCGGTCGCGGCGGCGCAGCGCGCGGAGTCCGTGCTCCTGGTGGCCGCGCGCGCCGAGGAGCTGGGCCGCACCGGCGAAGAGGCCGTGGCGCAGAGCCTCAAGGGCCTCACCGCCATCCGCGGCGCCGTGGACGGCATCCAGCAGCGGCTGTCGCGGCTCGCGGACAGCACCACGCAGATTGGCGAAATCACCGAGGCGGTGAAGGACCTGGCGGACCAGTCCCACCTCCTGGCGGTGAACGCGGCCATCGAGGCGGCGCGCTCGGGCGAGGCGGGGCGGGGCTTCGCGGTGGTGGCGCAGGAGATGCGCGGACTGTCCAACCAGTCCATCCAGGCCACGCGGCGCATCCACGCCATCCTCCTGGAGATCAGCCGCGGCATCGGCGACGCGGCCCGCATGGGCATGGTGGGCGAGGCCCAGGTGTCCGAGGGGCTGGAGCAGATGCGCGCCTCGGGGGACTCGCTGCGCGCGCTGTCGCGCATCTCGCAGGAGAGCTCCACCGCCGCGCGCCAGATTGCCTCCGCCGTCACGGCGCAGAACGCGGGCTTCACCCAGGTGTTCACCGCCATCGGTGAGCTGTCCCAAATCATGGGCGCCACGCTCACGCGCCTGGAGTCCACCCGCGAGGCCACCCGCGCGCTCCAGTCCGTGTCACACGAAGTGGCGCGGATGGCGGAGCAGTTCAACGTCCACGAGGACGAGGACGCGGTGGCGCTGAGTCCGGAGGCTCCTGGGGCGCCAGCGGCAGGGTGAGCAGGAACGTGGTGGCGCCGGGCTGAGACGTCAGCGCCAGCTCGCCGCCATGCGCGCGGGCAATCTTGCGCGCCAGCGGCAGGCCCAGGCCGGTGCCCTGCTCGCGGGTGGTGAAGAAGGGTTCGAAGATGCGCTCGCGCTGGGCCTCCGGGACGCCGGGCCCCTGGTCTCGCACGTGGATGGTGTAGCGCCCGTCCTGGGCCTGGCCCGTCACGCGCACGGGCGCTCCGGACGGCGAGGCCTGCACCGCGTTCTTCACCAGGTTCACCAGCGCGGCCGTGAGCAGGCTCCCATCCGCCTCCAGGCGCGCGGGCGCGGCCTCCACCTCCAGCACCACGCCTCGGGCCGCGGCCTCCATCGAGAGCAGCTCACACGCGCCGTCCACGAGCGCGGGCGCCTCCACGGGCTCGCGCGCCAGGGGTTGCTCGCGCGCGAAGGCGAGGAAGTCCTCGACGATGCGCTGCAGGTACGCCACCTCGCGTTGGATGCGCGCGACGTGCGCCCCGGCCTCCGCGTGCGAGCCCGCCTGGAGGTCCTCCTCCAGAAGGCCGCTGAACAGCGCGATGCCGCCCAGCGGGTTGCGCACTTCGTGGGCCACGCCGGCGAGCATGAGCTTGAGTTGCCGGTCTCGCCCCTCCAGCGCGCGGCGCATCTCCTCCAGCTCGCGCGCGAGCACGCCAATCTCGCGCGTGGGCTCGGGGGGCACGGGCGTCGTCAGGTCGCCTCGGCCAATGCGCAGCGCCGAGTCCATCAGCCGGCCCAGCGGCCGCGCGAACCCGCGCGCGGTGAGCACCGCGATGAGCGCCAGCACCAGGAGCGCCACCGCGCTCGCCACCGCGAAGGCGCGCCCCAGCCGGCGCAGCGGGACGAAGTATGCGGCGCTGCCCTCCACGCCCACCGCGCCCACCACCTGTCCATCCTGGAGGATGGGCGCGTAGCCCGTCTTGTAGAGCAGCCCGTCCGAGCCCGTGAAGAGCACCTGGCTGGCCGCGCGTTTGCCCGCGAAGACGCGCGACAGCTCCAGGCGGTCCCTCGCGAGTTCGGGCACCTCGGCGCCCACGGGCAGGCTGCCGGCGGAGTCCGCGCGCACGCGGCCCGCCGTGTCCACCGCGTAGATGCGCCGCACGCCGCTGGCCGTGCGCACGCCGTCCAGGAGCCGCGCGAGCGCGCGCCACGTACGCGTCCCCCCCTGGTCGTCTCCCGGCTCGATGGTGAGCATGCGCTCGCCATTCACCTGACTGGCCGTGGCCGCGGCCAGCGCGGACAGGCTGGCGCCCAGCTCGTCCTCCAGGCTCGCGCGCGCCAGCGCGTACACCGTGACGCCCGCGAGCGTGAGGAAGAGCAGGGTGGGCACGAGGAACGCGACGAGGAGCCGCGCCGACAGCGAGCCGAGCGCCTCCCACGGGCGCGAGGATGCAAAGGGACGCCTCATCCGCGCGGAGCCTTCCGGCCCTCCTCGTTGCCCCCACCGGGGCTCAGTTCAGCTCACAGGGCGTCACGCAGACCGCCTTGATGAGCTTCCAGCCGGTGCAGCCACCGGAGCCGCAGCACGCCTCATAGTAGGCGCCCTTGGACCCCGCGGCGCCTCCCTGGGTACACGTCCCGCAGGTGCCCGTCACCTCCGTCTTGCCCTGCAACGTCTGCCCGGATGTGCACAGCGGCGACGTGCCGATGCCCTGCTCCACCTGGGCCGGCGCCTCGTCCACGGGCTCCACGCTCCCCACGTCGCCACATGCCCCGAGGATGAAGGCCGCCAGCCCCACTGCTGCCCACGTCATCCAGCGCTTCATGGTCGCTCCCTGTCGCGGACCGGGCGCCTCGTCTGGCGCATGCCGGGAGCCTCATCGCATCGTGAAATGAAATTCACTTCAAGTGAATGGCGCCAGCGGGAAGGGGGGCGTTCAGTCGAACATGGCGGTCAGCGCCTCGCCGAGCGTCTCCACGCCGACGAGCTGGAGCCGCGAGCCCTCCACGCGGCGCGCGCTCCCCAGCGGCAGCACCGCGCGCTGGAAGCCCATCTTCGCGGCCTCGGCGAGTCGAGGCTCCACCTGGCCCACCGCGCGCACCTCCCCGGCGAGCCCCACCTCGCCCAGCACCAACGTCTTGCCGTCGAGGGGGCGGTTCTGGAGGCTGCTGACCAGCGCCGCGCACACGGCGAGGTCGCACGCGGGCTCGCTCAACTGCATGCCGCCGGCGACGTTGACGAAGAGGTCGCAGCCCACGAGCGGAATCTCCTCCTTCTTCTCCAGCACGGCGGCCAAGAGCGCCACGCGGTTGCCGTCCACGCCGATGGCCGTTCGCCGCGCGGTGCCGTAGCCCGTGGGCGCCACCAGCGCCTGCACCTCCACGAGCAGGGGCCGGGTGCCGTTGAGCGTGCTCGTCACCACGCTGCCGGACTTGCCCGTGGGCCGCTCGGACAGGAAGAGGGCGGAGGGGTCCGGCACCTCCATCAGCCCCGCGCCCTTCATCTCGAAGACGCCAATCTCGTTGGTGGAGCCGAAGCGGTTCTTGTGCGCGCGCAGGATGCGGAACGGGTGGCCGCGCTCGCCCTCGAAGTAGAGGACGGTGTCCACCATGTGCTCGAGCACGCGCGGGCCCGCGATGGAACCCTCCTTCGTGACGTGGCCCACGATGAAGGTGGGCACGCCGCTGCGCTTGGCGAAGGCCATCAGCCGCCCGGCCACCTCGCGCACCTGGGTGATGCTGCCCGGGGCGTTGCCCAGGTCCGGCAGGTACATGGTCTGGATGGAGTCCACGACCAGCGCCTGGGGCTTGAGCGCCTCGGCCGCGTTCAGGATGCGCTCCGCGTCCGTCTCCGCGAACAGGTGGATGGCGGGGCTCTCCACGCGCAGGCGCTCGGCGCGCATCTTCGTCTGGCGGAGGCTCTCTTCACCCGAGACGTAGAGCACCGGGCCGTGGCGCGCCAACCGGTCCAGCGCCGCGAGCAGCAGCGTGGACTTGCCGATGCCGGGGTCTCCGCCCAGGAGCACGAGCGAGCCGGACACCACGCCGCCGCCCAGCACCCGGTCGAACTCGGCGATACCCGTCTGGCGCCGCGCCTCCGTCTCCCCCGTCACGTCCTGGAGCAGCACCGGCTTCGCCGCACCGCCCGAGGCGCCCCAGGCCGGGCGCTTGTCCTCCGCCTTCGCCTCGGACTCCTCCACCAAGGAGCTCCACGCGCCACAGTCCGGGCACTTCCCGAGCCACTTCGCCGACTGATACCCGCACGCCTGGCAGGTGTAGTGCGTCTTCGCCTTCGCCATGGGTTGGGTGTCTACCCCAGACCCCCGACGTTTCTCTGACTCGTTGCCTCCGGGCCGCCCGCTCGGCGGCCGAGCGGGTGTCAAGGCGAGACGGACGGAGGCCAACGCTTCGCCCGGAAGTCGTCAACCTGTTCTCGCGACAGCGTTGACAATGCCCGGCGCACCGCGCAGGGTCGCGCCCCTCACCCGCCTGCTCGAGGAGCCCATGTCCGAGTCCGCCAGCGAGTCCTTCCACGGCCACGCCCACCACGTCGCCGCGCCGCCTCCGGGCGTGAGCGTGCGGCACGACTGGTCGCTCGCCGAGGTTCGCGCGCTCTATAAGCTGCCGCTGCTGGAGCTGGTGTACCGGGCGCAGACGGTGCACCGGGCCGTGTTCCAGGAGAACAAGGTCCAGCTCTGCTCGCTCCTGTCCATCAAGACGGGCGGGTGCCCGGAGGACTGCGCGTACTGCCCGCAGGCGGCGCGCTACAAGACGGGGGTCCAGGCGGAGAAGCTGATGTCGGTGCCGGAGGTGCTCAAGTCCGCGTCGCAGGCGCGCGCGGCCGGTGCCACCCGCTTCTGCATGGGCGCGGCCTAACACAAAATAAAAAACAACCCACAATTCAACA
>NZ_JAHNZT010000026.1 GCF_019039035.1 Citreicoccus inhibens | reverse complement strand
GGGATGCGGCGGGAGGGGCCGGCGCGGCGGCGGGAGGCGGCGCCGCGGCGGGGGCAGGGGCCGCGGCGGGGGGCTCGGCGGCCCGGCTGAGGCGCACGTTCATCAAGTCGCCCCGGCGCACCGCCGCGATGGAGAGGGTCCCCAGGCCCGTGGCGTTCACGGACCACTGCGCGGGGGTCTCCGAGACGCTGGAGGCGCGGGCCAGCCCCACCATGGACTGGAGGGCTCGGACGAGGTCATCCGTGGAGAGCGCGGCGGGATCCACCGGCTCATAACCCTGGCCGCTCCGGATCATCGGAGGACGGCCGCTGGCGAGGGCCAGCTCGGTGACGCCAGGACGCGACAGGTGGCGAAGCAGCTCGGCGAGCGATTTCATGCGATGGCGCACCGGCCGGCGCGGGAGGCGCGGCGCGGAGGAGCGCAGGATAGTCGACACGTCGCGAGAATGGACCGGCCCATCGCTCAGGGGAGGGCTCGGACTGGGGGCGTGGGGCTCTCTCGACCGCGCTGGCGGGTGCGGAGCGTTGGGGGGCGCGGGAGGAGGGGCTCCGGGGCCTCACGGAGAGGCCCGCGCGGAGGGCAGGACGGGAGGAGGGCCTCCCGTCCGGAGTTCAACGGGGACTACAGCTCGCGGGACATCAGGAGGCGGAGCTTGCCGGACTTCTTGGACACCACCGTGGCGACGGTGGTGAAGCCCGCCTTGCGGTAGAAGCCCACCGCCGGCGCGTTGGAGGGGTCCACGCGCAGGGCGATCGTCTTGCGGTACATGTCGCGGGCCACCGAGAGGGCCTTGTCCAGCAGCATGGCGCCCAGGCCATGGCGGCGCAGCTCCGGCTTCACCACGATGTTGCGCAGGTAGGCGGCGCCGGGGACCGGACCGTCGCGCTCCACGGTGACGTAACCGACAATCTGGTTCTGCAGCCGCGCGACATGGATGGACGACTTCAGCAGCGTCAGGGCCTTGAGGCTGTCCTCCTGCGTCTCACCCCGGCTCTTCCACGGCTCGGAGCTGGAGCGCAGGGCGGCCACCGCGGTCAGGTCCTCATCCGTGGGCGGACCAAACTTCACCGCGTTCACCAGATCATTGGGCAGGCTCGCCACGTCCATTACCGGCGCGGGGCCTACCTCCATGCCTGGATCCACCTGCTTCATCGTCATCGCCGTGCTCCTCCGTCGCGTCCGCGATCCTAACCGCAGCCCCCTTACCCATGCACGCGCTGATTCGGCGCACATTGTCCTCTCAAGTAAGAGGCGACTTCCGTGCTTCTCGTTGGGGGGCGGACTTGTGCGAACCTCGCGCGGGGGCGGTCCCATTCCACGCGCGGGAGCCTCGCCTTCCCGCCCGCCGCCCGGCCGCCCTTCCGCGCCGCGCGCCTTCCCATTATAAAAAAGCGGCGTCGCGTGGGGGGCAGGGCCTCCAGCCTCGACGCGCCAGCCTGAGTTCCACCCGTGCAACTCAACCATGCCCAGCGCGAGCTGACGCTCAAGATCGTCTACTACGGCCCCGGCCTGAGCGGGAAGACGACGAATCTGCGTCATCTGCACACGCGGGCCCGGCCTGACGTGAGAGGTCGCCTGCTGGCGGTGGAGACCCATGACGACCGGACACTCTTCTTCGACCTCCTGCCGGTGTTCTTCCGCACCTCGGCTGGCTTCAAGGTGAAGGTGAAGCTGTTCACGGTCCCCGGCCAGGTCATCCACAACGCGACGCGGAGAATCGTTCTGCAGAATGCGGACGCGGTGGTGTTCATCGCGGACAGTCGGCGCTCGGCCACGGAGGAGAACAACGCCTACTGGCGAAACCTCCAGGAGAACATGCGCGAGAACGGCCTGGATCCGGGCGAGGTGCCGGTCATCATCCAGTTCAACAAAAGGGATCTGCCCGACAGTCGCTCCGACGCGGAGATCGACGAGGCCCGGCGGCGCGGCTCCCAGCCCGTGGTGGGCGCGGTGGCGCTCCGGGGCGAGGGCGTGCTGGAGACCTTCCACGAGGTGGCGCAGGCCGCGTACCGCCGCCTGGAGTCCCGCGCGCACCTGACGCGCAACGTGGGGCTCTCCGAGGACGAGTTCCTCGGGCAGATCTTCCGGCAGATGGACCTCAGTGGCACCACGCTGGAGGGCCGCTACCAGCCCTCCGCGAGTGGAGGCAGGCCATGAGCGGGGCAGCGGGGGGCGGGCCACCGGACGCGGGGAGCGCGGGGCGCAGGGAGTCGGTGTTGCAGCGGCGCCTGTCGCTCGGGGACCTGCTGGACCTCCCCTCCTTCGCGGACGTGGTGAAGAGCTTCAGCGACCTGTACCGCGTGGGCATCAAGGTGCTGGACGCGCGCGGCTCGAAGCTCGCGGACGTGAAGGTGGGGCACGGCGACTTCTGCGCGTATGTCTTCTCCTTCCCCGAGGGCCGCGCGCGCTGTGTCGCCACGGTGGCGCGGGTGAAGGACGGTCCGGTGGTGCCCAACCTGGGCGCGCGCGTGGCGGACGCCGAGGAGGCCGAGGCCGCCGGGCTCGTGGCGATGCCGTGCTTCACCGGCCTGCGCTACGTGGTGATGCCCATCCGCTGGGAAGGGGACCTGCTCGGCCGCGTCATCCTGGGGCCCTTCACGCCCGAGGAGCTGGACGACTTCCCCCTCACGCTGACGGACATCGAGGGGCTGGACCTGGCGCGCGCCCGCGAGCTGGTGGCCAAGGTGCGCCGTGCCCCCGAGCGCACGGCCGCGCAGGTGCTGGCCCACTTCGGACAGGTGCTGAGCGCGCTCGTGGCCAGCGGGCAGAAGACGTACCTGACGACGCAGGTCCACATCGAGGCGATGTTGGAGACGCATCGCGAGCTGGAGTCGCAGAACACGCGGCTCGTGCAGGCCAACGCGCGGCTCAAGGAGTTGGACCGGCTGAAGTCGAGCTTCCTGGGCACGGTGAGCCACGAGCTGCGCACGCCGCTCGCGTCCATCCTGGGCTACTCGGAGATGCTCGCGGAGGGGCTGGCGGGCGCGCTCAACGTCGAGCAGCTCCAGTATGTCCGCACCATCGTGGAGAAGGGCGAGACGCTGCTGAACCTCATCTCCTCGCTGCTGGACCTGAGCCAGATTGAAGCGGGCCGGCTGCGGTTGGCCATGGCGCCGGTGGACCTGGGGCAGGTCATCCAGACCGCGGTGTCGAGCGTCTCGCCCCAGGCGCACCGCAAGGGCCTGGAGCTGGACGTGCAGGTGCCCGGCTTGCCGCAGCCTCGGTTGGCGGGCGACATGGAGAAGCTGCGGCAGGTGGTGGTGAACCTCCTGGCGAACGCGGTGAAGTTCACGCCTCCGGGCGGGCGCGTGCGCGTGCGGCTGTCCGAGGCGGGCGCGCAGGCGGAGCTGGGCGCCGCGGGCTACCGCATCAGCGTCGAGGACAACGGGGTCGGCATCCGCACCGAGGAGTTCGAGCGCATCTTCCAGAGCTTCTACCAGGTGGATGGCAGCTCGACGCGCGAGTACGGCGGCGCGGGGCTGGGGCTCGCCATCGTCAAGAGCCTGGTGCAGGCGCACGGCGGACGCGTGTGGGTGGAGAGCGATTACGGCAGCGGCTCGCGCTTCATCGTCGTGCTGCCGCTGCAACCGCCCATCGCGGATCGCGTCGCCTCGGCGCCCATTCCGGAGCCGGATCGCTTCTGACCGAGCCCTCGAGAGGGCTCGGCCTTCCGTGCATCACGGCAACAGCGAGGGCAGGCGCGACTGCACGAGCGCGCCCGCGAGTCCCAGCACGAACACGACGCCCAGCGCGCGGCCCAGGCGCAGCGTCAGCATGCGCTCATTGGACACGCGCGCCACGAGGAGGAAGTTGATGAGCGCGCTCGCCAGCGACGCGATGATGGCGCCGATGCCCGCGGTGGTGGCGGAGATGGTGCCGTTCGCGCAGAGCGACGCGGCCGAGGCCACCGCCGAGGCGCTGGAGACGAGGCCGCCCACGGCGCTGACCGCGTAGAAGCCCGCGCGTCCCAGCAAGTGCTGCCCCACCGTGCCCACCACCTGGAGCGCCAGGAAGATGAGCCCGAACTTCAGCGCCGACGGCAGCGAGAACGGAGACTTGAGGGGCAGGGCCGGGGCCTCGCTCTCGGGCAGCGGCGTGGCGCGGGTGCGCACCAGCGCGAGCCCCGTGCTGGACAACAGGATGAGCGCCAGCGGCAGCGCCGAGTCCACCAGCGCATGGAAGGACAACAGCCCCAGCAACACCGCGTTGCGCAGCGCCATGGCCGACGTGGCCAGCATCACGCCGCGATAGGCCGCGTCGAGCAGGCGCCCCGCTGTCTCGCGCACGCGGTTGGCCAGCTCCGCCACCGTGACGGTGCTGTTGACGAGTCCGCCCAGGAAGCCCGTCACCTCCACGCCGTGCGCGCCGAACACCTTCCACAGCAGGTAGTTGACGAAGCCGATGGCCGCGATGAGCACCACCGTCACCCACGCGCCTCGGGGCGCGATGAGGCCCCAGGGGTCCACCGGCTGCGCGGGCAGCATCGGGTAGACGGCGAACGCGAGGATGGCCAGCAGGATGGCCGAGCGCAGCTCCTCGGCGGTGATTTTGTGGCTGAAGGTGGCCAGTCGCTCCTTCCACGCGAGCAGCCCCGCCGTCGTGACGCCGACCGCCGCGGGCGTGACGGTGTGGCCCAGGCCGCACAGCACGCCCGTCAGTCCCGTCACCAGCAGCGCCGCCGACGTGGTCAGCTCCGCGGTGCCATTGGCGCGCAGCGACTGCCAGTTGAGGAAGCAGAGCAGCACGCCCAACAGCGCGACGCTGAGCAGCGCGAAGTTGGGGCCCAGCAGCCCCCCCATGCCGCCCAAGAGCGCGGCGAAGCCGAACGTGCGCAGCCCCGCCTCCTTGCCGCGCCACTCTCGCTCCAGGCCGACGAACAGACCCACCGCGAGCGCGAGCGTCAGGCGCATCAGCGTCTGCAGCGGCGGCCAGGTGACGACGGGAGGAAGTCCTTCCATGGGGCGAATCCTTGCGAGGCGATGGGTTCAGGACGTGGGACGAGGCCCCTCGGACGAGGTGCCTCCGACGACGTGCAGCCGCTCCCAACCCTGTCTGGCGAGCAGCCGCTGGAGGTGGGCACGCAGCGCTGCGTGCAGGGCGCGCGCCCCCGCTTCATTCGAGGGGGAGACCGCGGGGAGCTGCCAGCACTCGCGCAGGCGCGTGTCCAGGCCCGGCGCGGCGCCGGAGAGCTCCAGGAGGATGATCCGCCCAGGCTGCTCGCCGCGCGCGTGGAGGGGCGCGGCGCGCAGGCCCGCCTCCTTCATCAGCGCGCTCACCGCGGGCGGGACTTCCTCGCTGGGCGTGGCCGAGGTCGCCACCTCGGCGCGGGCTCGCTCGGGGTGCGCGAGCGCGTTGAAGAGCGCGGCGGCCAGCTGGGCCGGGCCGGCGACGGAACTCTCGAAGACGACCGTCTCGGGCAGGCGCGGTCCGACTCGCTCCCGCGGCGCGAGCAGCCACCGGAAGAGGCCCACCGCGAGCGCGGCGCCCAGCAGCTGCGCCGCGACGAAGGACTCCACCTCCATGGGACGGATGACGCCCAGGCGCGCGCTGGCGGCGCGGGCCAGCACCAGCGCGGGGTTCGCCAGCGAGCGCGAGTCGGTGAACCAGACGGTGGCGGCCACGTAGGCCGCGATGGCCAGGGGCGTGGCGGCGGGCCGCGTGCGCACGCAGCCGCGCACCACCACGAGCAGGCCAAAGGTCGCCACCATCTCCGTGAGGAACTGGGCGCCGCTCGCCGCGGGCATGCGCGTGGCCAGCAGCAGGGGCTCGCCGCACATGAGGTGCGCCACGAGCCGACCCACCAGGCTCCCCAGCAGCTGCGCGAGCGCGTAGCGCGGCAGCTCGCGCCACGGGGTGCCGTCTCCGAGGGCGTCCGCGAAGGTGAGCGCCGGGTTGAAGTGTGCACCCGAGAACGGACGCAGCACGCCCATGAGACAGGCGAGGACCGCGCCCGCCGCCAGGGACATGAACAGGCGCCCCTCCGCGGGGCCCGCGCCCAGGTGCTCGGCGAGGTGATGCGCGCCATCCAGCGCCACGACGAGCAAGCCGCACCCGAGTGCTTCCGTGGCCAGCCGACGCCGCAGGTCGAGCACGGGCTGCGGCGTGAGCGGCCCCTCCGGCATCGCTACCGTCATCGCCCGGACCTCCCCGCTCGGCTGGACGTATCCCCACCGGTTGCTTCGGATGGGCGAGCCAGGGGGTGGATGGGGGCGGTGCTCACGCTGCGGGGGTCCTCCTTCGGCCGGCGGCGCGGCAAGGAGCGCCGTGGGGGCCCACACTCCTATGCCTCGCGAGCGCGGGGGCGTCAACGCTGCGTGACGGGCCCGCCGCCCTCCTGGCCGGTGGCGGGCTATGGTCCGCGGTCCAGCGAGGCACGGGCACCGAGGATGGGACGTCATGCGGGTTGAGCGGCACGGGGACGGGACGAGGCGGGGCGTCGGCGCCAGCTCGGAGCAGGGAGCGCGCCGTGCCTGGTGAGTTCGAACTCATCCAGCGCTTCCTCTCCCACTTCCCTCGCGCCCGTGTGCCCGTGGGCCCGGGGGACGATTGCGCGGTGTTGGCGCCCTCGCGCGAGGCGACGTGCGTCACCACCGACGCCACCGTCGAGGACGTGCACTTCACGCGGGCCACGTTCTCGGCCGCGGACATCGGGCACAAGGCCCTCGCGGTGAACCTCTCCGACCTGGCGGCCATGGGCGCCACGCCGCGCTGGTTCGTCTGCGCGCTCGCGCTGCCCCGCGACTATCCACCGCGCGAGCTGTCCGCCCTGGCGCGTGGCATGGCGACGCTGGCGCGCGCGCATCGCATCGCGCTCGTGGGGGGCAACTTCACCTCCGCGCGCGAGGTGTCCGTCACCCTCACCGTCACCGGCTCGCTGGCCCGCGCGCCGCTGCTGCGCTCGGGGGCGCGGCCCGGAGATGCGCTCTATGTCTCCGGGACGCTGGGCGACGCGCGGCTGGGCTTCCAGCAGTTGCAGCGCGGTGTCACGCGGGGCTCCGCGGTGCGGCGCCAGCGTCGGCCCGAGCCCCGCGTCGCGCTGGGGCGCATCGCCTCGCGCTTCGCGTCGGCGGGGATGGATGTGTCGGACGGGCTGGCGCAGGACCTGGGGCACTTGTGCGAGGCCTCGCGCGTGGGCGTGCGGATGGAGCTGGAGCGGCTGCCCCTGTCCCCGGCGGTGCGCGCCGCCCTCGGGCCCGAGGGGGCGCTCGCGGGCGGCGAGGACTATGAGCTGCTCCTGGCCGTTCCCCCCTCCCGCGAACGGGCATTCGAGCGCGCGTGCGCCCGCGCTGGCGAGCGCGTGACGCGCATCGGCGAGCTGACTCGGGAGCGGGGGTGGGTCGTCCTCAACGCAGCCGGTCGGTGCGTGCCACCCGCGCCTGGGTTCGATCACTTCAGGGGACGGGCGAGCAGGTAGGGGCAGGTGGATTGACCCTGCCGGACGGCAAGGCTAAATCCGGTGACCGCTTCCGCACCTCCCGCCGAAAGCACCCCTAGTGCGCCGCCCCCTTCGCGACGACCCTTCCTCTGGCCTCCCCCCACGGCGTGAGCCCGTGCAGCGACTGCTGCGCTCGGTGGAGGGGCCCAAGACCGCCCGAGAGGTCTCGCTGCACCGGAAGATCTTCACGGGCTACATCCTCCTCGGCGTCATCCTCGGCGCGTGGTTGATGGGCAGCGAGTCCCTGTTCGGCTCGGACTGGGGCAACCTGCGCTACCTCATCCGCGTGGGCGGCGGCGTGCTCATCACCTTCGGTGGCGCCGCGCTCCTTCCCTCGCTGCTCGCGCGCGTCATCCGCGTGAAGGTGCTCAGCCGCTCGGCCTTTGAAATCTCCCAGGGTGACCTGTCCAAGCCCGTGGCCGCCGAGGCGCACAGCACCCGCGACGAGATCGACGAGCTGACGGGCGCCATCTCGCGCATGCAGGAGAACCTGCGCGAGCTGGTGGGCAAGATCCAGGACACCGCCAAGAGCGTGGCCGACACGGCCATCGACCTGCAGCGCTCGGCGGAGAACGTCAACGGGTCCACGGAGGAGGTGGGCTCGTCCATGGAGCGGATCGCCAGCGGCGCGGAGACGCAGTCGCAGCTCGTCTCCCGGACGTCCAAGGTCATCACGGAGATGGCGGGCAGCATCCAGCGCACCGCCGTCAGCGCGGAGGACGCCGCCAGGACGACCGCCGAGACCAGCGGCGCGGCCGAGGACGGCTCCAAGGCCGCGCGGCTCGCGGGCGACAAGGTGAAGAAGGTCTTCAACCGCATCGAGTCCGCCAGCCAACAGGTGTTCGCCTTCGGGGAGAAGACGCAGGAGATCTCCAAGATCGTCGACGCCATCACCCAGGTGGCGCAGCAGACCAACCTGTTGGCCCTCAACGCCACCATCGAGGCGGCGCGCGCGGGTGAGTACGGCCGCGGCTTCGCGGTGGTCGCCGACGAGGTCCGCAAGCTCGCCGAGAGCGCGGGCCGCTCCGCCGAGCAGATCTCCAAGCTCGCGCGCGACATCTCCGGCCAGTCCACCTCCGTCGTGAGCGCCATGAAGGAAGGCATCGCGGAGCTGGCCGAGGGCCGCGAGGACCTGACCAACATCGTGCGCTCCATGGGGGCCATCACCGACACCATGCGCAAGGGCGCGGAGAAGGTGCACCTCATCTCCGACAGCGCTCGCGAGCAGCTCAAGGGCAGCGAGGAGATGGTGAAGGCCATCGAGGAAATCAAGCTGGTGGCGCGCAACAACGCCAGCTCCACCGAGGCCATCCAGGCCGTCATCCAGGAGCAGACCGCCGCCGTCTCCCGCATGACATCCCTGGCGAGCGAGCTCACCAACCTCTCCGTGGAACTGCAGAGCGTGGTGCGCAGCTTCCGCCTGGGCGCCTGACCCAGCGGTCCGGTGTCGCGGCGGACCGCTCAGCCCTCCTGCTAGAAAGTCCCCACCGTGCGCCACGTCATCTTCCGGGTGGAGAAGGAGCGCTACGGGCTGCCGCTGTCGGCCGTCCGCGAGGTGGTGGTGCCTCCCGCGCGCTTCACCCTCGTTCCCCGCGCGCCACCGGCCATCACCGGCGTGATGAACCTGCGCGGCCGGGTGGTGACCGTGGTGGAGTTGCGTCAGTTGTTGAATCTCCCCGAGGGGCCCACGCCACCCGCCCGGGTCGTGCTGCTGGACCGGGGGCGCCGGGACCTGGGACTGTTGGTGACGGACGTGGACGGCATCGAGGCGGTGGAGCGCATCAGCACCGCGCCGGGCCGGGTCACTCCGGCCGTGCGAGGGGTTGCCCGGTTGGGCGGCCTCGGGGTGACCGTCCTGGAGCCGGAGGGTCTGGATGCCGCGGTGGTTGCCTTGTTCACCCCCTCCAAGTGAGTAGCCCCCCGGAAAGCGCGGATGGTAGTGTCCGCGCCGTTAGGCCGGAATCGGAGGCGAGTTCTTCACATGGCTAAGCGGGTCCTGGTCGTCGACGACGCCATCTTCATGCGCAACATGATCAAGGACATCTTTGCGTCTGGAGGGTTCGAGGTCGTCGGTGAGGCGGCCAACGGGCTCGAGGCCGTGGAGAAGTTCAAGGAGTTCAAGCCCGACCTCACGACGATGGACATCGTGATGCCCTTCAAGAGCGGCATCGAGGCCACGCGGGAAATCATCAAGCAGGACAGCAGCGCCGTCGTCATCATGTGTTCCGCGCTCGGTCAGGAGAGCCTGGTGATGGAGGCCATCGAGGCGGGCGCGTCGGACTTCATCGTCAAGCCGTTCCGCGCCGAGGACGTGCTGGCGGTCGTCAAGAAGGTGCTGGGCGAGGTGTGAACGCGGGCGCGCCGGCCACGCGCGCCCGCGCCGCCGTTCCCAAAGAGGTCGGGTCATGACGATGGACATGTCCCGCTACCTCGGACTCTTCATCTCCGAGGCCAGCGAGCATCTGGAGGCCCTGAGCCGAGACCTCGTGCAACTGGAGCGCGAAGGCTCGTCGAGCGCAGTGGACTCGATGTTCCGGCACGCCCACTCGGTCAAGGGCATGGCCTCGTCCATGGGCTTCGAGCCCATCGCCATCCTGGCCCACCGCGTGGAGGACCTGGTGGACGCCGTGCGGCAGGACCGCAGCCGGCTGGACCGGGACCTGGTGGACCTGCTGCTCAGCTCGGCGGACGCGCTGCTCGCCCAGGTGCGAGCCGTCGCCGACAACAAGGAGCCCGCCGAGGCCACCGCGCTCCTTCAGCAGCTCAGCGCCCGCGTCACCACCATCACGGGCCACGCCCCCGCCACGACCCGCGTGGCGCGCGTCACGGTGCTCAAGCCCGCCGCGACCACGGACGCCGCGGCCGAGCCTCCCGCGAACCCCGAGCCCGCTGCCGCCGCGAAGGCGCCCGAAGCCTCCGCGCCCGCTCCGGACGAGACGACTCGACCCCCGGGCGCGAAGAGCGCGCCGGCGGACCCTCGCCCTGGGTCGTCCGCCGGTGGACTCACGTCAGGGGCAGGGGCCGAGGCAGGCGCCGCCGCCCGTGAGCCACGGCCCGCGGAGTCTCTCGCGCACGATGTCGCCGCGAGGCCCGCCCCCGGCCTCGAGCTGAGTGGCGGGCTCCAGGCTGCGGCGGGTGGCGCCCTGGCGTCGAAGCCCGAGGGCGAGGCCCGCGCGCCATTGCAGCGCTGGGCGGTGCAACTGCGCATCGCTCCCACCTGCCAGGTGCCCGGGGTGCGCGCCTTCCTGGTGCACAAGCGGCTCACCACGCTGGGCACGCTCCTGGACCTGCGCCCCGCGCTGGAGGAGCTGAAGGCGGGCCGCATCCCGGATGGCTACATCCAGGTGGAGCTGGAGACGTCCGTGGGCGACACGGGCATCCACAGCGCCCTCCGGAACGTGGCCGAGGTGGAGGTCGTCTCCGTCAAGGCGGCGGTGGCCGCGCCCGCGCCCGCTCCGCCCGCCGCGGCGGCGCCGGACAGCGCGCGCGCGAGCGCCGAGGCGGGTGGCTCGCGCACGGTGCGCGTGCGCACGGAGCTGCTGGACTACTTCCTCGACACGGTGGGCGAGCTGATGCTCGCCACGGCCCGCCTGCGCGAGGTGGGCAAGGTGTTGCCGGAGAACGCGCGCCCCGAGTTGGAGGAGGGCGTCTACCGGCTGCACACGCTGGTGAAGGACCTGCACGACAAGGTGATGAGCGCGCGCATGACGCCGCTGTCGCTCATCACGGACCGCCTGCCCCGCGCGGCGCGCGACCTCGCTCGCCGCAAGGAGCGAGAGGTGGACCTGGTCATCACTGGCGCCGAGATTGAGCTGGACCGGGCCATCCTCGACGAGCTGGCGGATCCGCTGCTGCACCTGCTGCGCAACTGCATCGACCACGGGCTGGAGGCGCCCGAGGAGCGGCTGGCCGCGAAGAAGGGCTCGCGGGGGCGCGTGCTGGTGGCGGTGCGCCGCGCCCGCGACCGCGTCATCGTCGAGATTGAAGACGACGGCCGCGGCATGGACCCGGCGAAGCTGAAGGCGGCGGCGGTGACGCGCGGCCTGCTGGCCCCCGAGGCCGCTGCCCGCCTGACGGACCGCGAGGCCTTCTTGCTGTCGTGCCTGCCCGGGGTGTCCACGGCCAAGGACGTGACGGACATCTCCGGCCGGGGCGTGGGCATGGACGCCGTCAAGCGCGTGGTGGAGAGCGTGGGCGGCACGCTGGAGATAGACAGCGAGCGGGGCCGGGGGACGCGCTTCACGCTGCGCCTGCCCCTCACCGTGGCGGTGGTGCACCTGCTGCTGGTGGAGGTGGGTGACGAGGTGTTCGGCCTGCCCATCGCGAAGGTGGTGGGCGCCACGGAGGCGGACGGCGAGACGCTCAGCCGCAGCCGGGAGACGGCGTTGCTGCCTCACGGCAACGGGCTGCTGCCGGTGCACGCGCTGGACGCGCTCCTGGGCGTGCCGGCCCCGGTGCGCAGGGGGCTGCGGCCCTTCGTGGTGATGGACGGGGACTCGGGCAAGGTGGCGTTGGCGGTGGACCGGCTGCTGGGCCAGGAGGAAGTGGTGCTCAAGCCGCTGTCGCGACCGTTGGACTTGCTGCCAGGCCTCTCTGGGGTGACCATCCTGGGCAGTGGCCGTCCGGTCTTCATCCTGGACGTTCCGAGGTTACTGTCCGCGTGAACCTGCTTCTGCCCAGTGACACGCAGCTCGACGCGCTGCGGGAGGTGGCCAACATCGGCTGCGGCCATGCGGCCAATGCCCTCTCGCGCCTCGTGCGCGGGCAGGTGGACCTCTCCGTGCCGCGCGTCCTGGTGTCGAGCGCCGCGGAGGTGGCCCTGCGGTTGGGCGGGCACTCCCCCGTGGCGGCCGTCCACCTGGGCATGACGGGCGAGTTGCAGGGCGCGCAGATGCTGGTGCTGACGCCTCGCGACGGCGCGGTGCTGGAGACGGTGCTCCTGGGCGGCCAGCCCGCCAGCCCGCTCGAGCGGGACAGCGCGCTCGAGGAGGCCGCGAACATCGCCGCCAGCGCATGCCTGTCCGCCATTGGCCGGCTCACCCGCTGGCGGTTGCTCCCCACGGTGCCCACCCTGCGGCGAGGCCCGGGACAGGACGTGCTGCGCGACGCGATGGGCGACGCGGTGCACGGCGGGGCACGGCGGGTGGTGGTGACCGAGACGCACTTCACCGTCGCGTGCGCCACGCCGCCCGTGTCCGGTCAGATGCTCCTGATTCTGGAGCGCGAGAGCGCCGGGGTGCTCCTGGCTCGCCTGGGCCTGTAGCGCCCGACCGGCTTTTGCGGCGACCCGTGCGCGGGATGCATTCACCCCAGGCGTCGCCTGAGGTATGGGGCGCCCATGGACGAGAAGGCGCTGAAGCAACTCCTCGGGCAGGTGAAGTCGGGGAAGGTGTCGCTGGATGATGCGGTGGGCCGGCTGAAGGACCTGCCGTTCGCCGAGCTGGGCTATGCGACGCTCGACACGCACCGAAACCTGCGCTTCGGCTTCCCGGAAGTGGTGCTGGGCGAGCCGAAGACGGCGGAGCAGCTGCTGGGCATCGTGGGCGCCCTGGTGGAGCGCAAGCAGACGGTGCTGGTGACGCGGCTTCAGCCGGAGAAGGCCGAGGCCCTGCTCGCTCGCTTCCCCAAGGCCGAGTACCACCCCGTGGCGCGCATCTTCCACTGGCGCCAGCGCAAGGCCCGCGCGGGCCGCGTGGCCGTGGTGACGGCGGGCACCAGCGACATCCCCGTGGCCGAGGAGGCCGCGCTGACGGCCGAGGCCCTGGGCGCCGAGGTGCGGCGCGTCTACGACGTGGGCGTGGCCGGCATCCACCGTCTGCTGCGGCGCCGCGAGGAGATTCAGGAGTGCCACGCGGCCGTGGTGGTGGCCGGCATGGAGGGTGCGCTGGCGAGCGCGTTGGGGGGCCTGGTGGGCATCCCCGTGGTGGCGGTCCCCACGTCGGTGGGCTACGGCGCCAACTTCGGCGGCGTGTCCGCGCTGCTGGCGATGGTGAACTCCTGCGCCTCGAACGTGGCGACGGTGAACATCGACAACGGCTTCGGCGGTGGGTTCTACGCGGCGCTCATCTCGCGCACCCGGGGCAAGCGCTAGCGGCGCTTGGAGAAGGAGCACGACGTGCGGCGGATTCTGTACCTGGAGCCCGTGGGCGGCATCGCGGGCGACATGTTCCTGGCGGCGGGCATCGACCTGGGCGTCTCGCCC
This sequence comes from Citreicoccus inhibens, assembly GCF_019039035.1. Taxonomy (GTDB): domain Bacteria; phylum Myxococcota; class Myxococcia; order Myxococcales; family Myxococcaceae; genus Citreicoccus; species Citreicoccus inhibens. The sequence continues at coordinate 107,007 of NZ_JAHNZT010000026.1, read as the reverse complement.
GAGGCGCTCACGCAGGCGTTGAGCGGCTTGCAGGTGCCGGGCTGGAAGCTGGCGGTGAAGCGCGCGGTGCGCCACGCCATCAGCGGCACGCACCTGGACGTCGTCCTGGACGAGCGCGAGGTGCACCCGCACCGCGCCTACTCGGACATCCGCCAGCTCATCGAGTCAGCGACCACGCTGTCCCCGCGCGTGAAGGAGCGAGCGCTGGCGGTCTTCCGCGCCATCGGCGAGGCCGAGGCGAAGGTGCACGGCGTGTCCCTGGAGGACATCCACTTCCACGAAGTGGGCGCGGTGGACTCCATCGTGGACGTCTGCGGCGCGGCCGTGGTGCTGGAGCTGTTGGGTGACCCGGAGGTGCACGCCTCTCCGCCGCCGCTGGGCAGCGGCACCATCCGCGTGGCGCACGGCAACATGCCCATCCCGGTGCCCGCCACGCTGGAGTTGCTGCGCGACGTGCCCGTGCGCTTCGAGGGCGTGGGCGAGCTCACCACGCCCACGGGCGCCGCGCTGCTGAAGGTGCTCACGCGCATTGGCCACCCGCCGGACTTCATCGTGGAGAAGGTGGGCTACGGCGTGGGCACCAAGGACTTCCGGGACCGGCCCAACGTGCTGCGCGCCTCGCTGGGCCGCATGGAGGCGCCGAGGGCCGAGGGCCTGTGGGTGGTGGAGGCGAACCTGGATGACGCCACGCCGCAGCTCCTGGGGCACCTGCTGGAGCGGCTCCTGGGCGCGGGCGCGCTCGACGCGTGGGTGACGCCTGCGGTGATGAAGAAGAGCCGGCCGGGCCACCTCTTGGGCGTGCTGGTGGAGGGCGGCCTGCGCGACGCGGTGGTGGAGCTGCTCCTGCGCGAGTCCACCTCGCTGGGGGTGCGCTACCACCGCGTGGAGCGGCAGGCGCTCGCGCGCGACTGGGTGGAGGTGGAGACGCCGTGGGGCCGCGTGCGCGTGAAGCGGGGCCTGCGCGAGGGCGCGGTGCTCAACGCCCATCCCGAGTTCGAGGACTGCCGGCGCGTGGCCGAAGCCGCGGGCATCCCCGTCAAGCAGGTGATGGCCGCGGCCCTGGTGGCGCTCGGAGACCTAGCGCGGTGAGAGCTGGATGATGGCGAACGTCGCGCCCGCGTCGTCGCTCACCACCGCGACGCGGCCGAACGGGCTGTTGATGCCAGACATGAGCACGCGTCCGCCCATGCGCGTGACGGTCTTCGTCGCCTCGTCCACGTCCGCCACCGCGAAGTAGGTCTGCCAGTTCGACGGCGTGGGGGCGTTTGACTGGAAGATGCCCGCGGCGGTGGCCTCGCCCGCGCGCAACGTCCAGAACTCCATCCCGTCCAGCTTCCGCGCCTCGTGGCCAAAGACGGCGACGTAGAAGTCGCGCGCCCGCGCCGCCTCGCGCGTGTGCAGCTCGTGCCAGGTCATCGCGCCCGGCTCGTTCACCAACCCCGAGCCCACGTGCTTCAGGGCCTGCCACAGGCAGAAGTACGCGCCCGTGGGGTCCACACAGACGGCAAAGAGCCCCTCGCCCCCGGTGTCCTTGGGAGGGATCTCCACCCGGCCGCCGTTCGCGCGCACTCGCTCCGCGGAGGCCTGGATGTCCGCCACGTTGAAGTAGAGGGACCAGCACGCGGCGGCGCCCATGTTGGGAGGCGTGGGCATCATGCCCGCCACGCTTCGCCCGTTGCGCTGGCACGTCGAGTACCCGCCCTTCTCCTTGTCGCTCGACGTGAACGTCCACCCGAAGAGCGCGCTGTAGAAGGCGCGGGACTTCTCCATGTTCGGCGTCATCAGGTCCACCCAGGACACCGTTCCCGCTGGATACGTCTCGACCGCTGGCATGGCTTTCCCCTCACTCGAAGGCCCGAGGGAGCTCGGGCGCGGCGGAAGCTAACCAAGCGGGTTGGATACTGCACGCATTTTCAGTCAGACCCACTTGAGCGAGAAGCGCCGGGTGGCGCCGCGCGTCGTGACCTTCGTCTCCGTGACGAGCTTGCCCAGTCCCATCAAGAAGCCGCGGAACGTGCCCAGCAGCAGCGCGGAGGGGAGGCGCGACTCGGTCTCCAGTTCAGCGGACGTGGTGGTGAAGGCCACGGTGCGCATGGACTCGCCGGCGGGCAGGTCGCGCACCGCGTCGCGCGACAGGGCGTCGTAGCCGCCGAACACCTTCTCCACCGAGTCGATGCCGCGCGCGCGGAACAGCGGCAGCGAGCGCATCACCGACTTCTGCGCGAGCGCCTCCATGCCCTTGTCTCCGAGCGCCGTCTGAAGCTCGCTCGTCATCCGCACGTAGTCCTCCCAGTCGTACCAGGCTTCGTCTCGCATGCTGTTGACGAACTGCTGCTGCTGCGGGAAGCGATGCGACGCGGCAGTCATCGAGCCGATGATTGCCTTGAAGTACGCGCCTTGAATCTGGCCGGCCATGGGTTCCTCACGGTTTGACGTGGACGGACCCCGCTCGAAAGCGAGGCGCCTCCACTTCACGTCCGGAGGGGAGCTCCGACCATGGCCCCGCGGGACCGCCGTGCACGGGAGGACGCTCGTGCGCACGGAGGGGCGAGGCCGAGGCCCTGCAGCGTCAGGCGGTGGACGTTCAGGGGCTCGCGCGCAGTGGCTGCTTCGCCAAGCGCCGCGCGAAGGTGTCCGTGCGTGTGCCCGCGACGCACACCGGCAAGCCCTCCACCACGCCGCAGCTCGCTCCGGCGCGCAGGAAGTCGGGCAGGTTCTCGGGCGCCACGACGTAGGCGGTGTCCTCGGCCACACCGCCGCGAGGCAGTCGCGCCTGGCACTCCTCGGCGAGCTCGAGCGGCGTGCGCGAGGCATAGCCGCTGTTGAACGTGAGGCCCTCGCGGTAGGCGACGTACGCGAGCGCGTTCACCAGCGGCTCGTTGTAGCGGCACACCCACTGGACGTGGGGCGGGAAGAGGGCGAGGTGCGGATAGGCGCCCTTCAGCTCCGACCACGCGGGTGACTCCAGGCGGCGGAAGTCTCCGAGTCGATGCAGGGGACTGCGCTCCGTGCGCACGTCGCTGGCCTGCACCGCGACGGCCGCGCCGAGCAGAACGGTGACCACCCACGGGCGCTGTCGCCACAAGCGCGCCACCAGCAACACGGCGCCGCAGACCAGCAGGTAGTGCATGGGCCACACGAAGCGGCCCGAGGCGCGGAACGCGTTCGTCAGCGTGGCGAGCCGCGCATAGGGCCCGCTCAGGTCCGCCACGGGCGCGCCCAGCAGCGTCACGCGCGAGGACAGCGCGTAGACGACCATCGAGGCCGCGACGAGGGTGACGGGCAACGCGCGGCGCCACGGCAGCGCGCGCGCTTCCTTCCATCGCGCCGCGAGGCTGAGCAACGTGACCGCGAGCAGCAACAGGGCGCCCGCGCCCAGATAGCCATAGCCCTCGCCCTGACGCGGCCCCGAGGGGAGGCTGGGCAACCAGCGCGACCAGCCGAGCGGATTCACCCACGTGGCGAGGTCCGCGGAGAACTCACCAAAACCCTCCGCGCCCAGCGCGCTGCCGCCGAAGTAGCCGAAGAGGGAGAACAGCACCCCATCGAGCGCCACGATGCCCACCAGCGCCGCGCCCGCGCGCTTCACGTCGAGCACGCCCTCCCACGCGAGCCGCACCGCGAGCGCCAGCGTGAGCGGGAAGAGCATGGCCACCCAGTACGGATGTGTGCCCGCGGCCACCGCGTTGAAGAAGGCCGCGAGCCAGAGCGCGCGGCGCGCGTCACTCGGGTGGGGATTGCCGCGCAGGTTCAGCCACAGCATCGCCACCAGCAGCCAGTGCGCGCACAGCGTGGGATGGCTGAAGCGCGCGGCCATCACTGGCGCCAAGGTCAGCAGCACACCGCCGAGCACTTGATGCACCGCGCGCGGGGACACGGTGGCCACCAGCCGCGCGCCGAAGTACCCCATCAGCACGAAGCACAGCGCCAACCACGCGCCGGTGTACTGGAAGTCCACGGGCAGCAGGCGGGAGAAGGGCTTGAACAGCACCGCCAGCCAGGGGTTGCCATCGGTGAGCGCCACCGACGAGCCATACGGATGAAAGTGATTGGGCGCGGCGCCGAGCGGCAGCCCCCAGGGCGCGTTGCGGAAGAAGAGCCAGCCCAGGATGTGCGCGGCCCAGTCCTCGTGCATCATCCAGGCGATGCGCGTGGGCGGGATGACCGCGCTCCCTCCCAGACACAGGAACCAGCCCAGGCCTCCGAGCGCGGCGAGCAGGCGCGGCAGGCGGCGCTCGGGCCGAGGCTCGGGCGCGGCGACGAGGGATGGAGGGGGCACGGACGGAGCAGCTTCGTCCCGCGCGGGCATGCTCGGGGTCGACATGGGCGGCCTTGAAAAGAGCGCTGACTGTACCCCGCGCGCCGTCCCCGACAAGTGCCCCAGCTCCACGTCGGGCGCCCGCGTCACCAAGGGCACGATAGGCCGGGCGCCGTGCGAACGAGGCCGAACGGGTGACAGCGGCCCGCGCGCGTGGCGCGCATCGTTGGATTCATGAAGCTGGAGCCCATGTCCGCGCCGCCCGCGCCCCCTCCCGATGCCGCTCGCTTCCTCACGCTGGAGGAGGTGAGACGGGTGCCGTTGCTCTCCGGCGCGGACGATGAGGAGGCCGCGTGGCTGCGCGCCGAATCCGTGGAGGTCCGCCTGGAGTCCGGTGAGTGGGCGGGGCGCGAGGGCGAGCCCGCGTCGTTCTACATCGTCCTGGAGGGGGAGCTGCGCATCACGAAGAACGTGGCTGGCGTGGAGATGCTCGTCAGCCACTTCCAGGCGGGCGACTTCTTCGGCGAGGTGCCGCTGCTGCTCGGACAGGGCTTCCTGGCCAGTGCCCGTGCGCTGCTGCCTTCTCGCCTGCTGCGTCTGACGGACCGGGCGTTCTGGCAGATGCTGGCCAACTGTCCCACTGCGAACGAGCAGATTCTCCGGACCATGGCCGAGCGCAGTCGCGCGCTCCAGACCATCGCCTTCCAGCAGGAGAAGCTGGCGTCGCTGGGCACGCTGGCCGCGGGGCTCGCGCACGAGCTGAACAATCCCGTGTCGGCCGTGATGCGTGGCGTGCACGACCTGGAGGACGCGCTCCATTCCCTGCCCACGCTGGCGCTCGCGTTGGACTGTCACGCGCTGGCGGGCGAACAGGTGCGCGCGCTGCTCGTGCCCGGCGCGTTGGCGGTGGTGTCGCTCGGGTCGCTCGACCGGAGTGACGCGGAGGAGCGCCTGTCGGAGTGGCTGGAGGCCCGTGGCGTGCCTGAGCCCTGGACGCTCGCGCCCGAGCTGGTGGAGGCGGGGCTGGACGCGCAGCGGCTCGCCCAGGACACCGAGGGCCTGTCCGGTGACGTGCTGACCGGGACGCTGCGCTGGGTGGCCGCCACGCGCGGCATCTCCGTGGTGCTGGAGCAGGTGCGGCAGGCCGGCGGGCGCATCAGTTCGCTGGTGAACGCGGCCCGCTCCTACACGTACCTGGACCAGGCGCCGCTCCAGCGCGTGGACGTGCACGAGGGCTTGGAGAGCACGCTGACCATGCTGGCGCACCGGCTGCGCGCCATCCGCGTGGTGCGCGACTACGACGCCACGCTGCCGCGCATCACTGCCTACGGCACCGAGCTGAATCAGGTGTGGACCAGCCTCATCGAGAATGCCGCGGACGCCATGGCGGGAAGCGAGACGGGCACGGGGCGGCTGCGTCTGAGCACGCGTCGCGATGGAGACCACGTGGTGGTCGAGGTGGCGGATGATGGGCCCGGTATCCCCACGGAGGTGCAGCCGCGCATCTTCGATCCGTTCTTCACCACGAAGGGCGTGGGGGAGGGCACGGGCCTGGGGCTGAGCATCACCCACCGCGTGGTGTCCATGCTCCACCGCGGCGAGCTGCGCGTCAGCTCGGTGCCGGGCGACACGCGCTTCGAGGTGAGGCTGCCCATGGACCTGGACACGGTCCTCGCGACGCCGCGGACTGCACCGAGCGCGGCGCACCCGAGCGTGGTGCCGGAGGAGCTGCGCGGCGCCTGACTCATGAAGGCCGCAGGGGCAGCTCCACCCGGAAGCGCGTGCGCCCGGGGCGTGACTCCAGGCGCAGCGCGCCGTGATGGCCTTGCTCGATGATGCGACGGCTGATGTCGAGGCCCAGGCCGGTGCCTTGGCCCCGAGGCTTGGTGGTGAAGAACGGCTCGAAGACGCGCGCGCCGACCTCGGGGGGGATGCCCGGACCGTCGTCGATGATGTCCACGCACAGGTGCTCGTCCTCGCGCGAGGTGCGCACCTCCAGGTGGCCGTGGCCACTCATGGCGTCGATGGCGTTGTCGATGAGGTTGGTCCACACCTGATTCAGCTCGGAGGGGTTGGCCTGGAGGTGGGGCAGGGCGCGGTCGTAGTCGCGCTTCACCGTCACGCCGTGCTTCAGCTTGTAGTTGAGCAGCACCAGCGTGGTGTCCAGGCCCTCATGCACATCCACCTCGGCGTGCGCGTCGCCGCCCGTGCGTGCGTAGGACTTCACGGCCAGGGCCAGCTCGGACAAGCGCGCGGTGCTCTGCCGCACCTCCACGAGCAGCGCGCGGGAGCGCACCAGCGCTTCGAGCCAGGCGAGCGCGTCGGGCAGGGACTCTTTCGGGAGCGAGGCCACGAGCGGCTCGAGCTGCGTGGGACCGATGCCCGCGTCCAGCAGCGTGGGCGCGAGGCCCCAGGCATCCTTCACCCCCTGGCCATCCAGCCAGTCGGCCAGCGCGTCCTCCGCGTCGCCTCGCGCGAGCGGCTCCATGCCCTGGGTCGCGCCGCGGCCCTGACTCTCGCGGCACACGCGCAAGAGGCCCAGCCGCTGCTCGGGCGTGAGCCGCCATCGGTCCAACCCGAGCGACAGGTCCTCCGCCGCGTCCAGGGCCTGGGCGAGCTGCTCGGCCGCGCGGCGCCCCGCGGTGGCGGGGTTGTTCATCTCATGCGCGAGGCCCGCGGCGTGGCGCCCCAGCGCGGCCAGTCGCTCCTGGCGTTGGAGCGCGGTCTCCAGGCACTCCTGCCGCTCGGGTCCTTCCAGGTTCATGCCCACGTCACACCTCGCTCAGGTATTGGTGGATGAACGAGATGGCGATAGAGCCCTCGCCCACGCCCGAGGCCACCCGCTTCACCGACGCATGCCGCACGTCGCCCGCGGCGAAGACGCCCGGCACATTCGTTTCCAGCAAGTACGGCGCTCGCTCCAGCCGCCAACCTCGGGGGCGCGCGCCCTCCGGTATCAGGTCCGGCCCCGTGAGGAGATAGCCGCGCGCATCGCGCTCCACCACGCCCTCCAGCCACTCCGTGCGAGGCACCGCGCCAATCATGATGAACAGCGAGGCGGCCGGCACCTCGCGCTCGCCGGGAACGCCGTCGGTCTGCAGGCGCAGGCGCTCCAGATGGCTCGTGCCTTCCACGCGGGTGACGCGCGTGCGCAGGAGCACCTCCACGTTGGGCGTGGTGCGCACCTGCTCCACCAGATAGCTGGACATGCCGTGCTCCAGCGAGTCGCCGCGCACCAGCAGCGTCACCTTTCGAGCGAACTGCGCGAAGTACAGCGCGGACTGGCCCGCGGAGTTGGCGCCACCGACGATGTAGACGTCCTCGTCCTTGCAGAGCAGGGCCTCGGTGCGCGCCGCGCCGTAATACACGCCCGCGCCCGTGAGCGCATCGACGCCCGGCACCTCCAGGCGGCGCCATTGCACCCCCGTGGCGACGAGCAGCGCGTGACAGCTCAGCTCCGCGCCATCCGCCAGCGTCACCACGCGGTACGGGTCTTGGACGCGCAGGCCCGTCACCTCCTGCGGCGAGAGGATCTCCACGCCAAAGCGCGCCGCCTGCGTCACCGCGCGCCGCGCCAGGTCCGCGCCGCTCAGGCCCGTGGGGAACCCCAGATAGTTCTCGATGCGCGAGCTGGTGCCCGCCTGGCCCCCGGGCGCGGTGCGCTCCACCATCACCGTGCTGAGCCCCTCGGACGCGCCATACACCGCGCCGGCCAGCCCCGCGGGCCCTCCTCCAACGATGACCAGGTCGTAGAAGGGCTTGGTGGGCCGGGTCTTGAGGCCCATGCGCGCCGCGACCTCCGCGGTGCTCGGCGCCATCAGCCGCGTGCCGTCCGGGAAGAGCACCAGCGGCAGCTTCTCCACGCCCTCGGAGGCGCGCGCGAGCAGCGCCCGTCCCTCCGCGCTGACCTCCACGTCGAGCCACTGATAGGGAATCTGGTTGCTGCCCAGGAAGTCCTTCAGCACGTGCGAGCGCGGCGACCAGCGATTGCCCAGCACGCGGATGCCCTCGAAGGCGGGGCGATGATTGGCCTGCCAGTCGTCGAGTAGGTCCGACACCACCGGGTAGAGGCGCTCCTCGGGGGGCTCCCACGGCTTCAGCAGGTAGTGGTCCAGCCGCACTTCGTTGATGGCGTGGATGGCCGCCTGCGTGTCCGCGTAGGCGGTGAGCAGCACGCGCTTGGCCTCGTCGTAGAGGGCTCGGGCGCGCTCCAGGAACTCCACGCCGGTGAGCCCCGGCATGCGCTGGTCCACCAGGAACAAGGCCACCGCGTCACCGCGAAGCTGGAGCTGATGCAGTGCCTCCAATCCGGCCTCGCCGCGATCCGCGCCGAGGATTCGGTAGTCGCGCCCGTAGTGGCGGCGCAGGTCGCGCTCCACCGCGCGCAGCACTTCGGGGTCATCGTCCACTGCCAGGATGACGGGCTTGGCCATGCGCTCGGCCTCCGCTGTCACAACGCGCGAGGCTCCCGCCCTGTGCGCGAGCGAGCAGCCCAGCGCGACCTCGGAGGGCCGCGACGCGGCGGGGGGCCCGCGCGCCCGTTGCGCTCAGGGCGCCGATGCGCAGGTGGCGCTGTCGTCGTTGCCCTCGATGCCCAGCCTGTCCGCCTCTCCGGTGAACGTGGCTTGCGCGAGCGCGGTGGCCAGGCAGGTGGGCAGCCTCGGGTTGGTGCGCACGTGGAAGCCCAAGGACACGCGCGACAGCGCATCGAGGCGCAGCCGGGTCAGCGCGGGGTTGTCGGCCACCACGAGGATGCGCACATCGTGCAAGGCGCCCAGGTCCTCCAGGCTGCCGAGCGCCGTGTTCTCCAGCACGAGGCACTCGTCCAGCCGCAGCACGTCGCGCAGCGCGGGCATCGCCTCCAGCACCGGATTGCCGATGACCTGGAGCGACCCGAGCGAGCGCAGCGCGGGCAGGTCCTCCACGCGCCGCACCGCCACGTTGCCCAGCACGGAGAACCGCTCCCCCACCCAGAGCAGCGACGGCAGATGTCCCACCGACTCCAGCTTCGGGTTGAGCGAGAACGACAGGCTGTCCGTGACGTGCAGGAGCGAGTCGAGGCCGCGGGTGGACGTGAGGCCCGCGTTCTCGCTCACGTCGATGTTCCCCGCGGACTGCAAGGACTCCAGGCCCGCGAGGCTCGTCAGGAGCGGGTTGTTGCGCACCGTGAGGGCGCCGCCCAAGGTGACGAGGGGCGCGCTCGTGAGCGTGAGGAGCGCGGCGTTGTCCGCGATGAGCACGTCGCCCAGCACGCCGAACAGGCTCGGCAGGTCCACGACGGGCAGGCGCGCGTTGCCCGTGACGGTGAGCGCCGCCAGATTCTGGATGCAGGACAGCCCGCTCAGGCTCTCCAGCGCGAGGTTGTCCGCGACGACGAGGCTCTGTGGACGCAGGCACCCCACCTCGGCCAGGGCGCGCAGCGCGGGGTTCTCCTTGAGCTCGAAGGCCCCGCCCACGCGCAGCACCACGTCCGGACTCGTGCTGCCCAGGACGAGCCGGAGCAGGGCGCCATTGCGGCTCACGCGGAGGGTGTCGCGCACGGACACCAGGTGCCCGGTCTCCACGGTGCGCAGTTGGGGATTGCCATGGATGAGGACGCTGCCCTCCACCACCTCCAGGTTCGGGAGGCTGAGCGACGGCAGCTCCGTGAACGTCATGGACAGGTTTCCCCGGATGCGCTGCACGCCCTGGAGCGCCGCGACATCCGCCGCGTTGCGCACGAGGGCCTCTCCATCGAACGTGGACACGGGCGTGCGCGGCTTGCAGATGGAGACGGTGGCGCTCACCTCGTTGTCATCGAGTTCACCGTCGCCGTCCGCGTCCACGCCCGCCAGGACGCGCGTGCCGCCGGTCGCGCATCGGCTGCTGGGCTCGGGCTCGTCATCCAAGCGGGTCACCACCGCGCTGCTCGCGGCGCAGACGACGCTGGACGCCTCCACCTCCGCGTCGCCCAACCGCCCGTCGCCGTCGCGATCCTCGCCGGCCTCCACCGAGGTTCCACCCTCGGGACAGTGAGGGTCCGCGACGCCCGTGTGCGAGCGCGTGAGGACTGCTCGCGGCTCGGTGCAGATGACCGCTTCGCGCGTCACCTCCGCGTCGTCGAGCAGGCCATCCGCGTTGGCATCGGCGCCCGCTCGGGTGATGTGACCGCCGTGCGGACACCGCGCGCCGGGACGCTCCAACTCGACGCGCACCAGTACTCCCGGCACGGTGGCGTTGCAGAGGTACTCCAGCGAGGTGACCTCGGCCTCGCTCAACGCGCCGTCTCCATCCAGGTCCACGCCCGCGAACACCGCGTGGCCGCCTTGAGCGCAGCGCGTGCCCGCGGGCTCCGGCTCGAGGCGGGTCATCACCGCGCCGCGCAGCCCCAGCTCTCGCCAATCAATGCCACCGCAGCCGCTCGTCAACACGAGCAGCGCGAGCAGCGTCCCCCCTCGCATCGCCAGTCTCCGAATCCGCTCGGTCGCGTCAGCGCCGCAGCGCGAGCTCCAGGCCGTACTGCCGATCCCACGTGTTCTCGCCGTTCACGGTGACGCGGTCCGTGCCCAGCGTGGCGGACACGCGCAGCCGGACGCCCAGCAATCGCGCGGTGACGCCCGCCGCCAGATTGGCCACGAGCATCGACGGGTCTCCCTGTCGCACCGAGGGACCTCCCGGCTGCTGCGCCGGCGCCGTGAGGCCCATCATCCCCCAGCCCACCGCGGCCTCCACGAAGACCGGCGTGCGCGACGCGTCCTGCGTGCCCACCACTCCCTGCACCGTGAGGCGGTGGATGCGCAGCCCGTCGCGCGCTTGCGGCGTCAACCCGTAGGCGGCGCGCACGCCATAGTAGAAGTTGGGCTCGGGTGCGCTGCGCCACGCCAGGCTGGGGCCCACGGAGACGCCGCCCAGTCCCAGCGGCGCCGTGGTGCCAGCCAGGCCCATCTCCCATGTGGCCGTCGGAGCCAGTGGACGCGCGTCCAACAGCCCGCCGCCCGACGGCGCGAGGCGGCGGATGCCGGAGAAGTCCACCGCCACCAGCCCCGCGGACGCCACGAACTGCTCGTAGAAGCTCCGGTCCAGCGGCACGGCGAAGAGCCCCTGGCGCAGGGCCTCCTCGGCGGGGCCTCGCTCCTGCAACTCGCGGGGCTCCATCTGCGGCATGCCCGCTGACAGCTGCGCCAGCGTGACCCGCGCCTCGCCCGTGGGCGAGCGCACCCAGTACACGTCTCGCTCGGGGAGCATCAGCTGCACCCACTGCTGCTGGGTGCGCCGCACGTCCGCCAGCCGGCGCCCGTCCGAGTCCTCCACGGAGATGCGCGCGTACTCCAGTCCCGCGGGCAGGGTGAGGGTGGGGCCCTCCGGCGCGGGGCCCACCAGGGGCCGCCGGGGCTCGCGCGTGGGCGCGAAGGCGTTCACCGTCAGCCGCGCCGGCATGCTCCGCACGCCATGCAGCGACGCGGCCACGAAGGCGGCCAGCTCGCTGTACTCCACCAGCCCGTCGCCGTTGATGTCCGCGCCGCCCATCAGGCCCGAGCGCGCCACGTGGCTGAAGACGCCCGCGCGGATGCGCGACCACTCATGGGTTTCTCCGTCATCGCTCTCCGCGAAGAGGGCGCCGACGTTGGGGCGCGAGGCGAGCTGCTCTCGCGCCAGCACGCCGCGCAGCTCCGCCAGGACCGCCGCGTCCGGCGCGCCACCGCGCCGACCCACCACGCCCGAGGCGCGGCAGGCATCCACGATGACGTGCACGTAGTCGGCGCCCAGCGGATCCACCACCTCCGAGTAGAGGCTGGTGCGGTCGAGCCGTCCGCCCGCGAGCGTGAAGTAGGCGCGGCCCGCCTCATCCGTGTTGCCGTGGCCCACGTAGATGACGAGCACGTCCGTCTGCCGCCCCAGCGAACGGTCCACCTGGATGGCCGCGTGCAGCCGCGCGACCTCTTGGGACACCGCCTGCGGGGTGGGCACGCGCGCGGCGCGCAGCACGGGGCTGCCGCCCTCGCGGGTGGCCTCGTCCGGGTCCACCAGGAGCGTGGTCTCCACGCCCAGTCGCTGGAGCGTCTCCGCCCACAGCACGCCGTCGTCGTCCGCGAAGCGCAGCGCGGGCAGGGCGGGATCATCACTGCCGTTGTGCGCGATGACGAGCGCGCGTCGCGTCGCGGCGGCGTTCGCATCCAAGGCCACGCACAGCGAGGCCGCTCCCAGAAGCATGCCGAGCCGTCTCATGGCGACTCCTCGACTCGGACCTCCTGCTTCAACACCACGACCCCATCCGCCTTCTCGCCGTGCAGTGCCGCCACGGTCGTGGCCGGCTGGGCGGAGAACGCGGCGGTGACCTCCACCCGCTGGGCATTCTCCGTGAGAGGGACGGTCATCTCCAAGGGGTGCTCGCCTCCGGGCGTGCCGTCGAGCGAGAAGGGTCCACTCACCTCCTCGGTGACGCCGCCCACGGACACCCGCACCGCCACGTGGCTGAGCGGCTGTCGCGCTCCCGCCGCGAAGGCGAGGGTGGAGCCGCGCGGGCAGGCCTCACCCGCGCGCAGCTCGCGCAGCGGATGGCCGGACACCGCGCAGAAGATGCGCAGGGCCACCTCGGTGGTGGGGTGGCTCTGCTGGCCCCGCGAGCGCCACTCGTGGGTGGCGAGCCGCGGCGTCAGCGTCACCACCAGGAGCGTGGCCGCCAGCGCCGCGCCCAGGACGGTCAGCGACGGCCAGCGGGTGCGCGACTCCTCGGGCGCCGCCGCGGCCAGCGCCGCCTGCAGCCCCGCGGACGTGAGCAGCTCCTGCTCGCGCGGACTGGGCGCCTCGGGGGTGCCCGTCTCCAGCACGCGGTGGGCACGCATCCAGCGCTCATACCGAGGGCCGCAGCGTGGGCAGGCATGTGCGTGGCGCATCATTCGCGCGCCCTCGTGGGGGGCCAGCTCCCCCAGGGACCACCGGGTCAACCCGGCGTCCACGTGTCTCTCGTACCACTTCATGGTGTGCTCCCGAGCCCGAGTGCGCACAGGGCGAGCGTCGCGACGAGGACGCCCAGCTCCAATCGCCCCGGGGCGAAATCCGTCTCCAGCCAGCCCGAGTCCTTGAGGTGCTCGGCGAACTGGAGCCGCAGCTTGCGCTCGCGCACGCGCAGCTCTCCGCGCGTGAGTGCGAGCTGCGCGGCGGCGGTCTCCTGCGACAGGCCCTCCACGAAGCGCAGCTGGGCCAGCCTCTGGGTGGTCTCCGGAAGCGCCTCCAGGAAGTCCCTCACCAGGGTGCGCACCTCCGCCCCCAGCGCTTCCTCTTCCGGGCTGAGTCCCTCGGTGGGCACCTGCGCCAGCTCGGGCGCCGCGTCCAGGGACACCGCCTCGCGCGCCACCCGCCCCGACGCGCGCATCAGGTCGATGGCCGTCGAGCGCGCCACCGTGAGCAGGAAGCCCAGGTAGGGGCGCACCCCGTCGTAGGCCTGGCGCATGTGCGGACGGAAGGCCCGCACGAACGTCTCCTGGTGGGCCGCGTCCAGGTCCAGCGGCGACAGCGCCACCGTGCGCGTCCCGGCCTCCGACTGCACGTTGAAGCGCCGCGACAGGTACCGCAGCACCTCGGGCGAGTAGGTGCGGTACACCTGGGTCAGGACGGACGTGTCCCCCCGGCGAAACGCCTCCAAGACAGATCGATCGTTTCCTGTCAGCACGGTCGCTCCGTCCCACGCGGGCCGGACCGGGCCCGATGCCCGGCCGTCCGTCGCCCTTCCCGGAAGAATACGGAACGGGCCCGCGAATTGGGTCGCTGCACCAACGCGGGTGGGACAATTCCTTGTGTTCCCGGGACGACGTTTCTTGACTCCGGGCTGTCTGGTCTAGTGGTTCTGGCCTGTTATGCAGATTTGACATCCCCGCCCATCCCTCCAAGGCTCACCTTCTTTTCCCCTGGAGGGCCACATGCCTATCTCCCGCATCAACACGGGCCCGACGTCTTCGGCGAACAAGGCGCAAGCCACGAACGTGGCCACGCAGAAGAAGCCGCTCCCCGCCGCGATGTCCCCCACGTCCCCGGCGAAGACCTCGGTGGACCGGCACTCGGACAAGGTGGACTCCAAGAAGGCCGCTCCCCAGGACACCAGCACCCAGAAGATGTTCCAGTCGAAGGAGACGGTCGCGGCGCTGAACTCGCGGCGCGGCAGCCTGTGGAAGTCTCCGTCGTCGCCCACCTCCAGCCGCCCGTCCTCGCCGGATGCGCACTCGGCGACCCTGGCGAAGTTGAGCCAGGGCGTCCACCTGGAGAACGTGGAGGGCGCCCCCCGGGAGTTCATCCAGGCGAAGTGCAACGACATCAAGGCGGACATCCCGAGCGCGGAGATCCTCCACTACATCGACCAGGGCGGGGACCCTCGGCTGGCGGACAACCAGGACGCGCGCGACGGCATCTGCAGCGCGATGACCTCCGAGTGGATCCGCCAGGGGGCGTCGCACCCGAACATGAACGAGGCCTCCCAGGCCTTCGCCCACACGCTGGCGAACGACTTCGGGTCGCTCGCCGCGAAGCAGGTCGCGGAGATGGCGAAGGGGAACGAAATCAAGCAGCTCAACAACGCCAACATGGAGAACATCCAAGGCGTGCAGGGGAAGATCGCGACCGCCAAGTCCATGGGCACCTTGGCCGCGGACATGGACCATCGGCTGCGGGAGGACGGCGCCAAGCGCATGGAGCACACCGCGGCGAACGTCGACGCGCACATCAAGGGGCCGCTGAAGATGAAGGAGGGGGTCGATACCCTGCCCCACGGTCAGAGCGCCGGCCTGCGCCATCAAAGCCAGACGTTGAAGCAGGGCCGCGCGGACATCAACGCGCGGCTCAACCACGATGTCGCGCACATCCAGCAGAACCAGGACCACATCCAGACGCAGACCGAGGCGTTCCGCACGCAGCGCGGCGGTGGAATCCCAGGCACCGTGGTCCACCCGGACACGGACATCGATCCGGAGAACTTCCGCGCCACCCTCTCACAGAGCACGCAGCAGGATGGCTTCTACCGCCTGGGCATCAAGAAGTCCGACGTCAGCGGCGAGGGCCACGTCATCGGGCTGCACAAGACGGGGGGCGAGTGCCGCTTGATGGATGCCAACACGGGCGAGTGGAAGGTGGCCAACCACGAGGACCTGAACAAGCTCATCATCGGCCACCTCAACGAGGTCTACATCGACGAGGGCTACGACAAGTTCAACCTCACGCGCCATCAGCCGTGAGCCACGCCGCGCGGCCCTGAAGTCCGCGCGGGAGGGTCACCGCCGTGCGCTGGACTGAGCGCGCGGCGCTGACCGAGGACCGCCGTGGCGCTCCCCGCGCCCGCCGAGCGCGAGGCTCGACGGGCGGGGTTCTCCGAGGTCAGAACGCGGTGCCGTCCGCGTGCTTTCCGGGCGAGGCCACGCTGCTCGACAGGCTGGTGTGCAGCGACCACGTCCCCGTGCTGCTCGCGTCGGGCGCGCGGTTGTAGGACGTGCCCGGGTAGGCATCGACATAGCTGGTCGAGTCCTCCACCGAGCCGTCCGGGTGCTTGAGGAAGAGGCTGTCACCGCCGCTCCCCTGGTTGACGCCTCGGTCGAAGCGCAGCCCCATGCCGCCGTTGGAGTACGTGGCGTTGGTCGCGCTGGCCGGCACCGCAGATGCCCCCGAGTAGACGACGTACACCTGATGCGCGGGAACCACGGTGCCCTGGGCGAACACGTGGCGCGTGGGCTCGAGACCCCGGTGGGACTTGAGGTCATCGATGCGCCAACCGGAGAGGTCCACCGCGGCGTTCGTCGAGTTGACCACCTCCACGAACTGCTGGTCGTAGTCCGGCGTGCTCGTCCCCGACGCGTTGAACGGCTGGGGCAGGTACTCGTTGATGAACACGGCGGGAGGCGGCCGGGTCATGGCGAACACGGCATCGCTCTGGTCGAGCACGGTGGTCTGGTCCACGTCCATCACCTGCACGCGGGCGCTCGTGCTGGCCTCGCGCGGCACGGTCCAGGTGTACGTGGCGGGAGTCGCGGGGACGCTGGAGACGATGTCCTTCCAGGTGGCGCCGTTGTCCAGCGTGTAGCGCAGCCGGACGTTGCTCACGCCCGACGATGTCCAGGTGATGGGGAACGCGGTGTCCGCGGCCAGGGACTCGCCACCATTGGGCGCGGTGAGCTGGAGCTGTCGCGCCGCCGTGGTGGTGGAGAAGTCGAAGCGGGTGAACACCGGGTAGTGATCCGACGTGGTGTTCTTGTAGTTGGTGATGTTCGGGTGGCTCACCGTGGCGGACTGCGGCTCGTAATGGGCGGCCAGCTCGTTGGACGCGAGCTGATGGTCGATGAACGAGCTGAAGCTCGCCGTGGAGCCCTGGGTCGCCGACAGCGCCTGCGTGAGGAAGGTGTAGTGCGTCGAGTCGTTCAGGAACGCGCCGAAGGGCGAGGGCAGGTACTGCCCCGTGACGGCGTCCTTGGTCGTCGAGACATCCACATCGTCGTTCCAGTCCCCGACCACCAGGACGTTCGCGTCGGGGAGCTGCGCGTCCAGGTAGTCCTTCAGGACCGCCGCCGCGGCCTGCCGCCGGTCATAGTCATCCTGGGCGGTCATGGCCTTCAGGTGGAGCACGAAGAGCGTCAGGTCCACCGACGTCCCATTGCGGGTCACCCGGAAGTCCACACGCAGCGGCGGGCGCCCGGCGAATTGATAGTCATTGGCGGTGAGGACGACGCGCGCGCTGAGGACCTGCACGATGCTCGACTTGAAGAGCACGCCCACCTTCTGCTCGTCCGGCGTGTAGGAGTTCGAGCCGCCTGGGACGCGCGTGGCGTCGTCGGCGAGGAAGCCGTCGTAACCCCCGGGGAGCTGCGCTTTCAGCGAATTGAACTGCGCGGTGTCGACGATCTCCGCCACGCCCATGATGTCCGGGTCCAGGGAGGAGATGACCGTCACCGCGTTGGCGAGCTGGAGCGGCTCATTGGACGGACCATGGCCCGCGGTCGGGTCGCCGAACCACTCGATGTTCCAGTTGGCGATCTTCAGCGGGAACGGGTTCCGCGCGCCGCCGCCACCATCGGGGGTGCCGCCGCCGTCCGGAGTGCCGCCGTCCGTGCCGCCATCCCCGCCGTCGGTGGTTCCTCCCGTGGAGCCGCCGAGCTTGAGGTTCACCGTCGCCGTGGCGACCGCGCCGCTCGCGTCCGTGACGCTCACGGTGAGGGCGCGGGGGCCCACGGTGTCCTGCGGCACGCCGCTGATGATGCCCTCGGGCGAGAGCGTCAGGCCCGCCGGGAGCGAGCCTCCCGTCAGGGTCCAGCGCAACGCCGGCGCGCCTCCGCTGGCGTTGAGCACCGTGGAGTACGGCGAGCCCACCGTCGCGTCCGGCAGGTCACGGCTCGTCACCTGGGGCGCGGCGAAGACCTTCAGCGAGTAGGTATGCGCGCTCGTGAGGCCCGCGCCGTCTCGGACCTTGACCTCGAAGGGCCAGTCACCGGCCTGGCTCGCGGGGCCGGTCAGCTTCCCGGTGCCCGAGTAGAACGAGCACCCCGGCGGAGGGTTGGTCACCGCGTATTGCAGCGGCGCGGTGCCACCCCGGGCGACGATGACGTACTCGAAGGGCCTTCCCACCGTGGTCGCGGCGAGGTCGGTGGAGGGCAGGATGGGCCCCTCCTGGTCATTGCCGTCCCCAGAACAGGCGGACAGCGCGACGAGAAGGGCGAGCGCCCCGAGGGCTCGGGAAGTCATCATGGTGGGCAGGGCTCCGACGAAGGACTCTGGCTGGTCGGCCAATCTAACCTGTTCCTTCCGGCGGTGTCGCTGTCCGCTCCGGTCCGGCCTGTGTGGCAATCACGACAGCGCTCGGACGTGTCTCCAGAAAGGGTGGAGAGGCTTTGCGCTCACCCGAGGCGTGAAGTTGGATGGCCTCTCAGGATGTTCCCCCAGGCGGGGCACGCCACCAGGACGAGGACTCAAGCCATGAGCGACAAGTGGGACAAGCAGTTGATGGACTTCCTCAAGCGCACCGGCGACGAACTCAAGCGCTCCACGGATGATCTCCGCGGCGAAGCCGAGCGCCTCCTCAAGGAAGTGCGTGACCCGCAGAACCAGGCCAAGGTGAAGGAGGGCTTGGAGCAACTGCGCGTCTGGGCCTCCACCGCCACCAAGACGGCCTCGGAGAAGATTGAAACGGCGGTTCGTCGGGTGGAGGGCGCGGTGGAAGGCGCCTTCAATCGCGAGCCCGGAGAGGAGGGCCCCGCTCCCGCCTCGCCGCGTCCGACCTCCGCGGCCGAGCCCGCCGCGCCCAAGTCTCCGCGCCCCGCGCGCAAGGCGAGCACGTCCACGTCCAAGTCCATTGGCCGCAAGAAGGGGACGAAGGGCAGCGCCGGGCCCACGAAGAAAGCGGCGAGCAAGAAGTCGATCGGACGCAAGAAGCCCACGTCCGGAGCGTGAAGTTCCGCTGCCCGTGTATCGACTTGCTTGATTGCTTGGACCGGGGTCGTTCAGTCCGGGTGAACTGTTGGATCGCCTGTCGGCGCGTGACATAGTGCGCGCCGTGGCGGGTTCCAACGAAAAGGGCAGTATTCAAGCGGACATCGGGCAGGACGTCATCGACGACGCAGTGCGCAGCGTCGAGCGTCGGATGGACGAAGGCGAAGAGGTGGTGACCCAGGTGGAGGTGGAGGCCGCGGAGGCTTCCTCCGAACCGGTGGCCGCCCCGCCCGAGTCCCAGACCCAGGTCGAGGATGCCACGGCGCTCCGTCAGGAATTGGAGTCCGTGCGCGCGCAGCTCGAGCTGAGCATGGCCAAGGGCCGCGAGACGATGGAGCGCCTGCGCGAGGCCCACGAGCGCGCCAAGGACTTCCAGGATCGCGCCCTGCGCGCCGCGGCGGACCTGGAGAACTTCCGCAAGCGGACCGTGAAGGAAAAGGAGGAGATCCAGAAGTTCGGCGTGGAGAAGCTGCTGAAGGATCTGCTCCCGGTGATGGACAACATGGATCGCGCGCTCGACGCGGCGGCCAGGTCTCCGGACATCGACAGCTTCCAGAAGGGCGTGGCCATGACGCGCAAGTCCTTCGAGGACGCGCTCGGCAAGCATGGCGTGAAGGCCTTCAGCGCGAAGGGTCAGCCGTTTGATCCGCGCCTCCATGAGGCCGTGCAGCAGGTGGAGACCGCCGAGGTTCCGGCGGGGCATGTGGTGATGGAGCTGGTGCGCGGTTTCTTTCTCAATGAGCGGCTGGCTCGGCCGGCGCTCGTCGTGGTGGCGCGCGCGCCCGCGGAGGCGCCCGAGCCGCCCGCCCAGCCCGCGGCATCCGAGCAATCCTCAGGGGGGAGTCAGTAACAGCCATGGGCAAGGTGATTGGAATCGACCTGGGCACGACCAACTCGTGCGTCGCCGTCATGGAAGGCGGCGAGCCGGTGGTCATCCCGAACAGCGAAGGCAGCCGGACCACCCCCTCCATGGTGGGCTTCACCGACTCCGGTGAGCGGCTGGTGGGCCAGATTGCCAAGCGGCAGGCCATCACCAACCCAGAGAACACCGTCTTCGCGGTGAAGCGGCTCATCGGCCGCAAGTTCGATTCGCCCGAGGCCAAGAAGGCCATTGGCGTCAGCGCCTTCAAGGTGGCGTCCAGCCCCAACGGCGACGCCTGGGTGGAGATCCGCGGCAAGGGGCACAGCCCGCCGGAAGTCAGCGCCATCGTGCTGATGAAGATGAAGCAGACGGCGGAGGACTACCTCGGCGAGCCCGTGTCCGAGGCGGTCATCACCGTCCCCGCCTACTTCAACGACAGCCAGCGTCAGGCCACCAAGGACGCCGGCCGCATCGCGGGGCTCAACGTCCTGCGCATCATCAACGAGCCCACCGCGGCCGCGCTGGCGTACGGCTTGGACAAGGTGAAGGAAGGCGGCACCGAGCGCATCGCCGTCTACGACCTGGGCGGCGGCACGTTCGATATCTCCATCCTGGAGCTCAACGCCGGTGTCTTCGAGGTGAAGAGCACGAACGGCGACACGTTCCTGGGCGGCGAGGACTTCGACCAGCGGCTCATCGACTACCTGGCCAAGCGCTTCGCCGAGGCCAATGGCGGGCTGGACCTGCGCCGCGACCGCATGGCGCTCCAGCGCCTGAAGGAGGCCGCCGAGCGCGCCAAGCACGAGCTGTCCAGCGCGCCCGAGACCGAGGTGAACCTGCCGTTCATCACGGCGGACGCCACGGGCCCCAAGCACCTCACGGAGACGGTGGACCGGTCCACGTTCGAGGCGCTGGTCGCGGACCTCATCGACCGCACCATCGACCCGTGCCGCACGGCGCTGAAGGACGCGGGCGTGACGGCGCAGCAGATCAACCAGGTGCTCCTGGTGGGCGGCATGACGCGCATGCCGCGCGTGCAGCAGAAGGTGAAGGAGTTCTTCGGCAAGGAGCCGCACAAGGGCATCAACCCGGACGAGGTGGTCGCCGTGGGCGCCGCCATCCAGGGCGGCGTGCTCAAGGGCGAGGTGAAGGACGTCCTCCTGCTGGACGTGACGCCCCTGTCGCTGGGCGTGGAGACGGCCGGCGGCGTCTTCACGAAGATCATCGAGAAGAACACCACCATCCCCTGCAAGAAGAGCCAGGTGTTCTCCACCGCGGTGGACAACCAGCCGCTCGTGTCCGTGCACGTGCTCCAGGGCGAGCGCGAGATGGCGGCGGACAACAAGACGCTCGCGCGCTTCGAACTGGTGGGCATTCCCCCCGCGCCGCGCGGCGTGCCGCAGATTGAAGTGTCGTTCGACATCGACGCCAACGGCATCGTGCACGTGGGCGCCAAGGACCTGGGCACCGGCAAGGTCCAGCAGGTGCGCGTGGTGAGCAACTCCGGCCTCTCCGAGGCGGAGATCCAGGCGATGATCTCCGACGCGCAGTCGCACGCCGTCGATGACAAGAAGAAGAAGGAGCTGGCGGAGCTGCGCAACAACGCCGACGGGCTCATCTACACCACCGAGAAGAGCCTGGAGGAGTACGCCAGCCTCCTCACGGAGAAGGACCGGGAGGAGATCAAGTCCGACCTCGAGCGGCTCCGTTCAATGCTCAACACCTCCGACGCCGCGGCGCTCCGCGAGGCCTTCCAGCGACTGGAGGGCAGCGCGTACCGCATCGCGGACGCCATCTACTCGGACCAGGCGAAGTCGAGCTGAGCCGGGTTTCGGCGGGCGGGATGCAATCGCATCCCCGCCAGCCCGTAGGGAAGGGCGCGCCGTTCCACTCCGGGGGTAGGTCCATGTCGACGCAAGAAGCCGTCCTCTCGATGTTCGTTGTCGCGACAGTCCTCGGCATCCCGCTGCTGGGCCTGACGCTGCGCTTCTCCATCAAGCCCTTCGTGGACGCCTGGCTGCGGCTGCGCGCGAGTCAGTCACACACCCCGGCCGGTGAGATGGAGGCGCTCCGGGCCCGCATCGTCCACCTGGAGCACGTGCTGGACGTCCACGGTCTGCTGGAGCGCCCCTCCCAGGTGTCCCGCTCCACCTCCGAGCTGCCGTCGCACGTCTCGGCGCCGCGCGAGCGCGTGTAGTCGTCCGCCGGCGCACAACCGCGCGCCGGCGCCACGTCCCACCATCTTTGCTCTCCTGCTTTTCAGGTGTTGAATGTCCTCCGTGGAATTCAACTCCGTGGAAGAGGAGGTCGCTTTTCTTCGTGGACTCACTGCGGTCCACAAGATGGCGGATGACATCCTGGAGGACTGCCTGGAGCGAGGATTGGACCTCGACACCGGGCTGGACGTGTTCCTCACGCAGTGCGCGCGGCTGGTGCATGGGGACGCGGGCTTCGTGTCGTTGCGGGGCACGCGCGGCCCGGTGCTGACGCGGGTGATGGGCGAGCTGGGCGCGGACGTCTTCCAGGTGGCGCACCAGCAGGGGCCGCAGCGGCTGGCGGATGGGCGGATGCTCTTCTGCGCGCAGCTCACGCTGGGGCGGCTGAACCTGGGCGGCATGGGCCTGACGCTGCGGGGCGCGTTCGAGGACGGGGGCGCGCTCGTCATGCGGCTGGTGGAGGCGATCGCCGAGCAGCTCGACTCGGCGGTGCTGGGCTTCCTGGCGCTGATGGACGGGCGCTCCGCGCTGGAGCGACTGGATGAGCTGGACGTGGACGACACGCCGCTCATGCGCGGGCGGATCGGGCGCTACGAGGTGGTGACGCCGCTGGGCACGGGCGGCATGGCCCAGGTGCTGGTGGCGCGCGCGCGCGGGCCCGAGGGGCTGGGCCGGCTGGTGGCGCTCAAGCGCATCCTGCCGCACCTGACCTCGGAGCCGGCCATCGTGCAGCAGTTCCTGGACGAGGCGCGCATCGGGCTGAGGCTCGCGCACCCCAACCTGGTGCACGTGTATGACTTTGGCGAGGCGCAGGGCGCCTACTACATCGCCATGGAGCTGGTGCGCGGGGTGGACCTGGACCGGCTGTTGCGCGTGCTGAAGGGGCCGCTCGAGGCGCCGGTCGCGGTCGCGGTGGTGGTGCAGGGGCTGTACGGAATGCACGCGGCGCACTCGCTGCTGGGCGAGGACGGCGCGTCGCTGAACCTGGTGCACCGGGACCTGTCGCCGCACAACCTGATGGTGGGCTTTGACGGGCGCGTGAAGGTGTTGGACTTCGGCGTGGCCAAGGCGCGCGCGCAGCGCACCGTGACGCTGCCGGGAATCGTGAAGGGCAAGCCGCTCTACATGTCGCCGGAGCAGACGCAGGGCAAGCCGCTGGATGCGCGCAGCGACCTGTTTGCCATGGGCCTCATTCTCCATCAGGCGCTCACCGGGACGCGGGCCTTCGAGCGCCCGGACGAGGTGGCCTCCATGCGCGCCATCTGCGACGAGACGCTGACGCGCCCGCCCGGCATCGCGCAGCCCTTGTGGCGGCAGTTGTCGCGCGCGCTCGCGAAGCAGCCCGCGGAGCGTTTCCGCACCGCGCAGGAGATGGCCGAGCGGCTGTGCGAGGCGTGTCCGCCCGCGCGCGAGGCGGAGCTGGCGCGGCTTGCGGGGCAGCTCTTCCCGGAGCGGGTGCGCGAGCTGGGGCGCCTGGAGCGGGCCGTGCCCGCGAGGCCGGTGACCCGGACGGAGGGGTTGGTCACGCGTCCGGGTGGGCGGCGGGCGTCTCGCTGAGGGGGCCTAGCTGCGCTTGAGCGGATCCTCCGAGGGCGCCTTGAAGGCGCGGGCGCCCTCGGTGTCGTCCTCGGTGCGGATCTGCACGTCCTCGTGGCGGAGGCGCTCGGCGATGTGGCGCTCCTCCTCCACGGCGTCCTTGTGGATGACGACCTCCTCGTCCACGTAGGCGCGCTTGGACACGTCCACTTCCTCGGCGCGCATGGGGACGACGATGGTCTCCTCTTGGAAGGCCGCGCCCATGGCGGGCCGGTCCGAGGTCACCTCGCGGCGCTCCACCCTCACGCGCTCGCGGCGCAGCGGGATGTCCATCACCTTCTCCTCCTCGATGACCTCCTTGCGCACGCGCACCTCGCCCGTCTGGCGCTCGCGCTTGGTGACGTCCAGCCGCTCCTTGTGCAGCGGGATGGAGATGTCCTCGACCGCGCGGCCCTCGCGCGCCTCTTTCGCGGTGTCGCGCTCGGTGCCTCGCGCGATGGGAATGGCCGCGGTCTGGGTCTCGGCGACGGCGGCGGAGGGCGTCACGTCCTCGCGGATGTCCGTGCGGGTGGTGCTGGAGGGGGGCGTGGTGCGGCCCACGGCGCCATCCGCGTCCGTGCCGGCCAGCCGGCTGAGCATCTCCTTGCCGTGGTTGAGGAAGACCTCGCCGTCCCGGATGTCGCTCACCTCGCTGTACTGAACGAGGTAGTCCTTGGGGAAGAACATGCCCCGCTCGACGTGGAACTCCAGCTCGCCGATGGCGAACACCTTGCCGAGCTTCTCTCCGTCGATGCTGCGGACCGTCATCCCCTCGTTGATGTCGCTGCGCTGAATCATGACTGGCTCCTTGTGTCCCAGGGTGTGGCGCGCGGGACCGGAGACCGGGGTCCGTGTTGCACGAGCAGCGACTCCTCGCGCCCCGCGAGGAGGTGGTTCCCGATGCCTGCCGCCGTCATCAGCCAGAAGGTGGGCGCAGGTGGCGCGGAGATAAGCCCTGGGGGCGGCATGGTCCGCCGGCTTGGCCACCCGTCGGACCGTCGGGGGGCGCGGATGGTCTGTCGGCGCCCCTCGGGGCAGGGGGCTTGCGAGCCGCACCCGCGCCCCCCCTCGCGGCCTTTGCCTTCCCGTCGGGCCTCACCATCCTGATTCAGGCACTGCGCCCCCTTGGGCGCGCGAAGGGGAGCACGTCATGGCGAGCAGGACGGCGAGCGGCACGCGAGCGTGGTGGCGGGCGGCCGTGCTGGGAGGCGCGCTGGCGGGCGTGGGGGCGCCCGCGGTCTGGGGGGGCGTGCTCCAACAGGGAGGGGCGAGGAGGCGCGCGCGCCGCTCACCCCGAGGCCTCGCCTGGGTGGCCGGAGTCCTGGGCGCGCTCGCGGCCGTCCGCCTGGGTCGCCGGCGCCGCACCGAGGCGGAGGCCCCCTTCGCCTGGGCGCAGCTTGGACCCGCGCCAGGGCGGGAGGTGGAGGCCTCGGTCCAGACGTCCCTCGTCGTCCACGCGCGGGAGGGCGGGGACGAGGTCGCGTCCGAGGACGAGGACTCGGAGCTGCCCGAGCCCCGACGCGGCCCGTCGGGACGCGAGCACCCCTGGGAGGTGGTGCCACGTCCGGGCGCGTGGTCCCCCGCGGGCACCCCACCCCTGGAGGGTTGAAGGGGCGCACGCCGAGCGCGTGCGGCGGAGCCCGGGGTCGGCTGCATGCTTGACCCATGCGGAGGGCTCCCCTAGAAAACCGGGGCTTTGCCGTGATCTTCCTTGGAGGGAAGCCCCGCATGCGCCGACTCGTCCCGATGCTGCTCGCAGCACTCGCCGCCCTCGCGGCTGGCTGTGAGAAGAAGACGCAGCCCGCTCCATCGGGGGAATCAGGCGCCCCGACCGCGACCGCGGGCCAGTCAGCGGGGAGCGCGGCGCCGGAGGGCTCGGACACCATCCTGCTGGGTGAAGTGGGGGCGCTGACGGGCGGACAGGCCACGTTCGGCATCTCCACCCGCAACGGCGTGGAGCTGGCCCTCAAGGAGGCCAACGCCGCGGGCGGGGTGAAGGGCAAGAAGGTCGCGGTGCGCGTCTACGACGACCAGAGCAAGCCCGAGGAGGCGGCGCTCGCCGTCACGCGGCTCATCACCCAGGACAAGGTGGTGCTCATCCTGGGCGAGGTGGCGTCGTCCAGCTCGCTGGCCATGGCGGAGAAGGCGCAGGCGGCCAACGTGCCGATGATTACCCCCTCGTCCACCAACCCCGCGGTGACGGAGAAGGGCGAGAACATCTTCCGCGTCTGCTTCATCGACCCGTTCCAGGGCTTCGTGATGGCGAAGTTCGCGCACGACAACCTGAAGATGAACAAGGTGGCGGTGCTGCAGGACAACAAGAGCGCGTACTCCATTGGCCTCGCGGATGTCTTCACGCGCAAGTTCACGGAGATGGGCGGGAAGATTACCGGCACGGAGAGCTACAGCCAGGGCGACACGGACTACCGCGCGCAGCTCACGGCCATCAAGAAGACGCAGCCGGACGGCATCTACGTGCCGGGCTACTACAGCGAGGTGGGGGTCATCGCCCGCCAGGCGCGCGAGCTGGGGCTGAAGGTGCCGCTGATGGGCGGCGACGGCTGGGACTCCGAGAAGCTCTACGAGCTGGGCAGCAGCGCCATCGAGGGCAGCTACTTCTCCAACCACTACTCGCCGGACAACCCGGACCCCCGCGTGCAGAAGTTCATCGCGGACTACAAGGCCGCGTACGGCGGCGTGCCGGACGCGCTCGCGGCGCTGGGCTATGACGCCGCGCGCGTGGCGGTGGAGGCGCTGAAGCGGGCGCCGGATACGAGCAGCGCGTCGCTGCGCGAGGCCATCGCGCAGACCAAGGACTTCCCGGGCGTGGCGGGCACCGTGTCGCTCGACGAGAAGCGCAACGCCGTGAAGTCCGCCGTCGTCCTGAAGGTCGCGGACGGCAAGGCGACGTACGTCACCACCATCTCCCCGTAGGACGAGCCCACCCCGGCATGGCGCAGCTTCTCCAGCATCTCATCAACGGTCTCGCCGCTGGCACCATCTACGCGCTCGTCGCGCTCGGCTACACGATGGTGTACGGCGTCCTCAAGCTGATCAACTTCGCCCATGGCGACGTCATGATGGTCGGCGTCTACATGGGCTATGCCACCGCGATTGGGCTCGGGCGCCAGGCGCAGAGCAGCCTGTGGGGCGTGGCGCTCATCTTCGCCGCGGCCATGCTGGGCTGCGCGCTGCTCGGCTTCTTCATCGAGCGGTTCGCCTACCGGCCGCTGCGCGAGAAGCCGCGCCTCACCGCGCTCATCACCGCCATCGGCATCTCGTTCGCGCTGTCGTATGGCTTCCAGTTGGACCTGGGCTTCAAGCTGCCGCTGCCCGGTGGGTATGAGCTGTCGCTCGCGCTGCCGGGGGCCTCGCCCCGCGCCTTCCCGGAGATCATCCGCCCGACCGAGTGGCTCATCATCGGGGACCGGGACGTGGTCATCTGGAACTGGCAGGTCATCAGCTTCCTCATCGCGCTGGGGCTGATGCTGGTGCTCCAGTACCTCGTGTACCGGACGCGGTTTGGCCGGGCGATGCGGGCCGTGTCCTGGGACCACCGGGTCGCCGCGCTGATGGGCATCCCGACGGACCGGGTCATCGCGCTGACCTTCATGCTCAGCAGCGCGCTGGCCGCGGGCGCGGGCCTGCTCTACGCCATCAAGGACACGTCGGTGAGCCCGCTGATGGGCCTGTACGTGGGCCTCAAGGCCTTCGTCGCGGCCGTCATCGGCGGCATCGGCAACGTGCCGGGCGCCGTGGTGGGCGGCCTGGTGCTGGGGTTGGTGGAGGAGTTCGTGGTGGGCTACGCGGCGAGCACGTGGCGTGACGCGGTCGCGTTCGGCTTCCTCATCCTGGTGCTGCTGGTGAAGCCGGGTGGGCTCTTCGGGCGCGTCGCGGCGGAGAAGGTATGACGACGGCACGCTCCGCCACGACCGTTCCCGAGGCTGGCGCCGTGGTCCCCGCCGGGCTCAAGGGCCTCCTCCCGGTGCTCCTCGCGCTGCCCGTGCTCGGGCTGCTCGAGTGGCTGCTGCGCGCCTCTCCCTTCGCCACGTATCTGCTGTCCGTGATGGGGGTGAACATCATCCTCGCGGTCAGCCTGAACATCGTGAACGGGATGACGGGCCAGTTCTCCATCGGCCACGCGGGCTTCATGGCCGTGGGGGCGTACCTGGCCGGCTTCGTGTCGCTGATGCTCAAGGGCGTGGCCATCTCGTTCCTGCCCGAAGCCCTGAGCGACCAGGTCTTCTTCCTGCTGGCGCTGCTGGTGGGCGGATTGAGCGCCGCGCTCTGTGGCTTTCTCGTGGGCCTCCCCTCGCTGCGGCTTCGCGGTGACTACCTGGCCATCGTGACGCTGGGCTTCGGGGAAATCATCCGCGTGGTGGTGCAGAACACGGATGCCTTTGGCCGCGCGCTGGGCCTGTCCGGCATCCCGCAGACCTCTGGCGTGGGCATGGTGTACTTCGGGGTCTTCCTGGTGGTGCTGGTGGCGCGGCGCATCGCCGGCTCCAGCCATGGCCGCAGCCTGTGGGCCATCCGCGAGGACGAGGTGGCCGCCGAGGCGATGGGCGTGGACACCACGGGCTACAAGGTCCGCTCGTTCGTCATCTCGTCGTTCTTCGCCGGCATCGCGGGCGGCCTGTTCGCGCACTTCGTGCCCATCATCAACCCCGGCTCGTTCACCTTCGTGAAGTCGATGGAGATCGTCGTCATGGTGGTGCTGGGCGGACTGGGCTCCACGACGGGGGCCATCCTCGCGGCCATCTTCCTCACGCTGTTGCCCGAGGGCCTGCGCTCGCTGTTCACCTCGCTGGGCGCCGAGGGCAGCCTGGCCCAGAAGGTCGATCAGATCCGCATGCCGGTGTACGGCCTGCTGCTGGTGGCGCTGATGCTGTCGCGCCCGCAGGGCCTGTTCGGGACGAAGGAGATCTGGGACGTGCTGCCGAAGTGGTGGGCGCGGCGAAAGAAGGGGACGTCATGAGCGCGCCCGTCCAGGTGACGCCGGAGGCCCCGATGCTGGAGGCCGCGGGGGTGAGCATCCAGTTCGGAGGACTCAAGGCCCTCACGGACTTCAACCTCACCATCCGGCAGGGCGACCTCCAGGGCCTCATCGGTCCCAACGGCGCGGGCAAGTCCACCGCGTTCAACGCCCTCACCGGCGTGTACCGCCCCACGCGCGGCGATGTGCGGGTGGCCGGCCAGCGGGTGAACGGGTGGATGCCTCACCGCATCAACCATCTGGGGCTGGCGCGCACGTTCCAGAACATCCGCCTGTTCCGCGCGCTGTCCGTGTTGGACAACGTCAAGGTGGCGTGCCGCGCGGAGACGCTGTCGCACCAGGAGCACTGGCTGCCCGCGTCGCTGTTCATCGCGGCGCTGCGCGGCGTGGGTGGCGTGGGTGGAGAGAAGGGCGCGCGCGGCGGACAGCGCCTGGGCGAGCAGCTCATCGAGCAGGCGGGTGCGCTCGTGCTGCAGGGTTGGTGGCGCTCGCTGTTCCTCACCCCGGGGTTCCAGGCCGAGGAGCAGCGCATCACCGAGCGCGCGGACGCGCTGCTGGAGGTGATGGGCCTGTCGCACCGCCGCAACGAGGAGGCGCGCAACCTGCCCTACGGCGAGCAGCGCCGGCTGGAGATTGCCCGCGCGCTGGGGACGCAGCCCAAGGTGTTGCTGTTGGATGAGCCCGCCGCCGGCATGAACACGCGCGAGAAGGCGGACCTCATGGTGCTCATCCGCAAGCTGCGCGACCAGTTCTCGCTGGGCGTGCTGGTCATCGAGCACGACATGAAGCTGGTGATGGGCATCTGCGAGCGCATCACGGTGCTGGACCACGGCGAGATGATTGCTCGCGGTGCGCCGGACGAGGTGCGCAACGACCGGAAGGTCATCGAGGCGTACCTGGGCGACAGTTATCTGGAGTCCCACGGAGGGGCGGCGTGAGCGAGCAGGTGAAGACGCTGGGCGAGCGCCGGAGCTTCCCCGGGCTGCTGACGGTGGAGGGCCTGAAGGTGCAGTACGGCGCCATCCAGGCGCTGCGCGGTGTGTCGCTCCAGGTGGGGCAGGGCGAGGTCGTGGCGCTCATCGGCGCGAACGGCGCGGGCAAGACGAGCACGCTGCGCGCGGTGAGCGGGATGCTGAAGCCCTCGGCGGGGCGCATCACCCTGGGCAGCCGCGACATCACCGGGCTGAAGGCGCATCAGATGGTGCCGCTCGGGATGGCGCACGCGCCGGAAGGGCGCGGCATCTTCCCCAACCTCACCGTGCAGGAGAACCTGGAGCTGGGCGCGTACCTGCGCAGCGACACCGCGGAGATCCAGGTGGACATGGAGAAGAACTTCACGCTCTTCCCCGTGCTGAAGGAGCGGCGGCGGCAGATGGCGGGGACGTTGTCCGGCGGCGAGCAGCAGATGCTGGCCATCGCGCGCGCGCTCCTCAGCCGCCCGAAGCTGCTGCTGCTCGACGAGCCGTCGCTGGGACTGGCGCCGCAGGTGACGGAGACCATCTTCCGCACGCTGCGCGACGTCAACGCCGCGGGGGTGAGCGTGCTGTTGGTGGAGCAGAACGCGCACCTGGCGCTCAACGCCGCGCATTACGGCTATGTGCTGGAGACGGGCGAGGTGGTGATGGCCGGTCCCGGCAAGGCGCTGCTGGACAGCGCCGAGGTGCGGCGCGCCTACCTGGGAGAGTAGCTCCCGCGCGCGTTGCCTTCCGCCTCCCCAGGGCCCGTGCTATCCACGACGGCCGGGCCGTGACCGTGGTCGGGAGGTACGAATGTTGCGCAATCTCCTCGGGGCTGGCGTGCTGCTCGCGCTCGGGGCGCTGGCTGGCTGCAAGCCCCAGAATGCCTGCTCCAAGGACAGTGACTGTGCCTCGGCGGCGCTCAAGTGCGACACCGAGGTGGGCCTCTGCTACGGCGTGACTCCTCCCGAGGAGAAGCCCGAGACCTGCTCGCCCGCGTGCGCGCCGTATCAAGCCTGCACCGTCACGGGCTGCAAGGACCGCTACAGCGAGCTGTCGTGGCTGCGGCCCGCGGGCGGCGCGACGCTCGATGCCGGCACGACCGAGCTGGCCGCGCGGCTGGTGGCGGACCAATACAAGCAGTACCCCGAGCAGCTCGAGTTCGTGGTCGAGCGCGTGGGCGCGGGCGCGGTGGGCACCGTGGAGGGCGTGCTGGGCGATGACGCCGGCACGTACACCGCGCGCTGGTCTCCGCCCGCGGAGGATGCGGAGTATCGCCTGTCCGCTGCGTACCCGGCGGATGGTGGCCCGCGCTCCACTCCGGTGACGGTGCGCGTGAACGCGGTGGCGCCCACGGTGACGGTGGAGCTGTTGCCCGGCGTCGCGAGCAGCATCGATGGGGGCACGGCCTTCACCTACGCGGACCCGGTCGCGCCGACCGCGCGACGCCGCGATGAGACGGCCGTGGTGCGGATCCGCTCGGACGCGACGGACGTGGCGGCGGACTCGCTGCGCGTCTCCGTGCGTGGCGTGGGCGCGGGCGCCGAGTTCTCGCCCGCCGCGGCGCAGGTCGCCCCGTGCGCGGCGGCGGCCTTCTGCCGCGACGTGACGGTGCCGCTGTGGGTGCCGCCGCTCGCGGACTTCCGGGGCGCGTTCACCGCCACGGCGACGGTGGCGGACACCGTGGGCAACGTGGGCGGCGCGGAGGCGAGCATCCCGGTGACGCGCTGGCGGTGGTCCTTCGCCGCGGGCACGACGGAGATTCGCACCAGCCCCGCCATTGGCTCGGGCGGCGTCGTCTTCTTCGGCACGTCGCGCGACAAGGGCAACCTCTTCGCGGTCCGGCCGGAGGGCTCGGTGCTCTGGTCCCATGAGCTGGGCAACATCACGAGCGGACCGCTGGTGGGCGCGGGCACCGGGCCCGGAGAGCTGGTGTATGTGGCCGCGGATACCAGCCAGAGCTCGCTCAAGGTCAAGTGGGGGCTCTTCGCGTACAGCGCCGCTGATGGTGCGGCGGGCCCCAGCGTGAAGTGCGCGGACTCCACCGGGCGCATCAACGGCGCCCTGGCCTGGATGCAGGTGAAGCTGGGCGCGGAGAGCAGCCCCCTGGAGACGGTGGCGGGGTTGGCGGACGGTGACGCCCTGATGGCTGTGCGGCCCAGGGGCGCGTCGGGCTCGGCCCAATGCATCAAGACGATATCCGGTGCCAGCACCTCGCTGGGTGGAGGGAGCGTGGCGATGGATGCGGACCTGTACCTCGGCACGGCTGTGTCGGTGGCGGCCTACCGGTTGGGGGGCACGGGCTGGGCGAGCACCCCGTCCTTCTCGTCCCCGAGCATCGGCTTCACCATGACGGGCCTCGCGCTGGGGAAGGACGCCACGCAGCTCGTGAGCGTGGGCTCTCGCGTCACGCCGGCCACGGAGGCCACCCTCGCGCGGTTCCAGGTGACGGATGGCAGTGGCGTGCAGCCGTATCCGTCAACGCCCGAGGCCAGCCAGATCCAGAGCCTGGTGGTGGGCACCGAGGCGGGCGCGGGGGTCGCGTACTTCGGGCGCAGCAACAGCGACACGGGCGCGCTGAGCGCCGTGAGCGTGACGGACCTGCGCGAGCTGCGCTCGGCGCCGAACGCCGGCAGGTTCCCCAACGCGCCGGTGCTGGGCGAGGGCGGCGTGCTCTACACCGCCTCGGCGACGGGGGCGCAGCCGGGCGTGGGCGAGGTGACCGCGTGGTCCGCGGCCAGCCTGACGCGTCTGTGGAGCCTCTCGGATTCGGTGGGGCGAGTCATCGCGGACGCGCCGTCGGGCTCGCCCGCGTTGGACTGCGCGCGCACCTCGACGGGCGCCGCCCGGCCAGAGTCCCTGGGCACCCTGTATGTGCCGGGCGCCAATGGCACCCTGTACGCATTGATTGTCGACAGCCGAGGCTTGGATAGCACCGCGCCCTGGCCTCGGCCGCAACACGATGCACGCAACAGCGGCAACCCGGCCATGCCGGTGTCTTGCCCCTGACGTTCGGCGATTGCGTTCGCAGCCAGGAAACTGGCTGCATTTCGAATCTCGGCTAGTCAGTCACAGAGCAGTTCGTCTAGGGTCCGCGAAGACTCTCTGTTCCACCCACTCTTTCCGACCAGGAAGCGTGCCTATGCGCCCGTTGTCTCGCCTTCTTCTCGCTTCGATTACCACCCTCGCGCTCATTGCCGGTGCGTGTGTCAGCCAGCAGAAGACCAATGGACGTGAGGCCTCCTCGTCGGTGGAGGAAGTGCCCAACGAGGGCGGGGGCGAGCAGGCCGCGGAGCAGCAGCCGGCCGGGCCGGCGCTGACGCCGTTCACCGCGCCGGAAGGCTTTGTCGTCAGCCTGCCGGGTGAGCCGCAGGTGCAGCGGCAGACCGTGAAGATCCCCGCGGGCAACGTGGCCACGGCCTCGTTCACCACGACGCTGGATGGCATCACCTACTCGGCCAGCATCGCGGACTACCCGGAGAAGGTCATCGCGGCGCGTCCGGCCGAGGCCTTCCTCAACGAGGGCCGCGATGGTCTGGTCAATCAGCTCAAGGGCACGCTGAAGGATGAGCAGGCCATCGAGCTGGATGGCTACCCGGGCAAGTCCTACACGGTGTCCTCCGCGGTGGGCGAGGTGAAGGCTCGCAACTTCCTCGTGGGCCCCCGCCTGTACACGCTGCTCGTGGTCTTCAACCCGGGCATCGGCGCGCCGGCCGCGGATGGCTTCCTCACCTCGCTGAAGCTCGTCAACCCGCCGCCGGCCATTCAGCGCGCGGGCTCGGTCGCGGCGGACGCGGGCGTGGACGCGGGCACCGCCGTCGAGGCGACCCCGGCTCCCGCCGAGCAGCCGGCCGCGGTCCCCGACGCGGGCACCCAGCGCCGTCGTCGCGGCAAGTAGTCCACGCTGGCCGTGCACGCTCCCTTGGGGGATGCGTGCACGCGCGGACAGGGCGCCCGCGCACCTGTCCGCTGGTGGTCCGTCGCCGGACCGACGTGGGTTGCATCCCCCTGTCTTGAACCCATCCTCGCAGGCCAGGGGAGGGTGGGATGACGGGATTGGCGAGCGCCCTGTTGGCGGTGGTTCTCTTGGCGGGCAGTACTCCCGTGATGCCGGTGAGCGAGGGCAACGCGCTCACCTTGCCGGCGCAGCGGCACGTGGTGCGAATCGACACAGGCGAGGGACGACCTCCCACCTGGTTGATGGCGGTCCAGCAGGGCCACTCTGGCAACCAGGGCCTGGGGATGTTCCGCTCGGAGGACGGCGGACGCACCTTCCGTTGGTTCGCGCCCATCCAGCCGGATGGCTCACACACGGACCGGACGGACATGGTCGCGGTGGGCCGCGACGTGGCCTTGATCTACTCCTACGAGGGGCCCCGGCTGGTGCCCTCGTCACAGCACGATGTCTGGTTTCAGTGGTGGCGCTATCAGTCCGCGGGCAACACCTGGGTGCCCGAGCCCGCGGTGCGTGTCTTTGATTCGACGAGCGACGCGACGGGGTTCTTCCGCGCCCTGCTGGCGCGAGACTCCCGCGGACGGCTCTGGGTGCAGGCCTTCCGACTGGAGCCGGATGGCGCTTCCACGGCGGTCATCTCGGTCTCCACGGACAATGGCGTCACGTTCCAGCGACAGTCGGACCTGGGGCGCGTGCGGCGGCGCGGGGGCGGGCGGCTGCTCAGTGTGGGGACGAAGCTCGTCTTCTTCTTCGCCATGCATGACGGCTTCGAGCCCACGCGCTTGCGCGTGCGTGACGACGACGCGCCGCTGAACTCGTGGAGTCCCCAGCAGGACGCGTTCCCCGAGGGCATCTACCACGGCGCCGCGCTGAGCGCGGTGGACGACGGCCACGGCGGGCTGCACCTCGTCTACAAAGACGAGACGGAGCGCCTCTTCTATCGACACTTCGATGGGAACGCCTTCGGTCCGCGCACGCTGCTGGGAGACACGCCGAACTGGGCCATCCAGCCGGCAGTCACTCGCATGGGTGATGCGTTGTATGTCTTCTACACGCACATGCTCGTGGCCAATACGAACTACCAGCTGCGCGCGCGGGTGCTGCGCGGTGGTGTGTTCAGCGCGCCCGTCGTGCTGGACGCTCGCACCAGCTACAAAGGCTATCTCAACGCGGTGGAGACGCTGCCCGAGGGCTCCTCCGAGGTGCCGTGCTTCTTTGGTGACGCCTCCGACGCGGACGTCGCGGGCAACGTGCGGCGCGTGGCCATGCCCACGGTGACCTCGACGGGCGGCGAGGACGGCGGCACCAGCTCGGACGGCGGCACGGGCGCTGACGGTGGCTCGTCCACGGATGGCGGGACGGACGGGGGCACGTCGATTCCCTATCTGGAATCGGTCTACACCGATGTCACGCATGAGCCGCTCGTGGTGGACGGCGAGGGTACGGTGTACGCGGTGTCCCTCTCCGAGAGCCGCGCGCACTTGTTCGCCAGCGTGGATGGCGGGCGCACGTTCACCGCGCGGGGCCAGGGCCGAGGCGGGGCCGCGTTCTGGGTGATGACCTCGCTGGCGGATGGGACGCTGCTGGCGCAGGTGAGCCGGGCGGACACGTACCTGCTCCAGCGCTCCACGGACCGAGGGCGCACGTGGACGGATGTGCTGCCCTTGGGGCGCTACCACGCCGCGTCGCCGCACTCCTTCGCGGTGCTGGGAGGCACGCTCTTCTTCCTGGAGTACCAGACGTTCTCGTCCACCAGCGTGCCCGTGCGGCTGTGGGCCAGCATGGACCAAGGTGTCACGTGGACCGTGCGCGCGACGTTCGAGGACCGGCGCATGGGCGTGGCCCTCTTCGCGGACCCCACGCGCAACGTGCTGTGGGCCAGCTTCGGCAACAGCCGCGCGCACTCGGCGGTGATGCGCTCCACCGACGGGGGACGCACGTGGGCGCTGATGCTGAGCGGCTACACGGCCACGGGCGCGGCGGGCGCCGTGATGGACAGCGGCGCGCTCCTGTTCGGGCAGGCCACGCTCTTCGAGCCGGAGCACCCCAAGCTGCTGCGTCTGTTCTCCACCGGGCGGGTGGATGCGCTGCTCACGCTGCCCGGCCCGGCCTCCTCGTTGGAGCCGTTGCCGGGAGGTGGCTGGGTCCTGAGCACGAGCCGCGATGACAGCGGCGATGTCCAGGCCCCCGAGGACGGGCGGGTTCACGTCTTCACCAGCTCCGACGGGACGGCCTGGCAGGAGGCGCTGAGCTTCGAGCGGGTGAGCGACGCGGAGCCCGCGCTGCTGGACATGTGGGGAGTGCTGCCCTCGGGTGAGTTGCTGGTGCGCGCGCAGAACGTCCAGGGCTTCGGCTCGGGCGGAAAGGGCTTCCAGGTGCTGCGCGTGCGGCGCTGACGCGTGCGGCGCGTTACAACGGGGTGGCTCCTGCGTGAGCCGGGAGGGCACCATGTGGGACCCGAGGCAGTACTCGCACTTTCGCGGCGAGCGGAGCCGCCCCTTCTTCGAGCTGCTGTCGCGCGTGGACGTGGCCACGCCCGCGACGGTGGCGGACCTGGGCTGTGGCACGGGTGACCTCACCCGCGCGCTGGCCGAGCGTTGGCCCGGCGCGCGGGTGACGGGCGTGGACTCCTCCGAGGCCATGGTCGCGGAGGCGCGGACGCGCGAGGTGCCCGCGAACCTGTGCTTCGAGGTCGCGGACCTCGCCACCTGGGCGCCGCCCCAGCCGCTGGACGTGCTGGTGTCCAACGCGGCGCTGCATTGGGTTCCAGACCACGCGGGCTTGCTGACGCGGCTCGCGGGCTCGCTGGCGCCTCAGGGAGTGCTGGCGTTCCAGGTGCCCGCCAACTTCGAGGCGCCCTCGCATCGGCTCGTGGACGAGGTGCGCGCGTTGCCGCGCTTCGCGTCCAAGGTGGCGCCCGTGCGCCGCCGGCCAGTGGAGACGCTGGAGGCGTACGAGACGCTCCTCGCGGGCTTGGGCCTGTCCGTGGATGCGTGGGAGACGACGTACCTGCACGTGCTGCCAGGAGAGGACGCGGTGCTGGCGTGGCTGCTCGGGACGACGCTGCGGCCGGTGCTCGCGGCGCTGGGGGCCGAGGAGTCCCCCGCGTTCCTGGAGGCGCTGCGCCCCCGACTGCGTGAGGCGTACCCCGCCTATCCGCGAGGGACGCCGTTCCGCTTCACGCGCCGCTTCGTGGTGGCGCGGCGCGCGAGCTGAGGCTCACTTGGGCCAGTGGAGGATGCGGCCGCCGTCGCCGGTCACCCAGAGGTCCCCAGGGCTGGTTCCTCGGATGTACTTCAGCTTTCCCGAGGCGTTGTGCAGGAGGCTCCAGCTGCTGCCGTTGTACCGGTAGATCTTCCCTGCCTCGGTCACCGCGTAGATGGAGCTCGCGCCAAAGGCCTGGATGCCATTGATGCGCTCCGAGCCGAAGGGCGTGTTGGAGACGCGCGTCCACGTGGCGCCGTCCCACCGGAGGAACATGCCACTGGTGCCGCCCGCGTAGGCCAGCCGCTCGTTGACGACGAAGACGGAGTACAGCGGTTTGTTGTTGCCGGTGGCGACGCTCTGCGCGCGCCATTCGCGGGTGGCGCGGTCATACCGTCGGATGACGGGCGTGTTCGAGTCACCCCCGACCGCGGTGATGGTGTCTGGATTGGCCGCGTGAATGTCATACATGATCTGATTCGGGATACTCGCTCCATCCGCCCGGGTCGCGGGGGGCTGCCACGTGAAGAGGTGCCCGTTGTCGATGGTCTCCAACTCGCCGCCCGCGCCATAGAGCACGGGCCCCGACGCCGAGGGGACACCGACCAGGCCATACACGTAGCTGCCGACGCCGGTGGGCTGCTGGGGCGTGCAGTTCGTGCTGGAGGGGGTCTGCGTGACGAGCGTGCCGTTCGTTCCGCCCAGGTACGCCGTCCCCGCGTCGTCCGCCCAGACGCCATACAGTTCCGAGCTGCACGACCCCGACAGGACGGTG
The DNA here is from genome assembly GCF_019039035.1 of Citreicoccus inhibens. GTDB lineage: Bacteria > Myxococcota > Myxococcia > Myxococcales > Myxococcaceae > Citreicoccus > Citreicoccus inhibens. The sequence continues at coordinate 69,774 of NZ_JAHNZT010000026.1, read as the reverse complement.
AACGTGGCCTGGCCTGGTGACTTCACCGCGCGCCCGCTGCTCAAGCCCGCCACCCAGACGCCGTGGTCGCCCCAGAGAGAGATTTGATACCAGGTGCGCGAGGTGGGCCCCACGATGGTGGAGACCCAGCTCGGGCCGGTGCAGATGGCGGCCGGCTCGTTCTGCCCACTGCAATCATTGTCCTCGCCGTCGCACAGTTCGCTCGCGGCGGGATTCGTGAACGGGTTGCCGTCATTGCAGTCGCCGCCGCGCGCCACGTAGTGCGCGGGTTGGGTGCAGGACTGCTGCCGGACGGCGTCGTCGCCGTAGGTGTCCTCGTCGTCGTCCAGGTACCACGTGGAGAGGGGGCTCTGGGGCGCGCACGTGCGCCCCAGCGTGTTGGGGTCGCACTTCCACTGGCCATTGCAGTCGTGCGCGGGCGTGCAGGTCGCATCGAGCTCGAAGGTCTCATCGACCTTCCCGTTGCAGTCGTTGTCCACGTTGTCACACAGCTCGGGCGCGCCGGGGTACGTGTTGGCGAGCGAGTCATCGCAGTCGTCGTTCTCATGGCCCACCGCCGACACGAAGTCCGGCGGGATGGCGTCACAGAACGACTGCGGGACCGCGCCCTTCGCGCCGTGCGTGTCGTGGTCGCGGTCGGGATACGCCAGGAGCGGCGCGGGGCTGTTGCAGACGACGTCCCCTTGAGGACCACACGCGCGCACGCCCCCGCAGCCACCCACGCCCGTGCATTCCTCACCGAGCCGCAGGTTGTCGTCCTTCAATTGATTGCAGTCATCGTCCACGCCGTTGCACCGCTCGGCGGCGCCTGGGTGGATGGCATCATCGACATCCGAGCAGTCGGTGCCGCCCGTCAGCTCGCTGACGTAGCCGTCATGGTCCGCGTCGGTCGCGGCCAGCGACAGGGTGACCTTCTCCGGGACGCTTTCCTTCGTCAGCGTGACGGCGCTCGTGCGCTGCACCACGGCCTTCGCGTCGCAAGACACCTCGAAGGCGCGCGCCTCCACCTCCAGCGCGTTGCCCCACTTCTCGGGCGGGAAGATGGCCACCACCACCGAGCCGCCCTCCTCGCGTGTCCCCTTGCCCACCACGGTGGTGGAGCGCTCCTCGCCCGTGGCCGTGTCTCGCGCGAGCACGCGGACGCAGCCGGGCAGGAAGCCTGTGTACGTGACCGTGGCCCTCACGGCGCGGGTCGAGCCAGCGTCCTTGCACGCGGCGAGCGCGAGCAGGGGAACCATCCACCCAATGCGTTGCATGCGGCCATCATAGCCGCGCTCTGGTGGTGTTCGCGTGCGCACGCCCCCCGGTGTTGGATGACTCAGGGAAGGCGTGGGAAATCTGAGAACACCTGAGTCATCCGCTCATCTTTCGAGAGACTCGCGGGTGTCACCAGCTCCAGATTCGCTGGAGCGTGTCCCGCATAGCGACGCGACAGGGCGGCTCTCACATCCGCGAGGTCGAGCGAGTCCAGCCGCTCCATCTGGCCGTACTCGACGCCCGCGCCCCGCGCGTACGCCTTGCGCACCAGCTCCGAGCAATACATCGCGTCATCGCCCCAGCCGAAGCGCGCGTCATAGGGCTTGCCCAGGTGACGCTTCGCTTCTGTCACGGCGCGTTGACGTTGGGCCGCGTCCAGTCCCTGAGGCCGCAGCACAAGGATGTGTCCTTCCACCCCGCGGGCTCGCCACTGCGCGAACGGCGTGCGCTTCACGGGTTGAACCGCCTCCACCACGAAGACGCCCGCGGGGGTGACCTCCACCAACCCGACATGGGACAGCGGGCTGTGGGTGGCCCTTTGGATGGGCTCGGACTGACTCGACCGCGAGGTCTGGAAGACGAGGTCTCCGGTCTCCAGCTTCGACTCCAGCGAGGGCTGTGGCGCCGCGACCGCGACGTGGGCCACCAGCCACAGTCCCCAGACTCCTGCCCCGCGCATGTGCTCGTCCTCTCGCGCGTCCCGTCGCGCCGGACGGAGTGACTTGCAGACGGGATGCCAGCCGGCTCAGGCGGTGAGCGGAACCTCCAGGCGCGGCAGGTATTGGCCGGTGCGGCTCTCGAACAGGATGAACCGGTCCACGTGGGCGTGGCCCCAGTCGCTGCCCACCAGGGACCTCGCGCAGTCGGCCAGCGCGGGATCCCCCCGGGACTCGCGGGCGCGCGCCAGCGTGAGGTGCGCGGTGTACTCCGCATGCTCCGACTTGAAGCCGAGCGGCTCGAGCCCCTGGGCCACGTCCGCCTGAAGCGCCTTCAAGGCCGCCACGTCTCCGCGCACGTCCGCCCAGAGCACGCGCGGGTGCGCGGGCGGCCCGAAGAAGCCACCGCCGCCCACGGACAGCGTGAACGGCGCGTGCATCACTCCCACGGGCTCCAGCGCCTCGCGCAGGGCGTCCAGGCTCGACTCCGGCACTTCACCCAGGAACAGCAGCGTCAGGTGCAGGCCCTCGGGCTGGACGAAGCGCGCGCGCGGGGCGCGGACTCGCAGCGCACGCATGGCGTCGGTGGCGCGCGCCTCCAGGTCCGTGCCCAGGGTGACGGCGGTGAACAGGCGCATGGTTCACGCTCGCGACGGACGGGTGCGAGGCCACAGCGCGTAGGCCCAGCACGGAAGGAAGACGAGGAACTCCACCGTGGCAACGTACAGGCCCCGAGGCGACAGCATCCCCGCGCCGATGGGCGACACGGGCAGCGGACGCACGGGCGCGAACATGCGCGCGTTGGAGAACGGCCACAGCAGCGCGGGCCCCAGGCCGCCGTCCGTGAGTGAATCCAGCACGCCATGGCTGGCGAGGGCGAGGAAGGACACCAGACCCCAGCGCGCGGCGGACTCACCGAGCCCCCGCGCGGCGATTGCCACCGCGAGCGCCAGGAGCGCGGCGAAGGCGAACGAGTGGGACGCCCCGCGATGTCCCCACGTCGCCGCGTAGGGGATGCGCAGCGCGAAGGCGATGACGTCCGCGTCCGGCAGGAGGGCGAGCGAGGCGAGGAACCCCATCACGGTCACTCGCCTCCGCCAACTCGCGGCCCCTGCTTCATGCCTCCCCAGGGCCAACCCCACCGCCACGTGACCAATGCTTGCCATATGCGCGCGGAAGATAGTCCAGACCGCGCGGCGGGGGTCTGGCGCGTTCCTGGAGGAGGGCGGGCCGCTGCGCTAGCGTCTCGCTTCCATGGCGACCCGCGCGCAGGTCGAGGGCACCCTTCAGCGACGCCTGGATGCGTGGCGCGCGGACGTGGGCGAGTGGCTCCATCGCATCCGCATCGCGGGCGCGGCGGCCTGGCTCTTCGTGGGCACGCTCGACCACTGGCGTGTGTCCACGCCCGTCCTGCTCGCCTACCTGGGCGTGGCCGTCGTTCTGTGGGCCGGCGCGCGGCGCTTTCCTCAGCTTGGCCGTCAACCCGCGCTGGGCACGGCGCTGGTGGACATGCCCGCCGTCTTCGTCCTCCAGTTCCTGTCCCTGGAGGGCTCGGCCAACACCGTCCCCACCGCGCTGTTGACGCTGGGCGTGTACGCGGTGCTCGTCGTGCTGGTGGCCATGGTGACGCTGTCGCGCGTGGGCGTCGTCGGGGCCACGCTCCTGGCCATCTGTCTGGAGGTCGTGCTCGCGTTGCGCGCGGGGCTGCCCCCGCACCTGTTCCTCGCGGGCATGGTGCTGGTGTTGTGTCTGGCCGCGGCGGTGGCGTCGTTCATCAGCCGTCAGGTGCTCGGGCTGGTGACGGACGTGGCCAACGAGGAGCTGCAACGCGAGCGACTGGGGCGCTTCTTCTCCCCCGAGGTCGCGCGGCGCATCTCCGAGCGCGGGCCCGAGGCCGAGGCCGGTGAGCACCGCGAGGTGACGCTGCTCTTCTCCGACATCCGAGGCTTCACCGCGCTGGCGGACCGGATGGAGAGCCCCGAGGTGGTGGCCCTGCTCAACGAGTACCTGTCGCGCATGGTGGAGGTGGTGTTCCGCCACGGCGGCACGCTCGACAAGTTCATCGGCGACGGCATCCTCGCGTACTTCGGCGCGCCGCTGGATTTGCCCGGCCACCCCGAGGCGGCGGTGGCGTGCGCGCTGGCCATGCTGGAGGCGTTGGACGTGCTCAACGCCGAGCGACAGGCGCGCGGCGAGGTGCCGCTGCGCATCGGCGTGGGCGTGCACACCGGCCGCGTGGTGGTGGGCGCGGTGGGCAGCGAGCAGCGCCGCGAGTACACGGTCATCGGGGACGCGGTGAACCTGGCCAGCCGCATCGAGGGGCTGACCAAGAAGGTGGGCGCCGCCGTGCTCGTCTCCGGCGCCACGCGGGAGCGCTGCGCCGCCGCCTTCGACTTCGAGGCCGCCGAGCCGCTGCCCGTGGCGGGCAAGCCCGAGCCCGTGGCCACCTTCCTGCCGCGCAAGCGCACCCTTCGCGCGGCGAGCTGAGCACAGGGGCCAGGAGGGGCTCCACTGGCCCCGCGTGATGACGCTGGGCGCGCGTGGCCACCGTGTGGGCGGGAGGAGTGCCCATCATGGCTCAAGGCTACTCGGTGAACATCGGGCTGAACGCGGTGGACCCTCGGCACTACGCCGGCTGGGACGGGCAGCTCACCGCCTGCGAGGCGGACGCGCAGGACATGTCGAGCATCGCCAAGACGCAGCGGTTCGACCGCGTGCGCATGCTCCTCTCGCAAGACGCCACGCGGGCGCGCGTGCTCGGTGAGCTGGACGAGGCCGCGAAGGTGCTGGAGGCGGGGGACCTGCTCCTCTTGACCTACTCGGGGCACGGCGGCCAGCTGCCCGACGCCAACAGCGACGAGCCGGATGGCCTGGACGAGACGTGGTGCCTCTACGACGGCGAGGTCCTCGACGATGAGCTCTACGTCGCGCTGGGGAAGCTGAAGACGGGCGTGCGCGTGTTCATGCTGTCGGACAGCTGTCACAGCGGCTCGGTGAACCGGGTGGCCTACACGGCGCTGCGCACCAGCGGGAGCCTGGAGTTGCTCGCGGACGCGGTGCAGACGACGGAGGCCGCCCAGCGGCGCTTCAAGGACATGCCGTCGGGCATCGAGAACCGCACGTACCGCGACAACAAGCAGATGTATGACGACATCATGAAGCGGCTGCCGCGGGAGGACCCTCGCGCCAACCTCAAGGCCAGCGTGCTGCTCATCTCCGGATGCCAGGACAACCAGCTCTCCAGCGACGGCACCTTCAACGGCCTCTTCACCGCCAACCTGCTGCGCGTGTGGAATGGGGGGAAGTTCGTCGGCGGCTACCCCACGTTTCAGCGCCGCATCCTCCGGCGCATGCCACCGCTCCAGTCCCCCGCCTACTCCGTCCTGGGCCTGTCCAACCGCGAGTTCGAGCGGCAGACGCCGTTCCACATCCACTGACGGCGGAGAGGGGACTCAAAGCGCCCCTCTCCCACCGCGCGCGGCTCAGTACGCCTTGGAGAACACGATGCGGCCCGGCGAGTCCTCGCCGGTGAACACGCACTTGCCCGGCTCCTGCTTGACGCTGAAGGGACGGCAGCGCGTGGTCAGGCCCGTCTCCTCCTTGATGCGCGCCTCCACCTTCGGGTCGCCGTTCCAGTGGGCGAGCAGGAAGCCCGCGTCCGCCTTCTCCTTCATCTCCTCGTAGGAGTTGACCTCGAAGGTGTGCGAGTCGCGGAAGGCCTTCGCCTTGGTGAACAGGTCCTTCTGCATCTGGTCCAGCATGGCCTGCGCCTTGGCCACGGCCTCGTCCAGCGTGACGAACTCCTTCTGGCGCAGGTCGCGGCGCACCATCACGCACGAGTTCTTCGCGAGGTCCTTGGGGCCCAGCTCGATGCGCAGGCACACGCCCGTCAGCTCGTGCTCGTTGTACTTGAAGCCGGGGCCCTTGGTGTCGTCGTCGTCCACCAGCACGCCCAGGCCCGCCTTGCGCAGGTCCGCGGCGAGCGCGTGGCTCTTCTCCATCACCTGGGTCTTCTCCGCGTCGCTGGCCTTGCCGGCGATGGGGATGATGACCACGTGCGTGGCGGCCAGCTTGGGCGGCACGATGAGGCCCGCGTCATCCGAGTGCGTGAGGATGAGGCCACCGATGAGGCGCGTGGACGAGCCCCACGAGGTCTGCCACACGAAGTGCATCTTGCCGTCGCGGCCCTGGAAGCGCGTCTCGAAGGCCTTGGCGAAGTTCTGGCCCAGGTTGTGGCTGGTGCCGGCCTGGAGCGCCTTCTTGTCCTGCATCATCGCCTCGATGCTGTACGTCCGCAGCGCGCCGGCGAACTTCTCCGACTCCGACTTGCGGCCCGGCATCACCGGCATGGCCATGTAGTCCTCGGCGAACGTCCGGTAGACCTCCAGCATCTGGAGCGTCTCCCGCTCGGCGTCCTCCTCGGTCTCGTGACAGGTGTGGCCCTCCTGCCAGAGGAACTCGGTGGTGCGCAGGAACAGGCGCGTGCGCATCTCCCAGCGCATCACGTTGGCCCACTGGTTGATCAGCAGGGGCAGGTCCCGGTAGCTCTGGATCCACTTGGAGAAGCTGCGGTTGATGATGGTCTCCGACGTGGGCCGGATGACGTAGGGCTCCTCGAGCTTCTGGCCGCCCGCGTGCGTGACGACGGCGAGCTGCGGGTTGAAGCCCTCGACGTGCTCCGCTTCCTTCTTCAGGTAGCTCTCGGGGATGAGCAGCGGGAAGTAGGCGTTGCGGTGGCCCAGGTCCTTGAACATCTTGTCCAGGACCCGCTGCATGTTCTCCCACAGCGCGTAGCCGTTGGGCCGGATGACCATGCAGCCCTTCACGTCCGAGTAGTCAGCCAGCTTCGCCTTCTGGACCAGGTCGACGTACCACTCGGAAAAGCCCTTCTCGCGGGGCGTGAGCTTCTCGGCCATGTGACGGCACCTTCTGGAAAGGAATTGAGAGGGGGCGTTGCTACGCCGGGCCCTCCCGGAAATCAACGCCCACGGCGCTCGGCCTGTCGCCCCCGCGAACCCCGCCCTGGGGCGCTCGGGCTTGAGATTTCGGGCACCTACGGAGAAGGAATCCCGGGCGACGCGAATTCCCCGCCCGCTCCCGCCCAGGTGCCGCCCGGACCCGGGGGAGGGGGGAGGCCGAGGGGCTTCGTCGCGAGCGTGGCACGGGCCGGTGGCGGGACCAGGCACCTCCCGTCACGGCCCCGCGCCGGAGCCGCCTTCGTCCGGAGTGAAGCCGGAGCGCCCCGGCCCGCCGGGGGTTCGAGAATGCGCGCGCCCGGGACGCCGGCTATGAAGCGGGCGCTGTTCTTCGCTCTTTCCCGGGAATCCTTCAGGAGGCTGCATGCGGTCGTTTCTTCCGTCACTCGGAGTGGTGGGCGCGTTGGGGCTGAGTCTGGTGTCCGGCGTGGCGCACGCGAACAAGGCGGGCATCACCGGCCGCAGTGGCAAGCAGGGCGCCAGCTGCGTCGAGTGCCACACGGGCGGACAGGCGCCCACGGTGACGCTGGAGGGGCCCACGTCGCTCGTGGCGGGGCAGACGGGGAACTACGCGCTCATCGTCCGGGGTGGGCCCGCGGTGAAGGCGGGCATGAACGTGGCGACCAGCGTTGCGGGCGCGACGCTCGGCGCGGGCGCAAACGTGAAGAAGGCGGGGGACGAGGTGACGCACACGGCCCCGCTGGCCTTCACGGATGGCGCAGCGCGCTTCGAGTTCACGATGGTGGCGCCGTCCACCAACGGCACCGTGCGGCTCTTCGGCGCGGGCAACTCGACGAACAACAACGACGCGTCCACCGGAGACTCCTCCGCGCTCACGACGCTGGACGTGCAGGTGACGGGCGGAACGGACCCGGCGCCGGAGAAGGACAGCGGCGGCTGCTCGGCCACGGGCGCCATGCCGCTGATGGGCGCCGTGCTGGCGCTGGCGGGGCTGCGCCGCCGTCGCGCCGCGTAGCGGACCGCGCCGTGGGTTGAGCCGGTCCAGGGGGCGGACCGTGGCACGCGCCACGCTCCGCCCGCTGAAGCCCAGGGGCTCAGGTCACGCTGAAGCGATAGACGACGTCCGAGTCGCCCTGGGTGAAGCCCTTGATGACTTGATGCTGCGTCGACTTCGCGCCGAGGAACGCGAGCCCTCCGGCCGCGAACCCCATCACCGACAGCTCGAAGTAGACGTGGGGCTTGGGCACGCGGGTGATCTGGATCTCCGCGTAGCCGTCACCCAGTTGCACCTGCAGCTCACCTGCCGTGAAGTAGCCCTTCCAGATTCCGGGGGTGAAGAGGAGGAAGCGGCGGTAGTCCCCCGGGCCGAACATCGTCTTGAGCTGGCCCTGGCTGAGCGCGTAGTCGGCGGACTTCACGCCGAACTGCCAGTAGGCCTTGGGGTCGCCGCCGTAGAAGCGCTGGAGGAGGGCGTCGTTGAGGCGCAGGAAGGCGTCCACTGGCAGGCGCGTCACGGGCATGACGGGCTGATGGAAGACGGGGTCACGCTTCGCGCAGTCCGCGAGGAAGGCGCGCCAGGACTCCTCGCCGAAGGACTGCACGGCCATCATCTGCCGGGCCAGGAACGCGACGCCTTTGACTTCCATCCGGGGGCCTCCACTCCGGGGTGCGAGTGCTTCGGGGGCGCCATTCTGCGCTGAACCCGCCGGCGGGTCGAATCTCGCGGCGGCGCGGGTTGGTCGCCCGCTCGCTGTCCACGCCGTGTGTGACGGTGAACCGGTGGCTGCGACGCACGGGCGCGTCGTCCAGGGGAGCGACCGTCTCCATCGTGCGTTGCCAGAGTCGCTCGCCTTGTGTCGGCGGGGCAGACTCGAGATGGGGGGATGCGCGGTGATGTTTCGCAGGGGTTGGGGTTGGGGTGCTTGTCTGGCTTTGGTGGGGATGGGGTGTGGCGGGGCGGTGACGGCGGGCGCGGGCGCACCAGGAGATGAGCCGGCGTCGGAGGTGGCGCCGCTGCGGGTGGGCGAGGACGGCAGCCCGAGCGGCGCGGTCGCGCCGGAGGTGCTCGCGGGGGAGCCGCTGTGGCTTCAAGTCCAGCGTGGCGCGGGGAAGGAGCAGGCCGCGGGCGTGGCCTATGACAAGGCCGGAAACCTGCTGGTGGCCACCAACGTCTCGTATGGCGGGCTGGAGGACTCCTCGGGCGTCATCTCCGAGCCGGTGGTCAGTGCCTTCTTCATCACGAAGTACTCGCGGGTGGGCGAGCGGCAGTGGTCGCGCCGCTTCGAGGGCAAGGTCACCGCGCTCTCCGTGGACTGGGATGGCAACGCGGTGGCGTGGGGCACGGGCAGCGGCGCGGCCTCTCCGGGGCTGGAGTTGGCCGGCTACTTCCTGATGAAGCTCAACGCGGATGGCCAGTCGCGCTGGTCGCACACCATCCAGTCCCTGGCGCCGGGGGCCTTCACGGGCCTGCGGATCTCCACGGACCGCCAGGGCAATGTCGCCATCGCCGGCACGCTGGAGGGCGCGGTCGGGCAGCCTCCCGCGCTCGCGTCCGAGGGGCGCGTCGCGGTGGTGATGAGCTACACCCCGAACGGCGAGCCGCGCTGGAGCCGGGTGGAGTCGCGCCCGAGCGATGGGACTGGCGCGGCGACGGACGCCAACGGGACGGTCTACTTCTCGGGCTTCCTGCGGGTGCCCGCGCCGGGGGAGACGCACTTCGTGCCGTTCCTCCAGCGCATCGCCCCGGACGGCACCCTGGAGTGGGAGCGCCAGCTCCCCACGCGCTACGCCGTCACCACGGGCATGGCCTTGCGTGGCAACCGCGTGCTGGTGACGGGCTACGCGATGCAGGACTACACCTTCGCGGGCAAGCAGTACCTGCCGGGCTCGGGGCACAGCGACGGCTTCCTCCTGGCCTACAACCGCGACGGCGAGGAGCGCTGGTCGCGGCAGATGGGCTACTCCGCGCTGGACGTCAACCTGACGTCCGGCGAGGGCGCGGTCATCATCGGGCGCTACGAGAACGGGGATGACCTGGGCACCGGCCCGATGCCGGGCGCGGTGGGCAGCCAGCGCAACATCTTCATCGCGCGCTACGACCGCGAGGAAGGCGGGCTCGAGTGGGTGCGGGGCTTCTCGCAGGACGCGATGCCCAACGTGGACACCCACATGGATCGCTTCTTCGTGACCACCTCGCTCACGGGCGAGGTCACCGCGATGGGCGCCACGCTCAACGCGGTGACCTTCGGGTCGCGCACGCTGCCAGCGCCCCTGGGCGGCTGGCGAGACCTGTTCATCGTCGGGCTGTCGCCGTGACGCGGGGATGAGGCTCGCCGCCCGCCGTGCGCGACGCTAGCGTGCGGCGGGTGCGTCCCCTCTCCCTGCGTCCCAAGACGGGTCCTGTCTCGCGGTGGCTGCTCGCCCTCGTGGGCGTGTTGACGTGCGGCGTCTTCGGGCTGGCGTGGTGGGTGGACCGCTTCGGCCAGCGCGAGCGCGCCGAGCCCGCGGATGCGTTGGTGGTGTTGGGCGCGCGGGTGCTGCCGGGAGGGGTCGCCTCGGGGCCGCTCCAGGCTCGCGTGGAGAAGGCCGTGGCGCTGTACCGGCAAGGCGTGGCGCCGCGCTTCGTCTTCTCGGGGGGCGTGGGGGTGAACCCGCCGTCGGAGGCGCGGGTGATGGCGTTGCTCGCCATGCGCCTGGGCGTGCCGTCCGAGGTCATCACGCTGGAGGAGGAGAGCCACTCCACCGAGCAGAACGCGAGCCACAGCGCGGAGCTCTTGCGAGCGCTGGGCGCCAGGCGCGTGGTGGTGGTGTCGGATCCGTATCACCTGCTGCGCGCGCGGCAGTACTTCCGGCTGGCGGGGCTGGAGGTGGCCACGAGCCCCGCGCTGCTCACCGAGCGCAACGTGGCCCTGACGGACCGCGTGTACTGGACGGTGCGCGAGGCCATCGCGCTGCTGTTGCATCCGCGCGTGCTCTGGGCGCGCGCGCCCGAGGCCCCCCGCGACTAGCTGACCGTGCGCGAGCTGCTCACCGGGCCGAGCGCCTGGGCATCCAGCCGGCGCAGCACCTTTTCCAAGATGCGGAACAGGGCCTTGCGGTCGCTCATGTCCAGCATGCCCAGGAACATGCCCATGGCCTGGTGGATGAAGCGGTCGAGCCGCTGATAGGTCTGTTGCCCCTGCGGCGTCAGGCGACAGAGCACGATGCGGCGGTCCGAGGCGCTGCGCTCGCGCTGCATCTGGCCCTCGCGCTCCAGCCGGTCGACCACGCCCGTCACCGTCTTCTCCGTGACGCCGAGCCGCCGAGCGAGCTCACCCATGGTCAGCGCGCCATCCAGCCCCAGCCACAGCAGCGCGTGCACCTGCGGCGCGGTGAACTGGAGCTGTTCGCACGTGGCGGCGATGGGGTCACGGAGTGAGCGGCGTCTGCCGAGGGAGAACATCAACTGCTGGAGTCGCAGGATGTCGCCGCCGGGCTCGTCTTCCTCTTTGTATGAATTCCGTGACACGGAGTATGCCTTAGCGGCCGGCACCGGGCGGGTCAACCCGCTGTTGTCCGCGGGCCGGTGCATGGGGGCAGAATGCGCCCGGATTTCCTCCGGGCACCTGCTCGAATCCTAAGAATGAGGAGGCTTTCATGCGCGCCCTGCTGCTCGTTTCGCTGATGGTGTTGGTGGCGTTGCCCGCCCGGGCGGAGCGGGCGCTCGTGTTCGCCGCGGCCAGCACGCAGGACGCGCTCCAGGAGCTGGCCCCCGCTTTCACCCGGGCGACGGGGCATGAGGTGGCCTTCTCGTTTGGCGGGTCGGGCGACCTGGCGCGTCAGATTGTGGCGGGCGCCCCGGCGGATGCCTTCCTCTCCGCGGACGTGGCCAAGCTGGAGGCCGTGCAGCGCTCGGGGCTCGTGCGGGCGGGGGCTCGCGTGGACCTGCTCTCCAACCGGCTGGTGGTGGTGGTGCCGGCGGACGCGAAGTCGGCGGCGCCCCGCTCGGCGGCCGAGCTGGCGGGCTTGCCACGGGTGGTGCTGGCGGACCCCACCAGCGTGCCCGCCGGGGTGTACGCGAAGGCGTGGTTGCAGAAGGTGGGCGCGTGGCAGGCGGTGGAGCCCCGCGTCATCCCCGCGCTCGATGTGCGCGCCGCGCTGGCGGCGGTGGAGGCGGGCCGGGTGGACGCGGGGGTGGTGTACGCGACGGACGCGGCGCTCTCCAAGAAGGTGCGCGTGGCCTTCGCGGTCCCGGAAGCGGACACGCCGGCCATCGTGTACCCGGTGGCGGCGCTGACGGGCGGCAAGGGCTCGGAGGCGGGGCTCGCGTTCGTGCGCTTCCTTCAGACGGAGCCCGCGCGTCGGGTGTTCGCGCGCCTGGGCTTCGTCGTGCTGGGTGGCGCGAGAAAGCCGACGCCGTGACGGAGGGCCTGTCCGGCCTCGTGCTGTTCACGTTGACGGTGGCCGCGCTCGCCACCGCGCTCATCCTCCCTCCTGGCGTGGCGGCCGCGTACGTGCTGGCGCGGTGGCGGGGCCCGGGCAAGGGCGTGGTGGAGACGGTGCTGGCCTTGCCGCTGGTGCTGCCGCCCACGGCCGTGGGGCTGGTGTTGCTGGAGGTGCTCGCGCGCGATGCGCCGCTGGGGCGGCTGCTGGATGGCCTGGGGGTGGACGTCGTCTTCACGCCCAAGGCGGTGGTGCTGGCGGGCGCGGTGATGGCGTTCCCGCTGCTGGTGCGCTCGGCGCGCGCGGGCTTCGAGGAGGTGGACCCACGCCTGGTGGCCGTCGCGCGCACGCTGGGGGACTCGCGCGCGCGGGCGTTCTTCCGCGTGACGCTGCCGCTCGCGTGGCGTGGCGTGCTGACGGGCACGCTGTTCGCGTTCTCTCGCGCGCTCGGTGAGTTCGGGGCCACGGTGCTGGTGGCGGGCAACATCCCGGGGCGCACGCAGACGCTGTCGCTGGCCATCTTCCAGCGCACGCAGATGGGGCGCGATGGCGAGGCGCTGGGGCTGGCGGGCGTGGCGGCGCTGCTCGCCTTTGGCGCGATGTATGTCGCCGAGGTCGTGTCGCGGCGTCGCGGCGCTCGGGTGCGCACATGATGGAGCTGTCGGTCCGGCTGCCCTTGGCGCGCTTCCCGTTGGAGGTCGAGGCGCGCTTCACCTCGGCGTCGGTGGCGGTGATGGGGCGCTCGGGCTCGGGGAAGACGTCGCTCCTGGAGGTGCTGGCCGGGCTGCGTCGCGGCGCGCGGGGGCGCGTGGTGGTGGGCGCGCGCGTGCTGCTGGACAGCGCGGCGCGCGTGGACCTGCCGCCCGAGGCGCGGCGCATGGGCTACGTGCCCCAGGACGCGCTGCTCTTCCCTCACCTCACCGTGGCGCAGAACGTGCGCTATGGCGCGCGCGGCGGACGCGGGGCGCGCGTGGACGAGGCGCTGGCCCTGCTGGAGTTGGAGCCGTTGCTGCGCCGCTATCCGGCCACCTTGTCCGGCGGTGAGAAGCAGCGCGTGGCCCTGGCCCGTGCGCTCGCGAGCGCGCCCGACCTGTTGCTCCTGGATGAGCCGCTGGCCGCGCTGGATGTGGCGCTGAAGGAGCGCGTGCTGCCGTACCTGCTGCGCGTGCGCGACGAGGCGCGGGTGCCGATGCTCTACGTCACGCACCAGCTCGGCGAGGCGCGCGCGCTGGCGCGGGAGGCGCTGCTGCTGGACGGCGGCCGGGTGCTCGCGGCGGGCGCGGCGGACGCGGTGTTGGGCTCGGCTGCGCGCGGCGTGCTCGCGGCGGAGGGCAATGAGGAGGAGAACATCCTGGAGGGGGTGCTGGAGCGCCCCGAGGGCCACGGTCCTCGGCTGCGCGTGACGGCGGAGCTGGCGCTGTGGGTGCCGGACGGGCCCGGGGTGGTGACGGGCGCGCGCGCGGCCTACGCGGTGCCCGCCGAGGACATCCTCCTGTCCACGGGGCCGCTGTCGGGCGTGTCCGCGCGCAACGTGATGGCGGGCGCGGTAACGGCGCTGGAGCCCGCGGGGCCCGGCGGGTGCGCGGCCTTGGTGGACGTGGCGGGACACCGGTGGGTGGTGCGGCTTACCCAGGTCTCCGTGGACGAGCTGGGGCTCGCGAAGGGGATGCGGGTGCACCTGGCGGTGAAGTCGGCCGCGTGCCGCCGGTTGCGCTGAGTCCCCGTCGCCCTGCGTCGCGCTGGCGCGCGGCGGCGTTCGGGCGCAATCATGGCGGGATGGGTTCTCCCTTTGCTTCGGTGTGCACTCGGTCGCCGCGCGCCGCGTGGGCATGGCTGGTGGTGGGACTTCTCTTGGGCCTCGCGCCTCGGGAGGCCCAGGCGTCTGGACGCGGGCGCGGCGATGGCCCCGGGCTGCTGCTCGCGACGCAGCCCTATGACGGCCGCTACCTGTCCCTGGGGGTGAACCTGGCCTACGAGGGGTTGCCCACCCGCGATGGGGAGGACGGCTTCCTGCGCGGCGACCTGTACCCGGTGGTGGGGCTGGAGGCGAGCGTGGTGCAGCTCGAGTCGCGCAACCTCTTCTGGGTGGGCGGCTACGTGGACCTGACCCACACGTTCCCGCACGAGGCCACGCGGATGAGCATCGGGCCGGAGATTGGGTGGGGGCCGGTAGGCGTTGACCTGGGGCTCACCGGCGAGCTGCGCGACGGACGGGTGGGGGGCGGCTTCCAGGTCCGGGGCATGCTGACGGTGGGCTACGTGGCGGCCTACGTCAGCTACATCTCCACCTACAACGCGACCACGCGCGACTTCCAACCGAACGCGCAGGTGGGCCTGCTCCTGAAGCTGCCTTTCATCCTCGCCATCACCGGCGAGCCGTGGCGGCCGGGCGCCTGACGCACACGGCCAGGGGCGCGCGTTCGCGGCGGGAAACGAGCGCCCTGGGGCGAGGGCCCTATACTGGTCCCAGGTGAGGGAGACATCGGAATGGGGATGCGCATCCTTGGGATGGTTCTGGCGGGTGGGCAGGGAACACGACTGGCGCCTCTGACGCAGAAGCGCTCGAAGCCGGCGGTTCCCTTCGGGTCGAAGTTCCGCATCATCGACTTCGCCCTCAACAACTTCATCAACTCGGGCATCTTCTCCATCTACGTGCTGACGCAGTTCCGTGCGCAGTCGCTCACGGAGCACATCCAGCGCGGATGGCGCTTCGGCTCCGTGCTGCTGTCGGACTACTTCATCACGCTGGTGCCGGCGCAGATGTACCGCTTCGAGGAGCTGGGGCCCGTCTGGTACCGAGGCACGGCCGACGCCATCTACCAGAACATGCACCTCTTGGAGAATCACCGGCCGGAGCACGTGGCCATCTTCTCCGGGGACCACATCTACAAGATGAATGTGGCCCACATGCTGGAGCTGCATGAGGCCCAGCGCGCGGACATCACCATCGCGGCGTACCCCACGCCGCTGGTGGACGCGCACCGCTTCGGCGTCATGCAGGTGGACGAGCGAGGCCGCGTCACCGAGTTCCACGAGAAGCCCAAGGACCCGCGCCCCATGCCCGGCCGCCCGGACATGGCGCTGGCCAGCATGGGCAACTACATCTTCCGCGCGAAGGTGCTGGCGGAGCTGTTGGAGTTGGACGCGCGCTCGGAGGGCTCGGCGCACGACTTCGGCAAGGACGTGCTGCCGCGCGCGCTGCGCGACGGCTATCACATCCAGACCTACGACTTTCACCGCAACCCCATCCCCGGCCAGAGCCGGCCCAACACCTACTGGCGCGACGTGGGGACGCTGGAGGCCTACCACGAGGCCTCCATGGACCTGGTGTCGGTCAACCCCGAGTTCGACATCTTCAACGCGGACTGGCCGCTGCGCAGCGCGAGCGAGTACAGCCCGCCCGCCAAGTTCGTGCACGAGTCCGGAGACCGGGTGGGCCGCGCGCTCAACTCCATGGTGGCCGGCGGCTGCATCATCTCTGGCGGCGTGGTGCGCAACAGCATCCTGTTCCGCCGCGCCCGGGTGAACAGCTACGCGAGCGTGGAGCGCTCGGTCATCTTCGACGAGGTGGACATCGGCCGGCACGCGCAGGTGAAGAACGCCATCATCGACAAGGGCGTGCGTGTGCCGCCCGACACGAAGGTGGGCTTTGACGTGGCGCAGGACCGGGCGCGCGGCTTCACCGTCACGGACAACGGCATCGTCGTGGTGCCCAAGAACTATCGCTTCGATTGACGCTCGCCTCCTCCGCCGCGGGGGACGGTTGCGGCTGGACGCTCGTGTCCGACCCGCGCGCGGCTTGGAGGAGTCCGGAGCGCTGAGCACCTTGCCCTGTCCAGGTGCGGTCCCGGCGTGCCGGCCCGCGCGGGAGGAGCGAAGGGCATGGGTGCAAGGAGCCGAAGGGCGGCGTGCCTCCTGGTGTCGATGCTGTGGCTCGGAGCCTGTGGGGGCGCGAACGACGACGACAGCCCGCTTGCCGGGCCCGCGCAATCCTCGAGCGAGGAGGGGGCGACCGCGGCGCCGCCGTCCTGCGGCATCGTCGCGAAGCGGACGAAGGACATCCGCCCCGGTCGCGCCAGCTCGGATCCACGGGGGCTGCTGCACGGCGCCGCGGGGCTCGTGTTCTCCTCGGACGACGGCCGGCACGGGCGCGAGCCCTGGTCCAGCACGGGCCGGGACACGCGCCTCTTGCGCGACATCCGCGGCGGGCAGTCCGGCTCGGACCCCACGTCCTTCACGCGCCTGGGGGACACGGTCTTCTTCGCCGCGGATGACGGCGTTCACGGCCGCGAGCTGTGGAAGACCGATGGCTCCTCGGCGGGCACCCAGTGGGTGGTGGACCTGCGCCCGGGGGCGTTGGGCTCGGAGCCGGATTCGCTGACCGTGTTCCAGGGGCGGCTGTACTTCACCGCCGACTCCTCCGGGCATGGCCGCGAGCTGTGGCGCACGGATGGCTCCAGCGATGGGACCGTCCGGGTGATGGGGCTCATCCCCGACGGCAGCGAGTGCTATGGGCTTCAGCTCGCGGCGACGAGCGGCTTTCTCTATGTGCGGTATGGCTACTCGGGCCACAACGGGGACACCCTGCGGCTGGCGCGGCTGGACGGGACGCCGAGCGAGCCCGTCGTGGTGCTGGAGGTCGTCGGGGACAACTCCATCGAGGCGATGACGCCGGTGGGGGACCTGCTCTACTTCCTGCACAACAACGACGAGTCGGAGTGGAGCCTCTTCGTCACGAACGGCTCGCCCGCGGGGACGCGGGGCCTGCGGCTGTTCCCCGACAAGCCGCATGACCTGACTGCCTTCGCGGGGAAGCTCTACTTCGCCTCGGGCGTGGGCCCCTATGAGGCGGGCTACGCCGGGGACGAGCTGTGGCGGAGCGATGGCACCTCGCGCGGCACGGCGCTCGTCAAGGACATCCTGCCGGGCAAGGAGGACGCCTCGCCGCGAGGGCTGGCCACGTTGGATGGGAAGCTCTACTTCAGCGCGGACGACGGCGTGCATGGGCGTGAGCTGTGGCGGAGCGATGGCACGCCCAGCGGCACGGTGCTCGCGCAGGACATCCAGCCCGGGCCCTTGGGCTCGGCGCCGGACAGCCTGTCGGGTCATGCGGGGCGGTTGTTCTTCAGCGCGGACACGACGGGGCGGGGGCGCGAGGCGTGGATGTACGAGGCCCGCTCGGGGTTGGCCACCGCGTTGGATGACGTGGCGCCCGGGCCCGCGTCGTCATCGCCCAGTAGCTTCGTGCGCTCGGGCTGGGCGCTGTACTTCTCCGCGGATGACGGCGTGTCGGGGCGCGAGTTGTGGGCGCTGTCCTTTCGCTCGCCGGGGCCGTGCACCATCGGTCCCGCCCGGTAGACAGGGACCCGGGCCCCGCGTCCGAGCGCACGACACTTCCGCGCGAGACGACGCGTCTTCCGTGCGACACTGAAGCGCATCGGGCGTCAGAGGCCGAGCAATCGGCACTGAACGACAAGCGCGCCATCGTGGCCGGCGGGTAAGCGTCGGCGCTCCATTGCCGTAGGGGATCGAGAAAATCTCATGCACAGCGCATCCGAGCAGGACACCGCGCCCTTCGTCCACGCGATGGGACGAGCGCTTCCACCACACTACGCCTCGCAGGAGCAGCTCATCGCGATGCTCCGCGAGCTGTGGGCCACGCGCCACTTCAACCTGGAGCGCTTGGAGGAGCTGCATCGCGCCGTGCAGGTGGGCGGACGTCACCTGGCGCTTCCGCTGGAGGAGTACCCGGCGCTCGTCACGTTCCAGCAGCGCAACGACGCGTGGATCCGCGTGGCCACCGCGCTGAGCGAGGACGTGGTGCGCCGCGCGTTGGCGCCCGCGGGACTGCGCCCCACCGACGTGGACCACGTCTTCTTCGTCACGGTGACGGGCATCGCCACGCCGAGCATCGATGCGCGGCTGGTCAACCGGTTGGGGCTGCGCGACGACGTGAAGCGCACGCCCATCTTCGGCCTGGGCTGCGTGGCCGGCGCGGCGGGGCTGGCGCGCGCGGCGGACTACCTTCGCGCGTTCCCGGAGCACACCGCGCTCGTCATCGCCACGGAGCTGTGCTCGCTGACGTTGCAGCGCGAGGACCTGTCCATTCCCAACATCATCGCGTCCGGGCTGTTCGGGGACGGCTCCGCGTGCGTGGTGCTGCGGGGCGCGCGCGCGGGGCAGGCGGGGCCGCGCGTGGTGGCCTCGCGCTCGGTCTTCTATCCGGACACCGAGCGCATCATGGGCTGGGACGTGGTGGACTCGGGCTTCAAGGTGGTGCTGTCCGCCAAGGTGCCGCAGCTCGTGAAGGACCACATCCGGGGCAACGTGGATGGCTTCCTCGCGCAGCACGGCCTGAAGCGCGAGGACGTGCGGCACTGGGTGGCGCACACCGGAGGGCCCAAGGTGCTGGAGGCGTTCGAGTCGGCCCTGGAGCTGCCCACCGGCGCGCTGGGGCGCTCCTGGGCGTCGCTGCGCGAGGTGGGCAACCTGTCCAGCGCGTCGGTGCTCTTCGTGCTGGATGAGACGCTGCGCACGGCGGGAGCGCGGCCCGGCGACTGGGGCGTGGTGATGGCGATGGGTCCGGGCTTCTGCGCGGAGATGGTGTTGCTGCGATGGTGACGACCACGACCTGGCTTTACCTGGGGTTCTTGTTGCTGGTGGTGGCCGAGCGCGTCGTGGAGCTGGTGCTCTCGAAGCGCAACGCGGCGCGGGCGTTCGCGCGCGGTGGCGTGGAGGCGGGCCAGGGGCACTACCCGGTCATGGTGGCCTTCCACACCAGCTTCCTGGTGGCGTGCGCGGCCGAGGCGGTGCTCTGGGCGCGGCCCACCCTGGGGTGGGTGAGCGGCGTGGCGCTCGCGGGCGCGGTGGCGGGGCAGGCGCTGCGCTACTGGGCCATCTCGACGCTGGGCGACCGGTGGAACTCCCGCATCATCGTGGTGCCGGACCTTCCTCCGGTGACGGGCGGGCCGTACCGCTATCTGCGCCATCCCAACTACGTCGCGGTGGTGATGGAGTTCTGGTGCCTGCCGATGATTCACGGGGCCTGGGTCACGGCCCTGGTGTTCTCCATGGGCAATCTGTTGCTGCTCTTCGTGCGCATCCGCGCGGAGGAGCAGGCTCTGGGCGCCGTGTATGCGCGGGAATTCTCCCAGCGCCCTCGCTTCATTCCGGAGGTTCGTCGTGGTTGAGCCCGTGTCGCAGCAGGTGCTGGCCGAGATACGCCGTATCGCCATCGAGGAGTTGGAGTGGAAGGGCGCGATCGAACCGCAGCATGACCTGTTGCTCGACCTCCAGTTGGACAGCCTGGGCCTGACGGTGTTGGCGGTGGGGCTGGAGAACCGCTTCCGCGTGAAGTTGTCGGAGGAAGACGCGGTGGACCTGAAGACGGTGGGGGACTTGATTCGGTTGGTGGAGGCGCGCGCCGCCCAGAGCGCGGAGGCGCGGCCGTGAAGGGGCCCGCGCTGCCCCCGCCGCGCTGCCCCACGGTGAGCGCGCTCTTGGCCGATGTGGCCAAGACGCCCTATGGGCTCATCTTCGCGGACTCGGCCGAGCGCGAGACCGTGGTGCCCTGGGCCGAGGTGTACCGGCGCGCGCGCCGAGCGGCCGCGGGACTGGCTCGGCTGGGCGTGCGGGAAGGAGACCGCGTGGCGCTCTTGCTGCCCACGTCGCCGGCCTTCATGGATGGCTTCTTCGGCGCGCTGCTCGCGGGCGCGGTGCCCGTGCCGCTCTATCCTCCGGTGCGGCTGGGCCGGCTGGAGGAGTACCACCGCGCCACCGCGCGCATGCTCCAGGTGACGGGGGCGAGCGCGGTGCTGACGGACTCGAAGGTGCGGCTGCTGCTGGGGCCGAGCGTGGAGAAGGCGCGGCCACGCTGTGGCTGCCTCACGGTGGACGAGCTGATGCGGAGCGAGGACATGCACGAGGTGTCCGTGCGGCCCGACGCCCTGGGGTTCATCCAGTTCTCGTCGGGCTCGACGGTGGACCCCAAGCCGGT
Source organism: Citreicoccus inhibens (assembly GCF_019039035.1). Classification (GTDB taxonomy): domain Bacteria; phylum Myxococcota; class Myxococcia; order Myxococcales; family Myxococcaceae; genus Citreicoccus; species Citreicoccus inhibens. The sequence goes on along the minus strand of NZ_JAHNZT010000026.1, from coordinate 49,507 downwards.
GGCGCTGACGCATCACGCGCTGATGACGCAGGTGACGGCGTTGGACCACGCCATGCCGGTGCCGGAGGGAACGCCGCGGGTGGGCGTGAGCTGGCTGCCGCTGTACCACGACATGGGGCTCATCGGCTCGGTGCTGTCGACGATGTACTTCCCGGGCAGCATGGTGCTCTTGCCGCCCGAGGCGTTCCTCGCGCGCCCCGCGTTGTGGCTGCGCGCGCTGTCGCGTCACCGGGCCTATATCTCCCCGGCGCCCAACTTCGCCTATGGCCTGTGCCTCAAGCGGGTGAAGGACGCGGAGATGGAGGGCGTGGACCTGTCCAAGTGGCACCACGCGCTCAACGGCGCGGAGCCCGTGTCCGCGGACACGCTGCGTCGCTTCGCCGAGCGCTTCGAGCGCTGGGGCTTCTCGGCCCGCGCCATGCGGCCGGTGTATGGGCTGTCCGAGGCGTCGCTCGCCGTCACGTTCCCTCCCGAGGGGCGCGGCCCGCGCGTGCTGCACGTGGACCCGAGCACGCTGGCGCGTGAGGGCCGAGTGGAGCCGGGCGCACGGGGGCTCGTCAGCGTGGGGAGTCCGGTCGCGGGCTTCGAGGTGGAGATCCGCGAGCGGGACGGTGGTGCGCTGCCGGACGGGCGCGTGGGCCGCGTCTTCGCGCGGGGCCCGTCGCTGATGTCGGGCTACTTCGAGGATGTCGCGGCGACGGCGCGCACGCTCACCGCGGATGGCTGGCTGGACACGGGCGACCTGGGCTTCGTGCTGGATGGCGAGCTGTACCTGACGGGCCGGGCCAAGGACGTGGTCATCATCCGAGGCGCGAACCACGCGCCCCAGGCCTTCGAGGATCCGCTGGGCGCGGTGGACGGCGTGCGCACGGGCTGCGCGGTGGCGCTGGGCTTCACGCCCGAAGGCAGCGAGGACGAGGCGCTGCTCATCCTGGCCGAGCGCGCGGGGACGGAGCCGAGCGCGGCGGTGGAGGAGCAGATCCGCGCGGCCGTGGTGGCGGCCACGGGGGTGCGGCCGCACACGGTGCGGATGCTGGAGCCCGGCACGTTGCCGCGCACGTCGAGCGGGAAGCTGCGGCGCGCCGAGTCCTTGCGGCGCTTCCTCGCGGGTGAGCTGTCCGCGCCCAAGCGGATGGGGACGGTGGGGATGATGGTGGAGATGGCGAAGAGCGCGCTGGCGATGGTGCGGGCGGAGCAGGATCCGTGAAGCCCTACGACGTGGCCGTGGTGGGCGGTGGGCCCGCGGGGCTCGCCGTGGCCATCACCGCCGCGCGGCGTGGGCTGAACACGGTGGTGTTGGAGCGGGGGACGGTGCCCGCGGACAAGGCCTGTGGTGAGGGATTGATGCCCTCGGGGTTGGGGGCGCTGGAGCGGCTGGGCGCGCTGACGCACCTGGACCTGCGCGAGAGCGCGCCGTTCATGGGCATCCGCTACGTGCAGGAGGACGGCAGCTCGGCGGAGGGGTTGTTGCCCGCGCCGGGAGGGCTGGGGGTGCGGCGCGTGGCGCTGGCGTCCGCGCTGGTGACGCGGGCGCGCGAGGTGGGCGTGGAGCTGCGCGAGCGCGCGCAGGTGCTGGGGTATCGGCGCACGGTGCCGGGGGTGTCGTTGGAGACAGCCTCGGGGCCGGTGGACGCGCGGGTGTTGGTGGCGGCGGATGGGTTGGGCTCGCCGCTGCGCAAGGCCGAGGGGCTGGAGCTGAATGCGGAGGGCTCGCGGCGGTTCGGGTTGCGGCGGCACTTCCGCATCCGACCGTGGACGGCCTACGTGGAGGTGCACTTCGCCTCGGGGGTGGAGGCGTACGTGACGCCGGCGGGCACGGAGCGCGTGGGGCTGGCGTTCCTGTGGGAAGACGGTGCGGTGGATGGGAAGGTGGGCTTCGACGCGTTGCTCGCGCGCTTCCCGACCTTGAGTGAGCGGCTGGCGGGCGTGGCGCCGGACTCGAAGGTGCGAGGGGCGGGGCCGCTGGCGCGGGTGGCGCGCACGCCGGTGGCGGACCGGTTCGCGCTGGTGGGCGACGCGGCGGGCTACGTGGACGCGCTGACGGGAGAAGGGTTGTCCCTCGCGTTCGCGTGCGCGGAGTCGCTGGGCAACGTGTTGCCGGACGCGCTGGTGCACGGGGCGACGCGTGGCGCGCTCCAACCGTACGCGCGCTCCTTCCAGCAGGTGTTCCGCAAGTACGCCTGGACGACGCGCGCGCTGTTGCTCCTCTCGAGGAGACCGTGGCTCCGACGCCCGGTGGTGCGGGCCCTGGGCCGAGCCCCCTGGTTGTTCGAGCGCATCCTCGCCACCGTGGTGGGCTGAGCGAGCGCAGGACCTCTCAACCGCGCTGCCGAGATGCGCCAGCTGACCCCACGGAAGGCTCGATGCCTGTCGATGTCGAGTCGGCCCGCGGGTTCAATGCGGATGGCGCTCTTTCCGCGCGCTCGTCCGCGTCCTGGACTGGGTTGAACTGCAGCTTGCTCTTGAATTGAATGGTTGTAATGGACGCACTGGAACGGCGCATGTCCGCCATGGTCTTCACGGTGCTCATGGGGTGCGGTTCGGCCACGGTAGGAACCGCCGCGGCGAGGAAGTGGGTGGGTGAGCCCATGCCCACTCCCGATGGAGGTCAGGTCCGGACGACCATCTATTACGGGCCTTGGCAATGCAGCGCTTCCTTCATGGCGCGCTGCGAGAGTCGGTGTGCGGCGCAGGGCCATGCCCTCATGGGCTGTATCTGGCTGGCGGACATCAAGGGCGATTGGCAAGGCCGCTTCCTGGCGCTACCGGCCGCTGGTGGTGGACGATTGGCAATCACTCACTGCTGCTGTGCCTATCCCAAGGCAGCCGACCTCAAGTGGCGGCGAGACATCTGGGAAGAGGGCAGGAAAGCCTTTCGGCAGACTTGGAGCTCGGAGTTTGGCTCCTGGCCCACCTCGGGTGGCACGAACTGGCCGGGGCATCATGTGTTCGACCTCGCGCATGGAGGTCCCCCTCTGGCTCCTGACAATGTGTTGCCTGTGCCGCCAGACGTGCACACGGTCTTCAACAGCGCGTACCCTGCTTGCTACGCACCGGGTGGAAGTTGGCTCAAGCCGGGGCCTGAGCATCCTTACGTGGACTGAGGAGCGCACCTTGCCGATGGACACACTGCTCGCCGAAGTCTCGCGGCATCACTTTCCTCGGCCGCCCGCGACGTCGGCGCAGCTTGCCCGCTTCGAGGCGCGTGTGGGCTGGGAACTCGATCCGGAGCTCCGCGCGTTCTACCTGCATTGCGATGGGGCTCGCCTCTTCGAGTCAGGGCCGGATGCGAACTATCGCTTCCTCTCCCTGGATGAGATTCGCCGCGCACGCATCGCGATCGTCGGCAGTGATGATGACTCAGCAGGCGCTGCGTCCTGGTTCAGCATCGTCGACATGCAGGACTCGAACTTCGTCGTCGTGGATGTGGCTCGACGAGAGGGCAGTTCCTATCCTCTCTTTGACGCCTTTCACGAGACGTTCCCGGAGATGGAGCGCATCGCGTCCTCGTTCGAGGAGTTCCTGGCGCGGGCGCTCGCGAGCGACGGGTATTCATATTGGCTGCGGTAGCTGGCGACGCGCACCAGTTGTCGGCTGTCCACTCGCGGGGTGCTGAGCGCGACGGGGTGCGTTCGTGATGCGACGACCGGCTACGATGCGTGCCATGCACTGGGGCCTGTCTTCGCGTTCGTGGCTGTTCGTGGTGTGTCTGTGCCTGGGGCTGGGCTGCGCGGCCCGGCGGAGCAATCCGGCCCGGGTCACGGTGGATGCGATGCGGCCGGCCCCGCTCGGCGCGTTCGCCTCGGGCATCGAGCCGGTGCAGACCGAGGACTGCACCGTCGCCCAGGCTCGCGCTTGCTTCGACCGCGCGCTCACGCTCTGGGTGGCCAGCCCCTCCGAGGACGCTCGACTGCGCGCGCTGTCGCTCATGTCCAAGGCGTGTGATGGACAGGTGAAGGACGCCTGCGCCTTCCTCGCGCAGCATGTCCGCGAGCCCCAGCGCATCCGCGGCGGTCCTCCCGAGGACCCCGTCTTCCAAGACGCGTTCCGGCGCTGGCGCGAGGGTCGCAAGCACCACGTCCGCGTCGCCTGTCGGCTCGTGCGCGGCGGCACGCCTCGGCAATGCGTGGTGGAAGAGGCGACGCTGCCTCCGGACCTGCTGGCCCAAGCGCTCGCGAGCGTCGAGGGCTCTCGCTACGAGTTGCCCACCATGGATGGAGCGCCCTTCGAATGCACCTGGACCATCATCATCAAGTGATGCGCTGGACGCTCCCGCTGGGCCTCGCGCTGCTGTCGGGATGCTTCGCTGGGACCGTGCACCATGGACCCGTGACGGACCATTTTGATGGCTCGCGCTTCCACAACCTCGGTGATGCCCCGAGCCCCAATCCCGTGGCCCTGGCGCTGGCGGCGCTGAAGGAGAGGCGCGGCCCGTGGCAGCCCTACACGGAGTTCTCTCCGGGCCTCAAGCCCCCGACGCGCGTGGGCCCGGGAGCGCTGCGCGTGACGTTCATCAACCACGCGACCGTGCTGCTCCAGGCGGACGGACTCAACGTGCTGACGGACCCCATCTACTCGGAGCGACCGAGCCCCGTGTCGTGGCTCGGCCCCAAGCGCCGTCGCCCTCCGGGCATCCGCTTCGAGGACCTGCCGCCCATCGACGTGGTCGTGGTGAGCCACAACCACTATGACCACCTGGACCTGCCCACGCTGCGGAGGCTGGAGGCCGCGCACCATCCCCGCTTCATCGTGGGCCTGGGCAACAAGGCGCTGCTGGAGGCCGAGGGCTTCGCGCACGTGGAGGAACTCGACTGGTGGCAGACGAGCGCGGTGGGCTCCGGCTTCACGGTGACGTGCGTGCCCGCGCGGCACCGCTCGAACCGTGGGCTCACGGATGGACGTGGCACGCTGTGGGCCGGCTACGTGTTGAGCACGTCGGGAGGCCCCGTGCTCTTCGCGGGCGACACCGGATTCGGTCCCCACTTCGAGGACATCTCCGCGCGCTTCGGCCCCATGCGCCTGGCGGTGCTCCCCATCGGGGCGTTCCGGCCGCGCATGCTGCACTCGGTGCACATGGGCCCCGAGGACGCGCTGCGGGCCCACCATGCGCTGCACGCCCAGGTGTCCGTCGCGATGCACTACGGCACGTTCGCGCTCGCGCTCGACGGGCAGGACGAGGCCCGGCATTTGCTCTGGCGACTCGCGGCCCGCGACCCGGAGCGCCCCGAGTTCTGGACGCTCGGCTTCGGGGAGGGGCGCGACGTGCCCCCGCTGGAGACCGCGTCGCGCTGACGGCGGACTACAGCTTCAGCCGCTTGAAGATGGGCTCGGGGATGGAGCGGATGATGAGCATGATGAGCGCCCAGAAGCCGGGGACGTAGACCTCGTTCTTGCGCCCATCCGCCGCGCGCAGCAGCCCGCGCGCCACCTGCTCCGGTGAGGCGAACAGCTTGTTCTTCGGGACGTGCGCCGTCATCGGCGTGTCCACGAAGCCCGGCTTCACCGTCACCACGGCCACGTTGGACTTCGCCAGTCGGTTGCGCAGGCCCTGGAGGAACACGGTCAGCGCGCCCTTCGACGCGCCGTACACGTAGTTGCTCTGCCGGCCGCGGTCTCCCGCCACCGACGAGATGACCACCAGCGTGCCGGTCTTCTGCGCCTCGAAGCGGTTGGCCAGCGAGGTCAGCAGCGACGCGGCGCTCAGGAAGTTCGTGCGCATGACGGCCTCGGCCGTCGCCCACGCGCGCTGACTCGCGTCCTGGTCTCCGAGCACGCCGTGAGCAATCACCGCGCCGTCGAGCCCACCCAGCGCCTGCGCGGCCTGCTCGACCAGCGCCTCATGCGCGCCGCAGTCGTCGAGGTCCATCGCCCGTGACTCGACCTTCGCCGCGCCACGCGTGGCCGCATCCTTCGCCACGGCCTCCAGGTTCTGGGCGTTGCGGCCCACCAGGTACAGCGAGGCTCCGCGCGCGGCGAGCAGCCGCACGGTGGCCTGGGCGATGGCGCTCGTGGCGCCGAGGATGAGGACTTTCTTCATAGGTGTCGTTGTGCCCGGGGGCTCAGCGGATGGCCAGCAGCGACACGGGCGGCGTGGCGCCGTCCGCGCTGCCTTCCAACGCGGGCAGGGAGGGGGTGGCGGGATTCACCCGCCGCCAGAAGGAGGACGAGAACGCCGGGTCGAGGTACGGCAGGAACTGCTCGCGCCGAGGGAAGTACGCCGCGAAGCTCTCCGGACTCATGCGCGCGTCCTTCGCGGGATACACCGCGCCGCCCGCCTCGCGCGTCAGTCGGTCCAGGTCCTCCACCAGCCGCCACGTCTTCTCGCCGCGGTTGGCGAAGTCCATGGCCAGCGTCACGCCCTGGCGCGGGAAGGACAGCCAGCCCGGCGACGGGATGTCCCCGAACGTCTTCAGCACGGACAGGAAGCTGGGCACGCCGCCGCGCGAGCTGCGCTCGAGAATCTCGCGCAAGGCGTCGCGCGCGGTGGAGTAGGGCACCACGCACTGGAACTGGAGGAAGCCCCGCGCGCCGTAGATGCGGTTCCAGCCGTAGATGGCGTCCAGCGGATAGAAGAACGGGTCGTAGTGCGTGAGCCGCTGCCGAGGACGCCCGCGCTGGCGGTGGTAGTAGAGCCAGTTGAACGCGGACACGGACAGCCGGTTGAGACAGAACGCCGGCATGTCCACCGGCACCGCGAGCCCCGAGCCGTGCGACAGGTGGCTCTTGGCCAGCGGCAGCCCGTCGAACTGCGGCGGCGCGAAGTTGCCTCGGAACAAGAGGCCCCGGCCCAGCTTGCGGCCTCGGGCCAGACAGTCCACCCACGCCATGGTGAACTCGTAGTCCGCCTCCGAGGCCCGGGCCACGTCGAGGAACGCGTCCAGGTTCTCGCAGGGCACCGTCTCCTGGAGGATGTACGGGTTGCGGATGGGCACGAGCTGCACCTCGGCCCAGGTGATGAGGCCCGTGAGCCCCAGCCCACCGATGGTGGCGCCGTACCAATCCGGATTCTCGTCCGGCGCGCAGACGCGGCGGGTGCCATCCGAGCGCAAGAGCTCGAACCTCCGCACATACCGCCCGAAGGTGCCGCCGCGGTGGTGGTTCTTGCCGTGCACGTCGTTGGCGATGGCTCCGCCCACCGTCACGTACTTGGTGCCCGGCGTCACCGGGAGGAACCAGCCGCGCGGCGCGACCAACCGCAGCACCGTGTCCAGCGTGACGCCCGACTCGCAGCGCAGCACGCCCGTGGCCGGGTCGAAGTCGATGAGTCGGTCCAGCGCGGAGGTGAGCAGCAGCGTGCCGTCCGCGTTGAGGCACGAGTCCCCGTAGCTGCGCCCCAACCCGTGCGGCAGCAGCGTCCCCGGCGCGGACGGCAGCGCGTCCGAGCGCCACGTGAGGGCGCGGGTTTCTTGCGCGACGCGGGGAAATCGTCCCCAGGACTGCGGTGACCTCATCGCTCCTGCATCCTCATGTGGCGGCCCACAGCACCAGCGCGGCGACGACCCCGACCGCGTAGCTCACCTTGTCGCGCAGCGCGAAGAGGAGCGGGTCCTCGTTCACCTGTCCACGATGCGCCAGCACCCACACCCGGCCCACCCAATACAGCATCACCGGGCAGAGCAACCACAGGCGCTCCGGATGCGTGTACAGCGCGGTGACTTCCTTGCTGGTGATGTAGAGCGCGAGCACCAGCACGGACACCTGTCCCGCCGCCGCGCCCAGGCTCGCGAGCTGCTCGTAGTCCTGCGCCAGATAGCCGCGCCCGTGCGCCGCCGATTCATTGGCCAGCCGCAGCCGCCGCACCTCGCTCAGCCGCTTCACCAGCGCCAGCGACAGGAAGAGGAAGGTGCTGAACATGAGCAGCCAGCTCGACGTGGGCACGCCCACCGCCAGCGAGCCGCCGAAGATGCGAACCGTGTAGAGCCCCGCGAGCACCAGCACGTCCAGCATCACCACCTGCTTGAGCCGCACCGAGTACGCGAGCGTCAGCCCGTAATACACGCCCAGGAGCGCCGCGAACGCGGGAGGCAGCAGCGCCAACGCCAGCGCCGCGCCCGCCGCGAGCAGCACCGGCGCCATCATCGCGCCCGCGCGCACGGACAACGTGCCCGCCGCGAACGGCCGCGCCTTCTTGGTCGGGTGTCGCCGGTCCGACTCCAGGTCCAGCAGGTCGTTGAGCACGTACACGCTGGAGGCGCACAGGCTGAAGGCCAGGAAGGCCAGCACCGACTCCAGGACCATGCGCGGGTGCTGGGCCTTGTGCGCGGCCAGGAGCGGGACGAACACGAGCGCGTTCTTCGCCCACTGGTGCACGCGCAGCGCCTTCACCCAGGTGCGCGCGCGGGTGGCGGGGCGCTCGAAGACGCGATGCATGGGCCGGCCCAACTCGCGCGCGCGCCTGAGCACGCTCGCGGAGGCGTTCGCCACCACCACCTGCCGGGACTCACGCCACAGCGGCAGGTCCACCGCGTCGTTGCCCGCGTAGTCGAACGTGCCCACCGCTTCCTTCAGCCTCGCCAGCTTGCGCGCGCCGGACAGGTTCACCTGCCCGTCGCTGGCGTGCACCGCGTCGAAGAGGCCCAGGTGCGCGGCCACCGCGTCGGCGATGCGGCGGTCCGCCGCCGTGGCCAGCACGAGCCGCCGGCCTTGCGCCCGCTCCTCCTGGAGGAAGGCCAGCAGGGGCCCGTGGTACGGCAGCACGGCGGCATCCAGCGAGGCCCGGCGAGCGACCTCGGCCTTGAAGAAGGCCTTGCCCCGGAGCATCCAGAGCGGCGCGAGCAGCAGCAGCCAGGGCGCCCGCTTGAACAGCACCAGCAGGCTCTCGTGGAGCGTGTCCGTGAGCACCAGCGTGCCGTCCAGGTCGACGGCGAGCGGCACGCGCTCGGATGGGGGAAGGGGGGCCTCGGGCAGCATGGGCGGAGAGGGCAGGGTAGCGCGAGAGGTGGGCCTGGAGCACGGCCTCCCCTCTCGGCGGGGTTCGCCCGCAGGGGGAGGGGCCGCTCAGGCCGGGCGGGCGATGAGGAGCGTCTGGAGGGGCAGGTGGCGGATGGGCCGGCTCTGGTGGATGTCGAAACCGGCGTCGTCGAGGAAGCCTTCCACCTCGGCGGGAGTGTAGGCCGCCGCGCCCGACGTCAGGCAGTAGTGCAGGCCGATGAGGGGCGCGGAGCCTTGAGGCGTCTCCGCGTCCTCGCGCAGGTACTCCAGCACCGCCAGCGTCCCCTTGGGTGACAGCGCGGTGCGGATCCGCCGCAGCAGCGCCACGTTCTGCTCGGGCGTCAGGTGGTGCACCACCTGGAACAGCAGCACGCCGTCATGCGGGCCGCCCAAATCATGGGTGAGCAGGTTGCCCTCGCGGTGCGTGACGAGGTGGGCCAGCCCCGCGTTGGCGATGATGTCCCGCCCCACGCGCGCGCTGCCCTCCAGGTCCACCACGGTGGCCTTCAGGCCCCGGTGCTTGCGGCACAGCTCGGCGGCGAACCAGCCGTGCGCGCCGCCCAGGTCCAGCACGTGGCGCGCGCCCCGCGGCAGCGGGATGGCCGAGACGACCTCCGGGGCCGCCAGCCGCGCGAGCTGGTACATCGCGTGGATGTAGTCGCGCCAGCGCGGGTCATCCGGCGCGAAGTCGTGGATGTTGACCGACTGGCCCCTCCGCACCACGTCCTCGAGCTGACCCCACCAGTCCCACTGGGCGTAGTTGAACTCGAGGAAGGCGGTGATGGACTGTGGCGAGCGCGGATCCAACCAGCGGCTCGCGCGCGCCGCCAGCTTGTAGCGACCGCGCACGCGCTCCACCACCTCGCACGCGACCAGCGCGTCGAGCAGGGCGCGGGTGCCCTCGCTGGAGAGTTTCAGTCGGGTGGCCAGCGCGTCCGGGGTGGCCGGGCCATCCGCCAGCGCCGCGTAGACGCCCAGCCGCGCACCCGCCATCAGGGTGCGCGACGCCATCATCCCGAAGAAGGCGTGGGCCAGCGGCTGGGGGGCGAGGTTGAGGAAGTCCGCCACGCGCTCCAACAGGTTGTCCGCCTTGATGCCCAACCGCATGTCCGCCCCCGCTTAGTGGCGACGTCGCCGGGGCACGGCCACCGCGGCCAGCCCCACCAGCACCAGCGCGGCCTCGGGCCCCAACAGGCACCCCGAGGTCTCCGCCTGCCGGACGCCGGTGTACTTGCACGTCCCGGCCTGGCAGGTGAACCGCATGTTGCAGTCGCTGCTGCTGCGGCACTTGGTGTTCACCCGCCCGGTTCCATCGTCTTCCTCGCCCGGGTCATCCTTGCCCGGTCCGCCCGTGGAGGCATCCGGCGCGCCTCCATCCGGAGGAGAACCCGGTTGTGCATGCGCGAGCGAGGTGGACAGCAGGGCAAGGCAGGTCAGCAGGCCGAAAATGAACGAACGCGGGCGGAGGCTGGACATCACGAGGGGGGCACCCTACCCCCCTGGCGGGGCGGATGCATCCTTCCCCGCATCCGTCCCGAAACACTTGTCTGACAGGTTGCCCGCATCTGGTACGGTATTGCCCGCGATGGCCCCCCGAATCCTTGTCGTGGACGACAACCCGGAGCTCCTCTCCCTCCTCACGCAGTTGTTCGAGGACGCGGGGTACGAGGTGGTGGGGGCCAGCCGGGGCAAGCAGGGCATCGAGGCCGCCCGGGCCCAGCCTCCCGGCTGCGCGGTGCTGGATATCCTGCTGCCCGACATGATGGGGTACCACCTCGCGGACGCGCTCCGGAAGGACAACCCCCAGCTCCCGCTGCTCTTCATCACCGGCGTCTTCAAGGGCGGCAAGCACGCCCTGGAGGCGCGCCAGAAGTACGCGGCGGCCGGCTACTTCGAGAAGCCCTTCGAGGCGCAGAAGCTCCTGGAGGCCGTGGCGCGGGTGCTCCCCGCGGAGAAGAAGGCCCCCGCGGGCAACTCGCTCCAGGACGCCTTCGAGGTCGAGCTGGACATCGACGTGGAGGAGGAGGGCCCACAGGACGTCATGGAGCTGACGGGCCGCATCAAGGTGACGGGCGGCGGCAACATCACCGCGGAGATTCGCGGCGCCAACCTCACCGCCAGCCCCATGCAGAAGGTCTCGGCCACCCAGGTGCGTCCGCCCACGCCGGGGCGGCCGCCGGATCCGCTGCCCGTGGGCTCCGGCTCTCCGGGCAGCCGCCGGGGCGAGCTGCGCGACAACCTGCCCTCGCTGCTCACCGCCTTCTACCTGTCCCGCGAGACGGGCGAGCTGGGCATCCAGCGCGGCAAGGTGAAGAAGGTCGTCTATTTCGAGAAGGGCACGCCGGTGTTCGCCCTGTCGAACCTGCTGGCGGACCGCTTCGGCCAGTTCCTGGTGCGCGTGGGGAAGATCAAACCCGAGCAGCTCCAGGACGCGTCCGCCGTGGCGGCGCAGAGCAACCGGCGCACCGGCGACGTGCTCGTGGAGCGCGGCCTGCTCAAGGACACCGAGCGGCTCTACTACGTGGGCCAGCAGGTGAAGGCCATCATCTACTCGCTGTTCTCCTGGGAGGACGGCACCTACGTGATGAGCTTCAAGGAGAAGGCCTCCTCGGAGTCCATCAAGCTGGACGTGCACCCGGGCAACCTCATCGTTCGCGGCATCAAGAAGCTCTACAAGCCCGAGCGCCTGCGCCGCCTGCTCCAGCCCGAGGACCGGCTCATCCCCGCCGTCGCCCCCGCGTACCAGTTCAACGAAGTGGAGCTGGAGCGGTGGGAGGCGGAGCTGCTGCCCAAGATTGACGGCAACCGCACCGTGGCGGAGCTGCTCGCGTACGCCAACCGGCCGGACCATGTCGTCTACGGCTTCCTCGTGGCGATGATGTCGCTGGGCATCCTGGACAAGCGGGGCTGAGCGAGCAGGCGACGCGGGCCACGACGGAGCCCGTGGGTCGTGGTTTAAGGCGGAGGCCAGCAGGAGGAGCCTCTTCTCGATGATGATTTCCCGCCCCCGACTCTCCACCGCGCTGCTGCTGATGGGACTGCTCGCCCTCCCGGGCTGTGACTCCGACAAGGGGCCCGAGCAGTTGCAGAAGGCGGAAGCGAAGTACCAGGAACTGACCACCCGCGGCCTCTCCGCGCGCGACGCCCGCTGGGACGAGGTCGTCGCCGAGTTCGAGGCGGTGCCCCAGGAGTCCAAGGCCCGCGCCGAGGCGGACAAGCGGCTCAAGGCGCTGCGCGCGGCCCGTGGCGAGCTGCCCCCTCAGCCCCTGGCCACGCCCGGTTCGACGGGGCCGGGCGCCAGCGGCGTGGACGCCAAGCGCGCCGCGTGCGAGGCGCTGGCCAAGAAGCTGGGCGAGTCGCGCACGGACGCCTCGCGCGAGCTGGTGCGCCGCGCCCTGGCGCAGTGCCACGCGGACCTCACGCAGTTGGAGGCGAACAGCCACCCGCCCGGCGAGGACGGGCAGGACTCGCACTGACGGGAACTGTGGGCGGGCGGAGTTTGGAGTAGAAACGCCGCCCCATGCCCATGCCCCAAGCAGGTGAGCAAGCCCCCGGCTTCGAGCTGTCCGACCAGAGCGGCAACGCCGTGTCGCTGGCCCGGCTCCGAGGCAAGCACGTCGTCCTCTACTTCTATCCGAAGGACAACACGCCCGGCTGTACGACGGAGGCGTGTGACTTCCAGAGCGAGCACGCCGCGCTCCAGAAGGCGGGCGCGGTGGTGCTCGGCGTGTCGCCGGACGACGCGAAGAGCCACCTGAAGTTCGCCGCCAAGTTCCACCTCGCCTTCCCGCTGCTGGTGGATCCCGGCCACGCGCTGGCCGAGGCGTACGGCGTGTGGGGCGAGAAGTCCCTCTATGGCCGCAAGTTCCTGGGCATCACCCGCGCCACCTTCCTCATCGGACCGGACGGCAAGGTCCAGCACGTGTGGCCCAAGGTGAAGGTGACCGGCCACGTGGCGGAGGTGCTGGCCACGCTCCAGGGCGGCGCGTCCGCCGAGGCGAAGCCCGCCGCGAAGAAGGCCCCGGCCGCGAAGGCTCCAGCGGCCAGGAAGGCCCCGGCCGTGAAGAAGGCGCCCGCCGCCAAGAAGGCTCCGGCGGCGAAGAAGAAGCCCGCGGGCCGCTGATGGGTGGCCTCGTCCCGCCCTGATGGCGCCGCACTCCTGGCGGGACAGGAATTCGAAGACCGTGTATGCCTGGGGCGCGGTCGAACCCTCGCTCTCCCCGAACGAGGGTTGGCCTTCCCGGACGAGCCAGCGATGGGTCGCTCGGTGGCGGAAGCGGTCGGGCGTGACCATTTCCTCGGGGACTGCGCAAGACGTGGAGAAGAGATGACGATGCACGAGCGAGGCATTCGGCGGTGGAGTGGTGCGGCGGTCCTGGTGGCGGGCATGCTGCTGGGCACGGCCTGCGGTGACCTGCCGGAGACCGGCGGACGGCAGCCGGACGAGTCGCGGGGCAATGCCTTCGCGCAGCGCGGCACGCAGCCCGAGGCCCTGTACAACGTCGCCGAGCAGCAGGGCCATGAGTCTCCTGCCGCCGCGCACGAGGGGCACCCGGCCGCGACGCTGCCGCCGCACGTGCTGACCGTGGACCGCGGCTACAACCAGACCATCAAGGAGATTGGTTCGAGCATCGATCCGCGCACGCCGCAGAACGAGGGCAAGTCGAACAACTCCAAGTTCGATGACGCGGGCGGGATGATGCGCACGCGCTACGCGGAGTTCGGTGGCGCCGAGTACTCGCCCACCGCCACGGGCGTGGGCGGGCAGTACGTCACGGACCTGCGGCCCCACGTGCGCGGCTACGAGGAGAACTTCGTGCACGAGGCCGTGACGCCCATCTACATGCGCAACCGCTGAACCCCTCGCCCGCCCGCGGAACGCTCCGCGGGCGAGCGGTCCGACCTCACCGCGCCGCCAGCATCACCTCGGTGGGGTCCCGTCCCGTGACGACGCTGGCGAGCCCCTCGGCGAGCGCGCGGTGCTCCGCACTGCCCAGCTGAGCGAGCCGGTCCTCCGGAGGTCGCACGAAGCGCGCGACGAGCGCGTCGAGCCGACGATGGGCCTCGGCGAGGCGCGAGCGCGGCACGCGGCCCGACTCCACCGCCTTCACGAGCGCCTCGATGGCCCGCCGCTGCACGTCGGCCTTGTGGCACACGAGGAACAGGTCCACGCCCGCGAGCGTGCCCTGCACCGTGGCCTCCTCCACCGAGTAGTGGTCCGCGATGGCCTTCATCTCCAGGTCATCGCTGACGAGCACGCCGTCGAAGCCCAGCTCGCGGCGCAGCAGCCCCTCCAGCACGCGCGTGCTCATGGTGGCGGGCACGCCGGGCTCCAGCGCGTCGAAGAGCACATGCGCCGTCATCAGCGACGCGAGCCCCGCCCGAGCGAAGGCCTGGAAGGGCACCAGCTCCACGCGTCGCAGCCGTTCCAGGTCATGTGCGAGGCGGGGCAGGGTGAGGTGGCTGTCCGTGGTGGTGTCGCCATGTCCGGGGAAGTGCTTGCCGCACGACGCGACGCCGCCCGCCTCCAGCCCGCGCGCGAGCGCCACGCCCAGGCGCGCCACGACCTCCGGCTCGCGCCCGAAGCTGCGGTCTCCGATGACGGGGTTGGCCGGGTTGGTGTCCACGTCGAGCACGGGCGCGAAGTCCCAGTCGAAGCCCAGCGCGCGCAGCTCGTGCGCGAGCAGCCGGCCCACGCGCTCGGCCAGGGCCTCGTCGCCGCGCTGTCCCAGCTCGCGCATGGGGGGCAGCGCGGTGAAGGGCGCGCCGCGCAGCCGGGCCACGCGGCCCCCTTCTTGATCCACGGAGAGGATGAAGGGACGGCCCGCGCGCGTCTTCAGCGCCTGGCACAGCGCGGCGGTCTCGCTCGCGGAGCCCACGTTGCGCTTGAAGAGGATGGCGCCGGAGATGCCGTCGTCCATCAGCGCCGCCAAGTCGGCGTCGACGTGGGTGCCAGGGAAGCCCACCATGAAGAGGCGGGCGCAGTCGCGGTAGAGGGCGGAGGGGCTCACGGCGCCGCAGTCTGGCAGACCGCGCCCTCGGTGGGGGACTCCACGCGCGGGGCGAGGACGCGGACGTCGGCTGCTTGTCAGGGCCCCGGGCACGCGCCTACTTGCGCAGCAGGGTGCCCTCCAGGAAGAACGCGAGGCACGCGGTGAGGATAAGCCACGTCCACAGCGGCACGGCGGGCTTGTTGGTGTCTCCGGTGGAGGCCTTCACGGTGTCCTCACCGAAGTACGCGGTGAGCGTCTCGGGGGGCACGCGCGTGAGGTCGCTCTCGGCGGGGTCCAGCGTGGCCGCGAAGTCCAGCGCGGGCACCGGCTTGCTGTCCGCGCCGAGCACCCGATACACGCCCGGCTCGCGCACTGGCCCCACGACGAACGAGCTGTCCGGCTGGGCCTTCAGGGGCAGCTCGCTCCCATCCGGTGCGCGTACCGCGGTCACCTTCTGCGCGCCGTCGGGGCGCAGCGTCACCGCCTCACCCACGCGCGCGTGCACGGCCTCGTGCTCGTCCAGCGAGCCCGTGAGGTACGCGGCGAAGCGCTGCATCAGCGGCAGGAAGCTGGTGCGGATGGAGAAGTCGCTCCAGTCGCGATCCACCGTGCTGGTGAACAGCGCCACGCGCCCCTTGCCCTTGCGCGCCACCGCCACGGCTGGGGCGCCGTCCTCGTAGGTGGCCAACACCTGGCTGCCGCCCGCCGCCGCCGGGTTGTCCGCCTCCAGCAGCATGTACCGGTAGAAGCGCGCGCCCACGAGCCCCTCCTCCGCCGAGCCCGTGAAGGGCGCGAACAGCGGATGCTCCTGCTTCACCTGCGCCAGCCGCGTCGCCTTGGTGTCCGCGTCGGGGGACTCGCGCTCGGCGCTGGTGCGCACGAGCCGCAGCGCGCGGGGCAGCAGCGCGCCCAGCCGCTGGTTGTACGCCTCCGGGTCCACTCGGTCGCCCATGCTGATGAAGAGACCGCCGCCCGCCTGGACGAACGCGGTCAGCTTCTGCGCCTCGTCCTCCGTGGGCGCCGCCACGTTGAGCAGCAGCACCAGGTCATAGGCGGAGAAGTCCTCGCGCAGCCCCACCTCCGCGTCGCGCACCACCGCCTCCACGGGCGAGCCCGGCGAGGTGAGGGCCGCGTCCACGAAGAAGGCCTCGTCGCGATAGCGCGTGGCGTGGGGCGCGCCGTTGACGACCAGGGCCTTGAGCGCGCGCGGCACGGGCAGGACGAAGGCGCGCCGGTCATCCTCGCCGAGCGCGTCCGGCGCCAGCGTCACCGCGCCCGCCACCGTGCCGCCCTGGGGGAAGCGCACCGTGAGCGCCTTCTGCGTGGTGCCGCCCGCGGGCACGTCCACGAAGCCCTTGGCCAGCGTCGCCTCGCCCACGCGCACGAGCGCCTCCAGGTCCTTCACCGGCTTCATGCCGAAGTTGCGCACCGTGAAGGTGAACTGGAACGCGCGAGGGCCGGCCTGAAGGGCGGGCTCCACCTTCAGGTCCACCAGCGCGTGGTTGTCGAGCGCCTCGCGCGAGCGGGCCACGTCGCGCAGCACCACCTCGGGCTTCACGGGCGTGCCCGTGGGGCCCTTCACCGTGGGCGGTGGAGACTCCAGGCGGAAGGCGCTCGCGGTCATGTCCGAGACGACCACGAGCCGCTTGCCCGCCAGCGGGCTCTCTTCCAGCGTCCGCGCCGCCAGCTCCAAGCACCGCGACAGGTCCGCGCCGGCGTAGGTGGGCCGAGCCTCGTCCACCAGCGCGCGCAGCCGAGCCCGGTCGAACCCCGGCGTCGGCGGAGGCGCCGGCGTGTCCGTGCACACGAGCACCGTGGCGGGCTCCTCGGGCAGCAGATCCTTCAGCGCGTCGCGGGCCTCGTCGCGGCCCTGCTCGAACAGTGGAGTGCCGTCGGACCAGCGCATGGACAGCGAGGCGTCCAGGATGATGGCGGTGGCCGCCGGGCCGTGCGTCACCGTGGCGGCCTGCGCGTCGTTGCGCCACTCCGGCTTCGCCAGCGCGAAGGGGATCGCCAACAGGATGAGCGTGCGCAGCGCGTACAGCAGCAGGCGCTTGAGCTTCAGGCGGCTGGCGGTGCGCTTCTGGCTGCGCAGCACGAAGGCCATCGGTCCGAAGGGATGCGGCCGGGGACGGCGCCGGTCGAACAGGTGCACCAAGAGCGGGATGAACGCCCCCAGCGCGCCGAGCAGGAACCACGGGTTGCCGAACGTCACCGGCGCCTCCCGCGTCGCGAGAGGAAGCGCAGCAGCACGTCATCCAGGCGCTCGTCGGTGCGCACCAGCTCGTAGTCCACGTCGGCCTCGGCGCAGCGGGCCTTCACGTCCGCGAGGAACGCGCCGAACTCCTCCAGGTAGCTCTGCTTGATTTCGCGCGGGTTCACCTCGATGCGCCCCTCGCCTTCCATGTCCAGGAAGAGGGTGGGGTCATCGAAGGGGAACGTCAGCTCGGCGGGATCCACGAGGTGGAACACCGCCACGTCGTTCTTGCGCTGGCGCAGCGCGAGCACGCGCTTCAGCGCCTCCTGCCGCTCATCCAGCAGGTCCGACAGCACGATGACGGTGGAGCGGCGCGGGAGCACTTCCGCCAGGTGATCCGCCGCGCTGCCCAGGTCCGTGGGGCCCTCGGCGCTCGCGTGCTCCAGCGCGTCCAGCAGCACGTTGAGGTGTCCCGCGGACGCGCGCGGGGGGACGTCTCGGAACGCGCCGCCCACCATCAGCGAGAGCCCGGCCGCGTCCTGCTGCCGCACGAGCAGGTAGCTCAGCGCGCCGGCCAGCGTGGTGGCCACCTCCAACTTGGACAGCGCTCCGCTGCGGTAGCCCATGGACGCGGACGCATCCACGACCATCACCGCGCGCAGGTTCGTCTCGTGCTCGAAGCGCTTGACGTAGTACTTGTCGAACTTGCCGTACGCCTTCCAGTCGAGGTGGCGCAGCTCGTCGCCCGGCGCGTATTCCTTGTGCTCGGCGAACTCCACGCTCTGCCCCTGGTGCGGGCTCTTGTGGAGGCCGGACAGCACGCCCTCCATCACCGCGCGGGCGCGCAGCTTCACCCCCTGCAACCGGGACAGCGTCTGGGCGTCGAGCAGCGACATGGGGTGGGCGCGCTAGCCCTTCACCACCGTGAGGAGCTGGTCGATGAGCTTCACGGAGGTGATGCCCTCGCTCTCGGCCGTGAAGTTGGGCAGCACGCGGTGCCGCAGCACCGGCCGCGCCAGGGCCCGCACGTCCTCGACCGTGGCCACGAAGCGCCCGGACAGGATGGCGCGCGCCTTGGCCGCCAGCACCAGATACTGGCTGGCGCGAGGGCCCGCGCCCCACGACACGTTCTTCGCCACGAAGTCCGGCACGCCGGGCTCCTTGGGCCGCGTGTGCCGCACCAGCTCCACCGCGTAGCGCACCACGTGGTCCGGCACGGGCACGCGCCGCACCAGCTCCTGCAGGGCGAGGATGCGCTCGGGGGAGAGAATCTTCTCCAGTTTGGGCTGCGCGGTGCCGGTGGTGCTCTTGACGATCTGCACCTCCTCCTCGGCCGTGGGGTAGCCCACGTCCACCAGGAACATGAAGCGGTCGAGCTGGGCCTCGGGCAGCGGATACGTGCCCTCCTGCTCGATGGGGTTCTGGGTGGCGAAGACGAGGAAGGGCAGGTCGAGCGGGTACGTGCGGCCACCGGCGGTGACGCGGTACTCCTGCATGGCCTGGAGCAGGGCGGCCTGCGTCTTGGGCGGGGTGCGGTTGACCTCGTCCGCCAGGATGATGTTGGCGAACAGCGGCCCCTGCATGAAGCGGAAGGCGCGGCGGCCGGTGGCCTTGTCCTCTTCCAGGATGTCCGTGCCGGTGATGTCCGAGGGCATCAGGTCCGGCGTGAACTGGATGCGGTTGAAGGACAGGTTGAGGACGTCCGCCAGCGTGGAGATGAGCAGCGTCTTGGCGAGTCCCGGCACGCCCACGAAGAGGCAGTGGCCGCGGCTGAAGAGTGAGATCAGCAGGTGCTCCACCACGTCCCGCTGACCCACGACGCGCTTTTCAATCTGCGCGACAATCTGGTTCCGGGCCTGGGCGAGCTCCTCGACGGCGCGCAGGTCGTCGCTGGATGCGTCGGGCGGCGGGTGGGGGGCGGAGGCGGCGCTTTCCATGGAGGGGTTCTCTTATCCGGCGTACGCCACGGGGACCAAGGGTTTCCACCGCCGGAGGCCCCCGGGCGTGTGCTGGCAACCGTTGGGGCCCACCCCTATTCCGGTGGCGCACACCCAGGGGCGGGGGGAGGGCCGTGCCGGTCGGCAGGCCCCCCGGCGAGCCGCGCGCGTCATCCGCGCCGGGGGCGCTCTCCGGGGCGAAGCCAATGCGGCCTGGCGGACACGCGGGCCCGCCGTCACAGGCCGCGCACGAGCGCGCGGAACTCCTCGTCCTCGGGGACGGAGTGGATGGTGGAGTCCTTGAGCCCTGTCTCGCGCGTCTTCTCGCCGCCGCTGCGCAGCGCTTCCAGGAGGAGCGTGCGGGCCTCCTCGCGCCGGCCCTGGAGGAAGGCGATGTAGCCCGCGTTCCCCAGGGCCATGGGGTAGCCCGGCCGCCGTTCGAGCGCGGTGGCGATCCGCGTGCGCGCCTTCTCCAAGAGCGCCAGGGCCCGCTCGCGATCCTCCGGCCACAGGCGCTTGGCCTCGCACAGGAGCTTGAAGCCCACCGTGTTGAGGGCGTTCGTCACCCGCTCGCGCAAGGGCATGTCCGAGGCGTCACCGAAGCGCGCCACGACGTCGTCGAAGCCCGCCAGCCCTTCGTCCACGCGCTGCAACTGCAACAGGATTTCAGCGCGGCAGATGAGCGCCCGGGCCGCCTCCATGCGCAGCGAGGGCTCTGGCGCGGAGCCGAACCGCTGACCCACCTCGTGGAACGTGGCCAGCTCCTCCTCGCGCCGGTCCAGCTTGCCCAGGAAGGACGCCTTGAAGACGAGCGCGCGGGCCACCAGCTCGCGCAGCTCCTCCTCCTCGGCGTCCCCGAAGCGCTGCACCAGCTCGTCGTGCGCGGCCAGCGCCTCCTCGGCCTTCTCCAACTGGCGCAGGAGGATGGCCCGGCGCAGCAGGGCCTCGGCCACCAGCACGCGCAGCTCCGGCTCCACCGTGCCATCCAGCCGGCGCGCCACGTCCTCGTAGAGCGCCGCCGCTTCCTCGTGGCGGTCCAACTGCACCAGCGCCACGGCCTTGTAGAGCAGGGTCTGCGCCACCCACGACTGGAGCGGCCCGCCGTCGCCGCCGAACCACTGGATGGTGGCGTCACACGCGTCCACCGCCTCGTGCGAGCGGTTGAGCTGCACCAGCGTCATGGACTTGCTCAGGTGCGCGCGCGCCACGTGGAAGCGCACGACGGGGCCGCCCGCGCGACTGAACCACTGCAGCACCTCGTCATAGAAGGGCAGTGCCTCTTCGAACCGCTCCTGCTCGCCCAGCTCGTTGGCGCGATCGACGAGGGCCTGGGCCACTTCCTCCGGTCGCGCCGTATCCCCCCGAACGCCCTTCAAGTCTTCCACACCCATGGACTCCCCTTGCACATCGCCCGAGCGGACTCCCGCGACGCCCGAGCATACCGAGCCCTCGCCCTCGCGCGCCGCCTCACGCTGTTTCAGTGCCCAGTTTCAAATCGCGGCTCAGCCCCTCATCGCGGCGCACCCGCCAGATGTGCTGGTCCAGGTAGTAGTGATGCAGCGCCACACCCCAGATGGCGCCCTCCATGAAGTCACGCAGGGTCAGCCCTGCCACCAACGGAAGGTGTGCATCGAATTCCCCGCAGCCTGGGTGTACGCCGAGCCCACAGCCGAGTCCGCGATACACCAGCGTGAACGCCACGCCACAGGCCGCGTAGAGGACGAATCGCTGACTCACGCGCGGCGCCAACCCATACGTCGCGGGCTCCACGCCGGGCGCGTGATAGCGATTGCGGTGATAGAACCAGACAATGCCGTGATACTGCACGTTGTGGAATGCCGTGACGGCGACCGCGAACATCACGAAATCCATTCGCGCGGAAATCGGCGGCCAGAACACCACGGCCGTGAGCCCGAGCGCCGCCGCCAGCATCAACACCTTGGGGCCATGGACGCCGCGCCCCGTCCGCCAACGCCAGCCCTGCCAGCCCCCCTGCGCGAGCACCACGGCGAGCACCGCCCCCAAACACCCCCACGCCACCCCGACCTCCCAGGTGGGCGGGCCCGCGAGGCCCAGCCTTCGCCGGGCCCCGGCATGCGTCAGCAGGAACGCCACGAAGGGCGCGAGCAACCCGACATAGAGCGTGACGCTGTCCAGCCGCCGCTCGCGCGCGTCCGTCTCGCCGCCCTTGCGCTGGTACAGCGCGAGGATGCCGGAGTGCTGCCGCACCACGTGCCAGTACGCCCACAGCGCGGCCAGTGAGAGGAACACCACGAAGGGCCCCCGATTGCCCACCACGCCCGACAGCACGAACGCCAGCGGCCCCGCCAGGAACCACCCCAGGCTGCTCCACAGCAGCCGTCCGCGCGTGCGCCACTCGCGCGCATCCAGGTAGGTGCGGGACAGCGTGGCGAACACATGCGGGCCATCGAGCGCCAGCACCCACAGCCACCACAAGAGCACGCTGCTCACGCCGGCCCCGACATGCAACGCGACGAGCGCGAGGCTCGCCGCCACGCCTCCCAGCGTGCAGCCCAGGTCATGTCCGGGACTCACCAGCCAACCCACGCGTCGTCGGGCGGACATGCCGAGCGCAACCGAATCCATGGAGGCCTCCTGCCCCAAGGCAAGCGGCCGGACATGGTACAGGAAGGTGGAGGTGGGTTGCGTGCGCACCTGCTGCCTGGGTGTGACCTGACAGCCGACCCAGGGCTCACATCCCACTTGAGCCGGACGCCGCGTGCCGCGACAGTGGGCCCCATGGAACAAGGTCGGCGCACCACGGACCGCAAGGCGGTTGGCCTGCTGGTGAGGCTCAAGCACGAGTCCGTGGGGAGCTTCGCCGAGGAGTTCGCCACCAATCTGAGCCCGGGGGGCATGTTCATCCGGTCTCGAACGCCGCAGCCGGTGAACACGCCGGTGCGCTTCGAGGTGCAGATCGCCGGCGGCGTGCGCGTGCTCCAGGGCACCGCCACCGTGCGGTGGGTGCGCGAGGTGAACGACCCCGCGGGCCCGCCGGGCATGGGCCTCCAGTTCGAGGAGCTGGACACCGCGAGCCGCGCGCTCGTGGACCTGATGCTCCAGAGCCGCCCGGCCGCGCCCGCGCCCGCCGCGAGCGTGTTGCCGTCCATCGCGCCCGTGGTGGCGCCGGTGGCCCCCGTGATGGCGCGTGCCGCGGCGTCGCGCGTGTCGCCGGTCCCCGTGCCGCCGACTCCCGTGCCCGTCACGCCGGGGAGCGCGGGCCTCGACTCCCTGTTCGATGACCTGGAGTCCGCGGATGGCCCCGCGGCGCCCGTGGAGGATCCGTTCGCGTTGCCTCCGCCGGTCGCGGACAGCGACGTGGACATCCCGCTCGACGAGCTCATCTCTGGTTCGCCGCCTCCCACCGTGACGGGCGTCCTCACCGAGGACGAGCCGTTGCCCGGGCTGGAGTTCGAGGTGGAGTCCGCCGGCGCGCCCGGCGACGAGCCGCCCATCGAAGTGGGGGTCACGCTGGAGGTGGAGTCCTCGGACGACGGTTCCCCGTCGTCGCGCGGCTCGGGGGGCATGGAGTTCGAGCTGGATCTCTCCGAGGCGGTCGATGCCTCCGCGCCTGCCGGGGCGGGGCGTCCCTCGCCGGCGCCCGCCGAGTTCGACATGGACCTGTCGGACGCGATGGAGGAGGCACCACCGCCTCCCCCTCGCGTCGCCGCGACCGCGGTTCCGGCGGCTCCGCCGAAGCCCGCGGGCGGCGGGCTCGACTTCGACCTCGACTTCTCCGATGTGGTCGAGGAGGCGCCGCCGCCCCCTCGTGTCGCCGCGGCCGCTGCTCCGCCGAAGCCCGCGAGCGGTGCGATGGAGTTCGACCTCGACTTCTCGGATGCCGTGGAGGAAGCGCCGCCTCGCGCCGCGGCCGCTCCTCCTCCTCCAGTGGTTCCGCCGAAGCCCGCCGCGAGCAGCCTCGACTTCGACCTCGACTTCTCCGAGGCCATGGAGGAAGCGCCGCCTCCTCCCGTCGCTGCGCCGCGCACGCCGCCGAAGCCCGCCGCGAGCAGCCTCGACTTCGATCTCGACTTCTCCGAGGCCATGGAGGCCGCGCCGCCTCCTCCTGTCGCTGCGCCGCGCACGCCGCCTCCTCCTCCCGTTGCTGCACCGCGCGCGCCGCCTCCGCCTCCTGCCGCGGCGATGCGTCCGCCTCCCGCCCCCGCGGCGGGTGGTGGCATCGAGTTCGACTTCGAGGTGGCCGAGGACACGCCGCTGGAGCTCTTCCGCGCGTCGCCTTCGGGCGCGTCGGCGGCCCGGCCCACTCCCGCGGTGCCTCCTCCCGCGCCGCCCACGCCGGTGCTTCCGCCCACCGTGCGTCAGGCCCCGGCCGCGCCTCCTCCGCCCGCGACGCCCACGGTGCTTCGGCCCGCGCCTCCCCCTCCCGCCCCCGCGCCGCCGCCCGCGGCCTTCAATGAGCAGGGGCAGCCGCGCAGCGTCTTCCTGCCTCCTCCGCCCGCGCTCTCCGGGACGGGGCCGGTCATCGGCATCGACCTGGGCACGACGAACTCCTGCGTGGCGCTGCTCTCCAACGGGCGCCCCGTCGTCCTGCGCTCGCGCGAGGGCTACAACACCATCCCCTCGGTCATCTCGCTCAACGCGCAGAACAAGCTGCTGGTGAGCCACCGGGCCAAGAACCAGCTCGTGCTGCGCCCCACGCAGACCATCTACGGCGCGAAGCGCTTGGTGGGCCGTCCGTACGAGAGCGCCGTGGTGAAGCAGGTCCGCGAGCGCTTCCACTACGAAATCGTCCCCGACGCCGCTGGCCGCGCCGCAGTGCGCATGGGCGACAACGTGCTGTCCCTGGAGGAAGTGCAGGCCATCATCCTGAAGGAGTGCAAGGAGATGGCCGAGGCGCACCTCAACCAGAAGGTCGAGCGCGCGGTCGTGACGGTCCCCGCGTACTACTCGGAGCCGCAGCGTGAAGCGGTGCGCAAGTCCGGCGCGATGTGCGGCCTCAAGGTGGAGCGCATCCTCAACGAGCCCACCTCGGCGGCGCTCGCCTACGGCCTCAACCGCGAGCTGAACAAGAAGGTCCTCGTCTACGACCTGGGCGGCGGCACCTTCGACGCCACGATTCTTCGCATCGAGAAGAACGTCTTCGAGGTGCTCGGCACCGGCGGCGACATCTTCCTGGGCGGCATCGACTTCGACAACCTCATCGTCGACTTCCTCCTGGAGCGCTTCCAGGAGAAGGAAGGCATCGCCTTCAGCGGCGACGGCATCGCCCTGTCGCGCGTGAGCGACGCGGCCGAGCGCGCGAAGATGGCGCTGTCCGAGCGCTCCACGTTCGAGGTCCACATCCCCATGCTGATGATGGACGACGCGGGCCGCCCTCGCGACCTGCGCGTCATCCTCACGCGGCAGGAGCTGGAGAAGATTTGCGATCCGCTGCTCAACCGCACCGTGGACGTGGTGCGGGACGTGCTGCTGGACGCGAAGCTCAAGGCCGCGGACGTGGACGACATCATCCTGGTGGGCGGCATGAGCCGCATGCCGCTCGTCCGCGACAAGCTCAAGGGGCTGTTCTCCAAGAACGCGCAGGCCAGCGTCAACGCGGACGAGGCAGTGGCTCTGGGCGCGGCGCTGTACTCGGGCTCGGTGGACAAGGTGAGCAGCGTGGTGCTCATCGACGTGCTGCCCATGACCATCGGCCTGGCGATGCCGGGCGGTGCGTTCAAGCGCGTCATCGAGCGCAACAGCCCGTT
This sequence comes from Citreicoccus inhibens, assembly GCF_019039035.1. Lineage (GTDB taxonomy): Bacteria > Myxococcota > Myxococcia > Myxococcales > Myxococcaceae > Citreicoccus > Citreicoccus inhibens. The sequence goes on along the minus strand of NZ_JAHNZT010000026.1, from coordinate 24,720 downwards.
GCCCGCGCAGCGCTCCTTCGCCATCACCACGAACAAGGACAACGAGGAGTTCCTCGAGCTGTCCGTGTTTCAAGGGGAGGACAATCACATCTCCGCCAACGAGTACCTGGGCACCGTGCGCATCGAGGGATTGCCTCGGGGGCCGAAGGGCTCCGTGCGCGTGGCGGTGACGCTCAAGCTCGACTCGGAATGCGTGCTGCACGTCGAGGCGCGCGAGTACTCCACGCGCAAGGAAGTGAAGGCGACGCTCGCCACGCGCTACTCGCCCGAGGAGCTTCAGAAGCAGCTCCAGGTCAGCAAGGAGGCGGTCTCCGCCGCCGAGGCGCGCCGGGGCGCCGACCTCAAGGAACGCGCCGGCAACTTCTGGGGCAAGCTCAAGAAGGTGCTGGGGCGCGGCAAGTAGCCCCCACGCAGTCCCGAGGAGAGGTCGAGCATGGAGGCTGCCGCGAGGGCGCCGCGCTACATGTCGCGCTTCCGCTGCATCGCGGAGGCGTGCGAGGACACCTGCTGCTCGGGCCTGACGGTGCCCATCAGCGAGTCTCGCTGGCGGCTCCTGCGCGACCGCGTCGAGGGGACACCGGATGCCGCGCGCGTCCAGGCGCTCATCACGCCCAACCCCGAGGGCAGCGCGGGTCCGCTCGCGGGGCTGCTCGGCAAGCGCGAGGACGGCCACTGCGGCTTCCTCGATGCGGACAAGCTCTGCTCGCTCCAGCGTCGCCACGGCGAGCCGGTGTTGCCGGATGGCTGCTCCGTCTTCCCGCGCGTCATCACCCGCTGGGGAGAACAGTTGGAGATGGCGGGCTCGCTCGCGTGTCCCGAGACCGCGCGCCTGTGCCTGCTCGCGGAGGACGCGCTGGAGCCCGAGTCCGTGTCCGAGGCGCACGTGCCACGCGCGGAGACCGCGCGACAGGTGCTGCCCGACGACAAGGCCCGCGCGTGGGTCCACCCTGCGGACGCGGTGCGCGCCGCGATGCTGCGCCTCCTCTCGGTGCGCGAGCTGCCGCTGGCGTCGCGGCTCCATGTCCTCGGGCGGCTGGCGAGCGTGTTGGATGGACTCGCTCCGGAGTCCGAGCCCGCGCGCGTGGAGTCGGTGCTGGAGGCGTTCGAGTCCCCCGATACGCTGGCCGCGCTGCACGCGGAGCTGAGCGGCCTGGAGCTGCCTGGAGGCCCGTGGGCGGGCATCTGCGCCGCGGTGCTCAAGGCCCGCGCGAGCGCGACGACGAACGCGCGCTTCCGCACGTTCGCGCAGCAGGTGATGGCCCACTATGGCGGCGAGGCGTTCTCGCCAGACGAAGCCTGGGGGCTGCATCGCGAGCGGCGTGAGCGCCTGGAGGCGACGCACGGCGAGCGCCTGCGCCAGTACTTCATGAACCACGCGCGCAACCACGTGCTGCGCCACCCGCTCACCGAGTCCCCGAGCCTGCTGGACGCGGTGTTCCGGCTCGCGCTGCGCGCCTCGGTGGTGCGCTGGACGCTCCTGGGGCACCCCTCGGTGGTGGCGAGCAATGGGGCCGCGCCCGACGTGGCGTGGCTGGACGCCGCCGCGGTGGAGTGCTTCCAACTCGTGGCCAAGCACGTGGAGCAGGCGCCGCAGTTCCTCGCTTTCGCGCAAGGGCTCGCGGGGAACGGCGGCGCCGAGACCCGCGCGCGCCTGCTCGTGCTGGTGAAGGGGCTGTGAGTCAGGGCTGCTTGGCGCGCGGGGTCGCGCCCAGCCGCTGCATCGCCTGACGGAAGATGTCGTACTCCTGGGCGCCTTGCAGCGCGAAGCGCTCGCCCAGGACGAAGGTGGGCACCGCGTTGACGCCCAGCCCCTGGGCCTCGCGCACGGACTCCTCCACGCGCTTTGTGTAGCGGCCTTCCTCGAGGGCGCGTTGCAGTGCGTCCGGATCCACCCCGGCATCCTGGGCCGCGCCGCGGAGCGTCTCGAACTCCCAGAGGTTCTGTCCTTCGGTCCAGTACCGGCGGAGCACCGCGGCATGGAACGGGTCCAGCTTGCCCGCGTCGCGCGCGAACTCGGTGGCCTCGTGGGCACGGCGCGTCGAGGGGATGATGTCGCGGTGCACCATCGTCAGCCCGGCCTGGGCGGCGCGGACCTTGAGCGGGTTGTTCGGGTCCTTCATCCGCTCCCGCACGTACTCGGGGAGGGGGAGTCCCTCGGGCGGGGTCTCCGGGCGGAGGAAGAAGGGGCGCCAGTCCACCTGGACGTCGTACTCCTTGCGCAGCTTCTCCACCTCGGAAAGGCCGACGTAGCACCAGGGGCACACGAAGTCGGACCAGACGCGAATCGTCACGGGCGTGCTCATGGCGCGTCCTGTAACACCGCGTCGTGGCGCTCACCACTCATGCTCGGGCATGTCGGGCGCGCTCGGGTGTTGTGCGGTCCGTGGGTGGACAGGGCCCGGAGGAGCGGGCACCGTCCACCCCCCAGCCGCGCCCCCGTCTCCCTCCACGGAGGAGGGGACCGGGCGCACCTTCGGGAGGACCCCTTGCCCCTGTCGCTTCTCGCGGCCCTGGCACTCAACGCCACCCCTTCGGCGAGTGCTCGGCCGTTCACCATCCAGGACCAGGTCATGATGCGCAGGCTGAGCGGCCCGCGCGTGTCTCCGGACGGCAAGCAGGTGGCCTTCGTGCTCCGCACCACGGACATGGAAGCCAACCGCGGCCGTACGGACCTGTGGCTCGTCAACCTCGACGGGAGCGGCCTGCGCCAGCTCACCTCGCACCCGGACAGCGATGACCAGCCTGTCTGGTCGCCGGACGGCAAGAGCCTCTTCTTCCTGTCCTCGCGCGGCGGCTCCTCGCAGGTGTGGCGCCTGCCGGTGGACGGCGGCGAGCCCCTGCCGGTGACGAAGCTCCCGCTGGACGTGGGCGCCTTCGCCCTGTCTCGCGATGGCCAGTCGCTCGCCGTGGCCATGGAGGTGTTCCCGGACTGCGCCACGCTGGACTGCAACGCGCAGCGCGCCACCGAGCGCTCGAAGCAGAAGGCCACCGGTCGCAGCTACGACAAGCTCTTCGCGCGTCACTGGGACACGTGGAAGGACGGCACGCGCTCGCACCTGTTCGTGGTTCCCGTGGCTGGCGGCACGCCCGTGGACATCATGAAGGGCATGGACGCGGACGCGCCCTCCAAGCCCTTTGGTGGCCCGGAGGAGTTCACCTTCGCGCCGGACGGCAAGAGCGTGGTGTTCACCGCGCGCGACGTGGGCCACACCGAGGCGTGGTCAACCGACCTGGACCTCTTCCAGTCCCCCATCGACGGCAAGGTCAAGCCGCGCAAGCTCACCGAGAAGAACCGCGCCACGGACACCAGCCCCGTCTTCAGCCCCGATGGCAAGACGCTGGCGTACCTGGCCATGGCGCGCCCGGGCTACGAGGCGGACCGGCTGCGCATCGTCCTGCGCAGTTGGCCGGGTGGACAGGAGCGCGTGCTCACGGAGGCGTGGGACCGCTCCGCCAGCGGACTGGCGTGGAGCAACGACGGCGCCACGCTCTACACGACCGCGGATGACGTGGGGCAGCACCTCGTGTTCGCCATCGACGTGGCGAGCGGCAAGGTGCGCGGGCTCCAGAAGGAAGGCAACGCGGGCGAGGCGCAGCCCGCGGCGGGCGGGCAGGTCGTGTACACGTATGACGACCTGGACTCGCCCGGGGACCTGTTCGCCATGAAGGCGGACGGCTCCGGCGTGCGCCAGCTCACGACCGTCAACGCGGACGCGATGTCGCGCATCCAGTTCGGCGCCTTCGAGCAGTTCGACTTCCCGGGCTGGAATGGCGAGAAGGTGCACGGCTACATCGTGAAGCCGGCGAACTTCGACCCCAAGCGCCAGTACCCGCTGGCCTTCCTCATCCACGGCGGTCCGCAGGGCAGCTTCGGCAACCACTTCCACTATCGATGGAACCCGCAGGTGTACGCGGGCCATGGCTATGTGGCGGTGATGGTCGACTTCCATGGCTCCACCGGCTACGGCCAGGGCTTCACGGACGCCATCCGCGGGGACTGGGGCGGCAAGCCGCTGGAGGACTTGCAGAAGGGCCTGGCCGCGGCGCTGCAGCGCTACCCGTTCATCGCGAAGGACCGCATGTGCGCGCTGGGCGCGAGCTACGGCGGGTTCATGATCAACTGGATCGCCGGCAACTGGCCGGACGGGTTCAAGTGCCTGGTGAACCACGACGGCAACCTGGACGAGCGGCTGGCCTACTTCGACACCGAGGAGCTGTGGTTCCCCGAGTGGGAGCACCAGGGCACGCCGTGGGAGAACCCGGAGTCCTACGCGAAGCACAACCCCATCGACCACGTGGCCAAGTGGAAGACGCCGATGATGGTGGTGCACGGCGGCCGGGACTACCGCGTGGTGGACACGCAGGGCCTGTCCACCTTCACGGCGCTCCAGCGCAAGGGCATCCCGTCCAAGCTGCTCTACTTCCCGGACGAGAACCACTGGGTGGTGAAGCCCGCCAACAGCGTGCAGTGGCACGACGAGGTGCTGGGCTGGCTGGACCAGTGGACCGGCAAGTAGTGGCGTGAAGTCCTCCGGGGGCCGCGCACGGTGTCGCGCGGCCCTCGGTGTCTATGGAATGCCCAGGCAGTCGTCGATGCAGTGCGAGAAGATCTCCGCGCAGGAGCGGCTGCTCACGCAGTCCGCGCACTCGGCGGCGCGCGCCTCGCGGTCCTTGTTGTCCTTCTGCCACGCGCTGATGTCGTTCGCGCACGCGCCCGTGTTGGTCCTGTCGTTGACGCATTCCTTGCGGCGGTCGCAGATGGTGTCGGCGTTGTTGGAGCAGCCGCCGAGGAGGCTCGCGAGGCTGATGAGGACGGTGACAGTCACGGGACGGAACATGCGGCGCGTCTCGCACGGAACGGCGGGCGAGGGAAGGGGCGTCTAGGGCTGCGGCGAAGGCGAGCCGCCTGTCGTCCCGCCGGACGGCATGTCGCCGTGCTGCATGTCGCCGTGCTGCATGTCCCCGTGCTTCATGCCCTTGGACTCGCCGGAGCCGCCTACGCCCATGGCACCGCCCAGCTTGCCGAGCACCTGATAGGCCATGTCGCGGTGCTGCGGCAGCTTCTGGGACAGGTCGGTGAGCATCGTGGCCAACTCGCCCGAGCCGCTCATGCCATGACGGGCGGCGAGCACCTGCCCAATGGCCAGGTCATGGGCGCCCACCTGGTTGGACATGTACACGGAGTCGAACGGCGCGCCCTTGAGCGCCTGGAGTTGCTCCGTGGTGGCCTTGTCCGCGGCCATGGAGCGCTTCTCCGCGTCGTCCAGCGCCTTGGGAGCTTCATCCAACTTCAGGCCCTTGCCCTGCGCCAGCGTGGTGACCTTCTGGTCCATGGCGGTGTGGTCCCGCACCATCTGCTCCGCGTAGCTCTTCACGTCCGGGCTCTGGCTGTTCTGCAGGGCCAGCTTCCCCGCCTTGATCTCCCCTTGATTGACCGCGTGCAACCGGTCGAGGAGCGCCTTCTCATCGGTGGGGGCCGAGAACCCGCGGTACTCCGTCATCCCTCCGGCGCTCTTGCCCTTGGATGAGGCTCCGCTCTGCGCCAGTGAGATACCGCCTGCCAGCAGCGTGACGGCGAGGACGACTCCCTGCGTGGTGCGCTTCATCGTGCTTCCCCTTTCGGAAAAACGGACGGGGCGCACATTGGACGGCGCGTCGAGGGCACGCAGCGCGGGACTCGCGCATCTGTGCACCAGCACACGAACGGCGCGCTCCCGAGGTGCGGAAGTGGACGAAGCCGCGTGGGGGCTACGGCTTCGGGGCGGGGGCCGGCGCGGGCGCCGCGGGGCTGGGCGTGCCGGGGACGTTCATCTCGGACAGCTCGCCCTCTTCGCGCAGGAAGAGCTGGGCCGCGCGGTCCACCTCCTCGGGCTTGAGGCCGGTGAGCAGCACGCTCGCGGTGCGCGTGCGCGAGGCCAGCGCTGTCTCTCCCAGCGCGCCGTGGATGCGCATGAGCGCCAGGTGGATCTCCGGGTCGAATGGATCCGACGCGAGCGCCTCCAGGTACGCCGTCTTCGCCTTGGGGTAGTCCTTGCGGTACAGCAGGATGCGGCCCAGGTGCACGTTGGTCAGCGGCGAGCCTGGGTGCATGCGCAGCGAGCCGCGCAGCACGTCCTCCGCCTCGTCGAGCTGCTTGAGCTCCAGCAGCGCCAGCGCGTACTTGTTGGACACCGACTCGTACTTGTCGCCCACGACCTTGTGCGCCTTGGCGTACTCCTCCGCGGCGGCCTTCACGTGGTTGCGCTCGCGCAAGAGCTCGCCCAGGTGCGCGGACTGGCGCGCGAGCACCTCCGTCACTTCCTGGAAGTCTCCGAAGGAGATTTCACGGCCCTTCTTGGCCGAGTCCTTCCCCTTGCCCTTGGCGTCATCCTTGAGCACCACGCGGTCGTCGCGCGGCACCAGCTCCGAGGGGAACGGCTGCTTCTTGATGTGCGCCAGCCAGGCCTTCTCGAAGGCGGGGAAGGGCATCCCCATGGCGGCTTCCACGGCCTTGCGGTCCGTCTGCCCGGACTTCAGCTCCTGGAGGATGGAGCGCAGCCCCGCGGTGCCGCGCGTGCCGTGGATGTAGTCGATGGCGTAGAAGACCTCGGCGAACGCCGTGGCCGCGTCCTCGGCGGTGGGCAGCATGGCGATGGACGGGTGCATCTTCTCGAAGGGGATGAGCGTGTCCGCCTTCACGCGCTTGCCCAGGAGCGCCTGCGTGGACGGCGTCATCGCCAGCCCGCCCTTGCCGCGCCAGCGCGACTCGAGGAACTTGGCCAGTCCCTCGTGCAGCCAGATGGGCACGGTGTTGTGGCTGAGCTGGCTGACCACCAGGTGCACGTACTCGTGCGCGAGCGTGTCCTGCCAGTCGTAGCCCCGCGCCACCGCCTTGGGGCTCGTCACCATGAGCTTGTTGAACTTGCAGATGGCGATGGTGCCCGTGGTGCTGATCTGCTTCTCGGTCAGCGTGCTGACCCGCGACAGCTCGCGCGCGTTGTTCACCACTTCCACGCGCACCTTGCCCGGCGGCGTCCAGCCCAGGTCCTCGGCCAGCGCGCGGTGGATGGCCTCCAGCGTCTCCATCGCGTAGGGCACCAGCACCTCCTCCTTCCCCTTCGGGTAGAAGAAGATGAAGTGCTCGCTCTCGGCGCGCTGGTGGTCCTTCACGATGGCGCGCGTGTCCTTGGCCAGGCGCAGATAGCTGCCCGGCTTGTCCTCGATGCTGGCCGCCTGGAGCTGCGTCACCGCGTCGTCGTAGCGCCCGGCCTCGAAGGCCACGCGGCCCTGGAAGTACTTGAGCGGCTCGATCTCCGGCGGGACGATCTGTTCCACCTCGGCCAGCTCGCGCTCGGCGCCGCCCAGGTCCCAGTCCTCCAGGGACTTCTCCACCTTGCCCAGCCGCGTCTTCACCTCTTCCTTCAAGGCGGCGTCCGGCGGCGCGGCGAAGGTGGCGGGGCCCGCGAGCACCAGGGCCAACAGCCCCAGCAGGGCGCGGGAGTTCATGCGGCGGCTCACTTCACCAGCTCCTCGTAGTAGCGCTTCACCTGCTCCCGATACTTCTCCGGAGCGCCCTGCTTCATCGCGTCCAGCAGGTCCTTGCGGAACTCCTTGGGCGCCTGGAAGGAGTCCTCGTCGGGCAGCTCGACCTTCTCCTTCGGGTCGCGGCCGTTGCCCTCCTGACGGCGGCCCATGCCCATGGGGAGCGGCAGCCCACGTCCGCCCTTCTTGCCCTGCTGGCTCTGCTGCATCTGCTGCTGGAAGCGCTTGAGGCCCTCCATCGCGGCCTGCTGCTCCCCGTAGCCACGGCCCGGGTCCTTGCCAGCCATCCGCTCGGAGGCCTCGCCCATGCGCCGGCCCACGTCCTCCATCTGCTTGCCGGCCTCCTCGCCGAACAGCGGCGCCGTCTGCTCCATGTCCTCCATCTGCTGACGCAGGCCCTGCGCGCGCTGCTCCAACTGCTGCTGGCGCTGGCTGAGCTGCTGGAGCTGCTGGCGCTCTTGTTGGGAGAGCTGCGAGCCCGGCGGCGGGAAGAGGGACTGGAGCTTGCGGCTGACGTCCTCCACGCCCCGCGCATCCTTCTCCAACTGCTCCGCGAGCTGCGACGACTGCTGCCGCACCTCGGGGGGATTGCCGAACATCTCATCGAGCTGACGCTGCTGCTCGCCCATGGCGGAGAGCTGGCGGGCCGCGTCCTCGGCGCGCGCGGCGGACTCGGCCGCGAGGTCGAAGTCGTTCACCTTCAGCGCGTTCTCCACGTTGCGCAGTTCGGACTGGGCCTCCTCGAGCGGGCGGGCGGCGCGGCCGTTGAGGCGCTCCGCCGGGAGCTTCTGGTAGCTCTCCTGCGCTTGCTGCACCTTGCGCAGCAGCTCATCCTTCAGCGCCTGGCCCTTCTCGGCGAGCCGGTCGCGGTTCTGCGAGCGGGCCTGGTCGCGCAGGGCCTTGGTCTGCTCGGCGACCTTCTGCTGCTCCTCGGCGGTGCCCTTCAGGTCCTCCATGAACTTGCTGAACTTCTCGGCCAGCTCCGGGTACTGCTCCGAGCCGAAGTCGTTCTGCGCGTCGTCGAGGTTGTTGAGCATCTCGTCCATCTTCATGCCCAACTCCTGCAGCTTCGCGAGCGCCTCGTCCGCCTTGCCCTCGCGCATGAGGCGCTCCACGTTGTCGAGCGCCCCCTGCATGTCCTCGTCCTTCATCATCTCGGAGAGCGCCTCGGAGTTGAGGTGCTCGTCGCGGATGCCCTTGCGCAGCTCGGCCATGCGCTGCATCAGCTCCTGGATGCGGCCCTTGAGCTGCTGAATCTGCTGCATCACCTGCTGGCGCGCGGCCTCGTCCGGGTTGCTCTTGAACTGCTCGATGAGCCGCGACAGCTCGCGCCGCTCGCCGGCCATCTGCTTGGCCAGCTCCTGCAAGGCCTCCAGCTTCTGACGGTCCAGCAGCGACTCCAGGTAGAGGATGTCGCGCTCCAGCGCGTCGATCTCCTCGTTCACCATGCCGGTGAGCCGAGCGCCGGTGCCCCAGTCCTCGCCGCGCGCGCGCTGCGTGCGCAGGTACAGGCGGCGGAAGTCCATGGTGCCCGCCACGTGGCGCTGCAACTCAGCGGAGATGTTGGACAGCGCGGAGAGCAGCTCCTTGGGAGCGTCCTTCTCCCGGGCGAGGTCGCGCGAGAGCATGCGCATGTCCGTGGCGAGCTGCTGTCCGCGGGCGTCCACCGCCTGAGCGGCGGCCACGGCCTGCACGTCCTTTTGCTTCGCGCGGTCAGGGCCCTCCAGGCGGTCCGCGAGGTGGTCCACCATGCGGCCCCACAAGGCCTCGGTCTTCTCCAGCGCGGCGCGCAGGTGCTCGGCGGCGCTGTAGATGCGCAGGGCCTGCGTGCGGCTGACGCCCTTCTTCGGGCCCTCCACCGCGTCGTTGTCCTGCGCCTCGACGTAGTAGGTGACGCGGTCGCCCGGGTTGACCTTCAGCGAGCCCAGGTCCCACGCGTACGTGCCCCGGCTGCGGCGCCCATCCTCGCGCGGCAGCGGGATGCGCGTGTCCTGCGCGGCGCCGGGCGTGCGGAACACCAGCGCGAGCGAGGACAGGCCATAGTCATCCGTGGCCTCGAACTTGAGCGTCACCTTCTGGCCAGGGTCGACCTCCACCTCGGAGGCGGGGGTGAGCAGCGTGACCTGGGGCGCCTTGTCCGCCTCCACGTTGAGCGCGATGTCGGGGCCCACGGCCTCGGGACGCGCGCCCTTCCGGTAGAAGACGAAGTGGTAGTGGCCGGACTGCTTGGCGACGAACGACCCTTCCAGCTCGCGCTCGCCCGTGACGCGCAGCGGGAGCGTCTGGTCATTGACCACGATTTCCGCGCGCTCCACGGGACGGTCCGAGCGCGTCTTCAGCACGACCTCGGTGCCCGCCGGCGCGCTCACTTCGCCGTTGGTGCCGGGCACGGTGCGCGGCGACAGGCCGGTATAGGCGGGGTAGCGGTACGTCAGCTCGATGTCGCCGGTGATGGGCTCGGCGCGCGCGGCGGTGGCGGGCTGGCGCGAGACCGCGCGGATGCGGGCGAGCCCCGCGACCCATGCGCTCCCGAAGAAGCCCAGCACCAGGGCCAGCACGAGCACGCCCGCCGCCGCGGCCATCGCGGTGCGGCGCACGGGGCGCGTGTCCACGATGGCGCGCGCGTCCACGGTGCGCGCGCGCAGGTCCATCTGACGAAGGAAGGCCTCCGTGAGGTCCGAGGAGCCCGCCGTGCCGCGCCCATGCGCTAGCTCCACGGCCGCCAGCACGTCCAGGGACAGCTCAGGGCGGCGCTGTCCCACCAGGCGGGCGATGCGCGCATCGTCGCCGACCTGACGTCGAGCGCGGACGATGCCCAGGGCGCACGCGATGGCGGCGCCCGCGGGGAGCGCGAGCCAGAGGACCCCCTGCGCCAGCCGAGGGGCGACCTGCCCGAGGAGCCCGCCGGCGGTGATGAGCGCGAGCGTGGCGAGGCCGCCGAGCAGCCCGCCTTGGGCCCAGAGGGCGCGGTGCTGGCGGGCGCGCACGGCGGCCAGCAGGGCCGAGACCCCATCCGTGCGCGGCGCGGCGCGAGCCACGGGCGGCGCGGCCGGTGGCGGCGGTGGGGGCGGCAGCTCGGGGCCTGGGCTCTGCGGGGTGTCGAGGTTCACGCGGTCTCGTCCGCTCCGTCGCGAGGCAACCCCTGCCGGGGCGACCTATTTCCAGACTGTCTAGCAGTCCCGCTGTCGAGGTGGGGTGGGGACCGCGGAAGGGGGATCGCGGGGTCGGGCGCTCTGTCGGGCGTCGGAAGGAGACGCTGGGGAGAGGGTCCGAGATGCAACGGGCCCCGCGAGGTCCGCTCCCCTCGCGGGTCGTCGCGAGAGGAAGGGCCGGAGCGCTCAGGGCTCGGCGAGCTGAGAGCTGCCAGCGGGTGGGGTGCTCTCCTCGGGGGGAGGAACGCCGCCCAGCTCTTGAGCGAGCGTGGTGAGGACCTCCTGGGTGAACACGATGTGGCCGCGCGGCATGCGAGCGAGCACGCGCTGTGCGGCGGCCTCCACGGTCCCCTCGGAGGGGATGTCGTGCTGGCGACCCTCCTCGGTGAGGGAGAAGAGCGCCTTGCGGCCGTCGAGCGGATCCGACTTGCGCTCCAGCAGCCCCCGGCGCTCCAGGCGCTTGAGGACGCCGGTGAGCGTGCTCGGGTGAACGTGAAGAATGTGTGCGAGCGAGCCCGCGGTGATGCCCGGGAACCGACCGACCAGGCGGATGACGAGTCGCTGCGGGCCGGTGAGGCCCAGCTTGGACTCCATGCGCTTGGAGGTGGATTGGAGGCCGTGATCGACGGCCCACAGCAACCGCATGAACTCGAGCACTTCCCCCAGAGGCGGTCCGTGGGGCTTGCCGCCCTCTGACGGGCCCGGCTCGGTGCCCTGTGTGTCCTTCATGCGCTCATCATCCTTCACCTGCCGCCTCCATGCATCTCCCTTGCGCGCGGAGGTCTAGCGCGACCGGGCGACCCCTGCTGGGAAAATCCGTTGCGCGCTGTTGGGCGGCAAGCTAGGGCGCCGTCCCCGCTCCCCCAGGTAGACCAGTGAGGGGACTCCCGCCCGGACCCTGTCCCAAGTCCTGCCTCTGTTGACCAGTTGTCACTGTGCGTCAGGCCATGGAATCCTCGCCGGCCGCCGAGGGGGAATCCATGCCGTTGCGAGGGGTTGCTTTCGAGGAGTGGGCCCTGGGCCCGGTGTCCCCGAAGCCCGGTTGGGGCGTGGTCGGGACGTGGGTGTCCGAGGCCATGGCAGCACAGCAGGTCGTGGCGATAGCGATCGCCGACTTCGTCCGGAAGGAGCGACTGTTCCGCCAGACAGGGCTGCTGCGCAGTGCCGAGTTGGACGCATCTGGCGTTGCGGCGGAGTGTGGGGCCATGCGCGGAGACGCGTTCGCGGTGGTTCTGCCGCGTGAGCCGCCGAGCATGGCGAGGAGCTTCGCGAGCTACGTTCTGGCCGCGAAGGGCCACGTCGACCCCGAGCAGAAATCAGAGGTGTTCTTCGGTTCGCCCGTCGAAGGCGGTCACGCGACGTTGGCGCTCGCGAAGCACGCCTGTGCCGTGAACCACGATGGGGACCCCGTGGTGCTCCTCGCGATGGAGTCGCGGGCATGGCGCGCGGGCGCGAGCGTGGTGCTGGGGTTCATCTGTTCTGGCGAAGTAGGGTGCGGCCGCATGATGAGACGTGCTGCGATTGGATTGCTACTGGTGTGTGTGGCGGTCGGGTGTGGGCATTCGCGATTGCCGAGCCTGCCGGCGACCCATGGCCAGCTGTCCATGGCCTTGGGGAAGTATGCCAATCATTGGCACGAGGACGTTCAGAACAGTGCGGTAGGCGAGCCTCCCGTTGAGGTGGAACAGGCGCAGGCCGAATCGCTGTTCGTGGAGGCGAAACGCACACTGGAGGGAAGCCCCTCGGACGAACAGGTTCAAGGGGCTTGGGCTGACCTGCGGGCCGCATGCTTTGCTCAGTTTGAGGCGGCATGTGAATACATCGCTGACAATTTCCATCGGCCACGTTCAATCGAGGGAGAGAAGTGGGCGCCCAAACTGGACTCGGTTCAACCGGGGGTTCTGTATTGGGCCGTCGTGGCATGTCGCGCGGGCATTGATGGTCATCTCAGGAAGTGCAGTGCACCCGCCGCATCTCCTCAGCCAGGAACGGCTGCACCGAAGCAATGAGAGAGGGGCATGGGGCTTCATCCATGAGGGCGGGACCGGAGGACAGAAACATGAAGTTGGGGCGATGGGTCGCTGTGGGGATGCTCTTGGGTGGGCTGGTCGGGTGTGGGCATTCGAGGTTACCGACCTTGCCGGCGACCCATGGCCATCTGTCCGGAGTCATGGATGAGTATATGGAAGAGGGGACCAACTACCTGGGGGCCGATATTGGGGCCGCACCGGCAGCAGAAGTTGCGCCGGGCCGCGCTCCGTCCCTGTTCTCCGATGCGAGGCGCACGCTGGAGGGAACTCCGAGTGAAGCGGAGGTGCGTGTCGCCTGGATGGACCTGCGTTCGGCCTGTTCTGCGCGCCTCAAGGCTGCCTGCGACTACCTGCATGCCAACTTCAAGAGGCCGAAGCCTGTCGACTCCATCCAAGTGGAGCGCGGCGCCTACTCGCGGCGGCCGGACACCCTGGCCCAGGTCATCGTCAAGTGTGAGCTGGGCGTCGATGGTCGATTGAGGCCGTGCGAGGTGCTGGAGAAGGGCCCCCTGGACTCCACCGAGGTCATTCTCCGAGGCATCGCGGAGTCGAAGTATTCCCCGTCCTTGTTGGCAGGGCATCCCATTTCAATGCCTCACGTGGTTCGCTTCATCTTGGATCCCACCGATGGGAAGCTGCAGGCAGCGCAAGAGCTCCTGTGGAGGCGGGCTCGGGCGGTCCGGTTCCCTCAAAGTCCTGTGGCGTGGTCGGACCTGGCGGAAGCGCTCGCCAAGAAGTATCCCAGTGTGCCCGAGTATCTGTACGTCGTCCGACACATGAATGAGCTTTATCCCGAGTACTGGTGGTCCGCGAACGAGTTGGCCTGGTCCTATGTGTCAGAGGGCCGCTACGCGGAAGCGCTGCCGTTGGCGCGACGTGCCCAGGCTCGCGTGGCATTCAATCCGTATGTAGATGAGACCGTCGCTGCGGCGCTGCTCGGGCTGGGCCATTGCAGTGAGGGGCTGATTGAGCAGCGTCATGCTGTCGAGTCTCTGCCTGTGGACTGGCCGCTTCCAGAGCGCGAGCGCTTCCAGAAGACGCTTCGCACCTACGAAGAGAAGTGTGGGGCTGCGGTGGCCCCTGCTCTTCACCCACCCTGAGAGCGTGTTGAGAGGGACCGCTATGCAAGGCGGCGCAGCATGAGGCCGGTTTTGTCTTCCTCGGAGCGTCGGACAATCTCCAAATCCAATCCAGCCTCCCTCGCGGCTTCGGCCACCACAGGCCCCTGGTAGCCCGCATCTGCCCAGACCTTGCTCAACGAGGGAGAGTCCTCCGCGGCACGTGGCAATACCGCTCCCGCCGCGGCATCCCAGTCCTGCACGTCAGCGCTCGCCACTCACGCCACCAGAACCATTCCCAGCACATCCACCAGCAGGTGGCGCTTGCGGCCCTTCACCTGCTTGCCCGCGTCGTACCCTCGGCTGTCGGCTTCCTCCGACGCCTTCACCGACTGGCTGTCCATGATTCCCGCCGTCGGCGCGTGCTCTCGCCCTTCCGCCTGGCGCACCTTGCCTCGCAACGCATCGTGCACCCGCTTCCAGGTGCCATCCTTCTTCCACAGCCGGAAGTAGTGGTAGACGCTTTGCCAGTCCGGCAGGTCATGCGGCAGGTAGCGCCACTGCACGCCCGTCCGCGACACGTAGAGGATGGCATTCACCACTTCTCTGCGCGGATGCACCTGCTCCTTCGGGCCTCCTCCCACCGCCCTGACGAAGCGCTCGATGTGGGCCCACTGCTCGTCTGTCAGGTCGCTCGGATACGGCGTGCGCTCGGGCATTGCGAGGTCGGGCATCTTGTTCCGTCAATGCGCCGACCCCGTCGCTCCATTTCAACACGCTCTGAGCGTCGGCGTGGTGCCCGCGTCCGCCAGCCTGTACTCCCCAGTCCGGGCCGGAAGACGCCAGCCACCGCCGCCCATGAGCTGGAGCCCCTGGCGACATTGGCCCGTGAATTGAATCGCCCCGAAGGACGACGCCCCTTGAAAGGCATGACTCCAATCAAGCCAGGTAACCGTCGAGTTCTGTCCAAAAGCTGACGGTGACTTGCCATGCGGGGACCCGGCACTCGTTGCCCCGGCCGCGGACTCGTCCTCAGTGCTCGCCATTGCCACCGCATTGGAAGCAATGGCTCTCACGCACCAGCGCCATGTGGGACAGGAAGGAATTCCCTCCATGTCAGCCCTTGCGGCTACGTTTCCTAGAATAGAGGGGGAAGCAGGGGACATGCTTTTGGTAGACGTGCTGGAGGAGTACCTAGACGAGGCCGAATTTCGGTGGCTGCAGTGGGAGAGGGCCCTGGAGGCACCCGACTTCACGCCGGTGGAGACGGCGGAGCGCGAGGAGCGGCTGCTGGCGTACCTGGAAGGGCTGACGGACACGGACGCCCTGGACACGGTGGTGCGCCCAGCCTTCGACTCGGAGAACGCGCCACGCATTTCGGCCGCGGCCCATGCGCTGCTGGGGCTGGGCGAGGTGGACGAGGTGCTGGTGCGGCTGAGAGGGGCAGAAGCGCCAGCCCGTGCCGCCATCCTCCGGGCGTTGGAGGTGAGCGAGGCTCCAAGACTGGGCGCGCGCCTCCTGGAGTTGCTGAAGCTGGAGGACACGGTCCTGCAGGCCGGGGTGCTGGAGGCACTGGCCTTCCGCCAAGAAGCGCCCGCCGGGGTGCTGGCGCGCTTCTTCACCCATGACGAGGCGCGGGCTCGAGTCGCCGCCCTGCGTGGGGCGCCCTCGCTGCTTGAGGAGGCGGTGCGCAGGCACTTGCCCGCGCTGCTCGACTCAGCCCACCCCGGCACTCGTGCGGCTGCCATGGAGGCGGGCCTCACCTCGGGAGTGCGCATGGCCTGGGAAGCATGCCGCAAGGAAGTGCGCGCGGCGCCCGGCGCTCATGCCCGGGAAGCCATGGTGTTGCTGGCACTGGGCGGTGACGAGGCGGAAACCTCCCTCCTCGTGGACTTGCTGGAGTCCGCCGAACTGCGTGCTCACGCCCTCTGGGCCCTGGGCTTCAGCGGACGGGTGGCGGCCATGGAGTCCTGCGTGAAGCACCTCGCCGTGCCCGAGGTGGCACGCTTGGCGGGGGAGGCCCTCTCGGCCATGACGGGCCTGCGTCTGGAGGGCTCCTTCGCCCTGCCTCCGGGAGAGACGCCCGAAGGCGCTCCGGTACCGCCGGAAGAACAGGAGAGCCTCGACGCCGACTTGACACCCCATCCAGCGGACAACTTGCCCTGGCCGGACGTGGCCGCCGTGAAGGACTGGTGGGCGCAAAACCATGCACGCTTCGTGACGGGCACGCGCTACCTGCAGGGCCAGCCCTTCAGTGGCCCGGTGCTGGTAGAGGCCCTGGAGTCCAGCCCCATGCGTCGCCGCCACGTCCTGGCGCGAGAGTTGGCCATTCGCACCCGAGGGCAGCACCGCATTCCCACCCGCGCCTTCACCCACCGCCAACGCGAAGCCCTCGCCAGGGCCCAGGCCACCCACCTGCGCGCCGCGCCCCTGGCTTCCACCTTGCGCTGACGCCCCATGCCCGCCCTGGAGAATTTCACGCCCTTCGCGGCCACCGACTTCCTCTCGCTGACGAAGCAGGGCGAAGAGTGCCTCGTCCTCGTCGTCGCCGGTAGCTTCGTCCTGCCTCCGGCCGGGCGCGCCACGGACGCACCGCTGGCGGTATGCGAGGAGCAACCGCAGCCCGTCACCACGGACACGTATTGGGGCGAGCCGGAGAAGTCGAGCCTGCGCCACGAGTCGCAGTCGGCCTACACACGGCCGGGAACAGACGTGCTGCTGCACGGCCAGGCCTGGGCGCCCCGAGGCCGCAAGGTGACGCGGACGCAGGTGGCGGTGCGGGTGGGCACGCTGGAGAAACGGGCCACCGTCTTCGGCACTCGCATGTGGTACCGCGGCCTCATGGGGCTGAGTGCCTCGGACGCCCTACCCTTTGAGTCCCTGCCGCTGCGCTACGAGTACGCCTTCGGCGGTACCGCGGCTTCGGGACATGAGGCGCGAAACCCCGTGGGCCGGGGCTTCTACACCAACGCGAAGGAGGCGCTGGAAAAGCCTCTGCCCTCCATTGAGGCGCCCGAGGCCCCCGTGCGCGGCTGGGCGGACAGGCCCCCACCCTGCGGCTTCGGCCCGGTGGCGCGGCACTGGCAACCGCGCCTGGGCTGGACTGGGACATACGACGCGGCCTGGGTGGAGAAGCGCGCTCCCCTCTGGCCCCGGGACTTCGACGAGCGCTTCTTCCATGCCGCCCCTGACGGCCTGCGAGCTTCGACTCACCTCCAGGGCGGGGAGCCGGTAGTGCTGGAGGGCGTCTCGCCCGACGCCCCACTGGCCTTCCACCTCCCCACTCACCGGCTCCTGGCCCGCTGCACCTTCGCCGGGCGGCGGGAGAAGCGGCGCATGGCGCTGGACACGGTGCTGCTGGAGCCGGACGAGGGCCGCCTCGTCCTCACCTGGCGAGCAACGTTTCCTGCGCACCGGCAGTTGGCCCTGCATGAGGTGAGCACCGTGCGGCTGCTCTTGCCCGGGGAGGACACGCCATGAGGGCTGTGCAGGTGGTGGGCCTGGGCCTGTGCACGCCGGTGGGCACCTCGGCGCACATGACGTTGGCCTCGCTACGCGCGGGCCTCGTGCGCTTCGCGGAAACGGAGGTACTGGACGAGGTGGCCGAGCCCGTGCGGGCCTCGCGGCTGAGTCTCCTTGACGTCTCCCTCTCTCGTACTCAGCGCATGGTGGCGCTGGCTCGGCAGGCCCTCGTCGGAGTACGGCCGCTCCTGGACGCACTCCCTCCCGGGCGGGTGCCGCTGTACCTCGGACTGCCCGAGGCAGGACTGGGCGCCCGGGTGGAACAGGAGGCGCTGGTGGCGGCGCTGCGAGCCGAGACAGCGGGACGGCTGGAAGTGGTGAAGGCGCACGAGTCTGGGCGAGCTGCCTTCTTCGAGGCCCTGGCCTCCGCCCAGAAGGACTTGCACTCCGGCCTCGCGGGAGCGCTGGCCCTGGTGGGCGCGGTGGACTCGCTGGCCGACAGCGCTTCCTTGGAGGCGCACGTGGGGGCGCGGCTGCACCTGGGGCGCCGGAATCCGGATGGCCGGATTCCAGGTGAGGGGGCGGGCTTCGTTGTCCTGGCGCGCCCCGGAGCGTCCAAGTCCCTGAAGCTGGAGTCCTCGGGCGCCCTGCTGGGCACGTCGCTCGCCGTGGAGCCGAGGCCCTTCACGCAGAGCCGCCCCAGCCTGGCCGAGGGGCTGACGGAAGCTCTCCATGCCCTGCGGCAAAGCGTGGCAATGGGCGGGCGACGCGTGGACGCAGTCGTGGCCTGCCAGCCCGGAGACGGCTTCTGGGCAACTGAATTCTCCCGCGCCTACCTGCGCAACGCCGCACTCATGCCCGAGCCCTTGCGCGTCCTCGTCGCGGGCGAAGGACTGGGAGACGCGGGGGCCGGCGCGGGCCCCATCATGCTGGGCGTAGCCCTGCACCGCGCACGCTGGCGCCACGCTGCCGCACGCAGGACGCTCGTCTATGGCAGTGCCGACGGTGGACGCATTGGCGCCTGCATCGTGGAGATGATTCGAAACGCCAAGGAGGAAGCATGAGCAAGGTTTTCGCCAACGGCCGCTCCATCATTCACAAGGGGAGCGAGAACACGCACACCTCTGCCGCCCCCGACGTCTGCAAGGTGCCGACGCCGGGTGGGCCGGTGCCCACGCCCTTCGTCAACTCCGCCCAGGACGCCATGCTCACCAAGGGCAGCAAGAGCGTCACCATCAACGGCCAGCCGGTGGCGCTGACGGACTCCGAGCTGAGCGTCAGCTCCGGCGACGAGCCAGGGACGGCAGGCGGCCTCATCTCCTCGAAGTTCAAGGGGAAGATGGCTTGGGGCAGCGGTAGCGTGGACGTGAAGGTTGAGGGCAAGGGCGTCGTGCGCTTCCTCGACGTCACCCTCCACAACGGCAACTCCTTCAACACCACGTTCATGTCGAACGGGCATAACGGGACGGGATTCGCCTACGCGGACGACTTCAAGGGCGCGTGCATCATCTGCCAGAAGGACCCGGACCGCCACGCGGTGATTGAGCAGCAAGAAACAGAAGAAGGCCAAAGCCTCGACATCGCCAAGAAGATTCTCAAGGACCTCAAGGCGCGCGAGGCCGAGTGGGCCCAGGTCAATCAGGAAATCATCACGAAGGAAGCCCAACTCAAGCGCCTTCTCGACGGCACGAATCCGCCGCCCAAACAGGCGACCCGGGATGAGCGAAGGGCGAAAATTCAAGAACTTGAGGCGAAGCGAAAGGGACTTGAGGGCCATCGACGCGCGGACTCTACGGGATACATGTTTGGAGTCATGGTGTGCAGCAAGGGCAAGAGATTCGCCGCAGTGTCGGGTGGCGAAGTTCCTCCTGACTTCATGGCCATCGCCGATACTCACGGCTGCACCGTCATTGGGGAGGCCGCCACTCTGAAGGACTTCCTGGCCAGGAACCCAAGGTGTGCTGCGGGAGACACCGAGGCCATCAAAAAGATGAGAACGCGGTGGGAAGAGACGGAGAAGAAGGTCCGAGCCGAAAAGAAAGAATACAGTAACGAGCCTGGGACTTGTGCAGGAGCCAAACTCATCGGCAAGAGCGGACACGTCGCGAATTCGATGACCGAGATGTTCTTCGCCTTTCCCAGCGCAAGGAAACTGACCTACCCGGTATGCTATCGTGGTCCCCTCGAATACTCCCCACCCAAAGATAGAGCAGTGGGATCTGACGGCAAGGGGGCGGGGGTTTGGAAGCCTCCAAGTGTCGCGGAAGTCGTCGCTGCCATCAAGGAGGGTAGAGGTGGCGATCCCGATGGGGAACGCGTTGAGATGCGACGCAAGTCGGAGGAGACTGTGCCTTCCTGCCAGTCGTGTCAGGACACGCTTTTCATGGCCCGGTGTGACCTCGAGGTGCAGACGTGCGGATGACTTGGTCAAAGCTTCTCGAGGCTCCCCCTCCCTTGTCGATGCCGGGGTTGCTCGCGTTCATGGAACGATGGAGGCCAGGCAGCACCCAGGGCTTCGAGCCGGCCACGGCCGACCAGATTGCAGCCCTGGCCAAGCCGCATGGAGGGCTCAACGCACTGCCTCACGTGTATCGCGAGTTCCTGGAAACGATGGGCGCATCGACTGGCAGCCTACGGTTGACGTTCGGCACAACCTCTATTTCGGCGTTGCTGGCGGACCGCGAGGGACCTCAACGGGAATGGCCGGATGGTCGCAGGTATCTCAAGTTCACCATGGGCGAGGAGGGTAACGAGGGTCGCAACCCGGACATGTTCTTTGAACTCACCCATCGAACACCCAACGAACGGGACGCGGCAATTATCCGAATTCACGAAGAGGACCTAATCCGTGGGAAGATTGCGCCCAAGAAGCCCTTCCCGACCTTTTCCGACTGGCTACGAACAATCATCGTATCCAGACTTGTTTTTGAGGCCGACCCGGAGGAGCAGACGCGGTACTTTGACCTTGAGTCGAAACCCGAGGCTCCAGCCAAGGCATACGAGTTCCTCACGCGCTTGGGATTCTCGCTCACCGAACTCGGGGCCTCGCCAGCGGTAATCCCTCTGGAGCACGCAGAGTATGGCGCGATTGCCCTTGTCGATGCGGCTACAGCATCAATCCCAAGTACTAGTGTGCAGTTGCGCGCGCGTGACAAGGCACAGCAGAGGATTCTGGAGGAAGTCATCAGCGACCATGAGAAGGAGTTGAGCGGTGGTTGACGAGGCCACCATTCGCATGGCGTGCAAGACCTCCGTAACGCCGCGTCGCTGGTGGAGGAAATGCTGCGCACGAGCCTGACGACGAAGGGGAGGCCGGCTGGTATGGCCAGCTTGCCCTGTGCCTCGTTCATCCCCATGAGGCAGCAAGACACTTCTCCTACACGAGGGCAGCGCGGACCAGAAGACGTGCCATCCTCGCGCTCCTATACCAGCCACACAGTCTCTTGTTGCACTCGTCGTGAGAGGGTTGAGTAGGCCCATCCATGGACACCCGCAGCGAGATTGAGCGATTCCTTCGCACCGGCGACTACGACGCCCACGGCAGGGCATGGCCGGGCGATGTCCTCGAAAGAGAGAGGCGGGCGCATGACGAGTTCCGTGAGGGCGTGTTGAAATGGAGCGACGGGGTCGGCGCATTGACGGAACAAGATGCCCGACCTCGCAATGCCCGAGCGCACGCCGTATCCGAGCGACCTGACAGACGAGCAGTGGGCCCACATCGAGCGCTTCGTCAGGGCGGTGGGAGGAGGCCCGAAGGAGCAGGTGCATCCGCGCAGAGAGGTGATGAATGCCATCCTCTACGTGTCGCGGACGGGTGTGCAGTGGCGCTACCTGCCGCATGGCCTGCCGGATTGGCAAAGCGTCTACCACTACTTCCGGCTGTGGAAGAAGGATGGCACCTGGAAGCGGGTGCACGATGCGTTGCGAGGCAAGGTGCGCCAGGTGGAAGGGCGAGAGCACGCGCCGACGGCGGGAATCATGGACAGCCAGTCGGTGAAGGCGTCGGAGGAAGCCGACAGCCGAGGGTACGACGCGGGCAAGCAGGTGAAGGGCCGCAAGCGCCACCTGCTGGTGGATGTGCTGGGAATGGTTCTGGTGGCGTGAGTGGCGAGCGCTGACGTGCAGGACCGGGATGCCGCGGCGGGAGCGGTATTGCCACGTGCCGCGGAGGACTCTCCCTCGTTGAGCAAGGTCTGGGCAGATGCGGGCTACCAAGGGCCCGTGGTGGCCGAAGCCGCGAAGGAGGCCGGATTGGATTTGGAGATTGTCCGACGCTCCGAGGAAGACAAAGGTTGTGGTGCAGAAGCGCCGCTGGGTGATGGAGCGCACCAACGCGTGGCTGACTCGCCAGCGGCGACTGGCTCGGGACTACGAGCGTCACGCGCACTCGTCCCAAGCCTTCATCCACATCGCAATGACCGGCCTCATGCTGCGCCGCCTTGCATAGCGGTCCCTCTCAACACGCTCTCAGGGTGGGTGAAGAGCAGGGGGCTCGCGAGGTGCAGGCCCGTAGCCTAACCTGAAGGAGTGACATTCATGAATCCGAAGCCGGGTCTCACGTTCCTCGAGTCCGTGCGGCATCGCCCCGGGATGTACGTGGGGGACATCCGCGAATACGGGCTGCATCACCTCGTGTACTTCCTGATGAACGCACTCTTCGACGAGGCGCGCGGAGGTGCGCATCGCGACGTCGTGTTGGAGGTAGGGGAGGATGCCTCGTCAGTCTCCTTCTTCTGTACCGAAGCAGGTGTGTCGCCGGCCGGCCTGTCCGCGCGCATCGCGTCAGGCAGCCACTCCCCATCGTCCGCTGTGGGCTTCTGGAATCATGCGTTGCCCATCGTCTGTGCGCTCTCTTCCAGGTTCCAGGTAGACCTTTGGACGGAGGAGGCGCAATGGCGGCTCGGGAGCGTGAATGGCGAGGCGCCGTCGCCGGGTGTCCTCCTGGAGGCGCGGACCCCCGCGCCCGTGGAGCATTCGCGCGGAATGTGCGTGATGTTCACTCCGGACGCCTCCATATTTGAATCGACTGTCTTTGACGCGGAGCGATTGTTCCGGCGTTGCCATGAGCTGGCGGTACTCGTTCCCGGGACGCGCGTGCGGTTCATTCATCGTCCCTCGGGCCGAGACGAGTCGCTGTGTTATCCCGGCGGGCTCGGTCAATGGGCGAGCGAGCTGTCCGCGGGACTCCAGCCGATGCATCCCGAGCCGCTTGTCTTCGATGTCACCTGGGATGGGCTGCGCGTGCGGTGTGCGCTCCAGTGGTGTGAATCCGATGGACGCGTGGAGTCGTTCGCCAACACGGTGAAGACTCGTCGTCATGGTGTGCACGTGGCCGGCGTGTTCCGGGCGCTCAGGTCCGCGCTGATCCATCTGACGGGCTCCACTCGGGGATTCACGCCCACTCGACTGTCGAGAGGACTGATTGCCGTCATCTCGGTCGAGGGCGATGAGCAGCGGATGAAGTTCGCGGGGCCGACGAAGGAACTCCTGGCCATCAAGCGCCTGGACAAGGGCGTGAGGAATCTGCTGCGCCCACGGTTGATCGAGGCCCTTCGCGATCATCCCGTCCTGTCCCACCTGAAGATGCTCACGACACTGCCCGCCGACTCGATGTGAGTTCAGAAGAGGGCGTCCTCTTTCACTGAATGGCTCGAGCCAGCGGCTTGCGGGAAGAGCCGCAAGGCGTGTATCCAGGGGGACATGTCCATCGACCTTGAGGACCTCCTCCGTCGCTTGAACGAACTCGACGCGCTCGCGCGAGCAGGTTCAGCGATGGAGGGCTTCTCGTGGGAGGTCGTCGCGCCATTCGCCCATCTCTGGTCTCACTCCTGGCCTGGAGATGTGGCCGAGGCGATAGACGGCGCGGAAGACCTGGCCGCCGCCCTGGAAGAGGATTGTCCCTCGGGTGGGCCTCAGTGGATCGCGCTCGCGCTGCGCGACGGTTCGACCGAGTCTCGGACGGCGGAAGAGTGTGAGTCCGATGAAGTGGTCCTCTGGACGGGAGACGCCGTCGTCAGTGAGCCGCTGGATGCAGCGCCGCTCTTGATTGTCGGAGGCTCGCTGACCGTCGAGGGCTGGCTTCGGGTGAACGACGGGAGCACCGTTGTCGTGGCGGGAGATCTCAAGGCGGTTGGGATTCGATGTCTCGGGAATCTGGTCGTGCTCGGTGACATCGAAGTTGAGTTTGTGCGAGCCGAGGGCAATGGCGGCCTCGTCTTCGCGCGCCAGCTTTCTTGCCGCGTCTACGACAATCAGCAACTGGCCGTGCATTCGCGTGTCGTTGCCGAAAGTTCCATCTACGAATCGACGCAGTCTCCAGGCGTGCAGAAGGTTTCGCCGGAGTCGCTCTTGGTGGAGGGGCTCATTCGGACAGAGCCGGAGACCGGTCGCGCCATGCTCGACTACGACGAACTCACGCGGCGACAGGAGGCGAACCAGCCGGTGTTCCGCGACGAATGAAAGTTGCCCCAGCGCATGCTGTTGGAGCGCCCTGGCGGGTGCGTCAGGGCGCTCCAAGCGCTCGCATGGCCAGCTCCGTGTCCATGTACTCAATCAACTCCGCGAGCTTGCCGTTCTCGAACCGGCACACGTAGCAGTAGTGGTTGTCGTAGCGGTGGCCGCTCTTCGTCAGCACCTTCCCGCGGCATTCGATGACGACGTGGTCGTCCTCGGCGATGAATCGCAGCGCCTCGTTGGTGTAGACTTCCGCGAAGCGCGCGAACAGCGGTCGAATCAAGCTATTCATCACCTCGTGTTTGCCGCGCCAGCTTCGCGACCACTGCGAATGGCCGGCGATGGTCCAGACGACGTCTTCGGACAGGGTCTCGACGAAGGGTTGGCCGTTGCCCTTGGCCAGTTCAACGAAGGCAGCCTGCATCAGCCGTTTATTTTCGGTGCGGTTCGTCACGCGTGTTTCCTCTTTTGGGCAGGCGTCGTCATGAAGTCCCGTGACGGCCGCTTGCCCGTTTTCTGCCACTGGTCATAGAAGTCGATCTTGCTGTCGAGGAGTTCGAGTGCCTCGGTCCACTCCTCGACGGCCCGTCGCACGCGGTCTCGGTGGGCATTCAGGATTTCCTGCCGGCGCGTCAGGGTGGCGTGCCCCTGTGCGACGAGCGCGGTGTACTCACGCATCTGTTTGATCGACATGCCGGTGTGGCGCAGGCGTTCCATGAACTGCAACCAAGCGACATGCTGCTCGGAGTATCGCCGCCGGCCGCCCGCGTCGCGGATGACGCCGGGGATGAGGCCCTGCGCCTCATACCAGCGGAGGGTGTGCACGCTGCGCCCAGTGCGCGATGCCAATTGGCCGATACGGATGGGGTCGGACATGTCGTCGTCTCGAGTCCCCATTCAACAATTTAGAGTGAACTCTAGGGGCTGTCCCTGATTAATGCAGCCACAGAGTCATGGCCGCGACGTGGAGGACGGCGAGGTAGCAGGTCGCCGTCTTGTCGTAGCGGGTGGCGACGGCGCGGCATCGCTTGAGGTCGTGGAAGC